>JAWLBB010000001.1:0-1260000 GCA_041395105.1 Opitutaceae bacterium | reverse complement strand
ACGGCGTCAGCGGTGTGGGAGGCGGCTTCGTCGACGGCATCGCCGATCTTTTCTCCAAGAAGGAATCCGATCGAGGAGTCCGGGTCAGCGAGAATGAACACGGCAACTACCTGATTGAGCTGCGGGTCATCATGGAATTCGGCACCGAACTGGCCAAGACGGCCTATGAAGTCCAGCTTGCCGTCAGCAAACAGGTCACGACCATGACCGGAAAACCGGTTGAACGGGTCGATGTGGTCATCGAGGGAGTCAAGATGCCATCCGCGGCCGCCAAGTCCGGTTCCGACCGGAGCGACGACTGGGAATCCCAGGACCACGCCGACAGCAATTGACCGCTCTCCGACGGGGACGGCAATCGCCTTCCCCGTTCCCCAAATCATGATCGCCGCAATACCGGACATCTACCTGACGATTGTCATCTTTGCGTTCTGCACCGCGTTCTTCGTGGTTCTTCTCTGGTCGATGATCCGCCGCCCCAAGAACCGGGTGACCGCCTTTACCGCGGACAACGGATCCGTCACCATCGCCCGAAAGGCCCTTGAAGATGTCATCGCCCGGACCTGCGAATCGTTTCCGGAAATTGTCCGCGCCAAAGTTGCGGTGGGCACAAGCGGCGGGCGCATGCAGACACGGATCCAGCTGCAACTCCGCGAATCCGCACGGATTCGCGATTTCTCGGATCGGCTGCGCCAGCAGATAACCGCCGTTCTGACCGGAAACCTCGGCATGGACGATGTGGGCTCGATGGAATTCGTCGTCGTGGGAATCGCGGCCGAGAAGACCAAAGCCCCGCCCGAGACCGAGCTGAAGGCTCCGGGCCCGAAGGAAGACTGACTTCCCGCCGAGCCGAACCGAATCCCCACCCGGGTAGAACATCCAGCTTCGCTCCACCCACATTTCCGGGGATGGGCGATCAGGAAAACTCTTGATCCGGGCTGGTCCTGAGCTGTCGCGCCAGTCCTGGATGCCCTCCCGTCCCCGGCGTTCAACCACCTCCGGGTTACAGGAGTGTCAATTCGGCCAATAAAGTTGTTCACAATCAAAAAGCGACATTGATCCCGGCCGATGATCCCGCAAATCTTCGAGCCTACCCCGGCATTCAGATATGCGCGCGGTGCGCTTCGGGATGCCGGAAGGCAAACCACAAACGAACCTGAATCCGAATGAATCTGAAGAACACGATTGGTCTGTTCGCGACCGTCGCTACCGGCTGGGCCGGTCTGCACGCCCAAGAGGCCGCTTCCGCCTCGACCGAACCCGAATCTCCGGTGGTCGAACTCGAGGCTTTCGAGGTCACCAGCATGAAAACGTTCTCCGATCAGGCCATTCCCGGCGAGACGCCGGTGGCCTTTACCGAAATGTCGAAGGAGACCATCGCGGCCGAGTTGGGCTCCCGAGATATCCCGCTGGTGCTGAACACGACGCCGTCAGTCTACGCGACGACCGACAGCGGAGGCGCCGGTGACGCACGGGTCAACGTCCGCGGCTTCAACCAGCGAAATGTCTCGATCCTGATCAATGGTGTCCCAACCAATGACATCGAGAACGGCTGGCTCTACTGGTCGAACTGGGACGGGCTGGGAGATGTGACAGCGACCATCCAGATGCAGCGGGGACTCAGTAACGTGACCCTGCCGACTCCCTCGATCGGTGGCACCATGAACATCATCACCGATCCGGCTTCCTCAAAAGCCGGTGGCTCGGTCAAGCTGGAAGCCGGCAGCAACGGCTTTCTGAAAGGGACCATCGTCCTGAGCACCGGCCTGCTCAAGGAGAGAGTTGCCTTCACCGTCGGCCTCGTCGCCAAGACCGGCGACGGCTACGCCCGCGGCACATGGACCAGAGGAACCGGCTACTATTTCGGCTCGACCATCCTGATCAACGAGCGCAACCGGATCGAGCTCTTCGCCATCGGTTCGCCCCAGCGGCACGGTCAGCGGACCTTCGCCTCCAACATCGCGGCCTACGACGCCGACTACGCCCGGTCTCTCGGCTACTCCGAGGCGGACATCGAAGGTGCCCTCACCCGCGGGCCGGTGGATTCCGGCCTCGAGTTCAATCCCAACTATGCTCCGGTGAGTTCGAGCTATACCGGACAACAGTACTACTGGGGTGGCCAGCACAGTCGGCAGGACGCCGGTTTCCTGAACGAACGGGAGAACTACTTTCACAAGCCCCAGATCAACGTCAATTGGTACTCCACCCTTGCCGAGAAAACCAAGCTGGCCACCGTCTTCTATTACTCGGGCGGCCGCGGTGGTGGATCCGGTACGCTCTACAATACCAGCAACGTCTACGGTTTCCAGAGCAGTTCGCGGGCTTTTGGTTTTCTGCCCAATACCGATCCGCTCTACGGCAGCGCCTACGACTGGAACAAGACGATCGCGGCCAACGAAGGCACCCGCACCGTGCGGGATGACCGCGACAAGAATGCGGGCGAGTCGCTGGCCATCCTGCGCAACAGCGTGAACATCCAGGATCAGTACGGGATTGTCTCCAAACTGACCCAGGAATTCTCCGACAACTTCACCATGACCGCCGGAGTGGACTGGCGAACGGCCTCACTCGACCATTTCCGGGAAATCCGAGATCTGCTCGGCGGCGACTACTACCTCCCCGCCCCCGGTCAGGAAAGCGAGTTCTGGGCCAACGGCAACGACACCCGGCTCGGGCTCGGCGACACGGTTGACTACAACAACTCCAATACGGTCGACTGGCTTGGTCTCTTCGTCCAGGGCCAGTACAGCAACGGGCCGCTGCATGCCTTCGGCGTCTACGGTTACTCGACGATTGATTATGGCTACACGGACAACTTCCGGCGCGCGTCAGCCGGCTCCAGTGAAGCCTATTCCCTCGAGAGCAACGGCCTGGACGGACATCAGATCAAGGGCGGCGTGAATTATGCCTTCACTCCGCAATTGAGCGCGTTCGTCAACGCCGGATGGGTGACCAAAGCACCGATCTTCGACGGCGCCATTGATGACGTGACCGGCACCCTGATCGATCCGATCAACGAGGAATTCACCTCCTTCGAAGCAGGTCTGCGCTACGAGACCAAGGACCGAAAGTTCAATGTCTCGGCCAATGTCTACTCGACCCAATGGCGCGACCGGACGATTTCCTCGGTCAGCGAACAGAACAACACGATCACCTATCAGCGCGGGGTCGATTCGGATTACCAGGGGATCGAGGCCGAAGCCGCCTGGTTGCCTCTGAAATGGCTGCGGTTCGATGCCGCCGTCTCGATTGGCGACTGGACTTACGTTGCGGATGCTCCGTTCGAGGAGTACGACATCACCACCGGCAATCCCGTCCCCAATTCGGGCAAGCTCTATCTGAAGGATCTTCAGGTGGGCGACGCCCCGCAGACCCAGTTCGCCTATGCCGTTACATTCTTCCCCGTCAACGGCCTTTCCCTCAAGCTCCAGGGCCGTACTTACAGCCGTTACTGGGCCGATTATGATCCGTCGTCCCGCCAGGATGAGACCGATCGGGGACAGGCCTGGGAGATCCCGAGCTTCACCGTCTTCGACTTCCACGGATCCTACCGCCTGCCGGTTCGCATCTTCGGCGATGTCGAGACTTCGGTCTTCCTCCACGTCTTCAACCTCTTTGACGAGGTTTATGTCTCGGATGCGACTGACAACAGCAGCTTCGAAGGTGTTCCCGGTGCGCCGTCACACAGCCCTCAGCGTGCTGAAACCTTCCTCGGGGCGCCACTGACCGTGAACGCCGGCCTGCAGTTCAGGTTCTGAACCCGCGGACTGATCGAAATTCAAGGGGCGGCTCTTCGGGGCCGCCCCTTTTTCTTTTCCGGGATCAAAGACGGATGAGGAGGTCCGCCCATTCGCCCAAGGTGGCCGATTCGATCGGCGCGTTGGGCGCGAGTTCCCGGAAAGCCGCCCTGACCTCGGGCAACTCCGACGAGAGGATGCCGCTGAGGACGAGGACGCCACCGGGCAAGACTGACTGTATCAGACGGTCCGCGAATCGCACGAGGACGTCTGAAAGGATATTGGCCAGCACGACGTCGGCAGGCACGCCGGCCAGACCGGATTCCAGATCACCCTCAGAGAAAACCAATCGATCCGCGAGGCCATTGAGATCCGCATTCTTGCGCGCGATGACGACCGCTTCCGGATCCAGGTCAAACCCGCGGACCCGGCCAAAGCCGAGGCGGGCGGCCGAGATCGCGAGGATTCCCGAACCACAACCCGCATCGATGACTGCACTTCCTGCCCAACGCGATCGATCAAAGGCAATCAGCCGGTTCAGGCAGAGTCGGGTGGTCTCGTGATTGCCGGTCCCAAAGGCCATTCCCGGATCGAGCCAGACGGCGACGTCGCCCGGAGGAACCGCATAGGATTCCCTCTCCCAGACCGGCACCCAGTGAATCGGGCCGGAATGCCACGCTTTGAAATGTTCCCGATAGCTGAGTCTCCAATCCTGATCCGCCAGTTCGCTGAAGACCGGGTCACCTGGCTTCAGGAAGGGCTTCACCCGATCGGCCAATCCGGACCAGGCCCGGGTCGCCTCGTCCTTCGACTCGAAAAAGCCCTTCAAAACGGCCAACCCGGCGACCGGATCCTCGATCAACATCCAGCCACTCTCCTCGTTCTCGTTAAGGAAATCCTCCAGATCCGCTCCCAACTCCGCTCTCACGGCGACTCGACATTCGTGAATGGCCATAGATAGGGATTTCTCACCCCTCACTCAAACGGGCGATCACCGCCGGCAGCAGGGTGTGTTCGGCCCGGTGGATCTTCTCGCTGAGCGTCTCCAAGGTGTCCCTCGCCTCCACCCGCACCGCCGTCTGATCAATGATCTGCCCCGCATCCACCTCCTCGTTGACCCGGTGAACGGTGCATCCCGTCACTTTGACACCGTGCCGGAAAGCCTGACCAATTCCGTCGAGACCCGGGAAGCTTGGGAGGAGGCTGGGGTGCAGGTTGATGATCTTGCCGGAAAAGGCTCGAAGGAAACCCGCTTTCAGGACCCGCATGAAACCGGCCAGAACAATCAGGTCGGGCCGGCAGGATCCGATCGCCTCGATGTAGCGGCGTTCACCTTCGCCTTCCAGCTTGGTCCGGAAGGGAGCGGGATCGATGAAGGAAGCCGGCACGCCAAAGCGGGGACCGAGCTCCAGAATCCGCGCCTGCGCCTGATCCGTGAAAAGATGGACAACCCGGGCCCGTCCCAGTCTCCCGTCTGCCTGAGCCTCAAGAATGGCCTCCGCATTGGAGCCGCGACCGGAACCGAGAATGACCACACGCATCACGCATCAATGTCTGCTATCCCCGGACGGTTTGGCGAGTGCAAACCCGGTTCCGTTCAGCCGAAAAACCGCTTGGCCTTGTCGATGAAGGATTTGGCGACCGGTTCATCGGCGTCGCCACAGGCCACCGCAAACTCCTCGAGTTTCTTGCGCTGTTCGGAACTCAGTGAGGTCGGAACCTCCACGTGGACCCGGATCAGCTGGTCGCCTGAGTAGCCACCCCGCAGGTTGGGCATGCCCTTTCCTTTCAGACGGAAGGTGGTTCCGCTCTGGGTGGCTGGAGGGATCTTCAGGGTTGCGCGGCCGAAGAGCGTGGGCACCTGGATGGTCCCGCCGAGGGTCGCAAGGGTGAACTTGATCGGGATCTCGCAGAAAAGGTCGTCACCCTGCCGCTCGAAAACGTCGTGATCGGCAACATGGAGGACGATGTAGAGGTCGCCGGGAGGCCCTCCCATTGCTCCCGCTTCGCCGTTTCCGGCGGAGCGCAACTTGGATCCGGTATCCACTCCGGCCGGAATCCGGACCTTGATCTTGGTACTGGCATTGACCCTCCCTTCACCGGAGCAGCGCCGGCAGGGCTTCTCGATCCGCACTCCGGCTCCGTTGCAATGGGGACATGTCTGACGAAAGGAGAAGAAGCCGCGCGAGCTGGTCACCTGCCCGCTTCCCTGGCAGGTTGTGCAGCGAACGGATTGCGACCCGGGCTCCGCACCCGAGCCATGGCAGGCATCACAGGCCACCGGCTTGCGGAAGGAGATCTCCTTCTCCACCCCGCTGGCCGCTTCCTCCAGGCCGATCTCGAGGTCGTAGCGGAGATCACCACCGTGCTGGGCTCCACCGCCCCCTCCGCCGCCGAAGAATTCATCGAAAATCCCGCCGCCCCCGCCGCCGCTGTTGAAGACCTCCCGAAAGATATCAAAGGGATCATGGAAGCCGCCGGCGCCGCCCGCGCGACCGGCGCCCTGCTGAAAGGCGGCATGACCGTAGCGGTCGTAAGCCGCCCGCTTGTTCTCGTCCTTGAGCACCTCGTAGGCTTCGGAGATCTTCTTGAACATCTCCTCGGCATCCTTGTTTCCCGGATTCTTGTCCGGATGGTGCTTAACCGCCAGCTTGCGGTAGGCTTTCTTGATCTCGTCGGCTGTCGCCTGCCGGCTGACCCCGAGGAGTTCGTAATAGTCTTCCTTAACCCTGCTCATGCGTTCGTTCGGTCTGCCGGACCGTGAGATGTCGGTTCAAGTGCCGAACGGGAACCCGTCCCCCCGGTTCAGTAGTGGGAATCGTCATGACCGGTCGTTCTTCCCAGCGGCCGGGCCACTGGACAGGATGACGGAGGCAGCCCGGAGAAGGCGACCGTTGAGGGAATAACCCACCCTGACAACCTGGAGAATGGCTTCGGCGGCCACCGAATCGCTGGGCTGATGGGCCAGCGACTCGTGCTGATGGGGATCGAAGGCGTCGCCCGGAGCCGGATTGATTTCGACCAGACCCGACCGGTTGAGGACGCCCTTGAACTGGTCCAGGACCATGGAAACTCCATCCGCCACCGCCTTCGGATCCGCTTCCTGGCGGGCCGAGGCTATGCCGAGGGCCAGGTTGTCGAGAATCGGCAGCAGGTCCTCGACCAGGCTGGACGTGGCGAACTGGCGCAGTTCCTCCCGCTCGCGGACGCTCCGACGCCGGTAATTCTCGAGATCCGCCACCGCCCGAAGGTGAAGATTCCGGTTGGCTTCCACCTCGGCCCGCGCTGCCTCGAGTTGCTGCTCGAGCGTGGGTTCCGCGCCTTCGACCACTTCGAGCGCATCCGAATCACCCGGGACATCCCCCTGCGTGGATTTGGCCACCTGACCGGTGGTCTCGATCTCTTGTTCGTGCTCTTGCTTGGCTTTCGTCATCGAATAAACTTTAAGGCTCTACGGTTCTTCGGCCGGCGAATCAAAGCGATTCTTCAAAAGCTCGATCACCGAATCCATGGTCGCCTTGATTCTTTCGTCACCCTGGAGAAAAACCGGTCCGGCCGGCCCGGCCAGCCGGGCCGGGATGACCGTCAGGACGTCCGGTGCGTAGGCCTCCAGGCCCGCCTGCAGGAGATCCCCCAGCAGGGTTCGGACCACCACGTCCAGATCCCTCACATTCTCGAACTCGCGGCGAATGGCCGGACGATAACGCCGGACAAAAACCGAACCGGAGCTAAGGTCTTCAATATCAACTTCTTGAATCTCAATCAGAAGGTGTTCAATAATGAAACTCTTTTCCGTCTGCCCACTGGAAACACCGTCTCCGGTCGTGCCCGGCCCATCCAGGGCGTCACTGAAGACGCGTGTGTTCATCTGTCCCGTCTCTGTGACAACCAGACTCAGTTGATCGACGACTAGTGAGAGCTCGGGTATCTCAAGAGCTTCGCCACGCACGGACAACGGTTTGATTGTCAGATCGAGCCCGGACACCCGCAGAAAAAGCGAATTGGGAAATCCCGGCGGGTTCCCGAAGGAAATCGCATTAGCCCGGATCTCCCCTCTGAACGGATTGCAGTAGAACCTCTCGATTTCCACCGGAAATCCCGTCCGCACCGCCAGTTCACGTTCGAAGGCGAATCGGCCCAGGAGCATCCAGGCCAGGGTCAGAACCGCCCCAAGAAAAACGACCCCAACCACGACACTGCGCAGGATCCCACCGGCGCAGGGTGAGCCGGAGAGAATCGTGGAACTGTGTGGAAGCTTAGGCAAAATGGTCAGTCAGCAGGAAGGTCGCGGTTGCCTCAGCCTCAAGAGCAAAATCGCCCGACCACGGCAGAATCACGTTGTCGCCCTCCCGCAGCGTCCGCTCGGCGATCCGGACCCGACCGGCGATCACACTCAGGATCCTGGGCTCTTCGCCCGCTGTCAGGCGAAGAAAAGAACCCGGGTTCCGGGTAAATCGGCGAATCCGGAATTCCCGACATTCGGCCAGGACCGCATCCCCCGCCTCAAATCTCAGGGGCTGCGGTTCAAAGTCCCCGAAATCGATACTCCGCATCGATTGCCCGACATGCAACTGGCGGGGCTTTCCATCGAGCCCGGTTCGACCCCAATCGTAGACCCGGTAGGTGGTATCGGAGTTCTGTTGGATTTCCAGAATGAGGTTGCCCGCATCGATCGCATGCAGTCGACCGCTTTCGACCAAGATCGAATCGCCCTCGGAGACCGGAAACCGATGGACGACCTGCTCGAGGGTGGAGTTGGCCATGGCGGATTCAAATGCTTCCCGGGTGACTCCGTTTTTCAAACCAACGATGAGGTGGGCTCCGGGACGGGCGGACGCGATGTACCAGTTTTCCGTCTTCGGCTCTCCGCCGAGTTGGTCCGCCACAGCGGCCGGCGGATGCACCTGAAGACTGAGCCGGTCCGCGCAATCCAGCCATTTGACCAGAATCGGGAACGGCCGGTCGCGATCGTAGGCCGGACCCATCAGCTGATCGCCGTGCGCCTCGATCAGGGCTCGAAGGCTCATTCCGGCGAAGGGACCGTCCACAACGACCGACTGGGCTTCCGGCCGGTCGACAATCTCCCAGCTCTCACCGATCGGTCGACCCGGAGGCAGCGACCGCCCCATGCGGTCTGCCAGGGTCCGGGCTCCCCAGACCCGTTCCTGGTAGAGCGGCTGGAATCGTAGGATGGACGTGAACATGCGGGTAAAAAAAGACTGAAAAGAAGACGTTGAAATGGGTTGATTACATCCGAGACCGGGAGAACGTGGCGGGACCGGCCTAAAGCCCTTCATTGACTTCCCTCCGCGGCCGTAACTTATTTAGAAGGCACTTTGATTCAATCGGAGGAAGTCGGCGAGTTCACCAAAGTGCCCTCAAGCTACTCAAATGGCCAAGAAGGAGAGTTCCAACCCAAAAAGCGTTCCAACTTTTCAGGCACCCCGCAACCGCGCCAAGTGGTTCTGGGCCGTCCTCTGCTTTGTCGTCGCTGTCCTCCTGCTGGTTTCCTTCATTGATTACCGGGCCGAACAGAGCAGTCAGATCACCACGACCCCGACCGACACCAATCTGGTCGGACTCTTCGGCTCGGATGTATCCTATTACGCATTCTCCCTGATCGGAATCGCCAGCTGGCTGGTCCCCCTCTTCCTGTTCTGGACGAGCTGGATCCTGGTTCGGCGGGTCAAGCGGGTCGCCCTCTCCCGCATCACGGCCATGATTGTCTGTATCATCGCGGCCTGCGGCCTGGCCTCGATGCCCAAGAATCTGGTCGACCGAAGCATTTATCCGCAGGACGCCGGCGGCATGGTGGGCGATCTCATCTACAATCGCCTCCTGGCCGACCTGCTGGGCACCTTCGGTTCATTCACGATCTTCCTGGCCGCCTATGGCATGGCCTGGTTCTTCGTCTTCACCCGGGACTTCGGCGCCCAGGTTGACGGCTTCTTCGAAAGCTTTCACCAGTGGCGGACGACCCGAAAGGAGCGCCGGGCCGAACGTCGCGAGCTGAAGCGGCAGGCCAGGGAAGCGCGCCGGCGGGAAAAGCAATCGGCAAAGGCCGCACCTCGGCCGGCGACCGCCGAAGGCGCCTCCCTTGCCGGTTCACCCACCGCCGGAAAATTCAGCCTGCCCAAACGGGAAAAGCCCGAACCGCCGGCTGAAAGCACGCCGCCCCCGATCGCTCCGGGAGAAGAGTCCGCAGATTTTCCCCGAAAGAAGAAGGGCCATCCCGGCGTCATCATCGTCGAGCCCGAAAAGACCCGCAAGGCCCCCGCCAATCGACCGCTGCGCAAGGGCAGTTACGTCTTCCCCACCCTCGACCTGCTGAATGAAGGGGTCGATCCGCTGGCCACGGGCAATAACGAGGAAGAACACTCCGCCAATGCCGAAGTTCTCCAGCGCACCCTCAGGGAATTCGGCGTCGAAGTCTCGCTTGGCGAGATTCACGTCGGACCGGTCATCACCCGCTACGAAGTCTACCCGGCCCCGGGCGTGAGGGTCGAAAAGATCGCCGGCCTCGACAAGAATATTGCCCTGGGCATGCGGGCCCAGTCTGTCCGCATCCTCGCTCCCGTCCCGGGCAAGGGCTGCGTCGGCGTCGAAGTCCCCAACAAGACCCCGACCCCCGTCGGCATCCGCGAAATCATCGAGTCGGAAAACTGGGCCCATGCGGGCGCGGAAATCCCCATCGGTCTTGGCCGCGACGTGGGAGGCAAGCCGCTCATCTCGGACCTGACCCGGATGCCCCACCTGCTCATCGCGGGCGCGACCGGGTCCGGCAAGACCATTTGTATCAACAGTATCATTACGTCACTCCTCTACCACTCCAGCCCTGAGGATCTCCGCTTCATCATGGTCGATCCCAAGATCGTCGAGATGAAGCAGTTCAACGACCTCCCCCATATGCTTATTCCGGTCGTGACCGACCCGAAAAAGGTGCCCGGGGCGCTCAAGTGGCTTCTGACCGAGATGGAGAAGCGCTACCAGATTTTCGCCAAAGTGGGGGTTCGCAACATCGCCGGTTTCAACGGCCGCAAGAAACTCGAACAGGAAACCCCGGCTGCTCCCTCCTCCTCCGAACTTGAGAGCGACCGCGACGGTCTCGGGCTCGAGGTGCCGCGCTCGGGTGAACTGGAGATTCCGGAGAAGATGCCCTATATCGTGGTCATCATCGACGAACTGGCCGACCTGATGATGGTCGCCCCGGCGGACATCGAGACCGGCATCGCCCGACTCGCCCAGCTGGCCCGCGCCGCCGGCATCCACCTCATCATCGCCACCCAGCGCCCTTCGGTCAATGTCATCACCGGAGTGATCAAAGCCAACCTGCCCTGCCGGATCGCATTCCAGGTCGCGTCCAAGGTCGACAGCCGCACGATTCTCGACACGGGTGGCGCCGATCAACTCATCGGACGGGGCGATATGCTTTTCTCGCCGCCGGGCACCGCCAAGATTGTCCGTGCCCAGGGGTCACTCGTCTCGGACGACGAACTCACCCGGGTGGTGGACTTCCTCAAGCAGAATGGTCCGCCGGATTTCGCCGAGGATGTGCAACGCCAGATCGACGAGCCCGGCGACGATGATGCCGGTGATCTCGAGACCGACGACGAAATGTACGAGCCCGCCCTCGATGTTCTCCGTTCGACCAAGAGAGCGTCCACGTCGATGCTTCAGCGCCGCCTGCGAATCGGTTACAACCGCGCCGCCCGTCTGATGGAGGTCCTCGAAGCCAAGGGGGTGGTCGGACCGGAAAACGGATCGACCCCGCGGGACATCCTCATCGATCTCGACGAGCTGTAGGCCCTGAGAGGCGTCTTTTGCGCCGACGGGTGCGTTCCGGGATTGAAATCCGTGGGAATTCGGCATCGCCTAATGTCCGCAAGCCTGTATACTTCCGCTCTCAGTCATACCCATGCAATCGATCGGAGAACGTCTCGAAGAAGCCCGCAAACGGCGGGGCATATCCATTCGCGAAGCCGCGGAAACCACCAAGATCCGCAGCGATTTTCTCGCGCGCTTCGAGGAGAGCAACTTCGACATCAACCTTCCGGAGATCTATGTGCGCGGTTTCCTGCGGAATTATGCCCGCTTTCTACGGATCAATCCGGAAACGATCGTCACCGACTACACGTCCACCCTTCTTGGCGAAACGAAGTCGAGAAAGGAAACGCGCGAGCTCTTCGGCCGGATGGAGATTCAGGAACGACCAAAGCCACCTGAGCCGAGCCATTCTCACGAAGAGAACGACCCCCATCCCGAACCAAGCCGGCCTGCCGCTGCGCCCAAGCCCCCGGGCCCTCCGGCCGGCTCCCGCGGCGATTGGAAGGACCTTGTCCGTCTGGACAACACGGTCTACCTCAAAATCGGCGGTATCATTCTGAGCGGGATTCTGGCTATCGCCGTCCTCGTCTGGGTCATTCAGGCGATTGTGGGATCGGGAGGAAACTCCCGGGCCGACAACGAAAACGGAACCGTGACTGCAGTGGACAGCGAGACGATCAACCTGATCGCCCTGGAGGAAGTCCGGGTCAAGGTGACCGAGATTGATGGGGGCGACGTTCTCTTCCAGGGCCCCCTCGCCCGGGGCGAAACCCGTTCGGTGACCAAGCGGGGGACCATCCTCATCACCTACACAGCCGGAGCCAACCTGCTCGTCGAGAAAGGCGGACAGCGATTCCGGATGCCCACCGACGGTATCGGTCGATCGACCTTCAACTGATCCCTGGGTTCGTCCAAGGCCGACAGATTTCCCCGTATCCATCGGAAGGCGCCGGATCCGGCTGGTGTGGTGTCCGACGACCGGGCAGCCGTGACGGCTCAATCGAGAGGCCCCAAGACCCGCGGTCTTGAGGCGGCTTCTTTCACCAGGCAGAGACTGTCCGGTGCGCTTATCAGGAACGCATCCCGACCGGCTTCCCGAGTACTTCACGCAGAATGACGGCCCGACGCAGGCCCTTCCGGTCACTCAGATCGCCGAGCAGCGTCTTTCGAAGCGGGTTGACGCTTGTCCCGACCGCTTCCGGGGCCTGCCGGACCGGTGAGGTTGTCATCGCGGACGCCGCAAGGCTCCGGTCGCGTGCCTCCAGGTTGCGGGACGTCAGGCGACGGGCCTGCTCGAGACGCTCCGCCAATTGCCTCTGGCGCTCCAGCACCTGGGCGTAGTCACCCTGCGGCTTCGCCCGTTCGTAGACTTCTCCGGCCGGTTGAGCCGACCAGGTTTCCCCGCTTCGCTCCGCCGCGGTCTGCGCCTGATGCAGGCCCTCTTCCACCGGAACCGGAGGAGCGACCCGCGGCCTGGGTGCGGCTCCCTGTTGGCGCTCCAGGATCCGCCGACGGATCTCCTCCTGGATGGTTCTCGCCCGTTCCGCCTGATCCGCATCGGCTTCACCGCCGCCGGGCTCGTCTTCTTCGGAGCCCTTCTTTTTCGCATTCACCCAGAAATAGATCACCATCAGGATGATGGGGAGCAGCTTGCCGAAGTTTTCGATCAGCCAGTCCATTCGGGATGTTTCCAGGTGATTGTGCCGGCTGCCCGGCCCATTTCAACGCGCCGGGCAGTCAATCGTGAATCCTACTTGGATTCTCCTTCGTCCGTCCGGGCAATCGAGTCGCGCATATCGGTATCCGAACGGATATTCTGCATGCGGTAGTAGTCCATGATGCCGAGATTGCCGGACCGGAAAGCCTCGGCCATGGCAAGCGGGACCTGCGCCTCCGCCTCGACCACCTTCGCCTGCATTTCCTGAACCCGGGCTTTCATTTCCTGCTCCAGGGCGACCGCCGCCGCCCGTCGGATTTCCGCCTGGGCCTGGGCCATTCTCTTGTTCGCCTCGGCTTGGGCTTCCTGCAACTTCGCACCCACGTTCTCACCGACATCAACGTCCGCAATATCAATGGAGAGAATCTCAAAGGCCGATCCGACATCGAGACCGCGTTTGAGGACAACCTTGGAAATGGAGTCGGGACTCTCGAGAACCGTCTTGTAGGACTCGGAGGAACCGATTGTGGTGACAATGCCTTCGCCCACCCGGGCGATGATCGTCTCCTCCTTGGCCCCGCCGACAAAGCGATCGAGGTTGGTCCGCACCGTGACCCGCGCCCGCACCTTGACCTGAATGCCGTCCTTCGCCACTCCGTCGATCGTCGCTCGGCCCATCTCCGGATTCGGGCAATCGATCACCTTCGGATCAACCGAAGTACGCACCGCTTCAACAACCGATTTGCCCGACCCCTTCGTCGCCAGGTCGATGGCACAGGCCCGCGTCCAATCGAGCGAGATCCGGGCCTTCTGCGCTGCAATGATCGCCTGAACCGTCGGAATGAGGCTGCCGCCGGCCAGATAATGGGCCTCCAGCTCATCGGCCGTCAGGTCGATCCCGGCCTTGAGCGCGGTGACCCGGGCATCGACGACCACCCCGTAAGGCACCTGCCGCAGGCGCATCGCGACCAGGGTGACCGGGCTGACGTAGGCGCCGGCCAGTGCGGCCCGGAGCCAGACAAAGAAGAAAGCGAAAAACCAGAGCGCGACGACCAGGCCGAGGACGCTGATGGCGACAAGTATGATGAGGTTCAGGTTCATGGTTTTGAGACAATCAGGCGAAAATTATCCATTCCCTTGACGATGAGCAGACTCCCCCGCTCGACGTAGCCTCCTTGAGAGAAGGCCTCATAGCGCTTCCCGTCAAGGACAACCACTCCGGATGGAGCCAGGGTGGTCTCGGCCTGGCACTCCCGGCCGACGACATCGTCCGAGGCAATCGGCGGTTGGGATGCTCCGGAATCCGCCTTCGAGAGAAAAAGCCGCCGACCCAGCCGCGTCTTCGGGAGAAACTTGAACTCGATGATCAGGCTGCAGATCAAGAGGGCGACTCCCGCGACAACCGCCAGCGTTCCGCCGTCGGATCCGTAATCCATGAAGGCGATGGCGCTCCCTGCGAGAATGGCCAGGCCGCCGGCGACTCCGAGGATTCCGCCCGGCAGGAAAATTTCGAAAAAGATGAGAAGGCTCCCGAGAGCGAAAAGGGCGAGGATGGTGCTCATGATTCGGCGGCCTCCACGATGTAGGCGAAATCCGCATACCGAATGACCCGGACGGTCCCTCCACGCCCGACCGTGCCCACCTCGAGGTGGGCGTCAAAGCGCCGGCCCTCGAACTCGATCTGGCCGCTCGGGAAGAGGTCCGTGACCGCCGTGGCCAGACTGCCCGGAGCAGGTCCGCCGGCGGGTGACTCGTTGGCGGCCACTCCGGACGCGCTGCCGCGGTTCTCCGCTGCCAGAACCAACCGGCTCCAGAAGACGGATTTCGGCAGAAACCGGGCAAAGAGAAGACCGAAGACCAAGGCGATGGCCAGACCCGCTGCCAGATTGAAGAGAGGTGTGGTCAGGAGGTCCCAGCTTGGTTCGAAGCTCCCGCTGGGCCAGACGTCCGTCATGCCCCAGATCAGGCTTCCCAGCATGAGGATCGCGCCGAGTGCGGCCGGCACGATCAACCCCGGGAAGAAAATGATTTCCACGATGACCAGGAGAAAACCCAGCAGGAAGATGAGGAACCCCTCATTGCCGGAAAGTCCGGCGACATGGTGACCGAAAAAGACCAGACCGATCAGGAGAAGACCGCCGATCCCGAAGACGCCGAATCCCGGCGTCTTGAACTCGATGAAGAGCAGGAGTGAGCCCAATCCGAGAAAGAGCGGACTCATCACCGTCAGCCATCGGGCCAGATTGATTGACCAGGTGACCTCAAAATCCCGCCTTTCGTAGGCTTTGGTCCCGGTCAGCTTCTCGATCAGATCCTCGACCGTCGGATTGATGCCCGCCCCGAGCAGGGGGAGCGGGGGATCCCCGTATTCCTTCATCGCCTCGTTCGCGGTCAGGCTGAGGAGTTCCCCCTTCGGCTTGATGATCTCGTCTCCGATCTTCAATTCAAACTCCGGATCCACCATGGCCGAGATGACCTCACCACGCATCGGGTGGTCCTCCGTGATCGAACGGATCTTCGCCTTGAGATAACTCTCGATCTTCAGCTTCATGGTCTCGTCGATCTCCTGTCCGGTCGACTGAACCGGCGCCGCCGCTCCGATGACACCATCCGGGGCGAAGTGGATCTCGTCGGTGGCGGCCGAGATGAACGCCCCGGCCGAGACGGCTTCGCTGTTGATGTAGGTCACGGTCAATCCCTCGAAGCGATCGAGAATGGTCATGATCTCAAGAGTCGAGGCGAGATCGCCTCCCGGCGTCTCCATATCAAGAATGATGGTGCCCGCTTTCGCTTCTATCGCCTCCTTCACCCCCCGGCGCACGATATACAGGGTCGGCTTGCCGATCTGCCCTTCGATCGGGATGACATAGACCTTGGGCGGCACCTCCCCGGGCTCGGTCAAGTCCGGTACCGGTTCAACCGATTCCGCCGGGGACTCCTCCGCAGGGGCCTCTTCCGCCCGCAATGCGGACAGGAACATGAACGGGAAGACGAGAAGAATCAGAACAGGAACCTTCATTGAAGAGGGAATGGCATCATGGTAGGATGAACAATGCGAAAGGCAAGAGAAGGTGATCAGTTGATCCGCAAATAGGATTGCGGCGGCCCCCGTATCCGGTTTGCCTGCCCTTTGATGGAGAGGATTGACTATCTCGGACGCCGGATCGGTCGATGGCAGGTGGGGAACTCGACCTTCCTTGCTTTCCCGGAAAGCGGTGCCCGTCTGATGAACTGGCACCTGAGGCTGGCCGACGGGTCTTTCCGGGACATTATTCACTGGCCCGAGATGGAGTCCCTCGACGGGATCGCTCAAGCCCGCGGCGGCAACCCCATCCTCTTCCCTTTCTCGGCGAGGACTTTTCACCAGGGGACCATTCATCAATGGAAGGACCCGGACGGAACCGTCCGCCCCATGCCGATGCACGGCATTGCCCGCCAGGGGAGATTCGCCCTCTCCCGCGCGGATGAACACGGTTTCACCGCAGTTTTCGAGCCGGATGCGGAGACCGCCGAAGCCTACCCCTTCGACTACGAGTTCACCGTGGCCTACCGTTTCCAGGAACTCGCGCTCTCCGTCGAGTTCCGCCTGAAGAATCTCGGAAGCCGCCGACTGCCCTGGTCGGCCGGGCATCATTTCTATTTTGCCATTCCCTGGAGGGACGGCGGACACCGCAAGGACTACCGGATCCGGGTCCCCGCGCGGAAAGCGTGGCGCCAGAACACCCGGGGCCTGCTCGAGCCCGTACCCGATCACCACCCGGGACCCGAGACCCTCGACGCGCCCGGCCTGATCGACCGTATCCATACCGACCTGACATCCGACAGGGTGACGGTGAAGGACACGGAAACAGGAAGCCGCCTCCGTCTGAAGATCGGCTCCCAGGCCAAACCGACCCGCGAAATGACCGTCGTCACCTGGACCGGCGGCCCCGAAGTCCCCTATTACTGTGTCGAGCCGTGGATGGGCCCCCCGAACAGCCCCGAGACGGGCCTCGGTCTGCATTGGGTTGAACCGGGATGCACCGGCGTCTTCAGCGTCGAGGTCTTCATCGACTGAGACAGCCTCAAGGGCCGTCTCAAGAGTGCGCCTCACTCCCCCTGCGATTCGTTGAGGAACTGCTGGCGGGTGATGTCGTGGAGGGTGACCACCCCCAGGAGGCGCCCCGGCTGGACCCGGCTGATTACCGGAAGCGTGGTGTGCGCGGATTTGACGAAAAGGCCGACGACCTCACGAATGGGTTGATCGGGATGGCAGATCGGAATCTCCGGCGTGATCAGGACGTCACCAACCGTCCGTTCGGGATGCGCTTCCACCACATTGGTGATTCCCTTTCGATGAACCATGCCGCTGTAGCGGCCCATTGAGTCAACCACCGGGAAGAGCATGAAGGTCCGGCCCTTGATCTCCGCAAACGCTTCGGGCAGCATCTCGTCCTTGCGCAGGGTCACCGCGTCGTTTGTCATGATCGTATTGACCGGAAGGTTCTGCCAGTTGGCGGTCGGGCGAAGGATCGGGAACTGACGGAGATTGATGCCGTCCTGCAGCAGGAGGGCTTCATAGATCGGGATCTTCCGCCAGCGGGAGGCCAGTGCGTAGGCAATCAGATTGGCCAGCATGATCGGCAGGATGAGCGCGTAATCCCCGGTCAGCTCAAAAATGATGAGGATCGAGGTGACCGGAGCCCGGATGATCCCGGCAAACATCGCCCCCATCCCGATCAGGGCAAGCGAACCGGTCTGGATCGGCGGAATCCCCGGGATCAGATCGAGCCCGGTGGCCAGTGCGCCACCCAGCATGGCGCCGAGGAAAAGCGTCGGGGCGAAGATGCCTCCGACCCCTCCCGTCGAGTAGCACAGGACCGTGGCGAGGAATTTGCCGATGAAAAGGACGATGAGCAGCGCGAGCCCGAGCTTGCCGAAGAGAGCGAGCGAGAGATCCTCGTAGCCGATTCCGAAGATCCCGAGATGACCGGACCAGGCAAACACCGCCGTTCCGATCAATCCGGTGGCGAGACCGCCGACAGCCGGCAAGGCCCAGGTAAATCGTCCCCGGACCTGCCGCACCCTCTGTCGGATCCGCAACAGCAAGCCGACGAAGAGATGCGAAAACACCCCGGCGAGGATCCCGAGAAAGAGACTCCAGATCAACTCGATCGGCCGGAAATCCACGTGACTGGGCACCGCAAAGAGCGAACTCGAGCCCAGCAGGCCCCGCTCGATGACGGCGGCGATGACCGCAACCAGAACGATCGCCGCAAGAGCCCGGTGCTTCAGGTCGCCCATGATCTCCTCGATCGCGAACATGATGGCGGAAAGCGGCGTATTGAAGGCCGCTGCGATCCCGCCGGCCGCCCCGAGGGGAATCAGGCGCATGACGATTTTGGGCGGAAGACCCAGCCAGCGACCGAGCCATGAAGCGAGGGCGGCGCTGATCTGCACGGTCGGTCCCTCACGCCCCAGACTGCTGCCCGTGCCGATGCTCAGCGCGCCCAGAACGAATTTGCTGACCGCGGTCCGGAATCGGATCCGTCCGAACTTGATGTAGTAGGCCGCCTTGGTCTGAGGGATGCCGCTGCCCGCCGCCTCCGGCGCCCAGTAGCGCACGAGAAATCCCGCAAGCAGCCCGCCCAACGCCGGCAACAGGATCAAACCGATCCAGACCCATGGCCCGTCGGCGATGGAGGCCCGTTTGATCAGATGGTGATCCATCCAATCGATCGACTTGTGAAAAGCCACGGCCGACAAACCGCTCAAAATGCCGACCATCAGGGCGAGAAAATAGAACTGACGCAACTGCCCGAGAGTCAGCCGCTCAAACCCCTCTGCCAATCGGCGGCGGAGCTGTTTGTAGTAGAAGCGGCGGGAGTGCGGCATGAACGGAAAGGTTTTGAACGGCAGAAAGAAAAGAGCATTGCGCCGTTCCGCGAATCTTTTCAAGTTTCCGCTCCGTCCCGGTCTCCCCCCACTCCCTGTCCCCCCTACCCCGTGCCCCCACCCGAAAACGGCTACTGGCGTTCCACCATCCGCCTCATTCTCATCCTTCTCGCCATCTGGGCTCTCGTCTCGATCGGAGCCGGCATCCTCTTCGTCAGACCGCTCAACGCTTTTTCTGTCGGCCGACTGCCCGCCGGATTCTGGATGGCGCAACAGGGATCCATCCTCGTATTCGTGGCGCTGATCTACATCTTCGCCCGGCGGATGGACACCCTCGACCACCGCTACGGCAAAGACCGGGAGGACGCTGAGAAATGACAGTCGAAGCCTGGACCTACCTCCTGGTCAGCCTGACCTTTTTCGTTTACCTCTATATCGGCTGGTGGGCAAGGGTCAGGGACACCTCGGGCTTCTATGTGGCCGGTCAAGGCGTGCCCGCGATCGCCAATGGGGCGGCCACGGCGGCCGACTGGATGTCGGCCGCATCCTTCATTTCGATGGCCGGCCTGATCTCGACCCTCGGCTACGACGGGTCGATCTACCTGATGGGATGGACCGGCGGGTATGTCCTGCTCGCCCTGCTCCTGGCCCCATTCCTGCGGAAATTCGGCAAGTACACCGTCCCCGATTTCGTCGGCGACCGTTACTACTCGAAGGTCGCGCGAGTGGTCGCCGTCATCTGCGCCGTATTTGTCTCCGTCACCTACGTGGCGGGCCAGATGCGAGGGGTCGGCATCGTCTTCAGCCGTTTTCTTCAGGTCGACATCAACCACGGTGTCATCATCGGAATGATCATCGTGGCATTCTTCGCGGTTCTCGGCGGCATGAAAGGGATCACCTGGACCCAGGTCGCCCAATACACCGTGCTGATCATCGCCTATCTCATCCCGGCAGTGGCACTCGCCTGGATGCTGACCGGCAATCCCGTGCCCCAGATCGCCTTCACGACCAGCGACATCGTCGAGCGGCTCAATCAGCTCCAGGTCGATCTCGGCTTTGCCGAATACACCACGCCCTTTGCCAACAAGCCGATCCAGGATGTCCTTTTCATCACGATCGCCCTGATGGTGGGAACAGCCGGCCTTCCCCACGTCATCGTGCGCTTTTACACGGTCAAGTCCGTCCGGGCAGCACGCTATTCGGCTTTCTGGGCCCTGCTCTTCATCGCCCTGCTCTACACGGCGGCACCGGCCCTGGCCGCTTTCGCCCGCTTCAATCTCATCACCAGCCTTCACGACCGGCCGATCGAAGAGATCCAGGCGACCGATTGGGTCGGCAAGTGGGAGAATACCGGGCTCCTGAAGTTCGACGACAAGAACGGCGATGGTCGCATCCAGTTGAGCGCCGACTCCGCGCTGAGCGAAGTCACCATCGACCGGGATATCATCGTCCTGTCGACCCCCGAAGTGGCGGCGCTTGCCCCGTGGGTCATCGCCCTGGTGGCCGCGGGGGGGCTGGCCGCGGCCCTCTCAACCGCCTCCGGCCTGCTTCTGGTGATTTCTAGCTCCATCGCCCACGACCTCTATTATCGACTGGTCAATCCGCGGGCCACCGAGAAGCAGCGCGTCCTTGTCGGCCGGTTCATGATCCTCGTGGCCGTTTTCATCGCGGGCTGGTTCGGCATTCACCCGATGGGATTCGTGGCCCAGGTGGTGGCCTTCGCCTTCGGCCTGGCCGCGGCCAGTTTCTTCCCCATCATCGTTCTCGGCATTTTCGACAAGCGCACCAACCGCGCGGGCGCCATCACCGGCATGATTGTCGGACTCGGTTTCACCACCTTCTACATCACGGCAGTCAAGTACTTCGGGATGACCCCCTGGCTCGGGATTTCGGCAGAGGGTATCGGCACCGCCGGCATGCTCCTGAATTTCGCGGCCACCCTGACCGTTTCCCGCCTGACCACGCCTCCGCCTCAGGAAATCCAGGACATGGTGGAATCGCTGCGTTCACCCGACCATCCCGGGCTCGCCGCCATCCTCGATGAAGAGAGTGTCGAATTCCATTGATCCGGAAGCGCATTGATCCATGATCGGGCGACACCGCGAAAGCCCGACCCTGCCTCCTTTTTCCTCATGAACCAACCTGAAATCCCTTCAAAACGCCCGACCGTTCTCGAACTCGAGACCGGAACCTATTGGTGGTGTGCCTGCGGCCGTTCCAAGGATCAGCCCTGGTGCGACGGATCCCACGCCGGCAGCGGCTTCGAACCGGTGGAATACACCGTGACCGAAAAGAAACGCGTTGCCCTGTGCAACTGCAAGCACACCGCCGGATCCCCGCTCTGTGACGGAAGTCACAAGAACCTGGCCTGAAGGCAGCCACCAGGAATCCGTTTTCGTTCGGCTCCGAATCGAAAACCGGGCTTGCCTGCCCGGTATCGCCTGCTCAAATGAGAAACGGTCAAATCTTCAAACGCCATTAACATGTTCCATTCTTCGCGAGTCCTCATCGTCTCCGCCGCGGCCGCCGCGGCGCTTCTGATCACTTCCGGTTGCACGACGCCGGATAATCCAGTCCCCGGAGGACAGATCACCTACCAGATCCCGAATCTTCCCGAGAGCGGCTTCCTTGGGGATTATTCCGCTCTCAAGCTGGCCAAGGCACCGGAATTCGCGGTTGTTGGACGCAAGATCTACATCGATCCTGAAGCCGACCTCAAGGACTACGGCAAGGTGGTCATTGATCCGGTCTCCTTCGCCTACCTGAAACCCGGCCTCGATCTGACCGCGGCGGAAAAGGAACGGCTGACTCAATACCTCAACGAGTGGCTCAATCAGAAATTGAAGGACCGGTTCATGAAGGTCCCCGTCGCGGGTCCCAAGACGCTTCGCGTCCGCACCGCCATCACCGACGTCTCCTCTCCGGAGGGAATCAACAGTCGCGATGTGCAGGTAGCCGACATCGGCCGGGCCGTTGTGGAACTCGAATTGGCCGATTCGCAGACCGGTCACCGCTTCCTCGCCATGGTCGACCAGATGGGCGGAGTACGTTTCACCATCGCCAAGGACGATCTCTCCAGGGAAAAGGAGATGTACATCAATTGGTTTGATGGCCTATCCAGTGAGATGGAGAGTGGGGCCATGAAATCCGCTACGCCGACCTTGGAAAACTGACGGGGGTCCGCCGAGCCGATCAGGCCGACGATTTGCGTCCCGGCCACTGTTTTCCATACCACTCGATGGTCGCTCCGATCGCTTCGTCGGTCGGGGTGGCGGTAAAGCCGAACCGCATCTTGAGTCGGGTCGCCTGCACAACGACGGGCTGATTCCTCAAGAATGCCGACTCCTGGTGCCGCCGGGCCTGTCGGCTGAGCCCGGCTTCCAGTGACGCCAGCCATTCAGGCAGGAAATGGCGGGTCGCTCCCGACCCCGCCAGCTCGATGATCCTGTCGATCATTTCCCGATTGGTCCGGGAAGGCACCACCGGTGGGGTATGCCAGATCCGACCGAAAGCTCCGGCCTCTCCACCAATCCCCACCATGGCCCGGGCAAAGTCGTCCACATAGGAGAAGTCGTGTCGGGCTTCAGGATCTCCCCGGAGAAGGATCGACCCACCCCGAATGGCCGGCCCGAAGACACGCTCCCCCAGATAACCACGGGTCACCTTGGGACCGAAGAAATCCGACGATCGGACCACGTCGACACCCAGTCGGCCCATACGGTGGGACTCCATGATATGCGCCACCGCGGCAGCCCGCGCCCGCCCTTCCGGTCCGACCGGGTGGTGCCGGCCGGTCTCCTGAAAATGAGGATCGCACGGCCCGCAGGCCAGAAGCGACTCAGCGTAAACCAGCCGGCACCCGGCGCGGGCAAGCCCGGCGGTCACTCCCTGAACCATGAGAACCAATTCATCCGGAGCATCTCCAGGGGGACTCGCGCAGAAATACAGGACGGCCGCATCCGCGCAGATCCGGTGAACCCGGTCGGCATCCGACGCGTCCAGATGGACACACTCCGCACCGGGAAGATCGGGATCGCTGGAAAGAGTCGCCACCCGGACCGGACGTCCCTGGCGAATCAGACGATCGGCCACCCCCATGCCCAGGGGTCCGCCTCCCAGGACGACATGCCACGGATTGTTCACGTCAATCACCCTGCCTTTCGACTCGAAATCCAAGACGAGGGCCTCCCTAAAGTCGAGACCTCACTTGAGACGGAAGACGCCTTGGGCAAACTGGCACTCAAGATGGTTTCGCTCGACGCCACCACGCTCCGCGAAACAGACTGACCGAACACATGCCGGATATGGGCACCCACACCTCTCTCGTTATCCTCCTCTTCGACCCGCAGAACCGGCTCCTCCTCCGGCAGGGCGAATCCGGTGGGCCCTGGATGCCGACTCATTTTCAATCCAGGGTTCCTTCCGGTGAGGTGGAGATGGCGGCCGCCCGGCAGGTCGAGATCTTCAGCGGTCAGCCCGCCCCGGTCACCCGGGGGTTCAGCTTCTCCGATCCGGAAATCGGTCGGGTCGAGGTCTTCTTTGCCCGCTACGCGGGTCATTCGCCACACCGCGACCCCGATCAATCGGAGGCAAACTCGTTCTCCATCGACGAACTGACCGCCCTCTCCACCCGGACCGACGCGGTCTCGCCTCTGATCAAGGCGATGATCCCCGAATTGCATTCCCATGCCGTCCGCATCGGATACCTCGATCTCACGGATCGCGACTACATCTATCGCTTCAGGACCGACCGGCAACGCAACCGGGATGCCTACCTCCTCGATTCCCGGGCCCGGGGACTTTACCTCAGCCCGCTTTGCGAGGCGATCAAGCAGGTCAAGCGCAGCCGCGAACGCACCTCGGCCGAACCGGCCCTGCTCGATTTCGGCGCAATCCGCTACATCCTGCCCAGTCACTTTGGCTTCTGTCTCGGCGTTCAGAACGCAATCGAGCGCGCCTATGAAACCCTCGGCCAATACCCCGACCGCCGGGTCTTCATGTTGAGCGAGCTCATCCATAATCCCTTCGTCAACGAGGACCTCCGGATGCGCGGCCTGCGCTACCTTCAGACCGACCGGGGCGTCCCGCTGCCCGATCCCGAATCCGGCCGACTCTACTGGGACAGCCTGACGAGCGACGATATTGTCATCATCCCGGCCTTCGGCGCGACCAACGAGGACAAACGCCGCCTGATCACCCGGGGAATTGCCGTTCATGCCCACGACGCCACCTGCATGCTTGTGGAAAAAGTATGGAAGGTCGCCCGCACGGTCGGACACGACGGCTATACGGTCATCATTCACGGAAAATCAGAGCACGAAGAAACCAAGGCCACTTTCTCCAATACGGCTCAGAACGCTCCCGCCCTGATTGTCCGCAACCTGGACGAGGCCCGGCGGATCGGGCGGATGATCCTCGAAACCGATCCCGCTCTTCTGCGGCAGGAACTGAGCTTTTTCGCCGGTCGTCACACCGACGGGTTTGACCCGACCCGGCACCTCAACCGGATTGCCGTGGTCAATCAGACCACACTTCTGCGCAACGAAACCGTGGCCATCATCGACTACTTCGAGGGAATCCTTGCACGCAAGTTCGGTCCGGACCGGATTCGCGACCACCTCTACGGCCAGAGCCGCGGCGACACCCTTTGCTACGCCACCCAGGTCAACCAGGACGCCCTCGGAAAGGCTCTCGCCCTCAAGCCCGACCGGGCGATCGTCGTCGGCGGTCGCAACAGTTCCAATACCTATCAGCTCTACCGACTCTGCACCCGGCAACTCGGCCCGCGGGCAGTCTATATCCAGTCGGAACGTGATATCCATTCCCTCGACTCCGTGGATCACTACCATTTCCCCGCCAATTCCGGCGATCCTGCGGGCGGCAGGACCGAAAACCTGACCTTTCCCGCCGCGCCGGAACCGCTCACCATCCTCATCACCGGAGGGGCTTCCTGCCCGGACGGAATCATCCAGAAAATCATCGAACGCCTCAACGTTCTGGTCGGCCCCGGGAAACTCCGGTCGAACGAAGAGGTCCTCCGCGAAGTCACTCAACGATTTCCGCCCGGCGGCAGGATTGATGCCGGATGAAGGAACAGCCGATCTGTCTGGAGGTCTTCATGACAGAACAAATCCTGAAGACCTTCCCATCTACGACGATCCGTCTTCAGGCACGATTCATCAATGGCCTGTCGACGGGCCCTGCAAAAGGGACGGCCTAGAGGCGGTCTTAGCCATTGCTTTTTTGGTCGAATTCGACTGTCCTCACTCCTTGATCCTCAATTTCAAATGAAGACGAACCTGCGTTCCCTCCTCCTCATCTTCCTCTCGGTCGCCCTCGCGTCGGTCACCTACGGCGGTGAAAAGAAACCGTACACCGAAAAACTGGCCGACCGGATGACCACGGCCGAGTACGTTCTCGAGTTGATCATGATGAATGCCGAGACGACGATTCCACGCGAGATCCTGCGCCAGGCCAAGGGCATCATCATCCTCAACCAATATCGAGGCGGTCTCATCTTCGGCGGCCAGGGAGGAACCGGCGTCATGGTCATCCGCATTCCCCAGACCGGCCAATGGGGCACTCCCGGATTCGTGACCGCCGGACAGGCCAGCTTCGGACTCCAGGCCGGCTACACCGAAGTCAATAACATCTATCTGCTCATGTCCGACGATGCCGTCACCAGGGCCTACACCGGACGGTTCAATGTCGGCGTCGATGCCAAGGCGGTCGCCGGACCGGTCGGAAAGAACACCGAGAATTTCGATCTCTTCAAAGCCGAAGTCCTCGTCTATTCCGCAGCTTCCGGCCTGTTTGCCGGCGCCACCGTCAAGGGTGGATGGGTCTCCGTCGACGACAAGGCGAACAAGGCCTTCTACAACACGAATTACTCCTCACCTGAAGTCCTGCTCAGCACCTGGCTGCGCGTGCCCCCTCCGGCCCAGCCGCTGATGGCACGCCTGCGCGCCTTCGAGCGGGAATAGGCATCACCCGGAAGTCCACTCCGGTTCGTCGCCTCGGGATGAGGACTCGTTGGTGTGTCCAGGTGACCTCATGAACACGGGAGACGCCAACTCGGCGCCGTGTCGAAATCAGTTCGGCTTCAGCCCTCACCAGCCGACGGACGGAGAAGGACGCTCCACCTAAAGATCGCCGCCGATCGGACGCAGGATGATCTCCTCCACCACCGTGCGGGAACTCATCTTCCACGCGTCGAAGAACGAACGGGCCACATCCTCCGCCGGCATCATCACCTCCGCGGATACTCCGGATCCATCCCACGAAGGCGTGAAGGTGGCTCCGGGAAAAACCGTGGTCACCCTGATGCCGTGATCCATCAATTCCCGTCGCATCACCCGGCTGAGCCCGGTCACTCCAAACTTGGCGGCACCATAGGCGGTTCCCCCGGGATAGGCATCCAAACCGGCGATCGACGACATATTGAAGACATGGCCCCGCCCCTCCGCCACCATCGCCGGGACAAAGGCCTTCGATACCAGAAAAACGGTCCGCAGATTGGCCGCGATCAAGTCGTCGAATTGCCCGATCGAGGTTTCCAGAAAGGATGCTCCGATAAAGCGACCGGCATTGTTGATCAGGACGTGGGGCGCTCCCCATTGATCGAGAACCTGCCGGGAGACCGCTTCGACCGCCGCCGCGTCCGTCACGTCACATGCAAACACCAGGGTCTCCCTGCCGAACGACCGACAGGCCGCGGCCACCACCTCCAGGCGGTCCCGATTCCGGGCCAGCAGGGCCAGACGACAGCCCGTCTCCCGGGCAAATACATCCGCCAGAGCCGCGCCGATACCCTGGCTGGCGCCCGTGATGACAATGACAGGCGGGTGCTCCTTCGGGTCGGACATCGTTCGGGAAGCCGTCAGCAGACCAACGATTGAAAATCGGTGAAGTCCGCCTTGAATCCGCCCGGGACCCCTCGACAGATGACCGAGACCGCGTCATGGGAATGGAGGGACTCCAGGTGGGAACAGGCGACCTGGAAATCGCGAATCCGCGAATCGGCCGCCAACTGCTCATAAACCAGGCGGGCGGCGTCCTCGACGAACTTGATATAGGCACCGTTCATTTCGGCAAAGGCCTGTTCATCCTCCCGTTTGACGATCACCTGCGTCTCGGTCCGCAGGGCCTTCAGGCAATGCTTCTGGAGGTCTTCGATCGCCAGCTTGCGACCTTCCGCAATCTCGACGGAGATCCGCGCTTTGCTGCGCTGGCTGTGTGGAATGCTGTAAACTCCCCGGGTATCGCGGGCGTGCTCAGCCAGTTCCGCCGAACAGGGACAGGCCGAGGAATAGACGAAGTCCAGATGGATGAAGCGGCGAAAGGATCCGTCGCGACTCATCACTCCCTCAAAGACGGCGTCATAATACTGGTAGCCCTGATTCTCGCTGCGCAGACTCTTCTGCAGAATGGGATAAGAAAAACTCAGCCGGATTCGCGCGTCAAAGGCGTCCACTTTCCGGATATAGGCCGTCAGGATGACCTTGACCGTATCCGGGGTAAAGAGCCTCTCCCTGTAGTCATAAAAGGACCGCATGATCCGCGACATGTTGATCCCCTTGAGATTGGCCTCCAGGGAAACCGTACCCGATACGCTGGTTTCCAGGACAACCGGCTCCCCACCCTTCACCGCAAACTTGAGCGGGAGTCTGAAATTCGATACCCCGACCTGCTGGATCGGCACATGGGCGCCCTGGATCGAATCGACCGCGTCGTTCATATCCGGCAATCCGTCCCGATAGGATTCGGACACCTTGAAATCGTCGTCGTAGGCGCGCTTGATCGGCTGCGGAGCCCCACCGGCGGTCTGGTGGAGGTACATTGTTTTTTGCTTCTTTTTCATCGATCGTTTTTCGTTTCAACAAACGCGGTTGGTGACGATAACCGCTTCGGCTGATCGGCTCGCAGCCGAGTTTCTTCAGTTTGGAGGGTTGTGAGGGCCGGAGTATTCCGCCCGGTTGCGTTCGGTTTCCCAGAGACAGACGCGGTGCAGACGGCCCTGGCGGATCTGCGGCTCAAGCTGGTTCCAGAAGGCGATGGCCAGATTCTCGGCTGAGGGGATGATCCCCCGGAGAAAATCGACATCGAGGTTGAGATTGCGGTGATCGCACTTGTCGGTGATCTCGCGCTCGATGATCGCCTTCAACTCGCCCAGATCAATCACGTAGCCGGTCGACGGGTGTGGACGGCCGATCACGGAGACTTCCAGAACGTAATTGTGCCCGTGCCAGTTCGGGTGGTTGCAGGGCCCGAAAGTCTTGCGGTTCCACCGTTCCGACCGCTCCGTGTTTTCCAGCCGGTGCGCGGCATTGAAATGGGCGCGCCGGGTCACCACGACCGTCCCTTCCAGGGAACGGCTGGGGCCATGGTCGACCGATACGGACTGAGGTGCGCGGGAAGGCATGAAAGAAGAGACTAATACCCAGGATCAGGGAGCGGTCAATGCGACATCGCGGAAGGGACTTTGTCCCGGAGACCGCCCCAATCCTTCGTCCCAGACTGTGAAAGGGATGCCCGGACTCCCCGTTTTCCGTTGCCTGGCCGGCTGGACTTTGTTTTGTCAGCGGGCAATGCCTTTTCGATTCAGTATCCTCGGCAGCAGCAGTTCCGGCAACTGCGCCTTCATCGCGACCGAGAATACCCGCATCCTCATCGACGCGGGCTTTTCTGCGCGGCGCATCGCCGCCCTCCTCGCCGAGACCGGTGAATCGATCGAGTCCATCGACGCCGTCTTCCTGACCCACGAGCATGGCGACCACACGACCGGTCTGAGCGGTCTCTGTCGCAAGCGTTCCCTACCCGTTTTCGCCAATCGAGGCACCGCCCATGCGATCAGCCCCAAACTCAAGGCCAGACCGGACTGGCGGGTCTTCGAAACCGGTTCCCGCTTCACCTTTCAAGACCTCACCATCGAGAGCTTTTCCGTTCCCCACGATGCCCACGATCCAGTCGGCTACCTTTTCAGCCATGGCAACGGGGATCTCTTCGGTCCGGTGCAGAGCATCGCCTGGCTGACCGATCTCGGCTACGCCACCGAGCTGGTCCGCGAGCGGATCCGCCAGGCCGACATTCTCGTTCTCGAATCCAATCACGATCTCGAGATGCTCAAGGCCGACACCCGCCGGCCATGGTCGGTCAAACAGAGAATCACCGGACGCCACGGCCACCTTTCCAACGAGGCCGCCCGCGACCTGCTCCGGGATTGTCCCGACCCCGCCTGGAAACACGTCTTCCTCGCCCACCTCAGCCGGGACTGCAACAGCCTGGAGGCGGTCGACCGGACTTTTTCCGAATTGAGGACTTCAGGGAACCGTGCCTACAGCCTCGCCACGGTCGCACCCGACGGTGCGGTCATGCCGGTGCTTCAACTGGCCTGACGACAGCGAGTGAGCCGTACTATTCCCTGCCAATCAGCATCCGGAACCTCCATTCTTTCTTCCATAAGCCGGCGAAATTTCCCCAGGTAATCCCATGAAAGGCTATCTCTCCAGTGTCTTCAAAACCGTCAGGAAACGAAACCCACAGGAGCCTCTTTTCCTTCAGGCTGTCCACGAAGTGCTCGCTTCACTCGAACCGGTGCTGGCCGAACACCCCGAGATCGAGGAGACCGCCATCCTGGAACGCCTGACCGAGCCGGAGCGGCAGATCATTTTCCGGGTGGCCTGGCAGGACGACAACGGGGACATCCAGGTCAATCGCGGCTATCGGCTCGGCTTCAGCAGCGCCCTCGGACCCTACAAGGGCGGACTCCGCTTTCACCCCTCCGTCGATCTCGGGACGATCAAGTTCCTCGCCTTTGAGCAGATATTCAAGAACAGCCTGACGGGGCTCTCCATCGGTGGGGGCAAGGGCGGCGCGGACTTCGATCCCAAGGGAAAGTCCGACTGTGAGATCATGCGCTTCTGCCAGGCCTTCATGAGCGAGCTCTTCCGCTACGTCGGCTTCCAGACCGATGTCCCGGCCGGCGACATCGGGGTCGGCTCAAGGGAAATCGGATATCTGTTCGGCCAATACAAGAAACTGACCAACCGGTTCGAACCGGGCGTCCTCACCGGAAAGGAACCGGGCCTGGGCGGATCGCTCGGCCGCAAGGAGGCCACCGGTTTCGGCACCGTTTACTTTGCCGCAGAGATGCTCAAGACCCGGAATCAGAAAATCGAGGGCAAGACCTGCCTGGTTTCCGGCTCGGGCAATGTCGCCCTCTACTGCATCCGGAAACTGAACGATCTCGGGGCCAGAGTGGTCGCCTGCTCCGACTCGAGCGGCGTCGCCTACGATCCCGACGGGATCGATTTCGACATCCTCAAGGCAGTCAAGGAGATCGAACGCCTGCGGATCAGCGAATACGTCAAGCGTCGCCCCCGGGCCGAGTTTCGACCGGACGCCCGCATCTGGGAAATCCCCTGCGACATGGCCTTCCCCTGCGCCACCCAGAACGAGCTCAACCAGAAGGATGCCGAAGCCCTGGCCGGGCATAAGTGCCAACTGGTGGCTGAGGGAGCCAATATGCCCTCCACCCCGGACGCGATCGAGGTCTTCCGAAAGGCCGGCATGCTCTATGGACCGGCCAAGGCCGCCAATGCCGGCGGCGTGGCCGTCTCCGCCCTCGAGATGCGCCAGAACGCCTCCCAGGAACAGTGGACTTTCCGCACGGTCGACCAGCAACTCAAGAAGATCATGGCTTCCATCCACAACGACTGCGCCCGGGTGGCCCTGCGCTACCACCGCAAGGAGGATTACGCCTTCGGAGCCAACGTGGCCGGTTTCCTCCGGGTGGCCGAGGCGGTCAAGGCCTACGGCGTGGTCTAGCGCCCGGATTTCAGCGCTTCTTTCCGCTGCGCAGAATGTCGTAAACCGTCCAGATTCCCACGATGGCGGACAGGAGGTAACCGACCATTCCGAGCGCCGGGTAGCCGAAGAGCAGGGGTTTGATCCCGGTCGTGATGATGAGGGAGGAAGCGACCAGCAGGGCGGCCAGGATCACCCCGAGCGTGATTTTGTTCGAAGCCTCATTGAGCGCTTCATCCAGGTCCTCGAGCCCTCGATGCTGGAAATTGACCGTGATGTCATCCGACTCAATCCGCTTGAGGATGCGGTGCAACTCGGCCGGGATGTCCTGCATCCGGGTCAGCCCGACCATGAAGGAGCGTTGAAGCCCCTTGAGCACGCCGAACGGCCGGCGACGCTCCCGATGGACGTCCGCCAGCACCGGCTGAAAGACCCGGTTGAAACTGAAGCCTGGCTCGAGAGTCAAACCGGCTTCCTCGATCGAGAGGATCGCCTTGGCCATGAGCGAGTAGTCCCGGCCCACCGCAATCCCGTTCTGGCCGAAGATGTGGAACATCCGCAGAAGGGCCCGGCCGACCTGCCCCTTGCCCGTCTCGGGATTGAAGTTTTCCCGGATGGCAAACATGATCTCCTTCTCGATGGCCGAGCGATTGAAGCGGCCGCTCGATCGCGGCAGGTCGGCGGCGATCCGCGCAACCTGCTCCGCATCGCCCTTGAGGAAAGCACCGAAGAGGTCGATCAGGTCGAACCGCATCTGCCGGGTCAGCTGGCCGGCCTGGCCCCAGTCGAGAAAGCAGAGCCGCCCGTCACGCGTGACCTTGAGATTCCCCGCATGCGGATCGGCGTGAAAGAAACCCTGGATGAGGACCTGGTTGAAGAGTGAATGCGCACCGTGCAGGGCGATGGACGAGGCCAGCTCCGAGGGGACGGGCAGATCCTCGATCCGGACCCCGTCCACCCACTCGGTGATGAGGATCGTTTCGGTCGAGTAATCCTCGTAGACTCTCGGGGCGAAGACATGCTCGGTATCCGGATTTTGGATATTAAAGAAGAGCGCGTTGCGTGCCTCGTTGCGGTAATCGAGCTCGCGGTTGACCGCACGGCGCAGCTCCTGGAGGATGCCCGGGAGGTCGTAGGGTTTGAGGTCCGCCACGCCCTCGTGCACCTTCTCGGCAAACCAGTAAAGGATGTCGAAATCCGCCTCGATCCGCCGGGCGATGGACGGCCGCTGCACCTTGACCGCCACTTCCACCCCGCTGGATCGCATCCGCGCACGGTAGACCTGACCGATCGAGGCACTCGCCACCGGGGTGCGGTCAAATTCGGAGAAGAATTCATCGATCGGCATGCCCAGGTCCTCCTCGAGGACCGGTCCCATGACCTCAAAGGGCTCCGCCCGGACCGCATCCTGCAGCTTGCGCAGTTCATGGACCAATTCTTCCGGAAAGAGGTCCGGACGCATGCTCATCATTTGTCCGAGCTTGACCGAAGTCGGCCCCAGTTCTTCCGCCACGATGCGGACCCGCTCCCAGATACTGCGACGGGGACGCGGACTGGAGTCCAGCAGGTGAAGCAACCACGGAGGCGGGTTGGCGCGCTGCAGAAGATCGGCGAAGCCGTTCCGCACCAGAACGGCCGCGATCTCCTTGGCCCGGACCGCGTTGGAAAACAGCTCGAAGGGCTTCACGCGCCCGTTACAGCGATTTGACCTTGTGGGTCAGGTTCTGGACCTCGATTTCGAGAGCGAGCAGACGCTTCTCCAGATCCCCGATCTTGTCCTTTTGCCCCACGCCCATCTGCTCGAGCATCTCCTTGACCCGCTTCTGCACGTCATCGGAGACCGTCTCAAACTCGCGCTTGCCGTCAGCCGCGAGTTTTTCAGCCACCTCCCTGGCGTCCTTGGCCGAAATCTTGCCCTTTTCGACCAGGTCGGCCATCGATTCCTCGATCTTCTCGCGCGTCATGACCACAGCGCCCACGCCCGCCAGAAATGTCTTTCGGATTAGGTCGATCATCCCATCAGCTTGACCCAATTTCGGCCAACCGCAAACCGCAAACAACGGATTGCACGGATCCCGTCCACCCGTCAGGAACCCGCTCCGGAGCGCAGTTCCCCACAAAAGGACGGGAATGGTTTGCCATCTCACGAATGGGTCATGGGATGGGTGCGAGTATGAAAACTCGTGCGATTGCCAGAACCGGATGGAAGATCAGTGAAATCGGCCTGGGCTGCTGGGGGCTTGGAGGTCAGTATGGGGAGGTCGACCGAGGCACTGCGCTCAAGACCGTGAGGACCGCCCTCGAGCAGGGAATCAATTTCTTCGACACCGCCGACGCCTATGGGCTCGAACCGGGCACCAGCGAGAGCATCGTCGGCGAAGCCCTGTCCAGCGTCCGCGACGAGGTCGTCATCGCCACCAAGGTTGGCAACTGGGCACGGCGCCTCGGCCACCCCTTCGGCTACACCCACCCGCTGCACGTCGTGGCCTGCTGCGACGCCAGTCTTTATCGCCTGAAGACCGATGTGATCGACCTCTACCAATGCCATATCGGAGACCTCGGGGAACCTGACGTCTTCCTCGAAGCCTTCGAACGCCTGACCCGGGCGGGCAAAATCCGTGCTTACGGCATCTCGACCAATCGTCTCGATGTGCTCGAGCGCTTCAACCGCGAAGGCCAATGCACCAGCTGTCAACTCGACTACAGCCTGCTCAACCGATCGCCGGAGAAGGACCTTCTTCCCTATTGTCTGGAGCATCGCATCGCCACCCTGATCCGCGGTCCCCTCGCCCAGGGCATCCTGACCGGAAAATACGACTCCGATTCGGTCTTTACGGATTCCGTGCGTTCCGGCTGGAACGAGGGCGAAGGCCGGGCAGGCTATCTTCGCAAGCTCGAAGCCATGAAGTCGTATGCCGCCCTGGCCGAGAACCGAACCTGGACGGAGGCCGCCCTCGTCGGCGTGCTCCATCACCCGGCTGTCACCTCCGTCATCCCCGGCGCCAAGAGCCCGGAGCAGGTCCTCCAGCAGGTGAAAGCCTCCGGTCAGGATCTGACCGCCATGGAAAAGACCGGACTTGACCTGGCCTGATTCATCGGCCAGCTTCCCCCTCCTTCTGATTCGTTGTCAGCGCAGAGGATCCGATCGCATGCCGGTCGATCCTCTTACTGACAATGAAACAGAAGACTACGTTCATACAGGCGGTTTTTCCGAGCCATCACGGCGGAGCCTCCCTGTTCATGGCCTACCAGGCAACCGACCTGCAGGCCCCTGATCGGGAAGAGCGCACCGTCCGCACGGAAGAATCGTCCGAGAACACCCTGCTAACACGGGTCCGTTCATCAGTCGCCGGCCTCTTCGGTCGGCTGACCCGAGTCCGGACTCCCCGCATCCGCGCCCGCGCACCGCAGGCCGGCTAGGGACTTGAAACCAGAAAACCAAACGGGGCGGACTCACACGGGTCCGCCCCGTTCTGTTTTCTTGCCGCCAGGCGGGTGCGAGAATCCCCCAGATCGCCTGGAGAAGGCGACGCGTCCCCCGTGGACCGGGTCAGATTGTCGGGGCCGCGGGGTTCTTGATCACGTCGATGATCGGCGGGTGCGGCAAACGATCCAGATCACCCTCCACCCGCACATCCAGTTTTTCCATACGGGCTTTGACCTCCGGCGGCAGGTGATGGTCGGGCGAACCATCGCCTTGGTAAACCACGTTTCCCTGATCGTCCTTGATCACGACGACTCTCTCGGGGCCGTCGATCTCCACCTCCACTGTACCCGCTCTGTCCCTGAAGACCATCTTCCGCCTCGGATCGATCGCGACGATCCTGCGGCCTGCGCCGCTCTCAAAAGGAACAAGCTCGTCGTTAATGATATCCTCGAAGTGCCCGGCTTCAGGCGGCACCGGCGGAAGCGGCAGGTCGAAGACCGGCAGACGAGTACCCTGGATCCAGTCGAAAGCCCTTCGGATGGGCACCTCACGGGTCTCAAGCGCAGCCCGAATCGTCGACCGCTTGCCTTTGCGGAGGATTTCAAATGCCACCTCAGCGTCCGGTCTCTCGCGGCGCACAAGGACGGTGAACTGACGTGGGGTGATGAGCAACTGGTCGCCCATCTTCACCAGGATATCGTTCTCCTGAAGACCGGCCCGTGAGGCCGGGCTGTCGTCGGTCACCCGCTCCACCACCAGTCCGACACCCTCGTCGAGGTCGAGATGGTCGACCAGGACAGGGTCGACCTCCCGGACTTCGACACCCAGGAAGGTTACCGGTTCGGTCGGAACCGGGTCGTGAGTCGCGGTGGCGTTGACCGACGTTGAGGCGCTGGAATCAAAGGAGGTGGAGGCGCTGGAATTCCGGTCCCCATCCTCGTTGGCCAGCCCCCAGGTAATGACGATCCCGCTGCCGAGGATCGCCGCGACTGTTCGTTTGTATGTTCTCATGATTAATCCAGGGTCTTCAGATTTGCGGTGTATCGATAAAGTAGACCTCGTCCCGAGGCACGGTCATCTCGAAGGTCGCCCGGGTGGAATCATTCTGCCAGGTCACGGTGTCGAGATAGCGATAGACAACCTGCCGGGCAGGCTGGCCGTCCGGTCCGGTCACAACCCCCACATATCGGGCATCGTAAAGACGGTTGAAGGCGCGAACAGGCAAAAAGATTCCCGGTTCGGGCTTCGAAACGTCGCCGGCCGGAGCAGGATCGCCCATCGCGGCCTCTTCCACCGGCAAACGATCGGGGGGCATGAAAAGCCACACCGCCGCGGCCGCGGCCAAGGGCGCGACCAGGGTGACCAGGCGCCCGGGACGACGCGGGAACCGGCGGACTGGCCCCAGCCGTCGCGCGATCTCCGCCTCCAGGCGAGGGCTGACCGGTGGCGGACGAAGCCTTCGAAGTTGGGCTTCAAGTTCGGAGTCCAGATCAGGTAATGACATCGGAGTTCAGATTTTTCCGCAGGGCGGTCAGGGCATAGCGGTAGCGGGATGCCGCCGTATTGGCAGGTATCTCCATGGCGGTGGCAATCTGCTGAAAGGTGAGTTCCCCCCAGATCTTCAGGACGACCACCTCGCGCTGATCCCCGGGCAGACCCCGGAGTGCGGTCTCCACGGCATCCGCCCGCTCCCGCTCCTCGAGGCCGGTCTTGGACGCCGGAAGGCAGGTATCCTCGCCGACCTGGGAGCGTTCCTCGCGGGCGCTCCTCCTGCGGTTCTTGCGCAGATGGTCCAGGCCGGCCCGTCGTACGGAAGCGTAAAGAAGCGCCACGGCGTCGACGTCCTTTCGTGCGTCGGATTTCCAGAAGCGGACAAACCCGTCCTGAACCACGTCCTCGGCATCCGCCGGCGTCTGCACCCACTGGCGGGCATAAAGCACCAGCTTCGACCCGTAGGCGTCAAACCAGCTCTTCCAGGTTCCGTTTCTGTAGGGATCAGCCATTGGTCATTTGCGTCGACTGCCCCTGTAACGCCGCCGAGCCCGCAATTTGTCTGACCAACCGATGATCTGTCGGGTTCCTTCAATCCGCGGCTCCAGGCCGGTTTCAGCTATCCGGACCTACCGCCCAACCTGATCTGACCCAGCACGACGGCAACCGAAGCGGCGGCGTTGAGGGACTCCGCATGGCCAAAGCGGGGAATCATGGCCCGAAAGTCAGCCCTCGCGCGGACCTCAGGCGACACGCCGCGAGCCTCATTTCCCACCACCAGGACCAGCTTGTCCGGCCAGTTGATCGACCGAACATCCGTCGCTCCTCCCAGTTCGAGGCTGGCCACGGAAAATCCATCCACCCGCAGGGCTTCGATGAAATCGACCGTCGAGTCACCCGTTCCGACAGGAAGCTGGAAGAGCGACCCCATGGTTGCCTGAACCACCTTCGGGTTGGTCAACTCCACCGATCCCGGACCTGCGAAGAAACCGGCTGCTCCGAACCAGTCGGCCGTCCGGATAAGCGTGCCCAGGTTTCCCGGATCACCCACCCCGTCCGCAACCACCACGACGAGCGGTCCGCTCACCCCGCAGGAAACCGCACCAGTCGTTATCCCGGTGCCCAACTCCACGGGGCCACGAGGCGACCAGGACACCAACCCCGCCAACTCGGGGGGCGTCACCGAATGGGTGATCTGGCGCATCTGCGCACTCGAAGCAACCTCCACCCTGACCGCCCGTTCACGCAGCCGCTCGAGCAGGCCCACCCGGTCTGCCTCGATCGTCCGCCCCCCGGTTTCCAGCAGCCACTCGATGGCTATACCCGCATCCAACGCGGCCTCGAGCGAGCGCCAGCCTTCGACCAGGCAACGTCCCTCCGCCACCCGCAGCTTCTTGCGGGAATAACCGCGTAGTTTCTGAACCGAAGCCTTTGACAACATGACAGGGAATCTCTCCGTTCACCGGAAGACGGCCGAAAAGGTTCGGAAATTGTTGCAGCCCGGTCGGGTCAAGGTTACCATCCCAGCTGTTCTACCCGAACCCCTCATCCGGAGACAACCTCCATACTGGAGCGAACTGCTTTCAGGGAAGTCGCAGAAAACCTGCCCGACACGGTCGTCCTGACCGATGCCGAGGGCCGCATCACCTGGACCAACCAGGCCTTTCACGACCTCTGCGGCCATTCCCGCTCCGCGGTCAGGAACCGCAAGCCCGGTTCCTTTCTACAGGGTCCCGAGACCGATCCGGAAACGGTGGCACGGGTCCGATCCGCCATTCGCGAACGGCGCCCGGTCAACGCCGAACTGCTCAACTACCACCAGGATGGAAGGCCCTACTGGGTGTCCCTGCGGATCACCCCGCTGCGAAACCAAACCGGCGAGGTCGACGGATTCATCGCGATTGAGAGGGAAGTGACCAGGGCTCACAACCGGGAACATTCTCTCGAACACCAGGTGGCCGAGCTCTACACCGCCCTGATCGGTCTGGTCGACCCGACCCAGGCGCCTCAATCCGTCTGAAACCTCGCAACGCCGGCCCGTCCGCGGACTTGATCGGCACCGGTCCGCCGTGTCATCCTGCAAAGGCCGACCAGACCGAATGCGCAAGATCATCCACCTCGATATGGACTGTTTCTACGCGGCTATCGAGGTCCGCGACCATCCCGAGCTTCGCGGTCATCCGGTAGCAGTGGGGGGAGACCGCGATCGCCGGGGCGTGCTGACGACCTGCAATTACGAAGCCCGGGCCTTTGGAGTCCGTTCGGCCATGCCGACGTTCATGGCACTGCAGAAATGCCCCCACCTGATCGTTGTCCCTGTCCGTTTCGACGCCTACCGCTACGAATCCCGCCGGGTCCGTTCGCTGATGCAGGATTACACCTCACTGATCGAGCCGCTTTCCCTCGACGAGGCCTATCTCGATGTCTCCCACCTCCCTCGTCCCGCCGCCGAAGTGGCCGGAGAGCTCCGCCGGAGAATCTACCGGACCACCGGCCTGACCGCTTCCGCCGGAATAGCCACGAACAAGCTCCTCGCCAAGATTGCCAGCGACTGGAACAAACCCAACGGCCAGCATGAAATCCGGCCGGAGGATGTCGCCGCCTTCATGCAGACCCTCCCGGTCAGACGCGTCTGGGGGATCGGTCCGGTCGCCGCCGCCCGGCTCCAATCACTGGGCATCACCACTTGCGGCGAGATGCAGCAGATGACGGCCCTCGAACTGCAACAGCTCTTCGGCCGGTTCGGAACCGAGCTCTATGACCTCTGTCGCGGCCGGGACGATCGGGAGGTCGAAACCAACCGTGAACGCAAGTCCCTCAGCACTGAAAGGACCTTCCGGGTCGACCTGGAGACCCTCGGGGAATGTCAGACCCGCCTTGAACCGATGGTTGAGGAGCTGCTCGACGACCTCCGCCACCACCGGGACGGGCCACCGGTCGCCAAGGCATTCGTCAAACTCAAGTTCGCCGACTTCAGCCGGACAACCGTGGAGCGAACCGGTCTCGAACCCACCCTCGACACTTTCGCCCACCTTCTGGCCGAGGGTTTTGGCCGCAGCGGACAACCCGTCCGCCTGCTCGGAGTCGGCGTGCGCTTCGCCGAACCCGGACCGGCGGCACCGACCGCCATCCAGCTCGAATTCGACAATCTCTTTGAGGATTGAGTCTCGGGACGGAACCTGATCCTCCTCTGCCCCCACCGCACCACCCGCACTCCATGCCCCTGCTCGAGCTTCTCCAGTCCTGCGAACCCACCCACCCGGACGACCCGGCCATTCGTGAACGCTTCATCCGATTCGTCAAGGCCCACCCCGACTGCCTGGAACGCTCCCTCCAGGTCGGTCATGTCACCGCCTCGGCCTGGGTTGTCGACTCAACCCGGTCCATGGTCCTGCTGGTGCATCATCGCAAACTCGACCGCTGGCTCCAGCCCGGCGGACATGTCGACGGGTGCGCCGAAACCGAGCTGAGCGCCCGTCGCGAAGTCCTCGAAGAAACCGGCCTCTCCGATCTGGTCCGTTGCGGGCCGCTGCCCTTCGACCTGGATATCCATCCCATTCCCGGACACGGAACGACCCCCGCCCACCACCATTACGACATTCGTTACGCCTTCCGGCTGACCGGAGACCAATCCCTGGTCGTGAGCGAGGAATCCCACGAAGTCGCCTGGGCGCCCATCGATCGACTCGAGGATTACGACCCCGATCCCTCCCTCCTGCGCATGCGGACAAAATGGCTGGCGGTGGCGCCGGGATTGCCGGATTAGGCAGCCGACGTCACCGGGAAGACATTCCAGGGCGGTGCCCCCGACGGACGGCCCGGACCATCGGAACCGTGGCGGAGCGCGACGGCCACACCGAACAAACCGTAGCATGAACCGTAGGGTTTTTCAATCAAAAACCAAACGTAGTATACTACGTAATGTTTTCATTTCCGCGATAGACCGCAGCAACCGGGAACGGCGCGCCCGGCGGTCACGCTGGCTGATGTGACCGATCTGGCGGTAGGGCGTGACCGCTGGGCGCGCCATCGATGCTCTTCGACGGCGGGTCCGTAGGCCCCGGCCGACCGCAAAGGGGTTCGGGACAGAACCAGGATCATGCCCCTCGGCGGGGCGCGATACTGGAATCCTGCGGTTTGTTGATCTCCGGATACAACAGGTCCACATGGAAGCCGGAGGCTTCGCACCTTCCCCGTCTCACTCTCCCCTCAGGACTTCCAGCGGAGGGTGATTGAGGGAACGGATCCCGGTCAGCCAGCCGATCAGCACGGTCAGCGCCGGCACGATCCCGCAGGCGGCGAGAGCCGGTCCGAGCCCGGGAAGGCCCCCCAGGTCAAAGACGAAGCGGCCGACGGCCCATGCGCCAAACCAGGCCAGCATCGAGCCGGTGCCGGCGGCCAACAGGCCGAGCAGGGCGTATTCCGCCACCTCGATCCACCCAACCTGCCGGCGGGAGGCTCCCAGAGTCCGCAGCAGCACGTTTTCCCGCAACCGCTGAAACCGCCCGGCCAGGACCGAGCCCGCCAGGACGATGAGGCCGGTCGCGACGGTGAAAAGCGAAAGGACCCGGAAGACAAGGGACATCTTCTCCAGGATGCCGTTGACCGTCTCGAGGATGAGCCGGAGGTCGATGGCCGAAACATTGGGGTAGGTCTCGACCAGTTGACGCTGGAGGTCGGCCGATGCCCGGCTGTCCGCCACCCGGGTCGACATGATCATGAACCAGGGCGCGGCATCGATCGGGCCGACCGGGAAGACGACGAAGAAATTCGGGCGGACCCGTTTCCAGTCGACCTCCCGCAGACTCCTGACGACACACCCGACCGGAACCCCCTGAAGATCGAAGTCCAGCCGGTCGCCGAGACCCACCTTCATATCCTCGGCGATGCCGGCCTCCAGCGAGATCGGAACCGGCTCCGAGACCGGATCCCCCGTCCACTCCTGAATCCATTCTCCGGATACAAGCTTCTCGGTCGGGCTGAGGGAGGAGCGGAAGGTCGATCGGTATTCACGGTAGAGCACCCAGCGCGGCACCCCGCGCTCCCGGTCCTTGCGGATTTCATCGACCGTTCGGCCGTTGATCGCGGTCAGCCGCATCGTCACCACGGGTGCCTCCTCGATCAGGGGCGCCCGGTTTGCCTCAAGCAACCCGGCCACTCCGTCACGCTGATCCGGCTGGATGTCGAAGAGAATCATGTTCGACTCGTCTTCGGCCACGGTGCCATCGATCTGTCCGACCAGCATTCCCTGGAGGAGGCTCAGGGTGGTCACGAGAAAGGTGCCGAGACCCAGGGCCAGGATGACCAGCAGGGTCCGGTTATTGGGCCGGTGGAGATTGGCGAGTCCCTGCCGGACGACGTAGGGTGCCCGCCGCGGCACGAGATGACGGGCCGCCTTCATCAGCAACCAGCCGACCAGGGTGAGCAGGCCGAAGGTGACGAGGATTCCCACGGAGAAGGCCGCGCCATGCCGCAACCGCTCCACCCGCAGAAGGATGAAGCCGCAAACCCCGGCCAGAAGGACCAGGGCGAGGAACAGGGAAACCGGATCCCGCCAGAAGCGCCGCGTCGGCTCGACGGAAGCCCTCAATGCGAGAAGGGGGGAAACCCGGCGGACCTGGAGCAGGGGAAAGAGTGCGAAGAGCACGGTCATGCCGACGCCGACCAGCAGACCCTGCAGGACCGCCGAACCGGAAAGGCCACCGGCAACCTCAACGACCAGGAATTCTCCGACCACCCCGGGAAGGATCCGCAGAACCACCCCGGCCAGGGCCGCCCCGAGGAGCGCCCCGGTCAACCCGATCCCCGCCGCCTGGACGAGGTGGACCGCGACCGTCAGTCGAGCGGGCGCACCCAGACAACGGAGGACCGCCACCGAGGTCAGCTTTTCCCGGATAAAGACATGGATCCCGCTGGCCACCCCGACACAACCCAACAGGAGCGCGACGATGCCGATCAACTCCAGGAAGCGGTTCAGGTTGTCATAGGATCGACCCAGACTGCGTTGACGGTCGCTGACCGTGCGCGTGGACAACTCCAATTCCTTCAAGCGCGGCCACCAGGGTTGCAGCCGATCCGCCATGACCAGTCCATCATCAAAACGAAAATGGACCCGGTAAGTCACCCGGCTTCCCTTGCGCAAAAGATCGGTCTGTTCCAATAGATCGAGGGGAAGGAAAACCCGGGGCGCAACCAGCCCGGCCCCGGGAGATTCCCCCGGCACGCTCAAGACGGCGCCTTCGATCCGGAACCGCCCGGTACCCAGTTGCACCTCGCTCCCGCGGCCCACCCCGAACTGCAGGAGCAGACTCTCCTCCGCCACCACCCGGGGTCCGATCCGGAAGGCTTCCGCAGCGGATTCCGGATCGGTTTTCAGAACTCCATAGAACGGGAAACCCTTTTCCACCGCATGAACCGACACCAATCGGGACTGACCGGTTTCGGGGAAGAGGATCATCGACGAGAACGCGATCTCGCGGGCCTGTTCCCCGCCGAGAGCGGTGAAAACCGCCTCGTCCTCCGCATCGAAGGGATCGCTGGAAGAGACAACCAGGTCGGCTCCCAGCAAGGCCCGCGACTGGTCCTCGAGCGCACGGCGCAGATTCTCCCCAAACGAGGCGATGGAGACGAGGGCCGCCACCCCAAGCACGATGGCAAAGGCATAGAGGAGGAGGTGCCGCCGCGATGAACGGGTATCGCGCCAGGCCATGATGGCGATCCACCAGAGCCGCTTCATCCCGCCGGCGGACCCTCCATCCGCCCGTTGCGCAGCCGGATCGTCCGGTCGGTCCGACCGGCCAGCTCAAAATCGTGGGTGACAAGGATCAGGGTCGTCCCGGCTTCCGCATTGAGACGAAAGAGCAATTCCGTCACCCGCTCGGCCGTTTCCCCATCAAGATTGCCGGTCGGTTCATCGGCAAAGAGGATGCGGGGGCGGTTGATGAAGGCGCGCGCCAGAGCCACCCGTTGCTGCTCACCGCCCGACAATTGAACCGGGAAGTGACCGCAGCGGTCGCCCAGTCCCACTTCGCCCAGGAGGGCACGGGCACGACCAGCCGCGCCACCTTCACCGCGGAGTTCCAAAGGCACCATCACGTTTTCCAGCGCAGTCAAGGTGGGGATGAGATGAAAGCTCTGAAAAACGAAACCAACAGATCGGTTGCGCAGGGCGGCCCGGCCATCCTCGTTCAGTCCGCCCAGGGAGACACCGTCCAGCAAAACCGCGCCGGCGCTGGGATCATCCAACCCGGCACAGATGCCCAGAAGGGTGGTCTTCCCGCTGCCGGACGGACCCACGATGGCACAGGAGGAACCGGCCTCCACGGCAAAATCGATCCCCTCCAGCACGACCAGGTCCCGCCCGCCTGAACGGTAAACTTTGGTCACCGACTCGACATTCAGTATGGAATTCATCTCTTGAAAAAACGCATCCCTGTTCGGAATGACGATCCACCATCCCCTATTCTTCATCATTATCAACGCCGTCCTCGTCATTGTCCCCAACCTGAGGGCAGACGAGGCGGCTCCCGCCATCCTCTTTTTCGGCGACAGCCTGACCGCCGGCTACGGCGTGGATCCCGACCAGGCCTATCCGGCGCTGATTGAGGCGCGGCTCCATGCAGCCGGATATCCACACCGGGTCGTCAACGGCGGATTGAGCGGGGAGACCACTGCCGCCGGTCTGCGGCGGATTGACTGGTTCCTCCGCCGGCCGATCGATGTCTTTGTCCTCGCGCTCGGCGGCAACGACGGCCTCCGGGGCATCCCGATAGACGAAAGCCGCCGCAACCTTGAAGGGATTCTCCGGAAGGTCCACGAACGCTACCCGAAGGCCCGCCTTATTCTGGCCGGGATGGAGTCACCACCCAATATGGGAGCAACCTTCACCGCCGCCTTTCGGGAGATCTTTCCCGAAATCGCCCGCGAATCAGGTGTCGCACTCATTCCCTTCCTGCTGGAAGGCGTGGGGGGAGAGCCCGAACTGAATCTGCCGGACGGCATCCACCCCAATCCCGACGGACATGCGATCGTCGCAGACAATGTCTGGCCGGTGCTCATCGGCTCGCTTGGAAACGCACCCGGGACGACGGAAAAACCGTGATCTCCGGAAAACTCGACGGGGCGCCCTCGAAAAGGCGCCCCGTCTCGTTCGAACATCAGCAAAGCAAATCGCGATGATACCTCCCCTAATAAGAAATCAACGCGCCTTGCAGATCTTCCACCGTAGCAAGAAAACCCTGATTTTCAATCAGGAAAAATCCCATGCCTGCCCTGAAGGGCTGATTCACGGTCTGTTTACGGACGCGAAACCGCGCTCCGATCCCGCGACTGACGGCTTGCCCTCCGAAGACCACACCTGAATGCTCGGGACCCTGAACGCCCCGACCCTTTATGAAGAAGAAAAACCTCCGCCTTCCCTCCAAGAACCGAATCCTGACCACAACGGTCGGATCCTATCCTGTCCCGGAGTGGCTTTCCGCTCTTCCCAGCGAGCAGGCCGTGATCGATGCGACCCGAGTGGTCTTCGACACGCAGCGACAGACCGGCGTCGATCTGCCGACTGACGGCGAACTCTATCGATTCGATACCAACCATCCCGACACCAATGGGATGATCGAGTACTTCATCCGACCGATGGAAGGCGTCATGTCCGAGGTCGGTCGCAGCCATACCGAGGAATTCACCAGGAAGCAGTCGATGGGATTTCGCCGGAAGCCCGCGGGCGTGGTCACGGGACCGCTCGAAGGCGGCAGCCTCAACCTTCTGGCCGATTGCCAGAGAGCCGCCGATGTGGCCGGAGGGCCCTTCAAGTTCACTGTGACGAGCCCCTACATGCTCTCCCGAACCCTGCTCGACCGCCACTACGGGGACTTCGAGGCCCTGACCATGGCAATCGCCGATGTCCTGGCCGAACAGGTCCGCGGCCTGCCCTGTGACTGTCTTCAGGTGGACGAGGCCAACATCCCGGGCAATCCATCCGACGGACCCCTCGCGGCCGCCGCCATGAACCGGGTTCTCGATGCGTTCGATGGCGAGCGTGCGGTTCACTTCTGCTTCGGCAACTACGGAGGGCAGACCATTCAGGGAGGCACCTGGAAAGCACTGACCGCCTTCCTGAACAGCCTCCACACCAACCACCTCGTCCTTGAGCTGGCCCACCGGCCGAAAAGCGACCTGAACGCGCTCAAGGATATCGATGCCGGGATCGCGCTCGGGATCGGGGTGATCGACATCAAGGTCAACCACATCGAAACAGCCGACGAAATCGCCGCCGCCATCGAGGCCGCCGAAAAGAAGGCCGGAGAGGGGCGGATCCGCTGGGTCCATCCGGATTGCGGATTCTGGATGTTGAAGCGTTCCATCGCCGACCGGAAACTCGAAGCCCTCACCCGGGGCCGCGATCTTTACCTCGGACGCTGACCCCATGATACGGCTTGGCTTGGTCGGATGCGGGGTAATCGGTCGCAAGCACCTGGAAGCGGCCCGTGCCCTCGACGGTGCCTGTGTGGCCGCCGTGGCCGATCTCGACGAGACGCTCGCCCGCGACGCAGCCGCGGCATTTGCCGTCGACCGCTTCACCACCCGAGCTGATGAACTGATTGAAGATCCGGCCATCGACGGTATCATCCTGGCCGTGCCCACCGGGGTTCGCGCCGCCCTCGCCCGCCGCGTCCTCGAACAGGGCAAGCATCTCCTCCTGGAGAAGCCGGTCGCCATGAATGCCGGGGAGGTCCGGGAACTGCTCGCCCTCCAGGGGGACCGGATCGCCGCCTGTTGCTCGTGCCGATTCCGTTTCATCCGAACGGCTCCCCTGGTGCAGGAGGCCCTGCGAAACGGCCGGATCGGCCGACTCCGCACCATCCGGGTTCAGGCCCTCTTTCCGCCAGCCCCCACTCGACCGGAAAATCCGCCGCCGTGGCGGCTGATCCGCCGATTGAACGGTGGCGGCATCCTCGTCAATTGGGGTTCCTACGACCTTGATTTCGTCCTCGGGGTCCTCGGATGGTCCTTCAGCCCGGAAACCGCATGTGCCCGGACCTTCGGCGTGCCCGCGCCATGGGCCGGGTGGATTGCCCCGGGGTCCGATGCCGAGACTCATGTCATCGCCCAGATCCATGGCGCAAATGGCACGGTTCTCGATTACGAGCGGGCCGAGTTTCATCCGGGACGGCGGGTCTTCGACTGGTCCTTCAGCGGAGATCAGGGCACCCTGACCGTCCGCATCGGCGACAAGGACATCGAGGTCTCGCTGGTGACGGCGAACGCCGACGGCACGCTTAAGACGGAGATCATCGGGGAGGAGCCGGTTGACCACGCGGCCATGCACGCCGGACCGGTTACCGACTTTGTGAATTCCATCCGGAACGGGTGCCCACCAATGACTCCGCTCAACCATGCTCTGACCGCCGCCCGGATCACCGATTCCATCTATGCCTCTGCCGCCCGGGGCGGACTGGAACAACCCGTTCACTGATCGACCCAATTCGATGAAATTCGCCTTCATGTCCTTTTCCTGCCCCACGGCCGATCTCGGGCAGATGATCGGACTCGCCCGAGAATACGGTTACGACGGGATGAACAACCCGGACGCACTGGAGTTCCGCCCCTTTGGGGCCGGAGAATATGATCTGGCCACCGTCTTCCGCTCATTGATCACCGATGGTTGCTCGGGGTACCTGAGCGGCGAGTGGATCAATTGGGAACCGGCCGAGGTCCACCTGCCCCGCGAGATCCAGGCCATGCGCGCCTTCGAAGCGTCCTTCACTCCAACCGCCTCATGATACGGGTCGACAGGATCGAGCTCTTCCGGAAGCAACTCCGGACGCGGATGCCCTTCCGCTATGGAATCGCCACCATGGTGGATGTCCCCCACGTGTTCCTCCGGCTCCATCTGGAGACCCCCTCGGGCCGAAGCCTCGGTATAAGCGCGGACCACCTGCCGCCAAAATGGTTCACCAAGGACCCCGAAAGGGATCCGCTGGAGGAAATCGATGAGATGCTCGAAGTCCTCCGCCACGCCATCGGACTGGCGGCCGGCCGGAAGGCCGCTTCTCCCTTTGCGTTCTGGATGGAACTCTACCGGGAACAGGCTGCCTGGGCGCCGACCCGCGGCATTCCCCCGCTTCTTGCCCATTTCGGCGTCACCCTGGTCGAGCGGGCCCTGGTGGACGCCTGGTGTCGCGGGCAGGGTATTCCCTTCCCCCGGGCCGTCCGGGAGAACCGGCTCGGGATCGAGCTCGGTCGTATCCACAATCCACTGACAGAACGCAGCCCGGGGGAATTCCTGCCGGACCATCCTCCCGAGACCGTTCATGCCCGTCATACCGTCGGTTTGTCCGACCCGCTCCGCGAGTCCGACATCCCTGACGGCGAGCGCCTTTCCGACGGGCTCCCCCAGTCACTCGAGGCCTCCATCCGCGCCTACGGGCTGACCCACTTCAAGATCAAGGTGCAGGGCGATCCGGACCGGGATATCCCCCGGCTCCGGGAAATCGCACGGATCCTCGATCGCTCCGCTTCTCCGGACTACCGGGCCTCGCTCGACGGGAACGAGAGCTTTCGAACCGGGGCCTCCTTTGCCGGTTTCTGGACGGACCTCCGGAAGGATCCGGCGCTCGGCGGCCTGCTTTCAAGAATGCTCTTCATCGAGCAGCCCCTTCATCGGGCCATCGCCCTCGAGGAACCGATCCGGGAAGCCGCCCGACCGGACGGCACCCCCTGCCCGATCATCATCGATGAATCCGACGCCGCTCTCGACAGCCTGCCCAAGGCTCTCGAGCTCGGCTACGCCGGCACCAGTCACAAGAACTGTAAAGGCGTCTTCAAGGGCATCGCCAATCGTTGCCTCATCCGATTCCACGTTCTCCAAGGTCGGACGAATCTCATGATGAGCGGCGAGGACCTCTCCAATATCGGCCCGGTCGCCCTCCTCCAGGACCTGGCCGTCCAGGCCACCCTCGGCATCGACAGCATTGAGCGCAACGGTCACCACTACTTCGCCGGACTGGCTGCGTTTCCAGACACCCTCCAGGCCGACATGATCCGCCACCACGGCGATCTCTATCGTCGCGAGCCCGGCCAGCCCGCCCGCCTCGCCCTTTCAGCGGGTCGGGTCCACACCCGCAGCGTTCTCAACGCCCCGTTCGGCTGCGCCTTCAGACCCGACCTGGAATCCTTCGCCGAACCAATCTGAACGGGGATCTCCCGGAGCCGGCCGCTGCGTCTTCAGGGTATGATCAGTTCCGACCCCACCTTGAGATCCGTCTCTGACGACATGATCGAACGGTTTGCGGTGTAGATCTCACGCCAGCGGTTTCCACTTCCATAATAACGCTTGGAAATTGAATAGAGGGTGTCGCCCCGGGCCACCACGTGACGCGTCCCGCCCGCGCGGGTTGGAGTTGTCGGGGCCGCCCGGACCGGTTCGGCCGCACGGGTTGTCCCGGATCGCAGGGCCGGGCCCGTCGTGGTCCGCGGGGGCTCGGCCGATGGCAACGGTTCCGCCTGAATGGCCGCCAGTTGCGCCTTCATCTGCTTGTTCTCGAGTTGAAGCCTCTCGACGAGGTCCAGGAGATCGGCGTGCTGGTAATAGTCATCGAGTGGTTGGCCCGGAAGCTGACGGGCAAACTGTTTCTTCGAGGTGTCGATCAACTCCCGGACCATCGGGGATTGCGGGCTGTTCGGCCTCAATTCGAGGTACTTGCGAAAATGATAGATGGCGGCGATCGGGTCTTGAATATGATTCAGGTAGATCTGGCCGACCTCCAGATGGGACTCGGGCGCATCCCCGTTTCGCTTCTCAATCACCTTGAGGAACGCCTCCAGTGCCACCTGGTTCTGGCCCGAGCGCAACATCTGGATTCCCCGGCGATAATGCGGTTCATCCGTTTCAGAAGTGATTTCCAATCCACTGCGGTCGCGACATCCCGCCAGCAGCAGGAGCATTACCAGAAACACCCACGCCGTGGGGCTCTCTCGAACAAATCGCATGGACCCCAACCTTGCGCTTCCCGTGCCGGGTGACAACGAAAACTCCTTTCCATGTGCAAGAATCCCGATAGAAAAGCCAGGATGCCGCTCGATCCCGCATCCGCCATCCGCCGCGGAAAGGACTGTATTACGACCGAAGCTCTCGCTCTTGAGGCAACCGCGCGATCCCTTGATCATCACTTCGCCGAGATCATCGGCGCCCTCAACCACGTCCTGGACGCCGGACGCAAGCTGATCTTCTCCGGGCTCGGCAAATCCGCCCATATCGCACGAAAATGCGTCGGCACCTTCAACTCGATCGGGGCACCCTCCTGCTTCCTCGACCCGGTCAATGCCCTGCACGGCGACCTTGGTCTCTGTCAGGAGGGCGATATCTGCCTCCTCCTCAGCAACAGCGGCGAATCAGAGGAACTCCTCCGGCTCGTTCCACTGATCAAACGCTTCGGGCTGGCCAGCGTGGCGATCACCTCGCATCCGGAATCCACCCTGGCCGGTGCCTGCGATCATGTCCTCGCCTATGTGGTGCCGCGCGAGGCCTGCCCCCTCTCACTCGCCCCCACCGCCAGCACGGTGGCTGCCATGGCGATCGGAGACGCCCTGGCCATGGTCCTGCTCGAAGACCGGGGGTTGACCCGGGATGATTTCGCCCGTTTTCATCCCGCCGGCAATATCGGACGCAATCTCATTCTCCGGGTGACCGATGTCATGCTGACTGGAGACCGCTTTCCGCGCCTTCCCGATGACCGGACGGTCCAGGATGCCATCCTCAGCATGACCAAAGCCAAAGCCGGCTGCATCGCGCTCACCTCGGAAGTGGACGGAACCCTGAACGGGGTTTTCACCGACGGTGATTTCCGGCGATGCGCCGTCCAAGGGGGCGATTTCCTGAACAGGAAGGTCTCGGATTACATGACCCGCAGTCCGGTTACGGTACGCGACGACAGCCTCGTGGTCGATGCGCTCCGCGTTTTTGAGGTCAGGACGATCGACGACCTCATCGTCGTTGACGGCGAAAACCGTCCGGTTGGTCTCATCGACGGACAGGACCTTCCCCGGATGCGTCTGATCTGACGCCCGGATCTCCAGTCCTACCACCAGCCGTCCACAAAACCCTGCTGGAACTTGATGACAAGCACCCCGAGGTTCTTGGCCAGATGCGCCGCAATCGAGGGGATGAGCGAACGCTCGGGGTTCGACCCGAGGAAGCGCACCGCGTAAAACCAGAGCGAGCCCGCAAAAACCACCCCGCTACTGAAGAAACCCTTCCGATCCAGATGCAACGCCAGTCCATCCTCCGACCATGTCCAGAGGAAGGGATGAAGCAGGGCGAAGACCAGTGAGAAACCGACGATACTCGCCCAAAGCGCCACCCGACCCCGACGGGTCACCACCAGATATCCCCGAAAGACCAATTCCTCACCGAATGCGGCCGCCAGGGTGTAGAGCCCGAAGAGCCAGGTGACCGTCGACTGCTCACCCGCCACCCCGAGAGCCACTTCGCCCCAGGTCTCCACCGCGAGGAGAATGAAGGCACCCAGCACCGCCACCGCCACCACCGGCCAGGCAACCGGCGTCGCCCCGGGGAAAGGTTTCGGATTGGGCCGACCGGCACAGGCAAGTCGCCAATCCTCCACCCAGAGGCGCCCCAGCCAGAGCACCAGCAGGCACAACCCGACAAGAAGCAATGGATTCTCAGGAGCCATCGGTGAAAGGACCGCTCGAACACAGGACCCGTCGGATGACCGATCCGAACCCGTCGACCGGGTGCGCCGCCGGAATCGGCGATGGGGTCGACCGCCGATATAACCGCCTTGCCGACCGGGCTTTTCTACTTAGGGTTGCCATGCTTCCATCAATGAAGATCTCCTAATGTGTCGCAAAATCCTCCGAGACGCGTATAAATCCGTCCACCATCATGCTCGCCAGTGACAAGGCAAGTCAAACGACAGTCCGACCCGAAGACCTGAGTGCTCTCTTCGCCAATCTTGAGCCTCATTTCTCCGGGCTTGACCGTTTCATGGCCGGACAAGTGTCCCAATTTGAGCCGGAGATCCGTGAACTGGTCAGTTACTGCCTGCAAAGCGGCGGCAAGCGGATCCGGCCGGCCCTTGTGTTCCTCGCCGGATGGCAGTGCCCGGATGAGGCCTTCCCCGATTTGATCCAGCTGGCGGCCGTCATCGAGATGGTCCACCTCGCCACACTCGTCCACGACGATATCATGGACGAAGCAAGCCTGCGCCGCAACCGCTCAACCGCAGCCAAGCGTTTCGGCCCCCATACCTCCGTCCTGCTGGGAGACGCCCTCTTCGCGCATGCCGTCCAGATGGCAACCGGCTTTCCGACCACGATGGTCTGCCGCCAGGTCTCTCTTTCGACCCGGAAGGTTTGTGCGGGCGAGATCATGCAGACGCTCGAACAGCGGCACGGCCGCCCGACGCTCGAGGCCTATCACCGCGTCATTGACCTCAAGACCGCGGAGCTATTCCACCTGTCCTGTCACCTCGGCGCCACCCTTGCCCACTCCTCCCCCGGCTTTGCCGAGGCCGCCGGATGCTTCGGACGTCATCTGGGCGTCGCCTACCAGGTTTATGACGACCTCGCTGACTTCTTCGGGACGGAAACCCGCATCGGGAAGACTCTCGGAACTGATTTCGCCCAGGGCAAATGTACTCTTCCCCTCCTGGTTCTTCTCGATCGGCTCGATCAATCGGATGCCCAAACACTGCTCAAGGAATTGAGGGGAAACGAGAACAGCCATTTTGGAAGACGCGTCGCACAAATGGATGAACTCGGTGTCTTTGAGGAGGTGAGCCATACCATCCGCAACGAAATTCATGCGGCCGAAGTCCTCCTCCAGCCGTTCAAACGCCTTCCCGCCGCAAGAGAGCTCCTTCGCTTTTCGGGTATTCTCCGGGTTCAACTGGACTCATTGCGCTCCGAATAGGCCGGGGGTTGCTGCATTTGCTATTGCTTGAGCCGATCAGTAGAATAATCTGAACCCCCGAACGATGAGCATCGCGAAAACACTCGATCGCACGATCAACGTCTCCCCGGAGCGGGCGCAGGAGGCGAGCAGCGATCTTTCCATCGTTCTCCGGGTGCAGGGTGGCGATGTCGCCGCGTTTGATTCCCTCATTCTGAAATATCGGGAACGCATCTTTTCCGTCATCTACAATCTCACCGGAAATCGTGAGGATTCCTCCGATCTGACCCAGGATACCTTCATCAAGGCTTTCCAGTCGATCAACCGGTTTAAAGCCAACTCCAGCTTTTTCACCTGGCTTTACCGGATCGCGGTCAACACCACACTTACTTTCCTCAGGAAGAACAAGTTACGCCGTTTTCTCAGCTTCGAGAAGATTCAGGAAGACGGCGAAAGCGCCGAAGTCATCGACGCATTAGTGTCAAAAAGTCACTCCGATCGCGATACTTTGCGCAGGGAACTGCAGGAAAAATTGAACGAAGCACTGCAGCGTTTGTCTTTCAAGCATAGGACCGTCGTTACTTTGTTTGAAATCGATCAACTCAGCCACAAGGAAATCGCCGAGGTCATGGGCTGTTCCGAGGGGACGGTCCGGTCCCGGCTGCACTATGCCAAACAGGAATTACAGTCCCAACTGCAGGATTATCTGAAATAGCGGTTATGGTTGAAGGCAAAGATTCAAAATCTCAGCAGATAACCCTCGAGAAGCTCCTTCATGTGAAGCGGGACGAGCGTCCCGAGCGTGAATTTTGGGACCGCTTCGAGCGAGAGCTTCATCAGAAGCAGCTTTCCGCCCTCGTCCAGGCCCAACCCTGGTACCTGAGGGCAAGTCGTTTGTTGGTTCGACTGGCCCGGCGGTCCGCTCCGCTGACCGCCGCCGCCGCCGCCGTTGCCGCCGGCTACTTCGTCGTCGGTGGCCCCGGCTTCGTGGCTCAGGCCCCGCTTGCCGACACCACCAACGGGCGCTACGAGACCGTGCGCGTGCGCCCGGTCGCAGCGGAAGCCGAGACCGCCGCTGTCGCCAGCCTGCCGGAACTGGTCGTCCAGCTCGCATCCTACCGGACCACAGAGCCGGAGATCCAGCCCGCGCCCATCCGTGCCGAAGCTCGATACGCGATGGATGTGATGGCCAAGAACGACCAGCCCGCACGATATGTGACGCTTTCCAGTCCCAAGACATTGTTCGCAGCCGACGCTCCGGAGGGAACCTACGTGGTCAACGCCCTCTCCACCACCCGGAACGCATTCCACTCCTCCGGGACCGGGGGTGTGGTCCAGTTCTAGGATCTCCGAATGGCGGAGAGATCGGCATGGCGCCGGTGGACGATTTTGACGGCAGCGGCCAGTGCCGCGTGTGCCGCCGGACTGCTTGAGGCCGCCCCATCCGGCGACGTCCTTGACCTTCAGGTCCGCCTGACCGAGCTCTATCAGGAGCATTCCAATGCTATCGTCAGGGTCAAAGTCGCGACCGAGGATCTCGATGAGAACGGCAAACCACGTATCTCGCTTCTGGTCTTTTCCGGTTTCTTCGTCAGCCCCGAAGGTCTGGTTCTGACCAATTCAACCGCGACCACCCAGGCAAACCGGATCTGGGTTGAGAAGAACGGGCTCTCCTACCTGGCGGAGTCCATCGGCAATGATCCCAGGACCAATGTGGGGCTCCTCCAGGTTCTCAAACTGCCGAGATCCTTCTCCCATATCCCTCTCGAGACCACAACTGAGTCTCCGGAGATCGGCTCACTCGTCATGGCCATCACCAGCCCCCTGGACTTCAACCCAACCCCTTCGATCGGCCTGGTCACCGGCTCCGAGAGTTCCTTCTCCAACTTCGTCTTCCCATTCACCTATTTGCGGGTGGGCATTCCCGGGGGGCCGGCCGAGGGCGGCTCTCCCATTCTCAACCTTGAAGGGCAACTCGTGGGAATTTCCGTCGCTTCCGTCCCGGAGGTGCGGTCCTCCTACGTCGTTCCAACCCGCGCCCTGGTCCGACTCCACGAGCAACTCAAGACCGCGGGGACAGTGCGTTACGGGGCCCTTCCCATTGAGTTCTCCGAAAGACCGGACCGTCTCAATGTGGCCAAGGAGATCTACGTTTCCCAGGTGAACCCGGAGAGTTCGGCCGGTAAGGCCGGGCTCAAGGAAGGTGATGTCCTGCGCTCCATCAACGAAGAGCCGCTCACATCGCTCAGCATGCTGCGCGATGCCATCTTCTTCTCCGAAATCGGATCGTTCCTCCGACTCGAGATCAATCGGGAGGACAAGACGCTCGGGTTCGCCCTGCCGATCGAACCGCTGTCCGAGATCTCCCGCCCCTCGACAACCACCAATCCGGCGACTCCGGACGCCGCCGCCTCCTCCCCGCGCGACTGAACCCGCGGGGAAAGAATCCGCTCGTCACTCCTACGGTTTCCCCGGGGACCTCCCTCCAGGTGTGTCATCGGACCGAAGACAGCCCCTGACCGTCGGAGACTCCGCCTTGCATCGCAGCCATCCGAAATGCCCGTCCAGACCCACGAAATCACCATCGCCACCCGCGGATGTGGAACCCGGGAAATCACCGGCGACATCGTCTCAATCCTCCGCCAATCCGGTCTCAAGGAGGGCATCGCCACCGTCTTCTGCCGCCACACCAGCTGCAGTCTGGTCATCATGGAGAACGCCGACCCATCGGCCCGGCGCGACCTGGAGGCCTTTCTCGAACGGCTCGTCCCGGAAAACGATCCGGCCTACACCCACACCGCCGAAGGGCCCGATGACATGCCCTCCCATATCCGGATGGCGCTGACCCGGACCGCGGAAATCATCCCTTTCTCCGCCGGCCGGCTTCTCCTGGGAACCTGGCAGGGCGTTTTTCTCTGGGAACACCGCAGGAGTCCCCACCAACGCAGTCTGATCATCTCGCTGCAGGGCGAGTGACCGACCGGAAAACCGTCCAGAAACAAAGAGGCCATGGCCCCGCCCTCCCGGGCGCAAGCCATGGCCGATATTGAAGGATCACCAGAAAAAACCTGGCAGACCCGGTCGCCTACTTTCCTCCGCTCGTGACCGAAGCCTGGGCGAAGGGATCAACGTTGCTCTTGTAGCCGGGGATATCTTCCGGAGTGAGCCCCATGTCACGGATCTGACGGGGATCAAAGACATCCTTATAGGTCGAGCCTTCGGGCGGCAGAATCCGCGCCGTGATGAAGATGACCAGGTTGCGGGACGAATTGTCCTTGGTGTCCGAGCGGAAGAGGCGACCGAGGCCGGGGATGTCCCCGAGGACGGGCACCTTGGATTCCTTGTCCTGGGACAGGCTCTCAATCAGGCCGCCCAGACCCATGGTGTAGCCGTCCTTGAGGGCGACATTGGTCGTCGTCTTGCGGACCGCGATGATCGGGATTTCCGCACCACCGGCGCCGCCGAAGCTGGTGCTGCCGTTCGTGCTGCTGACTTCCGGATCGATCTTCAGATTGATCAGGCCCTCGTTGTTCACCTGCGGCGTCACCCGCATGAGGATGCCGATGTCCTTGTATTCAAAACCGCTGACCTCAAAGGTTCCGCGCTCCTGATTATAGGTGTAATTGGGGATCGGATACTGTTCGCCGATCGATATGAAGGCCTCCGTGTTGTTCATCGTCACCACCGTCGGGTTGGAGACGAGGGTGGCATTCTGATTGTTTTCCAGGGCGCTCAGGATGACCGAGAACTTGTCCGCCGAGAAGACCGACGAAAAGAGGCTGGTCTTGGTGACCACATCGTTGACGTTCTGGCGGTCGAAGGAATGGAATCCGTCATCGCCGAGACCACCCTCGACCCCGACCTGGTAGGCATCGAGCGACGCCCAGTTGACACCGAGGTTCTTCAGGTCCTTGTCGGAGACCTCGACGAACTTGGTCTCGATCATGACCTGGTCGGTCGCCTTGTCGAGCGTGTCAATGACCGGACGGATCCGGCTCATCTGGGAGGGGCGCTCCGTGATGACGAGGGCATTGCTGCGATTGTCAATCTGGATGCGACCACCGGAAGCCGGGTCGATCATCGAGGTGACGGTCGGGCCGACCTCGGAGGCACGGGCATAGCTCAGAATGAAAATTTCCGTGACCGGCGGCTCCACCTGGAGCGACTCCTGGGAAACGATCTGGATGATGTTCCCGTCCTCCACGTAGGTGAACCCTACCGGGGAGAGGATGACATCGAAGATCTGCTTCCAGGTCACCTCGCGCAGCTTGAGCGACGAACGGCCCTGCAGGGTGTCCGGGACGACCAGATTGAGTTCGAAGAGATCCGCGATATTGCGCAGGATCACCCGGATTTCCTCATCGGGGAAATCCACCGAGAGCGTTTCCTGGCTCTTCTGAGTCACGATTGCCTGTTGTGTGGCGGCGCCGGGGAAGGCGACCTTTACGCTCTTGGAGGCCGATCCTGCCTCGGAGCCCGTTTGAACGGCAGCCGGAGCTTCAGCAACCTTCGCCTGAGGCGAGGAGGCCGAGGTATCCGGTTCCGGCGTTTGAGCAAGCAGTCCCGTTCCCAAAAGGGCGAGACCCAAGCACGTAACCATCATCCTGTTTTTCATAGCAATCCCTTTATTTGATTGGTCTGACTAGCTCTTCGCTGTTCAGGCGTATCCTGAAATTGTTCCGTTCGATCGAGGTGATCTCGACGGCGTAGACTGAACCTTCATAGGTAATCGTAAGCTTCTCTCCCACCTTGAGCCTCTTTTGTCCAAAAAGGAGATAATCGGTGTCGCCTATCCGGACTGACCCGGTCGGATCCACCCGAGGGCCGATCGCCTCAAGGATCTGACGGTCATTGTAGCGGGGCGCTGCGGCCACCGTCTCGACCGGCATATCCGAAACCACAGCCTGCGCCATCATCACCTCGAAAGGATCACGGGCCACCGCGATGGCCTCCGCGAAGGTGTTCGGCTTGGTTGAAAGCAGCTGATCGGCCAGTTCAAGGGTATCGGTCCGGTCCTTCACCGAGATGACCGTGCCCGTCGTCTGTGCCGGCGCCCCATGGACCAGGAGCAGGCCGGCCGCCGCAACGATCGATTTGATGGGTGACTTCATTTCGTTCCGAGCAGTTCAATGTTCATCGCCATGACCAGCAGGCGCCGGGTGCTTTCCCGACTGTGCTGCAGGGAGAAATTCTTCATCCGGTAATAACACGACCCGTTTTCCAACCGGTGCATGTAATCGAGGAGGACCGGGAAATCCGCGGTCACCACCAGCGAGTACTCAACCGGCTGGAATGATCCTTTCGCGCTGCCGATATTCGTCGGAGGCACCTGGCGCAGTTCGCCGAGCTTGGCCCCGGTCTCCCCTTCCAGGCGGTAGAAATACTGGAGATTCTTTGCCAACTCGGCCGGCCGGACCAGGCGCGACTCGAGTTCGGCCGACTTCTCCTTGATCGTCGCGACGTGTTCCTCCAGGCCGGACCCATTCACCAGATTCTTCATCAGAATCTCGCCTTCGGCCGACACAGTCTGGTAGCGGCCTTCCAGCTCCGGGGCCACGTTCATGCGGAAATAGGACGTCAACAGGACGAGAATCACGATCACCCCCGACACGCAGGGAATCGGGTAATTCTTGAGAAAAGCGACGAGGTCTTGGGTCTTCATGACGCAGCTCCCTTTCTGACGTTGCGCTGGAGAACGATCTCAAAGCTGAGGGCTTCGCTCCGCGCGTCCCGGACGAGTGTCGTCAGCGAGATGTCGGAGAACTTCGGTCCGATTCCCGGGTGCTCCCGCAGGATGTCCAGGTAATCGGAGAGGGCTATACTGGCCGTCTCGGAGTTGCCGAGGATGGTGCCGCGGATGACCACCCGCTCGTCTCCGAAGGCCATCGAATCCAGATCGAGCCCTTCCGGGATGGTCGGCCCGAGGCTCTCAAGGAATTCCGTGACCACAAGGTCGGTCGCGGCAAAATCGCGGACCTCCTGAAACTTGGCCGCCTCTTTCTTGAACTCGGCGCTGAGCTTGATGAAGGCGAGGTTCTCCGCCCGGCCGGCTTCGATCTTTTCCTCCCAGAGCGCAATTTCGTTTCTCAGATTCATCAGCTTGTACTCGCGTATCGCCAGAAAGAATACGGCAATCGCCGCGAGCGAGAGACTGATCGCATTGATGAAGAAATCCGTACGGACCACCTTCAGGTCGGGCAGCGAGTCCGCGATCCGGAAATTGGGATGCCAGTTGGGCTGGGCGGTGACGGCTTCTTTCTTAGTTCTTTTCATCCACTTCCGGGGTGAAGTCGCCCATCAGGCTGATCAATCCGAGCCAGGTTGAGTCGACGTTTTCCTCTTCCACCGTGCTGGCCAGGGTTATTCCCAGTTCTTTGAGCCAGCTCCTGAAGTCCATGGTCAGGACCCTGACTCCAAGCATGTCGGAGACGGTCTTCTGGAGCCAGGCCAGCTTGGCCGGCAGGTGGGCACAATAGAGCTGCCCGATTGTTTGGCCGGTCTGGACTTCATAGAAGCCGACCGAGGCCTGGAGTTCACGCACCAGCTTCTTGATGAGCTGTGGGCCAAGGCCGGTGAAGTCGAAACTGTTGGAGTAGAAGAGTCGGCGGGCGGATTCCTCGTCCTTCAATCCGAGCTCCTTCTGAATGACCGGGATCATGGACGAGATGCCGTAGGCGACCGGCCGCGAAATATCGACGCCGTCCTTGTTGACCACGAAGACATTTGTGGTGTCCGCGCTGATCTCCAGCACAAGGGTCGGCGGCGCTTCGCTCTGGCACTTCAAATAATGGATGATGCCGCCCAGGCTGGCCACGGTTCCCAGTTCCAGCCGGTCGGGAAACACTCCGACTTCCAGGAGACTGTCCTGGATCGACTGAATCTCCGTCTGAGGCGCTCCGCAGACGATCGCTTCCCTTGGAAGGCCCCGATCACCTCCGGAATCCGATCCGTCGGCCGCAGCCAGGAGATAGAGAAGGAATTCCTTGAGATCGATCTTCAGCTGCGAAGCAAGCAGATCCTGCAGGTAGGTGGACTCCCGGGCTTTCTTCGGATCGAGGCTTGTCCTCGAGACAACCCGGCCCTTCGGAAACACCCCGCAGCGCGAAGCCACATAGGCCCCCTGACGGGTTCCCGCGAACTGCCGGAACTCATCCGCCAGCACCGCACGATCATCCAGGGAGAATTCCCTCACGCTTTCGATGGTCAGAGGCGGGTTGAAGCCACTGGTTCGGGCAACGAACAGCGACTGTTCGTTCAGTTCCAAAAAGATGCCTTTGCCTTTCGACGATATCATCCGCAATAAACCCGATGCCGGACTCAGGGTTATCCCGAGCTATTTGGCGTTTCGAAGTGTCTATCGGCTCCGTGTTCGAAAGGTTGAACGGGTTTTCGGGAAGGGTGCTGTGTCTTTTTCAGGACATCCGCAATGCCCTGAGTAGTTTCCTCCACCGTCACGCAGACATGGGGAGAGTCCCTCATCCCCGCAGCCAAGTGGCCAGGCAGATGAAGGCCCGCCGACAGGCCCGTCCGATGACAGGCACCCCCAGACAGAAAGCTGTCAGGCAGGCGCGACCCACCCGGCTGAGAAGCCGGGGCGGCCCGCTCTCAATGAAATTCCAGCAGCGATCCGTCCACGACGGACCATCGTTCCTGAGGAACGCTTACCTCTGCCAAGTCCGCTTCTTGTGTCGATTCGACTTCAAACGCTTGCGGCGTTTGTGCTTCGACATCTTGAGGCGGCGCTTTTTCTTCAGATTGCCCATAGATTGAGGTCCGGAATTTTGAGAAAAACAGGCAAGCTGGGTCACAGCGCCGACGCTGTAAAGGATAATCTGACAGTGAGCCGCCACCGGCCTGTCACGCCGTCGGCGGAGTTCAATCCGGCGTCGTCTCCACCGCCCTGCCCAGCACCGTTGAATAGACCAGGGCCCTTGGAGAACCGCGGCGCAACCCCCGACCAATTGCCCGCGAATAGGCGGCCAGCTGCGGCGCATAGGTGGCACCCAATCGATCGAGCAGGGCCTGGTCATCTTCGCCCCGTCGTCTTCGATTGGTCTTCCAATCGATGACCAGATCAGCCTCCGCCCCGTCCTGAAGAGCCAGAAAATCAAGGATCCCGTCGATCCAACCCCGGTCTTCCCCGGGGACAAAGACAGCCACCTCCGTGTGAATGGTCACACCGGGCCTCTGCAGGATGGTCCACAGCTCGCTGGCCAGGAGCAGGTCGACCTCCCGGCGGGCACGCACCCCGAAGGACTCCCCGGAAACCGCCTGCAGCCGTTCCTCGAGATAATGATCGATGGTCGCACAATCGCCGCCCCAAGGCAGAAATTCCATGGTCTCATGCCACCAGAGCCCGTAGTCGACCGGATCCCCTCCCTCGCCTGGTTCCATCGTTTCGGTCGGACCCGATTCATGAAGCAGGCGGCGGACCTCATCGTGAGCCACCGCCAGCTCATGCGGCAGCAACCTCCGGGGAGCAGCCCCGGCCACTTCCCTCGCCCGGACGACGGCCTCAACCGCAATCGGTTCAAAGGGAATGCCGACCTCGACAAGGTCCGATGGCTTCCGGTCGCGGCGGTCCTCCCAGGTCACATCCTCGACCTCCGGAAGACGCTTCAGGTCCGAAACCAACCGATCCGGCTCCCCACCCGCCCAGATGGAGAGAAAGCTGCCTTCCTCTCCGGCCATGTCTTCGGGCAATGGCAGAAGCAAGTGCCGACTGGCTCGGGTCAGCGTCACGTAAAGGAGCCTCATGTATTCGCGCGTCAGCTCCCTCGTTCGCGAATCCGTCGTTTCTCCCGGCACACCGGCGGGGTCGAAATAGACCCGGGATCCTCCCGCGTCCTCGATCAGGGCAAACCCCGACTCGACCGGCCGCCTCAACTCCCGCCAGAGACCGATCGGTATGACCACCGGCCACTCGAGACCCTTTCCCGAGTGGCAGGTCACCAGGTTGAGCATGCCGCGGCCCGACTGCCCGGACGGCGTCTCGTTCTTCACCTCAGACACCAGGCGCGTCTGCAGATCCCGCACTCCGCCCCCGTCCTCGGAGATCCCGCCCGCGATCAGCCGGATCGCCTCCAGATCCTCCATCCCCCCAACACTCTCTCCGATCACCGCAAGGCGTTCCTTCAAACGGCAGGCCTCGATCAGCCCGTCGAGAAACCGGACCGGTTCAATCCCCGGTTCATCGCACTTCAGGATAAAAGGCCGGATCCGGCCGATCGCATCCCGGATCCCTTCCGGATACTCTTCCGGCGGGCTGAAATCCACGGCCGCCCCCGACATCACACCCGCGATTTCCCCATCCCCGATGCCAAAGATCTCACGGAGAACCCCCGCCCACTCAAAACCGTTCTCCGGGTCGACCACGATTGCCAGCAATCCCGCCACCCAGGCATAGGCCGGACGATCGCCGTTTCGGCTGGCCCGGGTCTGCAACGAAACCGGGAGGCCCGCCCGGGTCAACGACTCCCTCGCTGTCTCCAGCCATTGGCGACGCGGTGCGAGCAGGCAGACCTGCGACCAGTCGTCCACCCCGACGCCTTCGGGTCCGAGCCGGATCAGCAGATCGGCCAGCGCGTCCACCTCCTTCTTCAGCCGGTCCCCCACCCTTCCGTCACTGATAACTGGATACGAAAAGCGGCTGACCGCACCGGGAGCCACCGCGGGTCGGGGCGAAAGCCCCAGATAGGCCACCTGCAGGCAATCGCCATCGAGGGACTGGTTGTGGGGAATGGTCGGTGCAAATCCGGGGGCGACCACCCCGTTCATGAAGTCAATCAGCCTCTCGGGAAGTCGGAAGGTCACGCCGAAATCCAGGACTTCATTGCCCTGCCCCGTCCGCATCGCCTCGAGGTGCCGCCGGTAGTTGCGGATGTCGGCCCGGCCCCCGTATATCGATTGCTGGGCATCTCCCACCATGCAGAAGCGTCCGGCCTCAGGCGGAGCGCCTTCTCCCGGCCAGGAGCCCGGCAGCGCGCCCGGAGCCCGGGTGATCTCCACGAGGACACTGAACTGGGCGGGATCGGTGTCCTGCGCTTCGTCCAGGAGAATCCGATAGCCGTCCCGACGGATCCGATCGAGCATTTCCGGGTGTTCAATCAGGCGCAGGGCGAGTTCGATTTGGTCGTCGTAGCTCTGGACCCGTCGCTCCACCCGATGGAGGCGGTATCGGTCAGCCAGTTCGGCGGCCAGCAACCCGGCAACCCGGGCGCACCAGTCCTTGATCGGCTTGAAGAAGCCATCGTAGGACTCCACCACTCCGTTGGCCGTGCCGAACGGCTTGATCAGCGGGAGGAATTCCCTTTCTTCGCGGAAGGCCTTTGCCCACTGCCCAAGAGCCCTCTGGCTGGCCTCGAGATTTCGGGCGGAGACTCCCTTGCGCGACGGCTTCCGCTCGAGCAATGAAGCCAGCTCCGTCCAATCCGGCTCCGGCCTCTCCGGCACCATGCCACATTGCATCAATCGGCGTGACGATCGGACGGAAAGGATCTGGGCCAGATCGAAGATCGTGTTGAGCGGCCGGAACCGAAGAAAGGTCCGGAGGGCCTCCTCCCCGACCGACTGGAAATGCATGGGATCACTCTCGAGGAATCCCTCCCAGAGAGTCGCGTCGGTCGCATCCTCGACCACCTCCGGATCCAGGTCCACGCCCAGCGGTTGCCCGTAACGCCGGGCCAGCAAGAGGCAGAAACTGTGGATCGTGCCGAAGAAGGCCCGACCCAGATCCTCGAGAGCCCCTTCATGATGACCGCCTTCCTTGGTCAGCTTCTCCATCAATGAAAGGCGAGCCTTCTGCCGGATCTCCAGTGCCGCCTTCCGGGTGAATGTCACCACCACGGTCTTCGAAAGAATCTCACCGGCCCCCTCGACCAGCGTCAAACCGGCCAGTCGCTCGGCTATGGCGGTCGTCTTGCCCGAACCCGCGTTGGCGTTAATCGCGAAATTGCGGTCCAGCTCACTCGGCAAACCGTTGCCGGGCAGCCTGATCAACCGGTCGATGCATCATCATCTCCTTCTCCGCAGATTTCACCGAGCAGTCCGGCAAAGGTCAGATTGAACTTTTCCTGCAGGATGGCGTGTTCAACCGGCACGCAGGCCATGGGGAGGGCTACTGCCCGGCCATACGGGCTTCGGTCCGGCGTCAGGGGGCCAAAACGCCCGCTCAGGATCATTCCGCCCAATCGATCGAAAGCCGGTTGAACGGCGTCCAGGGAGGTGTCGGTCATTTCCGAATCCTTCCCTTCGACCGAATGGATCATCCGCACCACCGCATGAACGGCGCCCAGTTCCATCGCCGCCTTCAGATAGACCCCCAATTGCAGCCCAGCGCCGCGCCGTCCCATCTTGTCCGCACTGAGGGATTCATCCGCACCCGTCTTGAAATCAACGATCTTGACCGTCGCATCCTCCCACCCCGGCCGATCGAGAATCACCAGATCAAGCCGCCCGCTCACCTCCAGTGGACCCGACCGGGTCGGTATTGCCGTCCCGCGCGGCAGGGAATATTCAACCCCCAGCCAAGACCCCTCGAGTCCCTCGGACACACGGCCGAAAAGGCGACGGGCAAGGGAGGCCAACTCCAGTTGGAAGGATTGCCAATAGGCATTGTCGGGACGCGAATGACGCCACGTCGCCAATGCCTCCTCCAGCCTCCGCGAAACGGCCTCGGCCCCCGGATTGGGGAAGAACGAGCCGACCGGGATGTCACCCCGCAGGGCCTGTGCAATCAGGCGGTGGGCAAGCAATCCAAGCTCCTTCGCGCGCGAACGTTCCAGTGCCTCTTCATCGATCGGTTGCAAACGCAACACGCCCTCGTACCAAAGGAGGGTCGGGTCCTGAATACCTCGCTCCAGGAGACGCGCGGCCCATCGCCGCTGCCCGATCAGGCCGGGACCCGGGCAATAGGACCAGGAATCAAAGGCCCGGGCCGGATTCCGTCGCCCGCTCCAGATCTCCGCCCACCGCTCAATCGTTTCATCCGGGGTGAAGGGATCCGCCCGCGGCCTTCGCGCCAATCCGGTCCAGCTCTTCCGACCGACCTCAGGCCCTCCATTCATCCGGCTCCTTCTCAGGAGGATCCGCTCCAGCCACGGATGGGGAGACCGATCGGCCTCGCTCCCGTCATTGACCCGGAGGCAGGCGGAAAACGCCACCGCTTCTCCTGCGTTGTTGCAGATATCGAGACAGCCCAGACGTTCAAGAATGGACGCATCCTCCACCAGAGGCAGCAACACCGGCGTCAATCCTCGCCGGTTGATCTCGCGCCGGGCGCTGTCGGAAAGCCAGAACGTCTCCTCCAAAGGGGCAGGCCAGGCCTCAGCGTTGCTTGCCGCGAAAATCACGTGCGTCCAGACTTGCGCCATGGCCCGCTTCCGGGTCGTCAGCACCACCGGGGCAAAGTCGTCCCGGACAAACCCTTCGCGCGGCGCCCGTTCCGGCAGGGAACCACTCAACAGGTCGATGACCGCATCGCGTGGATAAAGGAGATCCCCTTTGGCGATCAACTCGCGCACCCCGCTCACTTTCTCGGGTCCGTCCATCCCCCATCGCGCCGCCAGTTCGTCGAGAAGCTGCACCGCCCGGGCAACCGACAAACGTTCGGGCCAGATGCCCAGCGATCCGGCCAGGTTCACCATTTCCTCGCCGCCCCTCGTCTCCATTGCCTCAGGCACGCGGATGGCGTCCTCAACCCGATGGGATTGGGCCCCGTCAAAGACCCGCTCAATCCAGTTCCGGCTCTCGCTCGCCCGGAGTTCCAGGTGACCGTGACTGTGTAGCCGCCGGGCCACTACCCACAGATCCTCCAGACGGCATCCGCCCCGCTGATAAGCGAGAACCGCCCGAAGCAGGCCCGTATCCCCAGACGGGGAACCCGTCGTCCCGATCTCATCGCAGAAGCGGATCCCGGCGCCGGCCAGCTTCTCGGCCAGGTCCATCACCAGCGGTGAAACCGAAGGGAAAACCACCGCGATGCGCGCCCCCGGCACCGCCAGCCAGCTGACCAACTGATTGAAGATCAAGCCCACCTCCGCCAGCGGATCCGTCCCTATCAGGACGGTCGTCCGCTCAAAGACCGCGGAATCCTCCTCTCCGGACCGATTCAATGCCCACGCCCGGGCCAGATCACCAGCTGGTCGATCCTCCTGTTCAGGAAGGCTCAAACCTTCCGATCCCACGATCCGTTCCATCAGCGCCACCCAGTCTTCCTCGAGCGGTTTTCCCTCGAAGGACGGAAATGGGACAACCGCAGTCAATTCGGCGATCCCCGCCGACAGACGGGCCAGATCGGGCCAGTCCTTCCAATTCTCGGCGGAAAAACCGTAGATCAGGGCGCGGGAGGCTCGAATACCCGCCCCCTCGTCTTCAGCGCCGTCACCAATAACCGGATCACTGCAGGGCGGAGTAAGCCCCTGCCGTCCCAGCCATCGTCGGAGTTCCCGGAATACCTTCCTGACAAAGGGGTGTGGAAAGACGTCTTCAGTCAGGCCGGCCCGAAGAAGATCCTCCCAGTCGTCGATTCCGCCGGAAGGGCGGCTCAGGAGGCTTTGGGACAATCCCTCCTCTTCCGTATCTCCCGGGCTGCGCTCAAGACAGGCTTCCACCGAGGCCTTGAGGCCGAATTCCAGAACCACCCGCCCGGGGACGACCGCCTGTGCCTTCCCAGCCGCGACCGGCAATCGCCCGATCAAACCCGGAGTCACAAAACGGATCCCCACGGAAACAATTCCATCACCAGCCATCCGGAGCCGGAGGGCTCGGGCCTGTCCCCGGGTTGGAACAACCACATACCCCGGGAAAACGCCGCCGGCACGGCTCAGCCACGGCCTGACCACATCCGCCCACGCGGCCTCCCAATCCTGGGTCAACCAGAGCTGCCGTTTTGCCGTCGGGTCATACATGGGCCGGCGGGGATCATGGATGAAGATCGCCGACTTAAGAATGAAAATCGTCAGGTGAGCCGGCAAAGCCGGCCGTCCCTACCGCCCGCCGAATTCGCGAATGCGTCTGATCAATACCTCGAACCCTTTGGGCAAGGGTGCCTCCACCCGGACCGTCATGTCCTCGGCCAGACAAACGTCGATCCGCGACAGATGCAGGGCCAGGTGGGCATAGATCGGACGTTCCGGTCTTTCCGATCTCCGGAATCCCCGCTTCAGTTGGGAGAGGAATATATGGGGAACGGCATTGTAGACCGACTCCCCGACAATCCCCAGACCGCATTCCGCGGCGTGGACCCGCACCTGGTGCATGCGGGCATAATCCGTCTGCGCCTCCCAGAGCTGCAGTCGGCCAAAATCCTCCACCTGGCGAAAGTGGGTCACTGTCTTCTTGCCGGTCTGACTCGAGACCAGCATTCGATTGGCCTGCTTGTGCCGGGCCAGGGGCAGATCACAGGTCAGGGCGGTCTCGCCCGAAGGCGCTTCGGCCAGCAACTGATAGGTCAGCTTCAGTCCCCCGGACCCCGAGAGATTGCGCAACTGCGCCCCGGCTTCCTCCGTCTTGGCCAGAAGAACAATTCCCGATTCATCGCGGTCGAGCCGATTGACCGCCATGGGCGAAAGCATGCCCAACGCCAAGAGCTGCGGTTTGTCGTCCCTGACCTCCCTGCGCAGGGCCGAGACCAGATCCGCCTCTCCCGGATACCAGGGGTCGGCCACCGCGATCACTCCCGCCGGCTTGGCGATGGCGCACCATTCCGGTTCGTCGGCGACCAGGTCAAACTTGATCCGGCCCTCCCCGAAACGCCCTTCAGCGAATGAGATGAATGATCCAGAACCAGCCATTCCAATCAAAATGCGGCCTGGCCAACCCGAGGTCGATTCGACAAAAAACCCCCGAAACCGCAGGCCGCGATCCGGGGGCAACGAAAATCCGACACTGTTCTGGGGTCAGGAAAAGAGGATTTGCGAATACTTCGACTTGAGTCGACCGGCGGCGTTCTTGTGGATCACGCCCACTTTCGCCGCTGTGTCCAGGGCGGAGATGTATTCGCGCACGACTGCCTTGGTGGCTTCGGCATCGCCCTGGGCGATCGACGCGCTGACCCGCCGTGAAAGCGTCTTGATCCGGCTCTTGCGCGCCTTGTTACGCAAACGATTGGTGTCGTTCTTCCGGATGTTCTTAATTGCTGACTTCGTATTGGCCATGACTCGGGAAAAACGGCGAACATTGACCACCCCGACCGGAAGTCAAGGGATTTTGTGTGGTGAGAGTCCCGGGAACGGGGCGATGGGCCCGGGGTTCGTTCCCCACCCGGCAACGGCCATCGCATATTCCGCATTCCAATTCCTCCCCGCATCTGATTGGCTGGTTTCATGAGCGGACCCCAACGGGACCGAAAGCTGAATTCCCGTCCATCGGGTTCGAGACTGATGCGCCAGACCTGGTCCCACCTGCTGTTCATGCACTGGAGGATCGATGAAGCGCTTCTGGCTCCGCTGCTGCCCCGGAAGTTGGAGCTCGATCTTCATGATGGGGCCGCCTGGATCGGGTTGATTCCATTTTCGATGCGCCATGTCCGGCCAGGCTTTGGTCCATCGATCCCCGGTCTCAGTTCCTTCGGCGAGGTCAATCTCCGCACCTACGTCACGTTTCGCGGCGAGCCCGGGGTCTGGTTCCTCTCCCTCGATGCATCCAATCCGCTGGCCGTCTGGTTCGCCCGGGTGGCCTTCCACCTCCCCTATTTCCGCGCTTCGATCCGGACGTCCAACGATGAGACCCGGAATCAGTTTTCCAGCCGGCGCTCCGGCCGGTCGGGCGTGCCCGCCACCTTCGATGCCCAATGGAGACCGGGCGCCCCCCTCGGCCGGATCAAACCCGGTTCTCTTCCCTGGTTCCTCACCGAGCGCTACCGCCTTTTCACCTCGGTCAACCAGGAGATCCGGACCGCCGAGATCCGCCACGATCCCTGGCCCCTCCGAGAAGCGACCCTCGACCGTTTCGAATCCACGCTCTTTGAAGCTGCCGGTCTTCCCGCTCCGTCCGCCCCCCCGGTCCTTCACCATTCCGACGAGTTGGCGGTGGAAGTCTGGCCGCTCCGCAATCCCGCCCAATCCGCCCGCCGCTCCGTGTTGATCGAGCCCGAGGGAGCCCCCAAACCAGTCTGAACGGCGGATCGGGCCTGACCGCACGACAGGCCATCCCTGGAAGTGAAACGACACCACCCGATCGCGCCCGTCGAACGCCTGCAGGATCCACGCCGGTCTTATGCCACCACAACGGGCCGCAGTTCCGCCTTGCCTGCCGACTTCAGGCCGACTGAATCGGGAAACTGAGGATTATCCATCCGTATGATTCACCCTGACATTTCATTATTCATGGAAATTTGCCCACGAATCTGCACGAATCATCACAAATGAATGCAGCAGTCGTGGATTCGTGTCGATTCGTGCAGATTCGTGGGCAGAACGAGACAATCATCTGGCATCCTTGATGATATATCATCGCGCGATGGATACAGATTCCTGAGACTATGAGATTCATTTTCCCGGCAGCCTCACCCACCTCAAGGCCATCTTCCAGATCTGATTATGACCCAACCCAAGTGCGCCCTCATCACCGCCTTTGTCGGCAAGACCAAGGATCGGTTTCACGAATACAATGAGGACAGGACCCTCGAGGAGAAATTTCAGATGGTCTCCCGAATGAAGGGAATGACCGGCGTCGAGTGCATCTTCCCCTACGAAATCAACGAGGCCACTGCGTTCAAGGGCCTGTTGAAGAAGTACCGGCTCAAACCGGCCGCCATCAACGTCAACGTCAAGGCCGAGCCGGAGTTCAAGGCCGGAGGGCTAACCTCGCTGAAGGCGGCCACCCGCAAACGGGCCGTCCAGTTCATCAGGGATTCCAAGGACTTCGCCGCCGAGGTCGGCGCCGACAAGGTCACCTGCTGCCCGCTGGGGGATGGCTACGAGTTCGCCTTTCAAGGCGATTACGCCCGGATGTGGAAATTCCTCATCGAGACCCTCGGCGAGGCTGCCGACTACCGAAGGGAAATCCCGCTCTTCATCGAATACAAGCCGAGCGAGACCCGGGGCCGCTGCTTCCTCGACACCGCCACGAAAACCCTCTGCCTGCTCAACGACATCGGGATCGATCAGATGGGCATCACCCTGGATTTCGGGCACTCCAAGTACGGACACGAAAATCCCGCGGAGATCGTCTCCCTGCTCTCCCATTCGCGATTCCCCTTCTACATCCACATCAACGACAACAACGGAAAGTGGGACTGGGACTACATGGTGGCGTCCCACAACTACGTTGAATACGTGGAGTTCCTCTACTACCTCCAGGAGGTCGGTTACAACGATTTCCTGACCACCGATGCCTCCCCCACCCGTTGGGACATCGTCGGATTCTTTGAGGCCAACACCCGGATGACCCGGAAAATCTGGAGGCTCCTCGAGACAATCGACCGGAAGGAATTCCGCCGGCTCATCCGGGGCGGCGATTTCCTCAAGACCTGGCGCTTCATTGAAAGGAACATCCTGAAACTCTGATCCCCGCCCCCATGACCAAGCCCCCTCCCCGCATCGCCATCGATGCCGACGACGCCGCCTTCGGATTGAAAAAGATCATCTTCGATCATCTCAAGTCCAAGGGTGTCGACATCACCGATCTCGACCTGCATACCCGGCAGGCCTGTGATTATCCGGAAATCGGATACAATCTGGCCCGCGAGGTGGCCGCCGGACATTTCGATCGGGGCATCCTGATCTGCGGCACGGGTCTGGGCATGGCCATGATCGCCAACAAGGTACCCGGGGTCTGGGCCGGAACCTGCCACGACACCTTTTCCGCCGAGCGACTGATCAAGAGCAACGATGCCAACGTCATCACATTCGGCGAACGGGTCATCGGGCCCGAACTCGCCAAGATGATCGTCGATCACTGGCTCGCCTCGACCTTCGCCGGTGGAGGTTCCGCCCCCAAGGTGGCCAAGCTGCGCAAGCTCGAGGCCGCTTCGTTCCAGAAATCCTGAAAGCAAGAGACCATGCAGAAAATCATCAACAACCCCGCAGATGTCGTCGACGAGATGATCCTGGGCTATCTTCGCGCACACCCGGATCTCGTCCTCGAAACGGAGAATCCCCGGGTCCTCAAGTCGACCTGCGCCGGTCAACCCGGCCGGGTCGGCATCGTGACCGGAGGCGGCTCAGGCCATAAGCCGGCCTTTGTCGGCTATGTGGGCCGGAACATGGTCGATGCGGTCGCGATGGGAGAGATCTTCTCGTCGCCTCCCGCCCAGATGTTCTACGACGCCTTCAAGGCGGCCGACGGCGGCAAGGGCATTGCCTGTCTCTACGGCAACTACGCCGGCGACAACATGAACGTGAAGATGGCCATCGAATTGGCCCGGGAGGAGGGCATCGAGGTCAGGACAGTCGTGGCCAACGACGATGTGCCTTCCGCGCCGGCGGACCAGGCCGACCGTCGACGTGGAGTGGCTGGAGAGATTTTCATGTGGAAGGTCGGTGCGGCCCGCGCCGCGATGGGCGGCACCCTCGACGAGGTCATCGCCGAGGCCCGGAAAGCGATCAACAACACCCGCAGCATGGGCATCGGCCTGAGCCCCTGTGCCATTCCCGAGGTCGGGCACCCGAATTTCACGATCGAGGACGGCACCATGGAGGTCGGCATCGGACACCACGGAGAACCCGGACTGGAGGTGGCCCCGATCGAGACCGCCGCCCAGATGGCCCGCCGCATGTGCGCGATCATCCTGCCGGATCTTCCCTTCAGGGCCGGAGACGAAGCCGTCGTCCTCGTCAGCGGACTCGGCAGCACCCCCCTGCTCGAACAGTACATCTTTTTCAGGGAGGTCGCCGGGATCCTTGATGCAGAGAAGATCCGGGTCCACCGGTCCTACGTCGGCAACTACTTCACCTCACTGGAAATGGCCGGTATCACCCTGACCCTGATGAAGCTCGACGACAACCTCAAGGCGTGCATCGATCTCGAGGCGGATTCGATGGGCCTCCGTCAATTCGGCACCGCCTGAGAGGTTGTCTGGAGATCACTGAATTATGGCGTCCACCTTCACCAATGCGGCCGGCGCACGGATCGTTCCCGACCTGATCAAGGCCATTCAATCCCAGAAACAATACCTCAGCGATATCGACGGCGCCATCGGCGACGGGGATCACGGCATCAACATGAACAAGGGTTTCACCCTGGCCGGTGAACAGCTCGTCGCGGCGCCCGGCGACCTCACCCACGCCCTGAATACCCTTTCCAGGGTTCTCATGCTGAAGATCGGCGGCTCGATGGGTCCGCTCTACGGGATGTTTTTCAAGGCGATGGCCACGGCCACCAACGGCGTCGACCCGATTGATGCCGCCGTCGTCGCCCGGATGCTTTGGGCGTCCCGCGAGAGCATCGAAAAGATCAGCCCGGCCCGGCCGGGTGACAAGACCCTGATAGACACCCTGGTTCCGGCGGTTGACGCTTATCAAGCCGCCCTCGATCAGGGCAGGTCATTCCCGGACTGCCTCGACTCGATGTCGGAAGCCGCGGAGAGAGGCCGCGATTCGACCCGCGACATGGTGTCCAGGCTGGGACGATCCAGCCGGCTGGGCGAACGCTCCCGCGGGGTCATCGATGCCGGTGCCGCTTCCTGCTGCCTCATCCTCCAGACCATGGCCGCCACGATCAAGGACCTGCTCCATTGATGGATACTCCGGCTGCACCCGATCCCGCCGTCGCCCGGGAAGTCTTCGACCGGGCCCTCGACCTCCTCCGCCATGTCGAATTCCCCCTGACCGCCGCCGATCGGGCCGAGCTCAAGGTGAACGACTTCGGTCTCGGCGATCTTCGGCATGAAGGCTTCGTCTTCGCCGACCTCCTGCGGACCGACCGGGTCCGGGTCGTCATCCTCATCCTCCTGCCCCGACAGACCCTCCCCGAACACCGCCACCCGCCCTATCCCGGCGAATCGGGAAAGGAAGAAACGCTCCGCTGCCTCTGGGGTGAAACCCGGCTCTACCTGCCCGGCGAACCCAATAATCCGGAAATCCTCGTGCCGAGAGGGAAAGACGCCTTCTACACCTCCCGCCACGAGGTCATCCTGCGGCCGGGTGAACAGTATTCAGTTCTTCCGGACGTGCCTCACTGGTTTCAGGGCGGCCCCGAAGGCACCGTCTTCCTGACCTTTCAGAACCGGGTCAACGAGGACCACAACATCTTCACCGATCCCGGGAGCACCGGTTGCCCGATCCCGATGACCAACTACTGAGCCAAGAGAGGGCGGCCGAATGGCTCTAGAGGCTGTAATGCACTTTCAGCCTGGATGACCCTGTACGAACAGCCCGCCAAGGCGTCAGGTGCGAAGAACTGTAGCCACGCCGCTGTGTCGGCGTTCTCGAGGCAAGGGAACACTTCGACAGAGCGAAGTCGCCCCACCTGTGGTGAGCCTGCCGAATCCAGTCTCTTGGGGCGTGTCCGCGTGAGTTTGCGGCAAGAGACTGCCGCAGCTACACCTCATGATCCGTCCCTTGCGGGCCCACGTGCCCAGTCGATCAACCCAGCTCGGGTCCGGCGACTGCAAACAGTTCGTTCCGGAAGTCCGGCCCGAAGCGGCCCCGCATCATGCGGGTAAATGAGCGCTCGATCTCGAAACCCTGGCTGTGCAGCCAGCCGATGAACTTGGAGCGCCGGACCGGAACGTCGAGTATCCAGGTCGTCTCCTCGCATCCGAAATAGTCCGAGAGAAAGGAACGGGCCGCCTCCGGCGTCCGGGCCAGGAAGGGTCCGACCTGAACCGCGGTCCGCCCCCGGCGCCCCCAAGCAGCCGCCTCGAGACGACCATCCGGTGCCGTTCGACCCACGCAAAGATCCCGCCAATTCTCTTCCATCCACTTCAAGGTGAGGCTGCGGTCATGGCCGGCAAGCTCCTGATCCCAGCGGATGGCCACCTCGCCCAATTCGATTCCGCGATCCAGACCACCCGATTTCGCCAGATCGCCCCTCCGCTCCGGGCGCCGCATCCGAACCAGTTCGCCGCCATCAAGGAAACCAAGGCGCTTGTAGATCGGCTGGCCCTCCGGGGTCGCATCGAGAGCCGGCACCAGGCCGACACTTTCGCAATATTCCACCGCTTCCTGGAGCAGGCAGGTCGCCAGGCCGCGTCCCCTCCAGACCGGGTCGACAAGGATCATGCCGACCCACCCGATTCCGTTCGGGTAGGCGAGGACAACGACCGTCCCGACGATCATGTCATCAAAGGTGACTCCCCGGCCCCACCCCTTTTCAAGTAGGAATCTCCAGTGACTTTCCGATTGATTCCATTCGGCCAAGGATGACAGGCGCAAACAGGCGGTTGCATCGGCGGGTTCAAGGCTGCGGACGGTCAATTCCGCCGGAAGCTCAGCGATGGTTTGTCTCATGGTTTCAGAGGTTCATTCGGCCGCGGCCGAAGGCTCGTCGATCATGACGGAAGTCTTCGAGAGACCGATCAAGGATTGAAGAAAGCAACCTCAACAAAACACAGGAATTCGTTGGCCGCAAACCCATTGAAAGCCACACTGTGTTTTTCTGGCCCCAGTCTGTCCGACGAAGAACCCCCTGAGATCACCAACCCATGAAACCTTCACCGGAAATCGAACTGACGATCATCGGAAGCGGCGCCGTCCGCGTCCGGCCAGACCGGGGCGGCACCGCCGCCTGCCTGCGGATCGGGACCGAGACCATCCTGATCGACTGCGGCCGTTGTGCGGTGCAAAATCTTGTCCGCTTCGGCCATCCCGTCGAGTCGGTCACCGCGGTCCTTCTGACCCACCTTCACTTCGACCATGTTTGCGATCTGGCCCAGCTCCTCATCCTATCCTGGAACAACGGTCGCACCTGGCGTATGCCGGTCATCGGTCCGAAAGGAACCCGCGATTTCCTCGAATATGGCGTCCGCCGGGCCTACGCCGCCGATCTCGCCACCCGCCTCGGCAAGAACCGGAAAGACCCCGACCATCTGGAATGGGATGTGACCGAGATCGAGTCCGATGGACCGGTGATGACAGGCGACGGCTACCGGATCATCGCCGGCCGGACGCCCCATACCGGGATGGAGGCTTTCAATTTCCGGATCGAAGCGGGTGATCGGACCGTGGTCGTGACGAGCGACACCGAATGGCACGAAGGGCTGGTCGATTTCTGCCGGGGCGCCGAGGTGCTTCTGATCGAATGCTCGGGAACCGAGGAATTCCTCAAGACCGTCCCCTGGGGCGGGTGGCATATGACGCCCGAACGAATCGCCCACCTCGCCAATGCGGCAGGCGTCCGGAAGGTGGTCCTCAAACATCTGGCGATCGAGAGCTTCGTCGATGATCCCGGGATCGGGGAAGAGATGGCGGCCACCGTCAGACAGCTGACCGACGCCCGGGTGGACGTCGCGCGCGACGGACTCCGCCTCTAGGGTGGTCCTCCGGTTCGACCGGCTCAGCACCCTGAGCTTTTTGAAGAGCCGGGCCTTCGGCCCTGACCGCCTTTACTTCCCGAGGGACTCCCGATCGACAACACGATCGACCAGGTAGGTCGGTCGCCGCTTTACCTCGAGAAAGATCTGCGCGAGATACTCGCCGATGATCCCGAGCAGGAGCATGACGGTCCCATTGAGGAAGAGCAGCAGGATGGCCAGGGTGGCGAATCCTGGTGCGGTCGTATGGAGGTCGAAGATCAGGGCCTTGACCAGGTAGAAAAGACCCAGGGCAATCGCTGAAAGACAGAGTCCGAAACCCAGGGCCATCGCTATCCTGAGCGGACGGGTGGAAAACGAAGTCAGGCCCGCCACGGCCAGTCGGACCAGCTTCCAGAAAGGGTACTTGGATTCGCCGGCCGCCCGGTCGGGTCGGCTGACCGCGACGGATGCGGTCTTCAGGCCGATCCATGAGCGCAGCCCGCGGACAAACCTGACGGTTTCCGGCAGACTCTTGAGGCCCTCGGCTGCGTTCCGGCTCATCACGCAGAAATCACCGCTGTCGAGATGGACCGGCGTCTCCGCCATCATGCCATAAATCCGGTAAAAGACCGAGTAACAGAACCGCTTGAAAAGCGATCCTTCGCGGGTTTCCCGGACCGCATAGACCACATCGAACCCGCTCCGGGCCTTTTCATACATCGCCACAAGGGTGTCCGGGGAATCCTGGAGATCGGCGTCCATGACCGCCACAAAGTCGCCGTCGGCAAAAGCCAGTCCGGCCGTGACCGCCGCCTGGTGGCCGAAATTCCGTGACAACTCCACCAGCCGGATCCGGGAATCGTCCCGTATCCAGGACTCCACCCAGGCCACACTCCCGTCGGTCGACCCGTCACTGACGAGAATCAGGGTCCAGCCTTCCGGCAGACCCGTCGTGTTCTCGAGCTATTCCCGCAACAACGGGAGGACCGCCTCCTCATTCAGGAACGGGATGACGATGGACAGGCTTGGGCGTTCCTTCATATGGGACAGTGTCAGTTGTTCACAGCTCAGGGATCGAAGGCAAGCCTGACAGTGCCCGATGGGTGCCCGAAGCTTCGACTTGCAATTTGCATCCGGTCCACCTAGCAACCGAAGCATCCGCAGCGATTTCCCGCCGCCGGCGTAGCTCAATGGTAGAGCAACGGTTTTGTAAACCGTAGGTTGTCAGTTCGATTCTGACCGCCGGCTCCAGTCTTCCTCCGGTGCGTCGAGAAACTGGCGCGGGGTGATGCCCGTCGCCTTCTTGAACACACGGTAGAAATAGGCCAGATCGGTGAAACCCGCCTCATAGGCGGCGTAGAGAATCCGACCGGTCTGGCGCAGACGGGCCATCGCGAACTGAATCCGCTTTTCGGTCAGATAACCGACCACCGTCCTCCCTGTCCGCTCCTTGAACAGGGTCGTCATGCGACGGGTGGAGAGTCCGCACAGTTCGGCGAGGTCTTCCAGTTGGAGCGGCTTGTCGAAATTCTCTTCGATGTACTGGATGACCCCGTCCAGGTCCGGTCCCTCCTTCCGCAGACCGGCCTCCCCACGGACCGCCAGCCGCTGCATCTGCACAATGAGTTGCAGCAGACCGGCGTGGATGAGGGCCCCGGACCCGAGCCCTCCACCCTCCTGCTCCCGGAGCATCCGCCGGAGGTTCTCGCGAATCAGGCCACGCTGGTAGGCGCCGTTCAGCCGGTGAGGCTGCATCGGCGGGATCGACAAGGATCGGATGGCCTGCCCGATGAGGGCATTCTGCGCTTCGGCCGCCCGACCCCAGCAGACCATGACCAGGGTCATGGGTGCTGCCGGATCATCCAAGAAACGGTGTGGTTGGTCCGACGGCAGGTGGACCAGGACGTCCGCACCGATCTTCACCTTGTTGCCCGGGGTTTCCAGCCATCCCTTTCCCACCGCCACCAACCCGATCTTGTGAAAGGGCCACCTCGTCATCTCCATGTGAAAGGTCTCCGAGTGATGACTCTCAAAGACAAAGACACCGTGGGGCGGAAGACGCACATCCAGCGGACTGCTTCGCAGATCCGATCGGGACTTTCCCACTCCCGGGGCTGAACGAACCGGATCGCCCGTCCCCGGATTCCTGTCGGCGGGATTCATCGGTGGTCAATGGAGTCGGGAAGCAGTCATGGGATCGGACATTTCCCGATAATACAATATCTTCCTTCCGATTCAACCAAGACCTTTGCTCGGGAATCCGGTTAGGATTGACGACGGAGTGCCGGTCGCCCGCCAGCGACCCGACTTTCCCCGAGAATTGACCACCCATTCGCCCCCATGAGCCCATCGACAAAGAACGCCATGACGATCGTCTCGTCAAAGTCCCATCGGGTGCGCATCGGCCCGGACCGCAAGACGGTCGTCATCGGCGAGCGCTGCAATGCGCTCGGCTACCGGCGGGTCCGGGACACGGTCGCCCGGGGGCATTGGGAGGAAGTCGTCAATCGGGCGGTCACCCAATTCGAGGCCGGTGCCGGAATCATCAACGTCAATATGGTCGGGCTGGATATCCCGGAGAAAGTGCTCCTGCCCATCGCCGTGACCGCGATCCGGTCGAGGGTCGATTGCCCGCTGTCGCTGGATTACGGCGACCCCGCCGCCCTTGATGCCGCTCTCGGCAAGGTCGAGGGCCGCTGCCTGATCAATTCCATCTCCGGGGAGAAGGAAAAGCTGCACCCCGTCATGGAGATCGCCAGGAAACACGGAGCCGCCATGATCGCCATGACCTCCGACGATGACGGGATCCCCTCGACCCCGGAGGGTCGTTTGAAGTGCGCGATCAAAATACTGGAAGCCGGAGCACGCTACGGTTTCACGGTTGACGATTTCATCTTCGACTGCATCGCCATCGGTGTCGCCACCGATGTCGGAGCGGGACGATGCACGATGGAGACCATGCGCCTGATCCGGAAGGAACTCGGTGCCAATATCACCCTCGGCGCTTCCAATGTCAGCTTCGGCATGCCGAGACGAAAGACCCTCGATTCGAACTACCTGGCGATCGCTATCATGTGCGGATTGAACGCCCCCATCACCGACATAACCCACCCTGCGCTGAAATGGGCCATCCTCGCCGCCGACACGGTGACCGGCACGGACCGGCTCGGGATGAAGTTCATCAAGGAAACCCGGATGGAGCGACGCCTGCTTGAATTGTCCGCCAACCCGTCATCCGATCCCGCAACCGCGGTTGAGGCCTGTAGACAACGCGGAATAATTTTGCCATCGATGTAATTCTGTGACCCGATCTGCAGGGTCCGGACCAACCGGTCCTCGGAACACCCGGCATCAGGGCGCCCGAATCGAACCTGGTTTCGCCACACGCGATCGAGACCTTGATGTCGCACGAAGCTTGGGCCGACCTGCTCGACTCCGAATCTCCTCCGTCCCAAACGCGTCCCGTTCCCCGGAAGCTGGGAGGGGGATGGAGTCAGTAGCGCAGGGAGGATTTCAAGAGCTCGATCATTCTCCTGAAGACCACCTTCACCGTCGATCCGGAAATCCAGGCTGAACTGGTCGTTTATTCTGCAACCAAAGCCACCGCCTGGGTGAACGGCCGCCGTGTCCTGTCCGTGAACGGCGATCAGATCAATGCCGACCCGTCGATCGCTCCGCCCGCCCACCGGGCCGGACCCGCGGTCACGGCCCTCAAACTGAAGGGCCCGGGGCCTCACGAGCTTCTTGTCGGATTCGAAAAGCCGACCAACGGCATGCCCGCCGACCTGGTGATTGGTTTGGCCGACCACGGCAACCATCTCTGGTTGACCGATGTCGCAACCGGAATCCCCGAACGCGCCTCGACCTGAATCGGACCTTCGCCGCAGGCACTGACGTCGATGTCGTTTCGTCGACATCGCAATAGACAGTTCGGCCTGGACCCGCCACAGTCGGTTTATGGCCACGATCTACGAAGTCGCCAGACAAGCGGGTGTTTCCCCGAAAACGGTTGCCCGTATTCTCGCCGGCGAGCAGGGACGGCCCAGGAACCGGGAACGTGTCCTGGCGGCGGCGCGGAAACTCGGTTACGTCCGCAACCAGCAGGCCGCCAACCTCCGCTCCGGGAAGTCCGGACTCCTCGGTGTCATCGTACCGGATATCTCGAATCCCTTTTACCCCGTCTTTTTCCAGTCGATTCACGAGAGCGCGGCCGGTTACAACTACCAGATTCTCCTGAGCAGCACCTTCGGGAAGATCAGCGAGGAAGTGCATGCCCTGCGGACCTTCGAAGTCAACCGGGTGGAAGGAATCATCTTGAATGCCGCCGAGGGTGAAGCCGACGATGAATGCAACAGCATCATCGAGCGGTTCATCAACCGGGGGGTTCCCGTTGTGCTGGCCGGCCGCCCCGCCCGGAACCTGCCGGTCGATGAGATCGTCATTCAGAACACATCCGCGACCGAGCGCGCGACCAACTACCTACTGAAGATCGGTCACCGGAAAATCGCGTTCATCACGGGTTCCGCATCGACTCTGGCCTCCAGCGAGCGTCGAAGCGGTTTCGAACGGGCTCTCAAGGCAGCCTCCATCGATATCAAGAAACGATGGATGCTTTATGGCGATTTCACGGCTGAGAGTGGCCGCCAGTACGCCCATCAGATCCTCACCTCAACCAATCGACCGACGGCCATTGTCGCGGCCAATGATCTGATCGCCCTCGGAGCGATCCGGGCGTGCCACGAACTCAAGCTCAGGGTGCCCGAGGATGTCGCCATCATCGGATTCGACGATATTGCCGTCGCCCAACTGGTGACACCTGCCCTGACCACCGTGCGTCAGCCGCAACGCCAGATCGCCAGGGAAGTCGTCGCCCTTCTCATGGACCGCATCCAGAGTCGGGACCTATCCAATCCCAGGCGCCTTGCCTACGAGCTTGAGCTGATCATCCGCGAAAGCGCCTGAGCAGAAACCCTTCCACCACCCGGGTTCAAGCCCTGCGATCATTGGCAGGTCCGGTTGCCCGGTCAAACGACCCGGGCCAAGAACCCGCCCCGCAGGAAAGCTGGGGGATCATTCGGCCCCCCGCAAATGGGTCTGCCGACACCTCTCCCCCTTTCGCTTCTTTTGTTCCTTGAGCGAAGCGGGTGTGCCTCTCCCCTCCCGACCTCATTCCAACGCCGCCGGCCGCTCAGGGCGCCCGGCGAATCACGTAGGAAAGAACCTGATACGGACCAAAGCTGATTCGATTGGCTGCCGGATGACCCGGGACATCCATTGGCCCGACCGCGCCCAAGGTATATATCCGGGTTCGAGGACGATCTTCGCTTCGCCGCGCCGCCCCAGGGTCTCATGGAGTCGCAAAATCCAATCTCCGCCGGGCAATGGACGGGCCCAGGCCGGAATCAGGGAGGGACCGCCGTTCGGGTCGACCAGGCCGCTTGATACCGGCTTGCCCTCGTCGAAGATTTGGGAAACTGGCGGACGGCTTTCATGGTGGGAGTGGGTTGCGTGGCAAATCCGTATTTACATCGATGTCAATATGAGGTGCAAGGGCTCGAGACGATGGCGAACGATCCAACCCGCAGTCAACGATCGCCGGACGGCATCGGCTCGTCAACAATGAGCGCCTGAGGGAAGTCGGCCGCCTCCTGCCCGCCCCGGCTCCGGTAGCGTTTGTTCTGGGAACCGCCGCGGGGTGCATTGAGCGGAATCTCCAATCCGCCCTTTTCTTCCATCATGGCAAAGAGGCGCTCCTGCATGTCCGCGACCCTATCCTGATGATCCGGGTCGGCGATCAGGTTGTGGGCCTCATCGGGATCCTCCAGCAGATCGAAGAGTTCGTCCACATCCCAGAGCCCGTAATAGGAGATGTACTTGAAGCGTTCCTCCCGCAGGGCAAAGACAGTCGGCGATTGCGGAAAATTGCGTTCCCAGTAGTAAACATAGAGGAAGGAATCCCTCCAGTTGATCCGCTCGCTCCGCACTAGGGGAAGCAGGCTGCTTCCATCAAAATGAGGCGGCGGCTCCAGCGCCATCGCCTCCATCACGGTCGGCGCCACGTCGATATTGGCCACCACTTCCTCAACGACCGTCCCGGCCCGGATGATCTCGGGACAGCGCATGAGCATCGGCACCCGGATCGAGGTTTCGTAGGCCACCCGTTTGTCGATAAGGCCATGCTCGCCGAACATAAAGCCATTGTCTCCCATGTAGATGACGAGGGTCTGGTCGGCGACACCCATCGATTCGAGCTGAGCCATTACCCGGCCCACACTGTCGTCGACAGCGCAGAGGGTCTCCCCGTAAGCCCTGGCGTAGGCTTCAATATCCAGTTCACTGTGATAGGGGAAATCCACTCCATGCCAGCTGTTCCGCTGGTCGCGCAGCCAACGCGGCTGCAGACGAGAAGACTCCGCTGTCAACCTCTCCGTCGCGGGCCGGGACCACGCCCGGTCGGCGAACTGGCCGGCGTGGCGTTCGGCCGGGACAAAGCCGGCATGGACCGCCTTATGGGAGAGGTAAAGAAAGAAGGGTTGTTCCGAGCCGTTCCGCTCCTGAAGCCAGTCGACAGCGTAATCGGTCAGTTCATCAGTGATATAGCCCTTCTGGGGAACCCGCTCCCCATCCACATTGAGGGTGTGGTCGGGTGATGGGGGCAGGTAGTTGCCCTGTCCCCGGAAACTCACCCAATGATCGAATCCGGGCCGCGGTTCATCCGACTCACCTCCCATATGCCACTTTCCGATGAAGGCAGTCGCGTAGCCGGCCTTCTGCAGATACTGGGGGAAAAAAAGCGTCCCGTCGGGCACGCGGCGGTTATTGTCAATCACCCGATGCCGGAAGGTGTAGAGCCCGGTCAGGATCGAGGCCCGGCTCGGCGAGCAAAGGGAAGTCGTCACGAGGGCATTGCGAAGATGCACCCCTTCCGCCGCCAACCGGTCAAGATTGGGCGTCTCAGCCAGTGGATGCCCCATGAAGCTCATCGCATCGAAACGATGATCGTCTGAGAGGATGAAGACCACGTTGCGTGGTGCCCCCGACTCCCGTCTCTCAACCACGATCTCATCAGGCACGGGCACGACCGCTTCCAGGACAGGACACACTGTGGAGACAACAAGAGAAATCCGAAAGAGGCTTCGCTTCAACGACATCGTGACCGATAGAAAACTGCAAAGAACCAAAGAACGGAAGTCCGGAATCAGGGGGCCACCGTCATCCGTGTAGTCGCGATAGTTGCCATTCCTCTAAGATCCGGTTGATCGCATCCTCTCGATTCCGGAAACTCTGCTCCCCCTGTTGCCTCCTGCAAGAAAGCTGGGAAATCCAAGGTCGTTTCCCCAGAGGCTGCTCTGGTCACGGTCAGCCTTGAGACGAGAGAACGGAGGAAGCTGAAGCGAAGTGGTCCGCCGGAGAGGCCTCACGTCTCTATCCCGGTATTACCTTTCGATTCTGCCTTTCTGCCTGTTTTCCCATCCTTCAATCCCACCTCAAGACGACCTTGCCGGTCTGGCCGGCGGCCATCAGGTCAAATGCCGTCTGGAACTCGGTGTGGGGAAACCGGTGGGTGATCAGTGGGGTGATATCCAGTCCCGCTTCGATCAGGCCGGTCATTTTGTACCAGGTTTCGTACATCTCCCGACCGTAAACCCCGCGGATGGTCAGCATGTTGAAGACGACCTTGTCCCAATCGATGGCACAGGGTTCGGAAAGGATGCCCAGCATGGCGATCCGGCCTCCATGGGCCATATTGGCGATCATGTCCTGGAGAGCCGCCGGGCTGCCCGACATTTCGAGGCCGATGTCAAAGCCCTCCTTCATCCCGATCTCCTTCTGCACATCCCTGAGATTCTCCCGGGACGGATTGACCACCCGGGTCGCCCCCATGCGCTGGGCGAGCTTCAGGCGATCCTCATTGAGGTCGGTCACCACGACGCGACGGGCTCCGGTCCGCACCGCGATTCCGGCGGCCATGCAGCCGATCGGCCCCGCGCCGGTGATGAGCACATCCTCTCCGATCATGTCCCACTGGAGGGCGGTGTGGGTGGCGTTCCCCAGCGGATCAAAGCAGGAAAGCACGTCCAGGGGAATCGATCGCGGAACCGGCACCACGTTGGCCGCGGGGATGCAGAGGAATTCGGCGAATGCCCCATCCCGGTTGACCCCCACACCCAGGGTATCCTTGCAGAGATGCCGTCGGCCGGCCCGGCAGTTCCGGCAGACCCCACAGACGATATGACCCTCGCCATCGACGAGTTCGCCCACCTTGAGGCCGACGACCGAGGAGCCGATTTCCGCGATTTCCCCGACAAATTCGTGCCCGATGATCATCGGCGGCTTGATCGTCCGCTGGGCCCAGGAGTCCCACTTGTAGATATGGAGGTCCGTCCCGCAGATCGAAGTCGCCAGGACCTTGATCAGGACCTCGTTCGGTCCCGGGGAGGGAATCGGGGCATCGATCATTTCGAGCCCCTTGCCCGGACGCACCTTGGCAATCGCACGCATAGTCATGAATCCACGCTTAGCCCGGAACCCCACGGGGAGCAAGCCCGCCTCCGCACGGGCGGGCGGCAATCACCGGAACCGTTCGCCGGCCCGGAGCGACCCGGCCCAAACCCCACCATCCTTTTTGCTTGTCCGGCAAACTCGGAGACTGGTAGGTTCTCCGGCTTCAGATTGCCCGATGGTGTAATGGTAGCACAAATGACTCTGACTCATTCAGTCTAGGTTCGAGCCCTAGTCGGGCAACCACTCCGCAAAAGCGGAGTGGTTGGCAGAGTCGGGCGAAGAACCAGGTTCGACGGAGTCCGCAAAGCGGACGGAGATGGGGTCCCGATCGCCATCAGCGCATCGGGAAGTGCAACGCACCTGACCTTTGGTCAGCCAACCCTAGTCGGGTTACCACTCCAAGCACACGGGAGAATTCACCTAAGGTGCGACGTCTTGAGCCACTCCACGAATCGCGAGATACCCTCTTCGATTTTCACTTTCGGGTCATAACCCAACCTGGTCTTTGCCTTAGTGATGTCCGCATAGGTGATTGGGACGTCACCCGCTTGTAGCGGCCGGCGGTCGATGACCGCCTCCTGTCCGAGAGCATTGGATAGAACCTCAATCAAGTAATCCAACCGAACGGTTTGAGATTCACCGAGATTGAAAATGTCGTATCCAATCTCCTGTTCGGTGCAGGCCACAACGCCATCGACGGTATCCGAGACATAGGTGTAATCACGGGCTGTCGTTCCATCGCCGAAAACCGGAATAGACTCGCCTGAACTGATCAGGCGAGCGAACTTGTGAATGGCCAGATCCGGGCGCTGCCTCGGGCCATAGACCGTGAAGAATCGCAGCATTGCTACATCCATGCCGTAAACGTGGTGATAGACGTGCCCAAGTGCTTCGCAGGCCAACTTGCTGGCCGCATAGGGGGAAATTACGGAAAATATGGGATCACTCTCACAAAAGGGAATCTTCGAGTTCACTCCGTAGACGGACGAGGAAGAAGCGGCTACAATCTTTCGCACCCCGGCACAACGAGCAGCCTCAAAGACACTTGCCGTACCTTCGGCGTTGACCCGCTGATACAACGCCGGCTCCTCCAGACTTGGCCGCACTCCCGCTCGAGCCGCAAGGTGGATGACCTGATCGAATCGCTGCTCGCCAAAGAGACGATCCAGCGATGAACGATCGGTAATGCAGCCTCGGACAAAGCCGAATTCCACCCCGAGGGCCTTGAGATCGGAAACGTTCTGCTCCTTCAGCTTCGGGTCATAGAAATCATTGAGATCGTCATAGGCAACAACCGCATGCCCTGCCCGCAGCAGACGCTCGCACACATGAAAACCAATGAATCCGGCTCCCCCCGTAACTAGGAACTTCCTCATGACAAACCGTGTTGCCTCCTTTTTGGAAGAGCAACCCCTGCCTCCCACCGTTGGAAAAGAAGATCGAACCAGGATCGACAGCTTATCGATAACCTGGCCTTAAGGTCGAATCGCAGAACTGCGATGCCGAATTCAGCAGCGCTTGCCACGCAGGTCCCTCCAGATATCCACTCTTTCATTGACAACAAGCACCGGGCACACGACCCAACACGCCACCTCAAGTCGATTCTCATTCAGGTTCAACTCCCCTCTTCGATTTTCCCAGAAAAGACCTCTGAGAGTCTGGCAAGAGAAGCGGGTTGTTTTAGGACATCTCCATGGGTCCGGGCTTGCAGGCTCTCACAGGTCAACTTGCCGGTCACGACTCTGCTCCATGACCTTCTCGCTGCTTGATCCCGGCCTTCAGTAGTGAAAACGGTCACGTCCCCCTGATAGGGACCGGGTTTATACCGATGCCAGATTGCCAGTTTGTAGAGGGTTGCCCAGTCTTTCTGAAGAGCCTTCGGGATCCGTTTGCCCGGCCAGAGTCCGCGAACAACGAGAGACTGAACAAGCGCTGTCGAGACCCTTTGGATTCTACGCAAAACGCCTCTTCGTCTGGCCCAAAGCCACGCCAATCGTGCATGAGGTGGAACCGCTTTCAGCTTAGTGCTGACCCCGGCATCTCCCGATTTACGCGTTTGAACACGTTCCCCCTCCAGGAACGCCGCGTCGCTTGTCCCTTCCGACCCATACGGTGGCGTGGGATCAAGAAGGACCACGAACTTGACCTCTCCACCAAGTGCCACGACCTGCCTGGCCATTTCGAAGGCCACCAGACCACCAAACGAATACCCTGCAAAGCGATAAGGCCCGACGGGATCAATCTTTCTCAATTCCTCGACATGGTGAGCCGCCAATTCCTCAACTCCTTCAGAGTAGTCCATATTCGAATACTTCCAGTCAATGGAGATCGAATAAACCGGAAATTTGAGCTTAAGCCCTTCCATCATCCGAGTTGTCACATAGGCGAAGACAAAGGAACCCTCAAAGGTATGAGTGGGCGGGGAGTCATCGAAGAACCGGGTGGGAACAAGCCATTTTAGGTCCGTCGCCTTCTGCTTCCCGTCAAGGATCGCAGCCAAGGAAAGAATTCTCGGATCGCTGAATAGAGCGGGCAATTCGAGTCGACGTCCAAACTCTTCATGAACCTGGCTCAACAGTCGAACGGCCAGGAAGGAATCGCCCCCCAGATCGAGGAAATCGTCCTCAATGCCGACCCGATCGATATCGAGCAGCTCCGCCCACATCCGGCAGAGCTTCGCTTCGGTTGGAGTCCGCGGGCCCAGATAAACCGCGTCGGCACTTCGCTCCACCTTTTCCGGTTTGGGTAATGCCAGTCGATCGATCTTTCCGGCGGCGTTGAGCGGGAATGCCGGCATCTCTATGATCGCAGCCGGCATCATGTATTCCGGCAGTCTTTCCCGTATCCATTCTCTCAGTTCACCGATTGGAACCGGGCTCGCGTTCTTCGGAGTGACGTAGGCAAAGAGCCGAACCTGACCACCCTTCTGATCCGGGTGAACAATTGCATCGCGAACGGATTCGTGACTGCGGAGAACATCCTCAATCTCGCCAAGCTCGATTCTGACGCCCCGGACCTGCACCTGGAAATCGGTCCGACCGAGGATCTCAAGGTTCCCATCCGGAAGCCACCGTCCAAGGTCTCCTGTCCGATAGACCCGGGAGTTCGGGTGCGGGGAAAAGGGATCGTCCTGGAAACGCTCCGAGGTCAGCTCATCCCGATTCAGATAGCCCTTGGAAAGGGTGCCACCGATATAGATTTCTCCGGAGACTCCGATCGGTAGAGGCACGCGGTTCCTGTCGAGGATATAGATTCGCTTTCCACCGGCGGGCTTTCCGATGACGATCCGCCGTCCAAAGTCGTCCTGGGCCGTGACCACGCGGGTCGTCGCGGCCGGCGCCTCCGTGCAACCATAATAAACGATCAGTTTCGCCTCCGGCAATTTCCTGAAAAAGCGTTCCTGGACCTCGATCGGAAGGCTCTCGCCCACCGTGTGTATCGTCTTGAGCGACACGCACTGGCTGATCTCGGGATCATCGAGGAGAAGATCAAGCATCGACGGCACCAGGCCGGCCGACGCCACTTCATGCTCGCGAATCATCCGGATCATGTAGGAAGGGTCCTTCTCCTTGCCATCGGGGATCACCACGAGCCGTCCACCTGCATTGATGGCCCCGTTGACCTCAAGCAGGATGAGGGTGAAGCCCACTGGAGACTTCAGGAGCATGCCCTGCCCGGGGTCGACCCGTTTTGGACTCTTCTTGGGATCGCCGACCGGCGTCAGCCGAGAATGCCGCATCAGCACGCCCTTGGGCTTTCCCGTCGACCCCGAGGTGTAGAAGACATTGGCCACATGGCCGACCGCAAACCCCGGGGCAAGAGCTTCATCGGATTGGGCGGCGATGCTATCTGCATCTTCGTCAAGAAGCACCAGCCGGGCCGTTCCCTTGGGCAGTCTGTCCACCAGGCCGGAGCGGGTGATGATGATGGGGACGCCCGAGTCCTCGACCTGGTAACGGATCCGGTCCGCCGGATATGAAGGATCTAGAGGCATGTAGGCTGATCCCGCCCGCTGAAGCCCGACCATGCCGACGACCAGTTCGATGGACCTTTCCAGGAAAACGGCCACGGGTACATCGAGGCCTGCGCCCAGGGTCTTGAGGTGACGGGCCAGACGATTCGCCCGGGACCGCAATTCCCGGTAATTGAGGGTCCGGTCGCCGTCAATGACCGCGACACTCTCGCCAAATCGGGCCATGTTGTCCTCAAACACATCCGGGATTGGCGTACCCATGGGTTCCTCAACCCCGGTATCGTTCCACTCAAGGACCGTTCTTCGATACTCCTCATCCGTCAGGATGCTGAAATCGCACACCCGCCCTTCCCCACCGGCGCTCAATTGGTTCCAGAGACGCTCGAGGTGATGGGGAATCGCCGGGATCATCCAGTCATCGAGCACGCCATCCCGAATCCGGACATTGAGGTGCACCCGATTGTCTTCCCGATAAACCGAGACCACAAGGGCGCACTGCCGACCCAACTCCTCCGTTGGCCCAAATCCCATGTCCGGGACTCCGTCTGACAGCCGAAGGCCGATCAACCAATCGAGTTCCCCCACTCCGTCGCTCACGGACGATTCGGCCCCATCAGGCCCGGCCGGATCGCCAAATTGGTTCCCAACCGACTCGAGAAAAGCCTTCACGGGGAGTCGGTCGTCCACCCGAACGGATCTGGAAGCGTCGACGCCCGCCGGATTACCCGCCCCATCTTCGAGAAGCGCAAACTTCACCGACTCACTGCCGCGGTAACGCGAAACAAACAGGGCAAGTGTCGCCAGCAGGTGGCGCTTCAGGTTCTCATCCTCGCTCCAACCGGCACCGTGGATCGGAGGCAATGGCAACTGATGCGAGACACCACGCCAACCGGCACAGGCTGGATCGGTCAATACGGGCTGGCTCATAAGGATTTATCGGTATCTTGGAGGCTGTCTTGGGCTGTTTCTCTCGCAGGAAGGTCGGAGAACTACTGATTCGTATCCCATACGAGTTTCTTAAGGTCTCCGACCCGGGTTTCCGGCGATGAAACCAAGGTCTTAAGGATCGTACGATAAACCTCAAGCTGAGGTTCAAACGCATCGGGCGATACGATCTTGACCGGAACCGAAACCTGGAAGCCCACGCTTCCATCCTCCTGGTAACGGATGCTCAGACTGAAAGAGCCGCCGCCTACCGCGGTTCGCAGGAGAGGTTTCACCGGGATCTCGCCCAGCCTGAAAGCGCCATAGGTATCGGGCACCTGATTGAAGTAGAAACAACCGAGCGGATTCTCCGTTTGCCCGGCCTCGTCAAGCATGCTCTTGAGGATCAGACCTGCATTGAATGTCCGATTCGCTGTGGATTCCCGCCCCACCCGCGTCACCTCGTCAACGACCTGCCCCAGATCAAAATCCTCCGAGAATCTCACCCGGGCGGGAAGATTTGAGACGAAATTCCCGACGACATCCTTCGCTCCAGGAGGCATCCGCATATCGACAGCCGATGTGGCCAGGATGTCTTCGATGCCGAACCACCGATTGACGAAGACATAGGCCGCGGAAAGAAAGACGTAATGTGGCGTCGACTTCCTGGCCAAGGCGAATGTCCGGATCCGATCCACCTCCCGGGCCTCAATAGTAAAATTGAGGAATCGACCATGGATCGGCTTTCCCCGCCGCTTGAGGGGTTTCGCGGCAGGAAAGGCTCTCGGTGGAAACCCACCGCCGAAGGTCTTCCTCCAAAAGGTTTCGAGCCGAACCCTGTTCGCCTCCTCCCATTGGCCAAGCCAGGCCTGATAATCGGGTTCATGGAGGTGAACCGCAGGAAGATCCGGTACGCCTCCGCCTGCAATCGTCCGATAGGCCTCAGCCACTTCCGAAAGAACCTTCACAACGCTGAGCCCGTCAAGGTAGCGGTGCGTGAAGGTAAAGATCAGAGCGGTCCGACCCGAACCCACCCTGACCGCCTTCACCCGATGCATGACACCGGAAAATGGCCTGAGGGGACGTCTGCTCTCGGTATCGTAGATCTCGGCGATCCGTCGGTCCGCTTCCGATCCGAGAACTCCACCCAGATCCTCAACCTCCAGACACATCTTCGGGTCCTGGCGCACGACGGCCCAGACCCGACCACTCCTGTCTCTTCGAAAGCACCGTCTGAGCGCTTCATGCCTCCCGACGACATGCAGGAACGCTCTTTCGAACAGGCCCAGATCAAACCCCGCACCGACTTCGAATCCACGACAGATGAGGTACCGGGCACCGTAATCCGGCCGGATCGTGCCCGGGGGCGGTTCCGGCATCAATTCCCTGGGAATCGGTCTCGGGAGAATGACCAACGGGGGATGCTCGAGAGCCTCATTTCGTTCCATGCGAGCAACGATCTCCCGGGAGCCCCTTCGGGCTTTGGATGAACGGATGGCGGTTGCCAATTGCCGGATGGTCGAGGCCTCTTCAAAAACCGAAAACGGGAGATTCATCCCAAACTCCCGATTCACGCGATGCATGACGCTGGCCGCTTTCAGCGAATCCCCCCCTGCGCTGAGGAACGCGGTATCCGCATCGATTTTCCGGCCGAGGACACCTTCGTAGATTCCCACCACCCGGTGCAGGGTCGGGTCGTCACCATCCCCTGCCGCCGAAGGAAGCGCCGCCGGGACAGCCAGGGCCTCCGGAGAAACCTCTGCCGTCGAGTTCTGCACCATCCAGGAAACCGTGTCGCGGAAACCCTCGAGAAATACCTTAGCCTCCTCAGCGGACACGAGGACCTGCGGCGCGCTCAACCGTACCACGAAACTCCCGTCAGTCCGCTCGCCGGCAGACATCCCGAGGCTTCCCAGCATCTGAATCTCTGTCCGCTTCCAGCTCTCAACATTCGAGCCTTCCATCTTGAACGGGGATTCGAGATCGGGCAGTTGGCTGAAGAAGACTGTATTGAAGGGAGTATCCGTCCGGCCACTTTCCTTAAGCATCCCCATTCCGAGAGGAATAATACCCGACCATGCATGGCTCAGGGACTCGTTCGATTGCTGAACGACGCGGTCGACGGCCGCATGCACCGGCATGCCATGCAGAGATGGGATCATGATTGGAACGGCCTCAACAAACGGCCCGACGACTCTTTCGGCGTCAGGGTGGCGACGGGCGTTGAAAATCGTGGAAATCACCCGGACGTCGGCACTGCGATTACGGGCGAACATCACAAACGCGGCTGCCAGAAGATACCGAAACCGCGAGATTCCGTGATAGCCGGCCCGAAGCGCCACCCCGCTCATGAGCTCAGCCGGGAGTTCAAGTTCACTCATCAGGCCGAGCAGGACCTTCCCTGGTGGTCTCGAGCGATTCCAGGGAAGCCTGATCTCGGGAACCCCCTGCAGAAACACCGCTTTCCAATGCGTCTCAAGCCGTTCCCGGTTCGCATCAACCCATGACTCAAGCCAACTCCAGTAATCGAGTGCCTGGACCCTTCCAGGAGGCAATACGGGTTCCCGGTTTTTCAGGAATGCATGGTAAGCGTGGCTCAGTTCGTCAAAGACAACGCCCAGACCGATTCCATCGATCAAACCGTGATAGAAGGTCATGATCACGACATCCCTCCCGTCAGTGATCCGGATGATGCGGCATCGCAAAGGCAATTCCTCGGTCAGGGCAAACGGCCTCACGGATTCCTCGTGGAAGATCTGTCGGGCCTGCCCTACCGCGTCGTCAATACACCGGTCACTGAGGTTGACCACGTCCATCGCGGCGTCGAATTGCTTCTGAACGACCTGGGACACGCTCCCATCGTCGTTGCAGCAATGAATCATCCGCAACGCTTCATGACGGTCGATCACGCTGATCCACGCCCGACGAAAGGCAGCAACATCAAACGGTCCATTCAGTTCAAACGCCCGGGTGATCGTATAGGGAAACCGGTTGGATTCGGCGTTGATCCGTCTCCAGTTTTCGGCTGCGTTTCCGGTAATCAACCGCGGTCTGCGATCGGTCAGAATCGGTACTGGTGCCGTCACAATGTCGCCAGACGCCCGGGAAAGTATCAGCGAGACCAATTCATCCAGATCGCAACTGAGGGCGACATCCTGGAAATGCAACTCGATCGCAAAATCCCTGCGGAGACGTGCGAGAAGACGCAGGACGGTTACCGAGTCGCCGCCCAGATCAAAGAGCGAACGTCGACAATCGACCTCGCCCAGTCCGAGAATTTCCGCAACCACACGAGTGACCGACTCTCTGTTGGCAAGACCGGCACCGCTCTCCCCCTCTACCGTTATCCGGTCCAGCGCCACACCGGCCTTTGCCGGCTCGGGAGAGCTCCCGCCCAAATCTGCCGCCGACGGTAGGTCGCCAATCAGGATCAAGGGGTCGGCAACCAACTCTTGAAGCACGCGGGTCCAAACGGAAAAGAAGTGTTCGATCGATGTTTTCTTGAAGAGTGCTTTGGCGTAAAAAAGCTGCACCTCCATTCCGTCGGCATCGAAATCGCGCCAGGTCATCCCGAGAACTCCGTTCGGCCTGGCTTTCTGGCGAATCACCGGCGAGATCCGGGTCCCGACTAGATCAAGATCACGACCCGCCTTCGGTCCCTGGTTGAAGACAAAATCATCCGGCTCCGCTCGGCCGTCTTCGTCCTTCGGGACCATGGCGAATGCCCTGGCCGATGGGAACTGGCGGTGGTCCATGGCGGCGGCGAGGTTTGCCTTCACGGTCTTGAGAAAATCCACGGCGGTCCGTTCGGGATCAATCCGGGTCCGAATGATGACCCGATTGGCAAAGTGTCCGACAATCTGCCCGGCTTCCGGGTGCTCCCGACAATCCACCGCACTGGAAACGGCGATGTCGCCGGCACCGGTAAACGCACGGAGCGCCAATTTGAAACTCGCCAGCGACAGGCAGAACAGAGAGAGCCCGTGCGTCAGGCAAAGGCCCCTGAGAGACTCTGTCAGTTCCCGGCCAAAGCGGTGGTGCAGGATGAACCCCGGGCGTGAACGTTTCGGTCCCAGAGCCCCGTCCAGTGGAAAACGGATTCCGGGAACCATACCCGCCAGATTGTCCTTCCAGAAGGATTCGAGCCGGGCTTCGTTCCGATCCCGGAGAAACTGCTGCTGCCATCGGCTCATGTCGAGGTATTGACACGGCAGGGGCTTCAGGGGGAAATCCCTGCCCTCCGCGACGCAGCGATAGGCCAGCGCAAGATCGCTCCAGATAATGCCCAGGGAAGTGCCATCCCCGACCGCATGATTGAGGGTGAGCACCAGGAAGAATTCCTCCGGGGCGAACCGGACGACAGTCGCCCGAATCAGAGGCGGGCGACCGAGATCGAATGGGATCTTCCCCTCAAGTTCGGCCCGCTTCAGACAGAATGCCGAGCGCTGCTTCTCCGAGAGTCCCGGTTTGGATTCGAAGACGAAGGGAACGCGGAACCGAGTGACGATCCGCTGCACGACATCACCTTTGTCATCCGTGACCAGCCCGGTGCGCAAAGCTTCGTGTCGATCAATGACGAATTTCAGGGCCTTCCGAAGATGCGCACACCTCAACCGGCCGCGAACCCTCATGGGCCGGACAATGTTTCCCGTTACCTTGCCCTTTCCTTCCGTGATCAACCGCCAATAGACCTTCTGATTGTCTGTCGCCGGCCAGCGATGGTTCCGATCCAATCGTTCAACGGAGGGGAGACCATTCTCCCCTTCGTCGGAACGCCGCCGTCCCATCTCCTCCAGATGCGCGGCCAGATCACAGGGCGACGCATGCTCGAAAATCTCGGCATAGGTCAATGGAACCCGCAAAACCGCCTTGATCTTCTGAAGCAGACGAAGGGCGGACAGCGAATCGCCGCCACTCTCGAAGAACGATTCGTCGCGACGAACCGATCGTCCGAGAACCTCCTCAAACAGGGCAATGACTTTCTTCTCCTCATCCGAAGAGGCAGGCTTCCCGAATGGATTGATGATATCGGCCAGACGACACTCGGGCTCCTCGACCACAGTCTGCAGCAGAATCCTGAAGTGATTGAGAAAGACCCGGGCTCGATTCTCGGACATCAGCTCGGTCGGGTAGGAAAACTGCACGGTCGCCGATCCATCATCCTTGTCGCTGACCAGGGCGACAATCGTGTTCTTCCGCCAGATATAGGACCGTCGGAGAGGCTCGATCGGCAGCGAACCGAGTCTCAAGACTCCCAATGTGTCCGGAACCTGATTGAACGAGGCCGAAGCGAACCGACCCCCGAGCGAAGCCGCGTCCTCACCCTCGATATCCAGCAGTGTTGCCACCGGAATACCCGCATGGGCGATCCCATCCGAAGCCGACTTCACGCAGTCACAAATCGCGTTGATCAGTCGATCGTCATCGTCAAAGGAATGCATCAATGGCACGGAATTGACGAAATTTCCGACCACTCCATCGGCGTCAGGGTGGATTCGCGCATCCGAAACAAAGCCGACGATCGGACGCCTCATCCCCGTCAACCGATTGAGCAGGATAAGAAACGACGAGAGCAGGATGAAGTAGGCGGACGTGCCCACCTCCCTCGCCAACCGCCGCACTGCTTGCATCAGATCGTCCGGCAGATTCAGGTAGAGATAATGACCCAGATAGATCGTTTCAGAGTCTCCCGAATGCTCAAATGGAAGTTGGGCGGCGGGGATACCCTCCGCATAGACACCCTGCCAATACCTCTCCAACCGTTCCCGATTGCCCTTCCGCCAAACCTCCAACCATCGTTGGAAGTCAAGCGCCTGCAGTCTGACCGGCGGCAAATCCGGCTGACGCCCTGAGGCAAACGCCTCGTAGGCACGACTGATCTCGCTGAACACCCTGACCAGGCTGATCCCATCGGTATGCGCATGGGTGAAGGTCAACAGCAGGAGGGTTTCTTCGGAGGGCAGCCGGATTGCGCGAAACCGATACCCGGCACCAAACGGATAATCCATGGGAGTCAGACACTCTTCCCGGTAAAGGAGCTCAACCCTTTCATCGACTGACGCCGGCTCGATGGAACTCAGATCCTCGCGCTGGAGAGTCACCTCCACCTCGGCGGGATAGAGCTGAGCCATCCTGCCGTCCGGAAGCATCTCCATTCGCATCCGAAGGTTGTCATGGCGGTCGACCACGAACCGCAAAGCCTGCTCGAAGGCATCCAGGTCGACCCTGCCCTTCACTCTGAAGGCACGCGCGATTCCGCCGCCACGGTTGCCGCGTTTCCTCAATGCCTCCCGCTGGATTTCCGCCTGTTCCCGCGGATGAATGATCGGACCGCGCGGCTCAACCTTTTCGATAGGTCCGTAGTCGGAAACCGGGCCCGTCCGCCGCATCCGATAGATCACCCGGGCGATCTCGACGGGGCTCGAATTCCTTGTGAACGTCAGATAGTCCAGCTCGACTCCGTATCCGCGCCGGATGTGCTGAATCACGCGCAGGGCGCTGACCGAGTCGCCTCCCAGATCAAAGAAAGACTCAGTCGCGCGGATACGGTCGGAGCGGAGGATCGCCTCATAGAGCGATGTGACCTCTTTCACCAGACCGTGGGGCCTTCCCGCCGGACTCACATCCGTACGATTCGCAAACGCATCCGGCCAGGATGGCTTGAACGAATCGAGCGAATCCTCCGGAGATATGATGATCCTCTCAATCAGCTCGAGGAAATCGGCAACCAGGAATTCGATCGTCTCCTCGCTCAGAAACTCGGGTGCATAGGTTATCCGCAAACGCATGGCCTTTCCGGTATCGAGGAAATTCGTCGACATGACACCCGGCAGGACCCTGCGTTGCGCTTCGATCAGACGGACACGCGATCCGGAAAGACCGAAGTGCTCGCAGATGTCGTGCATCTCGATGAAGGCAAAGCCAAAGAGGGGATCATCCAGACTCGAACCGCCCTTCGGAACCAGCTTGCGCACAGCTGACATCGGGTAAAAACGATGGTCCAGAACCGAGCCCAAAGATCTCAGGACCTCCGCTTTGAGACCTTCCAGCGTCACCGGATCATCAAGTCGGAGACGAACCAGAGTCGACGTGGAAAAGTCCCCAATTGCTCCGTCAAACCGCGAATCCTCCCTCAGATTGATTGCGGAGATGACCACAAGATCATTCTGACCCGAATACAGTTTTAGCAGTCCCACATAGGCAGCAAAGGCCAGATTGAAAGTGGTCGTTCCCAGGTTCTGCGCACCAGAACGCACCCTCTCCGCGAGTTCCACCGGAAAGTCGACGTAACGGATCCGTGCCTGACTGACCCGAAATCCCGGCATTGCCTTGGGAAATCCCGGAAATTTGACGGGAGAAACCCCATCCAGATAACGCCGCCAGAAGCTTTCCAGGAATTCCCTCGCATTGGACTGCAGCAACCGGCCGAGCCAGACCTGGTAATCGAGGAACTGGAGAGCGATCGGAGGTCGATCGGGGGAGCGACCTTCCAATGCGGCATTGTAGGCCTCCGCCAGATCCCCCAGCAACTCGGGCAAAAGCGCACCATCGACCGCAATGTGAAGAACCCTCATCAGGAGGGCATGACGCTCCGGCCCGGTTTCAAGAACCCGCAATTGCAGGATGGGTCCCCGGCCCGGGTCGACCTGCTCGTGGGTGAACAGCTCGAGGGATCGGACGATTGCTTCCGGCTCGGTTTCTCCGGCTGTCGCAGCAATCCACTGCAAGACGGATGGGAGGTCCGGGAGTACCTCTTGAACCGCACCACCCTGAGCGGATTCCTTCAGGATGGTTCGCAAGGGTTCATGCCGCCTCACTACCCAGTCGATGGCGGTCTGCAGCGCCTCCCCGTTCAGCGGGCCTTCAATGAGAAAAGCGCGAGCCAGCACGCCGACGGGCTTGTCCGGATCCTGTTTCCGGCATTCCAGGTAATCCTGCTGCTTCGGACCGATTGGCAAGGGCCTGGATCGATCGACCAATTCCAATTCAACCCGGACCGGAGGCGAAGGCTGGATTTCGCCGCGTTCGAGCACATCGATCACCCGGTCAACCGACAGGCCCGACAGGATAAGCGACGGGGGCACGTTGATACCGAGTTCACGGGTGAGGCGGGAGGACAGTCGAAGTGCCTGGAGGGAATCCCCGCCGAGGTTCAGGAAGCCCAGAGTTGTATCCACTTCATCGATCCGAAGCAGCTCTCGCAATGCGTTGAGAACCACCGCCCGGCGACTCCCGGAATCCGGAGCCGCCCGTTCGCGCCTCAAGATCGCAGCCTTCGGCCATGATGGCTTGAAGGAATCGAGCGGTTCATCCGACCCATCGGCGATTTGGCCGATCAGTCTGAAGAAATCGGAGTAGAAGCACTCGACCACTTCTTCCCGGAGAACCTCAGGCGAATAGGTCACCCTGAGTCGCATCCGATCGTCGCTGTCGACGAAGTTGGTCGACATGATCAACTCCAGCAGACGCGACGTGGCCTCGATCTGCGTGATCTCGGCGCCGGTGATCCGCATGCGCTCGCAGAGGTCGCGCATCTCCCTGAAAGAAAATCCATTGACCGGATCCCCCAGCACGGAACCACCATCCGGGATCAGTTTGCGGACGGAGGCGGACGGGAAATGTCGATGATCAAGAGTCCCGCAAATAGCGCTCGTGACGCTCCCGAGCAGCGCGTGCAACGTCAGGTTCCTGGCGAGCCGGAACCGGATCTGGATGGGATTCGAAAAATCCCCGACCGCGCCGTCCAGCCGGGCATCCTCCTTCAGGTTGAGCGATGTCCCGACCGTGAAATCGGTCTGATCCGAATAGAGCCTGAGCAGGCCCACGTGGGTCGCAAATGCCAGGTTGAACGGGGTGATTCCTGCCGCAATCGACCGCTCCCGGACCAGGGCCGCCAATTCGACCGGGAATTCGAAGTAACGTATCCGACCCTTGAACGGGAATTCGATCGCCGCATTCTCCGGAAAACCGGGAAACCGCAAGGTGGGAACCCCGTCCAGTTCCTTTCGCCAGAATGACTCAATCCTCTTTCCAGTGTCCGCCTCGAGGATTCTTCGGTGCCAGACCTGGAAATCGATATACTGAAGGACCGGGGGAACCATCTGTGGCTCCCGATCCTCAACATAGGCGTTGTAGGCCTCGGCCAGGTCTCCCACCAGGTCAGGCAGCCAGGCACCGTCGACAGCAATATGGAGAACCTTGAGAAGGATGACGTGGCGTTTCGAACCATCGCTCAAGACTTTGAGTCGAAGAATCGGTCCCCTGAAAGCGTCCAGGCCCGCACGAACAAACGACGTGAGGTCGTCGAGGACCCTGTCCTCCGTCAGATCCGCATTTGCCGTCGACTGCCACTCCAACTCAGCCGGGAGCTCCGGCAGGATTTTCTGGGCGAGCGATCCGCCCTTTGACCGCACCAGCAGTGTCCGCAACGGTTCGTGTCGCCCAATCACAAAGTTGAGAGCCTTCTCCAGTGCTTTCGCGTCGAGTCGTCCCTTAACCCGAAAGGCCCGGCCCAGGATATTGATCGGCTCGCCGGGGTGCTCACGGATCGCCGCCAGGTAAGTCTCCTGCTTCGGAGCCAGAGGCCAGAGGCGAAATCGATCGACCCCGACGAGATCGAACTTGCTCGCGCTGGAAGCATGATGGCCCGTGCCTGATAACTCCGAGACTACCTCTGAAATTGGTCGTCCGGTCAGGAACAGCGAAGGAGGCACCCCTATCGACAGATCATCCGCCAACGTCGCTGCCAATCGCAGGGCCAGAATGGAGTCTCCGCCCAAACCGACAAAACTGCGTTTCGTATCCACCGCATCAACGCGCAGGAACTCACGCAGTCTCGCCAGGACCGCCGTTTGAACGAATTGCTTGATCGGTTCCTCAACCTCGACCAGTTCTGGCGGGTTCCCTTCATTCCAGGGAAGTTCGGACATCGTCCGGCCTGGATCGGCAACGAGGTGCTCGAGAACCATGGTGAAATCCGCCACGAACGCATCCATCACAGCCTCACTGAAGATCTTTGTGGCGTAGGTGAAGCGGAACTCGAGGCTGTCAGGTCTCTCCTCCAGATTGCCCTGAAAAACAAAAAAGAAATCCCGTTCCTTCCGGTTGAGCGGTTCGAGCGCCAGTCCGGAAGGGAGATTCAGTGCGAACGGGGGAACCTCGGTGAAGGAAAACGGACAGTAGGCATCATCGAAAATCGATGGAGCGCGCGGAACCATCTTCCTGACCTCCATCTTGGGGAAGAATCGATGGCTCATCGTGGCGGAAAAAGATTCGATGATCCGTCCACAGAGACCATCGATACTCTCACCGGGACTCAGACGGGTGCGGATCGGAAGCAGATTGGAAAAGTCGCCGATCGCTCCGTCAAAATCCGGGTGCTCCTTCAGATTGATCGAAGTGCCAATCGAGAGATCCGTCATTCCGGCGTATCGGCTGAGGACAATCTTGAAGGCCGCCAGGCAGCTGACAAAAGGTGTCACGCCTCGTCGATCCGAATACTCCCGAATGCGAGCCGTCAGATCGGAATCCGTCGAAAGATACCGCATCCGACCGTGGCAATGGTCCCCTCCCCGGTCCCCGTGGAGAACCTTGAAATGGGGTATGGGCAGGCTCCCGACCTGGCGGCTCCAGAACTCCCTGAGTGAATCCATGGTCGGTCCGTCCAGCATCTGCGCATGCCATCCCTGGAAATCCAGGTATTGAAGCTGAAGCGGAGGCAGATCCGGTTCCACCCCCGCCAGCAGGCACCCGTAGGCACGGAAAAGATCCTCCAGCACAATGGCCAATGAACTGCCGTCGGTCACCAGATGCAGCGATGTCACCAACAGGGCGCCGGACCGACGGTTGGAGTTGATCAGGCGGAACCGGATGAGCGGCCCATCAAACGGATTCAGACCCTCGGCAACCTGACGATCCAGTTCTCCGAGAATCCATTCATCGGGATGCAACACGGGAGCCGGCAGGCTGGAAAACTCCAGTGCGGCCGGGAGTGTCGGCAGAATCCGCTGCCCGACTTCACCCGACGGATCCATCTCAAAAATGGTCCGCAGGGGTTCGTGACGCTGAATCAACCATTCGACCGCCTTGCTGAAGAGACTCCGACGCACGGTTCCCCTGATTCGGAACGCCCTGCCGATTACACCTGTGGGATGATCCGGATTCCTTTGGCTGATTTCGAGGTAGGAGCGTTGTTTTGAAGTCAGGGGTATCCGGCCACCCCGTTCGATACGGACCGGAGAAACAGACTCGGACGTGTGATCCAGGGATTGGATACCAGCGATGCGATTGACCGTCTCTGCAACCGATCTCTCTCCGAATACCACGGAGAACGGGATCTTCGTCCCCAGGACCGATGACGTACGGGTCAGGAACCGGATCGCCGCAAGCGAATCTCCACCCAGTTCGAAGAAGCTCTTTGCTTCATCGATCCGGTCCAGGGCCAATGTCTCCCTGAGAAGAACCAGGACCGAGTTGCGGACATCATCTCCGTGAGAACCTGGAGGAGAGGAGTCGACGACGGCCTCCGGAGATGAAAGAACCTCTTCCAGTTTCCTGCGATCGATTTTCCCGTTGGCGTTGAGAGGCAATTCCCGCAGAATACGGATCACTGACGGGACCATGAAATCCGGGACCCGGGACGCCAACTGCCGGCGCATCCCGTCGACTGTCGTTTCGATCCCTCCGGAAAGAACGACGGCCGCAGCCAGCACCTTTCCCCGCGGAGCCTGGTTCAAGAGGATCACGGAGGCCCGGCGGATACCCGGAATCTTTTTCAATTCCGATTCCACCTCTCCGAGCTCAATCCGAAAACCCCGGATCTTGACCTGGTCATCTTCGCGACCGACGAAACCGAGCGTGCCATCAAGCTGCCAATGGACGCGATCCCCAGTCCGGTAGAAGACCGTATCGGGAAATCCAGAGACCCGGACAAACCGCTCCCCGGTCAGATCCGGCCTCCGCCGATAGCCGAGCGCCACCCCGGGACCGCCAATGAGCAGTTCTCCTTCGCACCCGATCGGAACCAGGCGGTCCGATTCATCCACAACGAGCACGGTCGTGTTGCTGATCGGCCCTCCGATCGATACCGGCCCCTGGGAGGCCTGATAGGAACGGGGAACCTCGTGGGTCGTGGTGAAGGTGGTGGCCTCGGTGGGACCGTAACAATTGATCAGACGGGTTTCGGGAAGGTGCCTGAGGGCCCTTTCAACATGATCCCGGGACAAGGCCTCCCCTCCAGTCAGGAGTTGCCGGATCGGACGAAGAACCTCCGGTGCCTCATCGACCATGAAGTTGAAGAGGGAGCAGGTCAGCCAGAGCGTATCTACTTCATACCTGCATATGATTTCCGCCAGCTGATCCGGCGTCGGCACACGCTCGGGATAGAGGATGCAGCGTCCACCGTGCAGCAGCGAACCCCAGATCTCGAAGGTCGATGCGTCAAAGGCAGCCGGGGAAAGATGGATCAGCGATCGCTCCGGACCGAGATCCACATAGTCGATTCCGAAGAGCAGGCGCATGATCCCCCGGTGCGGTACCTCGACGCCCTTGGGCCGACCGGTCGAACCCGAGGTGAACATGACATAGGCCGGCGACTCGGGGCCGGCCGACGAGGATGGGGAAGAGGACGATCGGGCAAACCCTGAATGGGCCTCACAGCCCGGGATACCCAGATTCCGGCCCGCGTCGTTCCATCCGCCGCAGGCGACCAGACAGACCGCTCCCGATTCCTCGATGAGCAGCCGCAGACGCTCATCCGGGAATTCCGGATCCAGTGGCAGGTAGCCGCCTCCGGCCTTCAGGATGGCGATGATGGCCATGATCTGCTCCGGACACCGGGGCCCGATCACGGCCACCAATTGACCGTCCACTTTGAAATCCCGATACAGAGAATCGGCGAGACAGTTCGACCGCTCCTCGAGATCACCGTATGTCCAGACATCCTCACCAAAAACCAGGGCCTCACGATCACGATTCTCACGGGCAACTTTGGAAAACCGGCCATGAACGGTTTCATCGTCCGGGTAGGGTCCCTCACGTACGCCCCATGAATGGAGCTGTTCGGCTTCCGACGGACCGACCACCGGGATATCGTCGATCGTCAGATCCGCGCTCCTGACTAGAGCCCCGAGGGCTGTGCGGAAACGCTCCGCGAACCACTCGGCCGTTCTCCCGGGAAAGCGTTCGGGATCGTAGGTGAGCACGAGATCCCAGATTTCGCTGCGGTAAAGCTGAAGGGTCAGCGGCAACTCCGTCCGCGCCTCCAGGACGGCCTCACGATTGATCCACCGCGGGTCATCCTGCCGCAACCTGTCGGTCAGTTCGTAGCCTTCGAAGCCCACCAGACTCTCAAAGAGAGGAACCCCCTGCCCGAGTCCGGCCGCCCGACGCATCAAGGTTACCGGCGCGTGTTCATGGGGCCGCATCTCGACCCAGAGGTCCCGAAGCTGCTTCAGGAGGGTCAGGACCCCCGTCTTTCGGTCCATCCGCACGCGGACAGGAACCGTGTTGACCATGACACCCACCATCTCTCCTGCCTTGGGAACCGAGCCGTGTCGGCAGGCTCTGGGCGCGCCAAAGACCACCTCATCACGTCCGGTCTGGCGCCAGAGAACCAGCGCCCAGGCCGCCTGGACCAGGGTATTGACGGTCACCCCGGTGGATTTGGCAAAAGCTTCGAGCTGCTCACCCAGACCGTGCCCCAGGCTCTGCCTGAGTGCCTGCCTGTCATGACTGTCAACCGGCGATGGGCCGGGCCCGGCGACCCCCAACGGCGGCGGTTCCTCCATGCCAGCCAACTTTGACTTCCAGAAAGCTTCGTCGTCCGCAGGATCACTGGCCGCCATCCAGTCAAGGAATTGACGATAATCCGCGGGCTCCGGCAATTCCGCCGGCCGCCCCGAGGCCAGGGCATCATGGATCTCATTGACTTCCCGGAGGATGAGGTAGCGTCCACGACCGTCAAAGAGCGCATGGTGCGAGGTCCAGATCAGTTCATGATCTTTCTCACCACGGGTGAACCAGGCGAGGCGCATCAAGGGCGCCTGATCGGTCTGAAATCCCGTGCGCTGATCCTCAGTCAGATAATCTCGGACAATCCCTTCACGCTCTTCTGGGGACTCTCCGGAAAGATCGCGTTCCCGAAACGGTATCGGCGCAGCGGATTCAATCCGCACCTGTGGCCCGTTCTCTTTCAAAAGGTCAAATCGCGCCCGAAGGATCCCATGGCGACCCGCGACCATCTCAAAGGCATTCCGCCAGTCTGCACTCTTGGTAGGCTCGCGAAATCGGATCCGTAGCTGTTGGATATAATTCCCGGCCGCCGGTTCCCGGACAGAGGCAAAAACCATGGCCACCTGCATGGGGGTCGGTGTCAAGGCCACCTCCGTCACAGCTGACGGTTCTCCGACACGATCTGCCGACAGTTTTGTCATCAATTGCTGACCCACCTTCCAACTACGGAGAACCGAATCCAGAATAGGGATTCGCCAACTCTTCTACCGACAATCTCAAAGCGATGTCGATGGCGGAGTGGAGATATCCCGCCTGCGTTGGCCCATGGCCAGCGGGGGCGCCCGAATTCGATAATGGGACGTGGATTGGACATCAACTCAAGGGATTCTACTCAATCGGCAGAATACACGATCAATTCCAGCCAAATTCCCGATCATGAGCTGTCCTCAGATCGGATTTCCAGGGCTGGACTTCCTGCGATGCCGGCCGCTCATGCATCGGTGGCGAGGTAACCCCTGCCGGAAGCGTTTGAGCCTGCCGAGGAGCAGCAACGCGAAAACTGGCGTATGACCTCGAGAACAGCTAATGTAGCAACCGCGCTCTGCCGTGGTTCATCCATCAGGTTCGCATCGCCGCTGCCGTTTTTCGCCGAAGAAGGGAGCAACTGTCGTGCTTCCGGCTCCGTGCGACTACGCCGTGACAAGCCTGCACGACCGCTACCGCATGGGAAAGCTGTTCACCCTCATCTGACTCTCTGCGTCCCCACCTCAACCCGTGGCTCCGGGAAGATCTGTTCAAGTCACCACCAGTAAGGACCAGATCGGCTAATTACCGCCGACTTCGTAGACTTCCAGGAGTGCAGTTCCGGATTTCGTCCCGACGGCCCCCAATCTGGCGGTATAGGCTCCAGGTTTGAGAAGAACCAGGATGGCGGCGTCCTTGCCGTCGGCATTCAATGGAAATGCTCCGACCTTCTCGGAAGCCGACCGGATCAGGGCCGGATTCGTCGCTTTGCCCCAGTCGTCATTCTCCTGGATCGGGATGCTCTGGCCGTTTTCCTGGAGATCAATCGTAAGGTTTGCATCTGAGAGGTATCCCGAGATCCCGAGATTCGCCAAAGAAGGTCCAACTCCGCGGACAAGCATCAATTTCGGCGCATTGCCTTCGACCACGAATCCACCCACCAGAGCGACCTTTCCGCCGTGGACTTTGCCGCGTGTGGAGATATTCACGATTCTGTCACTTGACGGAGACTCTTCGCTCTCGACGTCATAAACCTCGATCAGACTCAATCCACCTCGGCCGGGATCCGACATTTCAGCGGTGTAGACGCCTGGTTCCAGGGTAAGGATGATGGCGGCGTCGGTTTTGCCAGGAAGAAGCGGAAACGCCCCGACTTTTTCCCCGATGTCTCCAAACAGGTTCGACGAGGCATCCCAGTCCTCGTTGATCGCGACGATCGAGTTAACGCCCTCCAGGGTTTTCCGAACAATCAGTTTCGGATCCCCCGCCATACCTTCCACACCCAGACTCGCCATGGACGGTCCGACCGCACGAATGAGGACCTGTTTGGGTGAGTCTCCGTCGACCACAAATCCCGCGATCAACATCCCATTGCCCTTCCCGATCAGGCCCCGGGTCGAGATATTGGCGATCTTCTTTCGACTCTCGATTGAGTCACGTATCCCCAACAGTTCTTCATCAGGTTGACCTGCAGAGCTCAGGATTCCGCTCACCTGTCCAGAGGCCGCGCCAAGTTCAAGCATCAGGCTCTTTCCATCGCCCAGATCCAGGCTGAGAGTGCCGGTATTCCTGATGATCGTATTCACCTCAACCAGGGATCCGTCCGCGCTGACGATTCCTTTGGTCTTCCCTGAACGATCACTGACCAGAAAGACCCGCCCACCATCGCGATTGAGAACACCCAGCTCAACCAGCCCCTGCAATTCGAGCAGGGTTCCACTCGACGTTGACCGTGTTACCGAAATCGCCAGTTTGCCATCCGCAGATGACACTGTGGCCACTCCCTTGCTGATCGCACCTCGCAAGCTACCGTCAGGGATCAGACTTCCAACGCCCACCGAGGAACCTCCGATTTCATCGATTGAGGGAAAAGACAACTGGCCATCCGATTCGACCACCCCATCACGGCCAACAAAAGCGAGTTTCTGACCTCCGAAGTAGCCAAGGCAGGTCGCACTACCCGATGGAAGAACGCTCAGGGCAATCCAACCCTTTACCCCACCCGAACTGACTGTGCCCCAATAGATGCCGCTGAGATTCGCCGGCAGGATCGGTCCGCTTACCGCCGCGGGAGGAGATTCCGGGATCCTGACCCCCACATTGGCACCGGAGGAGAAGACCTGGTTCCCGTAGCGGTCCGTAACCACCGCATAAATGGAAGAGACACCGTATTGATTGGCGATCCACGAGAAATCAAACTCCGGCCGGTTGGTCTCCCCGATTTTCGTCGATCCCGCAAAGAACTCGATTTTCACGGCATCGGTCAGGGCTCCGTAGGCCACCCCGGAGAATTCCACACGCGTCCCCAATTCGATTTCGTCATCGGACGATCCCCTCCGGAAAATGAACACCGGGTCATGGTTTCCCTTCGGAGGCACCATTCCATGGACCTGCGAATGCCAAGCCAGCCCGTAGACCAGACCGTCAGCCGATGATTCGACTTCCAGGACGTAGTGTCCTGTGGACAGGGATCCCAAATGGAGGTACTCGGTCAGATTGCCACCCTTGCTTGAAAGGATGATCTCACCTGGCGCACCATCCTCCGTCTGACGGCGAAGGCGAAGTCGGGCCTGGGGAATACCCGCCACGGAAAAAGATCCGGACGGGGTCAGTTCCGGATTGAGGGCCAGAGCAGCCGAGAAATCGCCGGCGGCGCCCTCACCCACTTCGAATCCATAGCGATTGGGGTGACCGGAATAGACAATCGCCCGATCCCAGCCCATGGGTCGTTCCGCATTGGAACCCGGCGTTTTGCGACCCGCGGAAAAGAGTTCGAGGCTACGGTGGCGACTGATCAGCCCGCTTCCCCGATCTCCATCCAATTTGTCCATACGGTCAGACACGCCCGGACCATCCTGGCTCAAACGGGCCCCCGTCAACAGGATAGCCTTGACCGCAAGCGGATTGAGACCTGCAAAACGCTCCGGGTTGCGATCCGCGGAGACCAGCATGTCGATAGCGGTAGTCTCCGCCAAGGTGAACAGCCCTGACTCAGAACCCTGAGTCGCCTCGGTGCCGCTCGGCGGGTTCTCAAGAGAGCCAATCGATATGGAATTGAATCCGGCTTGAGACGAACGCTGGACCCATTGCCGAGTCTGATCGGTCGCTCCCGGGTGAACGAAGATGTTGCCCTTGATGACCTCGATGTAGCGGTCCTGCGCCTCGGCAACAGCTGACACCCAACCGACCATGCCGACACTGGCAACCAGCCAAACACCATAGAGCGAGACAACAGTCGGTACCTTCTTCACGAGGTGCACCATCGTCGCCGAAACCGACGAATGAAAACACCTCGTATCGGGAATTCTCTTATCAGATCCTGATGATCTAGACCGCGAAGAACTGCGGCCTGATTGACCGGAATACTGCCGATCAATCAGCCCGATTTCACACGGTCGGCCATGGGTAAGGCACCCCTGTCAGAAATCCACCCTAGGCTGAAGGGAAACCGGCGGGCCCTTGGGTATTCTCCCCACGATCCGACAAACAAAAGAACCCAGCCGGATCAGGGCTGGGCTCGTGAGTCAAGAAGCGAGAGAGTGTCGCAGGCTACCTGTGCTCGTATTCCTTGTAGGCCTTGTAATCGTAGTAACTGGTGCCACTGGTGCCGGCAGAAGGCGCACCGTTGAAGACCACCCCAAGCAGTGGGGTTTCCGTATTGCGGAGTCGGTCCAGGAAGACCTTAACCTTGAGTTTGCTGACCTTGTTGAATCGGCAAACCAGAAGTATCTCATCTGCCAATTGAGCCATCAGCAGGGCATCCGGGAAAACCATCCCCGGAGGAGAATCAATGATCACCATGTCATACTGCTGCTTCAGACTCCTGATCAGGTTCGCAAAAGCTTCATCCTGAATCATCGATGTGGGCCGACGGCTGGATCCCCCGGACCGAAGGAGACTGAGATTCTCACCAAGTCGCACCAGACCCAGTTCCTGATCATCAAGAGGCTCAACCGGAATCTGTTCCTTCCCGAGATTCTCGTACCAATGAACGACTCCAAAATCGTTGGCTAGGCCATGGTAGCGGTGATGACTGGGGCGCCGGAAATCGCAGTCGATCAGGACGGTCTTCAGACCGTGCGCACTGTAGGCCGCAGCCAGATTGCTCGCGACGAAGGACTTGCCTTCCTCCGGCATGCTGCTTGTCACCAGCATAACCTTCGGCTTGGGCAACTTGGATACGAGCTCCACCTGACTGTAGAGGATATTGAAATACTCGACCTCCAGATCCTCCGTTCCTTCAAGGACGATTAGTGGGACCTTGTCACGTGTGATTGTCGAGATGCGCGGAATCTCACCGATCAGATCCTGTTTCAGGTAGGTCTCGACCTCGTGTCGGGACTTCAACTTGTCATTGATCAATCCCAATCCGATGGGAAGCCCGCCGAACAGACCCAGGAACAGAACTGCGGTGATCATGTAGATCTTCTTCCGATCCGGAGCGAATGGGACAAAAGGAACCCCGGCCCGATCCACAATCCGCACATTGGTCGTGCTTAGCTGGCTGGAGACCAGAGTCTCGTTCAATCGGTTGAGCAACTGATTGAAGGTGGATCGATCATTCTCGAGGTTACGCTGGAGAGCGTTGAAGTCCACCGACAGGCGGTCCAGATCCAGAGATTCCTTCTCGGCCGCAGCAAGCCGTTGCTCAAGCTGGTCCACGGTCGCCGCGGCCTGGTCTCGGGTTGTCTTCAGGGATTCTAAAGCCTGATTTACGGAAGCCTGCAGTCTCTCCTCCAGAACTTTGATCTGAGCCTCATTCTGAATCATCTGGGGATGACGATCCAGATACTTTACTGAGAGCACCTCCCGATCCGCGCGAAGCTGCAGAATCTGCTCCTCGAGGGTCTCCGCGTTGCTGATCCGGGTGATGGCCGGGATCTCCAGAGGGGTCCGCCCGGCGGCCAAAGCCGCCTCAACCCCGCTCAATTCCGTTTCGGCCTGAAGAAGATTGATCCGTGCTGCGCTCAAGGCGCTATTCAGCTGGTTCAAATTCTGGACCACGATGTTCTGGTTTTCCTCAAGTGAAACCACGTTGAGCCGCTCCCGGTACTCCTGGAGTCGCAATTCACCCTGGCGAACCCGCTCTCCGGTCTCCTCTACCCGGGCGCGGAGAAATCGGATGGCGGACTCATTGCTCTGGCCCGCACGGTCCAGCATGTAATTGATATACTCGTCAGCGAAGGCATTGGCCAGGAGGGCCGCCACCTCTGGGTCCCGATGCTGAAATGTCAGGTAGAAAACAACGCCCCCTTGAGTGATTTTCGAAGATCCGCGGATGATTCCCGCGACTGAAGGGTTCGGATTCTCCTCGGAACGGTAGGGGGCAACAACGGCCTCCTGTTCCTCGGGAGAGAGCGACTGAACCACGCGGCTGAGCATCGTCCCGCTGTTGATCTGAATCAGGTGACGCTGGATGACATCCTCGGTTCCCTGCATCATCTGGGCATCGACCACCCCCTGGATATTGACCACCTGGTCAGCGGTGCGCTCGAAGAGGATCGACGCGCTGGACCGGTAAAGCGGGACCTGTTGGAGCGAAAAGTAGGCAAAGGCACCCGCGGCCAGCAGCCCGAAAAACAGACCCACGAACCAACGGTCCCGGATCATCCGAAGGAAATCGGCCGGTTTTAGGCTCTCCCCGCCGCTGAATGGATCAGAAAGGGGATCGAGTGAATTAGCTGCGTCCATGTTTGCCACGTTGAATCGACGGAATTAAACCCGTCCTTAAGCTGCAGTCTCTAGACCCTGCCACCGGACCTGTAAACGGGAAAGCTGCGGATTGTCCATTCACTCCCTAAAGGAGTCGGAACGACCGCGCCCGGACCGATCCGCCCGAACCAAACCTGGTCGCGCTGCCGGGTTCTCAGCGATTCCTCTCATTTCTTCCAGAAAGCCAGGGAATTGATCATCCGGTTGAGAAATTGAAAACGTCGAACGTCACGATCGGAGATCGACTGACGCACTTCGCCGAATTTCTCGTCGATCCTCCCATAGAGCTCCAGGTCCAGAAGGTTCTTCGCGCGAATGGCTTCGATTTCCTCCGTCGCAAGCGACTCCGGCTTCCTCGCAATTCCCTTGACCGGTCGGGTCACGTTCTTGTTCCGATAAACCGGGAGTCGCTTCCATCCCAATTCTCTGCGGTAGAGGAGAAGACTGCGGTCAAATTCGCTCTGCACCCCGACTAGAATCCGATGGTGGCAGATGTTCTTCCACGCATCATCGAGGAGTGACTTCCGGGCCGCCCCATAGGGCTGTTCTTCATACCGTCCGTAAAGGCCCGCCAGACGCCTGACCTGACAGTTGTCGGTGGTCTCATCCAGTCCGCGTTCGACGAACTCCCGGAGAGAGACCTCATCGAGACGCCCCTTCAGCCAGGCGCCCGACTGTCCCGACCGTATAAAGCGATATTGCGAGACCACCCGAGACACAGGCTCCCTCACCATCGTCAGATAGCGGAAGGGGTTCGTCATTACCTCGTGAAAGCCGAAATAGACATGCCCCCCAACCACTCCGAACCTGGAGATCGCGGTCGCATAATCTCGCTTGAAGGCCTCAAGACGGCCAAGATCGCCTCCTTCTCGGTAATAAAATCGGGCTGGGCCGCAATTCCTAGTGAGGACCGCTCTCAAGGTATTTCCGGCCGTCTTTGGGATATGAACGAAAATGACAGTCTGGTTCATAGTAATCCGTACGGGGACAGTAGTTCTCAAGTACGACGAGACGTCTTTGTCTTGCCTTCCGGCCCCACGCCAACCGGGTTTTCACCCTCGAATGCAAAGCGATGGCGGAGATGAACGTCGATCAGGCCGCAAAAGTAGCCAACACCGTAGCCAAAGTGCATCAGGACAAGCGCAAGCGTACAATACGGGACGATCAACATGGATCGGTGCTCGATACCCGCCAGGACGGCGGCGCCAACGACCGCGAAAAGGTAACTCAAAACCGGCAGAGCCGCCGGCGGGTACCAGATCGATGCGAATAGACAGACTGTCACGACCGCAACCAGGGCCGGAGGCATGAACTGCCGGACCGAGAATCGGACCGGGTGCTTGGCCCGAACCGGGATCTTCCAATAGCCGTAGTCGAATGCCATCCGGCCAAGCTTTCCAAGGCTTCGTCGGGCGAAATAGCGGATCTTCAACCATGGCAAGCAGACGATTCGTCCGCCCATCCTGCGCACCCGGATATTATGCTCCAGATCCTGTGCGCGAACAAACCAGGGATCAAACGGTCCAAATCGGTCGAAGTGTGCCCGTCGCCATGCACCAAAAGGGACCGTCTCAGCCTCGATCGGCCGATCACCCCGCCGGTTCCGGTAGGATACACCCACTCCGAAACGTGAGGTCAACGCAGCGGCAATTGCCCGAGCCTGCAACGTTTCCGCTCCTGGTTGAGTGTCCCAAACACCACCCACGTTGTCCGCTCCCTCTTGCCTCAGGAATTCGACCAATGTGAACACATAGTCATCCGGATACTCGCTGTGAGCATCTGCCCGCACCAAGAACTCACCCGATGACTCTTCCAGTAGCAGGGCCAAAGCCGCTGGTGTCGTTCTCTCTGAATTGTCAATGACTCGAAGGCGATCGTCACTCGAGGCAATCGCATCAAGTACTCCGCGCGTTCCATCGTCACTCAGGCCGTCAGCAACAAGCAGTTCCATTCGCAATCCGTCCGTCTTCTGCCTTAGGAGTGAACTGATGGAACGCTCAACAAAGCCGATTTCGTTCCGGCAGGGGACGATGATGGAAACCAATCCCGGACAACCAAGTCCGCCGTTTTGGTCCCCTCGAATTCCGCTGAAATCCACAACGGAACTCATATCACTCTGCCCTCATCTTCAATCAAAGCCCTAATCTCTCTCACCAACCCGCGCCTCCTCACTTCGAGGGGGAAGGAGTGTATGATCCTCTCCCGCGCAACTGGTCCGATGATGGGCCCCCTCGCCAACGCAGCCTCGATATTCTGCGCCAGCGCTTCCGGCGTAATCCGACTGAGATAAAGTCCACATTCGCCGACCACTTCCGGGATGGCACCGTTGCAACTCACCACTGGAACACAACAGGCCAGCATGGCTTCGGCCAGGCTCATGCCGAATCCCTCGTGAGCCGATGCCTGGACATAAACCGAGGCTTCCATAAGGCTGGCGTTGAGTTCATCATCTGAAACCCGTCCCGGGAAAACGACATTGGTCGTTGCGATTGACTTGAGGTAGTCGATGGCATCATCCCGCCACGACCCAATCAGACGGAACTCCACATCGGGCAGCAGCGCGGCCGCACGCACAAAGGGCTCATGACCCTTCCGAAAGAGATTGGCCCGATCGACATTCCCCACCGTCACCACCAGTCGTTTCCAGGACTTTGGCGGTCGTTTCCCGAACACGTCGGGAACCCCGTGGTGGACCACGCCCACAGTCTTGGGATCGAGACCCGCATTTCGTTTGCCCTCGCCCCTGCTGTATTCGGAATTCGTCATCAACCGCGAGGCAAGCTTCATTGTGGCGAGGGAAATCCATCGCTTCAAACCGCCCCGTTGATGTCCATATTCGATCTCGGGCATGTTTGCCAGGTCATACCCACCGATAATCAAGAGGAAGGGCTTCCGAAGCAAAGCGGCAGCAAGGACGACCGGAAAAGTGTGCCAGGAAGCAAACCAACCGACGCAGGCCGATGTTCGGGCCACCGTGCAGACAGCAGCTGCTACGCCGGATGCGTTGCGGCCAACAATGACCAGTTTACACCCAAATGCCTCGTCGAGGATCTGGCGATCGATTGTGACAAATCCGGTCTCAAGGTTTGAATAGAGAGCAATGACGGAATCCCTCGCTCTCGACCCCCACCGGATAGAGGCAGAACCCTCCCCTGCCGTATCGCCGTCCACCCCGTTCTCATCGGGACGAAGTATCAAACTCTGGCCGAGATTCAACATTCAGTTCCTTGGAAGGTAACCGAAGTGTGCCATGGCGGGACTGCCTTCCAACACCCTGCTGATGGATGACACCTGTGACTCCGAGAAGGCCGAACGCCATTTCTCCGACTTGCCCTCGCCTGAAACGAAGGTGGAACGCCCGTGACGTTGCTCGCCCCGGAATGCGGCAAGGACGTTCAGGTAACGGGTGAGGTTGCCCGAGAAGGGCAAATTGAGGAACTCCAGGATCGTGCGGATCTGGTTTTCAGTGTCCTCAACCAGGCTTTCGTATCGGATCGCCAGAAAACGCGATTCGGATTCCGTCCTCATGCACTCGACCAACGCGTCGTTGTTCAAGCGCCAGAAAAGGGCAAATGTCTCCTCAAAGCTCCTCCCATAGAAGCGATCCAAGAGATCGCTCTCGCCGTAAATTCCGCGAAGATGCTCGATCTGCTGAGCTTGGTCTTCATTCGGGGGACGTTCGCTCTCGCCGGAACGCTCCATCCGCTGCCCGGTATCCATCTGGCCATGATGTTTTTTTTGGGAAGCCACCTGCGCATACGGATCCCTCACCATGTAGATCACCTTGGCGTCGGGATACATGAAGCGGTATGTCCGGTAAGAACGGAGAAGATGAACATCCTTGATCAGCAACCGGGAGCAATGCGGGCTCTTTGGAAACTGAACCTCGACAAACGGCTTGAACAGAGGCTCGTGAAGCGAGTTTAGGAAGTAGAACCAGTAGAAGGGATTGCGTTCAAATCCCTGCATCCCGAGATGTGAGGTGACCGATGACGCCACCTTAAAGAGTCCAAAGACGGATGACTTCAGCCATCGGTTTCGGTGTACCAGGTTCCGGAGGTAGGGCAGAGTATACCTCAACAGCTGATCAAGATCGGCCTCAAAAGACCGGCGCAGGAGGGCACAGTCGTCCGAATCCTGATCACGAACGAAGCGAGGAAGCAGATGGCGCTTGCGCGTCATGATCTCGTTAAGAAAAACAACCTCCGGTGAACTCTGGATCAGGTTCGCCGCAAAAGTGGAACCCGATCTCGGAGATGAACACAGGAGGATCTTTTCCAGATGTGAGGCTCTACTCATGTTTCTGATCGGGTCCCAGCGCTGTTCCTTCGTTCACGGAATGCGCCCGGTCACGTCTTTGGGTCGTCAGGGGTAACGGCGGGGCCGTCATTCCGGCAGGTTGACGAGTCGTTCCACCACAAAGGTAGGGCGATGCTTCACCTCGATAAAAATCTGTGAGAGATACTCCCCGATGATTCCGAGAAGGAGCATGGTCACGCCGTTGAGAAAGAGCAGCAGAATCACAATCGTGGCAAAGCCGGGAGCCGCACTGTGGAGATCAAAGACCAGGGCCTTAATCAGGTAAAAGACCGCCAACGCAATCGCGACAATGCACAGGCAGAAACCTACCCCTATCGCCAGACGAAGAGGCTTCGTCGAAAAAGAGGTCAGTCCCGTCATGGCCAGCTTGATTAGCTTGACCATATTGTACTGGGCCACCCCACCCGCGCGGTCAGGACGATGAACCCCGATCGAAGTCGAACGCAGACCGATCCATGAGCGAAGGCCGCGCACAAAGCGGACCCGTTCAGGCAGGGCGTTCAGGATATCCACCGCCCGGCGACTGAGGACACAGAAGTCCCCGCTATCGAGGTGAACTGGCGTCTCGGCCAGCTTTCCGTACAACCAATAAAATGCGGAGTATGCGCAACGTTTCCATAGAGTCGATTTGCGCTTCTCACGGGTGGCATAGACCACGTCGTAACCCTCCTGCGCCGTTGCCAGCAACTCCAGCATGACCTCCGGTTCATCCTGGAGATCGGCGTCCATGATGGCGACGAAGTCACCCGAGACAAAACTCAGGCCCGCCGTCACCGCCGCCTGGTGACCGAAATTGCGAGACAGCACGACCAACCGAACCCTCGGATCCTCGGTCGTCCATTGCTCGACAAGGGCGATGCTTCCATCAGTGGAGCCATCGCTGACCAGGATCAGTTCCCACTTGGGTGGCATCCCTTCGATCCGTTCGAATCGCGCTCGAAGCATCGGGAGAACCTCCTCTTCGTTGAGGAAAGGAATGATGATCGACAGAAGATTGTCTTCGATGGGGGAGGTGGCTTTAGGAATCACTTTCTGGAACTAGAATGATGAGTTCAATCGATGGATGGCTCACGGAAATCGTGATGGAATCATGACCCTCGAAAACCGACTGGCAAATCACACCCTCAGCTGAAAAAAAGGATTCAGGATACCTTGAAGCTTGGGAAATGAGTGGACGCTTATTCCAGGAATCGATCGGTCGGCTGCCCTCGAGGCCCCGGCACAGAGCCATCTGGTATCTGGATGAAACTTCCGGCCCGACCTTCAGAGGCATAATCAGATCTCCCAATTGGATCGTTCCGAACGTTGTACCCTTCGGCAGGTTCTCCGCCCCTTTGAGGAACCAGTCGACCACGATCAGCCCTTCGTTTCGGCGACCCAGGACCACTTGGTCACCAGGTCTCAGGTTGGCCGCACCAAGGAACCTTGTTCCGCCGATTTCTCGCGGAAACGAAAGATCCCGGTAAGCAATTGGCAGAACGGACGGGATCGGTGCCTTCGAACCCGCCTTCGGCGCGTACACAAATGCCTGCAGCGGAAATTGCACCGCCCCCCACTTCCCCACGTAGCCCCCCTCTTTCAGAAAACTGATCGTCTCCGTTACGGCCTGGACTTTGGATGATGAATCCGAACCTGAATTCCAATTCTGCTCAAGTGAAAGCACCTGGTAGGCCTTCCAGTCGTTCTGGATGACCATGATCTCGGCCGTTGGATCAAGACTCCCGTCTTCGAGCGAATCGAAGTCACCTATGACGGAGACAGAGTCCGGATCAATCCGGTCACTCGCGTAGAAACGAAAGGTTCGGTTGCTGCGCCCATCCACGACAACGCGCCCGCCCGACTCCACCACTGATGCCGCCACATCGGCAATTTCCGGCCAAAGCGGCCCCGGTCTGCGGAAAGTGTGAACCAAGGCGATTCCCAGGATGCCGAAAACGGTGACTCCGGCCAGCCACTTGCCTAGACGCCCGCGGGCATCAAATACCAGCAGGAGGAGCCAGGGTAACCCGAACAACGCGTGCTTTGACTCAAGTTGGGTCGCGCCAGGCGGCGTCATCGGCTCCAGGACCAGGTAGATGGCAGCCAATGGAACAAGCAGACATGCAGCCACCAAGCCCGCGCGCTCGCGATCTTTCAGGAGAAGCTGGGAAAACCGAAACGCGAGCAGGGAGAAGAGCCAGACCGATCCCAGAATGACCAGCCAATTCTCCGTCGGTTCAACCTGGTAGCCCCAAAATGTCTCGAAAACGAAATAGAACGGCTTGATGGCCAGTCCGGGACTGAAACCGCGGAAGGCGTTCTCTCCCGCCACGCTGCTCATCCCGGTAAAGGCGATTTCCATCCCGAATCGGATGAACCAGCTCCAGAATGTAATCAGGACCAGGGCCACGAGAATCGCGGAGGAGGCCACCAGAATCCGACCTCTTGCTTTCAGACACGACCATTCTCGAAAGGCGACGTAACAACCGATCTGGAGTCCCAAGAAGAGATAGAGAAAGGGTGAAAGCAGAAGCAACCCCCAGAAGACCAGGCGGCATTTTCGGTATTCGTAGTCGAGATAACGGATGAGGATGAAGACTCCAAACGATGCCCCCAGGTAGAATCCGTAGTATCTGAAATATTGTTCCTGAAAGAAGACAAACGGACTGAACACCAGAAATACCGCCATCGGAAGCAGCATCCTGAAGTCACGATTGTCCCGCCCGAGGAGAAAAAGCCCTGCGACGGCGAAGCTGACCCAGACCACGCCGGTCAGTCGATAGAACATGTAGTTCCCCGGATTGACTCCCCCCAGGACCAGGCGCGCGCATTCAATCAGAATTGTATTCGGCACCGCCATGAGGGTTCTTCCCTCGTAGGTGTACCATTCATCACCACCCCAGGGCAGAAACAGGCCATACCACCAGGAAAGGCCGACATGCAGTCCGACCAATAACACCGCGACGACAGCGAGGCGCACACGGCCGCTCAAGGTCTCTCGAGACGGCATCAACTTTCCGTCTTCAATCATGGCAAACCCTAAGATAGGAATCGACGTAATTTTCCGCCGCAATCCCTCCGAGTCGAGCCTTTGGCAGAGCCTCCGCCACACTCGTCGTTGACTGATTCCCGGCGGCCGCAGCCAAAATGAACGCCGCCACCGCCGCCCAATCTCCATTGGAAAAGCGTTCTCCGAACAAACCTAGGTTCTCGAAAAGTTCATCCACTCCCCCACCCCGGTAAGCCAGTATGGGAACCCCACAGGCATTGGCCTCAATCAGGACCCTGCCAAAGGGTTCGGGAGATGTGGAAAGGTGAAGGACGAAATCACAATCTGCCATTTCCTGAAGAGGATCTGGAGTGAATCCGTTGAGTCTCAACCGGTCGGGATGCTTGAGAGCCTGTGCCATCGTCTTTAGTCCGTCCAGGTAAACCTGATCGCTCGCGGAGACGTTCCCGAACGACACGAACTCCACCGGGGCATCCGTGCACGTCGCAGCGATCTGAAGCAGATCGCCATGCCCTTTCCACTTGGTGTATCGAGCGAACATACCCACCCTCAGTCGTTCTTCCCTTGCCCTCTTTCTCACGGGCATCTCTCCGATCGGATTGTAGAGCTTTGTCGACTTGTATCGCTCCGACTTGGGAATTGTCTCCACGACCGCATCAGAAATGGTGATTATCGCATCCACACGCCGGGAGATCCAATCAAGACCCTTCCCATAGAGCCCTCTGGCTTTGCGCCGATTCACGATGTCATGCAGATGCACCACCCGTCGATACCCCGGATCGAGAGGGAGCGATGCATTGAGCAGATGTGAAACCATCGAGTTCGAAATCACGGCCACTGCCGAATGCTCGCGAATGAGGTGCATCACCCGCCTGCGATTGACCCGGATTGCGGCAAAGACCCGAAACAGATTCATCGGAGATGTCCGCCCACCCACTGAAAATGGCGGATAGCGAAGCATTCCCGTCGCCGTCTCGATCCGATGGCCGAAAGCGTCAAAATAGGCGCGCAAGTTTTGGTCTTCCGGACAGACAAAGACCGGACGCCAACCGCGACTCAACAGACCCGGCAAAATAAACCGGTAGTTGGTCTCGGCACCGCCGACAAAATCGCCATCAACGAGGATTAGAAGACTTTTCCCGGACACGTTCTGGCGCTCGAAGTTGCAGCTCACTTTCAAAGATCTTGAATTGGACCATGACGTAGGTGAGCACCTTGAGAAAGACCCGGAAGAAACCCGGAACACCATGGATAAATGCACCTCGGAGGAAATAGTCCCGACCGAAGATCGCCCACGGGTAAACAAACTGTCGCCGAAACGACCATCCTCTACCACGTTTCTGCGTCTCCTGCAGTTCATACCTCAGGTAACGGTTCGTCTTCAGCCACCAACTGCTGATGTCGGTGAAATCGTCATGAATCAACGCGTGCTCAAATTGAACCGAACGCCCTGGCACGACCACATGGGAATGAACCTCTCGACCGTCGTAACGTCCCTTGTCTCGCCGAAAGAGCCGCGATTGCCGGTCAGGATAATCGGAGGATCTCCGCATCCACTTTCCCCAGAAAAGGTTCTTTCTCGGTATCCACACCAGATCGACATCCGTCGGAGGTGGGCCTTGGAGAAAAGACCGGATTTCGTCCGTAAGTTGCGGTTCGGGAATTTCGTCCGAATCCAGGATGAGAACCCATTCAAAACTGGCTTGGGGAATGGCCCAATTCTTCTGGATGGCCGACGTGACGTATTCATGTTGTATGACCCGGACTCCGTGACGGGCCGCGATCTCAAGCGTTTTGTCTGTCGAGTAGGAATCACAGACCAGGACCTCGTCAGCCAGATCGCGAAGCAAGGTGAGCTGGCGGTCGAGATAGGCCTCAACGTTATACGTCGGGATGATGACCGTAAGGCCCGATCGATCTGGCGGATCAGCTGGCATGCGTCTCCTCCTTGAGTTCGGGCACCTCCGGCCGGTCATCCGTTGTCGGCCCCCGCGTCGGGATTCGCACCGGTCGGCGTTCCAGAAAATGAGTTGCCTGAATCATGCCCAGAAAGAATCCCAGGAAGGTCAGGTGTTCAGGGCGGTTCAAAACCGCCTCCAGCATGAAAGGTGAAACCATGAATATGCCGGCAATCTGTGCCCAGACACGGGTGGCCCCCCCGGCCCGATAGCCGGTCCAGATCGGGAGAAGCAAAGCCGCAATAACCGGGAGGGCAGCCAGACCCATATTGGCCAGCAGTTCAAGATACCCATTGTGGATGTAGGCGACATTTCCCGCACCTCCGCCAAGAATCGGATTCGTCAGATATGAATCAATGGCGTAACTGAATCGCCGTATCCGCTGATCATTTTCCCTCTCGCCCGACAGGGCCTGTTCGGCTTCGCCGAATCGCTCGATGATGCCGGTTGAGGGCAGATAAATCCAGGCCACCACAGCGATGATCGCGGCAAGGCCGATTCCAGTCACTTTTCGATAGCGCCCCTTGGATCCTACGATCAGGAAGAGACAGGTCAGCGCCATGGAAAGAAAAGCCAAGCGTTTGCCCGAGACCATTACGCTTGCAACTTGAGCCCCGGCCAAACCCAGTTTGATCAGAGACGGAGCCCGAAGCGTGGGCAACAACAGAATCGAGGTTACGGTTACACCTGCGACCGTGGCCGTACCCCAGAACCCTTCCGCTCGGGTCACCGCCTGAACCTTTCCGTCGACGATCACGCCATAGGCCTGCGAGGGAAGGAGAAATCCTCCAAAGGTTATCCCGACCGCCGTCATCAGGGAACCCGCGGCGATAAGAAAACTGACCAGCAGGAAAATCCGGGTTGCCGTCTCATAGGCGGCCCCGTTCCGCACAAAGACCATGATGACGTGCTTGGTCAGAAAGACGCTTGAGATCGGGACCATCCAGAGAACAGCCTTGTCGAAAGGCACGCCACTGGCCATTGCCACCACAAACGAAAAAGCGATCAGCGCGAGAGCGACCAGATCCCACCGGCCAAGAGTGAAGCGGATGAAGCGGACGGTCAAAAGCAGCAAAAGCAGGAGAAGAACGGTGAATGGAATGACCTCGAACTTCCAGTTGATCTCGCGAACGATATCCTGATAAACGAACTGCGCCCGGCGCGGTCCAATGACCATGGTGAACAGCAACACCCAGCACAGAAGGCGGTATTTGCGGGCAAGCAGGAGCGCAAGGATGATCGCACCCCCCGCAAGGATAATCAGTTTCGTTATCATCGTCTCAATTCGGATCCGGCTTTAGGTTTCCGGATTCGATCCGTTTTCGCAGCCGTTGGCTTGACCCTGAATCGCATTCTGAATGAATCGGGACACGTGCAGGCGGCAGATTATACGAACGAAGCCGGTTCATCCGAACAGCCAAGCAGTCGTCCAGCGAAGGAACGGCATCTAGGTCTGGATTTCGGTCGACTGACTGCCGCGTTTTTTGTGGTCGCCATCCATGCCGGTCCCGGGACTGAGGCTCCCGGGTTTTCGGGCGAGTTGCTCAATCAAGCCGCTCGATTTGCCGTGCCGTTCTTCTTTTGTGTATCGGGATGGCTCTTCGCCCGGAGCTACCGTCATGCCGCAACGTGGCACACCCTTTGGCGTTACGAGTGGCGAATTCTCTCTCTCTTTCTCTTCTGGTCCGCTGTCTATTTCCTCAACCCAAGCATCGCGGCTATTCAGGAATTTGGCTGGTTCGAATCCTATCGTGAACGCTGGCACTTCTTAACGGCCAGTCCGGTACAGCTCATGCTGAACGGAACCGCACTTCACCTTTGGTATCTTGTTTCCCTCGCCATGGGTCTGTTCCTCGTCTGGCTCGTGAATCGCCGAACCGCCATTCCCGGAGTCTTGTTGGGGTCGCTTCTCTACCTCATCGCACTTGCCGCAGGCCCCTACCACGGCTCGGTCCTTTCCATTGACCTCGGCCTCAATCCCAGAGACGGACCATTCTTCAGCACCATCTTCGTCGCCCTCGGGTTCCTCACCGGCTGGATCGGGTTCAAACCCGGAAGGCGCATGGCGTGGCTCTGTTTCGCGGCCGGTGCCATTGTTCATGGACTCGAAATCACCCGCTTCTATCTCCTCTTTCATGCCTCCCCTTTCGGCTACAATTTCGTGATCGGCACACTCTTCTTCGGCTATGGGGCCTTTCTCCTAGCGATCAGTTGGGAACCCTCCGGATTGCTGGATGGACTCGCCCGGCTGGGCCCACTCGCCACGGGGATCTACTGCGTCCATGTCCTCTTCGTGAAGAAGATGGATTTCTTCGATGTCTTTTTCCCTTCCGAGTGGTGGGGATTCGCCCGAACCATCCTCGTCTTTGTCGTCGCTCTGCTGGCATCCATGTTCGCAGCGAAACTGCCACCATTCAAACGTTTCGTGACATGAAGGCCCCTAGGCCCTCTCCGCCGCCGCGAACGCTGCGTCGTAGTCAAGTATGCGACGACTCCAGTCAAAACGATCTCGAATTCTATCAGCCTGGACAGATGGCTTCCCAGTCCCTGCCTCTTTCTTCAGCAGGTCATGAATGGCATTGCGAATCGATCCCACAGTGACATCACACAGCCTGATCGCCTCCGAATCGTCGACCAGCGGCTCCAAGAATTCCGTCATTCCCCCCACCGTGGTGGCGACCAATGGCGTTCCTGCGCCGACCACCTCGAGTGCCGCAATCCCGAAAGGCTCCTCCCGGGAGGGAACGACCGCCAGGCGCGCCCCACCTATCCAGCGATTCATCTCATCCGGATAAGCCCGTCCCGGAAAGAACACCCGCCCGGAGAGGCCCAGTTTCTCCGTCAATCCACTCAAGCGCTCACGTTCCGGTCCACTCCCGACCAGCACAAGGTCCAGGTCAACTTCGAGACCGGCAAAGGCTTCAATGAGCAGATCAAATCCCTTCTTCTCGACAAACCTGCCAAACCCCAGCATGTAGGGCCGCTTGTGCGGCGAGGCATCGAGGGTTCCCGCACCTTTGGCATCAAACCCGTTCCAGATCACCATCGACTTCGCCTTCACCGCCGGTTCGAGACGAATCGCCTGCTCCAGGAGCCAACCCGAACAGGCCGTCACGAAATCGGCCGCTCTCAATGCCGTGAGCAATCGGTCCCGTTGTCCTCCTTCGCCTTTCACCGCCCGCATGACCTCATCTCCGTGAAGCGAGACAACCAAGCGGCTCCTTTTGAGCGATCGGATAAAGGGAATCAAGTCCACCTGCCAATCCGGGAAGTGGATATTGACCAGAGTCGGATCGAATCGTTCAAGAATCCTGCGGCCAACCCGCCGGTCTATCGGCAGACTGAGACACGCCCTTAAGGCCAGATCCGGCCTCATGCGTTGAAGGCCTTCAAAAGGAGACGGCTGGAAAGGCCGTCGATGGATGGGAACGCCCTCGATCACCTCCATAGCCGGAAGTCGCCTCGGGTAGCGGCGCGTCAAAACCTCTACCTGATGATGGCTTTCGATCAGGTGGCGGACGAGACGCTGGGCGACCGTCTGTACTCCCCCCAGTACCGGGGGATAGGACGCGGGAATGATCAGGATTCTCTTCAGGACGTCATCCCCTGCTTGATCATGCCCCACCGCCAACCGATCGCTGCCGAATAAAGAAGAGGAAGCGCCCGCAGCCGATCCCAGGGTCCCGGAATGCGCATCATGTGCTGAAGCGGCTGGTAGATGGCTCCGACGAAGAAATGGACACCTTTCAGCAGGTCGCGGAACCGGTGAATGCCGTGTGGGTAAATACAATACATGTCCCGCCACTTCCTTCTGACCAGAACGTAAGCCCGGCCGTACATGTAATGTTGATTGAGGAAACCCTTCACCGTCGGCCGGTGAGTGTGATAAACCCGGATCGTCGGATCGAATCGGATCCTGTAGCCAGCCTGAATGATCCGCCAGTTGAAGTCGACATCCTCGCCTCGGAAAAGGGTGATATCCTGCAGGCCGACCTTTTCAACCGCCTCACGGAGATAGGCGATGTTGACGCCGGGAAGCGTCCGAACGTCCCTGGCCTCCGCCCAACCCGGGAAGGTGATCGCATCCGCCACTTTGCCCACCAGCGAATCCGAATTGGTCCCGATCACCAGCCCACCCACCGCCCCGGCCTCGGGGTTCTGCTTGAGGGTGTCGCGAATCCTCTCGATCCAGTCTGGAAAGACCTCAGCGTCGTCATCGGTCATTGCGACCACGTCACCGCGACATTCAGCCAATCCTATATTGCGGCTATTTGCCAGATTGACATTGACCGTCCGAATCAGGCGAACGTCAACCGAGTTTAGTCCGACAAACCGATTGACCACGACGTCCGCCCGGTCATCGCCGCCATTCACCACCACGAGTTCGTCTGGCTTGACGCGACAGCCCTCCACAATCGAGCGGATGGCCAACTCGAGCAGCTCATGCCGGTTGTATGTGCATATGAGCACGCTGATTTTCATCGGAACAATAAGGCGGAGTCCCCTCCCAGATTAACCTGACACGGAGATTTCGAAGTCTGATGACCCCGAAACCGGAACCGACCAGCCTTCGACCGGTGACTGAAAAGCCTCCGGAAACCAATGGCTCGATGATCGACTTCCGAGGTCAGGAGTTCACGGGCAAGACTCAAACGCGATCTGAGTCCGTTGCCCAAACCTTTGTTTCCAGAACTCATATTGCCTGACTCCGCCATCCCTCAATCAGATTCTTGCTGAATGATCTCTGTTGCAATCCGCGACCATCTATATCGATTCGCCACGTGAGTGCGTCGAGTCCCTCGTTCACTCAGATCCGAGGCCAGCAACTGCTCGAGGGCTCGCACGACCGAACCGGTATCCGTTTCATTCACGAGAAGGCCCAATTGATCCGAAACGATATCCGGATAAGGAGGATGTTGGGAAACCAGTGCCGGCAGATCCATTGCCCAGGCTTCGAGCAGGGCGTTCGGAAACCCTTCGCCTCGTGAGAGCAGGGAGAAGACATCGGCCGCCCCCAGGACCGGCCGGACATCCTCAACGTTGCCGAGAAACCTGACTGCATCCTCGACTCCCAGTTTGGCCGACTCTATCTCCAGTTGAGTCTGAAAGGATCCAACCCCGGCGATCAGATATTTCACCTTCCGGCCCTGGCCCAGCAGCGATGGCAGAGCCCTCAGGAGGTATTGAAGGCCCTTCCTTTCCTCAAGGGCCGCCACCGAAACGATGAGATTCTCAGTCGCACCAATTCCAAGGGCTCGACGGCATTCTTCTCTCGGAAACGAATCCGGTGCAAAATAGCCGATATCGACTCCGTTCGGAATCATGACCGTCGGTCGACCCATTCTTCCAGCAATGCCCTCGACCATTGCCGGACTTTTCGCCACCACGCGATCCACCAGGGAGGTGATACCCAATCGGTCAAACGCTTCGTAGCGATGTGGGACGAGATCCGGAGGGTAACCGGCAATGAACTGAACCCTGTAGCCAAGAGATCTCTTCGTCTTCCTGATGGCGTTGGCTTCGCCACAGTCCGCGAAGTAGATGTTGAGCAGGTCGAAGCGTCCCTTCCTCAAATAGCTGCGGTAAAACGGCGCGGCGATCCGCTCTCTGAAGTACCTAAAATACGGAACCGATCGGACTTCGACCAACGGTGAGAGGACGGGCTGGCTTGACCTGGGACGCTGAGCCCAGGTGAGGATAGTCACCGCATGACCGTCCTCGGCCAAGGCCGAGGCCAGACAGCAGGCGGACGATTCAATGCCGCGCTGAAAGCGATACAGGTATGGAACAATGAAACCAATCCGCATGCCTGATCAGCTCCGTGACCGAATCGCCTTCTCGTAGAGTTCCACCATGCGCCGTGCGACCACAGGAGCCGCAAAGCAGGCGTTGGCACGCTCCCGACCACGGGACCCCATCTTCCTCCGAAGTGTGCCGTCCCGGATCAGGGCAACCAGGGCATCGGTCAATGGCTTAGACTCGGGTGGATCATAGAGGATGCCACAACTGCCACGCCCTAGTGTTTCCGGCATTCCTCCAATCGCCGTGGCTACCACCGGGAGTCCCGCGGCCATGGCCTGGGCACAGGTATAAGAAAAGCTCTCGTAATTCAGGGACGGAACCACAGCAAGGTCCGCCCGCCGGTACCACCCGTTCATGACCGGGGTATCGACGTAATTCAGAAGGCGGACCCGACTGGAAACACTTGCGTGCTCAAAAAAATCATGAAGCTTCCGATCCCACATTTGCCCGTCTTCCGCAGCACGGGGTTGGCCGATGAAGACGAAGAAGGCGTTCGGACAAGCCCGGAGTACTCTGGGAATGGCGTCCGCGAGAACGCCAATGCCCTTGATCCGTTCCAAACGACCTACGTGCAGAACGACAACAGCGCCTTCTGGAACTTGACTCTGACCGACTCGCAAATCAGCCGGATCAGGAAGATTCACGTCAACCGCGTTGGCCACAGGATGAAACCGATCGAGAGGCACTCCTGTTTCAGAAGAGACGACCTCCGCCATATCCACGCTCGGTGTGGTCAAGAGATCCGCACCCCTGATACAGGCTTTTTCCATTCGCTCGACGATACCTGTATCAAACTTCATTTCGCCACCCACGTGGTGTTTGCGAAGAATAAAGGTGGGGGTGTGGCAGCGAACCACCACCGCCGGACGGTCCAGGCGACGGGTGAAAAAAAACCCCTCCCCGCCGACCTCGGCGAACTCGACAACATCCGGCTTTTCGGCCTGGGGAAGCGAGGACAACCAACCGTCGAGGGATCGGCTGTAGCGACGGTGATTCCAGGAACGTGCATAATAGCGGAGGCCCGGCAACCGCCAATGCCGGGGGATTTCCGTGGGGATATATACCGTTGCAATCCCATCCTGCTCCGTTTGTCTCAATCTGGCTGCAAGTGAGGCGTCAGATGTCACAATCGTGACGTCGTGCCCGTCGTCTGAGAGGGCACGGGCCAGGGTGCGATTGTAGACCGCCACTCCTCCGTGACCCGAGAGCCTGCTGCAAAGGACTATTCTCATGGTTCGGTGACAAGAGGGCGAACCGGATTGGTCGAAACAATCGATTCGTAGACCGCAAGACGTGCCTGCAGGTTGGCTTCAGGATTCGCCAGGTGCATGATCCTCTCACGAGCGGCGGCGCCCATGAAAATTCGCATCTGCGGATTGTCCCTGAATTCCAATAGACGTGCGGCGATCCCGCGGAAGTCCCTCGCCTCAACTAGGAATCCTGTCTCTCCGTGGCTGACCAGTTCCGGGATGCCTCCTACTGAGGATCCGATGACCGGCAAACCAGCGGCCATCGCCTCGTAGATCGTGTTCGGTGAGTTGTCCCAGAACGACGGAATCACCGCCACATCGGCTTCCTTATAACAGTCAAGAAGCGTCTTCCTCGGGACGAAGCCATGCACTCGAACTGAACGAGGAAGCAGCTGGCCGGGCTTGGGAGCATAACCATAGAAATCAAACAGGATCCCTCCCCCGGAGGCTTCGACATGATTGACCGAACTCAGAAGAACATCCCCCCCTTTGACCGGGTCGTTCCGCGCGGCAAAAATGACCTTCATCTCCCCGGACGTCCGAGACGACCTGACCGCTTCCGACGCAGACTCGGCATCCAACGGGTACGGTTGAATGGTAAGGTGCGTCAATCGGCAGGCGGCTTCTTCCTCCACAATTCCAGCAAGGGCTCGACTCGGCGAGAAGACCCAATCCGCACTCCGAATGAAGGAAAGTTCCAGCTTGCGCTGGCGCCATTCGGCCGCATCGACCGGTCGGCCGGATTGTTTGAGGAATGTATAGCGGGATCCGTGAAGATGGGAGACCAACTTGAACCTCCGACGCCTTCCGTGCCAATAATCCCCTCCTTCGGAATACTCCACGAGATCAAACGGTCGATCGGCGTTCAGGCGATCAATCTCTCGCGCAACCATCCACCCGCGGCAGAGGTGACGCGCCATATGGCGAAAGGCGTACGCACCGGGAAGGGCAAAGATCTTCATCATCCGGTCACGCCCCACCGGGAGACGGACCACCCGAACCCCTTCGTCATTCTCCTCCATCCTCTGCCGGTCACGACTCGTGGCGACAACCGTCACGCGGTGACCCTCTTTCACCAGGTGACGCCCCATCACCTGGACAAAGGTACCGGCCCCGCCTCCTCCGGCGGGCCCCGGGTAACCCTTCTCAACAAAGCCGAAATGCATCATCCGCAAGAGTTCTAAACAGGAGGACAAAATCGCTGACCGGCCTGCAAGGGCCGCCAAGACTCAACCACTCAGACCGGAAATCCGGGAATCAGACCGTATCGACAAACCGACGTTCGGTCCGCTTGAAAATCGCCGCGCCAAAGAAGAAAACGGCAAGCGAGACGGTGAGGGAGATCAGGAAATTCGCCATAGAAACGCCGCCGACTCCAAGGAATCCGTATTTGATCGTTTCGACAATTGTCGTCATCGGATTCAGCGCCATCCACAATTGGTATTTCTCCGGAATCTTCGAGAATGGGTAGATGATCGGCGTCGCATACATCCAGATCTGGACCAAAAAGCTGAGCAGAAAATTCAGATCCCGGTATTTGGCCGAGGCCGCCGACGTAATAAACCCGACTCCCAAACCCAGCACTCCCGCTTGCAGGATCATGAGAGGGAAGAGCAGGATGACCCAATTCAGCCGTATCTCGTCACCCCAGGCCGTGAAAAAGAGATAGTAGGTATAGAAACCGAGGAAAGTCGCGATCTGGATCGAAAGGGCAATCAATTGTGACAGGGAGGCTGTAAGTGGCAAAACCAGACGCGGAAAATAGACCTTTGTCATCAATCCCTTTTGAGTCACAAAGATATTTCCCGTATGGTTCAGCACCCCGGAGAAATAGCCCCACCCAAGCAACCCACTCAAATAGAACAGAAACTTTGGAGTCCCGTCGGTCGAAATCTTGGCAACATTGCCAAAGATCACCGTGAAAACGATCGTGGTCAGAAGGGGTTGAATGACGAACCACGCCGGTCCCAGAATGGTCTGCCGGTACTTGGCAGCAAAGTCCCGTCCGACCATCAGGAAAATTAAATCCCGGTGATCAAATAGATCCTTGAAATCGATTCTTGCCCACCCTTTAGACGGCGCGATCACGATTTCGGGTTTTTCTTCAAGCATGGTCATGTCAAGATCCGTTGGTTGTCTGTGGGTTCCCAGAGGCTGACTGTGAGTCTGCCTTACTTTGAAATCTGAGGTTTGGAGGTCCGGGCGTCGTGACTCCAGTCATGATCCACCAGAACAGCACATTGACTGTCCCTGGGGGTCCGCCCGCTGGAAAAAAAGACGCTCGAATCGACCATGAAATAGAATGCGTTGGGTATCGAATCAGTCGCCCGGCCAAATGCTTCGATAACAACCTCAACCCGGTACTTTCCGAGCGGTAGCGGCAGCCGTTGCACAGCACAACGAACTCGACCCTCGCCACCAGCGGTTCGCATGCGAACCCCCTCGAATTGTGTCGAGAAGTGGACGATGTCGATACCTCTCTGGTTGTGAACTTTGACCAGGCAGGTAAAGGGCAGGTCATCATTGTCGGTCACATAGTCGAACTCGAAGGCGTAGTCCGCCCCTGCAACGACCGAAGTAACCGAACGGCCGTCAGAATCAACTATCCGACCATCGGTCAACCTGACCTCCCTGGATCCGGTTCGATAGGGGTTCTCTTCCGTAAACGCCACTCCTGCCTCCTCTTCGTAGCTGTTCAGGTAGTTGGAAACCACATCGGCGGTCGGGCCCGAATCAACCACGCGGCCCTGATGCAAGGAAACACATCGGGTGCACAATTGCTGGATTGTCCCCATTTGATGACTGACGAAGATCACGGTGCGCCCGTGCCCGGCCACATCCTGCATCTTTCCGATGCACTTCCTTTGAAATTCGGCATCACCCACCGCCAACACTTCATCAACGATCAAGATGTCGGGCTCGAGATGAGCGGCCACCGCAAATCCAAGTCTGACAATCATGCCACTTGAGTATCTCTTGACGGGTGTTTCGATATGCCGCTCGATCCCGGAAAAGGCGATAATCTCATCCAATTTCCGCCGGATCTCCGCTTTGTCCATCCCGAGTATGGCACCGTTCAGGAAAATGTTGTCCATACCGGTAAGCTCCGGGTGAAAACCGGTTCCCACCTCAAGCAGGCTGCCAACAGAACCTCGCAGAACAGCCTTTCCGAACGTTGGTTCCGTTATCCGACTCAAGATCTTGAGGAGGGTCGATTTCCCAGCTCCATTTCGGCCGATTAGGCCAAGCACCTCACCCTGTTCCACGGAGAACTCGATATCGCGCAACGCCCAAAAATCCTCCGGTCGATCCGCTCTTACCGAATCAGCCGTCTTTCGGTTCCGCCATCTCTCCGTAAACAGCTGCAATTCATCTCGCAGGGTTCGTGCCCCGATCTTGCCAAGTCGGTAACGCTTGGAAAGGCCGCTGATTTCGATCATCGGTTGAGTCATTGTGTCATAATCCGGTTTCTACTTTCGGAAAGTATGTTAACAAGCTGCCGCCACCGGCCGAATGCCGGAATATATCCAGCAAAGCCGTCGGGTAAACTACAAGTGGAGTTCTCGCTGACTGAGACTGGATCAAATTCTACAGGATCGCAGGAATTGCTCGGGAACAACAACCTCCGTCGTTTCGCTGGCCAGTAACGACGATCTTGGAAGGTCTATGTTTACCGATCGGCCGAGGAAATCGATCAGGATCGAAACCCGATCGGCTCTCCCCGACACCTTGGTTACTCGACCCGTCGAACCCTTGAAGCAACCGGTCAGAATCTCGACGATTTCGCCTTCCTCCAAGCCGACACCTTGCCCACCTGCTGCACTGACTTCTCGCATCGTCGCCTGCAGATCGGCAATGATTAGGTCAGACACGGACGGCACCTTGTTGCCGAACCGAACGACCCCCGTAACACCTTGAGCCGACAGAATCCGCCGCCCTGATTGACCCCATTGGAAACGAGCAAAGAAATAGCCGGGGAAGAGGGCTTCGACGAACAATTTGCGCCCACTTCGGGTTTTCCGCCAGACCGCAATCCGCGGTGCAAATACTTCCGTTTCACACTGTTGCTCGACAAAAGCAGCTGCGATGTGCTCCCGCTTGGTCTTGGATCGCAGGCAATACCAGGCAAACTTGTCACTCAGACCGGTCACTTCTGCGCCTCCAGAACCACCCTGACAGCGGGTATCAGTTCGACCAACAAAGTATGGATTTCTCGTATCCCATCGATCCGTCTGACAACGGATGGTTCGAACCCCGAATCCCGGCTCGCTTCCAAACCGATACGCTCAATCCGCTCTCGAAGAACCTGAATCTCAGGCTGTACACGATCTCTGAGAAAACACGCAAGAAATCGACCATAGTCGGTTTCCGCTCTGAACAGATCCTTACGGGCAACATCAGAATGCTCGACCGAAATGGCTTCAAGGTCCTTGAGAACCCGGAGGCCCTGGCTCACCGATCCCAGGCTAATCTCAAGTTTTCCCACAATATCTCCCATGGACATGTAACCACCTGAAAGATAGAGTGTTCCATAGATTTCACCAACCGATTTTGGATAACCCAACACCTTGGAAAACTGACCAAACAACGCGAGCACATCGAGTTCGAGCCGGTTCAGATTTCCGACCGAGCTGGCATTTCTTTCTATCACCCGCTGGAGCATCGGTTGTTTCAGAAAAAAATGAAAGCCAATTTCGGCAACCGATAGACCTGCAATCTGATAGTGATTGGGGTAGGCAATTGTCGATGATTCGGCTCAAGAAAGATTCAGATGTGAAAACTCCTGAAATCGAGCTACCTATCGTCAACCCGGTTCCCCGCGAGTCGTAATCACTTTCTGTCCACAAAAGGGTCAATGACTTGAACCAGAGTCTTGCCAAGAGTGCCCACCGTTCAGCTTCCCAAGACAAATCTGAGCCAACACCAACGGTCCTGTGCCTAATCACAAATCTTTCCGATTCGATTTCAAACGCTGTCCACACATTTGCAGCGCCTTCATCCTCGTCTTGAGCGGAATGATTGGTTGGCTGAATGCAGTTGGGCAATCTCAGACGCGAACCTTCTACGTCGCCACGTACGGAGATGACAATTGGAGCGGCGCCTATCGCGATCCCGAGTTCAATGGGACCGATGGCCCTTTCGCAACGATCGAAGCGGCTCTGAGTGCCGCCCGTATCGCGCTGCAGGAGAATGACCAGTTAGTCTCCGTCGAAGTCCGCAACGGAAGATATCCCGTCAGCAAGTCGGTTATTCTGGGTGGAGATTTCTCCGGTCGGGAAGGTGCGCCTTTTGTGCTCTCCGCCTATGGAGACGAACGACCGATCATCGATCTTCGCAGTGCCGCCGAAGCCGTCATCGAGGTCAGATCCGCGCGCGAAATCGTCCTCTCCAACCTCACCCTCGCCGGATCCGCCCAGTCGGGTGTCAAGGTTGCCAAATCCAGCGAAATCGAACTCCAGCGTCTCGATCTGACGAGCTTCAGTCCGGCCGTCAATTTCGACAGCGAAGGCACCCTGACCCTTGCGGGGTGCCAGATGCAGGATTCCAACGAAAACAAAGAACTGCTCGATTCGATCCGATCTCCTTCCCGTGCCTCGAATAATCTGCTGATTTCGACCACATTGGCCGACATTTCTCCGGACGATCGGCTCCTAATCCTCGCCCAGAATTCCGGCGCCCCAAAGCAGGTTTCGGCGGTCAAACACGACGATACCAGCCTGAGCGACGGCCTCATTGCACACTATGCCTTCGGTCCAGACAACTGGACCGTCGATCGAATCGCTGGTCAGAATATCATCACACGTGGCGAAATCGGCAATCAACAAGATGGGGGAGTCATCGGCCGTTGTGTTCGATTGAAGCGGAACGGCATCCAGTATGCTCCGATTCCCTGGAATGGTTCCGATCTGCCGCGAGCGGTCAATTTTTGGTATTGGAATGCAGACAACATCCGTCGGGACACTTACTTCATTTCGGTCGGATCTTCGGAAACCGAACCCGGCTACACTCTGTTCAGCCGAGGAAAGAACGGAGGTGAAATCGTCTTGAGTTTTGCTGGATCGGAGAAGGTCTGGCCCGAGCCGGATTTTCTTGGGAAGCCAACCATGGTCACCCTGGTTGTGCCGAATAGAGGTGCGAAACTAGACGACGTCGAACTCTATGTGAACGGAGAGTTGGATCGGGACGGTCAAACCAGCGACAACCGTAGTTTCGTGACATCGGACTCCTACCCCCATCTTTGCTCAACATCGACGTCGCTCAACGTGAGCGGTCAGCGCCACATGTTCGACGAATTGAGTTTCTGGAACCGCACCCTCTCATCTGCGGAAATCCGAACGCTCTACAATGAAGGCAACAGCCTGGCATTCCTACCCCCTCTGGCTAGAGCCCGCGGCGATGTCTATAGCCTCAGAGAGTGGGGGTGGCCCTGGATGGTCGACACCAAGATGCACCGGGAAGAATTGTTCGAGGTCTGGAACTCGCTGAAGGATTTGGATATCGGAAACGGCGTCCCTCGACTCGCCGATCGATCATTTGCTGGTGAAGCGGAGCGTAAGATCTACGTCGATCCGATCCGGGGAAACGATCTCTTCGGAAGCGGGTCCTTCACTCGACCCTTTAAAACCCTTAATCGCGCGGTCAACGCCATTCCAACCAACGCAGCCAGTCAATTGACCCGATCCACGCTTATCGAACTCGCAAGTGGAGTCTACGAATTGGACGACCGGATCGACGTCAATTCATGGGGTTCGCCAGTCAACTGGTTGGCAATCCGCGGCCCAAAGGACGGCGGACCACGCCCCATTGTCACCTATTCCAGTCAAGCGGTTGAGCGCGCGCTTGATGAGCGGGACAGAGGAGGACGAGGCGGCATGTTTGAATTGGTCAAACTGCAGGGCCAATACATCGAGTTCAGCGGAATCGTCTTCGATCAGCGCCGCGACGAGGTTCCCTACGGTGACCAGATTCACGAAGGTGCATTTCGGTTCTTCGCCCATGCCAACCAGATAGCCAGCAACGGCGTGGGCTGCCGCATTCTCGACGTTGAAATCAGGAACTTCCTTCATGCCGGCATCAAGGGTAACGCCAAGGGACTCATCATCGACGGAGTCTTCATCCATGATGGCGGGAACACATTTCACGACCATTGCGTCTATATTTCCAGCGAAGGAGAAGGCAGCGCCTATGAATTGCGTCGGAGTCTTCTGATGAACGTAACAGGCGCTGCGTCCAATCAACACAAGGTATCTGACGGCAATGATCTTCCCGCCCCTGAAGGAGCAACTATCACCCACAACGTAATGATTGGCAACGAACACCTAGGCATTTCAACCACAGGAACAGCCGGTGAGATCGCACACAATGCCATAGGATATTCACGGTGGTATGGCGTACACTTTTACCGAAGCAGTGCCAGTCTGACCCGGATCCAGAACAATATCTTTTTCGGATACTCGGATCCCGACCTGCCAGATATCGCCTGGAGCAGCTACAATCTATCGGGCGCAATGACAAAGGACCCGGCAGGGGTCGTCGTTGAAGGAAACTACTTTGAGCGCGGCCCTACCTCTGATAGCCGGGCAAATCCAAAGGATCCAGGACCCTGGAAATCAGGTACTACCTACTACACGTCAAATACTGTCGAGAGGAATGGCGCCTTCTACCTCTGCGAAGTGATCAACAACTCCAAACAGATTTCTACAGAAGGCCCGACAGGGACCAACCCAGACAGCCCGAGCCTCGACGGGAACAACATCCGCTGGTGGTTCCTCACGAAGACCCCCAACCGGGTTGAGAACAACCTCCTCAATGGCGATAATTCCAATGGGAGGAATTTCCGCAACGCAGAAGTGGGAGACTTTCATCTCCGGAAAGGCGGCGAGGCCAACGGAATCGGCGTCGACATTGGCTATACCAATGGCAGGAATCCGGGTCCATGGCCGAATCCTGTCCCCTGACCACTAGTCTGATTTGGGATCGGACCTAGACGCGTCGACCGTTCGTCTTGAATCTCGTAAACCAGGTCGTCCTGGCGCCGTGTTTGCACTTGGACTCAAGACCGACCATGGCTGCTGCCACCCGGTTCCAGCCTGGCATTTTCCGCCGCTCTAGTGACACGAGGAGTTGCGGAGGGCGCTAAGATTGTACAGCTTCCCGTCGATTCAGTCTACGTCTCATCCCTTTCCATTTTGACCACTCCAACTGACAAAGGCACCGGTCAGGAGCCAGTCATCCCGATCCGTTCCGGACCGGGTCGCCTTGCCATCATGCTGCTCGTCCTTTCAGCCGTGATCGTCTGGATGAATTGGGCTTTCCAGCTTTCGATTTTCTGGGACGCGAAATCCTACTACAATTACGGATGGGTAGTTCCCGTTCTCGCCCTCTTTCTCATCTGGCGGCGATTAGGCGACCGCCCCACGCCTGTTCCGCCGTCGGTCCTGGATTGCGTCTTCGTGGTGGGAGCGTTTCTTATTTTGCCCTTCGTTCAGTTGTTCACGGAGGCCATCCCAAATTGGAGGATGATCGCCTGGATTCATACTGGAACTGTGATTTTCCTATCCCTCGGTATTGCCATCCTGATGGGAGGGCGCCGGTTTGGTGCGCACCTCTTTTTCCCCATTGCATTCCTCGTGACGGCGCTTCCTTGGCCTCAGCGTTACGAGATTCCAATCATTTCGGGTCTGACCGATGGAGTCGTCCACTTCACAGTCGAATGTCTCCGATTCTTTGCCGTTCCCGCAATATACACCGGCAACGTCATCGAAGTGGGCAGCCAGACCGTAATGGTCGGCGACGTCTGCAGCGGCATTCGATCGCTCCAGGCGCTCGTCATGGTCGGCCTTTTTTTTGGCGAACTCTTCCGACACGGTATTGGAAAGCGGCTTCTCCTCGTTTTCACCGCCGGCTTCTTTGCGTTTGCTTTCAACTGCTTCAGGGCGCTCACCCTGACTCTGGTGGTCCTCTACGGAGAACCTGGCATGTTCGACGCTTGGCACGATTGGGTCGGAGCTCTGGCCTTCGGAGGATCCTGTCTCGGCCTCTTTCTCGTCTCGGAATGGCTCAACCGAGGAGAGAAGACGACCGGTGGTGGCGCACAGTCACAGAAATCCTTCTGGGACTTCAACCCGATTCGTCCGGCCTTCGCACGGCTCGCACTCAGTTGGATCGTTCTGTCATTTGTTCTGATCGAGTGGTGGTTCGCGAGGCACGACCAGGATGCACCGGTCGGCGAATCCCTCATCATGAACTGGCCAGATCCTTCGGCCGAGTCAGGGTTTCAATTTCTGGACGTACCTAATAATGTCCAGGAATTCCTTCGTTACGATCACGGCCAGCGGGCAGAGTTCTATCTGCCCGACGGAAGTCGCATAGAAATCTACTTTCTGACCTGGGACCGCGGGATACTTGGAATGGAGGCGGTCGATAATCATTCGCCAGACATCTGCATGGTCCGAAATGGAGGCGCCGTGGTCGAAGCAAGAACGGCTCCGAAGGAATTCGATCTACTATCTTCGCAGATTCCATTTGATACCTACCAGATGCGCTACCCCCAGATCGATCAATCCTTTCAGACGTTCAGAGCAGTCTGGTTGCGGGGATCTGAAAGCGAATTGAATGACGTGGTTTCATTCAGAACCCGGAACCAATCCATCACGGACCACTTCCGTGGTGCGGTGGAGCGCATCCGCGTGGGACGCCGGAATTTCCCTGTAGCCATGCTCTTGATCGGCATTGAAGGAAAAGCGAACATCGATGATGCATGGTCGGCCGTGGAGAAAATCCTGCATTCAGCACTGGTGATCGAAGACGTCGAAACTGAAGACCTAAAACCGTGACACGAATCACCGTCCTGGCAAGACGAACACCAACCCCCAAGTCTTCCTTTTGAAAATCGCGATTTACCACAATCTGACGTCAGGAGGAAGTAAACGGGAACTATACGAGTTCACGAAGGAGTTCCATCGACGCGGACACACAATAGACCTCTACCGTCCCGCCACCGCCAACGAAGACTACCTTCCGCTCAACGCTTTTGTCCGCTTCGATAAGGTCTATCCTCTGGAGCCGGTCAAACGGATTAGTGGGAGTCTGCCCGCTCTCCGCAATCACCTCAATGTGATCGGCACTTTCCGGACTCTGAGCAGACTCGATAAGGTTGCGCGTCGGATCGCATCGGACATCGACTTGGAAGGATATGACTTCGCCTTCCTTCATCATGACAGGATCGTGCAGAGCCCATACGTCGGGCGATATCTTGTCTGCCCAACGGTCTATTTCTGCGCCGAGCCCATGCGCCGATTCTACGAACCCAGGATTGATCGCCAGTTTGGGCCGGCCAGAAAGAGGTCAGCTCGACTAGCCGAGTGGTGGTACAGCCCTTCGCAAAACGCCCTCGAGCGTGCCATCAAGCGACTAGACCGGGAGAATCTAGCCTCCATCGACGTGTTGGTGACCAATTCGCACTATTCGAACGAAACGATCTATCGCGCCTACGGTCGTCGGGCGTCCGTCATCCACCTTGGAGTCGATACCGACAAATTCGTCCCGCCGGAACCCCCACGGCCCGATCGGTATATCCTGAGTGTTGGCGCAGTTGCGCCCCTAAAGGGCTATGACTTTCTCATCCGATCTGTCGGGCTGATCGACAAGCCGAGCCGATTGCCGGTGATTATCGTGGGCAATACGGCCAGCGCGTCAGAAGTGAACCACCTCACAGATCTGGCTGGCGAATGCTCGGTTGACCTAAGCTTTAGGGTGGACGTCTCCGAGTCCGAGTTGGTTGCCCTCTACCAGGGCGCTACCGTCTACGCCTATACCGCGATCATGGAACCGATGGGGTTGAGTCCGCTGGAGGCCCTCGCCTGCGGCGTGCCGGTGGTCGCCGTGAGCGAAGGCGGGGTCCGTGAAACCATGCGCTGCCCCGGAGCCTCTACCCTCACCGAGCGTTTCGAGGCGCCTTTCGCCCGAGAGCTGACCCGGGTCATCCATGAGTTGGAATGTCGAGTGGAAATCGGACACCAGGCCCGTCAATACATTCTAGACTACTGGACGTGGCCCCACGCCTGCGAGCGAATGATCGCTGCCCTCGCCCAAAACGGATTGCTCAAAGACTGACCGTAGAGGCGAGGTGGATTCCACTCAGGCTCTAGGAATCCAACCACTCAGGTCCCTTCCAATCATCGCCTCGAGCCGTCTGATTTCCTCTCCGTAGGTGATAGCGAGATGCTCCCGATATTTCGCGAGATCGTCGCTCGTCAGCCCCGGGGTATCTCGGGTGACCTTGTCTCCAGACTTGATTCCGGAAAGCAATCTCCGCTTTAACCTGACAGCCCATCCGCGAAGGCCGGAACCGGTTCTCTTCGTTCGACGATCCGGAGCGGAATTGTAACGCCGCTCCAGGTCAGGCACGAACGCATCGGATACATCGAGAAATCGATAGACATCGGCCATGACGGACGCCGGGGCCGAGACGATATCATCGAAAAGAAGCATCTTGATCTGCCTCCGATCAAAACGATCCAAGTAATTCCCGAGCAGACCGGATACAAAACCCAATTCGTAGAGTTGCTTCCCCGGTTGGAAGGCCTCCTCAAACGAATCCGTTGAGAACCCGCATCGGAGGCGCATCTTGAAGTCCGACAGGATCCGATCCACCGGGTTTCTAAGGCTGACGATCAGCCGCACATCCGGGAGCCTCTTGCGGATGGCCTCCGGAGCCAATGGGCTGTCAAGGTAGAGAGGCGAGGCTTCACCCGTCGCTTTGCAGCCGATAGCGTCATCAAACAACGCAGCGTATTCCTCAATCGTTTTCGCCGGAAACTGGTGATGCTTGTCCTTCTCCCACTCCGGTGGAAAGCCCAGCCCCGTCGGTGAATACGCAAAGAAATTGACCTCCTTCACCCGGCTCATGAATACTTCCGGGTGAGCGGCAAGGTGATGATAGAGAGACGTCGTCGCTGCCTTCGACGCTCCGATGATCAGGAAGTTGGGAAGGATCATTTCCTAAGGATCCGAAATCAACGGCACGGGGTCGTTGGGAATTACTCCTGTTCTTGAGGTCTCCGCTGAGACCAAACACGATGAATAGAAATATGCATCTCCCTTTATCGCATATTGCTGGCGTCACTTGAATGGCTATCCGGCACATCTGACAAGCTTGTTCAGGAGAGCGAGTCCGACCAATGAGTCGATCCACTCCCCTGCCGACCTTCCAAGCCCATTGTCTCGACAAAACTCGACAGGTCCGGGCTTTAGGGTAAATCTTCAACCGATTCTTCCGTTTAACAAACTCCATACCGGCGTGAAAACAGACCGGACGAAAACGCATGAGCCGACAACTCCGACGACTTCTGACAAAATGGCGAAACGCCTGGTCTGATTTCGTGGGTTCCCTCCGTCGGTCCCGGAGGAGGATCACCGATTCAATACGGACGTCCACGAAATCGGCAAAGAGGTCGCTCGAGAATGCTCCAACCAGGATGGGCTCATCGGCTCGTCGGGGTTTTCGGATCATACCCGACTTCCTCTCGGCCATCGGTCGTGGCATCGCCTCCCTACCCCAAGCTGTCCGGGGTGGCGTCAAAGGCGCTTCACGAGTAGGGAAAGGTTTGTCTGATTCCGTTCGAACCTCGGTCAAGGGAGCCCAGGTCCAAGCTCAGGAACAGCCAGCCGAACTCACCCGGGGATTTGCGGGTTTCCTGCGGAAGACCCGGGCCTTTTTTTGGAATCGACCCGTTTGGGCCAGAGCGCTGCTTCTGATTATTGTCGCCGGCTTGGTCAGCGCTCCGTTCACCGCAAAGCCCGCCTACAGACAGCTGCTCACCTGGCGTGCCGTAAAGTTGGCTGAACGTGCAATAGAAATGGCGGCCGAAGGACGCGATCAGGAGGCGTTTGACACCGCCAAAGCCGCCTTCTTGCTCAACCGCACGAACCCGATTGCTGTCGATACCGTCGCCAAGTTGGCCCAAGCTATCGATCATCCGCAGACGCTTGATTACCTTTCCATTGCCCTCTCTCGACCCGAACCAAGCCCGGAGATTATCGCGCTCTATGTCACCGAATCGATTCGCCGGGGCAACCTCGCCCAGGCGCGGCCCTACCTTTCCTGGCTTCAGCAATCCCAAGGAAACAGTGCGTCCACAATCGCCCTGAATATCCGGTATTTCATGGCCGAGGGCCGGCGGGAACAGGCTCTGGACGAGGTCCGGGAAGCCGTCAGCGAGCATCCGGAAGATACCGAGATTCTCAACCTCTACGCATCCCTGGCCCTCAACGGATCATCTCCTGAAACAACCGACGAGGGCCTGGCGTTTCTTCGCGGTCAGTCCAATCGTGATGATATCTACGGCTTGACCGCTCTCCGTATTCTTCTCGCCACCAATCTGATTTCCGCCACTGAACGTGCGGGCTATTCACGCAGCCTTCTTGCTCATCCGCTGGCAGGGCGGGACGACCGCCTAATGGCCTTCTCCAGTCTTCTCGCAAGCAAGGCCGTCGGCTTTCCGGATATCAGAACCGAAATCTTTGCCCTATTCGACCTCACGAAAGACGCGGACCTCAGGGACAGTGCGCGCTGGCTCTTGCTCAATGGTCTCCCCACCGATGCGCTTGCATTGATTCCGGAAGAAAAGGCGAAGACCAACAAGGAATTCTTCCAGATCTACCTGACCGCGATGCTCGAAAGCGGCCGCGGGCAGGAGGTCCTCGATATTCTGGCCTCAGGTGAACCGGTGCCGCTTTCCCCGGTGGAGCGATTGATCTATCAGGCAGGGATCCAGAAGGCGCTCGGCCTCGAAGAGTCCTCGGAGACTGCTGCGGGACTCGCCATCGCGCGAGCTGAAGTCCGCGATTTCGGTTATCTCCAACGATCCATCGAGTATTTCAACAACGACACTCTGATGCTCGATTTCTTTCGACGCGTCAGCCGGGACCCACGATTCGCGTTATTGGGAAAGAGCCGGCTTTTCGCACTCGCTTACGAACTGAAGCGGGACGACATCATTGAATCGTTGGTCAACGAACTCCAGTTGAGAGACTTGCGACCCTACCCCCAGCCTCAGAATACCCTCGCCTATGTGAAGCTTCTGCGGGGCGACGATATCGACGAAGCCCGGAGAATCGCTGAAAACCTAGTCGCGCGTTTTCCCTCCATCATCGATTACCGCGTCACTCTCGCCCTTGCCTATCTCCAATCCAACGACGCGGGCGCAGCGCGCGGTGTCCTGGACCCCGCCCTGGCCCAGAGGGAAGGATTCCGCGACGGCTGGAAGGTTGTTGTCGTCGCACTCCTCAAGGCCCAGGGACTTTCTGGCGAAGCCGGTGAACTGGCGGGGTCGATCGACAGGGCCGCTCTGACCACCCCCGAGATCGATTACCTAAACGGGCTTGGTATCTCGCCGCCGAACTGAACTTCGGGGCCGCGGAGCAGTGTCTCGCATTTCTACTGACACAAAGGCGACAGTTGGACGGTTGACAGTCGACTGCGGACAGTATCGTTGGAGCTGATCGCGACTTCGCCAGTCGGGACATGATCGCAGAGTGACTGATTTTCTCGGCAGAAATCGAAACCAGGCGAAGACGGAGCCGACGCGGCCTTCTTCAGGGACACACGACAACGGCGGGAAGATGCCGATGGGTGAACCGCGGCAGAGCGCGGTTGCTACAGGAGTTTCCTTCGAGGACGCTCGTCCGTCTTCGCGCGACTACGCCGTAAAGGGCTCAAGCGGGCCCGGCAGGAACCTCCTCAAACATCCACCGAACATGCCCGGCAGCCTCTATCCAGTCCATTCGCGGAAATTCGCGTAGATTAGCGGGCCAAAAAGTCCTCTGAACGCCATTCGATCCCGATCTCTTCGAACCGGGACTTCACAAGATCTCCGACCTCTGACCTCCGACATCTTCCCAAAATCCGACCTCAGTCCTCCGACCTCTTCTTCATCCGCGCTCTCCGAGCCGTTCTGTCCCGGCCCGAGACGCGGCGTCGGGAAGGCCTTCCCTCTTACCACTACACCCCTTAACCGATAACCAGTAACCCCAAAGCGCCCCCTGGCGCTTTGGCTCACCGGATTTTCTCCAACAGCTCCCGCTCGGCCTGAAGAACCTCATCCGGATTCACGCCGACCAGGTAATCCTGAGCCGCGGCAGATCGACCGACTTCCTGGGCGACCAATGCCACGATGATTCGCGAGGGAGCATCCTGCTTCTGCCAGTCGATCGAGTCTGCTTCAAGGACGGACCACGCTCTTTGGGCATCACCACTCTTCAGGAGTGCGAGGGCAAGCGTCGTCCGGAAACCCGCGATCTCCGGATTCGATTCGACGAGGGATTCACTGACCCTCCGGGCCTCATCCACATTCCGATCCAACAGCAGATCGAGGTAAGCAAGATTGTTTCGCTGGGACGCATCATCCGGGTAGCGTGCGACAATCTGTTCCGCAATCTGTCGGGGAACCTCAAGATCAGGCTGATTCAGACTGGCCAGGAAATACTGCTGCCAGAACGCCGGCGTTTCCCGGTCTCCGAGTCCGATTTCAACTGCCGATTCGTAGCATTTCAGACCGCGATCCACATGCTGCTGGGCCAAGGCATATTGGGCCAGGCTCAACAGGATATCCGGCCGATTGTTCTCCTTCGCCAGACGGAAGACCTTCTGCCACAGTTCCTCGAGCGCCAGCGGATCGTCTCCAGAGGTGCCCAGATAAATCTGTATCGATGCCTTTTCAAGTTCAGTGAGGAATTCAGTGTCATTCCGGACCACCTCGGACACCTCCTGATACCGTCCCAATCGCATCAGAGCTGAGATCCGGGCATCGAAATAGACGCGATTCCCACTGGTGTCCTCCGGAATTCGCTCAAGGGCCATTTCCGGTTCGCCCACCGCGATGAGCCAACGCACGAGAAGCGCAGGCTGATCATCGCCCTCGAAGAGAGATACGGCTTTAGCGACGTATCCGGCCCGACCCGCGGGGTCTGAGAGAATCAGATTCTGTATGGCCATCAGTTTCTCCGAAAGACCGGAGAGCGGATGATTGAGCAGACGGTCTGCCAGCGCACGCCGCTCATCGTCGTAGACATTGAGATTTTCCGAGGAGAGAAGAGCCATCAATGCCTCAATACCCACCTGTTTCTCCGACAGGGAGGCATCGACCAGGGCATCCTTGCCCTGCAGACGGCGGACAGGATCTGTCGACTGAGTCAACAACAGGCCCCGCAACAGCTTTGCCTTGGCCATGGTGGGCTCGATGCTGAGGGCATCCTCCACCTTCACCAGCGCCAGATCACCATTCCCATCGAGTGCCGCCTGGCGGGCCTCAAGCAGAACCACTTCGGCATCCGTCGGACGCTCTGCTTTCAGGCCATCCAGAATCAATCGCGCACCTTCCGCGTCCCCGACTGCCTGGGACAACTCCGCGAAACGGACCCGATCTCCGAATTCGGCACGACCGGTATCCATCAGACGATGGGACAATTGGATTGCCTCCGCCTTATCGCGTCCGGAATTGATCTCGATCAGGACACGAAGAGCCCGGGTGTTCTCTTCCCGCGCCTGCAATGCAGCCCACGCCTTGGTCGCGGCCGCCTCACTCGATCCGGCAGCCAGCAATGTTTCCGCCTCACCCGCCCAACGGCTCGAGAGCCAGCCCGGAAGTATGGAAACTGCGAGAAGCAGGATTGCGACGATGACCGCAACGACGACGACCCAGCGACGCTTGGGTTTTTCCTGAGGAGAGACGAGTGCCTGAGTTGCCATACCTGGTGCGTGACTGCGTGGGACTATTCGAGGTTGCTCCGATTTCGCCCGGATGCCAGTCTATAATCGGAAGCGGCCACCAGTTCTAGAGATGAAAAAGGGGCCCCGAAACCGGGACCCCTTTGAGAGGTCAACATGAATCGACGGATCGACTCAGTTTCTGGCCTTGCGACGATTGCGCCAGGTGACGAATCCGAGAAAACCAACCGCAATAAAAGAAATAATCGTGGCAGGCTCCGGAACCGCACTGATGGTGCCGAGAACGATGAAATCGTTGAAATCGCTGTCCCGGTTGGGCACACCGACTTTGATATCTTCGAGCAACCAGAGCAGGTGCGTCTTGTTCGAGGTGCCACCGACAAAGGTCCAGACATTGTCGTTCATCGATGAGGAGACGATCCCGGCAGCCCCACCCGGGCTCATACCACCCAGATCCGTGGCAAAGCCCAGCTCCTGGGTATCGCTCGATTCCGAGGTGATCTTCTTGCTCTCATTGAGGTTGAGGTTGGTCAGCAAGGTCGGGCCAAAGGTCGGACCGGCCGTAACCACCCCGAACTCATTTTCGAAGGAGGCACTTTTGTAAATGCTCTCAACCAGAACCGTTGTTCCAGCTACAATCGTGACCGGACCATCGTCGATGGTATTGTTCTTGACGAGCCATCCCGCGCTTGTCGCCAGCGAGCCGGAACTGACGGCCAGGGCCCAATCGGTCTTGTTCAGGGCCCGAAGTTCGGTCGCCAGATCAGAGGCGCCGACATTCGAGACGGTTAAGGCTCCCGTTGCCTGGGAAACAACCCCAATAAACGTCGCCGAAGTAAGACAGAGAAACTTTTTCATAGTGTTGTTTCGGACCGGTGGAAACATTCCCCGGTCGAACGACAACAGAGTACCAGATTTCCGAATTGCCAGATATAGGACACCCGCACGATGCCGAGATCAGGGAAACCCTCATTGAAATTTCCCTGCCAACCTCTTCCGGGAAATCTCGAGTCTGAAACCCGGCACACGGAGCACGCCGGCTCAACGCCTTCAGCCATCCATGACTCCATTGAACCATGGAAAACCCGGGCGGGGCCATGAGCCCGGAGGAGTGTCTGGCCCCACGGTGATTGCGCACACGGACAATACCAAGGATCGCCTTACTCGCATTCATTGACCTTCGTGGCCGTCATGGATGACCCAATCCACTAGTGGACCGACGCTGATCAACTGATGGGTATCAGGTATCCACGAGAGTGTGTAGGAGAGGCTTTACGCCTCGATCCAGAGCCGGTCTAGACAAGAATCGAGGCGTAAGCCTCTCCTGCCCAACCAGTCAGATCATGCGTGTCCGACCACTAGACCGCTTCAAACATCGAAACATCGGGCAGACCAAAAAAAAGGGGCCCCGATGAAGGGACCCCTTTCGAGTTTTCTGACTGTCGAACAAGCTCGATCAGGCCTTGGCCTTGCGACGATTGCGCCAGGTGACGAATCCGAGGAAACCGACTGCGATCAGAGAAATGATCGTGGAAGGCTCCGGAACCGCACTGATGGTGCCGAGAACAATGAAGTCATTGAAGTCATCGTCGCGACCGACCACACCTTCCTGGAAATCCTCGAGGAGCCAGAGCAGGTGGGTTTTGCTGGTCTTCGCATTGACGAAGGTCCAAACATTGTTGTTCATAGACGACGTCACCACCCCAGCGGACTTTGCCGGGTTGAGTCCGCCGACATCAGCTGCAAAACCGAGCTCCTGAACATCGAGCGAATCCGAAGTGATCTTCTTGCTCTCGTTCAGATTGAGGTTGGTCAGCAGAGTTGCGGCAAGTGCATTCCCCACAACCACGCCAAAATCGTTCTGGAAATTGGCCTGCTTGTAGATGCTCTCAATCACGACAGTCGTTCCCGCAGCGATCGGGACCGGTCCATCATCAACCGTATTGTCTTGGATGAACATGCCGGAACCGGTGTTGAGCATGCCGGACAATGTCGCAGCTGCCCAATCGTTCTTGTTCAGTCCACGAAGTTCGGTCGCCAGATCAGAGGCGCCAACATTCGTGACGGTCAAAGCAGCCGTTGCCTGGGAAACGAGCCCAATCAACGCTGCCGAAGTTATTACTAGTAGTTTTTTCATGGTGTCCTTGTTTTGTTTTTTCCCCTCGTTGTTAACGAAGAAAGTGGTTAGGTGTGTTCCTTTGTCGCCAGATGAACCGCCCGGGCTTGGGAGACTTCCGGGATCCGGAAGCGCTCAAACCCTGAAAGCACTGTGACAAAAGAACGAAAGAGAAGACGCCGCGGCTGGAAGTAGCCGAGCTTGGAAAGCATGACGCCGACCACGATCAGGGCGACGGTCACACTGGCCATGGCGACGAGGAACTGGCCGGTGGCCAGGGCAACCGCGGTCACACCGAAGACCATGGTGATCCCGTAGAGCGCGAAGACCGTGTCGCGGTGGCAGAGTCCGAACATCAGGGAAATCCGGTGATGGATATGATCCTTGTCCGCCATGAAGGGCGAAGTGCCTTTCATGATCCGACGGACAAAGGCCATCGTGGTGTCGAGAAGAGGAAGGCCCAGCGCGGCCACCGGGATCAGGAAGCCATAGACCGTCGCCGCCTTGGTCGTGACCGGCAGCGCGTAAGTAGCCAGGATGAAGCCGATGAACAGGCTTCCGGAATCGCCCATGAAGATCTTGGCCGGGTGGAAATTGTAGACCAGGAAGCCGATCAGGGCTCCCAGGAAGGCTGCTTCAAAAGCAAACCCGACTTGCCCACCCGCCAAGGCCATGGCGGCAGTCAGACTGCCGACCACCATGAAAGCGACCCCGGTTGCCAGTCCGTCCATCCCGTCAATCAAGTTGACGGCGTTAACAACACCAAGGATCCAAACGAAAGTGAGGGGAATCAGAACCAGATCCGGCTCGATCCCGAGCTGATTCAACGTATAGGAGCCGACCGAGAAACGGTAGCCGCCCAGAATGACCACCACCGCCATGAGCGACTGGCCGACCAGTTTCTCCCAGGGCTTCAAACCCATCAGGTCGTCGACCAATCCGTATGCGCACATGATGAGGGCACCCGTGATGACCGCCGGGTGCGGGAAACGCACAAACTCCGCAATTGAGGGCATGAACTGCGCCATCACCCAGAGGCATCCGAGACCGATGCTGAAACCACCGAAGATGGCCACACCGCCCAGGCGGGGCGTCGGAGTCTTGTGAACCTTGCGTCCACCCCCAGCATCAACCAGATTGCGGCGGATCGCGAAATCCTTGACCAACTTCGTCAGGAAAACGACCGACGCAAAACTGACCGCCCCGCCCCCAAGGACGAAAACGGACAGCAAGAGCTTCTGGATTGAGTTAAGTTCCCCCACGATTTGACAGTTGGTTGACGACTACGGAAAGGAGTCTTCCCGTTGTTCGATGTAACAATAGCAGATGGATGCAGGATTTCCTAGAGGGAGCCGCACTAACCGCCTCTAAGGGAATCCCCTAATACCCAGCGAGATACCGTACTTTTGCGGACTCCAGACACCGGAAATGAACAGCTTCGATTTCGTTACTATCTGACTTCCATTGGAATACGAAAGTTCAGAACATAGCCTAATCACAACGACCACCTCGCCTTCAATCCCCTAATGAACAACGGGATCTGAGAGAAACCGCCCATCTCCGATGCCGTTTCCCCGGGGGCGAATCCAATTCGAATCCGTTCGGACAGATCCACCCTATCCGACTTCCTCGAACGAAGCCCCTAACACCCCTGCCCGTCCCTCACCCTGATCCGCAGCCCGAATCGGAAATCCCGCCCTTCGTGAACAGCACCTTCCGCTCCCCCAATTCCTATCCCTCTTCCGCCCTCCGCCCCTGGACTTCCGAGTTGCGGTTTCCCTCCCCAGAACGCCCGCTCAGCCATTCCTGATCGAATTGTGTTGCCTTGACTCTTTCGAAGCCCTCAATTGCCCGCTTTCCCGCATCCGGAATGCTTCTCGACGAATCCGGATGCATGGCTTCGGGGTGTAGCTTAGCCTGGTAGAGCGCTACGTTCGGGACGTAGAGGTCGCAGGTTCGAATCCTGTCACCCCGACCATTGCAGTGACAGGATGAGAACCTGACTGCAGGTTCGACGGAAGAGGCTGTCTTTAGAGTGCTGAAGCGTGGCGCAGAGATTGATTTGGGTCGTTGGGCAAGGCGGGAACGAGGTGCCCGGGCCCGCAGGCCCTGGTCCTCGTTCCCTTGTCATCTCCCATCTCCCATCTTCGCCGCAAAGCGGCTTTTCTGACCTCTCTCCGACTAACCGACTTCCCCCTACTCCTTGGGAATGGTGATCGTGACGTAGCGATAAACCCCGCGGAAGCTGACATAGAGGAGATTGCGCCCCTCGACCAGGGCTTCCCGGGCATCGTCCAAGCTCTTCACCGCTTTGCGGTTGATCTGCTCGATCACCGTCCCGACCGGAAAGGACTCCGCATAACGGGATCCCGGCTCGATCGCCGCGACGATCAATCCGTCAACCTCATCCGGGATCTGGAACTGGCCCCGGGTCTCATCATCCACAGGAAGCAGGCGCACTCCGGGAATGACGTCCTGGTTCCTGGACGGGCCGGCCGCTACCGTTTCCTCGTCGAGCTTGCCCAGGACCACCCTGGCCTCACGTTTTTCGCCGCTGCGCATGTAGCCGACGGTCACCGTCGAACCCGGTTGAGACTGCGATATCAGGAGTCGCAACTCCGCCGTCGACCCGACGGATTTCCCGTTGACGCTGATCAGGACATCGCCCCGCTCAAGGCCCGCTTCATCGGCCGGACTGTCCTCACTCACCTGGACAACCAGCGCCCCGCGGGTGTCGCCCAATCCGAATTCGGAGGCCAGTTCGGAATCCATATCCTGAATACTCACCCCGAGAAAACCCCGGGAAACCGTCCCGGTCTCGATCAGGCTCTGCATGATGCTGGACGCCAGGTTGACCGGGATGGCAAAGCCGATGCCGATATTGCCGCGCGAGGTGGAGATGATCGCCGTGTTGATCCCGACAACCCGCCCGAGCGCATCGACCAGAGCACCGCCCGAATTCCCCGGATTGATCGAGGCGTCCGTCTGGATGAAATTCTCATAGCCTCCATCGAGGAGCTGAAGATTGGACCGGCCGGTCGCCGAGACAATCCCCATGGTCACGGTCTGCCCGACACCGAGGGGGTTGCCGACGGCAAAGACCACGTCGCCGACCCGGAGCGCATCACTGTCCGCCAGGGTCACATGAGGCAGGTCCGTGGCCTCCACCTTGAGAACGGCTACGTCCGTGCGGGGATCCGTCCCGATGACCTCCGCCACGAGTTCGCGCCCATCACCCAGGCCGACCTTCACTTCGTCGGCCTCTTCCACCACATGATTGTTCGTCAGAATATACCCGTCGGCCGAGATGACCACGCCCGAACCGAGGCCCCGCTGGATCCTCTCCTGCTGCTGGTCGAAGCCCGGCCCGAAGAACCGGCGGAACATGGGATCATCGAAAGGGAATCCCCGTCCTCCCCCCGAATTCACGGTCTTGGTCGAATAGACGCTGACCACTGCCGGCCGGACCGCCTCCAGACCGTCGGCGTAGCTCGTCACCACCGTTGACTTTCCATGCTCGATCGGAGTCCGGTCGACCAGGACGACCGCCGAACGCTCGCCCTTGCCGGCTTTGATTACCTTCTCGACGTCCACCGAGCCGGTATCCAGCAGGGTCTTCTCCGAAGAGGCGCCCCCGATGGCCGGACCCACGTCGGAAACTCCGGCGCCGGCGCTGCCGGAGGTCGAAGTCATGGCACTTCCGCCCTCCTTCGCACCGAGAAATACGTTTAGCCCGTAGAAGCCGAGCATGACGGATACAAAAACAAACAGTATCTTGATCTTCATTGAGGTCGATTTCGACATGGTGAGGAAGGAGGATGTTCCACGATTGTCCCGGGTGGGTTTCCTCCCAAAAAGCCGGTGTTGATGATTCGAGTCCAAGACAAGCTATCCGAACCATCGCCCGGTGCAAGCTCGCTCGGCGGCGGTGGACGTTGGACAGAGGACAGAGGCTCGTTGTCCCGAGCGGTAACAGCCGCCTAGAACCCCTTCACCATGAAGAGGCTGGTCACACTCTCATTGCAGTTGATCCGGATGATCGCCTCGCCCAGAAGCTCCGCAACGGTGAGGACCTTGACCTGCATGCCCCGTGTATCAACGGGGATCGTGTTGGTCGTGATCAGCTCGTCAATCAGGCCCGTCTTCAGCTTTTCGTAGCCGGCCTCGGTCAGATTCGCGTGGGTGACCGCCGCCTTTACGCTGACCGCGCCATGATCCCGAAGCAACTTGGCCGCGGCACAGAGGGTGCCCGCCGTCTCCGTGATGTCGTCGACAATCAGAACGTCGCATCCGTCGACTTCGCCCACGAGATTGATCGCTTCCACCGTGGTGGAGTCGACCCGCCGCTTCGCCACGAAGCCCAGGCCCGCCTTCAGGAGACCGGCATAGGCCGCGGCCATCTTCACGCCGCCGACGTCCGGAGACACCACGACCAAGGGGTTGGTCCGCGACGACTTGTCCAGATAATTGTAAAAGACCGGCGACGCATAGAGGTGATCGACCGGAATATCGAAGAACCCCTGAATCTGTCCCGTGTGCAGGTCCATGGTCAGGACACGGTTGGCACCCGCGGCAACCAACAGATTCGCCACCAGCTTGGCCGTGATCGGCACCCGCGGCTGGTCTTTGCGATCCTGCCGTCCGTAACCGTAGAAGGGCAGAACTGCCGTGATCCGCTTGGCCGAAGCGCGCCGGGCCGCGTCAATCATGATGAGCAGTTCCATCAGGTGGTGGTTCGACGGGGGACTGGTCGATTGAATGATGAAGACATCCTGCCCCCGGATGTTCTCATTGATCTTCACAAACGACTCGCCATCCGGGAAAACCTTCACGGTGGCGTCGCCCAGTGGTCGCCCGACAAACTGGCAGATCTCCTCGGCCAGCGCTCGATTTGAGTTCCCGGCAAACACTCTGAAATTCGCTTCGCCCATGTTAATCTCGGACTATTGGAGTTTCCGGTCGGGACCGAAAGCTTTTTCACCCGGATTTTTCGTTCGACCCGGAAATCCGGAAAATCACAGATTCGGAGACATGGCGCGAGCGCCGGCCTTACAATCCATCTGATCATTCCGTAGGGCCGGACCTTGGTCCGTGCCTTCCCCTGGAAACTCGGAGGCATGGCGCGAGCGCCAGCCCTACATGGGATCCTCAGGATCCCTCAGCTACGCTTCCCGAACCATCGCAATGGGCCGGGACTGGTCGAAGGATGGCCCAGCGGTCCGTCCCTACCTCCATCCAACTCCCCGAAGAATCCGTCCACCATCCTCGTCTCCTCTTCGTTACCTTCGTTCCTTCGCAGTTCAATCCTCTACCCCCTCTCCCTTTCTTCCGTGTTCCGGTCTCCAGCCGAACTGGATCCGGTCTTGTCGCGAAACGCTCGGAACTTCCTGTCCTCTTTCCGCCCTCAACCCTACCGTCCCTCAGCTTCCGGGCTTTTCCACGGGTATTGCCGCGAGCTCCGGAGGCAACTGATCCGCCGGCCAGGTGGGAAAACTCAATTCGAGCAGCGAGACGACCGGACAATCGAGATTGCGTTCACCACCACTCCGATCGACCAGCATGGCGACTCCCACGCCTACCGCCGGGGACGCCGCGATGATATCGAGGCATTCGCGCACCCGGCCCCCTCGGGTGACCACATCCTCCACGACGAGGATGCGCTCCCCGGGCCGCAGCGTGAACCCCCGGCGCAGGACAAGACGGTCGTCGACCTTCTCAGCGAAAAGATACCTTGATCCGGTCTGACGGGCCACCTCCTGGCCGAGAACGAGTCCTCCCATGGCCGGAGCCAGAACCGTGTCGAACGCCAGACCCGCCAGCTTGCCTATCAGCATCTCGGCCAACCGGGTGATCGCGCCCATGTCTTCGCCGACCCTGGCACATTGAAAGAAATGGCCGCTGTGGAGTCCGGATCGGAGCACAAAATGGCCGCGGAGCAGGGCTCCTGTCCGGGTAAAGATCTCAAGAACCTCGTTGTCGGTCGATTCCATGGGGTGGACTTTGCGGAAACTGCGGTGAAAACAGAATCCTTTTTTGCATCCTGGGCCTGACACGTGTAACTAAGATCCAGATGACTCAGGATCCACCATTCGAGGACGAGTTGGGCGATGTCCTGGAAAAGGCGCTCAGGCTCCGCGATCTGACCGAAGACGATCTGGCGGAAGCGACCGGTATTGAAGTCGGCCGGATCAAGGATGCCCTCGACTACCGTTACGATCTGACCGCCGGCGAGCTGGCCGGTCTGGCCAAGGTTCTCGGTCTGAACGAAATCGGCCTCCAGGCGCTGGCCGAAGGACGCTACCCCCTGCCTTCCCCGACGTGTCTGCCCTACTGCCTGCATGTCATTTCCATGCCCTACGGCGTCGGCGTAGTGAACGCCTACGTGGTCTGCCGCTGCGGGGCCGATCACGGATTGCTTTTCGATTCCGGGGTCTCCCCGCGGGCCATGGACCGTGCCTGGCCGCCCTCCCTGGAATCGATCACCGCCCTTTTCATCACCCATTGGGATTCCGACCATGCGGGCGCTTCGCGCGACATCCGGCGCCGCCATCCCGGAGTACGCGTCTTTGCCCCCGAACCTGGCCCGATCGGTGCCCAGGTGGTGCGCGAAGGGGAAGTTCTGGAAATCGATGGATTCTCCGTCCGGGTCTTTTCGACCGCCGGCCATTGCCGTTTCCACAACAGTTACCTGGTGTCGTCCATGACCTGCCGGGCCGGCCCCCTCCTCATCGCAGGCGATACCTTTTTCGCGGGATCGGTGGCGGCCGGCCTTTTCGACCGCCGGCTACTCCTCGGTGAAGTGCGCCGCCTCTGGCGCGATCTGCCCGGAGACGCGGTCGTGGCTCCCGGCCATGGTCCGCTGACCTCGATCGCCGCCGAGCGTGAGTTCAATCCATTCGCTTCGGAAGACGGAGAGCGCTAGCCGAAGTCGGATTCCACTCCCTCTCCGCGAGATAGCAAAGATCGAGGGGCCACCCCTGCCATAGAGCATCCCGAGAGCTGATCCGCTTAGTGCTCTCTCGCGTCTCAGACCTTCTGTTCCCTTGCGTTGCCTTCTGTGTTCAATCCCCGCAGGAATCACCCCGGTCCTCCCCTCCGGTGCCTGCATCAGAAAACCAACCTGGACCCATCCCCGAACGATTGTGCGGCCAGCCGGCTTGCAGCCTCTTCCCTCCGGCTTCATCCAGGTCCACACACCCCATGATCTCCATCCGATCGCTTTCGCTGTGCCTTCTGGGTCTGGTGACTTCCCTGCTGCAGGCATCCAGCCAGCCTTCCGTCCCACAGATGCCCCCGGTCCCGCCGCCGGCCTCGGCCTATATCCAGTCCATCGTGGTGGATCCCGCCCGGACTGAAATCCTCTACGCCGCCAGTCAGGGTGCCGGCCTGTTTCGTTCTTCCAACCGTGGCGATTCCTGGGAATCAATCACACCCGGTTCGGACTTGAGGAAGTTCAACGCCATCGCGATCGATCCCGCCAACCCGTCCCGGATACTCACCGGCGGAGAAGACACCGGGCTGTGGGTCTCCCGGGACCGCGGTGACCATTGGGAAGACATCGGCCTGCCCGCTGCGACCGTGCTCGATATCGCGATCGCTCCCGACGACCCCCTCCGGATCTACGTGCTCGCACCAGACGGCGTCTATCGGACGGAGAATGCCACCACCGGATCCTGGGAACACGTCTTTGACTACCCGGATTTCCTTTCCGCGAACCGCCAGGAAGGCTGGCCCGCCGAACCGTGGGAATTGACCCGCTTCCAGGGCATCGCCATTGATCCCCACCACCCCGGTATTGTCACAATCGGTGCACGCTGGGAAGGCGGCTACCATCGAAGCGAGGATGCAGGGGAGACCTGGAGCCATGAAACGATCTCGCCCATTTTCCGCCGCGTCGACCGGATGCATTTCGACCCGATCCACCCGGACATCCTCTACGCGGCCACCCACCATCAAGGGCTCTTCGGTTCCTACAACCAGGGCCGGAGTTGGGTCTCGCTCAGCCGCGGCCTCGAGCCGCAGAAGCGCACCCCGCACTACGGAGCTGTTCTGATCAGCGGCCTGGCTTTCGATCCGAACCAGGACGGGACCCTCTACGCCGGCAGCGACTACTCCAACTGGAAAACAACGGACGGCGGACAAACCTGGAAGGAACTCGGCATCACCCTCACCTGCGAATTCGCGCGGAGTTTCGCGGTGACCCCGGGGGAGCCGTCGATCGTCTACGCCGGGACCAATGTCGGCATCTACCGCTCCAGAGATGCCGGCGCCGCCTGGGAATCCTGCAACCGAGGACTTCCGGTCCGCGAAATCCTCGCCACCTGCCGGGGCCGGGTCGGTGATGAACTCTTCGAATTCGCCGCCGTGCGCGGCCGGCCCGGGGTCTTCCGCCGCTCCCTGACCCACGAATCCGACTGGGTATCCATTTCTTGGATACTCTACGAGGAGGCCCGATCCATCCGGTTCGAGCCCGGGAGCGAAGCCCTTGTCATTGAAACCGGAAACGGAGAGCGCCGAAGCCGCGATGGAGGCCTCCGCTGGAATGTCCCGTCCGTCGACTTCGCCCCAACCGAATCCGCACCGGCTTCGGGTGGGCCGGTCGAGGCTCCGACCAACGGGAAAAACGTCTTCGCGATCCGCATCACCGGCGCGCCCGTGCCTGACGATTCGCTGGTCGATCCCCTCTACCAGCGCCCTCCCTACGTGAGCCTCCAGCTCGTCCATCCGGGCTACCCCGGGGACGGGAGCGCCCCCCTCTGGTCCGGACACTGGGACCGCATTCTCGCCGGGACCCTTGAAATCCCCCCGGAAACGATCCCGACCGACCGACCGATCATCCTTTACGTCGAAGTCCGCGACTTCCAGTGGGGCACCCGGACCGGCTCCGCTGTGCTCGCGACCAGCCCGGAAGCCGTCACTGTCGTCCATGTGAATTGACGACACGGTTCCATCTGCGCAGTCCGCCCCCCCCGCAAAGGCAGGGCTGGACCGCCGGGCCTGCCCCCCGAAGCATCCGGGTGTGCTGCGTGAATTGACGCATCCGGCGCGGACCAAGGTCCGGCCCTACAGGTCCCGGACAGGAAGGAACCCGATTCCTGAATGCGAGGCGCAAGACCATCCGCCAGGCTGATGGCAGGCCTCACCGGGCCGAATCTTCAGACCTTCGACCTTCGACCTTCGGCTCTTTCCTCCCTCCCAGTCTTCGTGCGACTTCGTGGACAACCCAATTCCTCCCACCCACACAAAAAGAAAGCCCCGCCGGACGAATCCGGCGGGGCTGAAACTGTGTCGCTCAATCCGTCGCGGTCAATTCGCGGCCGGAGCAACCGGATCGTCGTCGAGTGAGCCGGGAGGCGCGTCCTTGTTCAGGATCGCCAGAAGCTCAGTCGTCGCATCATAGGAGGCGTCTCCGTAAAGGAGGACCGGGGCTCCGAATACGGAGGGTCCCGAGGAATCAAAAACCAAGGTCGCGCCCTTGGCCTTGGCCATGTCGGCCACCACCTTGGTGATCTCGTCGAACATGAGATCGCGATGGGTCTTCTGGCGCTGAGCCAACGCCCGCTGGGTGTTCTGGCCAAACTGGGTGACCTCGGCCTGCTTGGCCTGGATCTCCTCAAGCTTCTTCTGGGAATCCTCGCCCGCCTTGCGGCGGGCCTCTTCGGTCAGAGCCGTATTCTTCGACTGCTCAACCATCTCCTGATAGGACTCCACCAACTGATTGCCCTCCTGGTTGAGCGCTTCGATCTGCTCCTGCGCCTTTTCCTGGGCGTCACGAAGCTTCTTGTTGGCTTCCTTGGTCTTGTAGTAGCCGTCGTAGGCGTCAGCCAAATTGACGGTCATCACGGTAACCGCCGCTTGAGCCTGGCTCGCCAGGACACCTAATCCGACCGCCATTGCGACGGCCCATGCATTTCTGATTCTGATCATAATATTCTATAGTCTGAGTTTTAGAACCGGGTACCAAATGAGAAATTGAACTGCGCCCCCTGGTTGTTGAAGCGATCCGTGGTCAGGGGGATACCATAGTCGAGCCGCAAGGGGGAACCCATCACAAAAAAGCGGATACCCACACCCCAGTTGTCATTGTATCCCGAGGGATCCCAGTCGTAGGCCCCCCGGTTGACGAATCCGACATCGTAGAAGAGCGCGAACCGCAATGGATCGACGATGTCCGCGGAGTACTCGATACTGCCAAAGGCGTAGGTCTTGCCGCCAATCGGCTCCCCAAACAGGTCCTTCGGTCCGACGTCGCGGAACTCGAATCCGCGCATGGTCGTGGGTCCGCCAAGGAAATAGCGGTCATAAAACGGAACCGTCGGGCTGTCGTCGTATTGCTGGACCACGCCCGTTCTCCCGAGGATTTCGATGACCTGTTTCTGGAACTTGAAGATCGGCAGATACTTGGCCACCCGGCCTTCCAGCCGGTAGTAGTCGATATCCCCGCCAAAAGGACCACCCGCCAACTCCGTGATGAATTCCAGTCGGCTGCCCCGGGTCGCCGTGACCAGGCTGTCCCGGGTGTCCCGCAGGAAGGTCAATCCCACCTTGGAAACCAGGGTATCTCCCGCCAGGGCCTGAATCGGTGGGGATGCGCCCGGGCTGATGTTGAAGATATCGACGATTTCGTAGCGGTAGGAAATCCTTCCCTCGACCAGGCCGAAGACCCGGCGGCGGAAATAGACCTCAAAACCGAACCGCAGCTCGTCATAGATCGAACTGGTGAAGTCAGTCTGGGTCCGGTAGATCTGGAAACCGAAGGCCAGCTGCTGTTCGAAAAGCCACGGTTCTTCAAAAGCCACGATGAATTCGCTGGACTGCGACCCCAGCTGGGCCCGCAGCCGCATCTTCTGCCCGTCGCCCTGGAAGAAGGACCGGCGGTTGAAGATGTCGAAATTGCCCTGGGTCAGCTCGACGAAAACAACCGCCCGCTCGAGCGAGCTGAAACCCGCTCCGAAGGTCAGGTTGCCCGTCCGCCCTTCCTTGACCGAAATCTTCAGGTTCTTGCGTTGCGGGATGTTCGTGCTTTCCGGGACCACGTCGACAGATTCGAAGAACTGCGTGTTCTCCAAGCGCATCTGGCTCGTCTTCATCCGGATCTTGTCGAAAACCATGCCCGGGGCCAGGGCGAGCTCGCGCAGGATCACGATGCTCTTGGTCTTGGTGTTGCCCTCGATATTGATCGACTCGACGTAGTACTTCTCACTCTCCGTCACCTCGAACTCGATGTCGATGTCACCGGTCTGGATATTGGGATTGCGGACCAGGCGGACCCGCGTCTCCAGGTACCCGAACTGGCCGTAGAAATCGGTGATCAGCTCAATCTCCTCGTCAAGGGCCGTCGGTTTGAAGATATCTCCGCTCCTGGTCTTGACGATGCGCCGGAGCAGATCGGCCGGGTAGGTTGTGTTGCCGGTGAACTTGACATCACCAATCCGGTATTGCCGACCTTCGGAGACCTTGATGTTGATGACCATCTTGTCCCGGCTCGGATAGGTGAAAGACACGTTGGCCTGCGAGATCTCGACATCGAGGAAACCCTGCTCCCGGTAATAGTCGCGAAGCTTGTCGAGATCGTCCTCAAAGGTTTCGTCGTTGAACTTCCCCTTGCCGGTCAACCAGGAGAAGAACCACCACTTCTTCGTATCCATCGCCTTGCGCAGCGAACCGCCTTTCACGTTGGCGTTGCCGGTGAACTGGATGTCCTTGATCTTGATCTTCCCACCTTCCTCGATCTTGAAAATGACCGTACCGAAACCTGTGGCGGGATTGCGCTCGATCACGTAGTCGACCTTGGCCTGCGAGTAACCGCTCTTCTGGTAATAATCGAAGATCTTCTCGGCATCCTCCTTGATCCGCCGCTCATCAATCGAATAGTTCGGCTGGGTCGTGATCTCCTTGGTCAGGCGCTTGTCCTTGATCTTCTTGTTGCCGTCGAATCGCACCGCCGAAACCCGGTATTTGGGACGAACCTCCACGATCAGGTCCACCTGGGTGGCGCCGACCGGCACCCGCTTGACCTCGATGAACTCGAACAGACCCGTCCGGTAGAGTGATCGAATATCCCGGTCGATCGTCGTGTCGCTGTAGTCCATCCCGGGCCGCATCGACATATTGGCCCGGACCACCTCTTCCGAGATATTGGCCACCCCGGTGAATTTCACGTCGATCTTCCGGATCGTCACCGTTTCAGGCTCCGGCACCTGCCCGACGAGCATCGTGGGCAGCAGCAGGCCGGCAAGAACGGCGAAAAGCAGCGCCACGCCGCTTGCCGCAGGGCGCAAGCCGCTACTCAGTAAAGTTTTCAAATCGGGTGATCTCTCGAAGGAAGGTTAGTCGGATATCCCCTACCGGCCCGTTTCGCTGCTTGGCAACAATTAAATCGGCTCGGTCGGTGGCCACGGAAAAGTCGTCTTTCGCGTCTCTGGGTCGAGCCAGCAGCAAAACCACGTCGGCGTCCTGTTCGATCGAACCGGATTCGCGGAGGTCAGAGAGACGCGGCTGGCGCTTTTCCTTTTCAGATTCACGATTGAGCTGGCTAAGGACAATGACCGGGACGCCAAGTTCCTTCGCCATGGCTTTAAGTCCCCGAGATATCTCCGCGATCTGCTGTTCGCGCTGCACCCGGTTGTCCAATCCCGAGACCAGCTGGAGGTAATCGATGATCACCAGGCCGAGGTTCTGACGGGCATGGAGCCGCCGGGCCTTGGCCCGCAATTCCACAATTGTCAGGTGACCCGAATCATCGATCCAGAGCGGAGCCTGCTTGATTTCAAGAGCCGAGGCCGCCAATCGCTCCATCTCCTCGCGATTGAGGAAGGATTCCCTCATCCGTACGGCGCTGACCCGGGCCCGGCTGCAGAGCAGACGCATGGCCAGTTGCTCCGCACTCATTTCCAGGCTGAAAATCAGGGTCGGGGTCGGTTTGTCCCGCTCCCGGCGCGGCAGGACGGCCGCCTCCGCCATGTTCAGGGCGAGGCTGGTCTTGCCCATCGAGGGCCGGGCCGCCAGGACAATCATTTCCTGGGGATGAAAACCGAAAGTCAATTTGTCCAGGTCGGTGAAGCCGGAAGTGATGCCGCTCAACTCCCCTTTCCGCTCGATCAGCTTGTGGATGATCTTGACCGCTTCCCCCACCGAATCGCTGATCGGTTGGGCCGATTCCGCGATGCGGTCTTCACTGATCCGGAAAATCTCCTGTTCGATTTCCTCGATGAAGGTCTCGAGACCTTCATGGGCAAAGTTGAAACACTTCTCCACCGTCTGGGTGGCCGTCCGGATCAACCGCCGAAGCAGGTACTTTTCCCGGACAATGTCGATGAAATGAACCGCATGCGCGGTCGTCTCGATCCGATTGGAAACCTCCGAGACAAAGGCCGGGCCACCGATTTCCTCGAGATGTCCACGGCTGCTCAGATCCTCGCAGACCAGAATGATGTCGACCGTCGATTTCTTCTCATAAACCGACCAGATGGATTCGAAGATCAAACGATGGGCGGGATTGTGAAACGCCTCGGCCGTCATTTTCTGTTCCTGACACCTGGCGACGACATCGGCGCCGTCAATCAGACAACAGGCCAGAAGTCCGGCCTCCGCCTCATCACTGTGCGGCAGGACACGGCCGGCCACCGGCAGGGGCGCAGGGGATTCGCGCCGCCGTTCGCCATTGCCACGGGCCGTCCGGCTTTCACCCGCTCTCACCATGGTCGCTTCCGGTAGTCGATCGCAACCCGTCCGCCCGGGAAACCATTCCGTCCCGCAGCCTGAACATGACAGCGGCCCGGGCCCGGATCGATTTCGTCCGATCCACACCGATCTCCCCGGGCGATCAAACAGGACAGCCCTGGAAAATCCATTCGCGTTGTCTCCCGATCGTCAATGAACCGAGTGCAGGGCAGCCCGCCCTCAGTCTTCCGAATCGGACTCCGTCGCAGCTTCGACGATCGGGTTTTCCGATACCACGTCGAAGGAAAGCTCGACCGAGACCTCGGGGTGAAGCTTCACCGTGGTGGTGTGCTTGCCGAGTTCCTTGATCGGGGTATAAAGATGCACCTTCTTCTTTTCGATTTCAATTCCGGCCTCGATCACCTTTGCGAGAATGTCCGCTGCGGTGACCGCGCCGAACATGCGCCCGCCTTCGCCGGTCTTCACCGCGATCGCGATGTGCAGGGCCTCGAGCCTGCCCGCCAGAGCCCGGGCTCCTTCGAGTTCACGCTGTTCGCGCAGTTCACGAGCCCGCTTCAAGGCCTCGACCTGCTTGCGGTTCGACTTCGTCACCGGAACCGCAAACTTGCGCGGAAGGAGAAAGTTGCGCGCATAACCGGCCTTGACCTTGACCTCGTCGCCTTCGTTGCCGAGCCCGTCAACGGGCTTAACCAAGAGAATATCTGAAGTTGCCATAAGAATTTGTTATCTGGTTTTACACCTGCCTTTTTCGGGAGAACCTCTTTCCGGCACCCGATTCACGTCCTTCTTTCCTGTTCCTGCCTCCAACCTGCCTCGTTCACTTCCGCCCGTTGAATCCGCTCAAAACGGGACATCGTCGTCCATCTCGTCATCCGCGGGCGGAGGCACCGGAGCCTGAGTCGGAGCCGATCGGGCCGGAGGGCTGTGCCGCTCGAAACCCTGCGACTCCCCTTCCCCACCACTATCGCCGCCACCACGCCCGAGGAACTGAACGTTGTCGACCACCACCCGGAGCTTGCTGCGCTTCTCACCGGTCTTCGACTCCCACGAATCAAACCGGAGGCGGCCCTCAAACATTGCCGGGCTCCCCTTCGATAGGTACTTCGAAATCAATTCGCCCTGCTTGCCCCAGGCCTCAAGATCCACGTAGGTCGTCTCCTCGTGCGTCGCTCCGGAGTCATCCCGATACGAGCGATTCACCGCGAGACCCAATGAACAGACCGCGGTTCCTTTCGGCGTCACTCTCAACTCCGGATCCCGGGTCAGATTTCCGATCAGAAAGACTTTGTTCAAATAGGCCATTGGCAGTGAGGTTGAAGGTGGAGAGGACTCGGATTGACCGGGAAAGGCGACTTCATCCCGTTTCGCGGGGCTGTGTCGACCGGCCCGTCAAACCCGTTCAGAGTTCCTGGACCAAAAGGCGGTAGGCGACCTTGTTGAGCCGGAATCGCTCCTGGAGAACGGCATTCGAGTTCGCCGGTCCCTTGAAGTCGATCTGCACGTAATGACCGGTCGGGCGTTTCACGTCGGTCACCCGCACGAAATCCCGCTGGCCCAGGTTGTTGACCTGACCCACTTCCCCGTTGGCGGCTGCAATCTCGCCCTTGAGGGACTCAATAATCGCCTCGGGTGCGTCTTCGGTCTCGCGGAGATCGAGGATGAAAGTGGCTCTGTAGTTATTTGTTTTCGAACTCATCGGTCTGTTTTGTCCTGCGGTTCAGGTGATTCATGGTGACGGCCGCCCCCCTGTCAACGAGCAGGTTCAGACCATCGAGGATTTGAGGAAGGATCGACTCAATCTGTCGCGCTTCTTCCTCGGAAAAACGGCCAAGGACGAAATCCTTCATGTCGATTTCGGCCGGCTGCTTCGGGCCGATGCCCACTCGAAGACGAGTGAACCCCGGTCCCAGATGCCGGAGTAGGCTGGCTACCCCGTTGTGTCCCCCCGCGCTGCCCGTAACCGAGAGTTTGATCTGACCCAGGTCGAGATTCAACTCATCGTAAATCACCGCGATGCGTTCCGTCGGCACTCCGTAGTACCGCCCGACCGCTCCGAGGGCCCGCCCACTCTCATTCATGAAAGTCAACGGCTTGACCCCGATGATCGTGCCGGCGTTCGGATGCCGGATCCGGCAGATCATGGCGTCGAACCTGGCGGAACGCTCCCACTTTGCCCGGTATCGGGCGGCGTAGGCATCCACGGCCACGAACCCGACATTATGCCGGGACTTTTCATATTCAGCTCCGGGATTGCCGAGACCGGCAATAAGCCCAGGGGACATTCTCAAAGAACAATTGGGGTCGGAGACCCCGGTTAAGCAATCGATTGGTGATGGAAAGGCCGGCCCGGGGACCCGCCTGAAGTGAGATCAGCCGACCCGGCCACGACTCGAACGACCCTCCAGCCGGCTCAGGCCTTGGCTGGAGCCGCTCCAGCCGGTTCCGCCCCGGCCGCCGCAGGTTCGGCACCTTCAACAGCCACTGCCGCAACCGGAACCGCGACCTCCTCGGCCACCGCCTTGCCGCACGACACGACCGGTTGGGTTGGATCATCGAGAAACTCGACGCCGTCGATCGGCTTCAAATCGCTGATGTGGATGGTGTCGTCGACATGCATGTCCGTGACGTCGACCACGACGAATTCGGGCAAATTGGCCGGCAGGCAGCGGATCAGGACATCGTGTGCAACCAGTTCGATGACGCCACCCTCATTCTTGACCCCGAACGCGGTGCCGGTGGTATGAACGGTGACACTCACATCCATCGTCTCACTCGCATCCACCTCATGGAGATCAAGATGAAGAATCTGATCGGTGATCGGGTCGCGCTGAACCTCGGAAATGACCGAGAGACGGGGTTTGCCGCCCTCTTCCTCAATCTCGAGCACGGCCGCAGAACTGCCGATATCCTTGAGCAGCTTGGCCAGGAGCCTCTGATTGACCGCAAGGGCTTGGGGGGCATTGTGCTTGCCGTAGATAACGGCAGGAACCTCACCGCCGGCCCGAATCCTTCGGGAGTGACCCCGGCCAATACCTTTGCGGGCCCGAACTGTCAGTTTCTGTTGCTTCATCGAGAGGATGGGAAAGTGCTTGTTTGGAGAAAAAGAGAGCGGATCGTAGGTCCCAATGGGCGGAAATCAATCAAAAGTTTGCCAAATCTGCACCGGAGCACCACCCGGAACCTCGATTCCGCCCCCAAATGACAGAGGGACGTGACCGCCGGCCGCGCCTCACAAAACCCACTGTAGGGCCGGACCTCGGTCCGTGCCGTCTCATCCATCGTCCGCATATCCTGGCACAATATTCGACGAAGGGATTGACATTGGTGCAGCCGCCCTATTCTCAATCGTCCTTTCTTTGCCCGGTAGCTCAGCGGTAGAGCAGGTGGCTGTTAACCACTTTGTCGTAGGTTCGATCCCTACCCGGGCAGCCAATCCCCGGGGTTTCTGAACGGCCCCGGCCTCAGGCGGCACACGGCTTCACCTCCAGGCGGATCTTTCTGCCTTTCTCCCGTTCCGTCAGGCGCAGATCGTAGTCCACCTGCAACCGCAGCCAGAGTTCCGGAGAGGTACGAAAGTAAGTCGCCAGGCGCAAGGCATACTCGGCGGACATGCGTCGCTTGCCGTTGACGAGTTCATTCAACCGTACATAGGCAATGCCGGTGGCTTCGGCCACGGCTTTCTGGGTGGACCCGGAGGGCTCAATAAACTCTTCCAGCAAAATGGTGCCAGGAGGGTCGAGTGGAATGAAATCTTCGCTCATGGTTCTAGTGGTAATCAGTGATTTCTACTTCATGTGCGCCTCCACTTTCCCAGCGAAAGCAGATGCGCCATTGGTCGTTGATTCGAATGCTGAACTGCCCGTCACGATCGCCCCGAAGAGCCTCAAGATGACTGGAGGGAGGATTGAGGAGTTCATCAATTCGCACGATGGCGTGAAGGACTCGAAGCTTGTTCAGTGCGCGACGCTGGATGTCTGAGGGGAGTCTTCGCGACAAACGGCCACTGAAGATGCGCTCCGCCTCCTTGTCCGCAAAGTCCTCAATCATCACCCACCGTAATCACACAAAACTGTTATCACCGCAAGATCAATCACACTTTTCCGTGATACTTGCCCAAATTGCGTGATCGCAACAATCACCGTTTTCGTTCGCAATCCAAACCAGCTTGGTCAGCCAATCCACTGTTCGCCGCTTGCCTCTTCCCCAAACGCACCGGAAGTCCCCACTTTCTATCAGAGTCGCTCCACCGCTCAAACTGAACCCTGAATTGAACTCCGCCGGACCCCCAAGCCCGATGGACAGGCAAAGGGGCCGTTCCGGATTCGACCGTCAGTCCGAGTGCACGGTGGTATGTCGAGGATGATGGTGGACCTCGTCGGACTTCCATCACCCCGCGACTCCCAACCCGCTGGGGTTCAGTCAGGCGGCACCGGCGGGCTTACCGCCGGTAGACCTTGCGGCTCTTGTAGCGGGTGTGAAGCAGCTTTTCGGACTTTTCGCCCAGCGGCTCGCCGAGAAACTCACGGTAGACCTGCCGGATGGCGGGGTTCTCATGGGAGAGGCGAAGCGCCCTGTCGTGATCATCCTGATACAACCCCGCCATGCGCATGCGACGCACCTCGTTGCTGATCCCGTAGGGTTGGCCGCCGCCGCCGATGCAGCCGCCCGGGCAGGCCATGACCTCGATAAAATGGTAGGGCGGATCCTCGCCGCGCTCGCGGGCGGCGCGCACCTTGTTGAGAACCCGGTCGACGTTCGCCATCCCGTGGGCCACCGCGACCCGGACTTTGGTTCCCTTGATGTTGATCGCGGCCTCCTTGACACCCTCCAGTCCACGCACGGGCAGGATCTCCAGGGCGTCCTTCGGGAGGTTCTCGCCGGTCACGAGGAAATAGCCGGTGCGCAGGGCCGCTTCCATGACCCCGCCGGTGGTGCCGAAGAGGGTACCCGCCCCCGTGTATTCACCGAGCAGCGAGTCGGCCTCCTCCTCCGGCATCTCGCGGAAGACCAGCCCGGACTGTTTGATGAGGCGGGCCAGTTCGCGGGTCGTCAAGGTGACATCGACGTCCTGAAAACCGGAGGCGAACATCTCGTCGGTGCGCTCGAGTTCGTACTTCTTGGCCGTACAAGGCATGATGGAGACCTGGAAATGGCTGGCCGGATCGATGCCCGTTTTTTCCGCGTAATAGGTCTTGGCCAGCACCCCGAGCATTTGTTGCGGGCTCTTGGCAGACGAGAAGTTGGCAATGAAATCCTGGTGGTACTTCTCCATGTAATCGGTCCAGGCCGGACAGCAGGAGGTGATCAGGGGCAACGCGCCCTTGCCATGGAGGAGGCGTTGCGCGAACTCGCTGGCCTCCTCCATGATGGTCAGGTCAGCGGAGAAGTTGGTGTCGAACACCGCGTCGAAGCCGATGCGCCGCAGGGCGGCGTAGATCTGCCGGGTGAGATTGGTGCCCGGCGGATAGCCGAACTCCTCGCCAAGGGCCACCCGCACGCTCGGGGCGATCTGGACCGAGCAGAATTTGCCGGGATCGCGAAGGGCTTCCCAGACGTCCGCGGTCTCGTCGTTCTCGACGATTGCACCGGTCGGACAATGAGCGGCGCACTGTCCGCACTTGATGCACGGCGAATCGGCGAGGGCGATGTCGCCTGCCGGAGCCATGCGGGTATGGATGCCACGCTTCAGGAAGGACAATGCCCAGACGTTCTGGATGTCCTGACAGACCTGCACGCAGCGCCCGCACTTGATGCATTTGGTGAAGTCGATCGTGATCGAGCCGTTCGAGCGGTCCGGCTTGATCTCCGGAACATACTTCTCCATGCGATCGTCCCGCACGCGAAACTCACCCGCCAGCGTCTGCAACTCGCAGTTGCCGGTGCGCCCGCACGTGAGACAGGAGTTGGGATGATTCGAGAGGATCAGTTCCAGCACCATGCGCCGGATCCGGGTCAACTCGCCGTCATGCGTGGTGATCTCCATTCCCTCGCGCAGGGCCGTCGCACAGGCGCGAGGCATCCGGGATTCCCCGGCGACCTTCACGATGCACAGGCCACAGGCCGCCGAGGGCAGCAGGTCGTCGTGCTTGCACAGAGAGGGAATCCGGATACCGGCCTGACGGGCCGCTTCGAGTATGCTAGCGCCCTCCGGCACTGCCACCCCCACCCCGTTGATCTTTGCCTGGACCATCTGCTGGATCATATTCAAATCCTTTCCCATTCTTCCGCAACCGCGGGCTCCCGAACCGATTGCCCGCCGCGGGAAAAGCCGCGCCCGTTGATGAAGTCGATGTATTCGTGTTCAAAATACCGGAGGGTCGAGAGCACCGGATTCGGAACCGTCTGTCCGAGGCCGCACAGCGAGGCGGTGCGCATGCAGTGGCAGATGTCCCGGATGGTTTCCAGGTCGTCCAGCGTTCCCTTCCCGGAATGGACCTTTTCCAGCAGTCTTAACATCTGGAAGCCGCCGATGCGGCAGGGAGCGCACTTGCCGCAGGACTCGTCCACGCAGAAGCCCAGGTAGAACTTCGCCACATCAACCATGCAGTCACTCTCGTCCATGACCAGCATGCCGCCGGAGCCCATGATGGAGCCCAGTTCATGCAGGCTCTCGTAGGTCACCGGCGTGTCCATCTTGCCCAGAGGAATAACGCCGCCGGACGGACCGCCGGTCTGGACTGCCTTGATCCGCGAACCGCCGCTCGCTCCACCGCAGATCGACTCGATCACGGTACGGATGGGGATCCCCATCGGCACCTCGACAAGCTGCGGATTCCTGACCTTGCCGGTCACCGCGAACACCTTGGTGCCGCGCGATTTCTCCGTTCCAAAGCCGGCATACCAGGGGCCGCCCCGGTCGAGGATCGCCGAAACGGCGGCAAGGGTCTCCACATTGTTGATCGAAGTCGGCATGTCCCACAACCCCTTTACCGAAGGGTAGGGAGGGCGCGGCTCGGGACTGCCCCGGCGGCCCTCGATGGAGGCGATCAAGGCGGTCTCCTCACCGCAAACGAAGGCACCCGCGCCCAGCCGCACTTCCGCGTCAAACGAGAAGCCGCTGCCAATGATGTCCTTGCCGAGCAATCCCGCGGCGCGGCTCTGCCCGATGGCGCGCTGGATCCGTTCCACGGCAAGCGGGTATTCTGCCCTTACGTAAAAGAATCCCTTTTCCGCCCCGATTGCGTATGCGGAGATCAGCAGTCCCTCCAGCACCGAGTGCGGGTCCGCCTCCAGCACGCTGCGGTCCATAAAGGCGCCCGGGTCCCCCTCGTCGGCATTGCAGATGACAAACTTGCGGTCGGCAACCGGCTCACGGGTTTTCTTCCACTTCAACCAGGTCGGATAACCGGCTCCTCCGCGTCCACGCAATCCGCTGGTCTTCATTTCCTCGATCACCTGCTCCGGGCTCATCTCCAGCAGAGCGCGCTTCAGGCCGCGATAACCGCCCGCCCGCAGATAGGATTCAAGGTCGTCGGGATCGATGTGCCCGCAGTTGCGCAGGACAATCCGCTCCTGCGGATCACCGCCGGTTTCCAGCAGATCTTCCAGCACCTGGCCGCCCAGCAGACTTTCCTTGATGATGCGCCGGATGTCCGGTCCGCTGACATTCGCATAGGTGACCCGTGAAGGCAGCAACTGCACGCAGATGCCCCGTTCATAGAGTCCCATGTCCAGCGCGCGGTAGACCTGCACCCGCTGGTCCAGCCCATGTACGGCCAGTTCCTCGCGGATCAGCTCCTGAAAGAATCCGGTGCGGTCTGCCGCTTTCCCCTCACCGGTGTCCTTGACCAGGATCGCAACCGGCTGCTTGCCTTCCAGCCCCTTGCCCCGGTCGCGACTCGCGATCACCCGGTCCTCGAGCAGCATTCCGTCACGGCAGAACCGGCTGATCAACTCGCGCGCCGAACCCGGGTCCATCGCGCCAAAGACCACCGGCGCGCCGGTTTCACGCGCGACCATCACGACCGGGTCCGCATACGATAGCCCGAGCGATCCCGACCGCTGGACCTCCAACGTCAGCCCCAGTTCGTCCCGGGTCTCGATCAGCGCATTATACACGTGCCGCGCACCGGCCGCAATACCGCCCGTGTCCATCCCAACCCGGATCCACGGCCGCTTCGCCGGCGCCGACGCCCAATACCTCTCAAGCGCGCTCGCTGTCAGATGCTTTTCGTCCATTTATCCGCCTCGCTTCTCTTTCAGGATTTTCGCGACCGCATTCGGGCACAGGCGCCCGTGCGTCTCACCGTCCACCACCACGGCCGGGGCCATCCCACAGCAGCCGATGCACCGGACAGTCTCCAACTCGAATTCGCCCTCGCGCCCGCCGCTTGCGTCCAGCAGCTTGAGCTGCCGCGCCAGCACGTCGTGCAGCCCCATGGCCCCTTTCAGGTAGCAGGCCGTACCCATGCAGACCTGGATGGTGTGCCGCCCCGGCGGCGTCAGCCGGAAGTAATTGTAGAAGGTGATGACCTCGTAGATGCGCGCCATGTGGATACCCAGTTCCATCGCCAGCTCGTTGGCCGCCCCGCGCGGTATGTAACCGAACTTCCCCTGAATCGCATGCAGGATCATGATCAGGTTGCCCTCGCGGCCTTCCCACTCACGCACCAGTTCCCGCACCGTGCCGCGCATGCCCTTCACCCAGTCCAGCAGATCGCCCAGTTCTGTCCCACCGCTCATCTGTGCTCCTCCCGCGATTTCAGGTTCATTGCGGTGCGATCGTAAGAGCTATCCTTATAGCAGGAAGGCTATCCCATCAGCTGAACTTATTTAGAAATCCCCTTCAAAGTGTCCATTACCCGCCCTAATACCCCTGCCGTCCGGGCGCCGGCAGTTCCACCTTACCGGGCGAGTCACGAGATGACTTCAGGGCAAATCGACATTCAAGTCGTGCACTGGCGGGAACTGCGGGCGGGCCTCAGCAAGGCGCGTTCGCGGCGAGAATCCCTGGAAGGGCCGCAATCAGTATGGAATCCAAACCAGCTTGGTCAGCCAATCTCGGGTTCGCCGCTTGCCTTTACCCAAAACGCACCGATAGTCCACCTGTTCTTTGAGAGTTGCACCACAACTCAAACAGAACCCTGAATTGAATTCCACCGGGCCGGCAGGTCCGACGGACAGGCAAAGGGGGTGTTCTGGATTCGACCTTGAATTGGAGTGCACGGTGGCATGTCGAGGATGATGGTTGGCCTCGTTAAACTTCCATCAACACACTAAGTGGCACCAATGAAGAAATGCCCTTGGCTGCGTAAATAAACGCAACCACGTTCCCCCGGCGACGCCTGCTGGCCGGATGGAGCGACGACAGCAGGCATAGCGAACAAGGCCGCACGCCGGATGTTCGTCGTATCTTCCCCGGGGTGCTGGCTGCAACCTGAACGCGTGTTTCCGCTGGGTTGCGGCGAGATCCAAAGAAGCACTAAACATGTAGAGGCTGTGCATGAAGGCTCAGGGGACGCGGGTTCGACTCCCGCCACCTCCACCACTGAGTTGACAAAGTTTGCCAAGTCTGATTGACAAACTTTGTGAAAAGTAAGCGTAAGCAGTGGTTCAAGATAGAAGAGACCACGAACGGGACATGGGCCCTTTCCGGATCTCTAGGCGGCCAGCGGCACCGGGAACGATTCAAGTCCGAGGCTGAAGCGATCGGTCACGCCAAAGAACTCGAAATCGAACACCAGAATCGGATCCGAAATGGCGAGTTAAGATTCACCCGCCTTACAGACTCAGAGATCCAAGACGCGACCGCCGCGGTCGGTTTGCTCCAGGCTGCCGGCTCAAAGAGGTCCCTCACCTTCGCAGCGCAATACCTGCTCAAGCACCATCACGAGGTCGCAAATGCTCGCACTGTTGAGGAGGCAATCTCTGAATACCTGAATCTGAAACTGAAAGAACAGAAACGGGGCGGGATCACCGCTCGTCAGCTTCGGTCAATCAAGATGGAGTTGACCAAGGCCAAAGGTCACTTTGCCGGGACTCAGGTTTCAGAGATCAAGCCGGGAGACCTTTCCTCCTACCTGGAGGCGCCTATCGGTCGGTCGACCGGAGCCCCTTCGGACAAGACATGGAACAACCGGAGAGGTTATCTGAATACGTTCTTTTCGTTCTGCCTGGCCAAGAAATACGTTCCGGCAAATCCGGTTTCGGAGATCGCTCAGCGAAAGAATCGAACGGCCAGAGGAACCGCTCAGACCTTGACCGCAGATCAGGCCGCAGAACTTATGAAGTGGCTGGAAACCTACCGAGGCCAGCAAAACAGGGACGGAACATGGTGGAGCCAGCCTGGAGCAATGATCCCCTACTTCGCCTTGGCACTTTTCGCCGGAATTAGGCCGGACTGGAAAGACGGCGAGCTTTCGAAACTGAAACCCGAGCACATCAGACTCGATACCGGGGTCATCCGGATCGAACCGGATGTTTCGAAGGTCAACGAAAGCCGTCAGATCAAGATCCAGCCAAACCTCAAGCTCTGGCTCGAGAAATACCCGGTGGAGGAGTTCCCGATCATCGCACGCCGGCGTTTCCGTGATCTTCGTGAGGACATCCGCAAGACGTGGAAGCTGGGTCACAACGTTCTCCGCCACACCTTCATCTCAATGACAGTCGGAGCATTCAGGTCCGTCGGAGACGCCGCTATCCAGGCCGGCGACTCAGAAGCCATCGTCAGAAGGCACTATCTTGATCTGAAGACAGAGGTAGAGGCCGACAGGTTTTGGCAAATCGTTCCGTCGTCCTCAAAGCGACTCAGGAAATTGCCGAAGAAGGATGGACGATACGTAGAGGTTCAGAACCGTTCAAAGAAGCAAGCTAGCTAGCTCAGACCTTTCGGCTGCTGAATCCGCCCAGATTTCAGGTTCTTCCCCTCGATCGGACGGTCCACCTTTCATCAAGAGCCTGCCGAACCTCTTCCACATCGAATCGGACAAGATGCCCGATCTTGATGTAGGGAATCCGCTTCTCGCGCTGCATCTTCCGCAACCACCTGAGCGAGGGTCGGGAGTCTGGATCAAAGAGCAATTCGAGCAACTTCGGCCCGTCGACCAGTCGTCTGTCTCGCCGGGGCTCTTCCTTTGGGGGTCCTTGATGAGCAGCCAAAGCGTTCAAGGCTCACCTCCTTCCAGCGAGTCGCGCACAAAGTAGAAACTCCCGCAAGATGAGGCGTAGACCTCCTGCGAGCTTCGTTGAGGTTCGTATTCAGGTTCGAGGACCAATTTTCTATTCATCTTCCTACATCTTCGAAAAGGCAGGAAATTTCCTCAGTAGACGTGTTCAGGCACCCCTCTTCGCTGAGATTCACGTTCGTTCGAGCAGGAGGAGTTGATCGCTGAGAGCCGCCGCGACGAATCAGAAATCCTCATGGGACCGCCTTGGATCCAATTCAACAGGTGCCAGCAAGACCGAGCGGGTCTACTGCCCAAATCCCGCTAGACACAGCCCCTACGCCGTGAAACCCGACCTACCCACCGAGGGATTGGAAAACAAGAATTGTCCGACCCTCAGTGTGTGATACTCGGCTCGGATGCTTAAAACCAATGAGTTACACGTATCCGTCGCCACTCATCGCTACTCCACTTTGAGCCGAAATGTGCCATTTTGCACACACGACGTACCCGATGCATCCATCGGGCTCATGTGCCGAATTCGATAAATCCCGACCGGAACTCTTTCTCGTCAATCCAACGAAAAAGCCGGGTTACAAACGAACGGCGACTACTTAATGCCCCCCGGGGAATTCGCCCGGGTCACTGCGCTACATTGATCGTGAATCCTGTCTCGTTCTGAACTTGGCCCACTCGCACCCCTACCGTGCCGTGCCACTCCCCGCTACCACTCGGACGGATAAAGCCCGAGAACACCCCCGGATCATCAGTCAGTTCCAACTGAGCGGTCGCCTGCATCGGCATGCCCGGCATATCCATCCGCAATTCGAGCCAGACAGCCCCATTCTCAACTGGATCGTCCGAAGCGGCGTTTACCACTTCAACCCGGAGCTTGTTGTCGCCTACGCTAAGCTTAGCCTTATCGCCGAAGAGGTTGAGGCGGTACGGTCCGATCTCCTCAGTCAGAATCAAATGAGAGGGCCCGGAGGTGCCGGCTATGGAATTCCAGCCCCACCATCCCCCTACTCCGAGCAGGACGATTCCCAGGGTAATCGCGGTGTTCCGAACGATGTGACCTGATCGTTCTCGTATGGTTGGGGCCTCGACAGCACGAGAACGCCAAAGGAAATAGACCAACGGAACAATCAAGAGCGTGAGAATGGTCGTGCTGACCATTCCACCCACCATCGGGGCCGCTATCCGCTTCATCGCGAGTGAACCCGTTCCGTGACTCCACATGATGGGAAGAAGTCCGGCAACGATGGCAAAAAAGGTCATCATGACCGGACGAACGCGTTGGGCAGCACCATCGCGAATCGCCATTGACAGATCATGATAAGAGGGGCGCCGGTTTCCCTTGAGCAGATTCTGCCACGCCTCATCAAGGTACACGATCATGATCACGCCAATCTCGGTTGCCACACCAGCCAGGGCAATAAATCCAACCGCCACAGCGACACTGAAATTATAGCCCAGTCCCCACATCAGCCAGATACTGCCGACCGCAGCGAAGGGCAGCGTCAAGAGGACAATAAACACCTCCACAGGATTGCGGAAGTTCAGGTAAAGAAGAACAAAGATGATCAATAGCGTTGCCGGGACAACCAGTTGAAGCGTTTCTCGCGCCTTCTGCATGTACTGGTATTGACCACCCCACTGGAGGAAATAGCCCGCAGGCATCTCCACGTTGTCTGCGATGAGTTCCTTCGCCCGCACGACATAGCTACCCAGATCGATATCCTTGGTATCGACGAAAACAAAGCCCGCCAGCATTCCGTTCTCATCTCGAATCGCCGGCGGCCCCGTCCTTTTCCGGATATCGGCAAGTTGCTCCAATGGAATTTGAGCGCCCGTAGGGGTGGGGACGAGCACGCGTCGAAGCGCCGGCAGATCCTCCCGGAACTCCTGAGCGTATCGGACATTGATCGGGTAGCGTTCACGTCCCTCTACTGTGGTAGAGATGGTCTTCCCGCCAATCGCCGTTTCGATGACCATTTCAACATCCCCGACAGTGAGGCCATACCGGGCAATCTCATCTCGCTTGATCTCAAAATCCACATAGTAACCACCAGTGACCCGCTCGGCAAAAACCGTTGCCGTATTTGGGTCTCCTTTCAACACGGATTCAATCTTCACGGCGACTTCCTGGATCACAGCCAGATCCGGTCCGAGGACTTTGATACCAATCTGGCTCCGTATTCCTGTAGCCAACATCTCAATTCGGGTCTGAATTGGCATCCACCAGATCGCCGGCGCACCCGGGGTCCGCACCATCTCGTCGAGTTCCTCCTTGATCTTCTCAAAGGTCATCCCCTCCCGCCACTCGTCTTCGGGCTTTAGGGTAATAACCGTCTCTGTCATAGAGAGTGGAGCCGGATCGGTTGCAGTGCGTGCACGTCCCGCCTTTCCGTAGACCCGCTCAACTTCAGGGTGGGATGCAATAATGGCGTCTTGTCGCTGGAGCAGAGCCTTTGCCTCAGTGATCGAAATCCCAGGAACACTGGTCGGCATAAACAGAAGCGTCCCTTCTCGTAAGGGAGGCATGAACTCTGAGCCAATCCGGGAAAACGGGATCCAAGTAACTCCCAGGACCACAGCCGCGGCCAAAAGGGTGATCCATCTGAATCGTAGTACGAAAGCAAGAAACGGGCGGTAAGCCCAGGTGAAGAATCGACTGATTGGATGTTTGTTTTCCGGGAAGATCTTCCCTCGGATAAACCAAACCATCAGGATTGGGACGATAGAAACCGAAAGAAGCGCAGCGAAGAACATGGAAAACGTCTTCGTGTAGGCAAGCGGCTTGAACAGGCGGCCCGATTGTCCTTCCAGTGCAAACACCGGCAAGAAGGAAACCGTAATGATCAGAAGCGAAAAGAAGAGAGGTTTTCCGACCTGACGAGCCGCCATCACCATCAGTTCCAATCGTGTAAGGTTCGCCACACTGCGTTCACCCGGCGTCAGGGCGTCGTCCCCCTCTTTGTTTCGCTTCGCCCGGGCATGGTTCCACCTCTCAAGCCATTTGTGAGCATTCTCGATCATCACAACCGCCGCATCCACCATCGCACCAATTGCTATTGCGATACCTCCAAGCGACATGATGTTGGACGAGACGCCCATGGCGGCCATCAAGATGAACGAGAGCAGAATGGCGATGGGCAGAACAAGAATCGCTACGAGCGCACTTCTCAGGTGGAAGAGAAATATAATGCAGACCAGACTGACAACGATGCTTTCCTCGATCAGTTTCCATTTTAGGTTGTCGATCGCACGAATGATCAGATCAGATCGGTCATAGCCCGTCACAATCTCGACACCCGGAGGAAGTGACGGTTTAATTGCCTCCAACTTGGCTTTGATTGCCTCGATCGTCGTCAGTGCGTTTTCACCATACCGCATGATAACGATCCCACCGACAGCTTCTCCTTCACCGTCCAACTCCAAGACGCCGCGCCGCAGATCGGGTCCGAAGTGGACATTTGCCACTTGCTTCACAGTTATCGGCGTCCCATCCGCATCGACCCCCAAGGAGATCTTCTCTATGTCCGTGATCTCCTTAATGTAGCCCACCCCTTTCACCATATATTCGGTCTCGCCGAACTCGATCACCCGGCCTCCAACGTCGTTGTTTGAATCACGGATGGCCGCGACGACCTTCGAAAGCGGTATGTTGTAGGCAACCAGTTTATTCGGATCGACGTCTACTTGATATTCCCGAACATACCCTCCGATACTCGCCACCTCCGCCACCCCCGGCGTGTTCTGAAGGTAATAGCGCAAAGTCCAATCCTGCAATGACCGCAGGTCGGCCAGACTATTCTGTCCAGTCCGGTCGACCAGAGCATATTCGTAGACCCAGCCCACCCCAGTCGCATCCGGTCCAAGTGTTGGTCGAATACCAGGAGGAAGATCCCCCATCACCTGGTTCAGGTATTCGAGCACGCGGGACCGCGCCCAATACATGTCTGTGCCATCTTCAAAGACGACATTCACGAACGAAAGCCCGAAGAAGGTCTGACCTCGGACATATTTGACGTTCGGGGCAGCCGCAAGAACACTTACAATTGGGTAAGTGATCTGATCTTCGACCAACTGGGGATCCCTTCCCATCCATTCCGTAAAGACAATCACCTGCACATCGGACAGGTCCGGAATGGCATCAAGGTTGATACGCTTGACAGCGATCACTCCAGCCACGATCAGAAAGACCGTCGCGACCAGCACAAGAAATTGGTTGTTCGCACACCACCCGATAATTCGCTCTACAAACGATGCTTCCGGGTAGCTCGGAACCGAAAAATCCGACTCTTCCAACGGTCGCGGCCGATTATCTTCTGGTCCTTTTTTCACGTTTCTCGAACTCAATGGTTATGTGAGCCGCCGCTGCCGGAAGCACTCAATTGACTTTCGCTGTCGAGGAGGAAGTTACCATCCACGACCACCGACTCCCCGGGCATTACGCCTCCAGAAACGGAAAACATTCGGCCTACCTTTGCACCCAGTTCGACGGCTCGCGGAACAAAGAAGCCGGCAGACTCCTCGATAAAGACGTATTGCCGGGTTCCCGTGTCAAAGACCGCAGAATCCGGAATCAAGAGACGTTCTCCCTGGTCGATCATGATCTCGACATTCACATAGGTGTCGGGCTTGAGCCGCCCATCCGAATTGTCCATGACCAGACGGACCTGGGTGGTCCGCGTCCGGCTGTCAGAGTAAGGGTAAATGAAGTCCACCGTAGCCGGAACGGCCCGGCCCGACTGTGCAATGGTTGTAACCACGGCTTTCTGACCCGCCTCGACCAGCGGCAACTCATACTCATAAATGTCCGCATTAACCCAAACCGTGGAAAGATCCGCGATCCGATAGAGGGTCATTCCCGGTCGGACCATCTGCGCTGGATCAATGTTCTTCTCGATGACATATCCTGTCGCCGGTGCCCGCAGTTGAACGGTGTCACTCGGTGTACCCGACTCCTCCAGGGCGTCGATTTCCTCATCTGTAACATCCCAAAGCTTCAATCGCTTTCTCGCTGAATTTAGCAGGGTTTCCGAATCCTTCATGCTCTGCTGCCACGCAACCGACCGATCCTGGGAGGCTCCCGCCGGCTCAAGATGTCCAAGCCGCTCGCAGTGACGATAGGCCAACAAGTATTCTGACTGGGCTGAATAGAGTTCAGGACTGTAGATATCCATAAGCGGCGCGCCTGCTTGAACATACTGACCAGGTTTGTCGACATAGAGTTTTTCCGCCCATCCCATGATCCGAGTATTGACATTTGAAATCGCCGTCTGGTCGTAAGAAATGATTCCGACCGTTCGGAGCTCAACCACAGCAGGGCCCATTGTGGCCGGGGTTGTCCGGACATTGATCAATTGCCGTTGCCTTTGATCAAGGACAACCGGATTTCGTCCATGAACCCCTACCTTCTCCGACCGCTGATCACTCTCCATCGCGTGACCGGGAGCTCCGGCTTCCACGCCCATCGTGTTCATTTCCATTGGCTTGTCTTTTTCGCCAGCCGATGGGCTGTGGGCGTGCTGAGCCCTACCGTACATTCCTCCAAAAGCCAAGAGTGCAGCGATGAACGCAAATGCCCGGCAACGCTTGGCGTCCTGAACAAAATTCTTCTCTGTTTTCATGAACCTCAATCTGTTTTCGGACTGTTGATATGCGCCACAACAGTCCCGGTTAGCCTTTGAAGACTGGAAATCGCTTCCTCCCGATCCACTCGTGCACGCTCAAAATTCAGCTGAAACTCTAACAACTGACGCTCAGAATCCATGAGAGAGAGAAATTCAACCTTGCCCGATTCATAGGCCCGTTGGGTGACCCGTAGATTCTGGTCTGCTTTAGGAATCAACGAATCCCTATATAGAGCGATTTTTCGTTCTGCGTCTTTCAGCCTAAATAGCACCAATTCCAGATCGGTTGAGAGCTGATTCTGTCGATTTCGACGTTCTGACTGAACAGCCCGCAGATTTCTCCTAGCTTCAGCAACCCCTGCATCATATTTCTTACGCCAAATCGGGATATTGATTGAAAGACCAAGCATAATGGGATCTTTCCCACTGTCCTCAACTCCAGGCATTCGGGTGGCTCCCGTAGAGACGTAGTCGATTCCGGCAGTGATGTCCGGATAGTAATCTTTTTTTGCCAGCAATATCGCCTGTTCCTCCTTCGACATAGCCGCATCAAGGCCCCTTAGCTCTGGATTTTCTCTGAGCATCACTTCCGCGAGTTCCTCGGCTGAACCTCCGATCGACTCCGCTATCAGATAAATCGGAAACGACACTTCCGAGTTCAGAGGTCGATTGAGAAGGCTATTGAGCCGCGCCTTCGACGGGGTCGCCACATTTTGAAAACTGCTAAGTCTATCTCGTAGTTGATCGAGTTCGACCTGGGCCTTTATAACATCCCCGTGAAGAGCTGTTCCTGACTCATACTTCACCCGCGCCACTTCTTCGAGGTACGACACCAGTTCGATATTCTCCGTGGTGATTTCGATCGCTCGCCCCAAGTAGTAGAGTTCGAAGTACGCGCGCTTCACTTCGTCAAAGATTCGAAGCCTGGTCGCCTCAAACTGCGCTTCGGCGACACTTGCGGCCTCACTCATAACATTCCCCCGTTGTTTGAGCTTCCCAAACCAGGGGAACATCTGCGACAGACCAATTCGTTGCTCCTGTGGACCGACCCGAGTTTCGACTTCCTGGATGAAGTAACCGTAGTTCAGCCGCGGATCCGGAAGGGCCCTGACCTGGGGAATCTTCTCTACTGCCGCTTTCCACCGGTTGAACGCCGCCGCAAGACCGGGATTGTTGAGAGCAGCATAGGCGATGTAGTCCTCCAGGGAAGACGCGGCGGAGAGATCCGGTAAGCGAGGCGGCCCTTCATCCGAACCTTGTGAGACTACCTCCGTCGACTCGTCGAGAACCGCCGCGAATGGCGTTGAGAGGCCCAAAACGGAAAAGAGCATAGCGGTGGCCCACATTCCCGGACCCAATTTCCCGAATCTGACAATTCTCACAGAGGTGGTGACTTTGGATCTATTTGTATGCTTCACAAAGAATCAACCAAAAGACGGTGAATCAAAGAGCCTCCGGGCCTTCTACGCCTGATCGGACGTTGATTGCTTGGTTGACGTCAGATACAAAAATCCGACCGTCTCCATGGGCGCCCGTATGTGCCAAGTCCTTAATGATTTTGGTAAATTTGAGTGCATCATCCCTACGGCATACAAGTTCTAGCTTCGCCACGGCCGAATATTTCTTTGAGTACTTTCGAAAGAAATGGTCACGATCCGTGGCCCCGTCGGACATCGTACTGAAAGCATCGACTCGGATGATGGTCATGTCCCTTGCGCCTGCATGTTCGAGTTCACGAATAACAGGTTCGATCACAATGGGTCGGATGTATGCCTTGATTTCTTTCATGTGGAATCGGTGAAGACAGATTGGAGTCAGGCGATACAAGGGTTGCTGCTCGTTCGGTTTCTGACCTCCTGTCGGTGGAAAAGATTCTCGCGAGACGGTGTTGGGAATACGAATCTCGGGTCCTCTTCGAAAATGGCGCCGGATTCGACGAGCCTCCGTACGAAGATCGACCGGACGTGGATTCGGGCAAGACTCTGCAGTTCCAACTCAACGGACGAGGCGAAACCCATCTGGCGAACCGGCATATGAAGCAGCGCGACTATGGCACTTGTCCTGCCACGATTTCCTTCGTTCCACAGCGCAAGTGCTTCAATAAGTGGCTGTGGCAATTCTGAGTCCGTCCGAATCGAAATCCAAAGCATGTCGGCCTCGGCGAGTGCTTTCGTGATCGGTTGTGATCCAGTTCGTTTGCCTAGACCTGCAACCGGAATCCATTCTGTAGTCACCCGAGTTGCTCCTTTCATCTGAATACCGAGAGCACAAATCTGACGTTCAGCAGAAGAGAACGTACGGGCATCTGAAAACAAGCAGGCAATCCGCACCTGATGGGAGTCGTCTTCTGGATTGGTCTCGTGGGGGAAGTTCATCAGCGGATTTAGAATCGGTTCATACGGTTTAACGCTACCACACTCTCTTTCCCTCAAGAAAAGAGGCCCAAATGGACGAATTTCCTGAATCACGTTCTCCTGGCCGTTACCCCACCACAAAGCCACATTGGGTTGGTGCCTGCGGTTGGAGGAACAGGTGACCTTCTGCTATATCGTATCTTGAATATGCCGAAGAGAATTTCCGAGGGATCAGGGGGGCCGATTACGTTGAACTAGGATAACACCATCTGCCACAACTCCCAATAGACTCTGACGAGATGGTCAGGAATACGTTGCCGTTCACAACAGGAAGCATCCCGCCTACCCATCATGCCCCAAGGACCCATCAATCCCGAGATCAGAGAGATTCTAGACAACCTGCGAAAGAATCGCGGCTTTATTCTAACTGTTCCACTACTGCTACTCGCCGCGATCGGTGCCTACAGCAGCTTTTATACCGTCCAACCAGAAGAGGAAGCAGTCGTGAAACGATTCGGCAAGGTCATCGGAATCAAGGAACCTGGGCTCCATTTCAAGATTCCATTTGGTATCGACAGGATTCGAACCGTGCCAACCGCCCGAGTCCTTAAGGAGGAGTTCGGGTTTCGAACGACCGGAGACGGTGAACGAACCCGGTATCAAAAGGACAGTTCCAACCGCGACGAGTCCCTTATGCTCACGGGAGACCTCAAGGTCATCGATGTCGAATGGGTTGTTCAATTCCGAATCGGTGATCCAGACAAATATCTGCACCGTGCTCGTGATCCGGTCCAGACCCTTCGTGACACATCCGAAGCAGTGATGAGACGCATCGTGGGAAACAGTCTTGGAAGCGACGTTCTGACCGAGAAGCGCGCCGAAGTGGCAACCGCTGCGCGAATTGAACTGCAAGAGATCCTCGATCGATTTGATGTCGGAATACAAATCAGCACGATCGAGCTTCAGGATGTGACGCCCCCTGAGTTGGTCAAGCCAGCCTTCAATGAAGTCAATCAAGCCGAACAAGAGCGGGAACGGCTCGTCAATGAAGCTGAAAAGCGGCGGAATCAGGTGATACCGCGCGCAGAGGGCCAAGCGAAACAGCTAATCGCCGAAGCGCAAGGATATGCGCTTGAGCGAGTCAACGGAGCACGCGGCGAAGCAGCCCGGTTCGAGGCCATCCTCGCAGAATACCGCAAAGTTCCCGATGTGACTCGCCGTCGCCTCTATCTTGAGATGATCGACCGGGTTCTCCCCACCTCCGAAAGCATCTATTTCATTGGCGACCGGCAACTTCCACCGATTCCGTTCCTAAATATAGGTGGGGCGACGCCATCAACTCTCAGCCCAAAAACCACTCGATGACCCGATCCACAACCTATATCGTGATTGGCGGAATTCTTGCCATCACTGCCTTCCTGACTTTAAAGGCATCCCTATACACCGTCGATGAAGCCGAACAGGTTATTGTGGTTCAATTCGGCGCTCCAGTCGGGGAACCTATTACCACACCAGGCCTACACTTTAAGACCCCGTATATACAAGACATTCGGCGTTTCGACAAGCGTCTTCTGGAATGGGACGGTGAACCCAATCAGATTCCTACAAGAGGTGAACAGTTCATCTCGGTCGACACAACCGCTCGATGGAAGATCGTCGACCCGCTCAAATTCCTACAGCGGGTACAAAATGAAAGCAGAGCGACCCTGCGCCTCAATGATATCCTAGACTCCATTGTTCGCGACTATGTGTCTGCAAGTGATCTGGTTGAAATCGTACGCTCAAAAGACTGGGATGTCTCGGAGGAAGACCTCGCACGTGCACAAGTAGCCGGTGAGGAAGACGAAGAAATCCTCCTTCAGAGAGTCCAAACTGGACGGGAAGAGCTGGTTCGCTCCATCCTCATACAGGCAAGCAAGCAAATGCCTGACTATGGGATCGAACTTGTGGATATCCGTATCAAGCGTGTCGATTACGTCGTAGAGGTCGAACAACGCGTCTTCGAACGGATGATCGCGGAACGACAACGAATCGCTGAGCAATTCCGATCAGAAGGCCAAGGCCGTGCCGCCGAAATCGACGGGGAAACACAAAGACTACTCGCTGAGATCAATTCCGAAGCAAAGAGGGCTGGCGAGGTCATTCGGGGCGAAGCCGACGCACTCGCAACTCGGATCTACAACGAGGCATTCGGAGCCGATCCTGAATTCTACGCATTCTTCCGTACACTTGAGAGCTACACCCGGTCTCTTCAGAATCAAACCACTTTCATACTCGGCGCTGACTCCGACTACTTTCGATACTTCAACAATCCCCTGATAAATCCCGCCCCGCAACCGCCTTCAACCGTCCTAGGGCCTGAGTAGGGATTTTAGGCCCATCCATTTCTTTAAGTGTGTCTGACCGAAACCGAGTTCGAACAATTTCGGTCGACCCACACTCAACTGAAGCTCAGCCAAAACCACCAATGAAATCCGTATACTCCGTTCTGTTCACAAGCATTCTGCTCGCGTCCGCACTAACCACGAACGCCGCTCCGCGCAGCAAACAAACCTACGTCGCGCCGCCGCTTCAAACGACAGAAGAATTCGCGAAACTCAAACCCGGAGACTCCGTCGGCATGGTCTGCACCGAATGTTCGAGTGTAACCGTTTTGACAATTGAGAGCACTGACCAGGCCATGGACCTGTGTAAGGAGGGCGAAGAGATTACATGCGGTTCCTGCAAGATGAAATCCAAAGTTGTCCGCCATGGTCCCCGATCCAAGAGCGGGTCGCATACTGAGGTCTCCTACGTCAATGAAGCTGGCGAGGAGTGTATGTTCATGGTGAAACTCAAATCGTAGCTAGATCACCCAACGAATTCAATCCAACCGCATGGCAAAAGGCGGCCCGTGTTCTGCATGAGGGCGCACTCAAGTGCGTAATCGTGCCGGTACACGGGCCGCTTCCGACAAACCACCTGCGACCGCACCCACACGGTGAGCGCTGCAGAACCCGCAGCTGTCTGACCCGACGTAGTTTGAGATGCGGCGGGAACCCGCTCAAGGAAGAATGCGCCTTTCTCCCGACATTGCCTAAAGCGAGCAACTACGGATCTCGATCTCTTTTCACCACTGCGTTGACGGTCCAGGGCTAGCTGCCTCCCAGACCGGCGAACCCCATAAAGGCAAGTGAAAGCAAACCCGCCAGCATCAAACTCAAAGCGGCGCCCGTGCTGAGATCGGGAACATCAGCAAGTTCCAGCTTCTCCCTCAATCCGGCCATCAGAAGCAAAGCAAGGGTAAATCCGAATCCCGCTCCCAAACTGAAAACCACGCTTTGCAGGAAGTTGTATTCACGGTTGGTCTGGAACAAGGCAATCCCGAGGATCGCGCAATTTGTGGTGATCAAAGGCAGAAAAATGCCCAGTGCCCGAAACAGTGCTGGGCTAAACCTCTTGATGACCATCTCGACAAGCTGAACGGCGGAGGCTATCACCGCTATGTAGCTGATCAGCCGGAGGAACTCCAGATTGAAGCGAACAAGCAGCCAATTGATGCCGTAAGCACTCGCTGAGCTGATCAGCATGACCAGGATGACGGCCAGGCCCATGTTCCAGGCTGTCCTTATTTTTCCGGATACGCCGAGAAACGGGCAGATCCCCAAGAACATCGCGAGAACGATGTTGTTGATGATAAAGGCGTCCAGGAAGACAGAAATCAGTGATCCAGACTGCATCCTCCCTCTCCTACTGGGTGTTCAGCTAACGTGCCTCTCCATTTGCGAATCGCCGAGAAGAGGTACAACCAGAACGCCAGGACAAAGAATCCACCTGGCGGTAGCGCAAAAATCGCCCATGGTTGAAACCTGGGACCGAATAGATCAAAATTGAACAGCGATCCACTACCCAGGACCTCCCGGACAACGCCCAAGCAAAGCAACGCAAAGGTGAATCCCAATCCCATCCCCAATGCGTTTAAGAACGAACTCAGCGCCCGGTTGCGAGATGCGTAGACCTCGGCTCGGCTCAAAATAAGGCAATTGACCACGATCAACTGGGTGAACGCACCCAGGGCTCGGGAGATCTCAAGGCTGATTGCTTGCATGGCATAGTCCGCGATCGTGACGAAAGTGGCAATTATGATCACGTAGCAGGCGATTCTCACCTGATTGGGAATGAGCCGGCGGAGAAGGGAAACCAAAACGCCCGAACAGATAAGAACGAAAGTCGTCGCCAGTCCCATGGCGAGGGCATTCATTGCCATATTGGTCACTGCGAGAACCGGGCACAAACCGAGCACCATCACAAATACTGGATTCTCTTTCCAGAGTCCCTCCGCGAACGTCTCCCAACTAAGCGGAGCCTGCTGCTCTAAATGGGTAAGCACTGATCAAGAACCCTTCGTTCTAAGCTACAAATCAGGATCGTGAATAGGCATCAAAGTCAGAGCTGATCCCTGCTACTTCTTCCCTGTCTTCTTCGGAAAAGAGTCACGCATGTAGGCCAGAGTATCACGGATATCGGTATCGGTCAGTGTCGGGTTCCCACCTTTCGGAGGCATGGCCAACGGACTCCCTGAGCTCTGGAATCCGTCTCGAACACGCTCAAACAATACATTCTCGTCCTGCATAAGACGGCTGTTCTTAACGGCAAGATCGGGGACCCCGGGGATCGTACCTTTCCCGTCTTTCCCGTGACATACAATGCAAGTGGTCCCGTAAACCTTCTTGCCCTGGTCAATATTGGGCTCGGCCCCATAGGATGAAGCGACGGCGACCAGTCCCGCGAGGACAGCTAGTTGGATGTGTTGGTTCATCTTGCCCTCAGTTACTCTGTTGCATGAAAGCCAAGACATCTCGGACGTCCTGACCCGTCAGTCCGGCACGCACACGCATATGCGTTACAATCACTTTCCACTGTTGGTCGTTAAATTCCTTCGGACCTCGGATATTGTGACAACGCGTACAATTATTCGCCCAAACTTGGGCACCCCGGATAAAGTCTCCTTGGGTCTCTTCCTTTCTGCTCTGATCTGGCGAAGAGGCGCCCGTCGCGATTGATGCGACACCTGCTGTCAACATGTAGCCGAGGCCCAAGACGACGATGATTGCGTAGATTCTCTTCATTTTGTTCAGGGATGGATGATTCGTGGATGCTGTCGTGGGATCTGCACTCGACTCAGAAGCCATACGCCAGTTGCACCCCGTACTGATTAGCAGCGCCGGCCTCCTCATTTGATTCGTTGAATTCGTAGGCGAATTTCCCGATCAAGTTGTTGGAGAAGAGATAGTTCACACCCATCGCCCATTGAGTGGCTTCCTCCCCGTGAGGATCGTTGTACTGTCCGTACCGCAATACCGGCTCGAGTTTGCGTTTCTCCCAAAGATAGGATGCCTGAACATACCATGCCTCCCAGACGCTTTCGCCGGGGTCTGCTTCGCCCAATTGACCATTGCCCAAGGATGTCCGGACGTATTCACCTCGGACCGCGAGGCTCCGGAAGGCGCGGGGAGAATAGTAGAAGTCAAATCCATAGACCAGGTAATCCCGATTGTTGATTGGTGCCTCATCGTGATCATCTCCCTCATCCGGCTCCATGGTTTCGTCTCCGTGCCCGGCCGCTTCAGCAACAGATGCCTCACCTACGGCTAGCGAGAGACCGACTTCGAAATCCGGGAGAGGAATAAACCCAATCCTGCCACCTGTCGAATAGGTCCCTTCAGAGCTGAGTCGACCTGTCGTGTCAATCCCCTCGATCTCGAGGCCATCATCCCCCTCCTCAACCAACATCGCAGGGCCATTTCCGACATAAAGCGCGTAATTGAGTCGCCTTTCAGAGAATTGTGCTCCTCCTCTCAGCTGGATTCCAAATTCTGCAACAGGAGCCGCTTGCGACCCTCCATGTCCGGCGCTGAAACCAATAGGAGCCGATGGGAGCTTGTTGATCCACGAAGGATGCAGGTTCTGGACGAACTGCCCAATAGGACTCAGAAACTTTCCGACGACCAGCGCGGCATAGTCATTCAGAAACAGGTCTATCGACATGTACTCGATCTCAGTTTCCGTCAGGGTCTCACCGTTCGGACCTCTCTCCATCACAAAGGCGATTTCTCCCTCAAAAAGGACCAGGTCCTTGTATTGGTAGTGCAAAATCGGAGCAAAGCTTCCGGTGGCGAAACTCCCGTCACCGCCGTCCGTCCCATAGAATCCGGCATCTGCATAACCCGCGATGTGGTAGATCGAGTCACCAGAGTAGGCATTATCGAGGTTGGATTGGGATTGAACTGCCTGGGGTTCGCTCTCCTCCACTTGCGTTAATTTCGCCTCAAGGCTCTGAAGCTTTTCGTTCAGGAGCTGGACCGTCTGCTTGAGTTCATCGTATTCCTTTCGAAGCTGATCATCGCTTGTTGAGTCCGCGGCCTGCGCATAGGAATTGAACCCAATGACGCAAAGGAAGATTACAGTCAGGAGTCGATACTTGATCAGGGCTCGTGAGGGGTAGGATGTTTGCATGGAATCAGGGTTCAGTTCTGTGGGGCGGACGCATGGACACTTCATAGGTCCGGCGCTTGAAGACCAAGGACTCTAGACGGCGCATACCCAGTTAAACGCGGAGAAGTTCCAAATCCCTCGAAATAACTTAGCGAGAATATCGATTCTCCCCTTGTCTCTGACGATGACGACGCAAACCGGCCAGTAGCCGAAGGGCACACTTCCGGCTTACACAAGAGCGAGTCGCTCGGAGTGAATCCGCTTCAGCCGGAGAAAAAGTCGTCTCCCCAAACCGCCATCGCGCCAACATGGGCTGCCGCAACCAATATCGCAGCAGTCGCCCAGACTAGAAGGCGCCGAATCCACTTCTGGCTGTTGCTCGGGGGTCGATTCCAGCGCCAGACCACTCCGGCAGTGACAACGGCCAGAATCAAAGTGGCAAAACCAAGCCAACGATGCTGGGCGAGCAAAGCAGCGGTGTCGCTTCGATGGAATTCGTTGCTGAACACCCACCCGGTCGCAACAGCAGCAGCCGAGAAAAATGCCCCGAGCAAAGAGGTCAACAGAACGAAGTGCGCAACGACCAAAGACTCCGCCTTCAAGCGCCACACTTCAAGCCCAGCGGCAATCAGTAGTAACGCGATCGGGAAATGTACCAAGAGCGGATGGACCCTGCCGAACAGTTCGATCATGACTTCAAACACACTAAGGTCTCGGCCGGTGAATCAGACTCAAGATGACTCGCCCTACCCAAAGCCAGACCTGCAAAGGCTGCCTCAATGATTGTGTCCCGAATGGACACTCTCGCTGGCTTTGGCTTCCGCAACTCTGTTGGCGGTTGCCGCTTCGATCTTCGCGAGGTATTTTTCCGGGTCTTTTTTGAAGTCCCGCAGGCAGTCTTTACAGCATAGCCGGACCAACTGGTTCGGTTTTCCCTCCGTCTTATAGACGTAGTCATAGGGCTCCATGCCGGCGCCCTCAAGAGGATCACCAGAAACAACGCAGACCGTCATCGGATACGCGGCCAGGGCCGCTGCTTCAGAATCCATAGGTGGGGCCTTAGCCGGACCCGAGCTTTTCGCGGGCGGAGGCGTGGACGCAGAGGCGGCCTGATCGCCGCCATAGACGCCAGCTGTTATGGTCAGAGCGATGACTCCCGCAGTTACTGATAGGATTGTCTTCTTCATATTGTTTGGATAACGCATTTACTTGGGAGGATCGCCTCCATCACATTGAACGTCGGAAACCATCGCTTCCCTCATAATTTCAGCAGAAGCGGCTTGCTGCGACTGGTCGGGGTGGGCGCTTACGATCGTCCGACTTCAACAGAGCATGGCGTCTGCACCGGGAAGTTCATCCCTACGGTTCGCCCCACCCGACTCGCCTCAATCTCGGCGAACAATGGCTGCTCTGGCCATATCGAACACCGTGCGCCATTTCCCCCACTGCGGAATGAATGCCGGCACACGCTGTTGGTAGTCCCGATACTCATCACCATATTCCTCCAGGACTTTTCGCTCCTCCCGGCGAGCAAGCAGCACGTAAGCCACCACCACTACCGGAAACAGCGCGACAGAAAACACTGTGGGCCAGTGGACGATGCCTTCGCCGAAGATAGCGATGAAGAGCCCAGTGTATTGCGGATGGCGCACCAGCCCATAGAGACCATCGGTCACGAGACGATCCTCCTGCCGAGCCTTATGGAGTTCTCGCCAACCCTCGATAAAGATTCCGATGCCAAGAAATGCGATCGCGTATCCAACGATCATGGAAATCATCATGCCGGTCGCTCCCAGGCCCAACAAAGTAGCCCAAAGGCTCGCATTCAGATAGGTCTGATCCAGGCCGAAGAACCGTACAAGCAGGTAGATGGTAAGCGGAAAGCCGTACATTTCCGCATAAAGAGCGATGATGAAGGCCTGAACAACGCCGGCACTGGCCCACTCTCTCCAGGTTTTGGGTGCGAGATAGCGATAAAGAAACCACGACGCCAGGACAATAACAATCAGGGCGATGGCCCACGCGCCGGAATGGCCTACATACTGTTCCATAAAAAAATCCTCAAGTAACTTCCAGGTTTCGGCCGGGTTCAGAACTTGAACCGAGTCAGACGGCGGGCATTTAGAACGACCGAGAGTGAACTGAACGACATCGCTGCACCTGCGATCATCGGGCTGAGAAGAATTCCGAAGAATGGATAAAGAACACCGGCCGCAATCGGCACCCCGAGCGAGTTGTAGATGTAGGCCCAAAACAGGTTCTGCCGGATATTTCGCATGACGGCACGACTGAGTTTCAGCGCCCCTACGATTCCTCGAAGATCACCCTTCACCAACGTCAAGCCGGCACTCTGAATCGCGACGTCGGTTCCCGTGCCCATGGCAATACCGACATCGGCAGCAGCCAGAGCCGGAGCGTCATTGATTCCATCCCCTGCCATGGCAACGCGGGCGCCGGTCGCCTTCAGTTCATTCACGAAATTGTGTTTGTCCTCTGGCGAGACTTCCGCGCGGAACTCGTCGATTCCCAACTCCGACGCAACTGCTTCAGCAGTCTTCGCATTGTCTCCGGTGCACATAATGACCTTCACCCCCATCTCGTGCAGAGCCGCGATTGCGGCCGGGGTGGTCTTTTTGATCGGATCTGCGATTGCGATGATTCCCAGTGACTGGTTGTCTCTCGCAACCCAGATAACGGTCTTTGCCTGCTCCTGGAGATTGCCGGTTCGGGTAAGCAACTCTTCCGACATCTCGATACCGCTCTCCTTGAGGAATGCAGGCTTCCCGATTCGGACATCGGATCCGTCGACCCGTGCCTTTACCCCTCCCCCCGTGATGCTTTCAAATTCCGAAATCTGCGGGAGTTCCAATCCGTCGGCCTCGGAGCGTTTTACCACTGCACGCGCCAGCGGATGCTCAGACTGTGCCTCGACAGCGGCCGCTATTCTAAGAAGCACGTTTTGCGCCACTCCTGGGGAGGTGATTATTTCCACCACTTCCGGCCGACCCTCGGTCAGAGTGCCGGTCTTGTCGGTTATCAGGTGGGTGATTTTGCCTGCGCCTTCGATCGCTTCTGCATTCTTGACCAGAATGCCATATTGCGCCCCTTTGCCGACCCCGAACATGATCGACATCGGAGTCGCCAGACCAAGAGCGCACGGGCAAGCGATGATGAGAACCGCGACCGCATTGACCAAAGCATAGACCAATGCAGGTTCCGGCCCCCAGACACTCCAAACGACAAACGTCAAAACCGCTATACTGACAACCGTGGGGACGAAATACCCTGAGACCTTATCCACAAGTTTCTGGATCGGAGCCCGGCTTCTTTGCGCATCCGCCACCATCTGCACGATTTGCGAGAGCATGGTTTCGGCACCCACCGCTTCCGCTCGCATGATGAAACTTCCGGTCTGATTGACGGTGGCCCCTATTGTTTTCTCGCCTTTGGTCTTTTCAACTGGAACGGGCTCACCGGTGATCATCGATTCATCAATGGTGCTCTTTCCCTCGATAATGACGCCATCGATGGGGATTTTCTCTCCGGGGCGGACACGAAGCAGGTCCCCTTTCTGCAGTTCATCAATCGCGATCTCTTCTTCCTTCCCGTCAATAATCCGGTGAGCGGTCTTAGCCGCCAGCCCCAGAAGGCTCTTGATCGCCTGATTGGTACCGCTGCGAGCCTTTGCCTCCAAGAACTGGCCGAGGATGATCAGGATAGTGATGACGCTTGCCGCCTCGAAATACAAACCAACCTCTCCACCCTTCTGAAACGAGGCAGGAAAGGCATGGGGAAAAAGCAGCGCCACCAGACTGAAGCCGTAGGCGGCTCCCACTCCAAGAGCGATCAGGGTGAACATGTTCAGGCTTCGATTGACGATTGAAGCCCACGCTCGGGTAAAGAAGAACCCTCCTGCCCAGAAAATGACAGGGGTTGCCAGTATCAGCTCCAACCAACCCTGGACACCCGTCGGCACGAACCTCTCAAAGGACAACCCAGGGATCATGTCATCGAAGGCGAGGAACACGACCGGCACGGTCAAGGAGAGCCCAACCCAGAACTTACGCCTCAGCGCCAGGATTTCCGCCTCGTCTTCATTGGAGCCCTCCCCGGTGGCATCGATGGGCTCCAGGTCCATCCCGCACTTCGGGCAGGCCCCTGGTTTATCCTCCCTCACCTCCGGATGCATCGGACACGTCCAAATCCGCTTGCCCTCCGAAGTCTTGAAGGCGGGGTTTTCCTCAAGTCTCATTCCGCACTTGGGGCAATTGCCGGGACGATCGCTTTCGACTCCCTCACACATGGGGCAGTAGTAGCGAGCCGCTACCGGCTTGTCCGCCGTAGGGGCGCCTTTTCTCACCCCGTCAGTATGGATATGTCTGTGAGCCGCCGTCTGTTCGACATGACCATGGCCAATCGAGGTGTGTTCGCCTGTCGACGAACCTACCGTCTTCAATTCATCGGATTCGATCTTGTGCTTCATTGTTGGAATGTCGGCGTTTCGTGAGGCGAATATCTCGTTCGAATATCGGAGATCCTAGGTTCCAGCCATCCAGGCTGTTTGTTGTGTCATGGGACAAGGAATCACCAGCAAATTGCTGCCGTCACATATGGGTGGACCTTCAGGGACCCGTGGTAATCCGTCGGTTGGCACCATTGTAGACAACCGCGATCAGGGCGCCAAAGAGCCAGCTAAGAATAAACGTGTTAACCAGCCCCAGAATGGTCATCCAAAAACTGACCTTCGCACTCAAGATCGGGCCGATGTCCAGACCATGCAACAGGGCATTGAAAAACACGACCAAGGCGCCTCGTCCGGCAATGGTCATGAGCAGAATGCAACCCAAATAGAAAAACACGGCCGCTACACCAAATGCGAGGCCCAGACCTTTAGGATTAAGTTTCATCAATTCTCTCCTTTCCAGAGTTATCGTCTTGAGTTTCGTCGTCTCCCTCACCATGGCCTCGCATCATAAAGATGTGTCCACCGAACATGAGGATGAAGAAAAGAGTAAAGGTGACCCCCGCGCTCACGCCGAAAGCCGGCAGGAGGAACAGAAGAATTAGTGGGAAACCACACATCAGGATGTGATGGAACAACATCTTCATCGAGATCCTTCCTCCCTGTGGGCGATGCGAGCGAGGCGGAACGCACGCCTCATGGAGTCCCTCTCCTCATCGTACTCAAAAACCAAAAGGGGCCAGGCGAGCAGAAGGAAGGCGAGAAACGAAAAAGCACCGCCTGGCTGCACCCCTAGGGCCGGAAGAGAGAAAAAAACAAGGATTGATAAGGCCACCGCGCAGACCCTGATAACAAAGTGACTAAATGTTCGTCGCCCCATCACACCCTCCATTTCGTCAACCCACACCTCTCCAATAGCCAACCGCACCGGGCGCCAGTCCATCCAAGCCGGCACGCCAAATGCGGACTTCCCGCTCTCTTGTCTGCTCTCGTTCTTTAGCATTCGTAATTGAGTCTCCTTCAATTTAACGCCTGCAAACCGACAATCCCTCAGAAAGGCGCAGAAAAGCACTCCACCAACAGACCAGAAATGGCTTTCGAGGCTAATTCCAGAAGCGGTCAATCATGGCGATGAGCACCGCATTGAAGACGAGATTTCCGATCGAGGCCGGAAGCAGGACCTTCCAGCCTATTCGCATAACCTGATCGTAACGGAAGCGCGGCAGTGTCCATCGCACCAGAATGAAAAGAAACAGCATCAGGAATGTCTTGGCCATGAAGGTAATCAAAGAGACCAAAGCACCCGGAATCCCACTGAACCAGAACGGTAGGTTCGTCCACTCCGCCACCTCATTCCAAGTTATCCATGGAAGCGGATGCCAACCACCAAAGAACAACAGAACGACCAAACAGGAACCAATCAACATATTGGCATACTCGCCAACGAAAAACAGGCCGAATTTGAAACTCGCGTATTCGGTGTGGTATCCCCCAACGAGGTCTGTCTCAGACTCCGGCATATCGAAGGGGAGCCGGTTCGTCTCGGCAAAGATCGCGATAATGAAGATCAGGGCCGACATGGGCTGCCATATGGCGAACCAGAAGTTTTCCTGCACCTCGACCACTCGGACAAGACTCAGCGTGCCGGCACCACCGGGACCGTTGACCCACAAGAAAACAGGAATTACAGAAACAACCATTGCCATCTCATATGAAATCATCTGCGCTGCAGCGCGGATGCCACCCAATAGCGGGTACTTACTGTTTGATGACCAGCCAGCTAAAATCAGGCTGTAAACTCCGAATGACGCAATGGCAAAGACCAGCAGAATTCCGACATCGATATCAGTGAGTATCAGCGTCCGGACCGTCCCAGTGGTCGCACTGATATACTGTCCAAAGGGAACCACCGAAACCGCGATCAAAGCCGGTATGAACGCCAGAATTGGAGCGATCACGAAATAGAACCTATTCACGTGACCAGGGATCAAGTCCTCCTTGAAGAGCAGTTTGCCTCCATCTGCCATCGGCTGAAACATCCCCATCCGGGTTATGCATCGCCCTATTACGGGAATCGAACCAACGACGGGCAAGGTCGTTCGGTTGGGCCCCCGCCGCCCCTGAACCCAGGCCGAGATCTTTCGTTCCGCTAGAACGGTGTAGAGACAAAGAAAGAGGATCCCAAAGATCACCCCAATCCCTTTGAATGCCGGAACGAAAAATTCTAGAAACCCCATTTCTGATTCAACGAATCCCGCGCGATTTTCCCTCAGAAAGAGACAGACGGAAAATGGGAGAGACTCATCCACTAACAAATCCCCAATGTCGGCAGATCGAAGCGCATCTCCGCCACTCTTACGCTGGTCAGGTTCAACGTGCACGCCAAGTCTGCCGCAGGAGCTTCGTTGGCGGGCGCTTCCCCCGGAACTGCCACTGCCACGACTCCGATGATAGAAGAAGCAGTGAAAGCAGACTCTGGCTCGGGTGACGCACTACAAACGGCAGAAGATCTCTCCAAATACCCCATCCTCGACTGAAGGAAAGTAGGTTTCGACGCACTCTCGCCAACCACTCCTCCGAGGTCCTTCGATAGTCTTCGGTCCCGTCCTCCTGAGAAATCAAGTCAAAGAAGGGTTGCGCACATCGCTCAAGTTGTCCCTCCACAGGATAGTATCCGCCCATGGTCTTCTCCAGTAGAGCTGCATGGAAAAGATCCGATCCCCAATCGAAATTGAACGGACTGCGGAGAAGCTCGCGAGGATCAGGCACAAATCGATCAAAGTGAATAATGGTCGTAACGAGTCGTCGTGACATCGAGGCCGGGTCCAGCAACCGACGGCAGAGTCTGAACATCTCCTCATAGATCGTATCTGCTCGATCCTCCAACACATCGCGAGGTTGCACGAAATGCTCGACAGATCCATTTGCGATGATCGCATCGAATTGATCATTCCATTCCTGGCCGATTGAACGATAGTCGAGAAGACGAACGTCGAGGCCTCGCTTGCGGCACCGAACAACCTGCCGAGGCGAGACGTTTATCCCAACTGCACCGCAGCCTCTCTCACGAGCATGTTCGAGCAAGCTTCCGCTTCCACAACCAATGTCAAGTAAGACGGTACCAGCAACGCACTCGGCCCGATCGAGCAGCCAATCGTGCTGGTTACGTTGCGCCTCTTCATAGGGCAGCGAAGGGTCGCCGCAGTAGATTCCCTCCGTGAAGTCATCGATTCCACATTCCGGGAAGAGTCGGTCGAAGAAGTCGTAACAGGTGACAACGATTGCCGGAGTCGAACCGCGTTGATCCATCGCCACATAATCCAGAATTTCCCTTTCGCGACGATTCATGGCTAGAGCAGTGGGCTCAAGAGTTGGGCTGCGGACTCCATGCACGTCATCCATATCGGTCTGGACGCGAGGTCGATTGCCCTAATCTCCACGCTTTCGCTAAGGTTCGACTCATACAGCTCAGAAAGTGACGAATTGACCTCATGGGATTGAATAAAGCAGCCGAGTTCGAAGTTCAGCCGGAAGCTGCGCGAGTCTGTATTCGCGCTCCCGACAAATGCCATGCGATCGTCGACGATAAGCGATTTGGCGTGCAGGAAACGTGGCAGGTACTCAAAGACGCGAACACCTTCATCTATGAGATCCGGAAGATAGGATTGGGCAACCAGACCGAGAAGGTCGAACTGGCCGCGATGCGGCAAGAGCAGCCGAACATCAACTCCTCTCTGCGCGGCACCACAGAGCGAAGCCGTTATAGGCGGGCTAGGAATGAAATACGGGCTGGACAACCACACCCGAGCTCGCGCACTGGAGATGGAAAGGAAAAAGCCGTCGTGAACTCGATTCCTTGATCGATCGGGACCGCTGGCCACGACCGTGCAAACACCTGTTTGACGATCGGATACCTCGGCCAGCCCCCCACGAATCCTATCCAAGGTTCGACCGCAGGCATATCCCCAGTCCTCACGAAATACGTCATCCAAATTGTAAACAACGGCCCCGTGGAACTCGAGCATCAGATCGCGCCAATCCAGCTCGTACTCGGAACCAATGTTCATTCCGCCAGTAAAGGCGGAACTCCCGTCAACCAGAAGAAGCTTGCGGTGATTCCGAAAGTTCCAGGTCGGTGTCCAGAAATGAGACGCAAAAGACTCGATCTCTATTCCTGCCTGGCGCATCGATGGGGCGAGGATCCTCAGAAACGGACGACAGCCAAATCCGTCCAAAAGCACTCGAATGCTGACGCCCGACCTTGAACGCTCGATCAGCTTCTTGGCGAATCTTCTCCCGGTCTCGTCGACATTCCAAATATAGAACAACAGTCGAATCTCATGGCGGGCGTTATCGATGGCCTCTTCCATTGCTGTAAAAGCCAGAAGGCCATCGCCAAACACTTGAATTCCTGTTCCGCTTGCAGGAGGAAATACGCCCTCTTTCCAGCGTCGACCCTGAACGGCGAACGGAAGCATTTGACGCAAATCGCTGTCTAGCTCTTTCACGGTCGAAACTGGGAATGGACACGCCTTGCAGATTCGCGCTGAAGAGGCCTGACGTTCCGCAGTTTTCCGCCGCAAGTGTGTGCGCCCTAGCAGCCACCATCCGAACACACCACCGAAAGGAATAGTCAACAAAGCAAGGATCCAACTCAACGCGGCCAATGGCCGACCGTGACGACGAACTAGTACCGACGGAATTGTGGCTAAGGCCACCAGATCCGCAGCCAGGACAAGCCAATCCGCGAGGTTTGGGTGGAGAGTTGAACCCAGCAAAAGTCTCAGAAAGGAATGCACAGTATCTATTCAGACCATCCGCTCTGGGTGCCGCGTTTTCTGGCGTTTCCAGTCATCAGACCCCACATCCAGTTCAGCCTATACCGCGCAACCTTGGGCTGAGAAAAGCCCGTCTCCGCGAAAAGTGCTACCAGCTCATCCGAACGAAAGATCCGTCCCAGAACCCTTCCGGTCGCTCTGAGGTAGATTCGGATGAACGGTAAAGTCCAATAGTCCAGCCGCCAGTCTGTGACTACTAACTGACCTCCAGGCCGAAGCACTCGTTTCATTTCTCTAAATGACTTCGTAGGATCGTCAAAATAGTGGAGCGCACTGCAGGAAACCACTACGTCCACGCAACGATCTGGGAGCGGAAGGCTCTCGGCAACTCCCTGAACGACTCGCGCAGACGCACCCAGACGTTGCCGCGCGATGGCCAGCATTTCGGTCACAGGATCGACGCCCACGAGGTCGACGGTCGGGAATCGTCGACCAATCTGGGCAAGCATGATTCCCGTACCACACCCAACATCAAGCACTCGTTCGTACGGCCGAATATTCAATCGTGCGATTGTTTCGCGTGTCGAGGCCGCGATGTAGAATGACCAGCGCGAATCGTAGACCCGGGCGATACCGGCATATTCTTCACGAATCGAGTCCAGTTGTCTAGCGCCACGTGTTGAGATTTTCTCGTGATTCATAGAATCTCCCATTCAACTCGCGATGACGGACTGACCACACACCTCTCGTGCGCAACGACACGGAGCGAGCACGTCAGGAATACCTCTACGATTTCAAACTCGCTGCGACACGAGGCAGCTGAGATCATGTGAACCTCCCGGCCAGTTGATTTTCCTTCAACTCCCCGCCTGATCGGGAAGAAGAGCGCGTGCTTCGGTAAGCCGCAAACGCCGCTAATACATAGCAGACGACCCCGAGGGTCAGGCTCCAGTTGTAGCCGGCGGTCATTGCCAATACAACGGTGAGCGCACTCCCGACGACCGACGCCGCTCCGTTGATCGCCCACATCCACGGCACCGCGACGGGACCAAAGGTGCGGTCGGCCACACGCAGTCCGATCGGAAACATCATGCCCATTGGCACGCCCTGAACGACCAAAAGTGCGCCCGCGACGGCCAACTTTACGGCGGGTGATGCCGTCTGCAGCACCTGGAATACCACGGGGAGCAAAAACGCGATCGCGATCGCGCCGGCACCACTGAGAATGCCGGCGAAAACGGCCCCGCGTTCGCCCATCCGAACGGTGAACAGGCTTCCCACACCACTTCCAATCAACAGCGATGCCAGCAACAGGATGAGGCTGCGCGACGGATCACCGAGGTGAAACGCGAGTTTCTGGAGCAGCACGAGTTCGAACACGATGAATCCCACGCCAATGCCGGCAAACCACACGGGCAGCCACACACCGGATCCTCGCGCCGATTTCACGAGGCGACGGCACAGTCGCTTTTCCGGAATAATCACGGCCGCAACCAGGGTCACGAGCGACACCCAAAGTACCGTCAACACAAGCCCGGGCGGACCGAAACCAAACTGCGAGAAGAACGGCCGGTCATCCGTCGCCGGAACTAGGTTTAGGCCGAGCCCGCGTTCGACCGTCCCCAGTGGCAAATTTCCCTCCGCCAGATCGTAGAGTAGCGGGTTCATCATCGACACTTCACCGGTCGCGGAAGCGGAAACCGGCAAAGGACTCCAATCCTGCTCAACGCCCGGAACGTAGGAATACCGGGAATCGAATGTCGGCGCGTGCGCCAGAGCGTGAATCTGTGCACTCCGGGCCGCGTCGAGCGGTCGTTTCGTGAGCACGAAGTAAGGCATGGTGTGTGATCCAAGCAGGTAAACGTGATCCATCGCTTCGCCTACCGAAAGCCCCTCCGCCTGCAACGCCTCGACAGCCGTGGTCGTGAGCTTCACAGCCTCCTCCATGCTGTGGGCCATGATCAGCACGATTCCTTCGCTAGTGAGGTGGTCGTGGTAGTCGCGAAACGCCTCCTTTGTGAACAGGTAGTTTTCTGAAAGAGCGAATGCGTTGAGTCCGCGGCTGCTCTTGGTGATCGGCATGAACAGCGTGATGAGATCGTAACGATCCTTGCTCGCCCTCAGATACCGACGCCCCTCATCGACGATGATATCCACATTGTCGAACTTTGTGTAGAGGCCGCCATTAAATGCCTCGTTGGCTTTGACAATCTCGATCATCTGCGGGTTGACATCGACCGCGGTGATTCGCTTGAAGCCAGCTTGCAAAGCCAGGAGTACGTCCCGCCCGCCGCCAGGCCCGATAATCAGGGCATTGTCCTTCTGATCGCTCTCAAGCAGCGCAAGCGGCAGCGCACCTGCAGAAGCGCGATTTACGTTGCGCAACGCGACCGATCGAGCACTGAGATCCCCGTCGAAGCGAAACATCGGCGTACCCGCAGCGCCGTCGATAAAGATGGACATCGAATCAGGCTCACGGGCGAACCTTACGAGGTCGGTGCGACCAAAATTACTCCACCTCGAATCAACCGTTTCGACTTCACCCACCGCCGACGCTGAAAGACGATACAGATCTTTGTTTACACTGCGCCCGACCGGAATCGGGCCGACGAGGCCGTCGTGCCAATTGAAGACAAACACACCGCCGGCGAGCACAGCAACGGCCGCCGCCATCAACCCCAACCGGCCCCTTCTCGTCGGGATGATCAAGACCGTTCCCACGCCTGCCTGAACCACCGCGTATAGTATGATCGTCTGTACCGGTCCCATCGCACTCAAACTCGCCGGAACGAGAAGCGCACCCGCGGCGGCACCGAGCAGATCGGCGCCATAGAGACTGCCCGTCAGCCCGGGGTAAAGTCGAAACAACCGCGAGAAGATCATTCCGGCACTGGCAAACGGCAGTGCCGCTGATACCGCAAGTACGGCAGCTCCGCCGCTCGGCCCGAGTCTGACCAACGCAATGATCGACACGACGATTACGGCGCCGTTCCAGGTCAGCCACAGGCCTGGTGGGCTCTTCACGACCTGTCCCCGTCGTACCGCGATATGGTAGTCAACAATGGCCCCCAAGGCGAGGCCAAGCAGCGCAAAGGCAAGAACTAGAAACAAGTGATCGGTTGTCAGTAGTACCGAGGCGATGCGCGTAAGCAGAATCTCGTAGCCGAACATGCCGGCCGATAATACGAAAACAACCGCCCACAAATCGAAGCGAAGGGCATCGCTGCGAACGGCTTCGATGCCCGCCGCATGTTGATCTGGAATCGTTTCGGTAATGTTCACCTCCTTCGCGATCGGATCGTCAAGATGTGGCCAGAGCGCCCACTCCGGACACTATTCCGCTGGTGTGGATTCATTTGGAGTGGTCTCCGATGCTCCCGACGCCCCAGATTGAATCGACCGTCTTGCGTGCCACGATCTTCCCGATCGGTCGATCGACGGAATCCCATTCCAGCTGCGACCGGATGATCCAACCCGATTCCTGCAGGATTTTGGCTACCATTTTAGTGTGATAGCCAAGTGTCACGAACACCCCACCGGATTTGACTACCCGCTTCACCTCCCTTGCCGCTCGTAAAGGATCCTCAAATGAACAGAAAACAAAGGTCCCGACGACCGCATCAAAGGTGTCGTCAAGAAACGGGATATTCTCAGCATCCGCGTTGAGGAGTTTAATGTTGCAGCAGTCACGGGCCCGTGCCCGCATGACCGCCTTTTCCAGCATGCCAGTGCTAACATCAATGCCCGTTACGTCAGCTCCCTCAGGATAATATTCGAGATTGGCTCCGGTTCCGACTCCTACCTCCAGAATCTTGCCCTTCAACGAACGGACGAGTGAGCGCCTTTGCCGCTCCACCGAACGATGTTCGGCATCCCAAGCATCATACTCTTCAGAGAACTGATCGTAATCATCGCAACGCTTCTCGCTCTTACTCTTTCTCATCGAGATTGTAGGTTCTTTAGCGAAACTCGCAGATAGATAATCACCGCCAATCTTCTCCCTTTCGGGCCCTCTAGCGGAAAATGCTCGTGGACGCTCTAGTGTCGATGCTCTGCCATCTCGCCCAGAACAGCCTCCAGTTCCTCCATCATCATCTGGAAAACGGGACATGAATCCATCCCGCCGGGGCCTGCTTGACCGACACCCATCTCTGGCAGTTCAGCCATCAACCTCTCGTGCATCTCCCTCATCGACTCCGGCGCGGATGGAAGGACATCCAACTGAGTTCGCTGTTCGTCCGAGAGAACTGATCTTGCTTTCTGTCGCGCGACGGCCGCGAGTGCCTTGAGAACCAGCACCTGATCATCGGAAAGAGATAGCTCCTCGGCAAGCCCCAGGACCACCGACGGGTCACTACGGGAAATCCCAGTATTTACAATCATCGTACTGCGCCGGTTGACTTCAAGCGCCTGATCCGATTGCCGCGTCACCTCTTGGCTGTTGCCAGTCCCTCTCAACCCTTCGGTGTTTGGCTCCGCGACAGAAGCTCCATCTGAGTGCCCGATAGGAACGGGCATCAGCTCCTCATTCGCCCCGCTTTCACCAATCAGAGTGCTTGGAATACTCAGGAGCATCGCAATCATCAGCTTCGGGTAATTAGTCTTCATTTTGTTTTATACTGACTGTTTCGGGAATTCTTGACCGACCCCACGGCGCCTCGCCGAACGCTTCAGACAAATCTGAGCTGATCCCACGCCGAGAAGGTCACCGTGGACCTCAAGGTCTTGCTGTTCTCAATAGGTTAAACGCCAATCGGCCAGCCATCCCTCACTTCGGGTTCAGATCCTATCGAGCAACCGCCCCGTGCCTCCTTGTGATATAGTCAACAGCCTCATGCGCATCTAGTTCACGGGTTGTGTTTCCCGTCCGGACATAATAGCGCTCGATGTTGCCATCCTTGCAGAAGACTGGCTCGGTTGCCGGTTGCACGGAGACGCGACAAACGCTCTTTGAATCTAATCCGTATTTCCGATTCCTGATTAACGTAGAGGCTACCGCTCCCAATCTATCGGTCACCATGTTCATCAAAGAGCGCTCAAACCCATCCCAGTCGGAACGACTCAGAGTTTGGCAGTCTCGCTCTATCCCTTTGATTTCGCCATGATCGCCCACTCCAATCAGAAGTTCTCCACCATCCCGGTTCATGAATCCAGCGACTGATTTTGCGATCGCAAGCTCGAGCTTCTTGTTGACCCGTTCCAATCTTTCGTCCCATCGAAGAGACGACTTAAATTCGATCCGCTCACTCTCCCCAATCCGGATAATTTCCATCAAGTCTTCCTTATCCATTGTCCGGGTTTCATGATTGACCGAACGCCATCTGAATAGACGTATCTGTAGGACGGCAAAGAGCAGTCCGGCGAGGCCACCACCAACGACAATCACCGCTGTCATTGGGGCCATTTCCAAACTGAATGCCGAGATTGAAGGGCCCAAAAGGTCCCGCAAGACTGGCGCGCCGCCTTCGGGTCCTGTCCGCCACCAGTGGAATAACTCTATCAAAGGGTGCAACCCGACAACTGCCAAGACGATACCTGAGACGACGGAGGCAAAGATCATCCTCCGCTCGTTCTTCATGATTGCAGGCAAGGCAGAGCCAACATTCTGAATGTTGATCGACCCCGAAATCCTGCGGCGGCTCACTCCAAGCGACCTGGTTGTGTCTTCATTGTCGTGCTTCATATTTCAGACACTCATCTCCTTAAACGGGTCGCCCTAGCGAATCCCTCACAACTAATGGGAATTCTTTTCACCATTACCCCCACCGTACAATCGAGCCCACCGGTTCATCCGTCGCTGTCCCAATCGCCAATTCATTCCGTTTCCGCCTCAACGTTCCGCTATGAGCCTGCTTCGCACAGCCAACCCCAAACGCCTTCAAGGACCAAGAAAAAGCGAGGGCGAGACCGCCGTTAGGCGTTAAAGGAGATTGAACGGACTACCGGACTTTCCAACTTCTCAGTCGGACCAGGTTGACCAATCAATCGCTAACTAACGCATTATCAACAAACAACGGATATTTTGAATCTCACAGTATCAACGTTTCAGACCTCAATTCCTGGAGTTTTAATTGACCTTCATGTCACCGACACACGACAATTCCCCGATCTCGATCGGTTGGTCTGATGTCTAGGCGGCAGACGGCGGAAGCCTCCGGAAAATCAATCCTGAAAACCAGGGTAGGGTCTGAACCAGTCTCTATCCTGCTCAGGCAGGTCGAGCAAACCATAGACAATCCATGACAGAAGACGAGATCAACGAGTTGCTCTCCAAACTGAGTCAACAAGAACGACCCAACCCGCCGGATCTGCGGCGCGAAGTCAGGGCCGATATCTCCCGTCGTCTCGAACGACCAACCTTCTGGACGCGAGTCCTTCCTGTTCTCAATTGGAGCGAACTCTTACTTCAACCAAGAATCGCAGTATTGGCTTTGGTTTTTGCCGTTTCTGTGGGTGCCATTCCGCGGATCTGGAGTCCAGTTCCTGCTCCCGTCTCGGAAAGAGCGGCCTACGCCCGCCAATCGCTCCATCTGGACGTTTTTGAGAACGTGGAGATCCTTCCCGAAAAGCCATTGCCCACACGCGAGCGACTCAATTGACCTATGCGTACCGTCATCATCTTCTTTGTCTCAGTGTTCGCAGTTGCCGCGATCTCGTCGTTGACCACGTCTTATTTTGTCAGGGAGAAGCCGGTATCATCCCGTGACATGCACAACTGGCTGCACGCCCAGCTCCATATTTCCGATGCGCAACTGATCGCCCTTGAAGAAATCGAAGAGCATTTCGCCGCCGAAGGAGATCTGCTTCGAAACGCACTTGCCAAATCCAAGGCCGAGCTGGCAATTGCCCTTCGAGAGGAAGGAACCTTCACACCAAGAGTTGCCGCCGCAGTCGAGGCTCTACACTTCAACATGGGCGAACTCCAGAAGTTATCCATCGCCCACCTCTATGAGATGACTACAGTTTTGGACCCCGATCAGACCCAACAACTCATGCAGTATGCAGAGATGGCGCTGACCACGGCCCCGTGAAAGAGCGAAAAGAGGACCCTGACCTGGAGCTGCTTGAGGCGATTCGGGCCGGAGACGGATCTGCACTTGAGACGTTGATGGAGCGCCACCAGGTTCCGCTATACTATTTCGTACTACGATACGCGGGCGAAGAACACCTGGCGCGAGACATCGTCCAAGAGTCTTTTGTCCGGGCCTACTTCAGGGCAGGACCGTTTCGTCCTCGATCCACGGTCAAGACGTGGCTTTTCAAGATTGCCCTGAACCTCTGTCGGGATGCGGGGCGCCGCCGGACCAGGGCACCGGAATTTGTCTCTCTCGACCAGACTTCGCCTGCATCAACGCCCTCCCTTGACATCGCCGACGACACACCCGTTGCAGACGAGCAAGCCGCAAGTTCCGACGATCTGAGTCAGCTTCACGAGGCAATAAACCTACTTCCAGACAAACTGAAGTTACCCTTGATCCTTTGCACACTTGAACAGCGAACGCAGAAGGAGGCCGCCGAGCTTCTTTCGACAACCCCAAAGACCGTAGAACTCCGAATCCACCGCGCTAAGAAGCGGCTTCAAAAGATGCTAGCCCACCTTGAAACAGTCCCAAATTAGAGCGAATTCCCTACTTCAAACACACGTTTCGCCTTCACTCCCATCCTCAATCCGCACCACCCTGTCCATCGAGGATACAAAGATCTTCCCATCACCCCGCTGATGAGTACATCCAGTCCTCCTGATCACCTCGACCAGGGCTGGCTCTAGTGAATCCCGACATACAATCTCGATCTTGATGTGCGTCTCAAAGTCGACAAACCTCAGGCGACCGCGGCTCCTTCCAAAACCACTGACGGTGGATAGACTGACGCCTGAAAGACTGGGGACATGCGCCAGAGCATTAACCACACGGTCAAGGCACTCTCGCCTGATATAGGCCTTTATCTCTTTCATATGCTCAAAGACGGGGTTCTAGCGAACGGATTTCGGTCATAGCTGCCGGGATATACGTCGGCGATATCTGAATCGCAAAGGTGATCCGCGCTAAAGAAATCAGTCATTCTGGTTTCAATTGGCTCTAGGAACTGCGTAATGGCGCCTTAGTGGCCGTCGCTGTTTTTGGAGAAACACTCAGGATTCTGTTCATAGACCCGTACCCGTTGGGGACACACAAGGGACATGACGGATCTTCTTCGCACCCCGGCTCGCAACACCAGACACCATCCACGATAAATCGGTATTCATATCGACCAGGTTCCAAATTGAGTCTGGCACTCCACCTCCCGCTTAATGCTCGCTTGAGAGGAGTCGCTTTCGGATTCCAATTATTGAACGTTCCGGCGACATAGACCTCCTGCGCCTCAGGTGCTTCACATGAGATCACCCTTACTGCCTTCTTGCTTGCTCGTTTCTTCATTGTGGCTTCCTTTGAGTTCCTCTGTATTACCTGGTTAGTGATGGGATCGCGTGCTTCTGGATGAAGTGATTTTTCGACTCGTCCAGCTTTCCTTCAGGCTCACACGAAACTTCATTCACTTGAACGCTTGCACACAGCCTAACCCTCATAAAATCTTTGGAAGAACTACGAGTTTTCTCACCGATCACGCCACGGTAACCAACGGTTCAAGGTACACATCTTGGATCGCCTGAAGGAGCTTTACACCCTCAGCAAACGGCCGCTGAAATGCTTTTCTTCCAGAAATCAGACCCATGCCTCCTGCCCGTTTGTTAATGATCGCTGTGCGTATGGCCTCATCAAAGTCATCTTCCCCCGATGCACCTCCGGAGTTGATCAGTCCTGCCCGGCCCATGTAAGCGTTGGCCACCTGATATCGAGTTAACTCGACCGGATGATCAGTCGCAAGTTGGTCATAGACTCGTGAGTCGGTCTTCCCGAAGTTCTCGAACGCACGAAATCCTCCGTTGTGCGTTGGCAGTTTTTGCTTCACAATATCAGCTTGGATGGTCACCCCAAGATGATTTGCCTGGCCGGTCAAATCAGCCGCCGTGTGATGATCCAGACCCTTCGTCTTGAAGGCCGGATTCCTCAGATAGCACCACAGAATTGTCACCAGGCCCAACTCATGAGCCAAAGCAAAGGCCCGAGTCGTCTCTACAATCTGATGATGGGACCCCGGGGAGCCGAAATAGACAGTTGCCCCTACTGCGGCGGCTCCCATTGCGGCGGCTTGGCGCACATCTGCGAAATAGATCTGATCGTGTTCATTCGGATAGGTCAGTAACTCATTGTGGTTGAGTTTCACTATAAACGGAATCTTGTGGGCATGCGACCGAGCGACTATTCCCAAGACTCCCAGGGTGGAAGCGACCGCGTTGCAGCCGCCCTCAATCGCAAGTCGCACAATATTCCCCGGATCAAAGTAGATGGGATTCGGAGCAAAACTGGCGCCGGCCGAATGCTCAATCCCTTGATCCACCGGCAGGATCGAAAGATAGCCCGAACCTCCCAAACGGCCGTGCGAAAAGATCCGCTGCAAGTTGTTCAATACGGGCACCGATCGATCAGACGCAATCAGCACTCTGTCGATGAAATCCGGTCCCGGAAGATTCAACTCCTCCTTTTGAATCCCTGTGCAGATATAGTCCAGTAATTCTGTTGATTCACGTTCCAGAAATTGCTCGATGATTCGGTTCATATCAATAATCCAGGTTGAGGCAGGCCCTAATGGGTATGCTCGTTCTCGTGGAGTTCCTCACGCGGAGGCTCGGTAGTCCGAAATTCCTCATGCCTGATTTTGCCTGCCGGATAGGCAATGTATCCAGCAACGCCGCTGGCGACAATGGCAAGGACTGCCGGAGCGAACGCAATTCGTTTTGCCAGATTCGGCCACTTCGCTCCAACAGACAGAGCCAGCAGTGATATACCGGCCGTGGCATAAAACAGCGGAGCCCAAAGCTCGGCCCGTTGCATATGCACCTCCAGCCAGTCTCTTCCGGTCGAATCGGCAAGCGCATCCACCTCTTCATGGGCTTGCTGCCCGAAACGGACGACCGGCCAGACCGACAAGGAAGCAACCGTGACAAGTAACAGGGACGTCACCAGAAGAATGCGTCCCCTTAGGAAAAGCGAAGCTACGAGAAGGACGGCCGCAACCGGCAGTAGGTGAGTGACCACTGGATTCGTGAGAACGTGGACATATTCGGGCTGACTAACGAGTTCTAGCATGGGGGTAATTGACCATTCACTGCATTATGGCCCGATTGATCGGGAGATCCCGATTCGAGCGGGACCCCAAAGATTCCATTCACTAACGCCCGATAGGTACGAACGCCGGTTATCTGTGCCTTTCCTCCTTAAACGCAGCGGGAGGCGTTATCCCTCGTCAAAACCCGTGATTCCGAAACTTTTGGCAGATCGCGAGCCTCTTACCGTAATCCTGATCAATGATTTGAGTGGGAGTGATCTGAGTCCGTTGCCGGGCCGCCCTCAATCTCCCGAACAACTCCGCCACAATGGAGCATCTTTGAGCCGAAGTAGGGATTGGAAACGGCCGTCGTCAGTTGAAGCCACGTTCCTCCTTTTCCTCCGAAAGCCATAGGGCAGCGCATCAGATAGACGCTTTCGCCGTCCGATGTAGACTCCTCGATCATATTCTGAACAGCGGTTGATAGTGCCTGAAAACCGACTCGTGCACTCGCGAGATCCTTGGCATCGGCCACTGATGAGGCCGCAGTCGAAACCTGTTCAGGGATTCCTCCTACCTTGGAATCCTCGATCATCGCGGCAGCCGCACCTTGGGCAGTTCTCAAATCATCATCAGCCAAGGCTGTCCCCACTTTCATATAGGACTCAACCAATGGGTTGTTTGGTTCCTGCTGAGCTGCAGCCATGGCTCCCGTGGCAAGAATGCTAGCGACCAAGAGAAGACGGACCTTTTGTCGTATGGTGTTCATATCTGTTTCTGTTATCTGTTTTTGGTGAAACGAAGCTTCAACTCCTCCAGGCCGCAATAGAGTACCGGGACGATGAAGATGGTCAAAATAGCCAGGAGCATACCGCCAAAGGTGGGAATAGCCATGGGCACCATGATATCGGCACCGCGACCCGTCGACGTCAGCACCGGGAGCAAGGCCAGGATGGTCGTCCCACTCGTCATCATGGCCGGGCGCACCCGCCTGACCCCCGCCTCCACCGTCGCCTTTCGGATGGCTTCGACCGTCTGAGGTACCTTTTCTCTGAATACCTGTTGGAGGTAGGTGCAAACAATGACGCCGTTGTCAGTGGCGATACCAAACAGGGCGAGAAACCCAACCCAAACTGCCACGCTCAGATTGATCGTACCCATCTGGAAGAGTGATCGGAGGTTCTGCCCGAAGAGTTCGAAGTTGAGAAACCAAGACTGGCCATAGAACCAGATGAGAATGAAACCACCGGACCAGGCGAAGAGGATCCCGGAAAAGACCAACAGGGTGGTCGAAATTCGTTTGAACTGGAAATAGAGGATCAGCCAGATCGCGAATAGAGCGATGGGCAGGACAACCCGCAGCTTCTTTTCCGCCCGGACCTGGTTCTCATAGCTGCCGGTGAATCGATAACTCACACCTTCGGGGATGACGAGTTCGCCAGATTGGATTCTCTGCTGAAGGACCTCCTGCGCCTGGTTAACCACCTCGACCTCGGCGAAGCCCTCTTGCATGTCAAAGATGACGTAGCCGACAAGAAAGGTGTCCTCGCTCTTGATGACCTGGGGACCACGAGTGTAATTGATCCGCGCGATCTCTCGCAAGGGGATTTGGGTACCGTCTGGCGCGCTGACCAGAATCATCTCGATGCCCTCGATTGTATCGCGCAACTCCCGCGGATAACGGACGCGAACCGGATAGCGCTCCCGCCCTTCGACGGTCTGTGTGATCGGCTTGCCTCCTATGGCTACCTCGATCACATCCTGAACCATCTGAATACGAATTCCATACCGGGCGATAGCCTCACGATCGATCTCGATCTCCAGATAGGGCTTCCCCACGATTCGATCGGCTAGGACTGCTTCCGCCTTGATTGAGGGCACCTGCTTGAGGGTCCCTTCAATATCGAGTGCCACCTTCTCAATTGTTTCGAGATCGGGGCCATAGACCTTCAGACCCATCGGTGCCCGCATACCGCTCTGGAGCATGACGATTCGTGCCGCGATGGGCTGCAACTTCGGCGCCGAGGTCGTGCCCGGGATGGATCCCGCCTTGACGATTTCCGCCCAGATATCATCGGGACTGCGGATCTCCGGCCTCCAGTTTCGAAAAGGTCGACCTTCTTCATCCGGGATAAGCTCACCCTCGGCGTCGCGTCGAAAGGCCTCGGTCTTGGAATCAAAGGCATAAGTGCGCAGATGCCCGGCCTCGTCGGTGATGAATTCCGGTTTGTAGGTGATGATCGTCTCGATCATCGAGATGGGCGCCGGATCGAGCGGGCTCTCCACCCGACCCAGTTTGCCCACCGCCAGTTCCACCTCAGGAATAGCATTGATGGCCATGTCCTGCTTGCGGATGACATCCATCACCTCGCCGATCGAGGCGTGCGGCATGGTGGTCGGCATATAGAGGAAGGACCCTTCGTCAAGGGAGGGCATGAACTCCTTGCCCATGCCCGGGACCTGATGGGCCATCGCCACGAACGGCCGGGTTTGCCGCAGCCATTCTGGCATCCAACCAAAGAGAGTCCCCCACCCCAGCCAGACCGCAAATCCCGAAAGGATGATCAGAGTGCTGGCGGCGAGGAAGACCGCCTTCATCCGCAGGACCGCGGCCAGCATTCTGCCATAGAAGCGAATGAACAGAGTGAAGAAGGCCAGGAGTCCCCCGACGACCAGAAAAACAAAAACAATATTGCGGAACTGAGCCTCGGGGCCGAGGGGTTTCCAGTCCGCCGCCAGGATAAAGGCCACCAAGATGGCCACCACGAAGTTGAACCCGAAAAGCGTGCCGCGCCGGGCCGTCTCCGGCAGGCGTCGACCGAAAAGATGAAAGCAGGCCACCGCCACCAGGAATACCCCCAGCCACCACGGAAACCAGGGGACGACAAGCGATCCCAGAACTCCGGCGACGGCCAGGCCGCCCCATAAGCCCATTTTGGCCCAACCGGTTTTGGGTTTCCCCGCGATGAACCAGTAGGCCAGCGGCGGAATAATAGTCACCGCGACAATGATCGAACCGATCAAAGCAAAGGTCTTGGTGTAGGCCAGCGGACGGAAGAGTTTGCCCTCCGCTGCCTCCATGGTGAAGACCGGCAGGAAACTGACCACCGTGGTCAACACAGCCGTCACCACCGCACCGGCCACCTCGGCACAGGCCCGATAAACCACCTCGAGCCGGTTTTCGTCGGGAGGCGCCTCGTCGAGGTGCTTGAGAATGTTCTCAATCAGAACGACACCCATGTCCACAATCGTCCCAATGGCTATGGCGATTCCGGAAAGGGCCACCACATTGGCGTCCACCCCGAAGGCCTTCATCCCGATGAAGGAAAACAGAACGGCCAAGGGCAGGACTCCGGATATAAGGGCCGCACTGCGCAGGTGCATGACCATCACGATCACGACAATAATGGTCACCAGAATTTGCTGACGCACCGCGTCTTCAAGAGTACCCAGCGTCTCGTAAATCAGCGCGGTCCGGTCGTAAAAGGGAACGATCTGCACCTGACTGACCGTCCCGTCCGCCAGCGTCTTGCGGGGCAGTCCCGGCGAAATCTCGGCGATCTTCGCCTTGACCCGCTTGATCACCGCCAGAGGATTTTCTCCGTAGCGGGTGACCACGACGCCGCCGACGGCCTCGGCCCCCGCCTTGTCGAGCGCCCCGCGCCGCAGGGCCGGACCATACTCAATCTGGGCCACCCGATCCAGGGTGATCGGGACGTTATCGCGCTGGGTGATGACGGTCTGCCCTAGATCATCGAGGTCCTCAATGAAACCCAGCCCACGGATGACATACTCCACACTGTTGATCTCAATCGTACGGGCACCGACATCCAGGTTGCTTCCACGGACCGCGTTGAACACTTCGTGGAGGGCGATCCCGTAGGTTCGCAGGGCGTCCGGATCGACGTCGACCTGGTACTCCTTAACGAAGCCGCCGATCGACGCGACCTCCGCCACTCCGTCCACTCCTTGGAGAGCATAGCGCACATACCAGTCCTGGGCGCTTCGTAGTTCATCCAGACCCCAGCCACCCGTGGGACTCCCTTCTGCATCCATCCCTTCGAGGGTGTACCAGAAGACCTGCCCCAGAGCGGTCGCATCCGGCCCGAGTTGCGGCTGCACCCCGCCAGGAAGCGTTCCGGACGGCAGACTGTTGAGTTTCTCCAGGATACGGCTGCGTGCCCAATAGAACTCCACGTCCTCCTTGAAGATGATGTAGATCGACGAGAAGCCGAACATCGAATAGCTGCGGATCGTCTTGACCGAGGGAAGCCCGAGCAGTGCCGTGGTCAGCGGATAGGTGACCTGGTCCTCGATATCCTGTGGTGAACGCCCCATCCATTCCGTGAAGACAATCTGCTGATTCTCCCCGATATCGGGGATGGCATCGACCGGGACCGGGTCTCTCGGTAGGTGTTCAGACTCCCAGTCGAAGGGTGCCACCATCAGACCCCAGACGATGAGGACGAAGGTCGAGAGAACGACGACCAACCGGTTTTCGAGACAAAACCGGATCAGTCGGTCAATGAGGGACGGTTTTTGGCTGGGAGGCATGGAGATTGCGTCTGGAGCGGATCAGGGGACGGTCAGCGTTTCCACCGTCTCCCCGCAATAGAGCATGGCCCCGCCGAAATAGGGATTCTGCGTGGCCTCGTCCGTCTGGAGCCAATCGGCTCCATGATCCGGATACACCATGGGACAATGCTTGAGGAAAAGGGTTTGGTCGATCAACTTTGGGTGTTCGCGCACACCGACGATGAGCATCGACGAGAGCCGGTCGAAATAGGGACGGCGCATCCCGGCAAGATCGTCCGCCTCCAGCATCTGGTGAAGCAGGTCGGCCACGGAGGACCGATGACCCACCGTCTCAAGCATCGCGACCAGGGCGGCCTTCGCTGCGTCCGGCTCATCCGCGGCCAGGGCGGCCTGCAGGTCGAAGTAGTGCTCCAGCAGCCCGAGGGTTTCCTCGGAGGAAAGGGCGGCCTCCATCGCGTTACCCATCTGGACGTCTTCGGGTTGCGCCGCCGTGGCCGCTCCGTGGTCGTGACCGGGCACCGGACCGCCGCCGGTGGGGTTCATCATGCTGGGACGGGCCAGGATTTGCAATGCGCTGTCGATCTTGAAGGCACCGTTCGTCACCACCTCGTCACCTTCTTCCAGGCCGTCGAGGACAAGGAAAACATCTCCGGCCCGGGGGCCGAGCGTGATCTCACGACCTTCAAAGGTCGGCCTTTCTCGGTCCGGCATCGCCACATAGACCACCGCCCTCCGGCCGGTTCTCAGGACAGCCGAGGTGGGAACGAGCAGCGGCAGGATACCCTCTTCCATCGCTTCATACCCGAGTGACTCCACCGGGACTAGGTCCATCCCGCAGACATCGCATTGGCCCGGCCCGTCCTTGACGATTTCCGGGTGCATCGGGCTCATCCATTTCCCCGCCAACTCGGGCGAAATGACCCGGCCACCCGAGGCGATCTGCGAAAAAACTGTGGCTTCGGCAAACATCCCCGGCTTGAGGAGACCGGAGGGATTGGCCACTTCTACCCTGACCCCGACCGTCCGGGTGCGCTCATTCAACACCGGGTCGATGAAGACGATGCGACCTTCGAAGGCCTCCCCGGGAAAGGCCTCCACTTCGAAAGTGACCGTCTGGCCGTAGCGCAGCCATTGGAGATCCGTCTCAAAGGCCTCCAGCGGAAGCCAGAGTGTCGAGAGATCCGCAATCCGAAAAAGCGTATCCCCCGTTTTCACGTAGTCGCCCTCTTTCACATTCTTCTGGACGACCACCCCACCGATGGGAGCGCGCAGTTCAAAATGATCACGGGCTTCACCCGATTTCACGATTCCTTCAATCTGCTCCGGAAGCAGATCCCAGAGCCGCAATTTCTCCCGGGCAATCTCCGCAGTCACACCACCGGGATCGAACTGGACCGCGGCCAGCAACTCCCGCTGGGCCATCAACAGTTCCGGACTGTAGATCTCGGCCAGATGATCACCTTTCCGGACTTCGATCCCGGTGTAGTTGACGAACAGCCGCTCGATCCGAGCCGGAAACCGGGCGGTGAGCGACTTCAAACGTGTCTCGTCGTAATCGAGCTTGCCCACCAATCGAACCTCCACTTCCGGCACCGCGCGGATGACCGTTGTCGTGGCTATATCGGCCAATGCCATGGCACTGGCGGACATCGTGAGCACCCGCGGACCCTCGTCGGCCGAGTCATCTTCAATCAGGGGAATCAGATCCATCCCGCAGATGGGACAGGCACCGGGTTCGGACCGCTGGATCTGGGGATGCATCGAACAGGTCCAGATGACGGAAGCCTCCTGGGCAGCTGAGGTAGTGGCATGATCGTGCCCGTGCTCGGGCGCCGGTCCACTCGACCACATACGCTCGAGCAGCATTCCTGCAACCAGCGCCACGGCGCCGGTCGCGATCAGCAGGATCCATAGTTTCTTATTCATCGATGGAAGTGGGCAAGAAAGCCTCGGCAATGGGTTGGTTGACCAGCGTCTGGATAGCGATACGGCTCTGCCAGGCATCCGCCGCGGCGCGCCAGTAGCTCAGTTCGAGTTCGAGAAGCGAACGTTCGCTGTCAATCACGTCAAGAATGGTAGCCCGGCCGCCTTCATAGCTTGTCCGGGTGATCTCAAGTGCCTGACGCGCCAGGTTGAGCAACCGATCGCCATAGAGTTCCAGTCGTCGATTGGCGTCCTCAAGATTTGTATACTGGATCGTCAAATCCGCCTTCAGGCTGTTCTCCCGGTCCAGCCGTTCATTGCCGGCTGCGGATCGGGCCGCCAAGGCCTCCCCTCGGATTGCTTCATTCTTGGCGCCCCAGATTGGGATACTGATGCCCAGGGTTACGCCCCATGGGTCGTTCCCGGCGTCGGGATCAATCGAACCCGCATAGGCGTCGGTCTGGATGTAGTTCACACCGAAGGTCAGGTCGGGGCGGTTCTCCAGGCGGGCCAGCTCACGACGCGCCTCCGCGCTGGAGATCTTGCGGTCCAGCATGGCCAGTTCCGGGTTGCCCGACTCCAGCGCCGAGACCAGACCTGAGAGGTCCAGAGAATCGGTTTCGGGGGCCGTCAAGACCGGCCAGGGCAGAACGCTGTTACCCGACTGTGCAAGCAAGCCATTCAGGCGGGCGCTCTGGGCTTCACGCTTCCTGTGGATCGACTTCTCCCGATCGTCCATCATCCCGATCTCAACCTGCAGCCGAAGCAGAGGATTGGCGTCCCCCCCGCCTCGAACCCGTTCTTCCACGATAGGCTCCAGCCGGCGCAAAAGAGAGAGATTCTGGCGTGTCAATTCAAGTGATTTACCCAGAAAACCGTATTCGAAGTAGCCGTTCGCGACCGTGCGAGCCAGGGCAAGTTGCCGCGCCTGAAAAGAAAACCAGAGCGCTTCGGCTTCAGCGGATGCCACCGCTTTCGCCCGGTTAAGTTTGCCAAACCAGGGGATGCCCTGACTGAGCATGACCACATTCTGCTGAGTACCTGTCCGGGTCTGGACCGACTCGACGAAATTCGTGATCTGAAGTTTCGGATCGGGCAATGCGCCGGCCCGCGGAATTCGCTGCATCGAGGCCTCATAGTGATCCTCAAAGGCGCGTAAGCCTGGATTCGAGTCGTTCGCCTGCTGCAGATAGTCCTCAAGCCGGACGCTCGAAAACGCGTCAGTACCTTCGCTGAAGGCCAAGTCGGCGGTCGCAAATAGACCAATACAGACCACCGGCATCACTCGGACGAAAACGTCCCTGGTGATTCCGTATGAGGACAATACCAAGATCATCCAGTCCAAGTACTTCGAATTCATCGGCCGCCAGACGGCGGGAGCTTCATCGATAGCGCGATGCCCCAAGGGCTGGCAGGCATCGGGCAATGCATCCCAGTCCCAGTTCGTCGAGTCGAAGTCGGGTCCAAAGATTCTTCTCCGTCAAGGATTTCATGCTCCATAATCAGCTTTGATTCTATCTCTTCGGTTACGTGAATGTAAACGCTTCCAAACATACTCTCCCTCACTTTTTCCACAGAAACTCAAAAATATCCATCGACCACCCGAAAAACTGATGGTGGAACCTTTCGTGTCCAACCGGCGACATCTTCTCTATGATCGGTAGCCTTTGAGGGAGTCCCCAAATCATGGAGAATCGAACCGGGTGGCCCAAAAAGGACTCACTCGAAGCCGACATCTGGTAGCTTATTCTGCACAGTTCAGACAGAGTCAGGGTTGCGTCACGCCCAAATCAAATATTCTGTTCGTCAGCGGTTGACTCTGGTTTGCTCGACCCAAGGACGTGAGCATCAGATTGGCCGTCCCGGTGATGCGCTGGCATAACGTTTTCGCGTCAAAGCAAAGGCATCCCCCGCACAAGCAAGAGTCTCCGAGAATACCGGAGTCTGAGCCAGTGGGCAGACTGCGGCCCAACGAACGCAAACATGAAGATGATCAAGAATACGGATCGAATCTACAGGGCACTGTTGAGTTTCGCACTCCCGCTGACCCTCCTGCCAAATGCCCGACCGGCCGTGACAGAGTATCACCTCACCATCGCGGAGCAGACGGTTGACAAGGCACAGCGTACGGTCGAGGGCATGACGATCAACGGAAGCATTCCCGGTCCGACCCTTCGATTCGTCGAAGGCGATACCGCACGCATTCAAGTTACGAACGCAATGGGCGTTCCTACGTCGATCCACTGGCATGGTTTGCTCGTGCCACCCGGCATGGACGGAGTGCCCTTCATCAGTTTTCCACCAATCCACCCCGGGAAGACGTTCACCTACGAATTCCCGATCCGGCAAAGTGGCACCTATTGGTACCATTCACATTCCGACCTGCAGGAACAGAGTGGCGTCTATGGATCAATCGTCATCCTGCCACGGAACGGCGATCCACGATTCCCAGAACTCAAGGAGCAGGTTGTCCTGCTATCGGATTGGACCAATGAAGGTCCGCACGAAGTCATGCACACCTTGCGCGCGGGAAATGAATACTACAGCATTCGCAAACGCAGCAGCCAAAGTGTCCTTGGTGCGATCAGAATCGGACTCCTGAAGGATTACCTCACACGGGAACTGCAACGCATGCCCGCCATGGATATCTCGGACGTCGCCTACGACCGTTTCCTCCTCAACGGCGAGGTCGACGATCACCTCCCGGCCCAGGTCGGTGAGCAGGTGCGTTTACGTATCATCGACGGCTCCGCCAGCACCTTTTTCCACCTCCAATTTGCAGGTAGCCCGATGACCATCATTGCCGCCGACGGCCAGGACGTCGAACCGATTCAGATCGAACGCCTGCTCATTGGAGTGGCAGAGACCTACGATGTCCTGGTGACGGTGCCCGCAGACGGCCAATTCGAATTTCGCGCGACTTCTCACGACCGATCTGGGCGCGCTTCGCTCTGGATCGGAGAGGGCGAAAAACACTACGCCCCGTTGGTCCCCGCGCCCAATCTCTATAAGGCGATGGGGAACTTCACCTGGAAAAAGGCTTTTGCGCTCACCCCGGCCGGGGTCATCGGCATGCCGGACGACCACGTAAAGGCCGGCGACTTCGATCGCCCCGGCATGAATATGGGGGACATGGTCATGACCGACATGGCCCATGGTGACCATGACCCAACCGCGAAATCCCAGAAGGCGGATCCGATGAACGCCATGTCCCATGATGCTGGACATCAATCAATGTCTGCACCCTCCGTAGCGATGCATCCTTCCAAACCCATCGAGACGGGACAGCCCATGCCGCCGATGGTGGCTCCACCGACATTCGCCTGGATGGTGGCCGACATCAGCTCACAGCCCCTGCTCGCCGAAGACGCGTCAGCCGAGCGCCCCTGGCCGCCCTATGCCAGGCTCCGTGCCACGCAGCCCACGACCCTGGACCCTGCCAAACCCGTTCACGAGATCCGCCTCACCCTCGACGGCGACATGGAACGCTACGTGTGGTTCATCAACAACACCCCCCTGTCCGCCAGCGACTCGATTCGAATCAGGGAGGGGGAGGTGGTGCGCTTCATCATGATCAACCAAACCATGATGCATCATCCGATGCACATGCACGGACATTTCTTCCGCGTCATCAACGGGCAGGGCGATCATGCCCCGCTCAAGCACACCGTGGATGTCGAACCGATGAGCACCACGGTCATTGAATTCGATGCCAATGAAAAGGGAGACTGGTTTTTTCACTGTCACCTGCTCTATCACATGCACGCCGGCATGGCTCGCGTCGTGGAATACGAGGGCTTTGAACCGGATTCCGCCACGGCCGCTACACGCTGGCAGCTCTACGAAGACCCCTACTTCCTATTCGGCCGTGCAGCGTTCGTCTCCAACATGACCGAAGGATGGGCCGAATACTCCAACAGCCGCAATATTTTCGGCGTCGAATGGCAGGTTGGCTGGGGAAATGTCCCCGAGACGGAATGGGAGGTGATTCCCGTCTATGAACGCTACCTCAATCGCTTTACCACCGTCTTTGTCGGAGGCGACTTTCTCGGTGCCGAAACCTCCCTTGAAGGGTCCCGCGGCATCGTGGGACTGGCCTATACCCTGCCCCTCAATCTGTATTCACGTTCCTGGATCGGCACCGACGGAGACGCGCGCTTCGCGCTGGCACGTGAAGTCATGCTGACACCGCGCATCGCCCTCGAAATGGAAGTCAAATACGATCTGGATACTCAATGGGAAGGCATGGTCGCCCTTGACTATGTGCTGACCAAAAACACAGCCCTGGAACTGCGCTGGCATTCCGAATTCGGGTGGGGCGGAGGAGTAAGTGTCCTGTTCTGAAACCGCAAGGAAGATAGAATCTCTGTCGACCAAACAGAGACAGAATTCGTTCGCCGATCCTTTCTCAAAGAATTCCGAGGGAAATTCGAGTTCCCTGCGTTAAAAGAGGTGGAGGCAGACCTGAAGTATCGGAAATCAATCTCCAGCAATCTGGTGGAGACCCGCAGATCTGTTTGAGGAATCACCTACAGTAATCCCCGAAGGTCAACTTCCGTTCAAAGCAAATATCTCCACAGAAAAGAATAGGCACACCATGATCACAATGAAGGCAGTCAAATTTTCGGCAACAACAGTCCTGGCGCTGATGGTAGGAACGACAGCATGGGCACAAACGAACACGGGGCACGACCACGAATCGGGTGACTCGATGACCAAAACTTCCGCCGATTCGTCATCCATGATGAAGTCCAATGACGGCATGGGCGGTTCCAGCGCGATGGCACAGAGCGACAAGATGAAGAACATGATGCAGATGACGGGCATGTCCCCTGCCATGATGAAGGAAGCCCGCATGATGATGCGTGCCGACCTCTCAACAAATGAACCATCCATGCTCCTGGGTAGCAAAGACGAACTCGGGCTGACCGATAAACAGGTAAACGACCTAAAGAAGCTTCAGAAATCCATGGGAAAGAAGGCCCGCGCCATTCTCACCGAGGATCAGCAGAAGAACCTGGCAGAGCTGCCGTCCGACAACACCTCCATGATGCAAATGCACTCGCAGATGATGGCCCACATGCAGAAGATGCAGAAACGAAAGGGACAAGGAGCCGACGGGGGAATGGATATGTCGTGTCCCATGATGGAAATGATGATGGGAGATCCGGATGGTAGTGGCGCCCAGAATGCCCACAGCCATAACTAGCTATCCGATCACCCCAAGCTAACCGACTTCTCGCCGCCACCGGTCCTATGGTACCGTGGCGGCCGACGCCGGTCCAAACCTTAACCCCGCTTCGCTTGACGAAGCAGTCAACGATATCGATCTGACTTTGGATCGGGCCAATTGCCCAACTTGCTAACCTGGATATTTCGTAAAAAAGTATCGCGTGTCTGATTACCCACTGATAATCAGTGGGTAGCAAAATAATCAACCAAACACGCGATGAAGAAAATGTGCCTCAAGGGCATCGGGTTTTCAAGAGTAAATGGCCGCAAGATCGAAGTGGATTTTGCCGGTGGCGAGATCAGCTCAGATGGAGGGCTTTTGCTGGTTAAGCAGGTCGACCGGAAGCTGGGATTGATCGAACAGGTAGCCGAACGCCTCGATGACGAACGACAGGTGGGCAAGGTGCGCCACGAGTCAGAATCAATGCTGCGTCAGAGAGTCTATGGGCTGTGCGCCGGATGGGAGGATCTGAACGATTCGGCCCAGTTGCGTCACGACAGCATCCACCAGATCGCCGTGGGCAAAGATTGCGAGCTGGCGAGTGCGCCTACCCTGTCACGCTTTGAAAACGCCCAGACACGTCAGAGCGCCCGGACGATCAACGAGGTGTTGATCGAGCAGTTCATCGCTTCGCACAAGAGCCCTCCGCCGGTTGTCATCCTGGATTTTGATGCGACCGACGCCCCGGTTCATGGAAGCCAGGAGGGTCGATACTTCCATGGATACTATGACTGCCATTGTTTTCTTCCGCTGTATGTGTTTTGCGGTGACCAGCTGCTTGTGGCCTATCTTCGTCCAAGCAACAACGATGGTGCCAAACATGCCGCTGCGATCCTGAAGCTTCTGGTCACTCGATTGCGGCAGGTCTGGCCGCGCACCCGGTTTGTTTTCCGCGCTGACAGCGGCTTTTGCCGCGACCTGCTGCTTAGCTGGTGTGATCGCAACGAGGTCAAATACATCGTGGGTATCGCCCGAAACAGCCGCCTGCTCGATCATGCCCAGGACCTGATGCAGCGCGCCCGCACTCTTCATGAGTTAACCGGCAAAAAGCAGCGGCTCTTCGATCGCTTTGATTACGCCGCAGGTTCCTGGCGCTGGATCCGCTCGATCATCGTCAAGGCCGAGCACACCAGCAAGGGGGCCAATCCGCGATTCATCGTGACCAACATCGTTGGCGAGCCCAAGCGACTCTACGATCAGCGCTACTGTATCCGAGGCGAGATGGAAAACCGGATCAAGGAGCAGATGATGCTCTTCGCCGATCGTGTCAGTGCCCACCGATGGTGGGCCAATCAATGGCGAATCCTCTTGTCGGGCTTGGCGTATACGCTGTTGGAGTCCCTCAGACGTCTTGTCCTCAAAGGAAGCGTCCTGGCCCGAGCCACCGTCGCATCTATCCGCCTGAAGCTTATCAAGATTGGCGCCGTCATCATCCGCAAGAAATCGATGACTCGAATCCATCTCTTCCCATCATCCGCTCAAAGATCTCTTCACCCAAGCTGCTACCAGCCTCTCGCCACCGTAGCCTGCCTCCTGGCGCTGCCCCGGCGCCCTTTTTGACCAATGGGGGGTAAGGGGGAGTGTCGCCTGATCAATCGACTATTCGCCAAAAACACCGATCTCAGGCCAAGAACAGCGAATGGATCAAACCCGGAACCAAAATTAAAGAACCAACGACTCCTTCACGAAACATCCGGGCTAAAGGCGGAAGCGGAGCCCCACTCTGATGGACACAAACCAAATGTACGACCTTGCGCAACACGCACATGGATGGCCCGGAGGCTGGATGTGGATCTGGTGGGCTGCCATGATTGTCGCGCTGGTTGTCCTGATCGTCTTCGCCATTAGGGTCACTCGGAAATAGAGCAATGCCGAGCCAGATCTGTTGACAATGACCTTCCCGGTACTCGCCAGCTGCCGTCGATAGAGCTGTTTTGACCCCGACGAGACGCTCATCAAGCGGCATAGCCCGACTCTTCTTTGGAGATCAACTCAACCCGATGAGCCGATCGACTGGCGCCGCCCAGAATCTTCTCAAGCTCATAATTACTGAGCTGGCACACCCACCGACTCCACCCTGAAATGAAGGATAGCCAATATGAAAAGGGCAGCCTGAGCCTACTCGGGTCGGTCGCGATGGGTACCGGTGTGATGATCGGCGCAGGAATCTTCGCATTAACGGGACAGGTTGCTGAGTTCGCAGGAACTCTGTTTCCACTCGCCTTCTTGATCGGGGCGGTGATCAGCGGCTTCAGCGCTTACTCCTACATCAAGGTCTCAAACAAGTACCCATCGGCTGGGGGGATCGCGATGATCCTCAAGAAGGCATACGGGCCCTCAACCATCACCGGAGCAGCAGCCCTTATGATGACTATATCCATGGTCATCAACGAAAGCCTGGTCGCGCGGACGTTTGGCACCTACACCCTACACGCTCTGGGCATTAGCGATGCAGGCGTTCTTGTGCCGATTCTCGCGATCGGCCTGATCACTTTTGCATTCCTTGTTAATGTCGCCGGAAACAAAGTTATCGGCCGAATTTCAAAAGTTACCGCAGTATTGAAGATTGGCGGTATTCTACTCTTTGCCGTGATCACGCTCGCCGCGACGGGCTTTTCCTTTGAACCGGCGGAGACGGGTATCGGCGAGAGGAGTTCTTGGGGCGGATTCGTGGCGGGTGTGGCGCTCGCAATCCTTGCCTACAAAGGCTTCACCACGATCACGAACAGTGGCGACGAGGTTAAGAACCCGAAAAAGAATGTCGGCCGAGCCATCGTCATCTCACTGGCGATCTGCCTGGTTGTCTATCTTCTTGTGGCCTGGGCCGTCGGATCCACACTCACAGTTTCCGAGATAGCGCAGGCGCGGGATTACTCGCTGGCAGAAGCTGCCCGCCCTGCGATGGGAGACTATGGCGTATGGTTTACGGTCGGAATCGCGATCATTGCCACCGCATCGGGCCTGCTCGCCAGTATCTTCGCCGTTTCCAGAATGCTGGCCATGCTGACCGACATGGAACTGATCCCGCATAGCCATTTCGGCATGCCCGGCAATATCCAGAAGCACACCTTGGTCTATACGGTCGTGTTGGCGTCGATTCTCGCGGCATTCTTTGATCTTGGCCGGATCGCCTCACTCGGAGCAATTTTCTACCTGATCATGGACATAGTCATTCACTGGGGAGTTCTACGCCATCTCGGCAGCGAAGTCGGTGCGCATCCGTGGGTCTTGATTGTGGCGATCTTGCTGGACTCCCTGGTGTTGACCGTCTTCGTCGTCATGAAAGTCATGGTCGACCCCACCATCGTAATCATTGCCATCGGCGCCATCGTTGCTCTTGTGGCTTTCGAGTGGTTCTTTCTTCAACGCTTGAGAGGTTCACGTTGAATCCTTCGCCAGCATCGACAAAGTCAATGCCTGGTGCGTAACCTGCTTGCGCCTCGCGGAGAGGCTGCGCCAGGACGCAGTGAACGACGTGGTAACCGTAACGTACCCGATCGGTCAGCCCGCATTTGATTTGAATCGGAACTGAATCAGGCTGGCCATCTGGCTTGGCCGTGGGAATGGAGTTTGGGCCTTCATCTCAATTGAGACTAGACCTCCCTGTCCTTCGCCCCACGCAAGACATGGCCGGCTACTCACGGCTCATTTGAAGAGACTACTATGGCCTCTGCTGACTTCTCACGGCATTTCCTCCATGGGAGTTCCCCAGGTAAGAGGCTGTCCTAAAAGTGCTGAAGCGTGTCGCAGAGATTGATTTGGGTCGTTGGGCAAGGCGGGAGCGAGGTGCCCGGGCCTGTAGGCCCTGGTCCTCGCGCCCAACGCCGGCCACGAGCCCAAAGCAACTCTGCCCGAAGGGTTTGGACAGAAATAACCACGGTGCCGCGTTCCATCCCAAAGGGAAAGCCCTACAGGGATACCCCATTTGGGATGTGCCTTGCGGCGTGGCCTTTTCTGACCAAACGACACATTTCATCACTTTTAAGACAGCCTCTAAGAACGCGTTGCTTCCCGGCAGAACCTCCGTATTTACCTTCTCGACCTGAACCAGTGGAATTCGCTGTGTAGTGCCAACTCATCCGTCGTGTCGGCGTTCTAAACGATTCTTCTTCATCCACTCGCCAGTTTCCTCTACCCTTCCACAGATGGTCCCACTCAGCGGGATAGTCGTTTCTTTCGTGTTTGATCATGCTTGGTTCTCCGATAGGGGGACTTTCATTTCATTTACTACGTGCCCAAGCTGGGCGCCCACAAACCGCTGCAAGCAACGACAACTAGCCCCGCCCCACCTGACCTCTGACGTTCGACCAAAAAACAATGCTCCTACTCCTCATCAAATATGCCGTGACAGCGTTTATCATTGTCGCAGTTTCCGAAGTGGCAAAGCGGGCTGATCGTTTGGGCGCACTCTTGGCAGCTTTGCCTCTGGTGACCATCATGATTATGATATGGCTCTACATCGAAGACCAAGAGATAGGCAAAATATCTAATCATGCTTATTATACATTTTGGTATGCCTTACCAACATTGCCCATGTTCTTACTCATGCCTTGGATGCTAAATCGCGGGCTAGGTTTTTGGACATCACTTGGCGCAAGTATCTTTCTCACGGTTTTATGCTTTGTCATTACGGCATACGTTATGAAGCGTTTCGGAGTATCGCTTATTCCATGAAAATCGAAATGAGGAACCAGGCGCTATCAAGGAAGCGAGATCTTCCCTTGCAGTCGCCATGGCTCCGCTCTCGATACCCGCGCTGACTGAAGACCAGACGACGAATCCAATTCAGACCGAATATTGTTCATTATCAGACTACAAGTTGAAGAACCTTGGTTTCCCCATAAACAAGAGCATAGAGAGAGATTCTGGAGGAATGCGAAGACGGCAATATCAATGTCGATGTTAGTCATGCCAACTGCCATATATGATTGAGATCATCCCGCTTCCTTAATGACACAGAAGATGCAGTACAAGCGTGCGCTCCGACTATCTGTTCCATTCCAAAAGAACTCGGGCAACAACGGCGTGACCGTTGTCTTCTGCCAGTATCCAAGCTGTTGCGCCATTATTCATGGTCAAATTCTCGTCGGCTCCCGCTTCCAGAAGAATCCTGACAATTTCAGCATTCCCCCGAGCAGCAGCGGTCATAAGCGCCGTAGCCCCAATCTTAGTCACTGCATTTACATCCGCACCCGCTTTCAGAAGAGCGGAAACGATCGAGACGTTATCATTCTGACTTGCCATTATGAGTGCGGTGACACCATCGCCGGTAACTGCGTCAATTCTTGCTCCTGCACCAATAAGAGCCTTGGCAACCTCCAACCTGCCATAATTTGCCGCTAAAATTAGAGCTGTCGCCCCATTGTTTGCCGCCGAATTCAAGTCTGCCCCTGCTTCAATCAACATTCTGACGACTTTGAGCTTTCCCTCCTCAGCCGCCAACATCAACGAAGTTGCGCCATCATTCGCCGCAACATCAACGTTGCCTCCGTTCTTCAACAAGATCGTCACCGCCGCGACTCGGCCACTCTGAGACGCCCACATGAGTGCTGTCCTTCCACGACGATCAGCCAGTCGTGGATCAGCCCCCGCTTCCAATAGAGTCTCTACAATCTTGGTATACCCAAAGAATGCGGCCGCCATCAGCGGCGTTCGACCGTCGGCCAATTGAGCGTTTACGCCAGCACCCGCCCTTAACAGAATCGCAACAGTTGACGCATGACCCTCTTCGGATGCCGCCATTAAGGCCGTGGTTCCGTCTCTAGCAGCCGCACCAGGATCAGCCCCTGCCTCCAACAAGATCTTCATGACCTCAATCTGGCCCGCAGCAGAGGCGAACATCAATGGCGTACGACCGTCGGCATTCGATTCATTCACATCGACGCCAGCACTCAAGAGGTCACGAACGATCTCCGTTTGGCCAAGATACGATGGAAGAGTCAGATCTGTTGACTCCCTATTGCCTAAAGCATCCAGTGCCGTGAGGAACTGTAAGCCAAGTGCGATCGCGATTGAAGATACCATTACAGATCTCGTAATCATCAGCTGATATGAATTCCGTGTATCTGATACGTTGACTGATACTGAGATTTTTGAGCCCTGATTGGGTCAAACTCCATCGATGGTTGACCACCTCCCGGAATTTCGGCCCTACGGACCCCTACTGAAAACCCAAGTTCGATCGGAAAATCGATGCCCCCAAGCCAGCTACCAACCAAAGAACTGAGGTACGGAGTCGGCGTATCCCGTTCTTGGACACTCTTCGTTTGAGCAGCGAAACGGCACTTTTGGGGATTGTCGTTACGAATCATAATTCCAGAAGATGGGGTGGCTTAGTTTCTTGGCATCAACAAGCGGAGCGAATTTGCGATCACCAGTAAAGTGGCACCAGTGTCAGCGAGGATGGCGAGCCAGAGGCTGGTGTAGCCGAGCACCGCAAGGACGAGGAAGACGGCTTTGATCGCCAGAGCAAAGGCGATGTTGAACTGGATGATGCCCAAGGTGCGACGTCCGAGCCGGATGGTCTCGGCGACTTTGCTCAGGTCGTCTTTCATCAAGGCGATGTCGGCGGTCTCGATGGCGGTATCCGTGCCGGCCGCGCCCATTGCGATGCCGACGGTAGCGGCGGCCATCGCCGGGGCGTCGTTCACGCCGTCGCCGATCATGCCGACATGCGTATGCTCGGCGAGCAACGCGCGGATGCGGGCGACTTTGTCGTCGGGTAGAAGATCGCCATGGGCTTCGTCGATGCCGGTTTGCTCCGCGATGGCGTCGGCGGTGCGCTGGTTGTCTCCACTGAGCATAACGACGCGCTCGATGCCTGCGGTGTGCAGGTCGCGGATAGCTTGCCCGGCGTTGGCTCGGATGGCGTCGCCAATGGCGAGGATGCCGAGGACTTCGCCCTGGCAATCGGCGTGGGGCCGGTGTCCGACTACGACGACGGATTGGGCACGGCTTTCGATTTCGGCGAGCTGGCGTTCGAGACTCTCGGAGCAGACGGCCAGTTCGTGGGTGAAGCGGTGGTTGCCCACGAAGTAATTGTGGCCATCAATCTCCGCTTCGGCTCCGCGCCCGGTGCGCGACTGGTAGTTCTCACCGCGCGGAAACTCGGTGCCGCGTTCCTTTGCATAGGCGGTGACGGCCTGGGCGAGCGGATGATCGGAGTGCGTGTCGATGGCAGCGGCGATGCGCAGGATTTCGTCCTCGGATTTTCCGCCAAGTGCGGTGACGGCGAGGACGCGCGGGCGGCCTTCGGTAATGGTGCCGGTCTTGTCGAGCGCGAGCGCGCGCAGACGGCCGATGGACTCAAGGAACGCGCCGCCCTTGATGAGCACGCCGCGCCGGGCCATCGCGGTGAGTCCGGAAACAATAGAGACAGGCGTGGAAATGACCAGCGCGCAGGGACAGGCAATGACGAGCAGCACGAGCGCACGATAGGTCCATGTGAACCAATCGCCGTCGAAAGCGATCGGCGGCACGAAGAAAACGAGTAGCGCAAGCACCATCACAGCAGGCGTGTAGTATTTCGCGAAGACGTCGACGAATCGCTGCGAGGGCGCTTTCTGCGACTGCGCCTCCTCGACGAGGTGGATGATTTTCGCGAGCATCGTGTCGGTGGACGCCTTGGTGACTCGGGCTTCGAGCGAGCCTTCGCCGTTGATTGTCCCGGCGAAAATGGTGTCGCCCGGCTTCTTCTCGATGGGCATGGATTCGCCGGTGATGGGCGCTTGATTGATGGCCGACGCACCGCTGGTGACTTCGCCATCGAGCGGCACGCGCGCGCCGGATCTGATCGCGATCACCTCGCCGATTTCCACCTGCTCGACCTGCAGTTCTTCGAAAGTGTCGCCTCGCTTCACGAGCGCCGTGGCGGGCGTGAGATCGAGCAGCGATTCGATGGCGCGCCGCGCCCGCTGGACGCTGAATGCCTCCAGCATTTCGGAGAGCGCGAAGAGGAAGACCACGGCGGCAGCTTCCGCCCATTCGCCGATGATGGCCGCGCCGATGACGGCGACGGTCATGAGCAGATTCATATCCGGCGAAAACCGCCGCACAGCTCCGACCGCCTTCGGAAAAATGAACCAGCCGCCTGAGACGATCGCGCCGATGAAGAGTACGACCGCCAACCACTCCGGCCCGAGCCCCGTCCAAAGCACGACCAGTCCGAGCGTCGCAAGGACGGCGGAAAGTCCGACCGAGATAGCCCGTGCATGCTGGGCGGCACTCGCACCGTCGTTATCGCGCGGAGCGTCCGCGGGTTCCGCTTTCAAACCCACCGCGCCGATGGCTTCGATCAAGGCCCGCTGGCTAACGCGCTCGTCGTGGGCGATGGTTACTTTCTCAGTCACCACATTAGCCCGCACTTCGCGAACGCCTTCCATTGGCCGTAGCGCCTTTTCGATCAGCGCGACTTCCTCCGAGCAATCCATCCCCTCGACGCGCAGGTTGATCTGGATATCCCCTGCGACACCCTCATTCAATACCGTTCGCTCCTTCACAGGTCTGCCGTAATCGTGATCATCGCAGCAGTCGTGGCCGTGCTCCCCGTGGTGGTTCCCTTTGAGGTGGTCGTCGTTATTCATCCTTTTCTTGGGTTTGCCGCGCACGAGCAACAGGAGTAAAGCGGCGGAACGAGGCTAGTGATCCAGGCGCGTTCAGCGGGCTCTACGAATCCAAGACAGATGCCCGAGGCATGGAACCTTCAGCGCTCGAATGCTCATAAGGCGCGGGGTATCTGCCCTTAAGATTCAGTCGTTGGATCGTTCAGCGGAACGGATCTTGATGGTCTCGCTTCAGGATCCTCCTGTATCCGAATACTGTAACCAATATCGCTGACGAAGATCCGACCATCACCCCGCAGCCCGGTGTGGGCCGCTCGATGGATCGCCTCCACCACCGCGGATTCAAGCTCGGCGTCGCAGACAACTTCGACCTTAACGTGTTTTACGTAGCCGGACACGTCGGAACCGGAAGCATGGCCGGAACTCATCTCTTTGCTTCGACCAAAACCCAGCACGTTCGAGAAGCTGGCCCCTTGGAGTCCTTTGATCCTGTGCAGTGCATTTGTGACTTCGTCGCGCTTGATAGCCTTTATGTATGCCTTGATTTCCTTCATATGATGATGGTTTAGGATTCAATTTCGGGATTGATGGCGAACCACTTGTAGAGGGCGGGCACCACGAGGAGGGTGAGCAGTGTCGAACTGACGAGGCCACCGGTGACCACCAGCGCCAGCGGTCGCTGCACTTCGCTGCCCGTGCCATTCGCGAGAAGGAGCGGAAGCAAACCGAGGCCGGTCGTAATGGCAGTCATCAAGACCGGCCGGAGTCTCCGGCAAGCCGCTTCGACCGAGGCCGCTCCGATTTCCATGCCTTCGCGAAGCAATTGGTTGGTATAGGTTATGAGGACCAGGCCGTTACCCAGAGCGATACCAAACAAGGCGATGAATCCTACCGTGGCAGGCACAGAAAGGTTTTCTCCCGCGATCCAGAGCGCGGCGACACCGCCAACGAGCGCCAACGGGATGTTCAAGAGGATAAGCATGCTATTCCGCAATGAATCCAACGCGGCATAGATCATTAGGAGAATGAGCAACAGAGTAATGGGGATAACAACCGCGAAGCGCCTGTTTGCTTCCTGCTGCAACTTGTAGGAACCGCCCCAGGTGGTCAGGTATCCAGCTGGAAGGTCGACCTGATCAGCTATCGCTTTCTCCGCGTCCTCCACGAAACTGCCGATATCCCTCCCGCTCACATTGCATTGAATCGCAATAAAACGCTGGCTTCGCTCGCGCGTAATCTGGCGGGGGCCGATAATTTCCTCGACCGTGGCCACTTCATCGAGGGGGACCAGGGAGCCATCTGGGCTGCGGATAATTGTCTCACTGATCGCACCCAAGCTTGAGCGGTAGGCAGCCGGATAGCGTACGACGATTTCATACCTGCGAATGCCCTCGAAGATAAGGCCGGCCTCTGCCCCGCCAATGCCGGCCTGGATGACACGCTGTATGTCGCCCACATTCAGATTGTATCGGGCCGCAGCTCCACGATTGATCCGAATCAGCAACTGCGGGGACCCCGTTACCTGGTCGACCTGAACGTCACGCGCACCTTCGACTGACCCGAGTGACGCGGCGATTTCATTGGCCTTTCCAAGCAGGACGTCGAGATCTTCACCGAACAGCTTCACAGCGAGTTCGGCTTGCACGCCCTCAAGCAATTCATCCACCGACATCTCGATCGGCTGGGTATAGTTCACGACTACTCCGGGTGGGTCACCAATGGCCTCGCGGATTTGCTCAACCATCGCTTCCTGATCGTACGGCCGATGCCATTCTTCCGCAGGTGACAGGATTAGGTAGAGTTCTGCCGCATTGATCGGGTCGGCGTGCGCACCCACTTCTCCACGACCTATTCGTGTGACGATCTTTCTGACTTCTGGCACATCGAGAATTCGACGTTCGATCGCCTGTGTCATCTGCTTGGAAGTATCAATGGATATCGATGGCGCCATTTTAAGTTTCACGACGATGGTGCCCTCGTTGAGTTCGGGCGTGAATTCGGTGCCCAACTTCGGAAATATCCACAGCCCCGCTCCCAGCAGAAGAGTCGCCCCCAGCACAGCGATCCATCGATGGTTCACCAGAAAACCAACAACAGGCCGGTACGGGGCCTGCAATATGCGGACGATGAAACTCTCATTGGGTTGACTGGATCCATCGTCCAAGCCTTTCCGTTTTGGACCCCGCATCAGGAAGTAGGCCAGAGTCGGCCCTACGATCAATGCATAGATAAGCGCGCCACTCATCGCCAGGGCGATCGAGTAGGCCAACGGACGGAAGGTTTTGCCCTCGACTCCAGTGAGCGTAAAGAGAGGGAGAAAAACCAGAATTACAATGGCAACAGCAAAGCCGACGGGCCGCGCGACCTCACTGCATGCTCTGGAGACAACTGTCATCCTTGCCTCGTGGGGTGAAGCCGTCCTCAGATGCTGATCAACGTTCTCGACGACCACAATCGCGCCATCCACCAACATGCCGATGGCTATGGCAAGGCCTCCCAACGACATCAGATTCGCCGAGATTCCAAAATAGTACATCCCAAGGGTCGCAAACAGAACCGAAAATGGAAGGGCTGTCGCTACGACAATCGTCGGACGCAATCCGCCCATAAAAATAACGAGCACGAGAGCGACCAACAAGATTCCCTGGCCCAGTGCAGAAGTGACCGTCCTGACAGCTGACTGAACGAGTGTTTTCTGCTCATAATAGGGGACGATGGTCACCCCATCGGGCAGGCTTTCATTGATCTGGGCGATCTTCTCCTCAACCGACTGAATGACGGTTGACGCATTCGTCCCGAACAGCTTGATGACCTGGCCGGATACGACTTCCGCAATACCATCTTTTGTCTGAAGACCGCGCCGGATGGCAGCTCCTTCCTTCACCTCGGCCACATCGCCAACTGTAACCGGTATTCCATCGAAACTGCCCATCAGAATGGAGCGGATATCATCGAGTGAGGTTGCGAGACCAACGGACCTGACCACGTATTCCTCGTTGTTATTCTCGATGAACTGAGCGCCTATATTGAGGTTGTTGTCCTCAATGCGCTCAATGACCTGGCCGACAGTGAATCCGTACCGCTCCAGGGCGAGCGGTTCGACTTCGACGTGAAACTGCTTTTCAAATCCTCCGATACCGAGCACCTCGGTGACACCGGGAACGTTCTGTAGATTGAACTTGATTATCCAATCCTGAATCGATCTGAGGTCGGTCAACGAGTATTGGCCAGTGGTGTCCTCCAGATAATAAAAGAGCACCAGGCCCATACCAGTCGAAATGGGACCCATCGCGGGTTCCCCAAATCCGTCTGGTATGAACTCGCGGGCCTCGGTCAGGCGTTCGGCAACGAGTTGTCGACAGAAATAGATGTCCATGCCGTCTTCAAAATACACGTTGACGACAGAGAGTCCGAAGTTGGAGACCGACCGGATGTTCTCCACGCCCGGCAAGCCGTTCATGGAGGACTCGACTGGAAAAGTGACATACTTTTCGATTTCCTCGGGTGCCAGACCTTCGGTGACTGTAAAAATCTGAACCAGATTTGGAGACACATCGGGAAAGGAATCAACAGGAAGCTTCGTATAGCCCCAGAACCCGGCTGCCATCATGAACAGCCCCAGGACGACGACGAGGAGACGTGAGTGTAACGCAAATTCGACTAACCGTTTCATGGCGAAAATCCTTTTGTTCTAATGACCGTGACCATCGCCGAAGTCTTCCTTCTGCGAATCGGCCTTGAGGAAAAATCCACCTTTGGCGACGTAGAGTTCGCCGGGTTGGATACCTGTTCGGATCTCGACGTTTTCGGTGTCCGTTCGCCCGAGCGTAACCACTCGTGCTTCGAACCCGTGACCATCTTCTGATTGCACGAAGATGACAGACTCCCCATCCATGGAGATAACTCCTGAGCGGGGGACCATGGCTGGCACCTGATGAGCGTCCAGCAGGACATTTCCAATTACGAAGAGTCCCGGGCGATAGGTTCCGTCGGGGTTTTCCAATTCGGCACGAACAAATCCAGTCCGGTTCGATTCGTCGATGACAGGACCCACATACGAGATCTCGCCTTCAAGTTCCTCGTATTCGTGTCCGGCAGAGATGCGAAGTGCCTGTCCATGGTGCACTTTAGGTAAGTCGCGTTGGTAGACCCGAAGATCCACCCAAATTGTCGACGTGTCTGCGATAGTATAGGCGACCTCGCCCGCGGATAGACTTTCGCCTGGCGTGATGTGAAAAGAAACCACAGTCCCATCCAGAGGCGCAACCAGCTGGAATGGTCGCAACGTCTCATTGCTTTCCATTTCCGCCAAAACTTCGCCCTGTGAAACACGATCACCGAGGCGCTTATTGATCGAAGTGACAACTCCACCGAAACGCGGACTGACATGCCCCATGGCGTTTTCGTTCATACGCACTTCACCCTGCAAACGAAGCTCGTCATGGATCGTTCCGGACGCTGCAGCCTCGACCTGAATGCCAAAGTCAAGCATGTCGGCGGGGGAAAGTTCGATCGGGCCACCATGTTCGTCGCCATGCTCACCCTCTCCTTCCCCGCGATCTTCATGGCCTTCTGAACCAATGTCATGACCATTGTCTTCGTTTCCAGTGCCATGAGCATCATGGTCATTTCGGGTTGCATGGGATTCATCGTGTCCATGTTCTTCGGCCGTTCCGTGGTCCGTCTGTGACTGAGCTTGGGCGCTCGATGCGAGACCCAAGCCAATGAGGAGCGATGTCAGGCAGAATGCGTGGCGCATGTATTTCGTTGATGAGTGGGATGTAATGGATTTCATTTTTGAAAGGGTTAATGGATTGGCTTCGCCGGGCGTGTGAGCATTTCGATTCGTGCCTGTGCGACGGTATAGCGAGTGACCGCATCAAGATAGATCTCACTGATCTCGAACAGCGTTGCCCGACTCTCCAGCACTGAGAGCAAGGTGAATTGCCCGCGCTCAAAACCTTCCTCTGTTTCCGCCATTGACCGCTCAGCTGCTGGGCGGAGACCTGTTTGCACGCTGCGGGCTTCCTCGGACGCTGCAGCCAGTTCCTGATAGGCGTCGGTCAGTTTGATGATGAGTTGGCGTCGCGTAGCCTCTCGTTCGTAGTCAACGGACCGTAGCTTTGCCCGAGCTGTGCGGATATTCCCCTGGTTCTTGTCGAAAAGTGGCCACGGGATCGCGATGCCGAGCACAAAAGCGGCATCGCCGCTTCCTTCATTGAAATATCGCCCTCCCCCAAAAACTTCGACATCCGGCGTGGCCCTTGCCTCCTCCAGGGTGAGCGACGCTTCCTGGATGCGCCTGTTCCCGTCGTATCTCGCCAGGAATGCACTTTGTGGCAGGATCGCTACCAGTTGCGCCAGCTCGGGCAGTTGTGCTTCCAACTCGACGGATCCGGTCACCTTGAACTCTGTACTGGGTGAATCGCCCCACAGAGCCGCCAGTCGGCCACGGGCTGCATTCAACGCCAGTCGTGCCTGCTTCAATGCAAATTCCTGCTGCTGCACGGCCAATCCGGCACGGGTCAGCTCAACTTGCGTGGAGCGGGCAGCATCAACCAAGCGAGCCGTCTCAGCTTCGCTACGCCTTGCGAGGTTGAGCTGTTCCCCTCGCAGATCGAGCCACTTCTGAGCGAGCAACACATCGACAAATGCGGACCGGACAGCAGTCTCGACTGCAGCGAGCCTGAGCTCGCGATCCCAAGCGACATTGTCCCGTAAGGTGCGGGCCAGCTCAGTTCGCTTGGCCCGCTTGCCTGCGGTCTCGATGAGTTGAGCCACACCGAGGGTGAGCTCCACACCCTGCACATCGCGATAATCACCCGAACCAAAGAAATTCTCTATGTCTGCTCCTACGACAGGATTCGGTCGAAGGCTGGCCTGTTCGACCTGACCCTCTGCTGCTTCCACTCTGGCTTCAAATCCCCGCAATTCGGGATCAGTGTCAATTGCCCGGTTCAGGGCGATTTCGTAACTGATGGTCGATTGACGGCTTGCGTCGAATTCTTGGGCAGAAAGAGCTCCAATCGGAGCACAAAGGAGAATGGATAGAACTTGTTTACGTTTTAATAGGCGGTGCATCAATGATCCTGATAAAAGTTGAGATGAACAGACCCTCTCGGAGGGTGCTGCATTCCGAAAAGCCATTCCCACGGAATGGATTTCGACCCTAACTCTATCAGGATATCAGATGCGCAGATTGACTACCTGCGCGACGAGAACACTCGTCGCCCGCACTACCGGCGGAGCCCGAAGCTGCACTGCTTTGGCAACTTCAAATAGGGGAAAAACCGGGTCAGCAGCCGTTTCTACGATGCCGCAGACCTGCGTAACGCTGGATATGGAATGAAACTCTCCAGCTCTAAACGCCGGAAGAGCTCCTCCAATGAGTTCGACGTCCAAACAGGGCTCAGACCCGGAAAGACAAGAAAAATCGGACAGTCCATTGTTGGACCCAGCCTCACAACGAAAGCCGCCTGCCACACCCGATTCCGTATGAACAATCAGGTTCTGATGGATGCACAGAAGTAACCCGCCGTACGCACCAAAAACCGCGTTCAGCGCAAACAGGCTTGAGAGCCATATTGTGATTACTTTCTTCGGCACTAAGATAGTTACCAACTGTGACTATGCCATTTTGTCAAGAGCTACATCGGCGATTCACTCAATTTTCAGAGACTCTCAATCCCCGGAGGTATTGATCCCCAATGGTCGAGGGTTACTGGACTCTGAACCAGCCACGTCTACTTGATCCAGTGTTCAATCCGCAATTTGCAGAACGAGTGGCGTCCTAAACTGGGTGAACCTAGCTGGCCTATCCCAGCGCATCTTGGAACTGCCAAAAGCATTCGACACAGAGGTCCGTCCGTTACATCGCACCAGCACTCCCAGATGAGTGAGCCTTTCCAACGCATGTTACTTTCTGCTTGGCAGTCACTTGGGGGCCAACTACTGCCGATCGCGGTCTGGTGGTGGGATTCGGACTCGCTAGAGGTTCCACCACCGAAGTATTCGGACTGTCGTTAAGCGTTCATTCTGCGTTTGGTCCCCGTCCCGCCGCCTTCGGAGCGCTTGGCCAGTCCCGAATCATAGGGAGTGAACTCTGAATCGGGTAATATATTGGCACATTGTACGTCTTACGGTTTGTCCGTTTGCTGAAACCTATTCCAGGCTCGCACTGAACTGCCACAGAGCTGGGCATTTCCCGTCAACAAGCCCGGCACGACATGCCTTTTGCATTTCGACCAAGTTCGCTTCGAGTCGGCGCATTCGGCCAATCCTCGACTCGATGACCTCCAATTTCTGGTCGATCATTTTCTCGACATCTGCACAGGCCTCACCGGGCACTAGATTGAGATCCATCAGCTTTCTGATCTCTCTCAATGTGAATCCTGAATCCTTGGCTGATCGGACAAATTTTAGGCGCATCAGAGCGTCTTCATCAAAATCACGGTAGTTGTTGTCGCTCCAGCGATACGCTCGCGGCAAAATGCCCTCCCGCTCATAATACCGGATGGCTTCCACGCTGACACCCGCCTTTTTCGATAGCTCGCCGATTGTCATTGCCCAAAAACTGAGTTTGACCCTGAAGTATGCTACAGGGTGTAGAGTTTCCACATGAAATCAAGGCGAACCCTCTGGTTCATCGGTGCGGGGCTAACATCCGCCTTTGCGGCCTCCCTCTGCTGCATCGGACCGGTCGTCATGCTTGCCGTTGGCTTAGGAGGATTCGCGGCGGCATCCTGGTTTGCAGCCTACCGGCCGTTGCTTCTCGCCCTTACCTTTGGTCTTCTCGGAGCCTCGTGGGTACTGATTCTGCGATCCAGGAGCAGTTGCGCGGCAGGCGAATCGTGCTCCACAAAAGCTCCACCCAAGCGAACTACGGTGACCCTACTCTCAATCGCCACCCTCCTCACCGTCGGACTCGCAGCCTACCCCTGGTTTGCAGAGAGAGTGGCCATCACAGCTTCCGATAGCCAATCGATGATGCATTCAAGAAAAGGAGCAGAATCCGATTCAATCAGGTTTTCCATCCCTTCAATGGACTGCGCGGCCTGCGCAACCATGATAGCGTCAACGCTCCGCAGAGAAGATGGAGTATTGGCGGCAGAAGTCACCTACGCGGACAAGGAGGCCGTCATACTGTTTGATCCTGCGGTGACAGACCTCCCCCGTCTTCGCTCTGCTATCAGGGCCACAGGCTTTCCTCCCGACAACGCTCCAGAAAACCATCCATGAAAGATTGCTGGCAGAATTCAGAAACCGAGACGAAAGGATCACAGAAAGCTGAATGCCCCTCGTGTAAGGCAAAAGGGAAATCAGTCACCCCTCGCTTGCTCAAGCACCAACTCAGGCCGTTTTTCATTGAAAGTGTCTCAGCAGATAAGGCCTACTACTTCTGCCCATCCCCGGAATGTGAAGTCGCCTACTTCTCTGCCATTGGCCGACGGTTCGAAACTCGCGAGCTCCGCCAATTAATCACCCAGAAAACATCGGGACCCGAACGGCCGCTATGCTACTGCTTTGGATTCACCGAAGGCATGTTGCGGGATGAAATTGGTGCGAACGGCAACACAACAATTCCAGGTCGCATCAAGGCGGAAATCAAGGCCGGCAACTGCGCCTGCGAGATCCGCAATCCCCAGGGATCCTGTTGCCTCGGCAACGTCGCCGCCGCGGTCAGAGCAACCTCTGAATAGACTGCGGATCCGGCAACTGCTGAAACTCAAGGTCGCACCGTAGAGTGGGGCTTGATGCCTTAGTAGAAAAGCTCTGACTGAATGGGCGCAGCAGAAGGTAGGATCGCCCAGCATTGGAAATTCGCGGCCAATCTTCAATCCATTGGATCTCATCTCAATCCGGTGCCGGTTCAACCATCGACGACAGGGGGCTTGGTGGTGGCGAATGCGGCGCCCTCTCGCAATCCGACTGCATAGGCGTCGAAGATACGTTTCATCTCGTCTCGCACTTTGCGAAACTCGGCTGTGATTTCGTTCTCTAAGCCCACATGATGACTCGGGTCTGAAAAGCCCCAATGATGACGGTTCACTTTCCCTGGAAATGTAGGGCAGGTATCGTCTTCATTTCCGCAAACGGTGATGACCGTGGTAATCCGCTGTTTGAGGAACTGATCCAAATGCTTCGAGGTCTGCCCTGAAATTTCGATGCCTATTTCGGCCATCGCCGCGATTGCACGTGGATGCACTCCGCCAGAAGGCTTAACCCCTGCACTATGTACATCAACGATGTCGCCCGCTGCGGCTCGCAGCAAACCTTCAGCCATTTGACTGCGGCAGGAGTTTCCAGTGCACAGAATGAGAATGGAAGGTCTCGACATGATCAAGTATCAGGGGACTGGGTCGAACTTCCGACGAAACCGTAGAGCTACATGCACCAAGCCGATCAAAACCGGCACTTCGATAAGCGGTCCAACCACGGTCGCGAAAGCCACAGCCGAGTTGAGACCGAAGACCGCGATGGCCACCGCAATCGCCAACTCGAAATTATTGCCCGAAGAAGTAAAGGCCAGGGTTGTCGCGCGCGGGTAGTCGGCTCCGAGTTTCTTGGCCATGAAGAAGCTGACGAAGAACATCAGAACGAAGTAAAGCGTCAATGGAATAGCGATGCGCAGCACGTCGAGCGGTAGGTCCACGATGGCCTCACCCTTGAAGGTAAACATCACCACGATGGTGAAGAGCAATGCCGTCAGTGTGATCGGCGAGATACGCGGGATAAACTCCTGATCATACCACTCTTCACCCTTAAGCGGCACGAGGATCACGCGGCTCAACACACCGGCGGCAAAAGGAATGCCCAGATAGATCATCACGCTCCAGAATATGTCCTTCATCGCTATCTCGACGACACGGCCTTCGAGACCGAAATACGGCGGCAACACAGTGATGAAGACCCACGCGAACACGCTGTAAAAGAGGATCTGCGCTATGCTATTGAGGGCGACCAAACCGGCGGCGTATTCGCGGCTGCCTTTGGCAAGTTCGTTCCACACGAGCACCATTGCGATACAACGGGCGATCCCGACCAGAATGAGCCCCACCATATAGTCCGGCCGATCGCGCAGGAAAATCACAGCCAGCAGGAACATGAGCACCGGGCCGACAATCCAGTTCTGCACCAACGACAAACCAAGGATTCGGGTGTCGGCAAAGACCTTCGGCAACTGCGAATATTTCACCTTCGCCAGTGGAGGATACATCATGAGGATCAGGCCGATGGCGATGGGCTGGTTGGTCGTGCCCACTGTGAGCGGAGCGAAAAACGCCGCTGGGTCGGTGATCACGAACTGGCCCAGGAGAACCCCGAGTCCCATGGCTGCGAAAATCCAGACCGTCAGGTAACGGTCGAGAAATGACATGTTCTTGGCGACAGCTTCTGACATAAGAGGAATGGATTAGGAGTCTGGCGGACTTAGCGATTGTCTGAGCTAGAATCCTGTATTTGCAGACGACGGCGCAGAATCTGTCGAATACGCAACGCAGCATGCCTTCAACAGCCTATCTTGGGTGCACGTTTCCTAAGTCCGACAGGCCCTTAGCCCGGATATTTCGTAAAAAAGTATCGCGTGCTTGATTAACCGCTGATAGTCAGTGGGTAGCAAATAAACAAACCAACCACGCAATGAAGAGAATGTGCCTCAAGGGCGTCGGGTTATCAAGAGTAAATGGCCGCAAGTATGAGGGATAGTCCGGCCGGCCCCCCTAAGCACCAGAAATGTATGTAAAGCGGTGTCTTCCCACCCAGGTGAAAGCGAGAATTCGCCACATGCCAACAAACCATCCCCCGACTCTGATGCTCGTGGGTGTGGTATTGAAAGCGGTTCATATCGATGGAGCATCATCGCTTATTCAGACTACCTGTGCCTCAACCAATCGAACAAACTCCAGGCGGCACCTGCCGCGAGTAGACCGACGCAGAGAAGGGATCCTGAGGAAATTTGGAAATAGCCATCATTCTCAAGAGCGCGGTGCCTGACATATCCAAAGACGCCAGTAACTGCCATTGTTGCAGCACTCAAGCCCAAGGCCAGATTACGACGCTCGCGCTGTTCACGAATTAGGCGCTTACGCTCTATGTACTTTGGGGTTCCTGAGGTGCGGGAACGTGAGGGTTTTCGGCGACCCTTTTTTTTTGGCATTTTCAAGTCAGGGGTATAAGATTGGACTATTCCCAAGTGGGTTTGAGGGAGGGGCGTGGTTCTTGGTCTCCACGTCTCAGCAAGAGCCGCTGCATTTCTGCGTGTAGGTTTCACATCGCGATAATCTTTTCGTCGAACCACTCGAAACGCTTCTGGCGTTTGCGAAGCAACTGCGGATCAAAACTGCATTCTCGATCACGTTCCACCGCTTCCTGTTCGGCCATAAAGTCATTTCGAAACCAAACCATACCTGCTTCCACAACCGACTCAAGGTGCTTGTCAAACCAAGGGCTGCTGAGTTCGCTATCGAACTTGAACACACCCCACTTATAGGTCTCTTCCGACAGTGTAGACCTTCGTGGTCTCTTCGCTCCGATGTCCGATGAGGCGAGCGACAGAGGACAGATCCACTCCCGCCAGGCTGAGGCGAGTTGCGAAAGAGTGCCGGAAGCAATGGAAGCACTTCCCTGAAACATCCGCCTGCTTCAGGAGGCGTCCAAACTGCACCGACAGCTGCGGCCGGGCTGACGGATCAATCGCAACAACCCGTTCGACTGGAAAGACAAACTTTGGGCTAAGAATCGGGATCTTTCCGAGCAGATCGAAGAGGATTCCCCCTCCAATCAGAGGATCGTTCATGGGAAGGGCCACCCTTGCCCCGCTCTTCCTCGTCCAGACGATGATCTCAGTCTCGGTAAACTGGTCCCATTCCAAAGTGCAGACGTCGACCATCCTCATCCCGGTCCAATAGGAGAATTGAGCGGCATAGGCCCAGAAACCTTCGGCTACCCCTGTAATCCTCGCGAACTCCTCCGGGCTGATAGGCTGACGCACCCTAGGCTCCTTCTGAGCATGTGACAGCCTTCTCATGTCGATGGCCACCCGTTTCTTCCCGGCTGGATTCCCAATCCGGAGGCCATGCTCAAGTGCCCATTCAAACATGCCACGAAGTGCGCTGAGTCTGGACTTCCGGGTAGCCAGAACGGTCTCATCCTCAGCGTTGATGAACCGATCGATGTCCTCTTCGGTGACCGCCCCGATCATGGTCTCGCTAGTCCCACAGACCCTCACCCATTGGTTGAGCATAACCTTCGTATGCTCTACTGTGGCGGGCGACCTTCCCCGAAGTCGCATTGACTTCAGGTATTCCACCACCGCGTCCTCACAGCTGAGCTTCTTGTTGGCCATGAGGATCGAAATCGCCCGATCCCTCAGTAGGCCAGCTTCCCCCGCCATCTGGATAGTCTCAACCCCTGAATCACTGGCGATTCGGACCGCATCTTCCCTGTTAGTGGCACCTGTCCCGATCGACCTCTCGCGACCGTTGGCGTCTCTGACAATTACCGAATAGGTGCCTCCTCTATTCTTCCTGAGCCTTGTTCTCATACTCCGATCTTCTGTGGATTACAGATCGTCTGATGGCATCCCTGAGCCGGGGCCATTGCTCCTCACACTCATCTTCAAACGGAGACTCGCCAACGTCACTCCAGGACGTGATCGCGTCGGCAAGGACTTCCTCCATGTCCACCGGTATGAAGCTCCTCGGAATTCGCTCCCCATGCAGGCAAATTCTGGCTGCGTCATCCTTCATGGCGACCGTGTCGAACATCATCGACTCGATGGTGTGGTCGCAGAGGACACAGTAGATCTGGGACCCACGGCTGGTCACCCGGTCTACACGACCGATTGCCTGGGTGAATGAACCCGGGGTGTATTCGATGGACGAAATGACGAGCGTGCTGCACTGGTCGAACGAATAGCCCGAGGCACAATTGATGCCCATTAGCATGACCCTCGCCGCCCCCGCCTTGAACTGTGCCGCCTCCCTAGCCTTTTCCGATTTCGTGGAGTCGATTCTGGAATATGGGACACCACATTCTTCAAGCCTGCGCGCGACCTCGTGGGTGATACCGATTCGGGAGTTTACGATCACCACCTGCTGACCTTTCGCCAACGTCGATTGCACAAGCTCAAGGACGGCGATCAGTTTCGGGTTGAAACTCGACCGCACAACCGGACCACCGTGTTCAGCATCGACATTCGCAGGGTCGGTGCAGACCGCCCGCAGCCTGTTGGCTTGTATCCCAGCTGCTATGCGCTGGTCGCGATACCGCCTACCATCAAGCCTGCGGATATTCCCGGGGTCCATGAAGTAGCCGTAGAGCCGCCGTTGCCCCTTACCCATCTTAACTCGGATATCCCGAATGATCGGCGGCACGTAGACCGGCGAACAGTCCTGCTTGGCGATGAATGCCATCGTCGGCTGAAGCAGTCTCAGAAGGCGAACCGGAGAAGCAATGACTGGTGACGACCGTTCGCACCTCCCCCGCCATCGTGCGTTGGCCCGTCGATTCAGCTGCTCACGGGTATAGTCGCGTTCCATCGAGGTGAATTGCGCGGCAAACCGGCTCTCATCCTCCAGTCGATAGGGCCACGCCGCATTAGCGCACCCTCCCCTCCACCACTTCGGCACACATAACCAGCCCATGACAGGGAAGAGATCACGGACCGTGTTGGGAATGGGGGTTGCCGAGAAAGCAAACCGGTAACGCGCCTCCAACTGAACGAAAGCCCTCGTCCGATTAGATGAGGAGTTCTTGCAATACTGAGCCTCATCCAGACAGATCATGTCGAAGGAATCTCCTATCAATGTCGCCAACGAGGGCCGGGCAACGCATCGAATCCCACTGACTCGTTCCCCCACTCCCGCGATAAACTCGTACCCGCCACCCGATCCGGAACCAGGGACCTTCGCCTTAGCAAACAAGACTGCATCGCTCCATTTTGGAAACCCGTAACAATCGGTTGGGATATTCTCAACGGCCTCGTTCTGGAACATGGCCTCGTAGTAGGTGAGGTAGACACCCGCTGGTAGCCCGCCGCCATTTTGTCGTATGATCCTTTCGTAGTCCTCCTTCCTAAACAGCTCGAAGACTCGGAGGAACGGAGCGAATCTTCGCAACTCTGACAACCATTGACTGGTGGTGTGCTCGTCTCCCCTGATGGTGCCTTGCGGTGCGACGATCAGGGTCCGGTCAGCTCCCTTCAGGGTGATCATGGAGATGGCGATGAGCGTCTTGCCCACGCCTGTCTCCCCCACGGCATATCCGTAGTCCTTGATTCCCATCCGGGCGATGTAGTCCCGTTGACCGGAGAGGTAGGTGAATCCACCCATCTCCTCAATCGCAGTGAGAACACTGAGGTTTTGTTGGAACTCATCAGTGTGTGTCTCGGCAATCGTCTGGATTTCCGGCCTCTGGAATACATCCCAGATCCTGGTGTCAGCGATATGGTCAAGGTTGTCGTCTTCCGGGTGGCCAAGGAACTGCTTGCCGTTCTCAAACACGAGCTTCCTATCCACGCCTCGCAAAGAGCACATATGCCGAACCACGTGATTTCCTCGTCCCTCTTCCCAATGCACCCGCCTGCGCACAAAAGTCTTCACAAAGACATATTCCTTCAGAACAACTCTGTAACTCCGGCCTGCTATGAAGCCGAACTGTGAGGTCGTGCAAGTCAGGCTGCTTCCACTCTCAACTTCACCAATGAGTGCCAGATCACCCGCCGGCATCAAGGGAGCCCGATCCGTATCGGTTTGATCGAGCACTTCGGCAATTGCCTGAAAGCACCTAGGTTCAATCGCAAAACGACCACTGTTAATCCGCCTTCGGATGTCCCCCAGGTGCCCCGACTCCATCGATAGCGAAACTGGTGTCCGCCCTCCGATCATAAAAAGGAATCCTCGGTCCGCGCTATCGAACCCTCGGTCTTCCATTCGCCTTCTGCCGGTTGGAGCCCTAATCTCTCCGCTCGACGTCAGGAAGATATCGCAATCCTCACGTGGTAGACCTTCTATCATCGGCTTCCATCAGCGCTGAATAGACGTTCCAATAGGGTTCTTCCAGCGGTCTGGACCTCACCGAATCCTTAAAGTTCGGATAGTCGATAGTGGCTATACGATCGTGAAGAATCATTGCCACTTTTTCTTTGGGCAGGGAGCACCGGTAGAGATAATCGCGATTCGGGGTATGCTCGATATGAACATCTGGCCCCACAATCAACTCAAGGTGACCACGCCGACGTGCTCTTACGAGCAGATTGGTTTTCTTGTAGCTGTCTTCTACAATGCTAAAGAAGCAGTCGTTGAATTGTATCCACATATATGTACTTTTATTAGAATTGCCCCACGCTGGGCGTTCGTCATCAGGTCAATTGCAAGAGATCCCTTGAGGCGATTCATCCGCACAACCTGAGTTCAGCGATTACCTCTGACCTTACTCGGACACGAACATCAGCTACCCGCCGATCGATCTCCGCATCGATGAGTTGCCTGACTCGATCTCCGAAACCAGGTGTGACCGATTCGAACACCTCGCTTTCACTGGGAGGTCTGGAAGGACTTGAATCGGCCTTTTCAACCTTTCGGTCAGACTGGGGCTCGTTGTCCTTAACCGTAGGTGTTTGTGGTCCTTCGGTCTTCCCGACACTGAAGTGAGACCAATCGCCGCTCTCCAATGCAGCATTGATCTGACTATTCAGCTCCTCTTGCTCTTCTGCGTTACTCTTCACAGCCCAAATCGCTACGTTCGGTCGGCCGTGCGTTTCACGAACGTAGTTGTTTATCAGCTGCTTCTTGTCGTCAGACAGTTTCTTCAATGTGGAGAATATCTCCGGAGTATCTTTGCTATTCATATCAATTCCTTCCTCCTAATCTGTTCTTTACATATTCTGACCATCTTTGCTGGTCCGTCTTGATTTCCTTGGCCGGCTTGAACCCGATCATCTTCATGTACGGCGCAATAATCCTGTTCAGTTCCGACCCTGATCGATGTTCGGCTATCGCCCGAAACCGGGGGTCAGAGAAAGAGGCGCCGAACATCCCATCGTGATCAGTGGCAAAAATGACGATCACAAGGGTCTGATCTCTGATCGCGACAAATGATGCCGTTCCCTTCGTTCTCTTCTTCTGCTTCAGAAAGGCTTCGGCCAAATGAAGCCTGATGAGGCCCGTTAGTACCTCGCGTGCGGAGAACGATACACGAGGACTCAGATCCTGAATCCTGAACTCAGACATCGATTGTTCTCATGTTCTTGGGTGCTACTTGCTGCGTGATGTTACTCGCCCGACCAGCGGTCTGGGTACGACCCGAACACCACTGACGTAGGCGATTCATCTCTTCCTTCATTGTGGTGGAAATCGGTGTCGTGCGCCCCACAGCCTCCACCATGGAGCCAGTGGTCGGATCTTCATCCTTCCACGCCACGAACTGGATCCCTTTCTTCACGCTCTTCTCGATCTCCGCCCCTGTGTAGCCGTCACTGACCGCAGACAGGGTCTCGATATCAAACTCATCCACATTGAGCCCTTGCTTGCCCAGGTGGATTCTCCAAATGATCTCCCTTTCCTTTTCGTTCGGGAAGTCCACGAAGAAGAATTCATCAAATCTGCGGAGCAGTTCCGGCTTGAGGACAGTCATGTCGTTGCATGTGCCGATGAAGTAGACTCCATCGAGCCCGGATTCCATTTCGGTGAGCAACTGCCCGAACATTCCTGAAGTCGTGCCACCGTCGGTCCTTCCCGACGACTCCACCCCTGCCAGCATTTTCTCTATCTCGTCCATCTGACAGACACAGGGTGCATTCGCCTGCAGGAGCTTGAGGACATTCCTCATGTTCGTCTCCGATTCGCCGACGATCCCGCCTTTGAGCTTGGATACATCCAGCCGGTAGAGCGGCAGTTTCAGGATGCTCGCGGTAACCAAGGCACCGAGCGACTTCCCTGTTCCCGGGGGACCGGTAAGGATCACCCCTCTTGATCTGAGGTTGGGGTACCGCGCCTGCACCTCGGGTCGGCGAAGGCCACGAACCTGATCGCAATGGTCGATGTAGTTCTCCAGCCCTCCGATGTCATCCCTTGTCACCGTGATCGGGACAACCTCCAACAGCCCGGACTGCCGGATATTCTGACTCTTCTCCTCGGCCAGGACTACCGGAGCAAACGCCTTGCCCTGGACGGCTGAGATACTGATCGAATTCTCGACCTGCAATGTTGTCTGCCCTTTCAGGGAGTCGTAGGTGTGGATCAGATCCTCATCCTGAGGACGCTCAAGCTTCGGATTCTGCTCGATCAGTCGGTTGATAATGACATCGAAGTCCGCCTCGGTCGGGAGCGGGAAGTCGACAATCGTGATCTCCCTTTCCAGCTCGGGCGGGATGATCTTGCGACACCCCAAAAGGATCACCGTTTTCTGCTGGCCGCGGCAGTGCTCAAGCAGATCCTTGATCTGCCTCACATGCACAGCGTTGGTCGGCTCGATGAACATGTGATAGTCCTTAAGCATGATGACCGAGAACGGGTTGAGCTGTTCGATTGCTTCGAGGACCCCAAACTCGTCCTGCAGTTCGGGATCCCAATACTCATCGCTCTCCGGCCGAGGCAAACGCATCAGTCCCTTGGTTACAGACCAAGTGAAGACCGCGTATTCATTCTTCAGTTCAAATACTGCATCCGCGATAGCAGCCTGAACCCTGTTTTCCTCATAGGTGAGGACATCAAGGCAAGCGTAACCTGCCCGGATCCAATTTTTCAGTTGTTCTTTCATTGAGCCCTTTTGCTCTCGTTGACTTCCATCATTCCCCATTTGGGCGCATAAACATTCAGCTTCTGTCACTTTCCCGGTGGTCTGTTGAAGTGCCTGCGTTCCCAGCCGTAGCACTCTCGGTTGCTCGCCGACGAATAGACCACCTCTCCCGATGACAGGTGGACCTCCCACTTCTGCCTATCGTGGTTGAATACGATATTGGAGGCTCGGGTCGTCCTCATCTCGCCCGGTACGATCTGAGCGAGTGTATCATCGTGCAGAAACCGCACATCCCCCGTGGCCAAATCGCAGTGAATTATCAGCTGCATGGGGCTTCTCATTCACGCGCCCGGATGAACTGCGGCTGTTCCCTCTTTACCACTTCGCGTTTGGCCACCCGCTTGTCGACCATGCCAAGGACCTCCTCGAACGGGCGCGTGGCTACTTCACACTGCTTACCCTGAAAACCATGGGCTTCGATCTTTGTCGCCCCTGTCTCCAGGTCACACTCGATGATGATCGTCTTCATGATCAAACTTCGCACTGCACCCAAAGGCGCGACGCGTTCTCCTGTTTTGTCTCCCGGAACGGAAGTCGGTTCTTCACTCTCGTCCAAATGGAGGCATTAACTGCCTGCCACCTGCCGTTTCGTGCCCTCATCTCGTGGCTACCACCATTGACCCGATGCATGGAGGCTCGGATTCCGCGCCGTCGCGCCTCTGCGTACGACTTGTGGGCGGCGTAATAGGCCTTCAACTTCGAGAACTCCCCGCCCAGGACTTCACCAACCGGCCGCGTGTTGTCCTCCTTCGGGCCGCCGTTCTTGTAGGTGTAGAAGTCAGTCGTCAGACTGATCTTCCCGTCCTCCTTGCTGACATTTACCGCAACGTCGTAGTGGATCCCACCACGGATGACGCAGTCGCATTCCTTACGATTACCGCCATATCCGAGAGCAATCTTCTCATCAAGCAGGAGGCAAGTCCTCCCGTTTCCCAATTCCTTGAGCGCCGCCTCAATCGTCTTGAGAGAGACAAACTCAGTTCTGATATCTGACCAGTGTGACATACTATCCTTTTGTTTTATGCTGACCGCTGCCGTGATTCTTCAGTGTCTTCGGTGCTATCAAGATCCAGGATTCGGGTTCCCCCTCCCCTGAGACGGGCTGCCACGTTCTGGATGGTGTCAGCGACCTCACGGGCATCGTGAGAGGCAAACTGCCTCAGTTCAGCTGACGCCCGCAGATCGCGCGCCCGGTAGGCGGTGAGGCCGCGGGCTCTTTCGATGACCTCGTTGATGGCCGGGTCATTGGCCACGTTGAGAGCGCCGGCGTTATCGCACAGTTCGGCGATGTTCGTCGTGAGCGTCTCAAAGATTCGTGGATTCTCCCTGGAGAGCACGGTCGCCATGTTGGCCACCAATGACAGGAGTTGGTTCGCCAATGAGAGGGAACTCTCCTGCATCCGCTGGTACAACCGGCTCTGCGCTTCCTCCCGCAGCCGATCCCTTTCCTCTTGGGAGATTGAAACCGGCAGGTCATCCGGATTCACCGAGATTACCTCGAAGTCATCCATTTCGTAGAGCCTGAGGAATTCCTCCCAGGTGGGGTACTGATCGGCGTCATACCAATCACCCAGAGCATAGGGGGCCACTCGCGCCATCAGTTCCCATGGGGTGAACGCTGTGATGGTTTCCTCCCGGTCCCGAGTCTCAACCGTGTAGGTGAAGGGCTCCCCGTCCTGGGATGTGTCTCCCAATCGGGTGACGGCACTTCGCAGCGTCTGCTTCCACGCGACGAACTGCTCACGGAACCTCTCAAGCCTTCCGCCGGAGACATTCATCGCCCTGTGCCTGCCCCACTGGCTGGTGTTCATCGTATACCACCTGCGGATGGAGTTCCGAACCTGGTTGATCTCCCCGAAGAAGGCTGATGCCTGATCTCGGGAGTAGAGAGGTTTCGTCACCGAGGCCGTGCCCGACGATGCATGCTTCATCCGATCGACCTCCGCACCTACGTTCGCGTCTTTGACCCGGTGACCCGGCGACGGAATGCTCAAGTCAATGATCCTGATCGAATCCACAGCCCGACTCAGTTGGTCTTGTTGTGTCTCGCTCATGACATCAAGCCGCGCGAAGGACACTCATGTCCACGATCGGCGAGGGTTTCGGGGACCGTTTCCACTGTGAGTAACGGAAACGGGCCACCTCTGCCATGCAGGCATGGAAGGCACAGGTTCTGTTCCTTCCAACGCCCCGAAGTCCTGTCGCTCGATCAGTGAAGATCATGTTGACCCGGAATCTCGGTTTCTTGCGGCGACCCGTCACGACGACCTCCGACTTGAATGATCCAAGATCCTCATAAGCGATCTCAGAGTTCAGGCCACCAACTTGGTGACCACGTGCCTTGTAGATAAGACCCATCTTCTGCCTTTCGTTCTGTGCCCTGATGACTGCCTCAAGGGTGAGGCTTACCCCGCGCCACCATCATCAGGACGTTTGCGGGATTGCTGACCTCGCCCACGGTCGGATCAGGTCTCGGTCAGGTCTTTGGGGGGCCCTCAGTTGTCGCCGACCGAGATCGCCTTAACGATCGACTCGGCTCCGCGTTTGTAGACGACGACCGCAAGCAGTTCGTTTGAGACGTAGACGGCCCAAAACCGAGTCCGCTTGTAACGCCGTATCTCGATGTTCATCCCTCCAACTCTCGGGCCAGACGCATGCGCTCCATCGCTTGCTGAGCAGCTTGGATGATCTCGGCCGAACTTATCACTCCCGGTCGGCCCGGTTCCTTGAGCGTACCGTGAGTCGGACCCTTCAGCGTCCTTTCATCCCGGATCAATTTGAGTCGGTCGAATTCCGCCTGAGTAACGGGATCTCCACGTGCTCGACGCACCTCCCCCACCAGCTCGGAGCAGGTTGCCCGGAGGCTGTCCAACCCCTGCCTGTTTCTATCAATCATGACCTCACCTTTCGTTGTTTCTGGTTACAAGAAAGGCCACGCCATTGACGGCGTGACCCATGAAAATTGTCCTTTTCGGTTTCCTCAGAACCCGGATTGCGCACCACTGAGGGTACCCGACCAATTGGTCTCCAACCATTGCGCAACGGCCGGATCCATCGCCACGGCTTCGCGGTTTGTGAAAGTCAGTAGCTTGCCCGTCAGTTCGGGAAACACCTCCACCAGCCGGATCGATCCCTTGCGTTTGCTCGAAGTGATCTTGTCACAGATAAGCGTGAGCGAGAACTCGCACGAACGTCGGCGAGGTCGCTTTTCGTTCCTGTAGGCATCCGAACGCATCTTCGGACGGCGTGGCGTGGACGACTTGAAGTCATACCACGGCATGTAGCCTGGTTGTGTCTTGGCCATATCTTCTTCTCCTTTCGGTTGGTTCACATAGGGTGAGTGGTGCCCGCCACGATTCGTGACAGGCACTTGCTCACGCTACGCAAGCTCACGGCGGAGCTGGTCAACAAGCCCGCTTCCCCCTCCGGTTGATCCGTGCTTCTTCACAAAGCGCAAAGTCTTCGTGGTCTGTTTGGCCGTGGCCCGAACTTTGAAGCTCACAAACCTCGATCCATCTCCTTTGAGTTCATCGAGGATCTCGGCCTTCTTCGCGGTCAACTCGTCGGCCCGTTCCTCTTTGGCCGCGTTGATCTGGTCCTGCTGTTCGCTCGTGAGCCGAAGATCCTGATTGGGCTTGATGCCTTCAGGATACTCGGCCTCCACGCGAGCCAGCGCCACCAGAGCCTTGACCTGCTCACTGGTCGCGACGGGCAAGGCAGCGATGAACGCTTCCCTTGCTGCTTTGAATTCCTCGCCCTTCTCTTCCTTGAGTGCTGCGAGTCGCAGGATCACCTGCATTTCCTCAAAGCTCATCACATCAGAGATCAGAGCGGGTACATCAACTTGTGGTTGAGTCATATCTTATTCCTTTTCAGTTGTTCAACGTGCGTCCGCACCATGCAGGCGCATGAGAGAACAACCGTAAGGGGATTTCCTTGGGATTCATTGTCCCTCTGGACTCTGTCCAGTCACGGGTAGTCGGCCCTTACTCTGCTAGGTTTCGACGTGCACCTTCCCGATACCTCGCCTGACCCGTTTGGGTTCTCCAAGGACACACTGAGTCCTTGGTCCGACATCCGCTTCCGCCCGGTATCAACTCCGGTCCTTTCATCCCAGGACATCACGCCACCGCGCCTTATTGATAATGCGTTATCATTAGCGCAGACATGTACTTCACGTCTCCATCAGGATCACCACTCCGACTTCGGCGTCAATGCACCCGTGCCGGTTGAGCTGCCGGAGTCTCAACCCCTCACGCCCCCGGTCCGCTTGGTCCGGTCGGCTGACTAACTCCGACACTACCAGCGATTTAACCTTTTTCGGTTACTTATGGATAAATAGGTAACAAGGGGGGGGCTCCGGGGGGACGACCTTCACGGGCTATGTAATAACCATCCTACCTTTCTCTTGCCCAATAGCGGGGGAACCCAGAAACACTGAGGTTTGTCTGAACCGTGACACCCGATTCAGCTAAGTAGGCACGCGATTGGGGTCCGATCATAGAAGGTCGCCAATGCCGATAGTGGTATCTGACGGCCCGTTTTCAATTTCGTCGCTCTTTAGGATATCCCCCAAAGCCATCCCAGTGACCACGGCAATCAGCAGCAGCGACCACCAGGCACCAGCAAGGGCCGATCGGCTGCAGGCTGGGAGAGTTTTCTTCAGGCCAGGTCATTGGGGCCTTTGGATTCGCATTGCGGTGCCTTTTTCTTCGCGGGTTTCGACATGGCCGTATTTCCAGCGCAGGCGGCGGTCTCCGTCGTCGATGCCGAGGTTGTCGGCAATGGCGTCTCTGAGTGGTTTGCACGCATGAGCGAGGTTGTCGTCATCCATTCGTGATCCCAGGTGTGCAGTGACCTGTGATGTAGTATTGAGGGCCTCCTGCAGCGCGACTCTTGCGGCTGCGTTTCGGCGGTGCTTTACGCTCCAGTGTTCCCTTCGATTTGCCGTAATCTTTGGCACCCAATCGACCCATAGCACCAGCACCGAATAGTCCCGGATTGAGTTGGCGGGTTGCATCGCTGACTTTGCCTTTTCTGAGCTCATCGAGCGTCAAACGCGGCATCTTCCCTCCGAATCCCCATTTGGTGAACTTGGTGAACATTGACCCGGTTTTCCGGTACCTTCTCTCCTTGTACTATAAATAAAAACCTATTCATATTCGAAAGTATACGGAAACCTTCTTCAACGTTCACCAAGTTCACCACTTTTGGCCTCATATTTGCCTCAACCCTCATTATTGAATTCTGCGAAAGTTCCGGTTTGTTCTTCACCATGTTCACCCAAGGGTGCAGTTGGAGTGAGTCGAATCCCAACGATGACTCGTGAACGCGCATGTCCGATTTCGATATGAAATCCTCGTTCTCGCAGATGATTTACGAGCTTCTTTGATGACCGATAAAGAGGGAGCTCACCGTTGTCCTCGCACCATGCCAGGTAGGCTTTGAGAAGAGCGGTCGCTTTGATCTCATTCGCCGAATCCTTCTGGGTTCGTTCTTCCAGAAAAGAAGCCAACTGATCTGAGTCCTGCCGGTATTGGGCCGTTGCCTCCAGAACCTCCTTGGGCGGTTTCAGTCCGTTCATCTTGCGCATCTCCTCAAATCCTTTAAGCGCCCGATTGAGGATGCCTGCCAGCTCAGCTCTGAACTCAGCCAGAACCTCATGTCGAGCTCGGCGTTTCTCTTCGGAAATCGTGACCAGGAAGGGAATCAGCAGAATGCGCCTCCAGATGCCCAGATCGGTCCCTGTGATCGTTGGCTTGTGGTTGCCGACCATCCAGACCTTGTGCGTGGGCTCGAACGTGTAGGGTCGCTCATACGGCCTTCTGGCCACAATCTCTTCGCCACCGATCAGGGTTTTGACCATGGATTCGTTGAGTCGCTTGTTTTCGGGAATCTCATCGGTCACAACTGCCCGCCTGCCCTCGAGCATGGATTTCTTGTAGTCGAGATTGGCGTCGGAGCGTTTATCAAGCAGCGTGCCGACATCGATGACGGTCATCAGTTCGCCCAGGAGCATGCGAAGCACGTTATTGAAGGTGCTCTTCCCGTTGGCGCCTTTGCCGTAGCAGAAGAACAGGACGTCTTTGTCGACCCAACCGGTGAGGCTGTAGCCGATGGCCCGCCAGAGGAAGGAGATCACGTCCTGGTTGCCGTCCAGGAAGAACTCGAGGAATGCGTCGAACTCCGGGCAGGTGGCATCCGGATCATAGGCAATCGGCGACCTGACGGTTAGCATGTCTTTAGGCCGAAATTCGCGCTTTTCGCCTTTCTCAAAGTCAATGACACCGTTCTTGAGCGCCAGCAGGTACGGCGCTTTGTCAAACGCCGTGGCTCGGACAGCCATACCCGGCAGGCTCTGGGACAAGTCCAGACCGCCGTTGGCATAGCCTGCCATGGATAGCCTGGCTATCCGTGAATCAGCCTTAGCCAGCTGCTTGAATCGGGCGTCCTTTTCGCCATCAGGTGCCGGTGTGCGGGCAATATCATCTATAATAGAATCCTTGAGCCCTCTATATGCTCTCGTGAGAGTATCTATATAATCGATTCGCACCTGATGCAGGTCGTCACGTTCCCAGAGCCCATCCTTATATCGACGCCAGCATTCTGCATAGTGATCATACACAAGGTGCCCACGCATGGTGATCGCCCACAGTTCGGCATCGCCTCGCTGCATCCGCTCGAGGCAATCCCATACGATCTCGCGTGATACTTCCACGGCCGCGACCTCTTGTGGCTCGATTCCGAGGTCTTCGGTTTCACCGCCATTCCGATTGTCAGCCGCAAATCTGATCCGACCGGCCCAGCGCTTGCGCCTGGCGGCCGCTCTGGCATCAAAGCCGTGCTGTGAGGCATACCAGGCCAGGGTGCCGACGTGAACCTCGGTCAGCCGATGGGGCCATTTCTTGGCATATTCGCCCACCTTTTCTTCCGGACTCCATTCGATCAACAACCTGGTGCCCTGTTCCAACGGCAATGCGGACCAGACGGCTGAGGCAATTCGTAACCAGGTATCGTAGTCCGGCCGATTTGGGATGAATCCAAGCATTTCGCGGATGTCTTCAGCCGTGTTCTCGAGCGGAGGATGCCACGTCTCAACATTGCGGACCTTGGACTTGTTCGGAATCGGCAAAATCTCAGCCTCTGGATTTCGCCAGAGATTGGCATCGTGCGAGACGAAGCAGAGTCTGACCGGATCCTTGGTAGAGCGGTCAATCTGCAGGGCATAGTTCTTCAGGAAGTATGCCTCGGCCGCCTGGAAGCTCTCAAGGTGGCGGCTACCGTCGATGCGAACTCCGCACTTAATGCCCTCGCCTGATGGGGAGATAAAGCCAAAAACGACGTGTGAATCATCCTGGAGCAGTTGGGCTATTTCGACTAGATCCTGCAGTTGCCCGTTGTCTTTTCGATCAAAGTCAGCCTGCAGGATTCCGCTGTGTTGTTGAATGCGATCAGCGACTGGCACGGCCTTGTCCCGGGTCGATACCAAGGCCGACATGCAGAAGGCCGGCAGTTGGCGTTTGGCGTCATCATATGCCTTGCGGTTGCCACGGGCCAGCACCTGCCGCACTCGGTTGACTTCATCTGCCCACTCGCCGTCCTGAATCATGTCCAGCAGCGTCCCGAGCCTTGGGGAGTCCGAAGGCTCGGAGTCAAACGCGCTGTCAAACAGGCTAACCTGCCCGCAGAACGGGTCTGTTGGTCGACTGTTTTGCTGGCTCTGGGCCTGTAGGATTTCGCGCAGGGTCATTGGCGATGTTGCGATAGAAGTTGATGGCATCTTGGCTTACAAAAATCCCCTTGAAATAGCTTTTGAGATGAAGACCCTCCAAGCGCCGCAAACGGCTCACCGCCACGTAGGCTTGTCCTGGTTCACGTGCCGCCCTTATGTCGATCAGAGCGCTGTCCAGCGTCAGGCCCTGCGACTTGTGGATGGTCAGCGCATACGCTGGCCGCAGCGGGTATTGGGTGAACTTGGCGCTATCGTCGTTTTGGGCGTCGGCCTGCCAGGTATATCTCTCGATTGCCAGTTGTTTGCCTCCATCCAGCTCAACACCGATCCAGGTTTCCCTGACCGAGTTGACCGTGCCGCACTGGCCATTGACGGCCACCAGCTGGCCCTCCTGGGACAGGTTGGTTGTCACCATCACTCGAGCCCCGATCTTGACGACCAGGCGCGTCGGAGTGACCAGGCATTTTCTGAGATACTTCTGCTCGAATTCGTTGCCGGTCAGTGTGGCTTCGAACACATGCTCGGGCGCATCGATTTCGCCCAGCTGGTAAGCGTTCCATTTATCGACCTGAACATTGTGAGTGAAGAGCCGCAGAATCTTGCGGTCGGGAAACCGGGCGATTCGCTTCATCATTATCTCGGCGGTCTCGCCGCGAATCCTGCCCTCCCTGAAATCGTTGAGGGTATTGATGAAGGCTGGCTCATCCTGACGATGAATTCTTGTGAGGTAGATATTCTGGAACCCCATGGCCTGCCATAGCTCGGTCTGAAACGCCCAATCATATTTGCCATCCTTTGCCACTGGCGGCAGCTGCAGGAAGTCACCGACCGCGATGATCTGGCAGCCGCCGAATGGCTCATTGACCCCACGCTGCATCCGGAAGAGGAAATCCAAAAACCTGAATATCCGACCCGGCAACATGCTGATCTCATCAATGACCACGCATTCGGCCAATTCGATGCGCCTGAAGGCAGCCAGGCGACTGCGGGTCATGGTGTGGATCAGGTAATCGTAGTATTGCTGGAACGGCTGCCCTGGCTTCGGGCCCAGTTGGATGCCGGACCATCGATAGATGGTATGAACGGCCACCGGGAATCCAGCCCGCTCGGTGAACTGTTGCTGCAGGTTCAAGGCCGCGATACCAGTGGTCGCACACACCGCCACTGCTTGAAACGATTGGCCTAGGTAGGCCACTGTGACCGCGCTCTTGCCGGTCCCCGCCATGCCTGACACGAAGACGTTCTCGCCTCCCTGCATCAGGTCGACGGCGGCCTGTTGGTGTGGATCAAGTTTCATATTCCTGTTCTTCTGTGTCTTCCCAGTTCCAGCAGAGCAGAGAACCGTCAGCCTGACGCTGGAAAGGTTCGCCTCGGGGCGGCAGGATGAGCGGGGTCTGCAGCTGCGTGATTTCTAGTAGGGTTCGTTTTCTTTGCGGTTGTTCAGCAGGGGCAGGCGGCAGATCAGGATCAGTCCTGGTTGGCCGTTGCGGCTCTCCACTGCGATCCACGCGTGTTCCTGGTCGATCCAGATCCCCAGATCCGTCGTGTCCAGGGCTGTCCGCACTTCGTGCCAGCTCGCCGCCGGTTCCTCGGTTGGTTGCTGATCGAAAGGAATGTCTTCGCCGTGTGTCCTCCCGAGTTCCCTGGGCTCCGGCCGCTCGGGGCGGTTCGCCGGAGCCTCCGAGGGGTCCGACCGAGTAATCCGGATCCCCTTTTGTTTGGTAGCTGACTTGGCGGCCAATCTTTCCTTGAGAGTTGGCATCAGTAGGCGGCGACCAGATCCTGCTTGAAGACCACGCCCATGCGCACGGCACAGTCGTAGGTCATGCGGATGTCGTTCTCCAAGTATTCGATCGCCGCTTGGCGGTCCTCTTCGAACAGCCCAGCGAAGTCGGCTCCACTACACGTCTTGGCGCCGCACCCTAGGTGCTTGGCCGAAACCACGTGGAGGTCGTTCTCCTTGAGAACCGACACACCGACAACGCCGATGGGTCTCTCAACCGGGCGAGTAACTCCGCGCAGTCGAACTCGGATGACAGGTGCAGATATGGTGCTCATCAGTAGGGGCTCTCCTCTTCTTCCTCTGCGGTCGTATTCAGAGCCTTCTCGGCCTCGACCAGGGCCGCGGCCAAGCGTTTGTCAGCAGCCCGCGGTTTCTTCGTGCCCCTGAACCCGGGCAGCCAATTTTCGATCAGGGTGATCACGGCATCCTCATCGAGCTCACCGAGTTCCACGCCTTCATGTTTTCCGACATGGACCTTAGTCTTCATCCAGTCTTCGCGGCTGGCGCCTTCAGGCTGCTCGACCCGCGAGTAGCGAGACCCGCTGCCCTCGGTCGGCTTGTCTTCGCGGTCCTTCTTGCGGACGAAGTCGCCGCTGGGCTTCAATGGCGAGGTGCTCTTGTCCGGCTTGATGACGACGATGTTCGAGTAGGTGTTGCCGTTCTCCGCTTCCTGCTGCGAGACCACCAGGTGGGCTGGTTTTCCGATCAGATCCTCGGTCTCGAACTCATCGAGTTCCTGTGCGGTCAGGTCGCGGCCAAACCAACTTCTGGTAAATTTCCGAAAGTTTGCCTTCTCACCGAGATTCGGTGTGAAGGGCGCACTCCATACAGCGAACCGTTTGCCGTCCTCGCGTGCCTCATCGACCTCAAAGACCACCTTGAAGACCTTTCTGTCTCCATACTGGCTATGCACCGTCTGAGGAGGTGTGACGTCCACACAAACCGCGGACCCTGAATAATCGGGGCAAGGCTTAAAGCCGCCCGAGTTAGTATTACTTATTTTCATAGTTCTTCTTTCTTCTTTGGGTTTGATCTTTTTTCTGAAGATTCTGCCAGGCATGTCGGGCGAAAGGGTGACGGAGTTGACTGCTCAAGGTCGGGATGTCGCAGTTTTCACATCTGTGTCGAGCGGTTGCAGTTAAGGAGTCGTCACCAGGTATTGCCTGAGCTCAGACTTTCCGCGGGAGCACATTATTTCCTGAAACCGCTTTCGCTCGGAGTTCCATCTCCATGCATTTCTGATGTTTACGCAGCCATCGCACTTTGTTCCACCGCTGTAGGATCAGTGCCGCGACCACGATGATAACGGCGCCTGAAGTGGCGCTAAGGGCGATGATTGCGAGGGTCATGATTAATATTTTCTTATTCTGAAATTCGTTTTCATTTTTTTCTGAAACGACTGAGGTTCCCTGCTTCTACCGGCGGGTGCAGAAGGTAGGGCGGATGCCAGGTCCCCAAACGGTGAAAGAAGGGAACCCTGTCATCGGCCCTCCCTTCCAACACATCCCGGACCACTCGATCCCGACGAATCCTTCGCTCTGTCCTCGAGGAAACACCGAGGATTTCAGTGCGATCCTTCGCGGGCAGACGCCAGAAAAGCATTTCGGCGAAAGCGACCATCTGCCGGGATGCCTTGGCCACACTGTTGAGGGCAGTGGCAAGTTCGTGCAAAGACACAATCTCGCGGTCATTAGGGATACCGCCGTGGTGGACCTCCAGGCCGTTCTCGGTGCGATGGAGGTTCACGCTTCTGTCTCCTTGTCTTTGGCCGCTGCTAGTCGCTCCTCCAAGATTTGCCGCACCAGGGACGAAAACGACCTGCTCCCTTGGTCCTTAGCCATCGCATCCAAATGAGTCTTTACTCCCTCCGGAACCCTAATGGTCACTGTTATGATTCCTTGTTCTGCGTTCGTCATCGCTGCATATTAGTGATGATTAACGATGACTACGCAAGCAGAAAATGGTGGAATAATCCAAAAGATGCGTTAGTCTCCTAAAATCATGACAAGACCTCGTTCAGCATCGATCGACAATAGCACTCGTTATACGGCCACCCTGCCCGGGGAGCTCTTCGAACGGCTCAAGAAGGCCGCAGCAGCTGACAACCGATCGCCATCCTCATGGATGGTTCCCTATCTTGAGGCGGCGGTGGACGAATGGGAGCGGCGCAAGACCGAGGTAGATCCCCTCTACTCAACCCGTAAATACCTACAGCCATCAGAGGGAGAGTCGGCCATAGTTGACGAGAACAAGGAGCTCTCCCAAGTGGTCGCCTACATCAAGACTCTGGCCGCCTCTCAGGAGACACTCACGAAGCAAGTCCAGCTTCTCATCGATTCCTCCGATTCGATCGACAAAAAGCAGCTCGAAAAACTGACCAAGCCCTCTGGCGGCGGGGGTGGTGACTCAGAAGCTAACTTTGACCAATCTCCTGGGCCTCATTTCAGGACAGCCTCACCACCTAAAGAACCCTAGTCCGGACTTTTCGAAAAGCGTATCTCGAGTCTGGTTACCCTCTGACAGTCAGCGGGTAGCAAATAAACAAACCAAACACGCGATGAAGAATATATGCCTCAATGGCATCGGGTCTTCAAGCGTAAATGGCCGCATGATCGAAGTCGATTTTGCCGGTGGAGAGATCAGCTCAGATGGAGGGATTTTGTTGGTTAAGCAGATCTGCTGTGTTGCAGCAGATCTCGAATCGTTATCGCGTGACCATATTCCGGTAGCTCAGGAAGAGCGATGCGGACATAATCCTCCAGCGATAGCCTCCCATCTACCTCCAGGAGAACAAGTGCCATCGCGGTAAACTGCTTGGATACGGACGCCACATGAAAGACGGTATCCGGTCTGATGGGAATACCGCATTCCAGATTAAGGGTCCCGCTCCCTTTTTCGTAGAGAGGCTTCCCATTCCGGATAACGGCGATCGCTGTTCCTGGAGAATCTGGTCTATCCCGCTCCTTGAAGATAGTATCGATCTGTTCTGTCTTTTCATCCGGCAACGGTTATTTCGTCTGTTGTATTAAGTCGCCGTGAGAGGATATCCCTACGGTACAACGTAAGGACTATCGCTATCGGTCACACGAGGCTTGTCCGGCCTTCCGTCCCATTCCACCACCCCTTCTTCGGTTAGAGGAAAGCCGTCCGGCACATCCTCGATGACCCTTCCCGCACCGAGGCTTACCTGGGAGGCAACAATCCACGGAAAATAACCGTCGGAGTCTTCGTCGCGCCGAACGAAAACGAGCTCCTGCCACCAGGACCCGTTCCGAGCGTTGAATTCGATGTGATATCGCTGGATGGGTGATTCCAGCTCGAGATCGAAAATCTGAGGACGCCCCCTAATAGGCAACGTCCCCGAATAGACCTCTTCAAAGCATCGCTCGTCAATCGCCTTCCAGATATCTCGGTAGGCTTCGTTTCCTTCATCCAAGAGATTGAAGCCTCTAGGAAGACCAGGATTGTTGCGACGGTCTACTTTGATCTTTCGGAACAATTCAATCCTCATCGCATTCTGCCGATTTCTATCGAGAACTCGAACACGGAGATCGGGGATCGGATATCTTTCGCCTTCCCCCAATTGCAGAAGCAATCGAACACTTCCCGAACCAAATTGAAGCGGGGTCAAGTAACAGAATGCATTGCCCCCAGTTGCATTTCCTCGGATATCTTCCGAAAGTTGGACGTTCCTTTCCGACATTTGCGCTATGCCTTCGGTCAGTGCTGCATTCCTCTCTGCTAGACTGAGATTCATCGTATTCAGATCAATGAGTCTCGATGTCTGAAGCTCTGCATCGCGCTCACTAAGCCACGACCCATAGATCACGCAAACACCCCCGGCCATCACCAAGAGACGAATCTTAGTTGACTGTTCTTTCCGCGTGGCGACGAAACCTAGAACCACCAACGCTAAACCGCCGAGTATGACAAGAATAGTGTCCATATTTCGGAGTCCTATGCCTGCATTTTGAGAGGTGTTCAGTCAGGTCTGCAACGATCGAGGCTAGAGCGGTGGTAGAATGTCCAGTAGAGCCTAGTGTTCCAGACAAATTCGTGGTCACATCTCGCCTTCCTCTTCATGTCAGTTCTTGACGAGGATTGGAGCATTGATCGTATCAAGAGCGAAAGCCTCCGAGTACCGCTCCCAAAGGGGTATGGGGCGGGACTCCGGCCATAGGCCACAGAGATTGGCATCCCCACACTTAGGTGGTGGGGGACCACTGTTCAATTGGATACGCAACCTTTCACCGCCGAGGAGCAGACAAATTCCGGCTCACACGGAAATCCTCGATTCCGGAAGTTTGCCAAAAGTTTGCCAAAACGGCCTCATTTTGGTGCATTTGCCTTCATTTCCCTTCTTCATCACAATTTCCTAACATACCATTTATACGCATGTTACGGATTTCTGATGAAATGAGATGAACACCCGATTCGGGTTCGACTCCCGCCACCTCCACCAATTCCGCAATGCGGAATTGGTGCGCGTCGCCAGCAAATCGCTGAACGATTTGCGAGAGACTGTCTACCGGCGGGTCTCACCTGCGGTGTTCCGGTTTCCCGCATTCGCGGGACCCGGTCTTGTCACTTCGTTCGGAACGACTCCCGCCACCTCCACCACCCATCGGGATCCGATGGGGGACCCGGCGTAGAAGAGAGGAGCCGGTCATAAGGCGTGCGCCAACCCCGCGTCCGAGGCGTTCGCCCAGTACCTGTTGGTGACCCGTCTCTACCCCAACCGTGAATCGAGCTTCTACGCCAAGGCGGGAGCCGGGTGTCCATGTCACTGGAATCGGAGATGGGGCGAGCAGAATCGTCGCGGACTCTGTTTTCTGCTGGGCACGGGCGATCATCTGTTTGCGGATAAGAGCTTCTCCGTGAGCTACAGCGCCGGAAACCCTACAGATGGGACCTACAACGCGATCACGATGAGCATCGGATTTTCCTGGGACTGAACGATGCGCACGGTCGAACCGGGAAGGTCTCACCGGGTGCGGACGGGACACCAGGTCACCGGTGTCCCTTGAATCCGTCCTCAACCTCGGCGGAGAGCTTCTGGAAAATCTCGTCGAAGGGGCCCATGCCATCGATCTTGGTCACCCCGTGCAACTGGTTGTACTTGTTGATCACGGGAACGGTCTTCTGCTCATGCTCCTGCAATCGCTTCACGATCTTGGCCGTGCTGGTGTCGTAGGGCATGCACTTGTCCGTCTTGCTGCGCTCGTCCAGCCGCCGGATCAATTCCAGAGTGGGGACCTCGATTTCGATGACCCGGGAGATCCGGGTGCCCCGTTTCTTCAGAAGACCGTCGAGGATATAGGACTGCACCAGGGTGCGTGGGAACCCCTTGAAAATGAAGCCCCTCACGTCCTTCGAGGATTCGAGCTTCTGCTCGATCAACGGAACGACGATTTCGTCGGTCACCAACTGACCGCTCTCGTAGAGGTCCTTGATTTTGCGCCCGAGCGGAGTCCCCTTGACCACCTCCTGCTCCAGCATCGGCCCGGTGGCGACATACTCCAGACCGTACTTCTCGGCCAGAGCCCTTCCCTGTGATCCGCGTCCCGACCCGGGGTAGCCGAAAAGTACGATATTCAGGAGGTTCTTGCTGAGCTCATGCTGAACGATCTCTTCGACGCGCTCGCTGACTTTTTCGATCGATGCCGTTGCGTCGACCTCGAAGTGCACGCCTTTGTCCTGGTAGAACTGGAGCACGGGCAGAGTCTTTTCGTTGTATTCCTTCAGCCTGTTCCGGATCACCTTCTCGTTGTCATCGCTCCGGCCCGAAGTCTTTCCACGATTGAGCAGACGCTTGACCGATACTTCCTCGGGAACCTTCAGGTCGATCAGGCAGGTCAGCGAGGTGTTCAGCTTGATCATCAGCCCCTCGAGAATGTAGGCCTGAATGTAGGTACGGGGAAAACCGTCGAAGAGAAACCCGTGGGCCTGGGAGTTCTCCGCAATGGTCTTTTCCATGATCTGGACAATGATCTCATCGGAGACCAAACCGCCGGACGCGATGATGTTCTGCGCTTCCAGTCCGAGTGCCGTTTTCGCAGCCAACTCCTTTCTGAGGAGATCTCCCGTTGAGATATAGAAGAGCTTGTACTTCTGGATGAGAAACTCCGACTGGGTGCCCTTGCCGGCACCGGGTGGACCAAATAAGGCAATGTTGAGCATGGGGATTCAGGACTTACCGTTGAGCACATCCAGCCGACCAGATCGGGAAACCGGATCTCCCGGCCGCGCGGGATCCGACTGGTTCATTTCCTGTCGAACAGGAGACCATTCAATCGCGTTCTTCATTTTCGGCCGTTTTTGGTCAGTGGCTCGATGACGTCGAGTGCCTCGAGGACATGCCGCGATGTCATGGGGGCATGGGTGACCCGCCGGCCGGTCGCATTGAAAATCGCATTGGCGATGGCGCCGAGCGGGGGGATGATCGGGGCTTCGCCCACCCCCTTGCTCCCCAGGGGATGGTCGGGAAATGGCACCTCGATGATGACGGTCTCGATGGAAGGGACATCCATGGCCGTCGGCATCCGGTAATCAAGAAGTGATGCGTTCATCATCTGGCCCTTCGCGTTGTAGTCGTAACCCTCATACAGAGCCCAACCGATCCCCTGGGCGACGCCTCCCCGGATCTGACCCTCGATCTGCAAGGGATGGATGGCGCGGCCCACGTCCTGAACGGCGGTGTAGCGCAGGATCTCAACCTTGCCGGTCTCCGGATCCACCTTCACGTCGACCATGTGTGCGGCAAAGGCAATTCCCCACTTTTCCACGTTCACATCGCCAACCGTCGAGATGATTCCACCGGTGTCCGGGAGTTTCGCCGCCAGGTCGGAGAAGGCGATGGCTTCCGATCGGCCGGTCAAGGTGAACCGTCCACTGGAGTAGGTCACGTTCCCGGGGACGGTGTCCCAAAGAGTCGCGGCCCGCTGTTTCATGGCGTCCAAGGCCAGCCCCGCCGCCCGAAGAACGGCCACCCCCGTCGCCACCGTAGTCCGGCTGCCCGCACTAGTATTGGCAAACCCGACCTCGTCGGTATGGCCGAAACGAGCCCGGATCCGGTCCAGCGGGATCTCCAGCACCTCCGCCACCTGCATGGCCAGGCTGGTCCGCGTCCCGGTGACATCAACGGATCCCGTAACGAAACTGACGGTCCCATCGGCCAGAACGTCCAGTTTGCAGCTGGAACGGGCCCCCCAGTTGCCCCAGCACCCCACGGCGACACCCCGGCCGGTATGAGGCCCGGTCAATTCGCTGCGAGCGTGCGGATGATCCCGCAGGGCTTCGAGAACCTCACGGCAACCGATGCCGGCATGGACCACACCATTGGCAAGTTCCGTCCCGTTCAACGCCGTGTTCATGAGGCGGAACTGCAACGGATCGATCTTCAGTCCAGTGGCGATCTCATCGATGGCCTGTTCACCCGCGAAACTCGCCTGGGGGGCGCAGGGCGCGCGATAGGCCGCCACCATCGGTTTGTTGACGACCACATCGTAGGCATCGATGCGCGCATGGGGGATATCGTAACTTCCCAGGATGCTCTGGACGCCGGCTCCGATCATGGCCCCGGGATAGCCGCCCCCTTCATAGTAAAGGGACGCTTCCGCGGCAACCAGCCGCCCGGTTTTTGCCGCCCCGAGTTTGACCCGGACAAAGGCGGCGGGAGATGGTCCGGTTCCAAGAAGAACCTCCGTCCGACTGAGCGTCATCTTCACCGGCCGGCCGGATTTGCGTGAAAGCATGACGGCCGGAATCTCGAGCGTGGCCCGGACCTTGCCGCCGAAACCACCGCCCATTTCGGTCGGAACCACCCGAACCCGGTCCTCGGGCAGCTTCAGCATCTGGACAATCTGTCCCCTCATGTCGAAGGCACCCTGCGTGGTCGTATAGACGGTGACCGATCCTTGCCCTTCTGCATTCCAGACCGCAGTCGTGGACTGCGGCTCAATATAGCCCTGGTGGACCGTTTCGATCCGGTACTCCCGTTCGATGACCAGGTCGGCTTCGGCAAACCCGGCAATCGGGTCGCCCTTGATCTGACGCGAGTGAGTCGCGATATTGCTCGGTTGCTCCGCCATCCCGTCCGGCCCATCAGTCCGAAGGTTTTCATGCAGGAGCGGCGCACCCGGTTCGATCGCGTCGCGAACGTCGGTCACGGCCGGAAGTACCTCGAAGTCGACCTTGATCCGGGCGAGAGCCTCACGGGCCACGTCCTCGTTGACCGCCGCCACGGCGGCAATCGGGTGACCAACGTAGAGTGCTTTCGCCGACGCCAGGGTATTGTCGCAGAGAAACCGGTAATTCTCGACCGATTCGCCGAGTCGCGCCATCAGGTCCTCGCTTTGCGGCAGGTCCCGTGACGTGATGACGGCACGGACGCCCGGAAGGGATTCGGCAGCCGAGGTGTCGACGGACCGGATATTCGCGTGGGCGTGGGGACTCCGCAGCACCAGTCCGACCAACGCGCCAGTTTGATGGAAGTCCGCCCCGTAGATGGCCGCTCCGGTCACTTTGGCCCGACCATCCTTTCGCGGCGGCCGACTGCCGATTATGGAATTCTCCAGCTTCGATGGGTCGGTGGTGGCCGCCGGCGGAAGCGAATCACCCGATGCGCCTGCCTGGATGAGCGCCGCCCGTTTCACCGCCCGGATGATGGTTTCGTAACCAGTGCAGCGGCAAAGATTTCCCGCCAGCCACAGCCGGATCTCCGCATCCGTCGGATCCGGATGCCTGTCGAGCAGGGCGCGGCAGGCCATCACCATGCCCGGCGTGCAGATCCCGCACTGCAGAGCATCTTCTTCGATGAAGGCCTGCTGAATGACGTCCAGGCGTCCTTTTTCCGCAAGTCCCTCGACGGTCACAATGGTCTTTCCTTCGACTTCCGCGGCCAGGACAAGGCAGGAGTTGACGAGGCGGCCCTCAAGGAGGATCGAACACGCGCCGCAGTTGCCATCACTGCATCCGTTCTTTGAGCCGGTGTGACCGAGTACGTCCCGCAGAACCTCCAACAGGCTCTGGTGCGGTCGACATAGGAACTCGGTGGCATCACCGTTAAGAGTGCAGCGGACGGGCAGGGATGCGATGTTCATGATGATCGCCCTCCTCCGCTGATTCGTCTGAGCGCCGTCTCCATCGAACGTGTTGCCAGCACCTTGACCAGGTGACGTCTCTGCTCAGAGCTTCCCCGATGGTCGGTGATCGGTCGGGCAGCATTGGACGCGATGACCGCAGCTTCAGCAAGAAGGTCCTGCGTCGGTTTCTTCCCGACAAGAAACTCGGAGACCGCCGGCACCGGCAAGGGAATGGGGGCGACCGAGGCAAGAGCCATGAGCGCCTCAGCGATCTGATCGCCATCCAGCCGAAGCCAGACCGCAACTCCGGCCACCGCGATGTCCATTTCTCCCCTCGGAATGAAGCGGAGGTAGGCGCCTGCCGAGGATGGAGCCGGCGCCGGCACGTGGAACGATACCAATATCTCATCGGAGGCGAGAACATGGGTGCCAGGCCCCTTGCAGAACTGATCGAGGGGAATCGTCCGCGATCCCTTTGAGCCGACGACATGCACGGTCGCCCGATGCACGATCAGGGCAGGAATGGAATCCGCACTCGGCGCGGCGTTGCCGACGTTGCCGCCGATCGTGGCCCGCCCCTGGGTGGCCACCCCGCCAATGAGGGAAAAGGCATCAATCAACCCCGGATAATGGCGTCTGAGCTGTTCATCTTCACAAAGCACGGCACACGAAACGGCGGCCCCGAACCGCAGCCCGGCCCCGGGGTCGAAGGTGCGTTCACTCAACTCAGGAATCCGCTTCACATCGACGACATGGGACCGGTGGAGACTCCCGCGGCGCATCTGGACCAGCAAATCCGAACCTCCCGCAATGACCTTGGAATCCTCAGGTGCCGAGGCCAACAGGGAAACTGCCTCAACCATCGTTCCCGGGGCGTGATAGTGGAACGGCTGCATGTTCAAACACTAGGCCCATTCCGGGCAGCCGAGTCAATCTGTGAGATGGGGGTGAATCGCCCGCCCTTCGCGGATCCGGGACCTGATCCGACCGCGATCTTGGTGATTGCGGGATACCATTGCGGTGTTTCATGTTGAGGTATCGGGATCCAACCCCACCCTCCACCCGCCCCCGTCCTTCGTGACCCTCTCTCCCGCTTGTCTGAATGAAGCCTGATCGATCCGACCACGCCGCCGAAGGCCCGGATGCATCCGAGGCCTTTCGCAGCGAGCGCCCCGAAACCTTCGCCCGCTACCTCGCGCGGCGGAAGATCGTCTTCCTCGTGGCCTACGTCGGGTACGTCTGCGCCTATCTCGTGCGCAACAACTTCAAACTGACCAGCGAGGAGATGCGCCTGGCCAACGGATGGAGTCTCACCCAGGTAGGCCTGATCCTGACCGCCTTCACCATTACCTACGGGTTTGGCAGGTTCTTCATGGGCATGGTGGTTGATCGCACCAGCTTGCGGAAGACCTTCTCCCTCGCGCTTGGAGTCAGTGCCGGAATCTGCATCGGGATCGGATTCATCCGCAGCCTTCCATTGCTCTTCGTCGCGATGCTCCTGCTGGGCATGGTTCAAGGGGCCCTCGCTCCGGCGTCGATGACTATGATCGCCAACTGGTACCCCAACAAGACGCGCGGCTCCGGCATCGCGATCTGGAATACCTCCCAGAATCTCGGGGGCGCGGGACTGCCGCTCATCATCACCGGCCTGCTGGCATGGACCGGACCCGGGAACCTCGCCGTCGCCTTCTGGGTCCCCGGCGCTGTCGTCCTGGCGATCAGTTTTCTCTTCTGGAAAATCGGCGGGGACCGCCCGGACAAGGAAGGCCTGCCGACCCTCGACGATATCTACGGCGAGGCCGGTACGCCCCAGATCCATCACGAGGCGACCACCTCCTATTGGGCGATCATCAGAAAGGATGTCTTCACCAATCGCGTCGTCCTGACCGTCGCCTGCATCAACGCGTTGCTCTACTTCCTGCGCTTCGGCATCCTGAACTGGATGCCCGCCTTTCTCGGCACCGAGATGGGATTCAGCCAGGCACAGTATTCCATGGCTTTCAGCAGTCTCGAATGGATTGCCATCCCCGGCTCGTTCTTCTTTGCGTGGCTGTCGGTCGCCCTGCCGAACCGGCAGTCCGTGGTCGGGTTCGCGGGATTGGCTCTCCTCGCCGGGCTGGTTCTGTTCTATATGGGCAACAAGAGCTACCCGTTGCTGCTCATCTGTACGGGATTGATGGGGACCTTGATCTACGGCCCCCAGCTCATCGTCAACATCCTGACCCTGAACTTTGTCTCCCTGAAAACCGCGGGGGTGGCGGTCGGCTTTGTCGGCCTCTTCGGATACATCGTCGGTGAAATGTGCGCCAACCTGATCATGCCGCTGCTCGCTGAGACCTTCAGTTGGAACGCCTCGTTGATGTTTCTGGCAGCTCTCGCCTTCATTACCGGGATCCTCTACCTGTCGCTGCGTCACCGTGAGGCCGATACCGTGCAGGTTGCTTCGCCACCGCGCGAAGACCGGGGTGGATGAGCTCCGGCAGGTTCGGACCGCCGAAAGCGACCGGGGCGACCGGACTTCCCGCAGACAGTTTTCGCTTTATTGATCCGACGCCGGCGAGACACCGGGAGCCGCCCGGCGGGCGATCTCGATATCGGCGTTGACCGCATCCTGCAGTCCGGCCCAGGAAAAGCGGACACGGTCATAGGTCCGGAAGGCAAGCTCCCGGTGATTGTAGCGACTGGCGGCGTCGCTCAGCGCAGCCCAATGCAAAGCCGCCGATTCCAGATGATTCACCGCCTCGACCCGGTCGGCCTCTCCGCCTTTCTGCCGATAACGCTCGAGGGCGACCGCACCCCGGAGTTTGGCGGCAAAATAGGCCGAATAGTCCGCCCAGGCCTCGATATCGGCCAACTCGGCAGCGAGAACCGGTGAGATTGGACCGGCACTTCGAAGACGCCCCACGATGGCCATTGCATCCCGGGAATTACCGTCGAGCACATCGGCGAGGACCGGCGGCGGGAGCATCCCGGGAATGATCGGTTCACCTCCCCGGACAAACTCCCGGACATTCATGTAGCGTTCATCGAGCGCTTTACGTTCGATCAGACGGTCGACCGATATGAAATCGACATGCTCCTGCCAGGTGCAGAACCCCTCGGCATAAAGCGAGTGGTCGTTGTGTCCCTCGTACTGACACGCGAAGTGCAGGGGGGCATCACTGGCCATCTTCCACGCCCTCAGGAGATCCGGCCCGACACCCGGACCGAACCGCTCCTCCAACTCCATCTCAAAGAAAGCATCCGGCGTGGCGGGGTCAAAAAGAAGGCGCCCCCAGGTCGAGTAGAAGAGCCATTGGCGCTCAAACGCGTAGCGCCACGTCTTGTGGGGACCGGGCGCCGTGATGTAGTCAAAGGCCGGGATGTACATCTCGGAGCCGATCATGTAGCCGGAGACATACTCCCTGATATTGGCCTCCTTGATGTGTCGCCGGATGAAGTCCGGCTGGCCCCAGCGCAGAAAGTGAAAATCCTCGTTCCGGATCGTCCAGACCACCCGGTGATTCTCCGGAACCGGGTTCCAGTAGGCATCGGAGAGTTCTCCGCCGTGGACGATATAGAGCTTGGGCGAAGAGTGCCCATGCGACCAGTTGTATTTGAATGAAACATACACCGGGGGCTCGACGAAATCCATCCCGTCAATCTGGCGACGGGTTTTCAGGTCGTTCTCCCTGCTGGTCGAACCGCCCGAACCACTGTTGGCCGACAGGGGGGCCCGGTAGAGGAATTTGATCTTTCGGCCGGCCTCCTTCATCCCCGCAAAAAAGGTGCGCTCGAGCCAGGTCCGGCGTTGATCGGCGTCCATCCCGCCCATCCGCTCGCCCAGGGTGATTCCGAGACCGGTCAGGTCGGGATACTCATCGATGACCTGGGTGACAACCTCCCGGGTATAGCGTTCGATCAGGTCGCTCGTCTCCCCTGCCCCGAAAATCTGCCACTCCTGACTGTAGTCGGCGGCCCAATGCGCCCTCGAGAACTCCGGGGAGACGAAGATGTTCCAATTGACCAGATAGGTCTCGATTCCCCGTTCCTTCGCCATCCGGAAGAGGCCGGTCCACATCGCCTTCCATTCGGCCAATTCCTCGTCGCTGAACGGACAGGCCTCCGGGAAGCTCTCCGGCCGGATCATGTAGTGAAAGGGATGCAGGCTCCAGAGGGTAAGGACGTTGAAGCGGTTCTCCGCCATCATGTCGAGAAACGACTCCCAGAAGCCCAGGTCGCGGCACGTGTCCCAGTGCACCTCAAGTGCCTCACCCCGACGATAAGACATATAGGGCAGGTTGAACTTGATCGCGCGGAAAGAGGTGGCAGGGGTCTTCGAGACCGGCACGATCTCGTCAGGATGAACCCCCGAGCGGAGCTGCTCCGATAGATCGAGCAGGCCATACATCGCGCCGCGCGAATCGACCGCATGAATCGTGAGCGCCCCGCCGTCGGTCGGACCCTCAATCCGATAGCTCTCGGGATCATCTTGCGGACCGCCCGGTTCGATGGAAATCCTGAGGTTGACGGGGCCGCCGCTGCCGGAACCGGGAATCACCCGGTCACCCCGTGCTTTGACCGCCCGCTCGAGGCGCTCAAGTCCAAACAACACTTGTGGGGAGTCGAGGTCACCGGCCACGCGATAATCCGCGGCGGCCAAAGCGCCCCCAAAACACACTGAAAAAAACGAGTTCAGGACACAACGGCACACCTTGCTCATGGAACAAGAGGAAATCCGTTCCCGCGTCGCAGGACAATCCCGTTCGGAATGGGTGCGGATCCCGGCGGTGGAAAGGTGGATCTAGCGCCCGGTCATCCGGACGGTCAGTGACTCATAACCGACACTGCGCTGAAAGTCCGCCTCGCTCGGCGCGCGTTCCTCGAAATCCAGGATCGTCACCGAGCCGACCCGGTCGCAGAGCGTCTGCAATAGCGTGCGGATGATCAGACGGGCGTGGAATGCCCCGAGGCAAAGATGCGGCCCGCTGCCATATGCCATGTGCGCATTGGGCCGGCGGTCGAGGCGTATCTCTTGGGGAGCGTCAAAAACGGATTCGTCAAAGTTGGCCGACGCCCAGCAGAGCGAGACGCGCTCTCCCGCCTTCACTTTCAAACCGTGCACCTCCGTATCAACCGGGCAAACCCGGCCGATATGCGTGAGGGGGGAAATGACGCGCACAAACTCCTCCGAGGCCGACACAATCAACCTGGGATCGTCCCGCAAAGCAGCCAGCGCCTCCGGATGCTCCGCCACGTAGGCAACAATCCAGGCGACCGTATTGATGATGGTATCGCGGCCGCCGGCAAACGTGAGATTGGCAAACCCGACCATTTCGTCCCGGCTCAAGCGGCGCCCGCGATATTCGGCACGGGTCAATGCACTGAAGAAATCGTCGCCGGGATGGGCCGCCGCCCGGTCGATTTGCGCGTGGATATAGTCCTCCAGTTCCATCCCTCTCGGTTCACCGTCTTCACCGTCACGGAAAACGTGCACAGCCCAGCCAATCCAGATCTCGGCCTCCGATTCGGGCACATTTAGAAGATGAGTCAGGGCGCGCGATTGGAGCGGCAATGCAAAATCGCGAACCACCTCGATGCGGTCTCGTCTGCAGGTTTCCTGCACAAGCCGACCGATCAGGTGACTCATCTTTTCAATGAAGTCCGGATCCTTGGGTCGGCGGAAAAACGGTTCGACGATTGCGCGCCACTCCGTGTGTTCCGGAGGATCGGTCTCAATCGGCAACTGCCGGACACTGCGGTTCTTTTCCTCCGAGGGGATGGGCACGCGGAAAGGCGCATCCGAGCTGAAGACTTTCCAGTTTCGGGAAGCCTCGCGGACGTCCTTGTGCCTGAGGATCATCGGGATGGTGTCACCGTCCAGATCAGCGGCGAGCACGCCCTTCTCCATACGGGCCCTTTCAAAAGGATCGTGGGGGCAGGACGACATGTTTCCCTTCATCCGCGATGACCGGCGTGAGGTCAACGATTTCCCCGTCCACTCAACGGACCGTCGGAAATCAGTCCAGCAGCCCCGGCAGGAAAGTGGTGAGCGCCGGAAAATAGGTGATCACGAGGACCCCGGCCAGGAGGACAAGCAGGATCGGGATGACGGACCGGGCAACCTGAAGCACCGGCTTGTCAAAACGGTAGGATGAAAGGAAGAGGTTCATGCCCACCGGCGGGGTCAGGTAGCCAAGCTCGAGGTTCGCCAGAAAGATGATGCCGAGGTGAACCGGATCGATTCCAAAGGCCAGGCCCATCGGCAGAATGAGCGGCACCACCACGACGATCGCAGAAAAGACATCCATGAGACAGCCGACGAGGAGAAGGAAGACATTCAGGACCAGCAGGAAGACCAGCTTCGAGTGTATGTTGGCCTGTACCCAGTCGACCGCCTGATCCGGGATCATCTCAAAGGTCAGGTAATAACTCAGCCCCATGGCCACACCGAGGATGAGCAGGACGCCTCCGATCAGGAGTCCACATTCCGTCATGACCCGGGGAAGATCGCGGAACACACGGAGGTCGCGATAGACGAACGTCTCGATGAACAGGGCATAGAAGGCGGTGAGCGCCGCCGCCTCGATCGGGACGGCCAGCCCCGTGAAGAAGGGCACGAGCGCGACGACCGGCAGCATCAATTCCCACTTGGCTTCCCACAGCGCCGCCCAGGCCGATCTCAGATCGAACTTCGGTCGCTCAACCTTGATCGCAGGCGACTGAAGACAACCCAATCCGGCTGCCAGAACGACCATCAACACTCCCGGCCCGATCCCACCGAGAAACATCTTCTCGATGCTGATGTCGACAGGCACCCCGAGATTTGCCGAGATGATTCCCGCCACCATCGCGTAGACGATCAGAGGCACGCAGGGGGGAAAGAGCATGCCGAGCGAACCGGAGCCGGTCAGAATCCCCAACGCTCGCCGCTCCGTCAGGCCCGACCGCATGAGCACCGGCAGGAGGAGCCCGCCCAGAGCAAGGATCGTCACCCCCGAAGCACCGGTGAACGAGGTAAAGAATGCGCAGACCAGAACCGATGCGACAACCGGGCCGCCGCGCAGGTGTCCGAACCAACCCTGAAAGACCGCCACCAGCCGACGGGAGGCACCGCCTTCCGCCAAGAAGTAGCCTGCCAGAGTAAAAAGAGGAAGAGTCGGGAGCAGGGGTTGATCAACCAGGGAGTGGTGCTTGATCGCGATCGACGAGATCGGCAATTCGGCACCCCAGAGAAGAATCAGGGCAACTCCTCCCAGAACAGCGAAAATGGGCGCCCCCAGGAACGTCGCCACCAACAACCCGATCAGGGCGGGCAAGACCATCCGGGCCGGCTCAAGTGGCAGCACCATGACCGACACGACCACGGCCAGGGCAGACAACAGCCCGACACTTCGCCCCTTCCAGCTTTGCGCCGAGTGCCAGATCAGGCTGCCGGCGATCGCCGCAAACCCCACCGGCATGATCAGTTGAAAGATCCAGATCGGGATGCCGTAGGCGATGACTCCACCGGCCAATCGCTCGCTCAAGACAAACTGGAGGCTCCCGAATCCCAGAAAAGCGCAGAGAACCGCCGAAAACGAGTAGCTGAAGAAACGGGCAACGGACTGCGCCCTGCCTTTCAGGAAGGTGGTGAAGGTGGACAGCGAAAGCAGCCGGTTTTCTCTCGCGGCGATCGCTCCGCCGATCATCCCCACGACCAGAGCGAATTTCTGCACAAACGAGATCGAGCCGGAAACGCCGGAATCAAACCGGCGAAGCACCATTTCCAGCAAAGGGAGGACCACCAGCGCCAGCAAGACGGCCACCAGGGCAAGGTTCTCGCCGAAAGTCAGAAACCGACGCCACCCGATCCACTCGCGGCCGGCGGCTCCGCTACTCCCCGACGTCAGCACCAGCGAGCTCATCGGATCGCAGAACCCTCCCGGTAGTCCTTCAGGAGCCGAAGGACCTCATCGAAAATATCTGCAGGGACGAGGGTTCCCCGGATCTCGGGATACAGGACCTCGGCCGCCGCCCGCCACTGCGTCTCCATTTCCGGCGACACCGCATGGACCACCAAACCCCGTTCCTGCATCGCCGCGACTGCTTCACTGCTCTCCTGACGGCTCCGGGCTTTGATCTTCAAACCGGATTCCTTGGCCACGCTCCGGAGATAGTCCCGTGCCTCGGGCGCGAGGCCGTCCCAGACATCCTTGCGGACAATGGCCGCACCGACCAGCGGCGCCCAATTCAACTCCAGCATGTGCGGCGCCGGGCGATAGATCTGGGTCGCAAGGGCGAAAATCGGCGGCGAGGGCACCACCTCGATCAGACCGGTGCGCAAAGCGCTGCCGATATCGGCCGTCTCCAGGGCGACCGGCTTGTAGCCGGCCTTCCTCATCATGTCGACCTGGTCGGGGTTTCCCGCCCAGACAAACGTCTTCATCCGCTTCATGTCTTCCGGGCCGGCCAGCGGCACGGTCGAAAAGTAACGCACCCAGCCCGCGTCCAGCCAGAAAAGCACCACGAAACCCCTGGCCGCGAGACGCTCCTCCAGCATCGGGCCCAGCTTCTCGTTGATGTAATCCACTTCGGCGAGATCGCGGAAGGCCATCGGAAAGCTCTGGAGTCCGGCTACTCCCGGCTCGATCTCGGACAGACCCACCGCGGTGAAGAGTCCCGCCTGCAGGGTGCCGTTGCGCATCAGACGCACCATGTCGGCCTCCCCGCCCAGCCTCCCATCCGTGTGGATGTTCAACAGCACCTCCACACCGGGGGCCTCGCGCCATTGCTCGCCCATCGATTGAAGCGCCTGATGATAGATGGAACCCCGCGGAGCCAGGGTCCCGAGATTGACTTTTTGCCGGTCGGCCGCCGAGAGGATCAGGGCGGAGGCAAGGACACCGGCCGACAAAAGGCCAAAGCGCACCAACCCCGTTAGAAACAGTCGTTTGTCTTTCATCGTTCCCTTGTGTTTTGTATCCTGGTTATGCCTACAGAAAGAGTGAGTCGCTCCGGGACAGCAGCCAGCGCGCGCGTCTCTGCATGATCAGATTGACCAGGCGCCACTCCGGCCGCGCATCCGGGTCGATCGACAGGGCATGGGCCAGGAGGGATTCGAATTCCTCCCGATCCTGTTCCTGGACCGTGACCGCCTCCGCCAGGGACACATAGGGTCCGGCCAGCCCTCCGCCCGAGAGTTCAACCGCACGGGCAAACTGCGCACGAGACCGTCTTGTCGGGTCGCCCTGCCCGTCCGGCCGGCTCATTTCATAAGTGATCAGAAAGGAGTGGATCGCTCCGAAATCGAACGCTTCGTCCAGGACCATGGCGCGGTCGATCAGCGCCTCGACCTGGGGCAGATCCGCGATCAGATCCGGATCATCCTTGGAGACCGAAATGGCGGCGGCCCAGGAAACGGCCGACCAGTAGAGCAGCGGCACATCATCCACCTCGGCGAGCCGGACCGTTCCCTCCGGATCCGTGGCGAGTGCTGCGGCAAAACCCCGGTGTCGTGCCTCCAGACCACGCAATCCATAATCCCGACCCCGGATGTAAAGGCGCCGGGCCCGGGCCCGAAGCTCGAGGGCGGCCGCCAGGTCAACGTCCTCAAGCTCGTCCGCATCCTGCTGCACGAACGCGTAGCTGTATTGGGTGAAGCCACTGGCCGTGGCAAAGAGCAGGCCCTCGTGTTCCGGACTCTCGGCCAGAAGGCTCTCCATCAGTTTCAGACTGAAAGGCACGGCCGCCTTGATCAATTCCGGGTCATTGTCGGAGGCAAAAGTCGTCCCCCCTCCCGCCAGGGCATTGCCGATCATGTTGACCGACATCTTCTTGACCGAACAGCCCGTCATCGAACCGCTGAGGATTACGGCGACCAAGGCCGTTGAAAGCCACCTGTGAACCGGCAAATGCATTTTCATCATCCACCCATGCGAGGCTGGACCGAGATTCGGATCAGCGAATCCAGAGAATTTTCCTCAGGAGCTTGAAACTGTGGCGATGCGTCTTGCGCGCGCCCTCTTCAAAAAGAGGGTCCCTTCAGGGGAATGGAGCCATGCCAGGAAGACGCGGCCAAGTCGTGTCCCAACCCTGTCAGTGAAAGCGATGCCCCTTCGGGCGGAAATTCGCTCCGTGGAGTCGGGCGTCGCCGTCGGCATGCCAGCGGATGGGGTAATCGCCACCTCCCTGGACGGATTCACCTGTCTTGAAACCTCCGTTGTGGTAGGCGCTGGAAGCCAGCCAATCCAACAGCTCGATCTGGAGGGCCTTTCGCCGTTCGACCCATTCCGGATTATCCCAGAGGTTGCAGCATTCCCCGGGATCCTCGTCCAGCCGGTAATACTCACCGTAGGATGCGCCGATCGTATGAACGATCTTGTCAACCGACTTGCGCATCATGACGAGGTAGTTGTCCTCGCAGAAGACAGCCTCCCTGGGTTCGATACCTTCCCCCGTAAGGTAGGGTCGCAGCGAGCGCCCCTCCAATCGCGTCGGCACGGGAATCCCGGCCAGGTCGAGGAATGTCGGCCCAAGATCGATCAGCGAAACCAGATCATCGGTGCGGATCCCGGCAGTCGGCATTCGAAAATCCCTGACCACCAAAGGCACCCGGGTCACCGACTCGAACATCAGCCACTTGTAGGCCGAGCCATGATCACCAAGCATCTCCCCATGATCCGAGGCAAAGACAACGATTGAGTTTTCCAGATGACCAGCTTGCTCGAGGGCCGACAAAACCTTGCCCACCTGGTGGTCAACAAAGGAGATCTTGGCATAATAGTGCCGCCGCATCCGCATCACGTCCTCCAGTTCAGCCTCCGGCATGGCAATACGGGATTCGTGGTCGGTCTTGGCATGGTGTTCCCTGGTCGCCCTATGATGAGGGGGGCGACCCTCCAGGGTGCACGGAAAATCGACCGGAACCGGCAGGACACAGTCCGCGTACCGGTCAACCCAGGACTGCGGTGGATCCCAGGGCTCGTGGGGACCGGGAAAGCCGACCTCGAGGAAAAAGGGCTGATCCGAAACCGGCCGTCTCCGGATCCAATTCGCCGCCGAGTCGCCGACAAAGGCGTCGCTGTGAAAACGCTCATCCCACTCCCAGGGCACCCCTTGGAATTTCGCCTTCCACTGCGGATCGGTTCGGTGGCGTCCGTTGGGGCGCTTCAGTCCGTTCGCGGCGAGAAACTTTCCCCAATCATCATCGGGCTGACCGTTTTCGGCCGCGCGATTGGTCGGATTCTCCACGACGACCCGTTCATGAAAGCCGCCCGGCACGTCGCGCGGGATGAAGTGCATCTTGCCGATGTTGGCGCAATGGTAGCCGACGCGAGCGAGATCCTCGACCCAGTTCGGCTGGTGCCCCCAATTCTTGAAAGCGTAAGCGCCCGTATTGTGGGCATACATGCCGGTGAAGATCGCCGCACGAGAAGCCACACAGGTCGCTCCCGGGCAATGCGCATTGGTGAAGGACAGTCCACCCTCAACCAGCGAATCGACCGCGGGCGTGAACATATGGGAATATCCCCACCCACCGATCGTGTCCCAGCGTTGCTGGTCAGTCAGGATGAAGATGAGATTGGGACGACGCATTTCGGGCATGAGAATTTACGCATACGAGAGGAACGGCCAGTCTCGATTTTCCATGCCATAAACCGGGAAAGCGGACGCTCACCCGAGCGCGTCACTTGCGTGCCTGAGCCTGGCCAGGCGAAGACGGAGCCACGCCTCTACAAGACCTGCCTCGGCCATTATCGAAGCGGGAATCGGGATTGCCTGCCGGCCTGTCCTGATCTCACAATCCAGTCACCCCGAACCTCACTTACTCATGCGCAGCGTCCCCTTTCTCCTCGCCCTGACCGCCGCTTCCATCCCGACGAACATGAACGCTTCCGATCCGCGACCTTCCTTGATTCTGGAAAACGCCCGGGCCCGCCTGGTGACGGATCTGGGCGGCGGATCGATCGCCTCCTTCACCCTGACGGACAGCGACCTCAACCCGCTGAACTGGGATTCCTGGAGCCTCGGTCCGACCCCGGAACTGCCGCCGACACCCGATCCGCGGGGGATGGGTCACTTCCTCTGCCTTGACCGATGGGGACCCGCCACCCCTGCCGAGGAAGCCCACGGGATGGGCCCACACGGAGAGGCTTCAGTCGTCTGGTGGCACGTTGACCCGCCACCGGCTGGAGAAGCCGATCGCACGACAGCCCGATTGTCCGCGACTCTCCCGATGGCGGGTCTGCGGGTCGATCGCGATGTCGCGCTGATTGGTGATCAGTCCTGCTTCGTGGTCACGGAGACCATCATCAACACCCGGCCACTGGGTCGGGTTTACAACTGCGTCCAGCATCCGAGTATCGCGGCACCATTCCTCGGCCCTTCGACCATCGTCGACTGCAATGGCACCCGGGGGTTCATGCAAGCGACGCCCCTGCCCAATCCCGAGGACCCCGAAGTCCGCTGGCCGGCGGCCTTGAGTCCCTCCGGCACTGAGGTGGACATGCGCCATCTGGACCCCAGCGCCGTGCCTTGGGTGGTTTCCTACATCATCGAAGAGCCGGTCGGCTGGATCACGGCGGCCAATCCGGACAAAGGTCTGCTCCTCGGTTATCTCTGGTCGACCAAGGACTACCCCTGGGTGAGCCACTGGGCCCACCTTGAGAACGGGAAGATCCTCTACCGCGGCCTCGAATTCGGGACCACCGGCCTGCACCAGCCGGAACCGGCCCTGGTGGAGAAGGGAAGGATCTTTGACCGCCGGCTCATCCGCTACATCGATGCAGACGAAAGCCAGGCTTTCAGGTATGCCGGGTTCCTTCTGGAGATTCCGGCCGACTATGCCGGAACCGGAATTCTCGTCTTCGAAGATGGCGTCGTCAGAATCGAGGAGCGCGGCGGCCGCAACCGGATCCTGACCCTCAAGATTGGACGGATCTTCTGAGGCCGGCAACTCGATCCCTCCGACCTGCCCAGACCGGGTCCAGGAGGCCGGAATGGACCCTGGGGTTATAATCCATTGACACCCAAGGGGCCCTTGCTACAAAACCCTCCCTTTTTCCGTCGATCAACGGGAGTTTCCAAATACAGAGTCAGACCAAACCAAAAAAGGACCCACGGATGCCATCGAAAGCACGCACCAAGACCGCCCGCAAGCCGGCCCGCAAAGCCGCCGGCAAGACGGCCAAAGCCCATAAATACGTCTACCTCTTCGGCAAGAAGACCGACGGAAATGGCACCATGAAACCGCTCCTCGGCGGCAAGGGAGCCAACCTCGCGGAGATGACCCGGATCGGGCTTCCCGTTCCGGCCGGCTTCACCATTACGACTGAAGTCTGCACCTACTATTACGAAAATAAGCGGACCTACCCCGCTGTCCTTCAGAGCCAGATCGTGGCCGGCATCCAGTCGATGGAGAAGCAGTCCGGGCGGAAATTCGGCGACCTGAAGAAGCCTCTCCTGGTGGCCGTCCGCTCCGGGGCCCGCGACTCCATGCCGGGCATGATGGACACGATTCTCAATCTCGGCCTCAACGACGAAACCGTCCTGGCCCTCGCCGCTCAGTCCCAGAACGAGCGTTTTGCCTGGGACTGCTACCGCCGTTTCATCCAGATGTACGGCGACGTCGTCATGGGCGTCCAGAAACGCCCGAACGAGGATCACGAACCGTTCGAAGCGGTCATCGAGGCCTACAAAGCGGAGCTCTTCCCGGGTCGCGAACACGTTGAGGACAACGATCTCGACGGCGAGCAGGTCAAGGGCCTGGTCGCCCGCTTCAAGGACCTCGTCAAGTCGCGCACCGGCAAGGAATTCCCGACCGATCCCTGGAAGCAGCTGGATGGCGCCGTATCCGCCGTTTTCGGGTCCTGGATGAATGACCGCGCCATCGTCTACCGGCGCAAGTACGGCATCCCCCACGAGTGGGGCACCGCCGTCAACGTCCAGACCATGGTCTTCGGCAATACCGGATCCAATTCCGGCTCCGGCGTCGCCTTCACCCGCGATCCCGCAACCGGCGAGAAGGTCTTCTATGGTGAATTCCTGATCAATGCCCAGGGCGAGGATGTCGTCGCCGGTGTCCGCACCCCCCAGCCCGTGGCCGAGCTCAAGAAGCTCATGCCCGGACCCTTCAAGGAACTCGAGGCGGTCCGCAGGAAGCTCGAAGGTCACTTCAAGGATGTCCAGGACTTCGAGTTCACCATCGAGGAAGGTGTCCTCTACATGCTCCAGACCCGCAATGGCAAGCGCACCGGCCTCGCCGCCGTCCGCTTCGCTGTCGAAATGGCCAAGGAGCGCCTCATCACCTGGGAACAGGCCGTCAAGCGGGTTCCGGCCGATCAGCTCGACCAGGTTCTCGCCCCGGTCTTCGATGCCAAGGCCATCAAGAACGCCAAGCTGATCGCCAAGGGACTGCCGGCCGGACCGGGCGCCGCCACCGGCCGTATCTACTTCACTGCGGAACGGGCTGTCCTCGCCGCAGAAAAGAACGAAAAGGTGCTCCTCGTGCGCGTGGAAACCTCACCCGAGGATCTCCGCGGCATGATCGCGGCCGAAGGCATCCTGACCGCCCGCGGCGGTGTCTCCTCCCACGCCGCCCTCGTCGCCCGCCAGATGGGCAAGGTTTGCGTCTGCGGCGCGGCTGATCTCCAGATCAATTACGCGACCAAGACACTCACCGTCGGCGACCAAACCTTCAAGCAGGGGGATTTCATCTCGATTGATGGAACATCCGGATCCGTCTACGCCGGGGAGCTCGCCACCGCCCCATCGGAGATCGTCCAGGTCCTGATCAACAAGTCGCTCAAGCCCGCCAGGAGCCGCAGCTATCAGGACTTCGCTTCCCTCATGAAGTGGTGCGAAAAGGCCACCCGCATGAGTGTCCGCGCCAACGCCGACTCCCCGGAGCAGGTTGCCAACGCGGTCGCCTTTGGCGCCAAGGGCGTCGGCCTCTGCCGGACCGAGCACATGTTCTTCGAAGGGGACCGGATCGACGCGATGCGCGAAATGATCCTGGCGGAAACCACCGATGCCCGCAAAGCCGCCCTGGCCAAGCTCCTGCCCTACCAGCGCGAAGATTTCGTCGGCATGTTCAAGGAGCTCAAGGGCCTTCCGGCCACCATCCGTTTCCTCGATCCCCCACTCCACGAATTCCTCCCGCACGAAGGTGGGTTGATCAACGGACTCGCCAACAAACTTGGAGTCTCCTCAGAGACCATCTCCAAGCGCGTGGCGGAACTCCACGAGTTCAACCCCATGCTCGGCCATCGGGGCTGCCGTCTCGGCATCGTCTATCCGGAAATCTCGGAGATGCAGGCCCGCGCCGTCTTCGAGGCCGCGGCCATCGTCATGAAGAAGAAGATCAAGGTTAAGCCCGAGATCATGATTCCGCTGGTCGGTTTTCCCAAGGAACTCCAGGCCCAGCTTGAAGTGGTCCACCGGGTCGCCGCCGAGGTCTCCAAGGAGAAAAAGGTCAAGTTGACCTATCTCGTCGGAACGATGATCGAGATTCCCCGGGCCACCCTCGTGGCCGATGAGATTGCCAAGGATGCCCAGTTCTTCAGCTTCGGCACCAACGACCTGACCCAGACGACCCTCGGCATGAGCCGGGACGACTCGGGCTCGTTCCTGCCCTTCTATCAGGATAAGGAGATCGTCGCGAGCAACCCGTTCGCAAGCATCGATCAATCCGGCGTTGGCAGGCTCATGGAGTTCGCCGTCAAGGGCGGTCGTTCCACCCGCAAGGATATCAAGCTCGGCATCTGCGGCGAGCACGGAGGCGATCCCTCGAGCGTCAAGTTCTGCGATCGACTCGGACTCGATTACGTGAGCTGTTCGCCCTTCCGGGTGCCCGTTGCGCGCCTCGCAGCCGCCCAGGCGGCCCTCGCGGCCAAGGCGAAGTAAGGTCTCCCAAGTCGTTTCTCTCAAAGGCCCGCTCCCTGACCGGAGCGGGCCTTCTTCTGCAGTTCGCACCGCTCAAGCGCCGACCCTGCCTTCCGATCCGCGCCGGAGACCGCCCTCTTTCTCAACCTTCCCTTCTTCTATTCTTCCTGTCCTCTTCCTCGAAGAATCCGTCCACCGTCCTCTCCCCAAATCCCGGTGTCCCGCCCTGACCTGATTTCCGACCTCTTCTTCAACCCCCGCCCTGCCCCTTGACTCGCATAGGCTCCGGCCTGAGATTGTGGCGTCGGGAAATGAACCACTGAATGATCAGCGCCCAGGAAATACAAAAAAAAGCAACTCGAGCCTTTCTGGTGGGAATCCACCACCAGAAGATGTCGGTGAAGGAATCCGCCGATCTCCTCGATGAACTAAGGGACCTGGTCGAAAACCTCGATATCGCCGTTGTCGGCAACACGCTGGTCAATCTGCGCTCCCCCAATCCCGCCCTCTACGTCGGAAGCGGCAAAGCCGAGAGCATCCTCGAACAGGCCCGCGCGGTCGAGGCCGACGTCCTGGTTTTTGACGAGGATCTCAGCCCGGTCCAGCAACGCAATTGGGAAGCTGAATCGAAGATGTGCGTGATCGACCGCCAGGAGGTCATCCTCGATATCTTCGCCAGCCGGGCCCATACGCGGGAAGCCATCCTCCAGGTGGCCCTTGCCCGGATGGAGTATTCCCTGCCCCGCCTGACCCGTGCCTGGACCCACCTCAGCCGCCAACGCGGCGGCGGCACCGGAGCACGCGGCCAGGGCGAAACTCAGCTGGAGTCCGACCGACGCCTGGTCAACAACCGCATCACCCATCTGCGCAAGGAACTGAAGGAGGTCGTTCAGCATCGGCAGACCCAGCGAAAACGCCGGGTCCGGATCCCGGTGCCGACCGGATCGATCGTCGGCTACACCAATGCCGGGAAATCATCGCTGCTGAACGCGCTGACCGGTGCCAGTGTCCAGGCGGAGAACAAGCTCTTCGCCACCCTTGACCCGACGACCCGCCAGCTCGATCTGCCCGGCAGCCAGTCCGTCCTCCTGACCGATACGGTAGGATTCATCCGACGCCTGCCCCACCGCCTGGTCGAGGCGTTCAAGGCCACCCTTGAGGAAGTCGTGGTTGCCGATTTCCTCATCCACGTCATGGACGTGACCAGCCCCGACATGGACAAGCATGCCGCCACCACCCGGCGGGTGCTGGCCGAGATCGATGCCGATCAGAAACGCACCATCACCGTGCTCAACAAGATCGACCTCTGCGAGCCGGCCGACCTCGACGCCATCCGCTCCCACCACCCGGACGCCATCTGCGTCAGCGCGGTCACCGGGAAAGGTCTCGACATCCTGATCAACCGGATCGCCGACCTGCTCAACGAGAAAGCCTCCATCTACGAACTGCTCATTCCCCACGACCGGTACGACGTGATCTCGCGCATCCATGAAGTCGGTGGTATCACCAATCAGGATACACGTGACGACGGCGTCTACATCAAGGGCAATTTCCCCGAATCGATGGCCGGCCTGATCGAGGGATTCCGGCTCTGATCCGGGCTATCCCTGCTTCGTCTTCCATTCCTCGAAGGTCGCCCGCAGCAGGCCGAGCGCCTTGCCCGCTTCGTTCACGCGGCCGGCACCGGCCAGATCATGAACCTGCCGACAGGGTTCGAACAATTCGTCCATCTTCAGGGCAAAGATGGTGTTCTTCAGGTAATGGGCCCGATCCCGGACCCTTTCCAGATCGTTCGCCTCCAGGCCCTCCTTCATCTCGTCAAACAAAGTCGGAATCTCGTCTACCGCCTGTTGCACCAAGGCCGGGTCAAGGACCCCGAACGAGTAGATGCCCCCGTTGTTTGCCGGCGGCTGCCACGAGGATGCCGGCGGCGGCTCATCCTCATCTCCCAACGGATCCCCGGGCTTAACCGGTTCGTCACCGGCATCATTCGGATCGTATTTTCTACTGGATCCGGCATCCGGATTGAAGACCGGGCTTGCCTGGATCGCTTCCTGCAGGCTTGAGACAAAGAAGGGTTTGCCCAGGAAATCATTCATCCCCGCCTCCATCGCCTTCTCGATCTCCGGCTCCTGGAGCGTGGCCGAAACGCCGATTATCCACGGCCGTTCACGATCACCGGACTCCGCACGAATCCGCGCCGTCGCCTCCACGCCATCCATCTCCGGCATTCTCAGATCGAGTATCAGGAGATCGTGTCCTTTCCAGTTGCGCACCGCTTCACCGCCCGTCGACAGGGCAAGCGGCGAATACCCCAGTTGCTTCAGGTATTCGACCAGGAGGTTGCGGATGAAAGGATTGTCATCCGCCACGAGGATCCGCAAGGGCACCATGGCCGCGAGATTGACGGTCGCCTCGTCCATTTCGACGGGGAGGGTCGACCCACCGCGCCCGGATGGGTCGGCCTCCTCCGCAATGACCGGCATCGGAATCACGATCCGGAAACGGGACCCCGCGCCCGGCTCGCTCTCAAGATCAATCGATCCTCCCATCAGCTCACAGAGCCGCTTGACGATGGCCAGGCCAAGGCCGGCTCCTTCGCGCGGCACGTGCTGGGACAATCCCAACTGGGTGAAGGGCTCAAACATCCGGAGCTTGTCCTCGCGACGGATTCCGATCCCGGTATCCGTCACCCTCATCTCGATCATCGCTATCGCGGGCTTCACCGTCCGGTTGACCGTGAGCTGGGTGACGTCGAGCGTGATGCTGCCCGAAGGCGTGAACTTGACCGCATTTCCGAGAAGATTGAGCAGGATTTGCTGCAGCCTTACTCCGTCTCCGTCGACCACGGCCGGAACCGATGGATGGATATCCAGACGGTAGTCGAGTCCCTTCTTGTCGGCCAACGGCCGGGCCGTATTGAAGGTCAGTTCGATGATCTTGCGCAGGTGGACCGGTTCACTTTTCAGGGTGTAGCTGGTTTTGCGCAGCGCACTGAAATCGAGAATATCCTGGACGATCCTCAGGAGCGTCCGGCCCTGGGAACGGATCGCGTCGAGATAACCGGTCTCCGAGGGCGTCAATTGGCTCCGCGCGAGCAATTCGGCATACCCGAGAACACTCTGAAGCGGTGTGCGGATCTCATGACTCATGACCGCCACAAACTCGCTCTTGGCCCGGTCCGCCGCTTCCGCCCGCTCCTTCGCCACCACCAGATCGCCCTCCGACTCACGCAACATCTGGTAGGCCAGGAAGAAGACCACCAGGGCCGAGAAGAGTCCGACAATCGCAATGGTCTGAACCCGGGCATTGGCATAGGAAGAGAACCAGTTGTCGGCATTGATATCCATGCCCAGCCAGCAGAGGGTTCCGCTACCGTCGACATGCGGGATGGGGCCGTTGGCGACCACCAGCGTGCCGATCCGATCCTGGAACGGACCCATGAAATAAGAGTAGTCCCTGAGATAGGCTTCTTCGTCGTTGACGCTCGCCCGTCGCCGGACAAAGGCCGACCGGCTTTCCGGACGGGCCCCACCATCTCCACTGTCGACCGGGTAGACCAGCATGCCCTCGCGGACCGTCCAGAGATAGACGAAGCGGACATCCTCACTGACATCGCGAATCGCGGCAAGCTGGCGCTGGAGCCGATGGTAAACATCGGATTCCCGATCGGATTCGGTGAACGTCAGCTCGGAAACGTCCTCCGGATTGATGGAGAGAGCGGCGGTCTGGACCCGGTAAAGATAAAAAGTCTGCACCGACCGCTGAACGCGCTCCGCATTCCAGTTCAGGAGGTAATAGCCGCCGAGCAGGATCACGATCAGGGCCGTCGGAAAGAGCCAGAGGGCGACCGAGGTCAGGGCGAATCCGGTCAGGGGTTTCGACACATAGCGCCGTGCCAGAACCACTCCCATCCACAGTCCCAGAGCCATGATCCACGCCAGGAGGTTGCCCAGAACCGCGCTCGGCAAACCCAGGAAACTGATCGGGCTGTCGTTGATCGGAAGCTGGAAAAACACCTGGAGACCCGCCTCCGACAGCAATTCGGACGGACCCAGGAGGAAGAGGACAATCGCCGTCCAACCCAGCACCCGCGTACTGCTGCGGCGGCGACCGAAGAAACTGAACCCGGCCCAGACTCCCGCCGCCGTTCCAAACCCGGCAAAAACAAACACTGCAGCCTGGCCGGCGGCATAGACTCCGGCCAGAAACGCGAGCCCAAAGGTGACCGAGGTGAAGACCGGGACCCTTCGATGATGGACAGCGTTGAAGATCGTCCGGGCCAGCTCAAAGAGCGTGGTGTAACCCAGAACGAGGAAGAATTGTTTGGCCAGTTCGAACCAGCCACTCGACCCGAAAAGCAGAGCAATCCCCAATATGCCATCAAAAGCACGCGTCATGCAGAAGATGGCGAGGAGCCGCCAGGGCATCTCCGGAGAAGCATCATCCGACGTCGCATTGCCCCAGGCGACGAGTCCTCCAAGCATCCAGCCCAGCACCGACAGGAAGAGGATATAGTCCTGCTGCAGAGCCCAACTGAGATCGTCTAGATTGTAAGCTTCCACTCGCGAATTCGGGTAACTCTCATTGCAACTCTCATTCCGGGAAGAACTCCCGCCCTTCCACTCCCCGATACGAATAGACCGAACCCCCTGCCGATGTCGATGATTTGTCTGGGCCGGTCGTCCTGCGGGTGAGGCACCCGGGCGCCTAACCCATGGCTTCGGCCGTGATCATGGCCACCACCAGTTCTTCCAGCGCATCCAATCCAATGCCGACCTCACGGCTGCGGTCACTGTCAGCATCCGCACAGATGGCCTCACAAAGGTCCGTCAGAACCCTTTCCTTCAGGTAGAGGCCGCTGTTCTTGATGTAGTGTGCACGATTTCGAACCTTGGCGAGGTCACCGGCCGCATGGGCTTGCCGCATTTCCTCCAGCAGAGCCGGTGTCTCCAGGACAAACAGGGTAAACGCACGCTCACGATTCGGCGCACCCGCGACCGTCGTCCAATCGTCCACCGACTCATCCAGCACCGGGTTCCGGGATAGGAAATCCCGCTCTTCCGCGATTCCTCTGCCGAGGGGGCTGAAGAGGATCGTCTCGACCAGCCCTCGCAGATCAATCGGCTTGGCCAGAAAATCGTTCATCCCGGCATTCATGGCTTCATTGATGTCCTCGTCCCGGGTACTCGCGGACAAACCGATAATCCAGGGATGCTCGCCGTCCCCGGAAATCCGCCGGATTTCCCTGACCGCCTCCGGCCCCGACATCTCCGGCAGCTTCAGATCCATCAGGATCAGATCATACTGGGTCTGGAGGCAGGCGGCGACCGCGTCCCGACCGTTGTCCGCAATATCGGCCTGGTAACCGATCTTCCTCAGGTATTCCGCGAAAAGACCCTGAATGAAGGTGTTGTCCTCGACCAACAGGATGGACATCGGCAGTTCCCAGGCCAAAACGGGCGGCGCCATCCCTTCTTCCCCATCCAGGGGCGGAATTATCGATTCCATGGCAGACGTATCCGCCAGGGTCACTTCAAAGGGCGCATGGATTTCGACGGTCGTTCCTTTCCCGACCTCGCTCTCGACGGAAATCGATGCCTCCATCAATTCGCACAAACGCCGGACAATCGCCAGGCCAAGGCCCGCTCCACCTTCGTCTTCGGCGAAATTGGAACCCGCTCGAAAGAACGCCTCAAAGAGACGACCCTTGACGTGGTCCGGAATACCGAGGCCCGTATCCGTCACGCGAAACAGGACAACAACCCGACCTTCGGACCTCTCCGCCGATGCCGCCTCCAAGGGATCCGGACGCACATCGAACGTCACCCGCCCACGTGGAGTGTATTTGATCGCGTTGCTGATGATGTTGTAGAGAACCTGCCTGAGGCGGACACCGTCCGACAGCACCTGGGCAGGCAGATCATCCGCGATCGAGAAATCAAACCGGAGGCCTTTGCGGTCGGCCATGGGACTGACCGTGCCCACCACCTCCTCGACCAGTTTCCTGAGCAGAACCGTTTTCAGCTGAAGGGAAAAACTTCCCCGCCTCATCGCACTGAAATCCAGGATATCCTGGACGATTCGCATCAGGGTGCGGCCCTGGCTTCGAATCAGCTGAATCTGGTGTCTTTGGGAATCATCGAGGGGCGTATCGATGACCAGGTCGGTATAGCCGAGGACGCTCTGCAGCGGCGTCCGGATCTCATGACTCATGATGGCGAGAAACTCGGACTTGGCCCGGTCGGCCACTTCCGCCTTCTCGATTCCAATCCTCAGATCATTCTCGATCTGGCCGCGCACGAAAAGCGCGAAGACGCCCGTACCCAACAGCGAGATCAATCCGACGACCGCCGTCAATCCGGCCCGGGAGGCCGCAATCATCTTCACGAAATCGTCGGGATTCACCAACAGACTGATCCATCCGACCACCCGGTCCGGAAATTGCGAGAAGATCGGCGCGCTCGCGATAAAGCGCTCACCGCCTCCCGCGATCCGGGTCATGACCACAAACGGGACCTGATCGAGTATCCCCTTCAGTTCGGTTGCCGTCGGGCTTTTCGGGAGGTCAAGAGATTCATGGTCCTCCCCCTGCGATTTCCGGGCCACCGCCCGGCCATTCGATTCCATCCGCCAGAGATAGGCCGCCTCCACTCCAGCGTTCTGATCACGGATGGAATCCAGGGATCGTTGAAGCGATTCAGCCGTCCTCGGATCATGCCCCACTCCGCGCTCAAGAAAGGCTCCGAGAACGTTCGGATTGATCGCGGAGGCCGACGCCCGGACATGAAGATCCAGATGCTGGAGCGAATGACGGAGCGCCGGCCGGCTCAGGATCTCGGTGGCCCCCCATCCAAACAGCAGGATGAGCGCCTGGACCGCCGAGAAAAACCAGAGGGAAAAGAGTCGGCGCGGAATCGGGATCTCACGCAGGCGGGCAATCGGCCGAACCCCGTCATTGAATATCCAGAGAGCCATTCCGGCCGCCCAAGGGGCTATGGCCGGAACGATCAGCCAGGGGTTGACGACCGCCCATGAAGTCTGTTCTCGAAAGAGGACATCAAACCCGACCAGAGCAAACATACCGGTCGCGATGCACAGGGGCAGGACAGTCCCGGCGGGGAGTCTCCCCCCTGTCTGAAAACGGAGGATATGAACGACCAGCCCTACAGATGCGCCAAAAATCCCGATACCCGTGGCCAGGGCCACTCCATACAGACCGAAAACCGCCGCCAGGCCCGCCGCCAGCAATCCGATCGCAGCAAGGGCCCCCGCCGCGCAGCCCCAGGTGAAGCGGGGCGAAAGGGCGCACCCCGACCAGAGCAAACCCGCTGCCGCAAGAAAGCGCAGCAGGTCACAGGCCAGGGTAAGTGCGGGTGAATCGAGAATCCAGACAAAGGCGGTCAGCTGGACAAACACCATCAGGGCGAGACAGGAACCGGCCACCGCCAGACCAAGGAAGAGGCGCCGCCCCGTGTTCTCCCCCCAACTGCTGAAGGTCGTGCCGATCGCCATCAGCACGAAATGCACCGACCCGATCACTGCAAGAAACAGCAGGTAATCCTGACGGATACCCGCCAGGATGCCTGTCTCGATCTCAAGCGGCGTGGTCAGCATGGGGGCATCTCTTCCAATGGAAGTCCCGCATTCCAACCGGAATGGATCCGGCCAGCAATGGCAAAAGAGCCTCCGGGCCGGGCAGCGATTATTGCCGCTGGCGCACCCAGACAGTCGCTTCCCGAACCAGGGCCACCGCGTGATCCAGACCCAGCTTCGTCTTGATGTTTTCCCGGTGGGTTTCGACCGTCTTCACCCCGATGCCCAGACGCTGGGCGATCTGGCGCGTCTGGTAGCCCAATCCGATCAGCTGAAAAATCTGCAGTTCCCGGTCGGTCAGGACCTTGATTCCTCGAACCGGATCGCGACCCGGATTCTTGATCCGGTTCAGGACCTGCGACGAAATCCGCCGACTGACAAAAACACGACCCTTCCTGATTTCGTCCAGGGCCTCGAGAATCCGCTCGGGCGGCTCCGACTTCATGATGTAGCCGACCGCACCCGCCGCCAAGGAACGCTCTGCATACATGTCCTCGCCATACATAGAAATGACCAGAATGCGGCTGGAGGGGTGAATCGCCCGCATCTGCCGAATCAGGTCGAATCCGTCGACATCACCCAGGCGGAGATCGAGGCAGACAATATCCGGACGATGTTCCTCCACCATCCGGAGGGCGGACTCGGCATCGTCGGCCTCGCCGCAAACCACATACCCGCGCCCCTGGTTGAGGAGCGCCACGATCCCTTCGCGAACCAGCGGATAGTCCTCAACAATGAGAACCGAGCTGAACGCGTTGCGCGCCGCCGCTGCCTCGGCACCGCTCATCTCGACACCCTCCCCGCCCGACTATCGTTCTCAGCCACTCCGCCAGCCTCGTCACATCATGCCAAAACAGCAATCCCCGATCGGATGAAAACCGGGTGAAAATAAACAGGGAGGCCCAAGGGAGCGCCCCGCCCCTCTCCAATCATTCCGTATGATCGGGGCACCGGCTCGGCTTCATCCCGTCGTATTTCAGACCTTGACGAAAGGATGCGAGCTCGCACGTTGGATTTGAGCTGCCCGATAGTGTAATGGAAGCACAAGAGATTTTGATTCTTTTAGTCTAGGTTCGAACCCTAGTCGGGCAACCACTCCTCCAGGTCCGACCGGCCTTTGCCCCCGGGGACAAACGAATCGTTGACGATCCGCCGCGCAGCTGGCTTAAGAAGCCCTGATGGAGTCGACACCGGAAGCGCCCGCCCAGATCAGCTACAAACGCATCATCCTCAAGCTCAGCGGCGAGGTCCTCCGCAACAGCGAGAACGGCGATCCGATCGACTGGACCACCCTCGAACAGATCTGCCATCAGATCAAGGAGATCCACGAGCTCGGGGTTCAGGTGGGCATCGTCATCGGGGGCGGCAATATCTTCCGCGGAATCAGCGGGGAAAAACGAGGCGTCGACCGGACGACCGGCGATTACATGGGCATGCTGGCCACCGTCATCAACGGACTCGCCTTCATGGAATGCCTTGAGAAAATGGGCGTCCTGACCCGTGTCCAAAGCTCCATCCCCATGGACCAGGTGGCGGAACCCTTCATCCTGCGCCGCGCGGTCCGACATCTGGAGAAGGGCCGCGTCGTCATTTTTGTCGCCGGCACCGGGAACCCCTACTTCTCCACCGACACCGCGGCCGCACTGCGGGCCAGCGAAATCGGCGCGCAGATCCTGATGAAGGCGACCAAAGTCGATGGGGTTTACGACCGTGATCCAGTCAAGTTCCCGGACGCCGTCCGCTACGACAAACTCTCCTTCATCGATGCGCTCAAGCAGCGCCTCAACATTCTCGACTCAACCGCCTTTTCACTCTGTCTCGACAATGCCATTCCCATCCTCGTCTTTGATTTGAAGGGCGAGCACTCCATCCGCCGGGCCGTCACCGGAGAAGACATCGGAACCCTGGTTTCCTGAGAGACTCTCTGGACGGCCTCCCACAATCCCTGCACAGAGGATTGTCATGCCGCCCATACGCTGCATAATCCGGTCGCATCATGAATGAGCATCCTCTGATTACGGATACCGTGGAGAAAATGAAGAAGGCGATGGACCATACCCTTCAGGAATTCACCGGCATTCACACCGGAAAGGCGTCCCCTTCCATGGTGGAGACCATCATGGTCGACGCCTACGGAAGCCCGATGCGCCTGAAGGAGGTCGCCGCCATCACCACCCCCGACGCCCGCCTGATTCAGGTCCAACCGTGGGACAAATCCCTCGTCCGGGCCATCGAGAAAGCCATTCAGCTGGCCAATATCGGCATCAACCCCGCGGTCGACGGCACCATCATCCGCCTGCCCCTTCCCGACCTGAGCGGCGAACGCCGTCAGGAACTGGCCAAGGTCGCTCACCGTCTGGCCGAGGAGGGTCGGGTCAGCGTGCGCCACGCCCGTCGTGAAGGGATGGAAGCCCTCAAAAAAAGCCAGAAGAGCGGCGAAATCTCCGAAGACGATTTCAAGCGGTACGAAAAGGAGGTCCAGCATCAGACCGACCTCTTCATCAAGGAGATCGGCGAACACCTCAACCACAAGGAAAAGGAACTGCTCACTGTCTAGGCAGTGAGCCGGATGAAAGCGAACGGTTTTCCCGGACGGTGGCGGTCGCGCCGGAGCACGACCCTCCCTCTGGAGACGGTTGTAGGGCGGCCCTCGTGGGCGGCCGCAGGGCGTATCCGGGCCTCCGCAATATCGCATCAAAACTCAACGACTCAATGCACCAGGATTCTGATGGACGCCGGAACCCGGCGGACCAGGTGAATCACTGCTTCTCATGATCCCCGGAAGTTCTCCGCCCAAACGCCTGGTCGTCAAACTTGGAACGGGCATCCTCACCTCCGGTCCCGGACAGATTGACCGGGACTGTATCGCCGATGTCTGCCGACAGGTTGCCGATCTGCGCAGCCGCGGCATCGAGATCCTCGTCGTCACCTCCGGCGCCGTTGGCCTGGGGATGGGCATCCTCGGACGCAGGCAGCGCCCCCGGACCGTCTCCAAACTTCAGGCCTGTGCAGCCGTCGGCCAGAGCAAGCTCATGCAGACCTGGCAGGACGGATTCGAGCCCCACGGGATCATCGCCGCCCAGGTTCTCCTGACCCACGATGATCTCCGCCTGCGCAAGCGATACCTCGCCGTCCAAGGCACTCTCGAGCACCTGATTACGAGCGGCGTCGTCCCCGTCATCAACGAGAATGACGCGGTCAGCAGCGAAGAGATCCGGGTCGGCGACAACGATCAGCTCTCCGCCATGGTCGCCAGCATCACCGGGTCGTCGCTCCTGATCATCCTCTCGACCGCCCCCGGCCTGATCGATCGGAAAGGCAGCGGCAGGATCATACCGGTCATCGAGAACATCACCCCGGAAATCGAGGCGATGGCCGGTGGCACCACCAGCGCCACCGCCGTGGGCGGCATGGTCACCAAGATCGAGGCCGCCCGCCTCGCGGGCAAGGCCGGCTGCAACCTGGTCATCGCCCACGGCCACGAAAAGGACGTCCTCCTGCGGGCGGTTCTCGAAGGACAGATCGGCACCGTCTTTGTCGCCTCGAGCCTCCCGATGGAATCCAAGAAGCGCTGGCTCGCGTTCTTCCAACGGCCCCAGGGCACCATCCACGTCGACGACGGGGCCCGGACCGCCCTCGTAACCCAGGGTCGAAGCCTCCTCGCCTCGGGCGTCCGCGGAAGCACCGGCGACTTCGCCGCCCGTGACATCGTCAACCTGACCGGCCCGGACAACGTCATCTTCGGTCGGGGTCAGGCCTGTTTTTCCAGTCGCGAGATCCAGACGATCATGGGCAAGACTACCCAGGATCTGCGTGGCCAATTCCCCGGCCGGACCCGCCTCGAAGTCATCCATCGCAACTCTCTCGTCGTCCTCTGAAGGGTCGATGGCGCGGGCTCGGTTTTTCCTCGTCGCCCCCTGTCCCTTGGCCAACACTGCCCGGTTTCACCCATGGACTATACCCTGGATCCGGGCCGACCGCCCTCCGATTTTCCCCCCATCGATTTCCGCGCGGAATTGAACGACGAGCAGTACGCGGCCGTCACCGCCGATCCCGGCCCGATGCTCGTCCTGGCCGGAGCCGGTTCCGGCAAGACCCGGACCCTGACCTACCGGGTCGCCTGGCTCCTCAGCCAGGGCGTTCACCCGGCAGAAATCCTCCTGCTCACCTTCACCAACAAGGCCGCCAAGGAGATGCTTCACCGGGTCGAGGACCTGTCCGGAGTCGATAGTTACCGATTCTGGGGCGGCACCTTTCACCATATCGGCCACCGCCTGCTGCGCATGCACGGCGAAGCAATCGGGCTCGATCAGCGCTTCACCATCCTGGACTCCGGGGAGGCCGAATCCTTCCTCCGGGACGCGGTCGAAACCGTCGACCGTGGCTTCTTCAAGGACAAGCAACACCCCCGCCCCGGCCCTCTCTCCAACATCATCAGCATGTCGCGGAACACATGTCTTGATTTTGTGGATACGATTCACCGCTACTTTCCGCAGCATGAGGGCATTCTCGACCGACTCCCCGCCATCGCCCGGGCCTATGCGAAGGACAAGCGCAAGCACCAGGTCACCGATTATGACGACCTGCTTGAAAACTGGCTGATTCTGATGGAGACCGCCCCGGAAATCGCCCGGATCTACCGGGAGCGCTTCCGGCACACCCTGGTCGACGAGTACCAGGACACCAACATCCTTCAGGCCCGGATCATCGACCTGATGGCCCCCGCCCACCAGATCATGGCCGTCGGGGACGATGCCCAATGCATCTACTCCTGGCGCGGGGCCAACTTCGAAAACATCATCACCTTCCCGCAACGCCACGCCGGCACCCGGATCTTCCGGATCGAGACCAACTACCGGAGCACCCCGGAAATCCTCACCCTCGCCAACTCCGTGCTCCGCCACCAGGCCTCCGAGGGCTTCGAGAAGGAGCTGCGCCCGGCGCGCCCCGGCAATATCCGGCCCTTCGTCGTCCAGACCATGGATACGCGCGAGCAGGCTGCGTTCGTCGTCTCGCGCCTGCGCGGCCTCGTCGACGAGGGCCGCAGTCCGACCGAGATCGCCGTGCTCTACCGGGCCCACTTCCACGCCATCGATCTTCAGGTCGAACTGTCCCGCCAGAGCATTCCGTTCCAGATCACCAGCGGGGTGCGCTTCTTCGAGCAGGCGCACGTTCGCGACCTCATCGCCCACCTGCGCTTCGTCTACAATCCGCAGGACGTCGTCGCCTTCACCCGGCTGGTCGTTCTGCTGCCGCGGATCGGCGACAAGGGGGCCCGCCGGATTTACGACCGCGCCGTCGAAACCGCCCGCAAGGACCGCCTCAACCTCCTTGATGTCCTGCGCAGCCCGGCCACCCTCGACAAGATCCCCAAGGACGCCAGGGCCGACTGGACTCCGCTCATCGACACCCTCATCGACATGCGCGAAGCCGCCCGCGAAGGGACACCGGCCGAGATCGTCCAGATCGGGACCGAAGGCTGGTACCAGCAGTACATGCAGGGCGCCTACGCCAACTACCACTCCCGCTTCGACGACCTGCGCAGCCTGATCGGCTTCGCCGAGCGTTACGAGGACCTTCAGGAACTCCTTGCCCAGGTCGCCCTGCTCAATTCCGAGGTTTCCGATCGATCGGTTGACGACAACGAAGAAGCCATCCGCCTCACCACCATCCACCAGGCCAAGGGCCTGGAATTCGAAGTCGTCTTCGTCATCGGCCTGGCCGACGGGATGTTTCCCCTCCGCCGGGCGATCGAGGAGGGAGACCTCGACGAGGAGCGCCGCCTTTTCTATGTGGCCGTAACCCGGGCCAAGGACGAACTCTACCTTTGCCATCCCCGTGTCTCCGCCAAGGGCGGACCGGTCATGAGCCTTCCCCCGAGCCGATTCCTCGACGAACTCCCTGAGGAAACCTACGAGAACCTCAGGCTCCGCCGCAATCCTGGGTGGTGAACACCGGGGACTCCCCGGTCGACAGAGACGGCGTCTCCCGGGAATCTTTTGACACCCTCGACGATCCATGCGAATGTCCACCCCCGCTTGTCAGGTCGCAACCTCAACCGCACCCGTACCCGCATCTTCGTCCTTCCGCAGCTCTCTTCCGACGAATCACTCATATGCTTCCCCGTATCGCGTTCCTTCTGTTCGGCTTGATTGCCTCGAGCACCACGATACGGGCCGCTTCACCCACTGTCGAATTCACCCGGATTCGCCAGGAGTTCCGGACCGAGGACTCCTTCAAACGGATCTCCGAGTACTTCACCGGGGTCGAGAACTCCGGGAACCGCCTCGTCCTGCGCACCCGTGCAGACGATCGAGACGGACTCTACTTCGCCTTCCGTATCCGGACCACGGTCGGGCAGCCCCTCCCCGCCGGCACCCTTGTCGTCTTCTACTTTCCCCCGGGAGGTTTCGAGCCGGTTGAGCGCCGATTCCCGTTGGAGACCCAAAGCAGGAAATCCATGGAGGTCCTCGTCGGGCTTACCGGTGCCGACTGGTCCGACCCCGATGTCCTTCCCGCCGCCTGGAAGCTCGAATACCTCGATGCAAACGGACAGTCCCTCGGTTCGGAACTCTCGTTTCTCTGGGAACTGCCCGACGAAGATTCCGGACCGTCTGAATGACCAACGTCAGGAATTCTCAAATCGACCGGCCTATCTGGCACGCCTGAAGCTCCAGGACCATTCCCCAAGATGTCAGACCTTTTTCAAACCTACCAACTCGGCGGATTCTACGATGAGATGTTCTCCGCCCCCGGAGTGCCCAGGCCTCACTATGCCCCGCTCTTCGATCGCCTCAGCGCGATGGATGCGTCCGAACTGAGACTGAAGCAGGAAGTCGCCAACCAATCGTTCCTGAGACGAGGCGTCACCTTCACGGTCTACAGCGACAACCAGGGAACCGAAAGAATCTTTCCCTTCGACCTCATTCCCCGGATCATCCCGGCCGACGAATGGCGGACGCTCGAAGCGGGACTGACCCAGCGGATGACCGCGCTCAATCTCTTCCTCAAGGATATCTATCATGAGCAGAAGATCCTCGCCGACGGCATCATCCCACGCGACCTGATCGAGTCCTCCAAGCATTTCCGCAAGGAGATGATGGGGGTCGATCTTCCCCGCGACCTCTACGTCCACATCAACGGCACCGACCTGATCCGCGACACCTCGGGTCAGTACCTCGTCCTCGAAGACAACCTGCGCAGCCCTTCCGGTGTCTCCTACGTGCTGGAGAACCGCCAGGTCATCAAACGGGTATTCCCCAATCTCTTCGACAACTACCCGGTCCGGCCTGTCGATCAGTACTGCCAGGATCTCCTGCACACCCTCGCCCACCTCGCACCCGAGCACATCGGCGATCCGACCGTCGTGCTCCTCACACCCGGCGTCTACAATTCGGCCTACTTCGAACACTCCTTCCTCGCCCGCCAGATGGGCATAGAGATCGTGGAAGGATCCGACCTCATCGTCCGCGATCATCGAGTCTACCTGCGAACCACCCGCGGCCTCTCGCCCGTCCATGTCATCTACCGGCGGATTGATGATGATTTCCTCGATCCCACGGTCTTCCGCGAGGATTCCATGCTGGGCGTGCCCGGGATATTTGAAGCCTACCGGAGGGGGAACGTGGCCCTGAGCAACCCCATCGGCACCGGGGTGGCCGACGACAAGGCCACCTATTACTTTGTCCCGGACATGATCCGCTACTACCTCGACCAGGAGCCGATCCTCCAGAACGTGGAGACCTTCCTTTCGGCCCGGCCCGACGAGCTCAAGTACATCCTCGAGCGCCTGCCCGAACTCGTCGTCAAGAGTGTCAACGAAGCCGGCGGCTACGGCATGCTGATCGGACCTCACGCCACCAGGGAATCGATCGAGGAATTCCGGCAGAAAATCCAGGAGAACCCCCGCAACTTTGTCGCCCAGCCCACCATCGGTCTTTCGACCAGCCCGACGGCCTGCGCCGACCAGATCGAGGGGCGCCATATCGATCTCCGACCCTATATTCTCAACGGCGACACCATCCGGATCGTGCCCGGCGGGCTGACCCGTGTCGCCCTTCCCAAGGGTTCCCTCGTCGTGAACTCGAGCCAGGGAGGCGGCAGCAAGGACACCTGGGTGCTCTCCGATTCCCAGGAATCGATGACCCAGGAATCCAGGCAACTGACCGTCTGATCACACCCCGGCGACCGCCCAGCCGAGCCACCTGTCTCAACCCACCCGTTACTGACCCATCATGCTTTCCCGAGTCGCCAATCTCGTTTACTGGACCGCCCGCTATGTCGAGCGCGCGCAGAACGCCGCCCGCCTCATCGACGTCAACGCCCAACTGGTCATCGACCTGAACGGGAACCGAAACCTCGATCGAGCCAATGACTGGATCCCCATGATCCATGCCCTCGGCGACGAGAAGCTCTTTTCCAGTCTGTATCCGGAATGCAACGAGGAGAGTGTGGTCAATTTCGTCATCTTCGAAGCCCGGAACCCCACCTCCATCCTTTCCTGCATCAACTACGCCCGCGAGAACGCCCGGTGTATCCGCGACCAGATCTCCAGCGAAGCCTGGGAACAACTCAACCGCATCTACCTGCGTCTGCAGAATGAAAGCTTCGCCAACTATTCCCGTCTGGGCGCCTACGAATACCTCAACCGGATCAAGGGCTCCCTCATTCTCTTCAACGGGATCGTCGACTCCATGTTTCCGCGCAATGAGGCCTGGCACTTCTACCAGGCCGGCATGTTCCTGGAACGGGCCGACAACACTTCGCGCCTGATCGACGTCAAGTACTTCGCCCTTCTGCCCTCCGTTTCATTGGTCGGCACCGCCATCGATACCATTCAATGGGCCTCCGTCCTGCGGTCCTGCTCCGCCTTCGAGGCCTTCCGCAAGAGCCGCCGAGGCCAGATCACGCCGTCCCGGGTGATCGATTACCTCTTCCTGGAACCGTCGTTTCCCCGCAGCATCCGCTTCTGTATCAGCGAGGCGGACAATGTGGTGCGCTGGATCTCAAGGAATGCCGATCATCAGTTCACCAACAACCCGACGCGATCCCTCGGGCGCCTGCGCGCCAACCTCGACTACGCCACCGTTCGCGAGATCATCGATTACGGTCCCCACGAATACATCGACGCGCTCCAATTGAAACTCGCCGCGATCGGAAATGAGATTGAAACGACGTTCTTCAATTACGAACTCGAATCCGCCCCCGTCCTCGCCTGAGCCCATCCTGCCCATTCCGACGCCGGAAGGCTGGTCGGAGTGGCAGACTCTTCCCTGCCCCCATCCATTCGACTCCGCCTCCCTGGCCGAAACGCTCGACGGAGGTCAGGCCTTCCGATGGACCTGCCTGGCTGAGGGCAACTGGGAAGGTGTCTTTGCCGATCTGGTTGCCCGCCTGCATCTCGATCCCGCATCCGGGAGCGTCCGGATCAGTCTGCCCGAGCCGCTCCTTTGCGTCGAAAATGTCGCCCGCGTTGCCCGGTACCTGGGCAGGGACACCGACTGGAAGGGCCTTGTCGATGCGCTTCCATGGCGATCCGATCCTCATCTTCACCAGGCCATCGCCGCCTTTCCCGGACTGCGCATCCTGCGCCAGCCGATGGAAGAGACCCTCCTCGGCTTCCTCTGCAGTGCCACCAAACGAATCATCCAGATTCGGCAGATGTGCGCCCTCCTCGCCCGCGACGCCGGAGTCGAAATCGCACCCGACGTCCACCGCCTGCCCACCTTCCGGGAAATCGCCGGTGGCGGCCCCGAGAGACTCAATGGCTGTCTTCTCGGCTTCCGGGCGAAGTACATTCTGGCGACCGCCCGGTTCCTCGCCGAACACCCCGGCTGGCTGGAAGAGACCGAACACCTCCCCTACCCCGAAGCGAAAGTCCGTCTCAGGCAACTCCCCGGCGTCGGTGAAAAAGTGGCCGACTGCGTCCTGCTCTTTGGCGCCGGCAAACTCGAAGCCTTCCCCGTCGATACCTGGATCAGTCAGACCCTTGCCCGCCGCTACCACCTGACCGGCTGGACCAACTCCCAGCTCGCCGAATTCGGCCGCGCCCATTTTGGCCCCGCCGCCGGCCTCGCCCAGCAGTTTCTCTTCTCCTGGGAACGACGCTTCGGAAAGCCCTGACCGTCGGCGCCCGGCTTCTTCCGGGATCCTCTTCCCGCGAACTCCGCGCCGTGCCCATCCGGAGACCCCCATGGCACGTAGGATTGAATGTGCCCAAGACCATCCTCATCGCCGGAGGCACCTCCGGCATCGGCCTCGCCTCCGCGCACCTGCTCAAGGAATCCGGACACCGGGTGATCTGCGCCTGCCGCCATCCCGACGCACCCACGGATGAACCCGATCTCGAGACCCTACCCTTCGACGCGACCGATCCACATCCCACCCTAGAGCTCCCGGACAGTCTGGACGGCTGCGTCTATTATCCCGGAACAATCAACCTGAAGCCATTCCATCGTCTGACCGACGAGGACTACCTGAATGATCTTCAGATCAACCTGCTCGGCGCCGTCCGCCTGCTCCGGCTGGCCCTGCCCGGCTTGAAGAAAGCCGATCGGAGCTCGGTCGTCCTCTTTTCCTCGGTCGCCGTCCAGACCGGTCTGTCCTTTCACGCCAGCATCGCCTCCGCCAAAGGCGCAATCGAGGGCCTGACCCGGTCACTGGCCGCGGAATGGGCGCCGCGCATCCGGGTCAACGCCATCGCCCCTTCGCTGACCGACACGCCCCTGGCACAGCCCTTCCTCAACTCGGAAATCAAACGAACCGCCTCCGAAAAACGACACCCGCTCAACCGTGTCGGCAGCGCGCAGGATACCGCCAAAGCCGTTGCCTATCTCCTCAGCGACGACTCCGGCTTCATGACCGGCCAGGTCCTCAAACTCGACGGCGGTCTTTCCGCCCTCAGGACTCTCTGAGCAGTCGACCACCAACATTAAGAGTGCCCGGGACAGGGGTCGAACCTGCACGCCTTTCGGCACCAGATCCTAAGTCTGGCGTGTCTGCCAATTCCACCACCCGGGCGGTGATCGATCCGCGACCTTTCGCCAAACGACCGCTCGATGGCAATTCTTTAGTGCCTCCGCCTTCTGATCTCCGACCCTCCGACCCCTTCTTCCCTCCCGCCCCATCCAACAACTCGCTCATTCTTCCCCATCTTTTCGTGGTTTTTCGTGCCTTATTGTGGCATCCTGCCTTTCGTCACTTCCCCCTAGACAACACCCAGGAAGTCGCGCCCTTCGTTCCTTGGTTACCTTCGAGTTCAAGTCCTCAGACCCCTTCCCTCCTCCACGACTCCACCGGCCACCGTCCCATCCTTCCGCCCATGAAAGCCCTCGTCCTCGAACGCCGCCTCGAACTCTCCCTACGCGATTTCGATATCCGCGAAACCCTTGGTCCCCGGGATGTCCGTGTCCGGATCCAGACCGTCGGGATCTGCGGCAGTGATGTCCATTACTACACCCACGGCCGGATCGGGCCCTTCGAGGTCAAGGAGCCCATGATCCTTGGACACGAATGCGCCGGGGTCATTCTCGAAACCGGAGCCGAGGTCAAACACCTCAAGGTGGGCCAGCGCGTCTGCATGGAACCCGGCATCCCCGACCCGACCAGCCGCCCCTCCCGGCTCGGACACTACAATCTCGACCCCAAGGTCCGCTTCTGGGCGACGCCGCCCATCCACGGCTGCCTCCGACCGGAAGTCATCCACCCGGCCGACTTCACTTTCGCCGTCCCCGACAACGTGACCCAGGCGGAGGCGGCCATGGTCGAACCCCTCGCCGTCGGCCTGCACGCCGCCACCAAGGCAGGCATCAAACCCGGTGATGTCGCCCTCGTCACCGGTGCCGGCCCCATCGGAATGCTCACCGCCCTCGCCGCCCTGGCTTCCGGCTGCAGCCGCGTCTTTGTCACCGATGTGGTCCCCGAGAAACTCGCGTTGGCCGGGACACTCGGCCCCATCACCGCCCTCCATGCCGCCAAGGATGACGTGACCGCCGCCATCCTCGCCGCCACCGACGGATGGGGCGCCGACGTCGTCTTCGAGGCCAGCGGCAACGGCCGCGCCGCTTCCTCCGTCTTCAACGCCCTCTGCCCGGGCGGCACCGTGGTCTTTGTCGGCATGCCCCTCGAACCGATCGCCTACGACGTGGTGGCCGCCCAGGTGAAGGAGGCCCGGGTCGAGCACGTCTTCCGCTACGCCCACGTCTTCCCTCGGGCCCTCGCCCTCATGGCCGGAGGCGGACTCGACGTGAAGCCGCTCATCACCGACCGCTTCCCCTTCGAAGACAGCATCCGGGCCTTCGAATTCGCCGCCGCCATGCCCCCCAGTTCGGTCAAGGCCCAGATCGAACTGCCCGGCGCCTGAAAACAAACCGTAGCATGGACCGTAGGGTTTTGGGTTCCAAAACAAAACGTAGCATAGACGAACGGCGCTTAGTCAAGGATGCTTGTCGCTGTTTTGTCTCGGACAACCTTTGCGGCTGGCCGGGGACGTCCAGCCCTACCACGGATGCTCTGATTTCGGTTGGTCGGGCGAGGGCCTCCCGGACCCGCCGTCGAAGAGCAGTCAACACCTCGTTGGCTGATCCGACTCTTTCGCTAACTAAACGCCATTCCAGGCTCCTACGTATGGTTTTCAAACCCAAAAGAATATGTAGTCTGCTGGAATGGCGCTTAGTTAAGGATGCTTGTCGCTGTTCTGTCTCGGACAACCGTTGCGGCTGGCCGGGGACGTCCAGCCCTACCACGGATGCTCTGATTTCGGTTGGTCGGGCGAGGGCCTCCGGACCCGCCGTCGAAGAGCAGTCAACACCTCGTTGGCTGATCCGACTCTTTCGCTAACTAAACGCCATTCCAGGCTCCTACGTATGGTTTTCAAACCCAAAAGAATATGTAGTCTGCTGGAATGGCGCTTAGTTAAGGATGCTTGTCGCTGTTCTGTCTCGGACAACCGTTGCGGCTGGCCGGGGACGTCCAGCCCTACCACGGATGCTCTGATTTCGGTTGGTCGGGCGAGGGCCTCCGGACCCGCCGTCGAAGAGCAGTCAACACCTCGTTGGCTGATCCGACTCTTTCGCTAACTAAACGCCATTCCAGGCTCCTACGTATGGTTTTCAAACCCAGAAGAATATGTAGTCTGCTGGAATGGCGCTTAGCTAAGGATGCTTGTCGCTGTTCTGTCTCGGACAACCGTTGCGGCTGGCCGGGGACGTCCAGCCCTACCACGGATGCTCTGATTTCGGTTGGTCGGGCGAGGGCCTCCGGACCCGCCGTCGAAGAGCAGTCAACACCTCGTTGGCTGATCCGACTCTTTCGCTAACTAAACGCCATTCCAGGCTCCTACGTATGGTTTTCAAACCCAGAAGAATATGTAGTCTGCTGGAATGGCGCTTAGTTAAGGATGCTTGTCGCTGTTCTGTCTCGGACAACCTTTGCGGCTGGCCGGGGACGTCCAGCCCTACCACGGATGCTCTGATTTCGGTTGGTAGGGCGAGGGCCTCCGGACCCGCCGTCGAAGAGCAGTCAACACCTCGTTGGCTGATCCGACTCTTTCGCTAACTAGGCGCCATTCTAGCATAGACCGTAGGGTTTACCAGCCGGAAACAAACCGTAGCATGGACCGTAGGGTTTTGGGTTCCAAAACGAAACGTAGCATCCTACGTTTTGTTTTGCCGCCCCGCCCTCCGTCCGCAGCCTTCCACCCTCAGATTCCCGCCATCCGCTCACCCATCTTCGCGTAGACCTCGACCCTGTCCGCACTCTGTTCCACCAGGTCCCGGTCGAACCGGATCCGGCCCCGTTCAAAGAGGGTGACCACACAGGACCCGCCGAACGCGAAATATCCCTTTTCTCCCCCCTTGGGCACCGGGACCGACGGGTCGAAGGTCTGAACGATACTCCCCACGCAGGTCGCCCCGATCTCGATCATGAGCACCTTCCCGTGGTGCGGGGATTCGATCAGGGTCCACTCCCGCTTGTTGCGCACCAGGTAGTCAAGCGATCGACGCAACGCGACCGGATTCACCGAGTAGAGCGACCCGTCGACCATTCCGGTTTGTCGGATCCGGCCGGATACGGGGAAATGGAACCGATGATAATCGACCGGACAGAGCCGCGAAATCGAAATGGACCCGCCGCGGAAGGCTTCCGCCACGGTCGCCTCGGGGACCAACCGCTCCAGGTCCAGGCTCTGGTCCTTGGCGTAGAATCCGCTCGCCGCGTCGAGATCCGGAAAGACCAGGTGACGCCCGTCAGCCGGGAAGACCACCGCCGACGGATCCGGATCGATCGGCCGCACCTCCGGCTTCAAGCGGCGGAAAAAGAATTCATTGAACGTCCGGAAACTGTCCGGGGCATCCGCAAATTCCGAGACATCAAGACCGTATTCGGAAATAAACGAAGCCACCTTGCCCCGACTGGCCGGCCGCGACATCCGCCGGCCGTACCAACGCGAAAACCAGGCCCGTCGAACCGCCGCCCAGAGTGTCAGCCGCCCGGGAAGCGTTTCGTAGGTCCAGCGCAGCCAGCGATCGCCATAGACCGCCTCGGTCTCGACCGTCCCGGTGCGGCGGTCGAAAAAGCGGATCGGTTGGGATTTCTCGTCGTGGGCCATGGCTCGAAGGAAGCCCACTCCACCAGATTCAGCCCGATCAGACGAGCACTCTTGGAGCGATCAGCGAAGAAACTGCCACGGACGGTTTGGGAGTTGGATCAAATCAACGACAAAGGCGAACAGGGCGGCCAAGGCAGCGAATTGCCTTCTTTGGATTGGTCTTGAGCTTCGCGGGAAATGTCTGGCAGAAACCGAAGAATCAATGTTCCCGATGGGTAACGTTTTGCCTTCGAGTGTAATCCTGAAGCCTTGGTCGCCTTGGTAGTTCAAATCTCCCCGGGAATTGCTCTGCTTTATGGCCCGAACCTTTGATACTTCCGTTCCCGGCAGTTGATCCTCCCCCTCCCAGCGACCTACGCCTTCTTCTGATTGTTCTTGGAGTCACCACAACCACCCTCACCGCTGGGGCGCACATGGGCGCCATGGCGGTCCTCCACCCCCTTGTAGGCATAGGGATCGAAACCCGCGACCATGATGATGTCGCGGCTGTCGCACTGGCCCTGCCAGCCGGCTTCGTCGCTGTGCCAGGGCAGAAGTGATTCCGCGCTCATGAAGTGATTGACCAGCGACCGGCGGTAGCCACCCGCAGCCCGATTGGGCAGGGACCGGTGCAACAGGTAGCCGTTGAAGAAAACAATACTGCCCTTCTTCATCTCCACGGGGACCGCATCATCGTCGGTATAGGGAAAGCCGCCGGACTCCCCCGCACAGTCAAAACGCCGGTCATTCTGCTGGTGTTGGGGCCAGAGGATCCCCGGCCGATGCGAACCCGGGATGACCCAGAGACAGCCGTTCTCCACGGTGGCATCGTCAAAGGCGATCCACCCTCCCGTCAGCGACCGGTCGCGGGTCGGGATATAATACTCGTCCTGGTGCCAGGCCTGTCCCGGTTTGCCCGAGGCCTTGATGAAGAGCATCGATTGCATGCACTTGACATTGGGGCCGATCAACCGGGTCAAGGCATCGGCCGTCCGCTGATCCGTGATGGTCGACTTCATCTTTTCCGACAACTTGTGCGGGAAGTGGATGCAGAGGTACCTCCGCAGGATCTCCTCGTCGGTTTCATCAGCCCCGTGTTGCATCAGGCCCTTGACCGGACCGGCGTCTCCGCGACAGATCCTGACCGCTTCGGCGTTGAACGCATCGATCTCGTCGGGCCGGAAGAAATCCTCGATCACGAGAAAGCCGTTCTCCCGGTAAAACGCCACGTCGCCGTCGGTGAAGGGCATTCCGACCCAGCCGACGGGAGATACGCCGGCGGGCCAGCTGGAAAACGGCTTCTGGAAGCGTTCATGGACGGGAAGCGGGTTCGCGGGAGTTGCGAGATTCATGATAACCTATCTAATACACCATATCAGCCCCAGATGGAATGCCTGAAATCATCCAAAACCTATCCAGAATTGATCAGATGCGGCGATCCCCGCACGTTTGCTTCGGCGATGTCACGTATGGACCCGGAGGAATCTGTGGTCCGCGTGTTCAATCCGACTACCAGCTTGTGGTCATCGTGACCGGATCCGCTCTCGTCGAAGTGGATGACAAGGTGATTCCCGTTCCGGAGGGCCACGGTCTCCTGCTCCGGCCGCATCGGCGCGAAAAGATCACCTTTGATCCGGTGCAACCCACCCGGCACACCTGGTGCGCGGTCCACCCGGAACGGGTCGATCCGGATCTGAGGGAGGCTCTCGCCCCGAGCGGGATATCGCGCCGCATCTCGACCTCGATCCAGCGATTGATCGATTGCGGCCTGAAGGCTCCCGTCCGGGCGACCCCGGCCGCTTCGGGCAGCATGATTGACCATCTCGGCCTGGCCCTGCTGGCCCACTGCATCGACTGGGAGGGATCCGCCCCGGAGGAAGTGGAGCCGGATCCGGTCCGCAGGGCGCGCGAGCTGATAGACCGCCGATTCCCGGAATCGCTCAAGCTGGCCGATCTCGGTCAAGCCGCCGGCACGACCGGCAACCACCTGATCCGCCTCTTCAAGAGGCATACCGGCCTCACTCCGACCCGCTACCTCTGGAACGTGCGAACCCGACAGGGCATCGAACTGCTGACCCGGACTGGGCTGAGCATTTCCGAGATCGCGGATCGGACGGGTTTCGCCAACCCATTTCATTTCTCCCGGATGGTGCGGCGCGAAACCGGAAAATCTCCGCGAGCCTTCCGGAGAGAAGCCTGGAGTCTCCGTGCACCTGCAGGGTGAACTCCGGATCGGAAGACTCCGTCGATACCGATCCGACATGACTTGCCTTTTGAGGAAACCCCATAAACCGTTGCCCACCCACTGTCGTGAAAATATCCTTTCCCAATCGCTGGCTGCTCATTCTCGTCCCCTTCCTTTCCGGATGTCAGGACAAACAGGTTGTTTTCTACGAAGTACCGAAGGAAAACCACGCCCCGGCACGAACGACCGCACCGATGGCGCCGGCGATGTCCGGACCCTCGGAACTGACTTGGGAAAAGCCCGAAAGCTGGCTGGAGAAGCCCGCCTCGGCCTTTCGCAAGGGCAGCTACGCGGCCGGAGACAACGCTTCCGGCGAGGTCGACATCTCGATCAGCACCTTCCCCGATGCGGCTGGTGGACTCCTGGCCAATATCAACCGCTGGCGGGGTCAGGTCGATCTCGACCCGATCGGCGAGATGGAACTGTCGGATGAGACCACACCGGTCGAGATCGCCGGCATTCCGGGCATACGCATCGATATCGTCGAGCCCCTTCCGGCCGACGGGGATCCCACGGCCTCGAACCGCATCGTCGGTGCGGTTGTCACCATGGGCGGCTCGGCCTGGTTCTTCAAGATGAGCGGACCGAGTGCCGCGGTTGAGCGGGAGATCCCGTCCTTCGACACCCTCCTCCAATCGGTGAAACCCGCCAACCCGTCGTCAATGATCCCTTCCATGCCCTCGGCCGGCATCGGGGGCGCGATGGCCACTCAGGCCGATGCCATCCCGGCTCCGCCCGCCCCGGATCCCTTCCGCTTCCAGGCTCCGCCCAATTGGGTGCGCCAACCTCCGGCACCACTCCGGGTGGCCAGCTTTCTGATCTCCGGCGATTCCGTCCCCGATGCCGACTTCTCCGTCATCGCCCTCCCTGGAATGGCGGGAGGCGACCTTGCCAATGTCAACCGCTGGCGCGGGCAGATCAGCCTGCCCGCCATCAGCGAAGCGCAACTCAGACAGGCGGCCCAACACATCGATTCGGGTTCCTACCATTTCGACCTCTACGACATGGTCAGTGACTCCGGGATTCTCGAGGGTGGTCACAAGGCCCGGATTCTCGCCGCGATCTTCAAACAGGGAGACACTTCCTGGTTCTTCAAGATGACGGGAGAGGATCAGCTGGTGGCCGGTGAAAAGGCCTCGTTCATCGAATTCCTGAAAAGCTTCCAGCTGGAGGAGGAAAAGTGAAAGAAATCGGCAGACAACTATTCGCCTTCTTCAGTTCCCTGCAGCTGACAATCGCCTGCCTGGGCGTCGGCATGGTGCTCATCTTCATCGGGACGATAGATCAGGTCCACATCGGCATCTACGCAGCCCAGGCGAAGTATTTCCAGAGCCTGATCGTCTATTGGTCGCCTCCCGGAAGCAGTTTCCAGATTCCGATCATGCCCGGTGGCTATCTGATCGGCGGCGTGCTCCTCATCAATCTGTTCACCGCGCACTTCGCCCGGTTCAAGCCGACCTGGCGCAAAGCCGGCATCAGCCTGATCCACCTCGGTATCGTCGTCCTGCTCATCGGGGAACTCGTCAGCGGCCTATTTCAGGTCGATTCCCAGATGCGCCTGGATGAAGGGGAAACCAAGGGATACTCGGAAGGCTTTCGTGAAGCCGAACTGGTCGTGATCGACACCTCCAACCCCGAGGTCGACCGGGTGGTCAGCATTCCCGAGGGCCGACTCGAGGACGGCGGCATCATCCAACACCCCGCCCTGCCTTTCCTGGTGGAAATCCAGGCCTACTACCCCAACGCCCGGATCTTCCGGCGGGGGCCGAACACCCCGATGGCCGGCCCGTCCGCCACCATCGGACTGGGAGCCGATCTCAACGCAGTCAACGCCCCCCGGACCGGCAAGACCGACGAACGCGATCTGACCACCGCCATCGTAGACATTCGCGGTCCGGGCGGATCGATCGGCACCTGGATGGCGACCACCGGATTCGACCAGGCCCAGCTTTTCACCTTCGAAGGCAAGACCTTCGCGATCGAAATGCGCCCGCGGCGCTATTACAAACCGTTCACCCTTTCCCTGCTTGATTTCACCCATGATCGCTACCCCGGCACCGATATTCCGAAGAATTTCTCAAGCCATGTCCGGCTTCTCGATCCGGAGGCAGGCGAGGATCGTGATGTCCTGATCTACATGAACCATCCGCTGCGCTACGCCGGACTCACCTTTTACCAGGCAGGGTTCATGAACGACGACCGCACCAGCATCCTGCAGGTCGTTCGCAATCCGGGACGCCTCCTTCCCTACATCTCCTGCGTCATGGTCAGCCTTGGTCTTCTTTTCCAATTCGGCATGCACCTGATTCAATTCATCCGCAGACGAGGAGCCCGGTCATGAAGAAGCACCTTCCCTGGATCGCCCTCCTGCTCGCCACGGCCTGGGTCATTTCCGCCGCCCTCCGCAGCCCCGTCCCGTCCGGGTCACTTGACTACGAAACCTTCGGAGACATCCCGGTTCTCCTCAATGGTCGTATCAAACCCTTGGATACAGTAGCCCGGAGTTCCCTGATGATCCTGCGCGACAAGCAGACCGCCCGCACCCCCGAAGGGAAAAAGATTCCGGCCATCGCCTGGCTCACCGAGGTGCTCTTCGACGGTCCGTCGGCGGACCGGCGCCCGGTTTTCGTGATCCACGACCCGGAAGTCCTGAGCCTTTTCAACTGGCAGCAGGACCAGGGGAAGTATTTCTCCTTCCAGGATCTCTTTCCGCACTTTGCCGAGATTGACCGTCAGGCCGGGATGGCCGGTGAAGTCGAAGGCAAGCAGCGATCCCGTTTCCAGAAACACATCCTGCAACTCCATCGTCAGCTGGTTCTCTTCCAGAGGCTTAAGAACACAATCCAGCCGGAGGACACCCCCGGTTTCGGCAGGGAGCTCCAGGCGTTCCAGGAGGCGGTCGGACCGGGTCTCGAAGCCATCAACCTGCGCGAGAAGCAACTGGACTTCGACGAAAACGCCTTCAACCGGATGATCACCTTCGGCAACCGCTACCGGCAGCTTGCCGGTGACGGCTACTTCTTCATCGCCCCTCCCCCCATCGGAGCCGAGGACCCCACCGCCTGGACCAAATCCGGAGATCTCGTCCTTCAGACGATCGGCTCCGGTGAGATAGCGCCCGTCCTGAACGCCTACGCCCAGCTCTCCGACGCCTTCCGGACAAATGATGCAGGCGGCTTCAATCAAGTGCTGGGAGACCTGATGGGACAGCTCGAAAACGCCCAGCCCGGGCAGGTCAAGAAGGCCTCCCTGGAGTCCTTCTACAATCACCTGGCGCCTTTCTACAAGAGCATGGTCCTCTACGTGCTCGTTCTGCTCATCGCCTGCACCTCGTGGCTCGTCGCCCCGGCTCTCCTTGGACGCACCGCGCTCTACTTGGGCACGCTTGCCATCGTCCTGCATACCCTGGGTCTGGTTGTCCGGATGTATCTGGAGGGCCGCCCGCCGGTGACCAACCTTTACTCCTCGGCCATCTTTGTCGGCTGGGGTGCCGCCCTGCTCGGGCTCATTCTGGAGCGCCTTTTCCGCAACGGCATCGGCAGCGTGACGGCCGCCACCCTCGGGTTCTGCTCCCTCCTGGTGGCCCATCACCTTTCCGGCGATGGCGACACCATGGAGATGATGCGGGCCGTCCTCGACAGCAATTTCTGGCTGGCGACCCATGTGGTCGTCATCACCATCGGTTACTCCGCCACTTTCCTCGCCGGATTTCTCGCCATCGTCTATATCTTGCGGGGCGCCCTGACTTCGACACTCGATAAGGATACGGCCCGCTCCCTCAACCGGATGGTTTACGGGATTGTCTGCTTTGCCACCCTCTTCAGTTTTGTGGGGACGGTTCTCGGCGGCATCTGGGCGGACCAGTCATGGGGTCGATTCTGGGGCTGGGATCCCAAGGAAAACGGAGCCATGCTCATCGTCCTCTGGAATGCCATCATCCTCCATGCCCGCTGGGGAGGCTATATCCGGCAGCGCGGCCTCATGGTCCTCGCCGTGTTCGGAAATATCGTGACCAGCTGGTCCTGGTTCGGCACGAATATGCTCGGGATCGGCCTGCATTCCTACGGTTTCATGGACAAGGCCTTCATCTGGCTCGTGGTCTTTGTCGCCTCACAGGTTGCGATCATGATTATTGGCGGATTGCCTCCTCGACTCTGGAGAAGCCAGGGGTTGGCCCCCGCGTCCGGGACTTGATCGGACCCGGCCCTCCCGGAAAGTTTGCTTGCCCGACGGTTCACTCTGCCGGTAGATGATCCTTTGCGGGTTTTCCAGCGATCGATCGGGATCGGTCCGAGAAACCGCAGGAGCGCGCTTCATAACCGAGGTCCCGCTCCGATTTAGTCCGGATTAAGCCTATGACAGACATGACACGAAGCCTTCACCGTGGCAATCGGACGATGGGTCAAACCATTGTTTTCGCCCTTCTCACCCTCTGGGTCTCGACCCTCTCCTTTGCCCAGGGATCCGAAGATCCCCTCGACAGCTGGGTCTGGCGCAATCCTCTCCCAACCGGTGGGATTCTCTGGAAGTCCGTCTACGCCAATGACCTATTCATGACGGTTGGCAGCGCCGGCGAGATCATGGCCACACCGGATGGCCAATCCTGGACCTACCTGATCAGCGGCACCAACGAGACCCTCAACAGCGTGACCTACGGCAACGGAGTCTACGTCGCCGTTGGTGAGGCTGGAACCATCGTCACTTCAGCCAACGGCATCGACTGGACCGTCCGCACCAGCGGGACGACCGAGCGGCTCTTTGGCGTCACCTACGGAAACGACCGCTTCATTGTCGTCGGTTTCAACGGAACCATCCTCTCATCCGCCAACGGCACCACCTGGCAGGCCGAGACCAGCGGTTCAACCAGTCGCCTTGGCGGGGTCCTCTTCGCCGGAAACCAGTTCGTCGCCGTCGGTGGCGTTCCCAATTCGTCCGCAACCGTCCTGACCTCGCCCGACGGAACCACCTGGACCACCCGAACCACCCCCGTCTCCCAATTCCTGACCGGCGCCGCCCACGACGGGACCAACTATGTCGCCGTCGGTGAAGCAGGGACCATCATCAGCTCGTCCGACGCCGTCACCTGGACCGCGCGCGCCAGTCTGACCTTCGAGGCGCTCGAGTCTGTGACCTTTGCCAACAGCCAGTTCGTCGTAGTCGGCTTCGGGGGCACGATTCTCACCTCGCCCGACGGGATCCTCTGGACTCCCCGGACCGGCGACGGCATCCTTCTCAGTGTCGAATACGGGAATGGGCGCTACCTCGCCATCGGTTTCTCCATCGTCCTCAGCTCAACCGACGGGATCAGCTGGACCGAACTCTCCGATGGGACCACCGCCGTCCTGAACAGCCTGACCGCCGGTAATGAGATGTATGTGGCGGTCGGGGAGGACGGCACCCTCCTGAGCTCGGTCAGCGGTCTGCTCTGGGCTGAACACGACAGCACCACCACGGAGGATCTCTACGAAGCCGCCTCCGGAAACGGGACCTATGTCGCCACCGGCGCCTCAGGCGTGATCATCCAGTCGACCGACGCGATGACTTGGGCCGCGGCAACCAATCCTGCCCCCATTCCCAACGCGATCGACGCTCTCACCTACGCCAGCAACCAATATGTGGCCGTCGACTCGACCGGCGCCGTCATGACCTCGCCGGACGGCCTGTCCTGGACGGCGAGCGGAAATGTCGGCTTCATTCAGCCCCGCGCCATCACCTACGGCAACAGTGCCTATGTCGTGGCCGGCGCCTCCGGCAACATGCGTTATTCCACCAATGGAACGACCTGGAGCCCGGTGACTTCGGGAACCACACGGACCATTCTCGACGTGACCCATGGCCTGGCCGGCTTTGTCGCCGTCGGACAACAGGGCATCGCCCTGAGGTCGCAGAACGGCCTGAGCTGGACCGTCGTCAATACCGGTGTCCTGACCGATCTGAACGGCGTCAGCTACGGACCCGAGGGCTATGTCGCCTCCGGTATCGGCGGCGTTGTCCTGACTTCCGACGACGGCCTCGTCTGGACCCGCCGCTACAGCCGGACCAGCAATGCCCTCAACGCCAGCCTCTATTCCAACGGCCTCTACCTCGTGGCCGGACGCCAGGGCGCCATCCTCGCCGTTCAGGTGGACCCCGGCAAACCCCTGGTCAACCTTTCCACCCGCGGCTATACCGCAACCGCGACCAACCGGATGATCGCCGGCTTTGTCCTCACTGAGGGGACGAGTCCGACCAAGACGGTCCTCATCCGCGCTGCCGGACCCGCTCTGGCAGATCTGGGCATCCCTTCGGGCTTCCTCGCCGATCCATCCCTCGAACTCAAGAACGCCTCAGGCTCCACCATCGGAACCAATGACAACTGGGGCGATTTTGCGGATCAAACCGCCCTCGCCGATGCCAGCACAGCGGTTGGAGCCTTCGCCTTCGCCCCCGGCAGCTCGGACGCCGCCTACCTGGCCAGCCTGCCCAGCGGCAAATACACCGCCATCGCATCCGGAGTCGGCGGGACCACCGGGGTTGCTATCGTCGAGGTCTACGATGTCAGCCAGGGACTCGACGAGCCCCGCATGGTCAATATATCCACCCGCCTCTTCGTCGGCACCGGACAGGAATTGGCCATACCCGGATTTGTGATCGAAGGCGAGCGTCCGAAAGCGGTCCTCGTCCGCGCCGTCGGACCCACCCTGGGCTCGATCATCAACGATACGGACATCGTCCTCCAGGACCCGAAACTCCGGCTGGTTGACAAGGACAATGTCGAGGTGATCGCCAATGAAGATTGGGGCGATTATCCAGAACAGGCCGCCCTCCAGTCCGCATCGACCGCTGTCGGCGCATTCCCATTGAACGCAGGCAGCAAGGATGCGGCGGTTCTTGTCATCCTCGACCCCGGGATCTACACGATCAAGATCTCGGGTAGCGACGGAGGAACCGGCCTTGCCCTCGTCGAAGTCTACGAGGTCCAGTAACGCCCGCTCCAGATCGTTCTCTCCAAGCCCCGGCGCCATCCCAATGGCCCGGGGCTTTTTCTTGAAACCCCCGCCCCACTCATCTGCTCTCTTCCAAGCCCTCCGCCCTCTTCCTCCGTCGTCTCTCCCTGACCTCCCCTTTCCTCACCCCTTCGTCACCACATCACCCCGAAAGCCGAGCCCTTCGTTACCTTCGTTCCTCGAGCGGAGCGGGTGTGAAATCCGTACTCTATCCGGCATTCTGACCTCCGACCTCTGACCGCTTCCCCAGCCTCCTCTGCCCTCCTTGGTCTACCCCTGACCTCTCCTTTCCTCACCCTCTCGTCACCACATCACCCCGAAAGCCACGCCCTTCGTTACCTTGGTTCCTTGAGCGAAGCGGGTGTGAAATCCATCTACCATCTCCCATCTCCGCGAGCCTTGCTCGCTTTCCCCCAATGCTCCGTATCGCGACCAATCTCTTCCCCATCTGGGTGCTCCTCGCCGGTCTGATCGCTTTGTTCGAACCGTCCGCCTTCACCTGGTTTCGAGGCCCGGCCATCGTCTGGGGCCTTGCCGTTATCATGCTTGGCATGGGACTGACCCTGACCGTCGATGACTTTGCACGAGTGATCCGCATGCCCCTGCCCGTCGCCATGGGGGTCACCGGCCAATACCTGATCATGCCGGCCCTCGGCTGGTCGCTGGCTCTTCTCCTTGATCTGCCCGCCGACTTCGCGATCGGGCTCATCCTGGTTTCCTGCTGCCCGGGGGGCACCGCCTCCAACGTCGTGACCTACCTCGCCCGGGCCAACGTCGCCCTGTCCGTCCTCATGACCATGGTCTCCACCTTCGCCGCCATCGCCATGACCCCTCTTCTGACCAAGTGGCTGGTCGGCACCCTCATCACCGTCGATGCCTGGGCCCTCTTCCGCAGCACCGTCCAGGTCGTTCTCCTCCCCGTCTGCGCCGGCTTGATTCTTCGAAGAATCCTCGGTCATCGGATCGACCGGATCCTGCCCGTTTCTCCACTCATCGCCGTCCTCATGATCGCCCTGATCTGCGGGAGCATCATCGGCCAGAATGCAGAGGCCCTTCGCGTCCACGGCGCCAGCCTCATCCTCGCGGTCTTCCTTCTGCACGCCGGTGGGTTCGGGATCGGCTACCTCTTCGCCCGCGTTTTCGGCTACGAACGAAGGATCCGCCGCACGGTTTCCATCGAGGTTGGAATGCAGAATTCGGGGCTGGGTGTGGTCCTCGCCCAGCGGCATTTTCCCGCCACCCTCGCCCCGGTCCCTTGTGCCATCTCTGCCGTCATGCACTCGGTCATCGGCAGCATCCTGGCCGGCATCTGGCGCCTCCGGTCCGAACAGAAAGACGAACCCGTTACGTCATCCTCCCCCTAGCGTGGTGTCCGGCGATTGGGCCGGCCTTTCGACCGCCGACTTCCGCTCCCCGGACCTCTCCACCACCTTCCTACCGCCAGAGCCTTCGTTTAGCCTTCCTGCCCTTCGTGGCCCCCCCTCCGGCAGCCGCGCCTCTCCTTCGAAGGCAGCCCGGACCGGCCTCGGACCTCGAATCTCGGGCCTCTTCCCGACCCTCCCGGCCACCTTTCCCGAAAATCCGGGTAAAGGTTCTGTGAAACCCGATTCTGCCGTTAACCCCGACCGACCGCCAGACGAGGAAGAATAGAGTACCCGGGTACCCACCCGGACGTGTTCGCCAGACTTCTTCCTCTTCCTACTTTGAGCAGTCGCATCCTAATTCTCCACTCCAGTCGCGATTTCCGGGATTCACTCGTCGGACTCCTCAATGGGGAAGCCGATGGGTGCAGCCTCTTTGAAGACGCCGGACCCGCCATCGAATCCGCCCAGAGCGACGTCTATGACCTGGCCGTCATCGACAACTCCATGCCCGCCCCGGCCGGGATCGAGTTCGCCGCGGAACTGAAGAAACTCCAACCCCAGGTCCACCTCCTTCTCCTCGCCGGTGAACTCGACTTCCTGACCAAGGTCAAGGTCCGTCGGATCGGGATAAACGACGTCATCGATCGCACGGTCGATGCCGGAACCATCGTTGGGAGGATCCGTGAACTCGTCAACCGGAAGCCCGAAGCCGCCCAGGCAGCCGGCGCCGATCCGATCGTTTCCGCCGAAGATCGCTGGCGTGGCAAGATCGACGAACTCGCCGCTCAGGCCCATAACCTGAAAGAGCAACTCAAACAGCTGGAGCAGCAGAAGGAAGTCCTCGATCAACAATTGACCGAGCGGGAAAGTCTCGAAACTGCCATTCGCGACCTCCAGGCCCAAAGGGCCAAAATCGAGGAACGCAATCAGGCCGCCATCCTCGAGATCGATACCGCTCAGGCTCAACTTCAGGCACGCACCCGCGACCTCGACAGCCGCGAGCAGGAAATCTCCGAGGCCGCTCAGGCGCTTCAGGAACTCGATGCCCTTCGCGCCGAACTCGACCGACGGACAGCGGAGATCGCCGATGAGGAATCCAAGCTTGCCGCGATCCGCCAGGAAATCGAGGTCGCCCGGATCGAATCCGAAGAATCCCAAGCCGAAGCCGCCTCACGGATGAGCGAACTCGATGAGCGGGCCGCCGAGGTCGCATCCGCCGAGGAAGCCGCCCGGAGCGAGCGTGTCGCCATCGATGAGGAAAAGGCGGGCCTGCAGACCGAGCGAACGGAAGTCTCCGGAATGCGTGAAGAACTCTCCCGCGACCGGGCCGAGCTCGAGCGTATCCATGGCAGCCTGACAGAGATCGACGCCCGCCTCCGTCAGATCCAGGAGCAGGAGCAGAATCTCGGCCAGCGCACCGTCCAGGTTGAACTCGAAGAGAAGCGCCTCGCCGAGTGGAAATCCCACCTCGAACAATCCTCCAAGGACTCGATCCGTCGCGAGGAGGAACTGAAGAAGCTTTCCGTCTCCCTTGAAAAACGCGAGGAGGATCTCGCCCGGAAGAGCAAGGACATCCCGGAACAGCGCGCCCGGATCGACCAGGAGAAGCGGGAACTCAAGGACCTGGAGAAGAAGATGGAAATCGACCGGAAGATGGTCGAAGAAAACCTTCCCCGCGCCAAAGAAATCGACGATCGGATCAAGGAAGCCCTCCGTCGGGAGAAAGATCTCGACCTGCGCGCCATCGATATCGGGTCACGGACCCTCAAAACCGAGAAGATCGAGAAGGAACTCGCCGCACGATCCTTCAAGCTGGATGAACGCAAGGGCGAAATCGAAGCAGCCGCCGAGAAACTGAAATCCGACCAGGAGGCCTATGCCGGCATCCAGGCCGACCTCGATCATCGCGAAGCCGCCCTTCAGGCTGGAAAGGTTGAACTCGACGCCAAGGAGACCGAACTCGCCCAGCGTGAAGCAGAAGCCGCCGCCGTGCTGGCCCTGAAGGCCACCCTCGAGGAAGAACAGGCCGACATTGAACGCCTGCGCGCGTCCCTCAACGAAAAGGAGATCCAACTCGAGGAATCCGCCCGTCAGAACGAGGCCGACCGGAACGCCGCCGAAGCCGAACGCACGGCCATCGCCGCCGACCGCCGGCAGGCCGATGAGGCTGCCGCTGCCATCGCCGCCGAAAGGGAGGAGCTTCAACGGGGACAACAGGAACTCGCCGGCCTCAAGAAAGAGAAAGTCGAGGTCGATGCCGCCATGGCGGAACTCAAGTCATGGGACAAGGATCTCGAAGCCCGGGAGCGCAGCGTCGATCAGGCCCGAAAGGAAGTGGCCGAGATCGAGCCGCGTCTTGAGGAGGTCCGACGGGAGGAAGCCCGCATCGGTGCCGAGGTCGAGGCCCTGGCCGCCCGTCAGGACGAACTGGAGAATGCCAGAGCCGCGCTGGAGTCCGAGCGCGAATCCTTCAACGCACAGATCGCCTCGCTCGAGGCCCGGGAAGCCGGCTTGAATGAACAGGCGGCCAACCTGGAAAGGAAGTCCGGACAACTCACAAAAGAAGCGGAGCGGATTGAGGCCTTCCGTGAGGAAGTCGCACAGTTTGAAGAACGCAAGAAGGTCGTCGCCGAACAGGAAGCGACCTATCAGCAGCGGGTGCAGGAGATCGAAAAGCGCGCTGCCGAACTCGAGGACCAGCGCCACGAACTGAGCGCACGGAAAGCTCAGGTCGAATCCGAGTCCGAGTCCCTGATGACCGCCGCTCAGATGCAGGCGGAAAAACTCGATCTTGAAAGCGAATCGATCGAACGCGCCCGTCTGGAGGTCAAGGCCCATAAACGGGAACTCGAGGACAGCCTCCTCCGCGCAAAGAAGGAACGGGATGCCTTTGAAAAGGCACGCCAGGCCTTTGAGACCGAGCGTGCCGCCTTCGAGGCGTCCTCCAGCAGCATGCGGGAACGCATGGCCCAACTCGATAAAGAGAAGGCCCGTCTCGATGAAATCCAGAAGCAGCAGGATCTCGTCCAGGAACAGATCAAGAACTTCCGGGCCGAGCAGACCGTATTTGAAGAGGAACGCGAACGCCTCGCGGCCGACCGCCTGAAACTGGTGCGCCAGCGCGAGGAAATGGTCGCCATCCACGCCAAGGAACGCGCCGGCCTTCAGGAACGCAAGGACGAGCTGAATCTCGAAATCGCCGCCCTCCAGGCCGCCAAATCCGGCATGACCGGATCCAATGGCGAAGCGGGCGATCCCGCCGAATTCCTTAAACTGGTCGAGGATCTCAAGAAGACCCGCTCGGAGAACGAAAAGCTCCGCAAGGAACTCGAACGCACCTCCCTCAAGGACGGTCCGATCGAGATTTCCGTCGAGAACCTCTCGGAAAAGCACCCGAAGATCCGGGCCGCCTGGCGCAAGGTCAGGGAGGCTCAGGACAAGATGGAAATCGAACGCAACGCCTTCGAAGAGGACGTGAAGTCACTCCAGGAACAGGAAGCCGCCCTCCGGCGCTACGAAGAAAGCCTGCGTGAATTCCAGCAGGAACTCGAGTCCGGCAAGCCCCCGACCAAGGCCCCGCGCAACAAGGACCGCATCGTTCTCCCCGCCAACTCCAAGACGCTCTGGAGCGCCGGCACCTGAACGGTCAAGACCACCCCGGCGGAAATCCGCCTGAAGGACAGTTCCGCATTCCGGGAGGATTTGAGGCAGGAGTTGCTTCCCCTTTCGGGATTGCCAGGTGGAGGGCAACTGCTAGAGCTCGACCATGCTCAAACCGTCCGGCGTCCGTCTGGTTCTTCTACGCATGATCCTTATCACCGGCCTGGTTCTCGCCGGTTGTACCACGACTGGTTCCGAAAAAACGGCCACGGCCGACGATGAATGGGTCACCCTCCCCCCGGAAACAGGGAGTCGTCTCCCCCGCCGTGTCCGGAGGTCGGAAATCGAAAAAGGAACCACCGGGAGCAAGGTCACCGTCCAGGACGCCACCGCCACCAACGAGATGGTTCGCGAGACGAACGCCATCATACAGTCGGGCCTCCCGAGCAATTGAGTGGCAGGCCGAACCGGTGAAGCGTTTTACCTGTTTGCTCCCTCGATCCTTTAGGCGGGACAGGTCAATCGCCCGCTCAGGTTGGCCCGGTCGAGCTGATCGATTCGAACCGAGGTGGCCTTGCAGAACGGACAGGGCGACACGTTCCCTTCGGTGTCGACATAAAGGTACCGCTTCCCGCCGACACATCCCTCTTGTCTCTTCGAGTAATCCGGGTAGTTGATGACGGGGAAGCTTCGCAATTCCCGGCGATTCCCATCGAAGCGCTCACTGAATAGCTCCAGCAATCGTCTTTTCCCGCCGGTCAGGGCGACCTCAGACTGCGCATACCGGCCAACCGGCTTGGGCTCGACGATGCGCACGAATGACACCTTCAGGTCTCGGGCGAGATCCATATACGCATCGAGGTTTTCCGTTGAGATGAAGTCATTGGTCGGACACAGCGAAAGAGCCGTCACCAATCCCCCTTCCTGAGCCAGCCCGGCGGCAAAGACGGCCGCCCGGAAACATCCCTTTCGACCCCGAAAACGGTCATGTTCGCTTTCGATGTGATGATCGAGACTCACCACGATGCCGGTGAGCCCATGGCGCTTCAGCTCAATGGCCCGCTCCTCAGAAAGGCCCATGCCCGATGTGTTGATCCAGAATTCAACCCCGCTCTCCCCAAACAGATCCAGGATCCGGATGAGCGTCGCAAAGCGGTTCAGGGGTTCTCCTCCGGTCAGGACGATCTGACCGGCCCCGAGGTCAATCACTCTCTGGATGATGAAGAAGATATCTTCGTCACCCAGACTCTCGGCCTGATCGAGCGCCTCCCATTCAAAGCAGTGCTCGCAGTTGAGTCTGCACTTTTTGGTGACGGCGACAAACGCCACAAAGAGGCCCGACATCGAGAAATGTCCGAGCGTCTCGGCAACCCGCTGGCGGAGGATGCGATCAAATGCGATCGACGGAAATCCGGGCGTATTCAGATTCAGGAAGTACCTGCCATCCACCCGACAGAGATTCGAGGGGATACCCCATCCGGATGTACGCGTATGCTCCCGCCACAGACGAAGTGTCGCCGACAAGGCTTTGAGGAGACTTCCCGATACTTCGAGACCGAGTTTGAACGTCCGGGCCAGAATGCGAAGCTGGACACCCAGGCGCTCCGGGGCAGAGACGGGCTTCCCGACCAACGTATTCATGTTTTCGATTACCATACCCACCATGGGGCAGGCCCATCTCCATAGACCCAGAGATCAAAGAGGACATGAAAGACCACGCAGGGCCAGATGCTGCGGGTCGCCATTCGCGCACCGCCCAGAATCAGCCCCACCGCAAAGGTCAACCCCCCGAGGAACAACGGGTCGATCGCGGCAAAAGGAAGGAAGATCGCCACCTTGTACAGCGTATGGGCGATTGTGGAGACCCCGACGGCAACAACCGGTGACACGGAACTCTGGATACGGCCGAAGACAAGTCCCCGAAACACCAGCTCCTCCGTCAGCCCGACCAGCATGGCCACGAAAGCGAACGACCCGAGGCCCCTCGGGCAAAGCGTGGCGCCCTGATCCCACCTCTGAAGCAGAGCCAGGAGCAACCCGCCGACTGCCGCCCCAGCGATCCAATACCAGCGGCAGCCGGTCAGGCCAAGCGTGGAACCGATTTCAATGGGAGGACTCCTCAGGATCCATCCGAAGAGAAGGAGCAGAAAGAGTCCCAGGCTCAGGAACGCGAGGGTCCGGTTCTGGAAAACGAGGAATCCGAAGAGCACGACGAACCCCGTCGGCAACAGGGCGAGAAAGGAAATGGAAACCGTCCGCTCCCGAAGAGTCGTCATCGATCAGACCCTCTTCTCCCGCACCCATTTGATCAGAATCGCCAACGCCATGACCGGAAGGGCGAGCAGGAGCCAGCCTGATCCCAGGCAGAAGGTATCCTGACCATAGACCACACAGCCGGGACAGGACTCGCGCACCTTCGCGACAATCGCCGGATCATCCAGCGCTGTCTCTGACAATCCGATGTAGCGGAGATGCTTCAGGTCACGAAGAGGCGTCAGGTCGAGACCACTGTCGATATCTCCCAAGGCTATTCCTTCGACCCGGGGCGCCATCGCCAACGGTTTCAGGCTGGTCAGCTCAGCGTAGATCAGGTCGAGGAAGATCAGATTCGGGTTCGCGACCAGGACAGCCTCCAGTTCCGTTTCGGAGATTGTGCCTGGATTCAGGTATTCGAGTCCGGTCAGTCGATCCGTCCCCTTCACCTCGGCCCAAGTTCCCGCAATCGCCAGATAGCGCAGACGCTCGGGATGCGGCAGATCATTAAGATCCGGAACCGCAGCCATGTCGCCACTATTGAGGAACAGTGTCTTCAGCTCCGGGAGTCCCGTCAGAACAGGAATGCTTCCAAATGCAGACAGAGCCCGAATCTGCGGGAAGGCTTCCAGGTTCACCGTGGAATCGCCGCTTCCATTCTTCAAATAGACCCCGTGCAGATTGGGAAGGGACAGTCCGATCAATGGTGAGGGATCCGCAGAGCTCGAACCGCCATCAATCAACAGCAACCTCACTTCACCGAGATCGAATCCTTCAAGTTTCGTATTCCCATCGGGAGCGACCAGGAGAGGCTTCGAACGGCCTCCGAAGGTCTGAGTGAATCCCTCATCCGGATCCAGAATGGAGCAATTGGGACTCGCCTCCGCGATCGCAGCCAGTTCGGGCCTATGGCGTGCCAGATTTCCCTCATCGACCTGAACGAAGTCGATCGATTGCAGGTCCTCCCTGCCGACCGAGGCAAACCAGGTGGCGAAGTTCCGATTCTCTTCGCCGGAGAGTACGATCGAGCGGACGTTTCCATTGACGTAAAGGAGATCACCCTCGATGCGGAGATCCACTTTGTCACCGTCCTCGGATCGATACAGAACCGGGAATAACCCAGATCCGTCTTCAGACATGGCGCCCAGGAGTGAGAAGTCTGACAACCAGGCGGCCAATCGGTGATCCTCTCCAACCGTCAGGACCTCCCAATTCATGTAGTCGATGATTTCGAGCTCCTGGTTCGACAGGATTTCGACGATGCGCACGTCAGTTTCCGGCGGTCTGCAGGAGACAAACAAAAGAAGAGAGCCAATAGCCGCCTGAAACACGATTGGTTTGATGCCTGCTTTCATAGTGTTCACCTCTGGCTGGATAGACCGGACGATTGGTTTTCAACGATCCCGAATCGACCCTACTCCGGATCATGCGTAAGATCATATCCGGACGGATCATCGAAGTCGACCGAATGTGAAGGCCCCGGGGTACCCAGAGCCGATTGCTGAACCCAAAGCACCGGCCTCCGCCTGGTTCGAGATGGAGTGCCGTGCTGCCAGAGCCGGCGTTGCACCCCGGGACAGGCCCGGCCGACCGATTGGGTTTGCGGCAGACCGGGAGAACGCGGTATCGGATAAGGGCGCCATGACGTTGGCTGGATTCCATACTGCAACGGAGTCAATCCGCGAACCAGATGCCTGAACCGTCACATCAATCGGTCATGACCGATCTTGGGCCGGTCTGGCTGCGTTCATGGGGCATCTTCCTGCTTTGCAGCCTGATGATCTGTCCGCTCCCGGCTTGGGCAGAGTCGTCGCCCCCCCTACCGTTTCTGGAACGGATCCTTTCCGACACGAAAGATGAACTGACGGTCGCCGTTGCCGTTCCGACCCGGACCGAAACCAGGGAAATCTACGGGGTCGACCTGGCGAAACGAGAAATGCAGCCGGTCTGGATTCAAGTGACCAACGACCGTGACAGCCTGGCCTGGTTGCTGCCATCGGGACTGGATCCCGACTACTACTCGGCATCCGAAGCCGCTTTCCCATTCAGTTCCCGCGCTTCCACAGGTGAACGAGCCGAGATCGAGGCCCGGTTCGCCGCACTCCAATTCAGGAACCCCATTCCTCCGAAGAGCACGAATTCCGGCTACATCATTGTCAATCGCGACGAAGGATTCAAGGCGGTCGATGTCGACATCATCTCTGAAGCACGATCGAGCAGCTTCACCTTCGCCGCCCTGGATCCGACCTTCAAGGGCGACTTCACGCAGGTGGAGTTCGACACTCTCTACGATCCGGCCGAGATCGTTGATATCGATGACTTCGAAACCCTTCGCCTGACCATTGAAAGTTTTCCCGCCTGCACCTCGAACAAGAAGGGCACGGCCGAGGGCGACCCCCTCAACCTGGTAGTGGTGGGCTCTTCCCTGAACATCTTTTCAGCGTTCATTCGACGGGGTTGGTACGGCACGGAAACCATGTCCTTCAGCGCCATCTCCCGCACCACCAAGTCGTTCCTGACGGGTTCACGGTATCGCTCGTCGCCAGTGAGCTCGCTCTACGTCTTTGGCCGCAAACAGGATATCGCCCTCCAGAAGGCGCGTGGCACCATTCACGAGCGCAATCACCTCAGGCTCTGGCTCACCCCCTACCGGTTCCGCGGCGATCTTGTCTGGCTCGGGCAGATCAGTCGGGACATTGGTGTGAAGCTGACGCTCAAGTCCCCGACCATCACCACCCACGTCATCGATCCGGATGTCGACGAGGCCAGGCGTTACCTCGTGGAAGACCTCGCCTACTCCCAGGCGATGAAGATGATCGGATTTGCGCCCGGCGTTGGTCCGGTGGATCGGGCAAATCCACGATTCAATCTGGTGGGCGATCCTTTCTGCTCGGACGGCCGACGCTCCGTCATGTTCTTCGATTCCCGGCCCTATGCTCTCGACGACATCTCCTTTGTTGAGGATTGGAGCGCCCCGTCCTCCAGCGCGACGCCCATCGTCGACTCCGCGCCATGATGACTCCAATCACGCCACCGACCGGTCCCGCGTTTTCCCGGGCCGGGACAACCTGCCGCGAAGCGCCGTGGGTTCGTTCCGATGGCTTGAATCCCTCAAGACAACTCATCATCACCGCGGTCCTCGCGATCCTGGCGACCTTCATCGCAGGTTGCACGACAATCCCCTTCGAGACACCCGCGCCTTTCGATTCTACGGTCCTCAAGAATCGGGCCAGGAGCACCGAGGACGAAGGAATCCGCGTATCCGCAGCTTTGATCGATTCCGCGGACTCCAGGGCAATCTTCGGGGTCGATGTCCTCGCAAGTGGGATTCAACCCATCTGGTTCGAAATTGAAAACAGGACAGATCGAAGGGTTGTTTTTCTGCCCACCGGTGTGGATCCCGAGTACTTCTCGCCTCTCGAAGTGAGTTTCCGGTTCTACAGCGAATTCAATAGAGAATCCAAAACCAGAATCGACGAGGCTATCGAACGATCGGGGCTGGAATATACGATTATGCCGCACTCGAGCGAATCGGGCTTTGTCTTCACCAATCTCCAATCCGGAGCCCGGTTCGTGACGGTTGATCTGCTCAGCGATAACTGGGCCGGTTCCTATTTCCTCGTTCTTCCGCCCATCGTTTCAATACCGGCCGATCGTTCCATTGAAGAACTGATCCAACAGTCCGAGGCGGCCGGAACGGTTGACGCCGGCAATGACGCCGACCTGCGCGAATTGCTCGAGCAACTCCCGACACATGCAACCGACAAGGATGGGAATCCCGGCGAGCCCTTGAATCTGATCCTGGTCGGCGACCTCGAGCCGGCGGTCAGCGGCCTGATTCGCAGGCGATACCAACGTTCGGATCTTGCTCCCCTGTATGCCCTCGGACGCGTCCAGGACTCGGCCGTGACCAAGCAGGAACGCTGGAACCCGTCACAACCCCACCAGATCCGGCTCTGGCTGACCGAGATCCGGTATCGGGGGATTCCCGTCTGGATCGCCCAGGCCAGCATGCCTCTGGGAGGTCGCTTCCGAAAGAACCGGGACGGTGGTGTCCAGGCACCCATCGACCCGAACGTGGATGCCGTTCGCAACGACATCGTCCAGGATACGATCTACTCGCAGTTCGCGAGTCGGATTGGATTCATCAAAGGAGTTGATGCCGCGACAATGGAAAATCCCCGTCCGACCCCGAGCGGCGGAGTCTATCACACAGACGGACTCCGGGCGGTCATCTTCTTCGATGACGGTCCCTCGACACTCGATCAGGTCCAATTCCTCGACTGGGAAAGGCTCGCCCCCCAACCCGGATCCCCCTCATCTCCCTGAACACCGCTCCCCGGGGAAGCCCCGCTGCGCCGCTTGTAACATAATACGTTACAAACCCCGGAGTCCGCAGAGGCTCTCGGGGAACCGGTTCGACCGGGAACGGTTCCCGGTCAGGGACTCTACGGTGGGGGCCAGGACCGGATGACATTGGCCTGCGCCCGCGTCTGGGGTGACTCCATCCAGCGCAGGTAGTCATCGTGGCGGCGCAATTCAATGATCCTCGCGAGTGCCTGCTCCGCACTCAGTCCGTGCCGAACCATCCAGCAACCGACGATCGTCCCGGTGCGCCCGTGCCCTCCCCAGCAATGGATGTAGACGCCCCGGCCCGCTCCGTGAGCCTCATCGATCCGATCGAGGGCTTCACCAACGGTCTCGGCCGAGGGCACGCCCATATCCCGAATCGGAAACCGATGGAAGATGGGCTCGGATTCCGATCCGTGATTCAATCGACGCACCACCGGACGGTAGTCTGGAAAAGGCTCATTCCCCATCCCGGTTTCGGTGGGTTCCTGGAGGTTGACGAACACGGTGACACCTCGGTCGAGAATCGACTTCAGGTTACGTTCTGCCGTCGATTCATCGACGTCTCCAGGATAAGGTCCAGCGAGGAGCGTGTCGGTGACCCACCACGAATGACGGAACGGTGCGGGTTTTGTCGGATACGGAATGGGCATCGGATGAATTGGGTGGGGTCTCTTGCCTGACAATCAGGATTGCCCAATCAATCGCTCATCATCAAGGTCAACCGTGAAGCGGGTCGCCACGAATTCATTCCTCTCCGCCGTAAGCCATGGCCACCGAAGCCTCCTCCAACCCGACCCGCGCGGGTGAAACAGCCCCCACTCCACTGAATGCCCGCCTGGCCGGTGTCCATGCCGTCATCATCCTGCCCGAGTGGTCCGCAGATATCGGTCGGCACTACGATGCGGCCACGCTGATCGGTGAACTCGCTGCAGCGCCGACCCAAGTGGTGGAGTTCTGCATCAAACCTGCACTGGGTCACCCGTTGTTTCCATTGGGCGACCGGCCCTGTCCGAAAGACTGGGCCACCGAGACCCGCAGGCTCGCGGCTGAGACTGGTCAGCGCTTCATCGCCTACTACAATGTCGGTCTCGACAACTGGATGGCCCGGCAGCACCCAGACTGGGTCTCGCTCGATGCGGATGGAAAACCTTGGCGCTTCGATGACACCTTCTCCTGGCTCTGCGTGCGGTCACCCTGGCGCGACCGGATCCTGGCAGAACTCGAGGAGATGGTGCGTGGCCTGCATCCCGACGGCGTGTTTCTCGATATTGCCGGCCTGCCCCATGCGTATGGTCCGGGTAGCGTCGATCCCGCACGGGCCTGTTTCTGCTCACATTGCCGGGAAGCCTTCCGCGCACGACACGGGCAAGACCTGCCAAGGCAGACGGAGGATCCGGAAGTGCGCGAGGCGGTCTTTCGCTTCGGACAGGAGGGTCGCGTGGCCATCCTGAATGACTGTTTCTCGCTTCTGCGGCGAATCGACCCAAAGCTGATCATTGGATCCAACGGTTCAGGCTACTACGACCGTCTCGTCGGCACGCCTGCCGATCTGAACACGTTCGCCACCTACTACTCCTCGGAGGCGAAGACCCCGGCCTTCCAAAGCTTCAAGGCGAAGCTCATGTGGTCACTGGACAAGCCCTACCAGATGCATACCTACGGGAGTTTCCAGAGCATGCGGCCCGGAAACGCCCTCGGCACCTGGGTGGATTGGAACCTGATTCCGGCGCGCTACATGGAAGTCTCGGCAGCCATGGTCAGCGCCCATTCCGGCCGTATCGTGATCGGCACGAATCTCACTCCCGACGGCCGACTGTTCAAAGGCCAGATCGATGCGATTCGACCGGCCCTTGCGGCCGTCCGGGCCCGTGAACCCTGGCTGGCCGGTCTCCAGAGTGTCCCCAATATCGCCGTCGTTTACGACGCCGCCTCGGAGCACATCATGAGATTGCGGAACCAGAGTGACGAACTCGGCATCCAGGCCGAGGCCAGAGGTCTGCACGACGCGCTCTTCGATGGCGGGTTTCATTTCGACGTGGTCAATGCATCGGACCTGGATCCGGAAGGCCACCGCGCGCTTTTCTATGCCGATGCGGCATGCGCCGACGAATCCCAGGTAGCTACACTTCGCGAATTTGTGGCAAACGGAGGCCTGCTCATCGCGACGCATGAGACCTCCCTCCGGGATGACCATGGCCACGAGCGCAAGGATTTCGCCTGGGCCGAGTTGCTCGGCGTGCGTTACGAGGGTCGTTCGCCATTCAGGGAAGCGAACTACGGATTACTGGACGGAGAATTGCGGGGACCGCTCCTGGATTACCCTCTCCTGTTGACCACCGAGACCCTGATCGTGTCGTGCACAACCGCGCAGCCTCTGGCCGAGATCGTGTATCCGGAAGCGACGCGCAGCACCGAGACCTATCTCTGGGAAACGGCTTACAACCACTTCAAGCACGCCACAGGAAATCCGCTGATCACGGTGAACCGCATCGGCCGCGGGGCGGTCGTCTATATCGCCGCTCCGCTGGGGCGCCAGATCCTCGAGCGTGCCGACCCCAATCTCAAGGCGGTCCTGGCGCGGCTCATCCGTCTCTACGCAACGGATCTCTCCATCACAGTCAAGGCGCCCGCCGGTATCGCGGTGGTCTTCGGCCGCCGGTCCGCCGGAACACACGGACCGGCTCTACACACCATCTCGCTGGTCAACCTCTATGCCTCGCTCGTGCTCAACTCTCCCGACGATTTGATTCCACGGGTCGGCCCGGTTCGTATCCGGATTCCCCTGCACACCCTGCCCCGACCGCCAAGAAGCGTCGAGAGCATCGACGCCCAAGACCTGACCTGGCAAATCGCCGACGAGGAATTGACGATCGAACTCAGGCAGATCGGCCTGCATGCCGTCATTGCGATCAGCTGAGCCAGCACCGGCTTCACATCAGTCTGAGCAATCGCGGCAAGGCGACCGACAAAGCCGGCCAATAAGTGATGAGAAGAAGCCCGATCAACATCGCGAAAAAGAACGGGATCATCGGTGCAATCACGCGCGCGATGCTGGTCCGTCCGACGCTGCAACTGACAAAGAGGCAGGCTCCCACCGGCGGGGTGCAAAGACCGATGCAGAGATTGGCGATGAGCACGATGCCGAACTGAACCGGATCCATACCGAGCGCGGTCAACACGGGCAGGAAGATCGGCGTGAAGATGAGCACGGCCGGCGTCATGTCCATGAACGTGCCCACGATGAGCAGGAGGACGTTGATGAGAAGCAGGATGATCATCGGATTGTCCGACAGACCGATCATCGCCTCGCTCACGAGCTGCGGCACCCTTTCATAGGCCAACACCCAACTCATGGCCTGGCTGGCACCCACGAGCAACATGACAACCGCGGTCGTCCGGGCCGCGCGCAACAATATCGAGGGCATTTGTGCCGGCGAGATCTCCCGGTAGATGATCACCCCGAGAACGAACGCGTAGGCCACCGCGATGGCCGAAGCCTCCGTGGCCGAAAACACCCCGCCCAGGATTCCCCCCAACACCAGTATCACCAGACCAAGACTGGGCAGGGCACCCCAGACGGCGCGCCCGAAGGGTAGCGCCACCCGGCGTTGCACGCGGTGACTCAAGGCGCCCGTACGGAGGCTGAGGATCAGACTGACCGCCATCAGGAGAATCCCCACCACAATTCCCGGGATCACTCCGGCCAGAAAGAGCGCGGCCACCGAGACATTTCCGGCCACGACCGCATAGACGATCATGATATTGCTGGGGGGAATGAGCAGGCCGGTCGTGGCGGAGGTGGCCGTGAGGGCCACCGCGAACTCGCGCTTGTAGCCGCTGCGCTCCATTTCCGGAATCAGCGAACTCCCGATCGAAGAGACGGCCGCGGCGGCCGAACCCGAAACCGAGCCGAAAAGCATGCAGGTCAGGGTGTTCACATAAGCCAGTCCACCCGGCAATCGCCCGACCAAGGCGGTCGCAAAATCGGTCAGCCGACGGGCCATTCCACCCTCGCCCATCAAGAGACCGGCCAGCACAAAAAAGGGAATGGCCAGGAGTGGGAAACTGGCGATGCCGGCCGACGTCCGTTGGGCCATCACATACGCCGCTGAACCGTCGCCCAGGCTCACGATGGTGGCGGTGGCCGCCAGCCCGATGCAGACTGCCACCGGCGTATTGAGCAGCAGCAGCCCGACAAAGACGACCAGAAGGATCAGGACCTCGATGCTCATGTCAGATCCTTCCCGATGGCATCCGCCGACGCCGTGGTCCGTCCCGTGACGAGATGCTCTACGGAGAACGCCATGATGAAGAGTCCGCTGAGCGGAACCACGCTGTAAAGGTAGCCGATCGGCCAACCCATTGCGGGGGTGAGTTGACCCGACCGAAGCGTTTCACTGACCAGCATCCAGCCTCCGCCAATCAGCACAAAGCCCGCAAAGACCATGACGGCGATCTCGGCGATGACCGCGCTCAGGCGACGGGCCGCCGGGTCCAGTTTGCCCACAAAATAGTCGACCCCGAGGTGACCCCGATCCCGAAAGACCAAGGCGGCACCCAGCAGGGAGACCCAGACCAGCAGGTAGACCGCCAATTCCTCCGTCCACCGACTCTGCGAGCCAAGAAGGTAGCGCGAAACGACACCCCACAGGACATCGAGCAGGAGGGCGGCAAACATGCCGATGGTCAACCACTCCAGACCCCGGACAAAGACCTCCCAGATCCGATTCCCCCGGGTTGGCGTCATAGTGGAAGGCTCGCTCATTTCACCTCCCGGATACGTTTGGCCAGTCGACCCACCGCAGAATCGCCGATCTGCTCATAAAGTGGCAGTGTCGCGGTGACAAAGGGACCCTTGTCCGGACGCAGGATGGAGACCCCGGCCGCTTCAATCTGGGCGAGCGCTTCGGCCGTCTTTTCCTGCCAGAGTGCCCGCTGGAAGGTGACTGATTCCGCCGCCGCCTGCTCGATCCAGGCCTTTTCCTGCGGACTGAGGGTGTTCCAGATGGTCTGGCTGAAGATCACCATATCCGGGATGCGGGTATGCTCATCGAGGGAATAGTGCCGGGCCACTTCGTAATGACGGCTGGAAAGCAGGCTGGGTGGATTGTTCTCCGCACCATCGACCATGCCCTGCTGCAGCGCCGTATAGAGCTCACCCCAGGGGATCGGGGTGGGCGCGCCGCCCATGGTGGAGATCATGTCCATCGCCATGCGGCTGGGCAGCACGCGAATCTTCCTTCCCTTCAGATCCGCCGGATCGAGGATCGGCGCCGAGATCATGTAGAAGCTGCGGCTGCCGGAATCGTAGTAACAGAGGCCATGAATGCCGACTCCATCGCCGGCGGCGAGCAACTCGCGGCCGATTTCTCCGTTGAGCACCTTCCAGCAATGGTCGTCATCGCGAAACAGATACGGCAGCCCGAAGACCGCCATCTCCGGCACAAAGCCCTCCATGGTGGCCGCGGAGGTCTTGACCATGGCGAGGGCACCTCGCTGCAACTGCTCGATGCATTCTGGCTCGGAACCTAGCTGCCCGTTGGGAAAGATCTGCAGCTCAACCGCCCCGCCCGAGATCTCGGCCAGGCGCTTCGCCATGAATTCCATCCCGGCATGGACCGGGTGGGACTGATCGAGTGCATGGCCCAGCTTGAGCACCCGGTGGGCCGCCCCACCGCCCTGTCGATGGGCGCGTTGCAGGAAGACGAAGCAGGTGGCGGTGAGGATGGCGCCGAGCACAAGGCCGACGGCGAGAAAGGAGGTTTCCTTGCGAATCATGGGCGAGGGGTTGCCCTGAAGATGGCTGAAGGCCGGGAGTTGGCCAGCCAAAGCGATATCGGGGTCAAATCCAGCGCGTCGCCGGAACCATGTTCCGGGCCATCCTTGCCCCCTGACGGACACAGGCCGCGATCTGAGCCCGTCCGATCCCGACCGACCTGCCGTCAGCCTCTACTTCATCTGGTCCATGGCGAGTTCCTCCCGCCAGACACGCCGGTCGAGTTCATTGAGGTAGTCGCGGGCTTCCTTGTTGGCGTATTCGACATAGGCCCGCTCAGCCCACTTTCGCGCGTTTTTCCAGTCGCCCTGAACCTCACAGGCGATCGCGATATTGTAGCACAGGCGCCCTGCATCCTTCGTGTCGGCGAAGTTCAGGCCCGCCTCCCAGGTGCGGGCGGCTCCCGCCCAGTCACCGACATCGGCCTGTCGCCCACCCTCCTCCATTTCCCGGACGTGCTTGGATTTTCCGTAGAAGGTACGGCTGACCTGCGTCGGCATGGGAGCGATCCTGTAGGCGTATTCGACGCCGACCTGACGACTCACCCGTCGGGCGGCGTCCATCTTGTCGTCAAGTGCGAGAAGCGCATCCTGCAACGATGATCCCCTGGCCTCCCAGCGATTGGTCCGGCTGTAGATGTCTTCGTCGAGGATATCCCGCGACTTTGGATCGTAGATGCGAAATCCGATGTTCATATTGGCGACACCCTCCGCGAAATACTCCGTCACCTGCACCTCGGTTTCGCCACCTTCCTCCTTGACCGTCTTCTTCACCAGCCGACGTCCGTCCGTGATGATGAAATCGCTGTCGAAAATCTCGATACTGAGAACGGCGTCGGCGGAGTATTTCCTGGTCAGGGTATCGATCTGACTCCAATCGAGCGGATCCGGGAAGACCCCGGTCAGGCTGTTGCCGGGCAGAACCTCGCTGGCCACGACGGTGCGAAATCGCCCGGACCAGGCGAGTTGATTGCGCAACTCCGAAATCATGGTCTGGAGCCCCTTGCGGTCCTGATCAGGGATCTCGCCGGTCAAGACAGATTCCAGCAGACCGACCGTGCCATCATGGAACTCGCTGCGGTCGACGATGAGGATCGTCCGGATTTCCTTGGGAAAGGTCATTTCCGCAGGATTCATCGCATTCATGGAAACGGAGCGCGTGCTCGAGCACCCGGCAAGTCCCAGGAGTCCCAGGATGGATGCGGACACCGCCGGCAGGATACCAAGGATTTTCATGAAGCTGGAATACGGTAAAGGCGGACAACGGCGACGGATCTCGATCCGGCCGACGCCCGCCACCGATAGAGTCCATCGGACAAAACCCGCCGGGTTTGAGTTCCCGGATCACCGGCAATGAGACCTCAATTCCCAACCGGAACGCCTTCTATCGAATTATCATTAGCGTTTCTTATTGTAAGATCTCAAAGCATTAGTCTTAATGCCGATCAAAGACGCAATGTCCCATTCAATGTCGACGATCGGCCTTTTCTACAATTTCGGTCACCCGTCACTTCGCCTGTGCCTCGGGTTGGCCGGTGCGTTGCTCGCGCTCGGGATGGCCTCCCCACTGCGCGGAGACGATGCCGACTGCCTGATGTGTCACGACGATCCGGAGTTCGTCGAGACTCGGCCGGACGGTACCGAGGCCAGACTTCATGTCGACGTCGAGGCCCTCGGCCGGTCGGTCCACACCGGCATCTCCTGCCTGGAGTGTCACGTCACGATCGACGAGGAACTTCACCCTGACGGCAACTACCCTCCACCGGTCGATTGTGTCTCCTGCCATGAGGAGCAGTCCGCCTCACAGGGCGACTCACTCCACCACCGCATCGGGGAAGGCGGTGTCGAAACCACCGCCTCCTGCACGGACTGCCATGGCGACGGACACGAGATGCCCTCGATCCTCGATCCCGCCTCGACGGTCCATTATTCCAAACTCACCTTCACCTGCGGAAGATGCCACGAGGATGTCGCCCGGGAGGTAACCGAAAGCGTCCACGGACAGGCCATTCTGCGCGGGGAACGCGAAGCGCCATCCTGTTCGGACTGTCACGCGGAGCACTCCATCGGTTACCTGAGCGACGATGCATTGCGCCGGATATCCGAGCAGGTCTGCAGCCGGTGCCACGATTCGGAGATCCTCGCCACCCGCTTCGGGCTGCCGGCGGACCGTGTCACGACGTTCTTTGACAGCTACCATGGCCTGGCCTACCGCAAGAATTCACCCGAGGCGGCCAATTGCGCCAGCTGCCACGGCGTCCACGACATCAGGCCGTCTTCGGATCCGCGCTCCACCATCAACCCGGCCAACCTGGCCCGGACCTGCGGCGAGTGCCATCCAGGCGCAAGTGAGAAATTCGTCTCGGGAAAGATCCATCAGGCCATGGATGGGAATGGCGATTTCAGTTCCCATCTCACCCTCTGGATCGCCCGGATCTACACCGTGGTCATCGTGCTCCTGATCGGGCTCATGGTCCTGCACAACGGACTGGCCTTTCGACGGAAGGTCATTCCTTCACTCCGCCGCAAGGACCGCGTGGTCATCCGGATGAGCCGACAGCTCCGGATTCAGCACGCGCTGCTCGTCATCTGCTTCATTTATCTCTCGCTCTCGGGCTTCGCGCTCAAGTATCCGGACTCGTGGATCGGGATCCTCTTTGGCACCGAGGAATTCCGCCGGTTGACCCACCGGTGGTCCGGCATCGTCATGATGGCGCTTGGTGTCTACCACATCCTCTGGGTCTGGCTCACCCGGCGCGGACACAAACTGATGAGCGACCTGGCGCCGCGACCGAAGGACTTCCGCGACCTGAAGGACAACGTCAGCTGGTTCCTCGAGCGTTCCGAAAAGCGGCCCCGCTTCGGCCGGTTCAGCTATGCCGAGAAAGTCGAATACTGGGCGGTGGTCTGGGGTATGCTCCTGATGGGTACAACCGGATTGATCATCTGGTGGAAGCTTCCCGTCACCCAGTATGTGCCGCGGTGGGTGATCGATGCCAGCGTGACGATTCACTTCTTCGAGGCCATTCTCGCCGTGCTCGCGATCATCGTCTGGCACTTTTATCACGTCATCTTCGATCCCGATGTCTACCCGGCAAATTGGTCCTTCCTCGACGGCAAGGTATCCAGGGAATGGTATGCTCACGAGCACCCGCTCGACACCACCGTCGAGACGGAGCAGCCACCGCCGCCGACCGCGGATCCGGATGGGGAAGGCGCACGCACAGACAATCCACCCGGCGGCACCCCTGCTCCGTAGTCCACCGTAACAAGCATGGATTGACGGGGGCTTCGGGCGGTCGCGCAGGCCTGTCCCGAGGTGCCGTGCACGCTCGGGGAGCACGGCCCTGGCTCCATGGAATCCCTTCTGAAGACGGAGGGCTGGTCTCCTGAGCGGCCGCCCGGCCGCCACGCATGCCCTCGTTTGATGCGTGTTGGTCCATCAGGAACAACCCGGGGCACCACAAAAAAATAAACAGGGGCGCCCCTCGCGGAGCGCCCCTGGAGAATATCGAACGGAACGGGAAGGGTTACTTGATGAGGACTTCCTCCGATTCCCGATTCGCCCCGTCCCGATACATGAGGAGAAGGCCCGTCTGAGACGGCGAAGCCTCCGCCCCTCCCGGGACCGCGGTTACCGGGAATTTTGAACCGCTCCAGGCCGGAACGGTGAGAAGGCCGCCGCCGTCATACTTCGGCAGCCCGAAGGTGTACTGACCCACCTCAATCACATCACTGACAATGCCGGTGAAGTAATTGTCATAGGCCAGAACCGCCATCCGAACGGTCGCTCCGTCTTCGTAGCTCCAGTTGGGGAGTTCATCCAGGTAAAATGGGAGGATGATGTTCCCCGAATTCAGCTGGGCGTCACTCAGGAAGTAGGCGGTATACCCAGTCGCAATCGATCCCTGATAGACCGCATTGCGTCCATCCGCAGCAAACGCACCGCCCAACTCAGCATTGTAGACGATGTAGTCTGGCTCGTCGTCATCATCGATGAAGAACTGGATCTCGAAACCCGCCGGGTAGTTGGGATGCGCCCGTCGTCCGTAGGCGCTGATCGCGATGCCACCGACCGGGTAGCCACCGCCATCGAAGCCGAAAAAGGCCGCACCGACACTCTTGAGGTCAATCACCGCCAGGTTGTCACCCGGGCCGGGAAGAAACTGCTTCTTGATTTTCGGACTGCTTCCGAGCAGATCGAAAACCTCAACCTCGCCATCCAGAACCGGGCTCCAGTTGCGGAGCCTGAAGTCGCCCTTGCCCTTCCTGAGATTGACCGACCGTCCCTCCAGTTTGACATCCGCGGCCTTGTGAGGCAGCACCTGCCAGGGCAGGTTCACCGAGTCGTCGCGATCGGCGATCACCAGGTATCCGTCGAACTCATTGACCTGAAGACTGGCCCCGGTCCCGCCCAGCGGGCCCCCGTTGAGGACGTAAAACGGCAGCTTGGAACCATCGATATAGAGGAGCACCTTGAAGGTGGCACTGGAGTTCTTCTTCACCCGGATCGTTCTCGGAGTGAGTATCTTGACCGCTCCGCTGGCGGCATCATCGGCGTAGCGGAAAGTCGGATTGATGGTGTAGGTGCGATCCCGGTTGGCATAATTGGTTACCCGGACCGTCTGATTGATAATCTGTTTCCACGGGACCGTCTGGAATCCGAAAGACAGGCTGACCGCGTAGGCCTTGGCCTTCCGATCCTCGTGTCTGGCCTCCCTCCGGTCATCCCATGAACCGAAATTCCACCATCCCCAGCCGCGGTGTCCTTGGGAATCGTCCTCGGCCCAGGCCGCCGTCATCGCGGCGATCGCCTGGTCCACCTGGACTTCGCCACCACCGATCCGGGTGATCGGGGCCAGATCACCCGGCTGGGTGGCCGGGTTGGTATAGACCTCAGTATTCCCATTGTTCATCAGGCGGGCTTTGATCTCGCCGACCGAAGCCTTTGGATAGGCTTCGAGCAGCAAAGCCGCCGCCCCCGAAACCATCGGGGCAGCCCCGGAGGTACCACCAAAGGCTTCGACTCCGTCGCCTGTTCCCACCACAGCGGAGATGGACGCACCGGGAGCGCCGATGTCCGGCTTGATCGCGTTGAAGCTGACACTGGGACCCCGACTGGACGAGGCCACCATGCTGCCCGCGAGCGGGATGCCACCGACATCCTCAATGGTGGCATTGACAGCGCCGGCAGCAAGCTGGGACTTGAGCACATTGCCGACTTCCTGACCGACGACCAGGGTCGGGACCAGGTCGGTGAAGGCCGGGGGATCTTCAGGCAATCCTCCGAAGCTGAAACTCGGGGCGGCGCCCGGAGCATTATTGACCAGAATGACCGCAAGGGCACCGGCCTTTTGAGCCCAGTAGACCTTGAACGAAATGGAGACACTACCGCGGTCGATGACAGCGATCTTCCCATCAAAGGTCCCGGCGGGGAATTCCGCACCAGCGAGACGATTGGTGTCGGGGTAGAGAAGATCGGCCGAAATGCTACCGACGATCGGGGCCCAGTCGATGGTAGCGGTGTTCCCATAAGTCGCTGGAGCCGGGCTGTTCACCTTGAGGGGGATCGCCTCAGCGCTCGGAACCTGGGTCTGAGCCACGCTGATCACTTCGGGTGTCGATGAGGGCGAGCCCACGATATAGGGACGGTCGGCACTGTTACCGGCCGAGGCCACCACGACGACGCCGAGGCGGACGGCATTGCTCGCGGCCAGGCTGAGGTCGTCCTCGATCTGTCCATAGGAAGAACCGAGGGAGAGATTGATCACGTCAACCGCGTCGGAGATATCCCCATCGCCGTTCGGGTCCAGGGCATACTCCATGCCGAGAAGGAGGGCCTCTCCGTTACAGGAGGAAGAAACGGCCGAGCAGACCTTGATCGCGAAGAGCCTGGCCCCGGGGGCCACGCCGACGTGCGTCCCATCCAGGCTCTGGCCGGCGATGATGTCGGCCACATGGGTGCCGTGTCCCTCGTAGTCGATCGGATCCGGATCCTCGGATCGGGGACCATAGGTCGGCCAGAGTTCCCCGACAAAATCGTAGCCCCCGATCACCTTATCAGTGGGGAAGAGCCCGTCCGTGGTGGTCTGAAGAGGATCTCCGATTCCAGTACCCCAAGCCGCCAGGTAGTCCGGGAAAGTCCCTGGCCCACCAAGATTCTTATGGGTGTAGTCGATACCGGAATCGAGCACCGCCACGGTCACTCCCGTGCCATCAATTCCCTCGGCCTGGGCCATCGCCGCTCCGATATAGGGAACCGTGTCCGTGAGATCCATCTCGTACTCGCCGACCGGACGGACGGAGATCACCCCGGGCAGATCCGACAGTTGGGCCACCTTGGAGGCGTCGACGCTGACGATGACCGCGTTGAGCACCTTGGTCAGGCGGGCCACTTCCCGTCCACCCAATTGGGCGACCGAGGCCATCACCCCGGACTGCTCGGACTCAAGAGCCCGAGCAATGTCTCTCTGCGCCTTCTTCGAGAGCATCCTGCCGTTCTTCTTGGCGTCCTTTTCGTGCGCTTCGGCAATGGACGGGCCTTGCAGCTGGATGACGATCTCAATTTCGCCGGAAGCCGGGCTGGTGGCGACGGAGCGGGGAGCCCGGTCTGTGGTGACCGGTGTGTCGAGGCGAAGATCCGAAACGGATCGGGCGGCCGCTGCCGGATTCGCCAATAGAGCGAAGGGCAACAGCGAGACGGCAATCATCCGAGCATACTTTAAAGCCATAAGCGGAGTTACTGTGGGTTGAAGTTTGTGAACACCTTCCTCAAGCCGAGAATCCGTGATTTGGCAATCCACACCTTCTGGATATTTTCAGCCGCACCCGAAGACTGTTTCATTGACCGGCATCCACCTGAACCAGGAGAAAGCCCAGGGAACCGGGAATCGAGAACCTGATTTCTCTCCCGTCAGCCGAAGCCGTCCCCTCTCCGGCCAGAATCTCCAACTCCAGCCGATTCGGGCCGAACAGCCCGCTGATCGGGATCGTCCACTCCGAGGACCCGGCGAGTTCCCTGAAAACAAGCGCATAGCCCCGGCTTTGCTGGGGATCCATCGAGAGGAAGCCGGTCCAGCTGACCCCATCGGGGACCGAACCGATCGGGATGACCATTCCTGTCAGGAGAGCATCCCGGTGGGTCGTGCGGATTCTCAACAGTCCGGAAACCGCCTTGACATAGGATGGCGCCAATCCGCTGACCTCGAACCAGCCGAGAGGGCTGGCCAGGAAAACCGTGGCCAGCAGACCGGCTGGCGACCAGGCCGCGGGCGCAAGCGGATCACCGTGGTAGCGCTCGGCATTCCGCGCATTGTTGAGAAACTCCATCCGCAGACGAACCGGATCAATCCATCGCGTGAGTTGCCAGAAATTGCGGAGAGTACGGTGCGGCCAGTAGTTGAACCAATCGGTGTAGCGGTTCTCCACAAAGAGCGGGCCCACGTTGATCATCCCGAAGTAGCCGGGGCGGATCTCCGCCGTCACATCGAGATCAAACACGACCTCCGCGTCCGTCGCCTCCAGCACCCGATCGAAAAACCGCCGCAGGTTGCGTTCACCGGCTTTGCTGACGGCCTTGACTCCATCGATCTTGAAATAGGTCACCCCCAATGACCGATGGAGGTTGAGGACGCAGTCCGCGTCCCGGCGCCAGTTTTCGAAATCCAGAGCCGAGTCCGGCGCAAACCACAACCCGAACTTCAAGCCGAGCGTCCGTGTGCGTTCGATCAACGGAGCGAGTCCGTTCGGGAACCGTTCCGGGTGGACATCCCAGAAGGTCTCGTCCCGAGCCCAGAACCCCTGCCAGACCCCGCCGGCCTGGAGGGAATTCGCGGTCTTCCCCTTCTGCCAGCCGTCATCAATCTGGACGACGTCGGCTCCGAGCCCGGCACACGCTTCAATCTCCTGCATCAGGAACGATTCGTTGACCCGTCCATCCTGCGATCGATCGCCCCAGGTGTTGGTCAGGACCAGTCCATCACGTCCCGGGCGGTATTGGCGCAGATTCCGCTGCCATCGGTGCAGAGCCATCGTCCGACCATTGGGTCCTCCGGAATAAGCCAGAATCGTCAACCGGTAGCCCGGTAATCCGTCTCCTCCCGTGCCGTGACCCCGGATCGTGCAGGTGTGGCCGCGCACCTCAAGCGAAGGACCGGCCACCACCGGACAGGCATGGGGCAACGGGGCCTCCTTGACCAGAACAAGCCCGTTTGCGGTCAACGTGTCTTCTACCGCGAAGAGGATCCCGTTGAAGTCGCGTCGATTCTTGTTCGGGTGCAGCAGGAGCTCCTCTTCGTGAACCAATTCGTCGTGCTGGTCGGTCTGGTCGCGAAGGGTCACGGCGGTGAGCCGCAGGTGCCGGGGCGCCAATGCCAGGCTGTCGAGAATATCAACTTCGTTCGGAGCGGCTGCGGTCTCGGGTACGGCCTCGATCCCGCTTGGCGGACTGTTCGCATCCGATGAGCCCGACGGACGGCCGATCTCACCACCGTTGCAGGTGAGTTGCACACTGATGCCTGCCAGATCCGGGAAGACCTGAAAGACCGTCGTCAAGGTGACCCGGTCACCTTTCGCCGTCAGGGTCGCGACAAGCGACTCGCTCTCGGTCGGAAATCTTCGACCGCGAACAACCTCGAGCTTCACGGCGCGCCTCTCGTCCGAGAGGCGGACCTCGGGCAGGATGGGCGCCCCCTCACGGTCCGCCACCAACCACGAGGTCCCGGACGCCCGATCGACCAGGCTCAGCGAACGCAGGAGTCCGTCGGGGGATATTCTCCACTCGCGTTCGATCAGGGCATTGCCGATACGCAGTCTTCCGTCGGCCAGTGCAGCAAAGCAGGATTCCAGAGGCATGAGGGTATTGAGTTCCGGGTTCACCGTGCGGAGACCATCCGGGTGGCTGTCCACCGACCCACCCTTTTCCCGGGGACGGAGCCGGTGCCGCAAAGAACTGTTTTATGGACCTTCCATGGAGATTTTCAACCCGGCAGGCAATCCCATGCAGGAGTGGCCGAGGATGCAACCGCCGCAGCCACGAAACTGCCCGACACGGTGAAGGGGCACAAGCTGACTCTTCTCCGGAGCACATTGTGATTAGCTCGGACGACAGGCCGGAGAAGCCTCGCTTCAGACTCCCGCCCCGGTGGACAATCGAATGGCCTGGTGGAGCCGGGCCTTTCAGACTTCGGCGAAAAAACCCTTGGAGGCGCCATGAAGAGACTGTTTCTGCTGCCGATCGTCGGCCTGACCCTTTCCTGGGCTCAAACGACCGAATCCCTCCTTCCCGAAAACCTCGCTCCGGATTCATGGAAGGTCCTCGGGCCGTTTCCCAACCTGATGTTGCCCGAGCCGGGACCTGGCGGCATTTCCCGCGCAGGCTTCACCACGGACTTCCTTGAGGTACTGGGCGGAGAAGCCCGGGCGGTCATCAGGGACGACACGAAGGTGGTCTGGGACGGTGTGTCCAGGACCGTGATCCCGGCGTCACTGGCAGACAATGGTCAACTGGATTTCAACGAGATTTTCCCGCCACCGACCGATAACCAGGTCGCCTACGCCTACACCGATATCGTCCTCGAAGCGCCCACGACCTGGACGCTGCATTTCGGCTCTGACGATTCAGGCCGGGTCTGGGCAAACGGCAACCGGGTCCTTGACGTCTGGACTTCCGGCAGAGAGGCGCAACCCTCCCAGGAAGTCATTCCGGTGAATCTCGCAGAGGGCACCAACCGTCTGCTGATCAAGGTGGAAAACGGACCGGGCGGCTGGCAGATGTTCTGCCAGCTCTACGACGACGAAGGGCAGCGCCGCGAGAACGTCCTGGAATGGCGGAGAAACGCGAGCGATCTGCGCATCATCCCGGACAATGCGGAGGACTTCATCCTCTGGAACCCCGCCTTTCCCGAGCTCGCCTTCGAGCGGCCGAAACTGGCGAAAACGATCTTCAGGGACACCGAGCTCAAACCGACCTGGTACAACGTCATGGGCGTTGAGGTTGAACGGCCCGATCAACCCGGCCGCTATTACGCCGACATCACCCTCGAGTGCCGCGACGGGCTGCCCTTCAGGACCCTGGTCGGCGTCTACCGACCCGGAGACACCGAATGGATGGGGCGCTATTCCGTACCTCCCTACGATCGTCCATCCCTGATCGGGATGGGGACCAACCCCTGGTTGACCTTATCCGCCGATGAACTGCAGGCCCACCGGACTGAGATCAGTCGGCAGGTCTGGGCGTCGATGGGCCGCTACATGACCACGACCGAGGATGGGGCCGCCCTTTTCGCCTGGATGGAGGAACGGGAAGCGACACCGGACAGAGTCTCCAACGAACACGAAATCCTCCAGGGCTCGTTTGTGGAGGATCTGCGGCACCGCCTCGCCCTGCGGATGCGGTTGGAGAAGCGAACCCCCGTTGAACTCAGACCGGTCGAAATCCTCAGGGAACCAGCTCCCCAGCTGCACTCGGGAACGGAGGCTGAAGCGGGAATCCGAATCGGAACCGTGGAGAAGTTGCGAGCCTATGCGCGCCAATGGACCCGCGACGATCCATCGTCGGGACTCCGCATCATCGTGGCTCGCAACAGGGTCATCTTCATGCGCGAGGCATTTCCTTCGGCCCGTGAGCCGGACATCGAGATCGATTCCCTCTTTGCCCCGGCATCCATCGGCAAGCTGGTGGCCGGTCAGGTCATGGCCCGGTTCTTCGACCAGGGAATCGTGACGCCGGACACGCCGTTGGGCGACGTCCTGCCGGATTTCCCGACCGACGGACCCCGAGCGATCACCTACCGCGACTGCTGGACCCACCTGAGCGGGATGACCGGTCACACCACGGCCCGAGGGATCTTCAACCCCTACCTCGACAACAACCTCAATGTGCAGGCGTTCTCCCTGACCACGCCCCGACTCCGCCGGCACTATTCCGGCGACGGCAACAACCTCGCCGGGATGGCGATGTCACTGCTTGCCGGCAAGGACATGGTCACCCTGCTCCAGGAGAACATCCTCGACCCCCTGGGTGAAGGACTGGTCACACAGACCGACCTCGGCTACGGCGCCGGATACACGGCGGACTTTCTCGTCCGGGTCGGTCAGATGATCCTCAATCGCGGCAGCTATGGGCCTTATCGCTTCTACTCGCCGGAGACCTTCGACGCGATCCTGCCAAAGCGCCTGATCGACTACGTCCCCACCCTCAATGACCCCGAGTTGGAATGGGGCATCGGCATGGAATGGATGCTGGATCCGATGGAGGCGGATCCGGAGGATGCCTACCTCGGCGGAAACGTCATCGGCCACGGTTCCGCCACCGCCTCGACCCTGCGGATCGATCTGGATCACAACCTCGTCGTGGTGATCGGTCGGGACGATCCGGGCGACTACGCCGCCACCCTCAGGCGAAACAGCGAGTTCATCCGCATCCTCGCCGGCGGACTGCTCGATCGGTAAACGATCGATCGATCAGCCCCGGTCTCTTCTTTCTCGCCCCGACAACGGGGAACGCCCTATCGTGCCGAAAACCCCGACCCTTGCGTCCGATCCCGCTTTCACCAACCTGAACCCCGATGTCCTCTGAAGCCGCCAGACCCCGTCTGACCTTCATCGATAATCTGCGGGTGTTCTGCATCGCGCTCGTGGTGCTGCATCATTTCTCCATCGTCTACGGAGCACCGGGGGACTGGTATTACGTCGAGGGCAAACCGGACAACATTCTCGCCCAACTGCCACTCATCGTCTTCGTCTCCACCAACCAGGCCTTCTTCATGGGCCTGCTCTTCTTCGTATCCACATTCTTCGTATCAGATTCCTACAACCGCAAAGGCCCGGCCAGGTTTGTCTGGGAGCGGCTCATCCGCCTGGGAATCCCCACCCTTGCCTTCTTTTTCCTGATCGGGCCATTCACCTTCTACCTGGCGAGGCAGTTGACGCAGACCGACGGTCAAGCCCCCTCACTGCTCCACGTGCTGGAGACAGGGGCCGGCCGCGGATTCGGGCCGATGTGGTTTGTCGAGATCCTCATCTATTTCGTCCTCGGCTACACCGTGTTTCGATTGCTCCGAGCAAGGCCACTGAATCATTATGAGGTGCCCGGGCCCATGCCAGAACCGTGGAAGATCGGAATGTTTACGCTCGTCCTGGGCCTGATTACCTGGATGGTCCGGATCCGGATGCCCGTCGGTTGGTGGGCGCCCCACGTCCAGCTCCAGCTCGCGCACTTCCCGCAGTACATCGCCATGATGATACTGGGGGTTGTTGTCTGGCAACGCGGCTGGCTGCAGTCGCTGACTCTCAAGCAGGGCATCGGCTGGCTGGTCTTTGCCAACGCCTTTATTCTGGTGGCCTTCCCGATTCTCTTCATCGCCGGTGGGGCTCCGTCCGGAAATCTCGATCCATTCATGGGAGGTTGGCACTGGCAGAGCCTCGGATATTCGGTCTATGAGCAGGTCGTGGGCATCACCCTGATGCTCGGCCTTCTGGGACTGTTTCAAGGCGTTTTCAATGCTCAGGGACGACTGCTCCGCGCCCTCTCCGACAGCACCTATGCCGTTTACATCATCCACGCCATACCCGTGCTGCTCGTTTCCTGGTTGATGCGCCACTGGGACTTCCCCCTCCTGGCCAAATTCCTGGTGCTCTCCCTCCCAACCCTTGTTGTCGCCTTCGGCATGGGTTGGCTCATCCGCAAACTGCCCTTTGCCTCCCGGGTCCTTTCGGCGGTCGCGCAAGCCTGTCCCGGGGTGCAACACACGCTCGGGGACCACAACCCTGCATGAACCCCCTTCCGAAAATGGAGGAGCGCCGGGATCATTGACCGCGCGCCCGGCACCCCTATGGATGATCCCGCTCCATGCTCAAACGCGTTCTCAAGATCACCGGGGCCACCCTTCTCGGCTTGGTCATCCTCGGCCTGATCGGTCTGCACCTGATTGATTTCAGCCATTCGCCCGAAGAGATCGATGCAGCCTACGCCCAGGCCGGCTATGCTTCCGTTCCTTTCGAAGTGGCCATTGACGGCCGCGTGATCCGGGGCACATGCGCGGGAGATCCGGAAAAACCCGCCATCATCTTTGTCCATGGTTCTCCAGGGACCTGGGACAACTTCCTCGACTTGATGACCGATCCCGGACTGCTGGCCGGAGCACAGTTGATTGCCTTCGACCGACCCGGGTTCGGCGAATCCAGGACTGGAGGTGTCGAACCTTCGCTTTCCAAGCAGGCCGCCCTGGTTGCGGCCGTCATCAACCGGTTCTCGCCCAACAAACCCGCCATTCTGGTCGGTCATTCCTACGGCGGTCCGGTCATCGCGCAGACCGCCGTCGATTTCCCCGCCAAGGTCGCCGCCCTCGTCATCATCGCCGGCTCGCTCGATCCGGATCTCGAAGAGAAATTCTGGTTCAACCACGTGGCGGAGTGGCGCCTGGTCAACTGGGCAATCCCGACAGACCTCGTCACCTCCAACCGGGAAATCCTCGCCCTGAAACAGGAGTTGACCACACTCGAGCCCAGACTGGCAGAGGTCGGCCTACCCGTCGTCCTTGTGCACGGCCGGAAGGATGCACTGGTTCCGTATGCGAATATGGACTACATGAAGCGTGCCTTTCGAAACGCGCAGATCACCCTCGTGACCGACCCGGACTGGGGACATTTCATCCCATGGGAACACCCGAAGGCGGTTCGGGACGCCCTCCTGGATCTTCTTGAAGCGAGGGAGTAGATCGGCTGGTCAGATCGATCTCCAAGCCGGATGCAGGTCTTTCGAATGAAGGGATCTGGCTGATCGCCTTCCAGAAAAATCGGTGGCATTTCGACGAATCCGACTCCAGGGTTAAGCCCAAGAACAAAGAACCATGTTGATCCGCTTTTTCGTCTCTCTCCTTGCCTCGATTGCCCTGCTGTCGCCGGCGGCGGCCCAAATGCCGGCAGCGCCGACCCTCGTGGAGGGACTGCCGGCCCCGGTGGAGCTCGATCGCAACCAGGACCATGCACGCCTCCGTGTTCTCCTGGGGGTGACCTCGATGCGGCCCGGGGCCGATCCCAACAACCCCGACGGACCGAATGCGCCAAACACCGACGAGGCCAGGGCCAACCCTTTTCCCGATCTGCCCGCCCCCCTGGTCACCGACGAAGGCGAACCCGTGCGCACCCCTGCCCGATGGTGGGCAGTACGACGACCGGAAATACTGGAGCACTTCGAGCGGGAAATCTACGGCCGCCTCCCGGACCAGGTGCCTCAAGTCAGTTGGGAGCTTCTCTCCTCCACCGAAGAGAACAAGGGAGGCGTTGCGGTGCTCACCCGGCGGCTGGCCGGCCACGTCGACAATTCGGGGTATCCACTCCTTGAAGTCACGATCGACCTTACGCTCTCGACCCCGATTGATGCGGCCGGTCCGGTGCCCGTCATGCTGCATTTCGGCTGGCCGGCCGAAATCCTCGCCCGGTTCCCGCCGCCTCCCGGTCCGACCTGGGAAGAGCAGGTGCTGGCGCACGGCTGGGCCGCGGCGACGATCGTTCCGACCAGCTATCAGGCGGACAATGGGGAGGGTTTGACGCGGGGCATCATTGGTCTCTGCAACCAAGGCCAACCGCGCCCGCCCGACCAATGGGGGGCCTTGCGTGCCTGGGCCTGGGGCGCGAGCCGGGCACTTGACTACTTCGAGACGGACCCGACGGTCGATGCCAAACAGGCCGGCATCGAAGGACTCTCGCGCTACGGCAAGGCGGCGGCCGTGACCATGGCCTTCGATCCGCGTTTCGCCATCGGATTCATCGGCTCATCGGGCAAGGGCGGACTGGTGCTCCATCGCCGCGACTTCGGTGAGCGGGTGGAGAATCTCGCGGGAACCTACGCCTACCACTGGATGGCCGGCAACTACATCCGCTATGCCGGACCGCTGACGCCCGGAGACCTGCCCGTCGATTCCCACGAACTGATTGCCCTTTTCGCGCCCAGACCCGCGTTCCTGAGCGTAGGCTCTCCCGAGGTGGAGGGACAATGGATCGACCAGCGCGGCGCCTTCCTTGCCGCGGTTGCCGCCGCACCCGTGTATGAGTTGCTCGAGAAGCGCGGAATGGGCACCGATGAATACCCGGGCACCGGACCCGCCCTGACTACCGGCGAGTTGGCCTGGCGACAGCAGAGGCCATACCACGTGCCTAACTAGCCAGTCTTTCTCGAATGGGCGGACCATATCTCAGGCTCCGACCCGGGATCGTTGGGTGGCCACCTGGAGCACGGCCCAACAGCTGACCGAACCGGGCAACAACCGCCGGATCAGTTTTACGTCGGCGACCGTGCGCGAAATTCGAACATCGGTCGGAGGAAAATCGCTGCGGGTTCGGTTCTCCAACGGCTTTGGTGATGCGCCGCTCACCATCGACGCCGCCGCCGTCGCCCGGTCCGCAGGCGACGGGGCGATCGTTGCCGATTCGTCACGATCACTGACCTTCCGCGGAAAGGCTTCGGTAACGATTCAGCCGGGCGCACAATGGATTTCCGATGTCGTGGAACTTGCCCTTCCGCCCATGGCCGATCTCGCGGTAACTCTCCGTACCACAACGGCGCCAGACGGGCTAACCGGTCATCCGGGATCCCGGACCACCAGCTATTTCAGTTACAACGACGATCCGGTCGATGCGCCCGACCTGACCCCGGCAACCCGGGTCGATCACTGGTACTTTCTGAGCGGTGTCGACGTCCTGACGGACCGGACTGCGGCGGTGGCCATCCTCGGCGACTCGATCACCGACGGTCGGGGTTCGACCACCAACGGCAACGATCGCTGGCCGGATCGATTGTCGCAGCGCCTGCGGGAAAGTGCGGCTACAACGCATATCGCGGTGCTCAATCAGGGCATCGGCGGCAATCGTGTCCTTCGGGACGGCCTGGGCCCGAATATGCTGGCCCGACTCGACCGCGATGTGATCGCGCAACCCGGCGTCCGGTGGCTCATCATCCTTGAGGGTATCAACGATCTCGGCACGGCGGCCGGGGCGCGTGCTCAGGGCTCGCCAGCAGCCACCGCGGCGGACATCATCGCCGCCTTCGATCAGACGATCACCCGAGCCCACGATCATGGGATCAAGGTCTACGGCGGGACCATCATGCCTTACGGCGGATGCTTTTATTTCTCGGAAGAAGGGGAAGCGGATCGACAGACCATCAACGAATGGATCCGCCACAGCGGACGATTCGACGCCGTGATCGATTTCGACCTCGTGGCGCGGGATCCCGACAATCCTTCGATGCTGCAGGCGGAACTGCATACGGGCGATCACCTCCACCTCAATGCGAACGGATTGAGGTTCATCGCCGACGCCATCGACCTTTCCCTCTTCGAGGAATAGACACCGGGCCGCTATGCCCATCGTCACGCGCAACACCATGCACTTCGAACGGATACCGGGGCTGGCGACTGTGGACTATTGGAGTCAGTCCCGATCAGGAAATGGGCGCTAGAGGGCTCGAACCTCCGACCCCCAGTGTGTGATACTGGTGCTCTAACCAACTGAGCTAAGCGCCCGTCTCCAGGATGGATGGCCTTTATCGACGATTTGCCCGGGAGATGGCCATACTTTTTTTTGGGCGGGAATTCACACCCGCTTCGCTTCCGGCTTCTCTGTCATAGGCCGGGACAGGCAGGGAACCCTTCGAAGAACCCGGGGCACGCGGATCTTGAATACCTGGCCGGCACGGACCGGGGTCTGAACCTGCGGGATCTGAAGAGGCGGGCCCGGCGGTCCCGCCCTACCCCTCTTGTTGCGGATTCACCGGAGGCTTCGACGGGCGCGCCGTGGCCTGCCTCTGCCAGAGAAGACTCACTTCTTCGTCTTGATCGCCCGTTTCCGCTCCGGAAAAAGGGTGCGGCAGATCTCGCAGACGGTGCCGTCGCAGCCACGTGCCGTGCAATGTTCGCGTCCGTAGTAGATGATCTGGAGGTGGAGCGCGTTCCAGCGGTCCTTCGGGAAGAGGCGTTTCAGATCCCGTTCCGTCTCGACGACGTTCTTCCCCGATGACAGTTTCCAGCGTTGGGCCAGTCGGTGGATATGGGTGTCGACCGGAAAAGCCGGGTGCCCGAACGCCTGGGCCATGACGACCGAAGCGGTCTTGTGCCCCACTCCGGGCAAGGCTTCCAGTTCTTCGAATGACGTCGGAACCCGGCCCCCATGGCGCTCGACCAGGATCCTGGATAGTCCCGCAATTCCCCTGGCCTTGGCCGGGGCCAGTCCGCAGGGCCGGATGATGGTCTCTATCTCCTCGACCGGGACACGCATCATCGCCTCCGGAGTGGACGCCCGGGCGAAAAGCCCCGGGGTGGTCCGGTTGACCCGAACATCGGTGCATTGAGCCGAGAGAAGGACCGCCACCAGAAGAGTGAAGGGATCGGTATGGTCGAGGGGGATCGGCGGATCCGGATAGAGCTCGGCCAGACGGCGGTCGACATAGGCGGCACGTTCGGACTTCGTCATGGGATGCGGCTATTGACGCGGGAGACATCATCGCGCGTCAAGCGAGGAGAGGTGAAACGCCACGGACCGAGGTCCGGACCCATGGTCGGCTGGAATGAGCGGACAGTGATGGGAAAACCGGCAAAAAGTTTTGATAACAATGAAGTTGGATCTTGCTCGGATCAAAGAATTCACTTTCCTGCAACACAATCCCTCGATTTCCCGTAGTCGATTCCCCTAATCGCATTCCGGATACATGCCCACCCCTGATCCCGTCATCACTGCCCTGGCGATTGTCAGCCTTGTTCTGATCGCGGCCACCTTGGTCCGCTACAGAGTCAGGGACTGATCCAATCCAACCGGCGGTTTGAATCCGGTCACGACCGGAGGGGTGATTGTCTCTCCAAAGACTTAGGGCGAATCGACATTCAAATTGCGCTGCTGGTGAGAAGAGAAGCGGAAGCAGCGCAAGGCGGTGGCACGGAAGGCGTGCTGGAAGCACGTGTCCGTGCCACCAACGCCGCGACCTTCCGCTTCGCTCTCATCCTTCGGACGGGTCTGCGGAAGCGCTCAGCCGCGTTCCTTTTGCGACAGAAGCCCTTCAAGGGATTCTCGCCGCAAAAGCGCCTTGCTGAGGCCCTCCGCAGTTCCCGCCAGCGCACAATTTGAATGTCGATTCGCCCTAGGTCAATCGGTTTGGATTTGAAGTGAGAAGGGTCACCCGTAGCGTGCGGATATGCCCGATCTGTCTGCGGCCCTCTCTCCCAATCATTCCGGTCCGGACGCGACGTCCAGTCGTTCCAGGCGCGATCCTCTGGCTGCGCTCGACACATTCGCCCGCCGACACCTGGGATCGCAGGGGCCTGGGGTGGCCGCCATGCTCGACGCCCTCGGGCTCGAGAGCATGGATGCCCTGATCGACCGCGCCGTTCCTGAGGATATCCGGCTGACCGCACCAATGGTCCTGCCCGGAGCAACGAGCGAGAGCGAAACCCTTGGTGAACTGCGGCGGATTGCTTCTCGAAACAAGGTCCACCGTTCCTTGATCGGTCAGGGCTATTACGGGACACTGACGCCGACGGTCATCCAGCGGAACATCCTCGAGAACCCCGGCTGGTACACCCAGTACACGCCCTACCAGGCGGAAATCGCCCAGGGGCGGCTCGAGGCGCTGCTCAATTTCCAGACCATGGTGACCGACCTGACCGGCCTTGAAATCGCCAATGCCTCCCTCCTGGACGAGGCCACGGCGGCGGCCGAGGCCATGACCATGGCCTTCGGAATCAAGGGCGGCCCGGACCGCGCGACCTTCCTCGTCGCCGATCACTGCCTGCCTCAAACCATTGACGTGGTCCGGACCCGGGCCGAGCCCCTCGGCATCGAGGTGCGGATCGAACCGGTCGAGAGCCTCTCACCCGATGCCGCCACCTTCGGTGTCCTTCTTCAGTACCCCGCCACGGGCGGCGATATCGTCGAGCCGGAGCCCCTGATCGCGAAGGCCGCTGCGGCCGGTGCCCTCTCCATCGTGGCCTGCGACCTCCTTGCCCTCACCCTTCTGCGTCCGCCCGGAGAGATGGGAGCGGACATCGCAGTGGGTTCGGCCCAGCGTTTCGGCGTGCCCTTCGGCTTTGGCGGACCGCACGCCGCCTTCTTTGCCACCCGCGACCGCTACAAGCGCCAGATGCCCGGTCGACTGGTCGGGGTCTCCAAGGACGCCCAGGGCAACCCCGCCCTTCGCCTCGCCCTCCAGACCCGCGAACAGCATATCCGGCGCGACCGGGCGACGAGCAATATCTGCACCGCCCAGGTTCTGCTGGCGGTGATGGCCTCGATGTACGCGGTTTACCATGGCGCCGACGGACTCAGGCAAATCGCCCGAAGGGTGCGCACCATGACCCGCCTCCTTGCCCGGGAATTGAGATCACTGGGCCATCGCACGAACCAGGCCCCGGTCTTTGACACCCTGACGGTCGACCTCGGCGACAGCCTGGCCGGCAGGATCCATGCCGAGGCCGATCGACACGGGATCAACCTGCGTCGGATCGATGACCGAACCGTCGGGATTTCGCTCGATGAAACCACCGAGGTTGGCGATCTGAAAACCCTGCTCGAGATTTTCGCCGCGGTGGCGGGGAAGACCGCCCCCGGCGTCGCGGCAGGGGATGCGGATGAAGCGGATTACCCGGATCCGCTGCAAAGGAAATCCGACTTCCTGACCCATCCGGTCTTCACCCGGTTCCGGACCGAGACTGAATTCCTCCGCTATGTCCGTCGGCTGGAGGCACGCGACCTCTCTCTCTGCCATTCGATGATCTCACTGGGATCATGCACGATGAAGCTGAATGCCACCACAGAGATGGTCCCGGTAACCTGGCCGGAGTTCGCCCGGATCCACCCCTTTGCCCCGGCCGACCAGACCGAGGGCTATCTCGAGCTGATCACCCAGCTCGAATCCTGGCTCTGCACCATCACCGGCTTCGCCGCGGTCTCCCTCCAGCCCAACGCCGGATCACAGGGCGAATACGCCGGCCTCCTGACCATCCGGGCCTACCACCGGGCCCGGAGTGACTTCAATCGAACGGTCTGCCTGATTCCGGTTTCCGCCCACGGCACGAATCCGGCCAGCGCGGTCATGGCCGGGCTGAAGGTCGTCCCGGTCCGCTGCGATGAAGCCGGCAATATCGACGTCGCGGATCTCCGGTCCAAAGCCGAGACCCACGCCGCGGATCTGGCGGCCCTCATGGTGACCTACCCCTCGACCCATGGCGTATTCGAATCTACGATACGCGAGATCTGCGCGATCGTCCATCAGCACGGCGGTCAGGTCTACATGGACGGGGCCAACATGAACGCCCAGGTGGGGCTGACCCACCCGGGGCTGATCGGCGCCGATGTCTGCCACCTCAATCTCCACAAGACCTTCTGCATCCCCCACGGCGGCGGCGGGCCGGGGGTCGGGCCGATCGGAGTGGCCGCCCACCTTGCCCCTTTCCTGCCTTCGCACCGGGTGCGCGCGCCGTTCGCCGGCTCCCCGGCGGCCGAGGCCACCGGCCCGACGACCGCGGCCCCCTGGGGCAGCGCCGGGATACTCGTCATCTCCTGGGCCTATATCCGGATGATGGGAGCGGCGGGCCTGACTGAGGCCACCCGGACGGCCATCCTCAACGCCAATTACATGGCTCACCGGATCGCCCCGCACTTCCCCATCCTCTACCGGGGCGAGAAAGGTTTGGTCGCCCACGAATTCATCGTGGATTTCCGTCCGCGCAAGGCCAGTTGCGGCATCGAAGTGGAGGATATCGCCAAGCGGCTGATGGACTATGGATTTCATGCCCCGACCATGTCCTGGCCCGTTCCCGGCACGATGATGATCGAGCCGACCGAAAGTGAATCCAAGGCGGAGCTCGACCGTTTCTGCGATACCCTGATCGCAATCGGGCGGGAGATCGATGCAATCGAGCGAGGGGAAATGGATGCGGCGGACAATGCCCTGAAGCATGCGCCCCATACGGCGGGAATGATCGCTTCCGACGACTGGACGCATCCCTATTCACGGGAAGCGGCCGCTTTTCCGGTGCCGGGTATTCGCGAATCGAAATTCTGGCCGGCGGTGGCCCGGATCGACAACGTCTACGGCGACCGCAACCTGGTCTGTTCCTGTGTCGGCATGGAGGCGTTTGCGTAGAGAGGACGAAAATCGGCCTGACCCGAATGGTCCTAAGATGAGGGGTTTTCCTGGGGAATTACGAATTGTAGCCGCGGCAGTCTCTTGCCGCGAATCCACGTTGAAACGCCCCAAGAGACTGGGGCGGCTACACCTGACAACTGAACGAGCAAGAACCGAACGTTCGGAGCCTGGGAATCGGCTTATCGAAATGTCATTCCGGCCTGACCCCTTTGCTTCCGCCTGCAAACACGGCTTGCGGGTACCGGGAAACCCCATCTAATGGGCGGTCATGAAGATCACTCGCTACCGCGATGCCTCCGGCTCCATTGGCTACGGATCTGTCCAGCCGGACGGAACCGTTCTTGCCCTCAAGGGCGACCCCTTCGGTGGGCTGACCCCGACGGACACGGTGGTCACCGGGGCCAAGACCCTCGCGCCGATCGAACCGACCAATATCTACGGAATCGGGCTCAACTACAAGAAGCACGCCGAAGAAGGCGGTCGGGGGGTGCCCGAGCGTCCGATGGTCTTCATGAAAGGGACAAATACCCTGCAGCACCCCGGCGACCCGATCGTCCTCCCCACGGTTCAGGCCAGCACCCAGGTCGACTATGAATGTGAGATCGCGGTGGTCATTGGCAAGGCCGCCAAGAACGTGAAGAAGGCGGATGCCCTCGACTATGTCCTCGGCTACACCTGCGCCAACGATGTGAGCGCCCGGGACTGGCAGTTCAAGTTCGGCGGCGGTCAATTCTGCCAGGCCAAAGGCTTCGACACCTTCTGTCCGATGGGCCCGGTCCTCGTCACCCCCGACGAATTGACCCAGCCAAACAATCTCAAGATCCGCTCGATTCTCAACGGCGAAGTCATGCAGGACTGGACCACCGCCGACATGGTCTTCGACATCCCGACCCTGATTGAATTCCTGAGCGGCAGCAAGACCCTCACCCCGGGAACGGTCATCCTGACCGGGACGCCCCACGGGGTCGGGTTCGCCCGCAAGCCTCCGGTCTGGCTGAAGAAAGGGGACACCATTGCGATTGAAATCGAAGGAATCGGCACGCTGACCAATCCGGTGGTGAACGAGGAGGCATGAAGCACCTGACCGTCAAGGCGGCCCTCAATGCCGGGGGCCCGGTCGAGGGCGTGGTCATCCGCGGCTGGGTGCGGACCCGGCGTGACTCGAAGACTTTCTCCTTTCTCGAGGTCAATGACGGCTCCTGTCTGAAGGGCCTGCAGATCGTGGCCGACGCCAGCATACCCGGCTACGAGAAGGTTCCGGAGATGACGACGGGATCCTCGGTCGAGGTCACGGGCAACCTGGTCGCCTCACAGGGCAAAGGACAGTCCTGGGAACTCGCCGCCGCCAGCCTGACCCTGATCGGGACGGCCGACGCCGCCTACCCCCTCCAGAAGAAAGGGCATTCCCCGGAATTCCTCCGCGAGATCGCCCACCTGCGCCCGCGAACGAACCTCTTCGGGGCGGTCTTCCGGGTGCGCAACCGGCTGGCCTGTGCCGTCCACAATTTCTTCCAGGAACGCGGATTCATCTACGTCCACACGCCGATCATCACGGGAAGCGACTGCGAGGGCGCCGGAGAGCTCTTCCGGGTCTCCACCCTCGATCCGTCCAACCCGCCGAAGACCAAGGAAGGCGCCATCAACTACCACGAGGACTTTTTCGCGCGCCCGACCTACCTGACAGTGAGCGGACAGCTCGAGGCGGAGGTCTTCGCCTGCGCCCTTTCCAATGTCTACACCTTCGGCCCGACCTTTCGTGCGGAAAATTCCAATACATCCCGTCACGCCAGCGAATTCTGGATGATCGAACCGGAGATGGCCTTCTGCAACCTCGAAGGCAACATGGATCTGGCCGAGACCTTCGTGAAGTATCTGATCCGCGATATCCGCGGGAACTGTGCGGAGGACCTGGAATTCTTCGGGAAGTTCGTGGACAAGGAGCTGCTCACCCGGCTCGACTTCGTGCTCGAGCGGCCCTTCGTGCGTCTCAGCTACACCGAGGCGGTAGGGATCCTCGTCGGCTCGGGCAAGGCCTTCCACTACCCCGTCGAATACGGGACCAATCTTCAATCAGAACACGAACGCTACCTGACGGAGGAGCACTTCAAGAGCCCGGTCACCCTTTACAACTACCCGAAGGAGATCAAGCCGTTCTACATGCGGCTGAACGACGACGACAAGACGGTCACCGCGATGGATGTCCTCGTCCCGGGGATCGGTGAAATAGTCGGCGGAAGCCAGCGCGAGGAGCGTCTCGAAATCCTGCAGGCGAACATGGCGCGGCACGGTTTGAGCGAGGCGGACTACGGCTGGTACCTGGACCTGCGCCGTTACGGGACCGTGCCGCACAGCGGGTTCGGCCTCGGATTCGAGCGCATGCTGATGTTCGTGACCGGTGTATCCAATATCCGGGACGTCATCCCGTTTGCCCGCACGCCGGGGAACGCGGCGTTCTGAAGGCCGGGTGAGAATGCTTCGGGAAGTGTAGCAACGGCGCTATGCCGCCTTCCAGGTCCCAGGGACAAATCGGATTTCCCAAGGCTTCGGGGCACGCCGCCACAGCGGCGTGGCTACAATTCGCGACACAAATACTGATCTCCAATCTCCGTCCCTACCCGGGTTGCGTGACGACGGGACACGGCAAGGGACTGCCGTGGCCACAACTCAGAGAACCCCGTGACTCAGTCGATGAGCAGGCAGACCTGTTCTCCGGGGCCGTGGACGCCCTCGATGAGGATCCCTTCGACATCGGCGGTCTTGGAGGGGCCGGTCACCCAGATGATGTTGGGATCATTTCCGAAATGGGTGATGGCGGTCGGGATATCGCGCCAGAGATCCGCCCGGCGCAGCACGGCGACATGGACCCAGGGGGCCAGGGCGGCCAGGCGGCTCCAGGTGGTGGCATCATCGAGAACGAGACTGCCGGACTCGGCGATGGCTCCGCGGGCCCGGGAGATGCCAAAGGTGAATTCGTCGATCCGGTGGCGATCGAAGGCCGTCTCAATCACCAGTTTCTCGGGCAGACCAATGCGCAGGAGGTCGAACAGATCCGGGTCACAACACCCTTTCAGGTACTGGGATTCGACGAGCCAGGCTCCGAGGTCGCTAACGGACTCGAAAGTCCGGCCATGAACCGCGGTGAACATGGATTTGAATCGTTCCCATGGCGACGGTCCATCCTGAGGATAGGTCAGAGTCATGGCCGGATCGTAGTCCGGATAGGCCGCCCGCTCCGGGAGCGGGGCCAGCGCGTCCCTGACCCGTCCGAGGACTCTTTCACGTTGTTCGGACATCAGCGATCCCCTCCTTTCGCGTCACGTTCCTTCATCCACTGGCGGAACCGCCCTCCCCGCCATTCCGGCAGATCCTTTTTCCCCTGCCAGGCCTGGAAGGCCGGAACCGGAATCATTGACCTGGGGATATAGTTGATGATCGCGCCGGCGGTGAGGGCGGACTTCCAGGCGAAGGGTCGGCTGGCCATGACGGCCCACCCGCCCATAGGGGGAACGCCCGGGCTGGGAATACCCTCGACCTTGGCCCGGTCCCGCAGTCGCAGGAGGAGATCCGGAATCGGAATGTCGACCGGGCAGACCTCGTTGCAGGCGCCGCAGAGGCTGGAGGCCTTGGGCAGGTCGGCACGGTCACTGAACTTGTCGGAGAGAAGCGGTGACAATACGGCGCCGACCGGACCCGGATAGACGCTGCGGTAGGCGTGACCGCTGGCCTGGCGGTAGACGGGGCAGACATTGAGGCAGGCGCCGCAGCGGATACAGCGGAGGATCTCCCGGCAATTCGAGGCGAGCACCTCTGAGCGTCGGTTGTCGAGGAGGATGACGTGCATTTCCTCGGGTCCTTCACGGGTTCCGGCCGCCCGGGGTCCCGCGATGAACTCGGTGTAGACGGTCAGCCGTTGACCGGTGGCGGAACGGCCGAGAAGATTGAGGAAGAGGCTGAGATCACGTTCCCGCGGGATGATCTTCTCGATCCCGATCATGGCAATATGGATACGGGTCGGGGCCAGGCAGAAACGCGAATTGCCCTCATTGGTCACGAGGACGATCCGGCCGGATTCCGCCACCAGGAAATTGGCCCCGGTCAGGCCGACATCGGCGTCGAGGTACTTCTGCCTGAGATGATTCCGGGCGCGTGCCGTGATCACTTCCGGATCATCATTGTAGGCGCCGAGCCCCTCGCGCTCGAAACTGGCGGCAATCTGCCGCCGGTTCTTGTGGATGATCGGCTTGACGATGTGGCTGGGGTGATCGCCGTCGATCTGAACGATGAATTCGCCGAGATCGGTTTCCAGGCAATCGATCCCGTTTTCCGCAAGAAACGCGCCGAGTTCGGTTTCCTCGCTGACCATGCTCTTCGACTTGACCAGCCGGGTGAGGCCCCTTTCCCGCATGATGGAAAGGACCGCCTGGTTGGCCGCTTCGCCGTCCGCGGCCCAATGGACGGTGACTCCGTTCTTCTGCAACTGCGCTTCCGCCGCGGGAAGGTAGCTGTCGAGATTCTCGAGGGTGTGTTGCTTGACCGCGCCCGCCATCCGCCGCAGTTGATCGGGATCGGGGTAATCGGCCCAGAGCACATCGCGGCGCTTGTCCGTTCCGGCCGCGCTGTTGTCATGAACAGCCGTCCGTACCTCGGGGTCGAGGCGGGAGGAATAGGTATCGATCAATTGCTTTTTCATCGGGCGAGCCCTCCGACCGGAGACGGGACCTCCAGCCAATTGCCGTCGACGTCGACAATCGCCGCCTTCAGGATCTGGACCGCATGGAGCATGGCCAGGGGTTTTTCCTTGCGGGAGGAAAGACCGGAGAGGTGCATGAGGCAGCCGAGATCGGGTGAGACCAGCACATCGGGTCGGGCGGCCAGGACATGATCGAGTTTCAATTCGCCCATGCCCTCGGAAACATTGGGAAAGGAGACCGAGAAGGTCCCGCCGAAGCCGCAGCATTGCTCACCTTCACCGAAGGGAACCAGCTCCAGCCCGTTGATCGATTCGAGCAATTGGATGGTCGCGGGACCACTTTGGGTCCCGCGGGTATGGCAGGAACGGTGGAAGGCCACCCGCTTGGCGTAGGTGCCGGGCCATTCCCGGATCCCGAGGCCGTTGACGATGAAATCGAACAACTCCCAGGACCGGCCCGCGAGGTCCGCGATGACTTCGCGATCGGGTTCGTGCTCGAAGGCGAGACCGGCTCCGTGGAGCAGCATGGCCGCGCACGAACCGGAAGGAATGACCACCGGCAGGTCCCCCGCAAACACCCTGGCGGCATGGCGGACGACAGTCCGGGAGGATTTCCAATCTCCGCCGTTGAAGGCGGGTTGGCCACAACAGGTCTGTCCTTCGGGGAAGACGACTTCGCAGCCGAGATGCTCGAGGATTTCGACGGCCGCGCGGGCGGCCTCATCGTAGAACGCATCGCAGAGACAGGTGGCCATGAAAGCGACCCGTTTTCCGACCGGACGCGATGGAGGAACATGCATGCCTCCAGACAATCGGGATGGCCGGATCGGGCAACCCGATTCAGTCGGATTTCAGCAGGAATGCCGATTAGGTTTGGCGGCACGCCGCGGGCGCCGGCCCTGCGAGCGGGTCCTAAGGGATTGTCGAGTTGTCGGGGCGTGCCTTGTGCGCGCCCTTCCGAAGCCCTGATTGAGGGATGGATGCTCCGGAGGAATGGTGATGGTTGAGCTTGGGCGGCACGGCGCGAGCGCCGGCCCTACGAGCGGGTTCTCTGGCGGAGGTTATGAATAAACGCGTTCTGGTCTTGCCTCTGCAGGCCGGGGATTCTCACATCGGGAAGGGGCCGATTTCCCGGCATTTCCCAATCGCATTGACCATGGCAACCTATCAAGTCGCAGCCGTTGATCTCGGCGCCACCAGTGGCCGGGTGATCCTCGGCACCTACAACCGCAATGGCCTCAAGCTCGAGGAGGTTCACCGTTTCCCCAACCGATTCGACGAGTTGGGGGGGCATCACTACTGGAATCTTCCCGGATTGATGACGGAAGTGGTGACCGGGCTGAAGGAGGCCAAACGCCGCGCGCCCAAGCTCGCCTCGATCGGAGTCGATGTCTGGGGATGTGACACCGTCCTGGTCGACGGGAAAGGGCGACTGGTCTTCCCCCCGCACGCCTACCGCGACACCCGGACGGAAACGCTCTACAAGCAACTCGCCCGGAAGGGGCTGACCGAAGTCTACGGGTGGACGGGCATTCCCAATCTTTCCTACAATACGAGCCTGCAGCTGCAGGAACTGATTCAGCGCTTCCCCGACTTGGCGGACATGGCCGACCGTTGTCTCTGGCTGCCGGATTATTTCAATTTCCTGCTCTCCGGGAAAATGGAGAACGAAATCTCCGTGGCCAGCACGTCGCAGTTGCTCGACGTGCGCAGTCGCGAGATGTCCCGATCGGCCCTCAATTTCTTCCGGATACCCCCCACCTGGTTTTCCGAGCCCAAGCTGTCTCCGGCCCGACTGGGCCGGGTCAAGGGCATCCCGGAATTGAAGGATGTCGAGGTGATCATGGTGCCCGGTCACGACACCGCCTGTGCCTATGATGCCATGCCTGCGGCCGAGGAAGGCACCGATTTCTTCATCAGCAGCGGCACCTGGTCGCTGATGGGATTCGAGTCGGACAAGCCGGTGCTGGGTCTGCAGGCGCAAAAAGACATCGTCTGCAATGAACGCCTCGGCGACGGGCGCTACCGCCCGCTCAAGACAATCCCCGGGCTCTGGCTGCTCGAGCAGATTCTTCCCGCCTTCACCGTCCGGCCGAAATCCAATGCCGAATGGAACCGGCTGATCAAAGCGGCGGCCGCCTCTCCGGCCCCTGAGCACCTGATCGACCTCAGGGATCGCGCTCTTTTCAATCCCTCATCGATGAAGGATGCGATCGACCGGCAATTGAAGCGCCGGAAAGTGAGTCCGCCGACCGATCTGGCCGGCTATACCCGATTGATCTGCGAGTCGTTGGGCAAGGGTCACGCCAACGCGGTCCGGAGCTTCGAGTTGATGACCGGGAAAGAATTCGAGCGGATCCTGATCGTGGGCGGCGGCTCAAAGAACCGCCTCCTCTGCCAGACCACGGCCAATCATTCGGGTCTGCCGGTCGTCTCATTCGCCCTTGAGGGCACGGCCACTGGGAATATCGCCAATCAATTGATCGGGCTTGGTGCGGTTCGGGATCTGAAGCAGTTCCGGGCCGGGTTGAACCGACAATTGAAAAAGAAGGTATTCAGGCCGGAGTAATCCCGGTGGGCGGAGGACCGTGGACGGCTGACCGGGACGTCGGTCAGTCGCGACCGTGCAGACGCACCTGGACTTCCTCGGTGGGGCGCGAGGCTTTCCGCCGCCAGACGGCGTGCCAGAGTGTGAATACATTCGGCTCCCAGTGGGGAAGGATCAGGGTCATGACAATCTGTTCGGCACCCGAAATAAGCGCGGCAACGAGGGCCACGCGAAAGGGCCATTGAGGGCCGCCGAAGAACCAGAGGATCATCGACCCGGCCATGAGAACCGCCGTCAGCTTGCCACCGAAGGAATGGTAAGCGGTGAGCCGGCCATACTTGAGGTAACCGAAGCTGTAAGCGATGGTGTAGACGACGAAGCCGGCGATGAGCAGATCGAGGTGGGTGACAATGAACTGAGGCCAGAGGATGCAGGAGCCAAAGAAGAGGGCGAGATAGGTGGCCATATCGCCCCAGGCATCCAGCTTCGCCCCCAGTTCTGTCCGCTGGTTGAAGAGACGGGCGAGAACACCGTCGAGCAGATCGCTGAGGACAGCCACGGTGAAGGCGGCGCGAAAGAGCCCGGCCTGCTGTTGCCACGCGATCAGGATCATGACCGGCGCAAGGATCAACCGCCCCAGACTGATCAGATTGGGCAAGGTCACCACCGTTCGGGAATCCATGGGGAGAGGTTCAGGGTTTTTCGGGCGTCAGTCTGGCGGAGACGGGGAGGCCTTTGCCGGACGCTTTTTGGCCAAGACTATGCATTCGATCAGGTCGATCTGAGGCAATCTGTTGAGCCCACCGGACTTGCGTCATTCGCTCGAAATACCATCGGGTATTCCTCGGAATTCCTCAGCCCGTTGCATCCCATCATCCTGCCTCATCTCTCAACTTCCGACTCCATGGTCGCGGCTAAGCGGCAGGATGATCGCCCCTGCCCTCCAAAGCAAGCGGGTTCCGCCGCAGAAAGCGGCGGAACCCAGGTTCTGACTTCGATCCGGGAAGGACGGGGGGAGGGAGGGAATCCCGCCCGGAGCCAGTTGGAGGGAGCGACCCGAGCGGGGAGATTCACGCGGGTCACTCACGCCAGCGCCTGGAGACCAGGTCACGACGCATCCTCCGCTCGATACTTTAGCTTACCCGGAGGTCTTCGGGTGGGTTATGTTATGAACGGTCAGGCCGTCCCTGTCAGCGGCGACGGAAGGTGGGTCATTGGTCGTCGGTCGTGATCAAGGGGAAGCGGGCCTCCGCCCGGACCCGTTCGCCATCGATCTCCTCAAGCGAGATGGATGCCTCTTCACCGAAGAGAATGGCCAATCGGTCCCGTGCGTTGCGCAGTCCCACCCGGGTGGAACGGGAAGCGCGGGCCAGCCGCCCGGGGTTGGTTACGGTGACTATCAGGCTCTTGCCCTCCGACCAGATCCGCAGTCGGATGACACCGCTCTCTCCCTGTGCTTCAACCCCGTGTTTGACCGCGTTTTCGACCAGAGTCTGGATAAGCATCGGGGGCACCCGGGCTTCATCGAGTCCATCGGCAACGTCCACTTCGACCGAGAGGCGCTCCTCAAAACGCATCGCTTCGAGAGCCAGGTAATCGGTGACCACGGACATTTCCTCCTTGAGGGGAATGACCCGGCGTTTGCCGACCTCCAGGGCGACCCGCAGGATGGAGGACAGACGGGTGACCGCGACCCGCGCCTGTTCGGGATCGAGCCGAACGAGGGCCCGGACCGAGTTCAGGCTGTTGAAGAGAAAATGCGGATTGATCTGTGATCGCAGAGTCGCGAGCTCAGCCTCCTTCTGGAGCGAGTCGAGCAGGGACTCTTCCGCCCGCAGAGCCGGCCGGATAAAGGTCCGGGCGACCAGAAAGAATCCTCCGATGAGGAACACTCCGACACCTCCGACCATCCCGATGAGGGCGAACCGCTGACCCGAAAGGAAATCGCTGAGATCACGATCCCTGACCGCATAGGCCACGGTCCACGGCACACCGGGAACTCCCTCGAGCAGGACCCGGAAAGTCGAATTGCGGAGCAGGAGAGCCGGGGTGGAGGCTTCGGCATCCGCGGGAAGGTGCGGCCCGATCAGGCGCCGGAGGCCTGCGATTTCGGTCGGGCTCAGTTCCGTCTCCCTCGCATCGGCAAGAACCAGACCGGAGTTGGTGACGAGGACGAGGACGCCGGCCGGACCCGGCAGAGGATCCACGAATTCCTCAAGCCGCTCAAGCGTCACATCGGCTCCGACCACCCCGACCATCTCTCCGGAAAGAAGCACCGGTTCCACCCGACTGACCATCATCCCGTGCCCGGCCCGGTCCTCGTAAGGCTGAGTCCAGAATGGCCGGGGTGAGGACGACGCGGATACCTCCAGGTCACCGTAGGGTTCCCAGGCGAAGGCGAGCGCCGACGCCAGATCCCGGGTCGTTGAGGATCGCAGGAATTCCTCCGCGGGAACATAGGGGAAAATTCCGAGCAGATCCTTTCCTGAGGAGAAAAAATAGCTCAAGAGGACGGCGTCGAGCTCGCGATGGACCGCCCGCTGATAGCCCTGCAGGAACACGGCCAGACCCGAGACCAACCTTTGCCGTTCATCCCACTCGGACGCGGGATGGGCCGCGATCAGATTGCCTCCGGGCTCGCCATCCTGCCGCCAATGGGCATCGGGCAGTTCGAATCCGGATCCGCCGGGCACCGGCCGCAGCAATGATCCCGGGTCGGTCGCCGCCACCAGCCGCCACCCTCCGGAGAGATAGCCATTGGCCTGATCCGTGAACTGCCGGACATACGACTCGATGGATCCGGTGGCGGCCGCCAGACGCGCGACGCGTTCGTCGAACTGCGCCTGGAGAGCCTCGAGAGCCCGATCGCGTTGCGCTTCATGAATCCGGAACGCCACGGCCATCAATCCGACAAGGAAGAGGGCGATGGCTGCCAGCATGAGCCGCCCATAGAGGCGGACCAGACGGCGCGGCGGGGTCGCTTCCAGGTCACCCGTTCCCGGCCCCGAGGGATGATGATCACCCATGTTTCAGAGGCTCATGGTATCCCGGAAGAGCTTGGCCTTCCGGCGGGAAAGATCGACCTGTTCCCCACCCTTCAGCGTCACCCGGTAGCTGCCGCTGAACCAGGGCTCGATCTTGTCGATCCACTTCAGATTGATGATCTGGCTGCGATTCGCCCGGAAGAAAACGGCGGGATCCAGCCGCCCCTCAAGAACATTGAGGGAACGCAGAAGAAGGGGCTTCTCCTGCTCGAAGACAATCCGGGTGTAATTGCCCTCCGATTCGAGCAGGCGCAGTTCGGCCACCTCGACAAACCAGCAACGGTCGCCGTCGCGCACGAAGACCTTGTCGGTCGGCCCGAGACGGCCCTCCGCCCGCCCGACCCCGTGCCCCGGTGAACCGATGCCGTCCTCAAGACGCGCGATCGACTCGGCCAGGCGGTCCGGGTCGATCGGTTTGAGCAGGTAATCGATGGCGTTGACGGCAAAGGCGTCGACGGCGTGCTCGGCAAAGGCGGTGGTGAAGACCACCTTGGGCACGGGAGGAGGCAACCGCTCAAGAAGCTCGAACCCGTCCGCTCCCGGCATGTGAATATCAAGAAAGAGAAGGTCCGGGCTGAGGGCCTCGATCGCGGTGACGGCTTCATCCACGCCGGCGGCTTCGCCGACGACCGTGATGCCGGGATGGGCTCCAAGCATGCCCTTGAGTTCCGCGCGGGCCAGACGTTCATCGTCAACGATAAGGGCATTCATGACGGGGTGAGGTTGGTTCAACTCCTTTTGGACTGCAAGCCGTTGATCCCGGTCGGATGACCATTCTTCCCGCGCGATCATCCGCCCAACCCCTTTCCCAAGCGCGCCACCGGATTCGTGGTATTCTAGTGTGGTGTCCGACAACCCTCCACATCTGATGAATAGCCCTTGCTTGAGCCATGAAATTCAGAATCAAAACACTCAGCCGCCTGCCGCTCCTTCGGAAACGGCAGACCACCCTCATCCACTTTGCTGATCCCGTTTACGAGATCCGCAGTTCGCGTCCGCTTCCGACCCATCCAACTTCCACCCGGCCGGTGATTGAGTTCCCGGTTTCCAGCATGAGTTGGGTGGAAAACCGCAAACGCAAGCGGCATTCCCTGCTTGAGGTTCCCGGTCACCAGATCGTGACGATGCCAAAGGGCAACCCGGAGGATGCATCATGCCGATGAACTCGCTCCACCGGGACCCCAAGACCCTCAAGAGACTTTCGGAAGACACGCTGCTTCCGTGCCCCTTCTGCGGAACCCTGCCCGATTTCAGGGAGTGGGCGTCCGAGCATTGGACCGTCGAGGTCACCTGCATGAACAAGCTGTGTTCGGTTCGTCCGCACACCAGCCTGTGTCATAATCGCGAAGACGCCCGCGACATCTGGAATCACAGGGTTCCGTAGGTTCAGAGATGGTTGGTTCAAGCAAGCACGCGTCCCGATCAAACGGGACGCGTGTCTGAACCGGCCCAGTGCAACCACATTTGTTCTTTCCGCCCGGGTGTAGCCACTTCGCTGTGTCGAAGTGTAGCAGTTTACGGGAACACCGGCGCAGCGGCGTTGCGACATCCTCATCAGCGGACGGCGCACGAAAGTCCCCCTCCTAAAACCCGGCGACCTTCCAGATCGCCCGCATGGAGTCTCCCGCCGCCGCGACCCGGGCGCGGTCGTCGGCCATGGTCGCCAGATTTGCGTCAAACGGTTCAGGAACCACCGGTCCATCGTAACCTATCCTGACCAATGCCTCGAGGAAGGAACCGATCGGGATCACGCCGGTCGCCCCGGGCAGACACCGGCGGTTGTCGATCTGTTGGTCGAGGGGGATCCCTTCCGGAGCGTCGTTGACATGGACATAAACCACGTCCGATGCGGAGAGCTTCAGGATCGAATCGATCGTCTCCCCCGCGGTGAACCAATGCCAGGAATCGAGGAGCAACCCGGTCAGCGGCCCCACCAGCCGGCACAGACGCAGCATCTCTTCCGCAGTATGGATGAATGCATGGCGGTGTCCTTCGCGGATGGTCCGCGGGCCCAGGTACTCCAGCCCGAATCGGCAACCATGATCCGCAAGGATCGCCGCGATCGGGTTGAGCCGCTCCACGTGGAAAGCGAGGTTCTCATCGAACGCGCATTCGTCTGAAAAGGACAGCACCCAGGTGGAGCATCGGTCGGACCCGAGCGCCGCCGCCCGCTTTGCCCAAGCCGGAAGATTCTTCAGGCCTTCCTTCCAGACGGCTTCATCGCGTCTCCATTCGACCGGAAGCCCCCATCCCGCCGGCCGAAGCCGGTTGCTCTCGAGGATGCGCCGGATGGATGCATCATCGGTTTCCGCTCCCAGCGAAGTGACCGGAATCTCCAGTCCGGCAAAACCACCGGCGGCGGCCAGCGAGGCCGCACCGGCAAAGTCGGACGGCGACAGGGAGACGGCTCCCGGGCTCAGGGCGGAATAGAATAGGGGGTTCATGACAAACCGCACTCTGAACCGGTCGGACAGGGAAATCAATCGTTACGAAAACCGATATGGATGCGCGGCCGGGGACTGGGTTCGACAGGCTTACCACGGATGCCGCGGCCACACCCAACGCCCGTTTCCGGCAGTGCCCCGGGGCAACCTCACTCAGCCCCCGCGGTCGGCAATGGCTTGTCGGATGGCCTGATACAGACGGCGCAAACGGGGCATGGAGACGCCCGCCGCCTCGGCCTGCCGCAGGGGCTCGCCCCAGATGGCTTCCAGTTCGACCTCCCGCCCGGCCAGGAAATCCACCAGGCTGGAGGGTTGGTAGGCGCCCATTGGACCGGTCAACTCAATCTGCCGGTCGAGAAAGGACGCCGGGATCTCGTGCCCGAAAGCGGTCGACGCCCGGGCCACTTCCGCCATGAGGAGGCGGACCTCCGCAACAAGGGACGGATCGGAGAGTATCCGATCTGTGGGGACACCGCCCGCTGTGATGGTCAGACCGTTGAAGGGGATATTCCAGACCAGCTTCCGCCAACGGACCGCCGGTATGTCATCGGAGAGGTGGATGCGGACACCGGCCTCCCGGAAGATGCGGGCCACTTCCTCGACCCGCCCGTCGACGTGCCCGTCGAAAGCCCCGAGCGTGATGTACCCCTCGATGGCATTCTCGATCAGACCCGGGGCTGTCCGGTTCAGGCAGACGAAGCAGAGGCCGGCCAGGACTCTTTCCCGTCCAAAGTGCTCCGCGAGAAAGGCATCGCCCCCCAGGCCATTCTGCAGGGTCAGGAGAACGGTGTCCGGGCCGATCAGAGGAGGCAGGAGAGTCGGCAGAAGGGAATTGGAGGTCGCCTTGAGCGCGATGATGACCAGGTTGCACGTCCCCATCTCGCGGGTCGAGGCATAGGCCTCGACCTCGGGCAGGTCAAAGGCGCCATCGGCCGCCCGGATACGAAAACCGTGTTGACGGACGGATTCCAGATCGCTCCGCAGAAGAAAGGCGACCCGGTTTCCGACCCGTTGGAGGCGGGCGCCGTAATAGGCGCCGACCGCTCCCGCCCCGACCACTCCGATTCTCTGAAAGGAGACCGACACACCCGCAATACGGCGTGCGGGCCGGGTCGCGGCAAGTCAGAAGTCGACAGACTCTACCGAAGAAGGCGTCGACATCCGGCTTCACATGGCTGCGCCGGCACAGGGAGTGACCCATCCACCTGCCGAATCCAGATCACTGCAGCTGCAACCGTCGCGCTCGGCCACGACCACGACCAGAGGCTGTTATGCACTTTGGATTCATGGTCGCTTTAGCAAGTCATGGCTGGTCTGGTGTAGCCACTTCGCTGTGTCGAAGTGTTCCCTTGCCTCGAGAACGCCGACACAGCGGCGTTGCTACATTTCTTGGCATCTGACGCCTTGGCAGGCTGTTCCTACAGGGTCATCCAGGCTGAAAGTGCACAACAGCCTCTATCCCGAGACCTTGGTCCAGGTGGCCTGGAGCGAGCGTGCGGAATTCTGGAGAGCCTGGAGTTCCTTCGGCCAGAGTTCGATCTCGACCTGCTGAAGGACGCCCCGGCGGCCCACCACGGTCGGCACGCTCAAGGCGACATTGCGCAGGCCGAAGGTTCCCTGTTGAAGCGAGGAGACCGGCAGGAGCTGGCGACGGTCGAGGGCGACGCTGTGCACCACCTCCGCGATGGTCAGGCCGACCGCCCAGCCCGCTCCGCCCTTGCGGCGGATGACTTCGGCACCACTTCCCTTGGTCCGGTCGAAAATCTTCGCCTGGAACGGTGCGCCGAATCCCTTGAGCTTGCCCATCGACATGCCGTTGACCGTGGCCGATGACCAGATGGGAACCATGGAATCGCCGTGCTCGCCCAGGATGAGGGCCTTGACCTGGGTCGGCGCCTGTTTGAGTTCCTCCGCGATGAGCGACCGAAAGCGGGCCGTATCGAGCATGGTGCCCAGACCGATGACCTGGCTCCAGGGCAGTCCCAGTTTCTGGACGGCCAGCTGGGTCAGGATGTCCACCGGGTTGGAAACGACGAAGATGACGGCGTCGGAGCGTGTCCCCGCCGACTTGATGCTCTCGAGGATCTGCAGGAAGAGCGAGACGTTGCGGTTGATCAGGTCGAGGCGCGATTCGTCCGGCTTGCGCCGGAGCCCGGCCGTGATGACAAACATGTCCGAATCCGCCGCGCGGGCATAGTCGCCCGCATAGATCCGTTGATCGGCGATGACGGACGTGCCATGGAGCAGGTCGAGAGCCTCGCCCTCGGCCATCTCGACATTGGCGTCAAGTATCTGAATTTCCGGTACAATACCGGCGCATTGCAGGGCAAAGGCGGCATTGGATCCGACGCGGCCTCCGCCGCCAACGATGGTGACTTTCATGGGATCGGGTTCGCGGGATCAGTTTTCGAGCTTCTCCATGATCTGGCTGGTGATCTTCGAGACAAGAGCTTCGAGCTGCGGGTCGGGCTCAGCCGAAGGGGCCGGTCGGGAACCTGCGCCGGAGGCGGCCGGCGGAATCGTGCAGACCACGCCCGGCTGGAAGTCCGAGTTGTCGCAGAGTTCGCACTCCTTCCATTCGGAACGGATATCGTCCATCCCGAGTTTCTTGCGGATGGCAATGAGGTCCTGGAGCTTGTCCTTGCCGAAGGTGTGAAGTCCGTTGCCCAGCTGCGAGGCGATCCAGATCGTTTTGCAGTAGGCATCGGTGTTTTCCATCTTCCAGTAGGCGTCCTCGACATCCTTGCCCCAGCAGATGACCCCGTGGTTCTGCATGATGATCGACTGGTGATTGACCCCGATCTCGCCGACCGTCTGGGAGTTCTCCGGGGTGCCGGGGGTCTGGTAAGGGGCGAAACCGATCTGGCCGAGGAAAACCTCGGCCTCCGGAATCATGCAGCTGGGCGGGACGACCGAGGCCACCGCGAAAGCCGTGGCGTGCGGCGGGTGGGCGTGCACGCAGGACTTGCACTTGGGTTGGCGGGTCATGATGCCGATGTGGGTCAGGACCTCGCTCGTCCGGCGCAGGTTGCCGGCGAGTTGGCGTCCCTCCAGATCGACCAGGCAGATGTCCTCCGCCTTCATGAAGCCCTTGGAAATGAGGGTCGGGGTGCAGAGCACGAGATTGTCGCCGACCCGGACCGTGATGTTGCCGCCGTTGCCGTCGACATAATCCTTCTCCCAGATCCGACGGCCGATATCCACCATGTGCCGCTTGACCGCTTCGATGGCGGGCGAGACGAAAAACGCGGCCACTTCCGCGGGTGTTTTCGGATCGGATCCGGGCGTCCAGCGGTATTCATGATCCGGGATGATCGGTTCGGCCTTCATGGCCGACGGGACATGCGCCGCGGCCGGTGTCGTCGTGGCGGAGGGCTTGGAACCGTTGAGACCGGCGCCGCGGAAGATATCGCGGGCCGAGGGCGTGAGGACGGCGTCGGCCGGGATCGAGGCCATGCCGCCGTTGCGCAGGATCTGCTCAGCTTCGCGTGCAGTGATGACTTGCTTCATGTGTCGGAACCTCCGGATCGAGGTGGTTGATAGGTAATGGTGTCGATGATCGCCGCATTGAAGGCGTCGATCGGGATGGGATGAGTGAAGGGTGCGGTGGCTTCGGCTCCCTCGACGTAGCCGATGATGTCACCCTGTCCGGCCCCAAGGTTGTCGTAAACGACCAGGCTGTTCGCCTTGGGCAGGGGAAGGAGGTCTGCCCCGGAAAACTGACGGCGGTCGAGCGGTTGGACCAGAAGGAAGCGTCCTCCCTGAAAGGACGGTTCGCGTTGATTGAGGGTGACCTTGCCGATGACATGACCCAGTCTCATCTCGTTTCAGGCAGCTCCTCAGGTATCGGCCAGGCCGACGACGAAATTGCGCAGCGGCGAATGCGGATCGCCGACCAGTTCCCGGGTGGATGATCCATCGCTGGAGACGATGACCCGCTGGTGGAGCCCCGCGCCGAGGGGATCGACCGCCAGGACGGGCGCCCCGTCGTCGTTCCCGTCCGCATCGAGGGGCTGACAGATGACGGTGCGCCGGCCGCGCATGCTGGGATGCGCAATCGTCGCGACCACCGATCCATCCACCCGTGCGTAGAGCATGATCAGTAGATTTTCAGGTTGTCGACCATGACGCACCGGCGGGTGCGGGTGAACGTCTTCGGGGTGGTGATGCCCTCGCCGGTGGTGGTGGCGATGGAGTAGCTGAGGTAACCCTCGCCCCCCAGGCCAAGACCGGCGGTGCAGGGACCGTTCTTGATGAAGAGCGTGGTATCGAGCGCCCGGGCCATCGCCGTCATATGATCGACGTTGAGGGAGTGGATGATCGAGGAGTGCTTGTAGCCATGCTCGGCTTTCATCGCGAATTCGATGCCCTGCTCGATGGATTTGACCCGGACGACCGGGACCATCGGCATCATCTGTTCCTCCATGACGTAGGGATGATCCGGATCGGTCTCGGCGAAGAGGATCTGGGTGTCGGCGGCGACCGAGATCCCGGCGACCCGCCCGAGTTCCGAAGCGTCCCGGCCGATCAGGGTCCGGTTGAGCACCGGGTGTGAGCATCCGCCGGCATCCTTGCTGTCGGTGAAAGCCTCGGCGGTCAGACGATCGAGCTGGCTCCGGTTGAGCTGGGCGGCACCCGCTTCCTTGAAAGCGCGGATGAAGCGATCCGCCACGGTGTCCAGGACGAAGATCTCCTTCTCGCCGATGCACAGCAGGTTGTTGTCATAGGACCCGCCATGAACGATGCCGCGGGCCGCCTTCGCGATATCGGCGGTATCGTCGATCAGGACGGGCGGGTTGCCCGGACCGGCGCAGACGGCGCGTTTGCCCGAGCGCATGGCGGCCTGGACGACACCGGGACCTCCGGTCACGCAAAGCAGTCCGATTTCGGGTGCCTTGCAGAGGGCGGCAAATGAATCGAGGGTCGGGTGTTCGACCGCACAGATGAGGTTCTCAATCCCGAGTTCCCGGTGGATGGCCTCATTGAAGGCCCGGACCGCGACCGCAGCGCAGCGGGCGCCACTGGGATGAGGATTGAAGACCACGGCATTGCCCGCGGCCACGATGTTGACCACGTTGCCGCTGAGGGTCGGGATGGAATGCGTGACCGGGGTGATCGCCCCGATCACCCCGAAGGGCGTGTATTCCTCAAGGGTGATGCCGTGGTCGCCGCTCAGGCCGTAGGGCTTGAGCCACTCGACCCCCGGGACCAACTTGACGATCTGGAGCTTCTCGATCTTGTGGGCGAGCCGGCCGATCTTGGTTTCCTCGAACTCGAGCCGGCCCCATTCCACGGCTTTCTCCTCACAGAGTCCCTTGACGATCTCCACCACTTTGACCCGACCGGCGACACCTTTCTCCTTCAACTGGTGAAAGGCATCGAGAGCGGCCCGGGCGGCTTCGCCGGCGTCGTCAAAAAGGCCGAAATGCCGGCGGCTGCGGGTGGAACCGCCGTTGGCGCCGGGCGCGGCCGGTGCCGGTCCCGGACCATTGAGTTGCCCCAGGCTGCGCAGGACCTCCTCGACCACGCTGCGCACGGTCGATTCGTCCAGACTGATCTGAGTGCTTCCTGCCATTTTCTTTATGTCCTGAATTTCTGGTTACACAGTCCCCGGTAAGGGGCTCCGGGATCAGCCCGGATAGACCTGCTTGTTCATGACGTCGACCGAGTCGACGATCCCCACGACGGCGGCGTCCACCGGGAGTTGCTTGAGCCCGGTGGCCTGCCGTGCCGAACTGCCCTGACAAAAGAGGACCAGCTCGCCGTTGCCCGCCCCCATCCCGTCGACCGCCACGACAGTGTTCGAGCCGGGCCGGAACTTCGCCGGATCGGCTTCGTCGATCAGCATGGGGCGCAGAAGGAGCAGTTTGCGCCCCTTCATCGTCTCGTCCTTCTTGGTCGAGACAACGGAACCGATGACCCGGGCGAGGAACATGGCCTTACTTTCCGCCCTTGGCCGGAATCTTGGGCAGCACTTCCGCCACGTCTTCGTGTGGACGGGCGATGACCTGCACGCTGACGACTTCGCCGACCATGGAGGCGGCCTGGGCGCCGGCGTCGGTGGCGGCCTTGACCGCGGCGACGTCACCGACGACGACGGCGGTGACCAGCGCATTGCCGACCTGCTTCATCGGTCCGGCCAATTCGACATTGGCGGCCTTGAGCATGGCGTCCGTGCCCTGCACCAATGCGATGAGGCCGCGGGTTTCGAGGAGTCCGATTGCTTTTTGAGTCATGGTATTGCTTTGGTTGAAATGACCGAATGGTTGATGAGTTAAGGAGCCGACCTGGCGCGATCCTGGGTGAGTGGGTGAAGGGAGCCGACCAGTCGCCGGGTTTCCCGGGCGACGACCAGTTCCTCATTGGCGGGAATGACAAAAATCCGGGCGGCGGACCCGTCGGCCGAGAGGTCGATCTCGGGCGCGAAATCAACGTCGTTGCGGTTCGAATCGAGGCGGATGCCGAGCTGGTCCAGCTCCCGGCAGACCGCAGCCCGCAACCAGGGATTGTTTTCCCCGATTCCCCCGGTGAAGACAAGGGCGTCGCAACCGTTGAGCTCGACCAGAAAGGAACCGATCCAGTGACGGATCTGCTGGATGAGGACATCGATGGCCAGCTGCGCGCGGTCATTCCCCGCGACTGCGGCTGCGCGGATGTCGCGCAGATCATTGCTGACTCCCGAAAGGCCGAACAGGCCCCCTTCGCGGGCAAGCTGGGACTCGGCTTCCCCGAGGGAGAGATTGAGGTGGCGGACGGCAAAGGGAAGCGCCGCCGAATCGAGGTCCCCCACCCGATTGTTATGGGGAAGACCGGACTGGGGACTGAAGCCGAGGCTGCAACCGACCGCAGCTCCATTGCGGATGCCCGCGATCGAACTGCTCCCTCCGAGGTGGCAGGAGATCACGCGGACATCCGGTCCGTTGAGAACCGAAGGACCGTCCAGATAGAGGCGCCGGGTGGCCTCCGCCAGATCGTCGCGCCCGAGGAGCTCGGCCGATCGTTCAGCCACGAACTTGTGGCTCGCACCGTGGAAGCCGTAGCGGCGCACGCCCGCCTCCAGCCAGGTCCGGGGCACCGCGTAATGACGGACCGGCTCCGGCGCCCACTGGTAGAAAGCCGTCTCAAAGAGAGCGACGAGAGGAAGCCGCGCCGACCGGGCCCGGAACTGCCGAATCCCGGCCGCATAAGCCGGGTTATGGGCCGGAGCGATGTCCCGGTAGCGGTCGAGAGCCGCGAGGACCCGGTCGTCGGCCAGCAGGCAACCGGAGACTTCGCCCCCGTGGACCGCCTTGAATCCGACCGCGTCGAGATCGTCGATCGACCCGACAACGCCTTCCCGACGAAGCGAAGCCAGACAATTGTCGATGGCTTCACCGTGGTCGGAGACGCGTTCAAATCCGCCCTTCGCCAGGACGCGCGCTTCCTCACCGTCCATCTCGAAGAGACGGTATTTGAAGGAAGTCGAACCGAGGTTGGCGACGAGGATCTTCACGATTGCGGAACAGGGATGGTGGCCCGGGTCCGGGGCCGGATGGCCCCACTCCCGGATTCGCGATCAGCAGAGGTGCTTCAGATCCACTTGCCGAGCGAGGAGAGGCCTTCGTGCGGCCGGGGCAGGACCTGCACGCTGATGACCTCGCCCACCCGGTTGGCCGCCTCGACCCCGGCGTCGGTGGCGGCCTTGACCGCGGCGACATCGCCCCGGAAGAAACCGGTCACGTAACCGCTGCCGATGGTTTCCCAACCGGTCATGGTGACATTGGCCGCCTTGAGGGCGGCGTCTGCTGCTTCAAGAAGAGGACTCAGGCCCTTCGTTTCGATCATGCCCAACGCATCTTGTGCCATGGTATGTGTGATTGATTTGTTCGTACGGAATTGTGGATCAGAGACCGAACTGCTTCAGCAATTCGGGATGGGGACGTGGGATGACGTTCGAGCAGAGGTGCTCCCCGACCCGCTTGGCTGCTTCGGCACCGGCTTCCACCGCCGCCTTGACGCTGCCCACATCGCCCTTGACCAGGACGGTGACCATTCCGCCGCCGATCTGGACCAACTTGACGAGACTGACGCTCGCCGCCTTGACCATGGCATCGCTGGCTTCGACACTGCCGACGTAGCCCCGGGTTTCGACCATTCCTAGTGACTCATTCATAAACGTTCCTTTGCTGGATTTGGGTTGGTGATTGCAGAGAGAGAAAGCGGAGAGGGTCTTCAGGCGATCAGTTCGACCGTTGTATCCGGTCCAAGACCACAGGCGTTGGCCTCGTCGGTGTCGATGTGCACCTCAAGTTTGAAATCGGGGGATACCCGCACGAGGAGCTGATTCAGGGTCAGGCTGCAGGGTCCACCCACCTTCAGCTTCATCATGTCACCCTGCTTGACCCCGTAGTGATCCGCATCGTCCGGGTGCATGTGGGCATGAGGCGCGGCCCGGATGACACCTTCGGGCAGTTCCAGGAACCCGGCCGGCCCCATCAGCATGCAACCGGGCGTCCCGGCGATGTTGCCGGATTGACGCACCGGAATCCGGAAGCCGAGTGAGATGGAATCGGTGAAGGCCAACTCGACCTGGTTGATGTCACGACAGGGTCCCAGAATGCGAAGATTGGAGACGACCCGGCTGCGCGGCCCGATCAGGGTGACGGCCTCCTCGGCCGCATACTGCCCTTCCTGATACAACCACTTCTTCGGGTGAAGGGTGTGACCTTTGCCAAAGAGCGTCTCGACCGCCGCCTGGGTCAGATGACAATGACGGGCACTCACGTTCACGACCAACGGATTCGGACCGAGGGACTGCCGCGGCACCGGCCGGCCCAGACGCTCGTAAAGGACACGACGGACCAGGTGCTCGACTGTGGCACGATGAGGTTGGGTCGGAGTGGTCGTCATGGAAGTATCCGATAGATAACTCGTATGTTTTGCAATAATCTGAAAGTCACGTCAACAAAAAGTTGCATATTCTACCAAAATCTATCAAATGAGCCCTATTGATGCAGGCTGAAGAACGGCAGATGCGGATCGCAGACTACCTGAAGGAGGCGGAATTCGCCTCACTCGAGGAGCTGTCCTCCCGCCTCGGCGTCTCGGTTTCAACCATCCGCCGCGATGTGACCGCCCTTGACGAAGCCGGGACCGTCCGGCGGACCCACGGAGGAGCCCGCTGGCTCGCGGCCCGGGTCGACGAGTACGCCTTCACCGTGCGTAACTCCAAGTCAATCAAGGAGAAAGAATCGATCGCCCTGGCCTGCGCCGAACAGATCCACCACGGACAGACAGTGATCATCGATGCCGGCAGCACGGTCTACCAGGTGGCCCGGCATCTCGAGTCCAAGAGCCCGCAAATCATCACCAACTCCCTGCCGGTGGCCAATTTCTTCTCTTCCTCCCCTTCGGTCGAAGTGATTGTGAGCGGGGGGGTGATCTATCCCCGGTTGGGAGTGCTGGTCGGTCCGCTGGCGGTTGAGGCGTTCTCCAAAGCCCATGCCGATGTGGCGGTGATGAGCGCCAGCGGAGTTACCGCGGAGGGGATCTTCAACTCGCATTCCCTGCTGATCGATATGCAGCAGGCGATGATCCGGGCATCGGATCGGGTCATCTTCTGCCTCGATCACACCAAGTTCGACCGGCGCTCGCTTTTCTTCCTGACCGGGCTGGAAAACCTTCACTGCATCGTCACCGACTGGCAGACTCCGGAAACCCTGCTCTGTCCCCTCCGCTCGGCGGGAATCGAGGTCATTCAGGCGCCCCGTCCGGACTGATTCATTCTTCGAATACGGCACTTTCCCCGGAATTCTTCACAATCGCACGGGGGATCTGGATACGAGCCCCCGCCACGGCCGCCGATCCCCGATTCGCCGCCCGTTGAGGGCGCATGCCGGACAATTCTGCAGGTTCAGAAAACCTGATACAGCCCGAACCCGCTTGGTTGAGCCGATTACGGCTCATGGCCGGCTCGGGACCGCTTGTTCAAGCCGCTTTCTGACGTTCTGAAGAGAGAATTGTCACCTCAATGTGACAAAACTTCCCCTACGAAACTCCTAACTTCTTCAATATCCTTTATTTACAGATCCCCTTGAACAAACCGAAAATCTGCAATCAGACTGTCACCAAAACCCGAATTCGGGTCCGTCAGCCGCCTGCCGGGCCAGGCAACAGGCATTTTTCGAGATCCGGCCTGAAGCGATCACGTGCCAATCCGGATCGCTGCCGGCCGGCTTCTTCAACAGCCGGAGGAACGAGACGATCATCGGACGCTCAATGACCCGGAGAGCCTGAAAAATCGCGGTTCAGGAGGACTGTTCCCAAGTTATTCACAATGCCCCGGGAGGTCAGTAGGCTTCCGGATCGCGATCGACTCTGGAATCCTTCGCCACGTCGGATTTGTCGGGATAATCCAGGGTGTAATGCAACCCCCGGCTCTCGGCACGCAGAAGAGCGCATTGCACGATCAATTCGGCGGTCTGGGTGAGGTTGCGCAATTCGAGCAGCCGGGGTTCGACTCGGAAGTTCCAATAGTAGTCGTGGATTTCCCGTTTCAGGTTCCGGATACGGGTGCGCGCCCGTTCCAGGCGCTTGGTCGTGCGGACAATGCCCACATAATCCCACATCGCCCTCCGCAATTCGTCCCAATTGTGGGCGATGACCACCTGTTCGTCGGAATCGTGAGCATCGCCGGCCACCCAATCGGGAAGCGTCGGCCTCGGTCCGGACATTGTCTTAAGGTAGTCTTCGATCGCCCGGGCACCATGGTCGGCCATGACGACCGCCTCGAGCAGTGAGTTGCTGGCCAGTCGATTGGCGCCGTGCAGGCCGGTCGAGGCGACCTCACCGCAGGCAAAGAGACCCGGGAGCGAGGTTTCCGCCCTGAGATTGGTGACGACCCCTCCGCAGGTATAGTGGGCGGCGGGGACCACGGGGATCCGGTCGGTCGAGAGATTGAGGCCGAGTTTGAGACAATGGTCGAAAATCAGGGGGAACCGGTCGCGGAGGAGTGATTCGGGCCGGCCGGTGATGTCGAGCCAGACATGGGCCGCCCCGGTCTTCTTCATCTCCGAGTCGATGGCCCGCGCCACCACGTCGCGTGGGGCGAGATCGGCCGAGGGATGGTAGCGACCCATGAAGGCTTCACCCGAGAGATTGCGGAGAACGGCCCCCTCACCACGCACCGCCTCGCTGATCAGAAACCTGTCATGGGTCAGAGAATACAGGGTGGTCGGGTGAAACTGGATGAACTCCATGTTCTCGATCTCGACTCCGGCCCGCCAGGCCATGGCGATTCCGTCTCCGGTCGCGATGTCCGGGTTGGTGGTGAAGAGGTAGACCTGGCCCGCCCCACCGGTTGAAAGCATCACCACCGGGGCCCGGAAGGTCTCCACCTTGAGCGAGATCACGTCGAGCGCATAGAGGCCGACCACGCGGTCGGGTCCGCGCTCAAGCCCGAACTTTCCGGTCGTGATCAGATCGATGGCAAAGAAATGCTCCATCAGCTCGATCAGCGGATTCTCCGCCACCGCCCGCAGGAGGGCCTCCTCGATCGCCTTTCCTGTCATGTCCTTGACGTGAAGGATCCGCCGTTCGGAATGTCCGCCCTCGCGTCCGAGCGAATACCCACCGCTGGAGTCACGGCTGAACATCAGGCCCAATTCAACCAGTTCACTGATCCGGCCCGGGCCGTCCCGGACGATTGAACGGACGACCTCTTCGCGGCAGAGCCCGTCGCCGGCCACCAGGGTGTCCTGGACGTGACTCTCGAAGTCGTCGGTGTCCGAGGTCACGCAGGCGATCCCTCCCTGGGCATAGTTGGTGTTGGATTCCGCCCGGGTCTTCTTGGTGAGAATGGCGGTCCGGCGGCCGGCGGCGGCCGCTTTCAGCGCGAAGCTGAGGCCTGCGATACCTGATCCGACCACAATGACATCGAAATCCAGGGGCATGGGGAACGCGGTCGAAGCAGGGGCGGACGGAGTTTTTCGAAGGGGAAACGGAAGACGGTCCCCGACGGGGTTCAGAGAATGATATTGTCGATCAGGCGGATTTCGTCGACCCAGACGGCGACGGTCAGGAGGCTGCGGCCCGGAGTGATCTCGCGGAGGGGTTCGAGCGTCTCGGTATCGACCAGGCCCGCGTAGATGACCCGGATCCTCCGACTGGTCGAAAGCGTGTGGGTCACTTCTGCGATGATCCGATCCACATTGTGATGACCGGAGTCGTAGAGGGCCTTGGCCGCGTTGAGCGCCTTGTAGATGACGGCAGCGTCGCCGCGCTGGGTCGAGTGAAGTTTCCGGTTGCGCGAGCTCATGGCCAGTCCGTCCGGTTCCCGAACGGTCGGGCAGACGAGGATCTGGACAAAAAAGTGAAGGTCCGCGACCATCTTGCGGACGACGGCCGCCTGCTGGGCATCTTTCTGGCCGAAAACCGCCAGATCGGGATGGACAATATTGAAAAGCTTGGCGACCACGGTGAGAACCCCGCGAAAATGATGGGGGCGGGAAATCCCGCAGAGTCCGGTGCTCAGCCGCTCTTCAAGGACATAAGTGGAGTATCCCTGCGGATACAATTCCTCCTTCCCCGGCAGGAAGACGATGTCCACTCCTTTCTCCCGACACACCTCGATATCCTTTTCAACGTCCCGTGGATAGGCTTCGAAGTCTTCGTTCGGCCCGAACTGGGTCGGATTGACGAAGATCGAAACCACCACGGTATCCGCTTGCGCGCGGGCCGCTTCGATCAGGCTGATATGTCCCTGATGCAGGGCGCCCATGGTGGGCACCAGACCGATCAGCCGGTTCTTGGAGCGCAGGCTGATGGCCTGCGACTGCATCTCGAGGACTGACTCTATGATCTGCATGGACAAAGGGGACGGACAGAGGTTTTGTGAAAAACGGATCCAGAAACTCTCATGCCTTCGATGACTTCACCGACCGACCATCAGCCTCCGGAAACCTTCTCCGAGCTTGAACAATCAATTCGGCTGTCGCTTATAGGCAAGTTCCAAACGAAGAGTCCCTTCTGAAGCAATCACCCGTTTTTCGTCATGATTCCGATCAACACCCACTACCAGAAACTCCAGGCTTCCTATCTTTTCTCCGATATCGCCAAGAGGGTCAGCGCCTTCCAGCAGCAGAATCCCGACCGGCCCCTGATCAAGCTAGGCATCGGCGACGTGACCGAGCCACTGCCTCCGGCCTGCATCAGCGCCTTCCACCGGGCGGTCGACGAGATGGGCGACCGCTCAACCTTCCGGGGTTATGGTCCGGAACAGGGATACGAGTTCCTCCGATCCGCCATCGCGACCCATGATTTTCAGGCGCGGGGTGCGGAGGTATCTCCCGACGAGATCTTCGTCAGTGATGCCTCCAAGTGTGACGGGGGCAATATCCAGGAGATCTTCGCCACGGACATCCGGATCGCGGTCCCTGATCCCGTTTACCCGGTCTATGTCGACACCAACGTGATGGCCGGCCGGACCGGTCCTTGGAAGGATGGACGCTATGAAGGGCTGGTTTACCTTGAGGCGACCGCCGCCAACGGCTACGTGCCCGCCCTGCCCTCCGAGCCCGTCGACCTCATCTACCTCTGCTACCCCAACAATCCAACCGGGGCCACCCTGAACCGCGGGCAGCTGCAGGTCTGGGTCGACTACGCCCGCGAACACGGTTCCCTCATTCTCTTCGACGCCGCCTACGAAGCGTTCATCCGGGATGAGTCGATTCCCAGATCGATCTTCGAGCTCGAAGGCGCGCGCGAGGTCGCGATTGAGTTCCGCAGCTTCTCGAAGAATGCCGGGTTCACCGGGACCCGCTGCGCCTTCACCGTCGTCCCGAAGTCGCTGAAAGGTCGCGACGCCCAGGGGAAGCCGGTTGATATCCATGCCCTCTGGCACCGGCGCCATGCCACCAAGTTCAACGGTGTCTCCTATCCGATCCAACGGGCGGCCGAGGCGGTCTATACCCCGGAGGGGCAGAGCCAGACCCGCCGGCTGACGGACTTCTATCTGGAAAACGCCATGATCATCCGACGCGCGATGGAGTCGATCGGCCTGGCCTGTGTCGGCGGCGACAACGCGCCCTATATCTGGATACAGACGGGGGGTGATTCCTGGGCCTTCTTTGATCGTCTGCTCAATGAGGCCGGTGTTGTCTGCACCCCGGGATCCGGCTTCGGCCGATGTGGCCAAGGCTGCATTCGTCTGAGCGCCTTCAACAGTCGGGAAAATGTCGAGAAGGCGGTGGCGCGGGTAATGAAGGCTCTGGGCGGCTGAAGAGCCCGGGGCAATGTCCGGCCCTCGGGCAACAAACGGGGTGGGAGCTCAGGGAAAAACCTTCGACCCACCCATCCCCGCGATATTCTCGCTCACGCTTGTCGCGACGGCGTCGGCGAGATCGTCGGCCAGTTCGGTCAACATGATCTTGAGACGCTCGTAATCCCGACCATCCCAGCCTTCCGCCTCCCGGACGTAGATCCCGGAAGCAAGGGCCGAGGCCGAAGGTTGACCGTAGGGCGCAATCCGCCATCCGGCATCAACCACCGCGCGGCCGGGACCTCCTAGAGACACGTCCCCTTCAAATCGGTCCACCACGACGGTGACGGCCACGCGCGGGGGAGAACCGGGAGCGCCTCCGGAAGCCACGATTCGACTGACACCCGGCGTGGCGGCCAGACGGGTTCGCAGGAGACGGCCGAGTCCATCCTCAAGGGGCTCCGCCCATTGATTGCGTTCGGAGTACTGAATCTGCGCGCCGGACCGAACCGCAAGTTCCGGTCGATCGAGATGCTCCTCGACGGCCAGCTGAAAAGTGATGGGCACTCCCGCACCCGCAGCCAACGTCACCGGTCCCACCGATTCGGAACTGACCGTATGCAACTGGATCTCTTCCGGCGCAACCGGAGTGGTGCAGCCGGAGATCATGGCGGCGAGACCGCCGATCAGGACAGCGGGCAAGAGGCTACCCGGTCGGCGAGTTCGGCCGTATGACCGTCCCGGCGGTTCCATTTCGCGCTTCCGTTTCGCGAGCGATGGCGTCATTGCTCTTCCCGCATGACTTTTCAGCCTCAAGGCGTCCTCTTTGACCTCGACGGAACCCTGCTCGACCACTTCAACGTCCTGCATCGCTGCTACGTTCACACCTTGGGAAAACTCGGCCTCGCGGTGCCCGATTTTGAAACAGTCCGACGATCGGTCGGGGGATCGATGGAAGTGACGATGGGGCATTTTGTCGGGCAGCAACATATGCAGGAGGCCGTCGCCATCTGGCGCCGGCATTTCGATGAGATCTTTCTCGAGGACGTGACAATGCTGCCGGGCAGTCTCGCTCTCGTCGAGGAACTTCACCGCCGGGGTGCCCGCCTGGCCGTTTTCACCAACAAAATCGGTGACCAGAGTCGGCGGATCTGCACCCATCTTGGCCTGGATCCGATGATTGAGTTCGTGCTGGGAGCCAATGACACGCCCTACCGGAAACCCCAACCGGAATTCAGCCGGGCGGTCCTCGACCGACTTTCGGTCCCTGGGGAGGAGGTCGTCTTCATCGGCGACTCCCCCTTCGACATCGAGGCCGCCCACTGTGTTTCGCGCCCCGCCTATTGCGTGACGACGGGCACCCACACAAGGGACGAATTGATCGCGGCGGGGGCTGACGGTGTTCATCCGGACATGTTTGAACTGGCGCGGTCGGTCTTCCGGATCGAGATTGAGCCCGTCCGGTGTGAAGGCTGAACTCGGTAAACGATGTCCGGGCACGCGCCAACCGCAGACGAGACCCTCGAGGGTGTTCTTGAGCGTATCATTTTCTTCAACGAGGAGAACCACTACTGCATCGCCGAGTTCCGGCCGGGCGATGGACAGAACAAGACGACCATCGTGGGCGCCCTCCCGGGTGTTCAATGTGGCGAGACCCTGAAGCTGAAAGGCGCCTGGGTCCGGCATCCCCAGCACGGCGACCAGTTCAAAGTGCAGTCGTTCTCGTCCGAGCTTCCAGCCACCGTCTACGGCATCCGCAAGTATCTGGGCAGCGGGTTGGTTCCCGGCATCGGGAAAGTCTACGCCAACAAAATCGTCGATCAGTTCGGTGAGGACACCCTCCGGGTGATCAGCGAGGAATCCGCCCTGCTGCGCAAGGTCCCGGGCATCGGAAAAGGACGGGCCGCGGCGATCAAGTCCGCCTGGGACGAGCAGAGCGCCCTTCGGGAGGTCATGGTCTTCCTGCAAACCTACGGAGTCAGCGTCTCCCAATGCCTGCGCATCGTGAAGACCTACGGTTCCGAGGCACGCACCGTTCTCCAGCAGGAACCCTACCGGGTGGCCCGCGAGATCGACGGGATCGGTTTCAAGACGGCCGATCGCATCGCGATCAATCTGGGATTCGCCAACGACAGTCCGCCGCGTCTCGATGCGGGCCTCGTTTATGCCATGCAGGCGCTCGAGGAGGAGGGACACACCGCGTTCCGCGAGGACGAGCTGCTCGACCGCGCGGCCGAGATGCTCCAGACCGACCGCCAACTCCTCGTCGCGCGGTGCCAGGCCCTCGTCAGCGAACGGGTGTTTGTCCGGTATCCATCAAGCGAGGACAACCCGTCCGGCCGTTTCATCCAGCTGCCGCTCTCCGAGCGCGCCGAGGGTCGGATCGCCGACTCCGTCCGACGCCTTGGCGCGGTCAGATCCGGCCTCCCTCCCATCCGGATCGATGCCGCGGTGGCCTGGGCGCAGCAACGGGCGGGCTTCCCCTTCAGCCCCGATCAGGAACAGGCCATCCGCGAAGCCCTCTCCCACAAGCTCTTCGTCCTGACTGGAGGACCCGGTACCGGGAAGACAACCATCCTGCGCGCCCTGGTCGAGATCCTGAAAGCCAAGAAAGTCCGGGTCCATCTGGCCGCGCCCACCGGCCGGGCGGCCCAAAGACTGGCCGAAACGACCGGAGGCTTCGCCCAGACCATCCACCGCCTGCTCAAGTTCGAGCCGGCCCGGGGCGGTTTCACGGTCAATCAATCCCAACCGCTGAACACTGATTTCCTGATCGTCGATGAGGCCAGCATGCTGGATGCGCGGATGGCCGCAGCGGTCTTTCAGGCGATGCCCTCATCCGCCCACCTCGTGCTGGTCGGCGACATCGACCAATTGCCCTCGGTTGGCGCCGGCAATGTCCTCAACGACCTGATTGCCAGCGCGGTGGTTCCGGTGGTGCGCCTCCGGGTCATCTTCCGGCAACAGGCCCACAGCCTGATCGTGACCGCCGCCCATGCGATCAACCGCGGCGAAGTCATCCTCCCTCCGACCGTGGACAAACCCGAAGACATCGACGAAAGCGGCGATCTCTGGTTTCTCTCGGCTGTTTCCGCCGAGGATTGCCTGCAAAAGGTCCTCGGCCTGCTGCGTTCCACCATCACTCAACGCTTCCATCTGGACCCGATCGCCGACACCCAGGTGCTGGCGCCGATGCACCGCGGCCCGGTCGGAGTCGGCAACCTCAATCGCGAGATGCAAACCCTGTTCGCCGGTCGACAGACCAGCCGGGGCCTACCGACCCTCAAGACCGGTTTCGGCGAGTTCCGCGTGGGCGACAAGATCATCCAGACCCGGAACAACTACGACAAGGGACTCTTCAACGGTGATATCGGGTCGATCACTTCGGTTGATCCCGAGAGCGGAACCTTCCAGGCCGACTTCGACGGAGACAGCCACGAATTTGACCGCGGCGACCTGACTGACATCAGCCTGGCCTACGCGATCAGCATCCACAAGTCCCAAGGGAGTGAGTACCCGGCGGTCATCGTGCCGCTCCTGAAGAGCCATTTCATGATGCTGCAGCGCAATCTCCTCTACACCGCGATCACCCGGGGGAAAAAACGGGTCATCGTGGTCGGCGAATCCGCAGCCTATGCCATGGCGGTGCGCAACAGCGACAGCCGGCAGCGCTGCACTCTGCTCAAGGCGCGGATCCTGGAGAACCGGGGATCGTGATCGGCCCGGGATTCCTCCAATTCGTGTGCGGATGCCCGAACAAGACCGGAGGAACCTCGATGAAGAGCGCCCTGACTGTTTTTCTGATTCTCTGGACCGGCGTCTCACCCCGGTTGCTCTTCGCAGAAACGCACCCGGAACTCACCCTACTGGAAGCTCTCCCGATCGAAGGACCGGCCCACCTGCAACCATCCGGCCTGGTTTTCCGCGAGGGAGAACTCTATGCGGTGTGCGACAAGCATCCCCATACCATCTTCCAGGTGCTCCGGGAGGCCGACAGCGCCCGCTTCCGGCCTGCCCTTGAGTTTCTCCCACCTGAGGGTACCCCGCCCGACTTCAACCTCGACCTCGAAGGTATCTGCGTCGATCCGTCCGGACGATTTCACCTTGTCTCCGAAACGTCCTTCCGGGCGCTGATCGTCGATGGCTCGGGGCAGGCCCGATGGACAACCCCGGACCTGAAGCCCGTAGGGCTGAAGGCCGGACTCTTCGCCACCAGGGGCGGCGATCTCGAGGGAATCGTCCTGCTCGAAAACGGTGAATACCTGTTGGCGAGCGAACGCCAACCGCGCGGGCTGATCCGGGTCCGGGCGGACGATGAATCCGCGTCAATCGAAGCTTGGCAGATGGAGGATCCAGACCGGATGGTTCCCAAAGGCCGCACCCTCGACTTCTCGGACCTGTGCCAGTGGCGCGGCCGACTTTTTGTGCTTGAGCGAAACCTGCACCTCGTCACCGAACTCCTGCCCGATGGGGATCGATTTCAAATCGGCGAATCCTGGTCCTACGAAAAGACTGTAAACGCACCCGAATGGAGATACGCCGACCGCACCTATGGACTGGCGGAAGGACTGGCCATCAATGACCGGGAAATCCTCGTCCTGATCGACAACAATGAAGGCGCGCGGGCCGGCGACCCGGACGATCATCGCCCCGTCCTCTTTGTCTTCCGCAATCCGATCGAATGAACCTTCGGTGAGCGCGGGAAAAGCGTTCAGCGTTGGGCCAAAAGACTGGGGATGATGAACCGGAAGGGCACCGTCACTTTGACCGCAACGGGAAGCCCCTCGATCAGCGCCGGCTCGAAGATCCATTCACGGGTCGCCCGGAGCGCGGCTTCGGCAAAATCCGGATAATCCGCCTTGATGACTTCCGCTTTGCAGACCCGGCCGATGGTATCGACGACGATCTCGACCTCGACATAACCCATGATCCCCCGGGCCTTCAACTCCCTCGGATATTCAGGGGTGATTCGATAAACCAGATGGGCGGGATAATCCAACAGATCCGCATCCACCGGGGTGGGCTCGGGTGTCTCAAGGACGATGACCCTGGAGACATCCGTGGGCAGCTCGATCGGATCAAAGGAGGCCAGCGCCGAAAGCGGCAGGAGCGAAGCGATCAGGATAATTGCGGGGTGGTTCACGGCTCACGTCTCCAATCGTCCCAAACACGCAGTTTGTGACAACAAGGTGACATTGTAACCTGAATGTAACATTCGCAAACTTTTTCGCAGGGCGCACCGCCAACAGAAACCTTCGTGACAAGCGACCGGGAATGGGGGATGGAGTTTACCGCTCGCCCCACCCCACGGAAGTCAGATACACCAATGGATCGGCTTATGAATCGCTTCGGCAACCGCCTGACCTTCATCCTCGAACGTCTGATCCTCCGAGGCACCCTCTCCCGGCTCGCCGTCATCGCCGGAGCGATCGTCCTGATTTCGCTCACCGCAGGGGGATTCGCCTACCTCTCGACCGGCTCATTTCCCAATCCCTGGGATGCCGTCTGGTGGGCCTTCCTGCGCCTGACCGATCCCGGCTACCTCGGAGACGATGAGGGCGTCGTTCTGCGGAGCATCGCCACAGTTGTGACCATCCTGGGTTATGTCGTCTTCATGGGGTCGCTCATCGCCATCATGACCCAGTGGCTGAACACGACGATCACCCGCCTGGAGAGCGGTCTGACCCCGATCGCCCAGCGCAATCACATCCTCATCCTCGGTTGGACCAATCGCACCCCGTCGATCATCATGGACTTCCTCGCCGGGGAAGGACGGGTCAAGCGATTCCTGGAAGTCCGGAAGGCCTCGCGCCTGCGACTCGTCGTGCTGGCCGAAAAGGTGACGCCCGCCCTGGTGGAGGATCTGAAACAGCGGCTCGGGCGTCGCTGGTCGGAGGGTCAGATCATTTTCCGGACCGGGAGTGCGCTCCAGATGGACCACCTGAAGCGGGTCGATTTTCTCAATGCGGCGGCCGTGGTACTTCCCTCGGACGACTACGCCGACGACCGCGGCGACGCCGACCAGCGGACCATAAAGATCCTCTACTCCGCCTCCGTCTTTCATCGGAATACCTCCAATGACACCCTGCCCCTCATCGTCGCCGAAATCGAGGATGCCCGTCACATCGCGCTTGCGCAACGCGCCTACTCCGGGCCAACCGAGATCCTGGCCAGCGACCGCATTGTCTGTCGAATCCTTGCCCAGGCGATCCGGGAGCCCGGCGTCGCCCGGCTTTCCCGGAGGCTGCTCAACGCCTCGGGTCCGCAACGCCTCTATGTCCGCCGGGCGACCGGACTGGCCGGGCGGACGTTCGGTGAGGTCCGGGCGGCGATGGAACGGGCGATTCCCCTCGGAATCGTCCACCAGGACCAGGGAGTCTTCCACCCACACCTCAATCCGGGCGACGGCTTCGTTCTCAAGCCGGGTGATCTGGTCTTCTCCATCGCACCCAGTTACGAATGTGCCGCCCCGCAGGTCGGCGACCTGAAGCAAACGGGAAACAGCCTCTCGTCCCCGGTCCGCCCGACGCGACGGGAACGCTCGGAACGCCGCGTCCTCATCCTTGGCTGGAACCCACACGCCATCGCCCTGATCGAGGAATTCCGCGAATACACCGAGGAGTCGTTCGTCGTCGACATCATCTCCCGGGTTGCGGGCGCCGATCGTCTGCAGCAGATACCGGACGGCAACGCGAATGTGATGATCCGCCAGATCGAGGGTGAATATGTCGACCCGGCCCAACTGCGTGCCCACCGACCGGAGACCTATGACTCAATCCTGTTGCTGGCGAGTACCCTCGCGGGCTCGGAATCCGAATCGGACGCCCGCACCCTGCTTGGATATCTCGTCCTGGAGGAGATTTTCGGGTCTTCGGTCACCCGGCCTCACATCGTGCTCGAGCTGATGGATCCGACGAACGCGGAACTCTTTCGCGATCGGGAGATCGAACTCGTGATCGGTCCCAGCCTGATCAGCTATATGCTCTGCCAGGTCGCGGTGCGACGCGAGCTCCGTGCCATTTTCGACCAGCTCTTCGGAGCCGGCGGATCCGAGATCGTCTTTCGCTCACCCGCCGAATACGGACTTGGACCGGAGCGGACCACCTTCGCGGCGATGCAGGCTGCGGCCTGCATTCGGGGCGAGATCGCCCTCGGACTCAGACTGGGGGCAAAGGGTGGCCCCATCCGGGCCGAATATGTCCTCAACCCCGGGAGGGCTTCCACCTTCGAGCTCGGTCAATCCGACACGATCATTGTATTGGCGGAATCCTGACGGGACATTCCCCACGCCGCGATGGCCAGCGACACCAGCGCGCTCAGCGGCATGAGGACGGCCGCGAGCAACGGATTCATCCGACCGGCCAGGCAAAAGGCGACCGCGACCAGGTTGTAAAGGATCGCAAAGACCAGGATGGCCGATGCGACCCGTCCATGCCGGCGGGCCGTCTCCATCAGCCTCCGAATCCCGGAAAGGCTCCGGCCGAGGAAGAAAAAGTCTGATTTCTGCTCCAACAGGCCCCGGTCGATGGCCGGAGTGCCCCGGCAGCCGGCGGCGTCAAAGGCCAGGCTGTCATTGGCCCCGTCCCCGATCATGAGGATCCGGCGGGCATCGTGATTCCGCACCCAATCGGCCTTTTCCTGCGGCGACTGCTCGGCCAGACCATGTGTCTCCGGCAGGCCGAGTCCACGAACCATGGACTCAACGGATGATCGGCGATCGCCGCTGAGGACACGGATCTCGTAACCCATGGCAAGCAGTGCGGCCACCTCGCTGCGTGCACCGGGTCGGACTTCGTCCCGAATGATGAATCCAATCAAGGCGCGACCGTCCCTGGAATACACGGTGCGAACCTCGTCGCCGGCCGGCACCGGCGACCCGGTGTTTCCGAAGACAGCCCAGGACGGACGACCCAGTCTCCATTCGTGTTCACCGTCCCTCCAGATCAGTCCCTGCCCCACCTCTTCCTCCAAATCACCACGAACCTGGCTCCGTCCGTCAATCCAACCGTCGGCGAGGAGTGCCTCGCGGAGGCACGACGCCACCGGATGACGGCTCTCCCGGACCATGGCTCCCAAGGCCTCCCGATCGGCGGAATCCAGTCTCCCGAGTTCCGCGCGATTCAGAAGAATGGGAGATTCGAGCGTGAGTGTTCCGGTCTTGTCAAAAACCACCCTGGTGACGCGTCGGAGCCGCTGCCAGACATGCTCGGCCCGCACATAAACCCCGAATCGACGCATCCGGGCGGTTGCCATCTCATCGAGCAGGGGCAGGGACACACCCAGAGCACACGGACAGGAAACAACCAGGACGGATACGGCCACCCGAAGGGCCAGTCCGCTATCTCCGGCAAGGACGAACCAGGCCCCGCCTCCGGCTGCCGCCAAGGCGAGCACCGCAATCAGGTAGATTCGAATGATGCGCTCGAGGAGGGGATCGCCCCTTTCTCCAGATTCACCTCCCGCCAGCAATCGGGACAGAAGCGACTGATCCCAGACTTCAACCGCCTGCATCTCGATTGCGGTCGGGCTCAGGTTGATCGCCCCGGCCGAGACAAGCTGGCCGACTCGCGAGGCGCGGGCTTCGGATTCACCGCTGATCCAGTCGAGTCCAAAGGACGCATCCGACACCCGCAATTGGGAACAGACCGGGACGGCCTGTCCGGGCTCCAGCCGGTAGATATCCCCCGGGCCCAGATCTTCAACCGAGACCTCCTCCGTGCCGGCCTCGCCGGATCCTCCCACCCGCTCGACACGCGGAAGACCCATGGTCGCATCGAGCAGGCGCCTCTGATTGCGTTCGACCGCCACCTGCTGGGTCCACCGCCCGACCAGCATGAGAAAACTGAAGGTGGCCACGAAATCAAAGTAGACCATCCCCTCCGTTCCGGTGATCCATCCGTAGAGCGATCCGGCGTAGGCAAAGATCAGACCGAGCGAAATCGGCAGATCGATGTGAATGACCCCATGGCGAAGGCCGGTCAGGCTGCGCCGGAAGAAGTACGATCCGCCCACGATCAGCGCCATGGTGGAAAAGGCGAACGCGAGGGCGCTGAAGAGCCAGGCGAACCAGAAATCCGGCGTCATCCCGAGGTAGACCGGGAGGGTGAAGAGCATGGCATTCATGGCGAACGCCGCACACATGCCCAGACGCATGGTCAACCGACTGCTTTCGCCCCGGGTGGCCCCACCGGCCGGACCGAGCAGATAGCCGAAACGCTGGAGATCGAGGGCAAAGGCCGGCACGTCCAGTTGACCCGGGACCCATTCGAGACGCACCGTGCCCTCGGTCGCGTTGACCCGGGCCAATCGCGCACCCTCCCGATCCAGAAATACCTTCTCGATCAGCCAGACACACCCGACGCAGGAGATTCCCTGGACCCTCAGGGTCAGAACCGCCCGGTCCTTAGCCTTCTTTTCCGCCTCGAGAGCCAGACCCTTGAGCCATCGGGTGTCCCGGGGACGGAAGACGTAGCCCCCGACCGGATCCACCGTCCGGCCCCTCAGCTCATAGAACCGGTCCAGTTTCTGTCCGTGAATCAGCCGGTAGACATACTCGCAGCCTGAACAGCAGAAACCCCGTTCCGCCGCCTCGGGAGCCGTGGCTTCGTCGAGGGGATTTCCACAATGTTTGCAGGTCTTGATCCCAGAAGGGGTCAGGCTGCTTTTTGTTGACAAATTCATGAATTCGTCAACAAAAAGCGGCCTGACCCCTTCATTGCGGCTTAACCCCTTGATCGCGGGAGGGGACCTCAATGCGTTCGGGGGCGTTGCGACCGGCGATAATGAAGAAGGTGATCCAGGCGCCGATCAGGATGACGAAGGCGAGAACGGCGAGAAGCCAGGGGCGATCAAGAAACCAGCGCATCTTACTTCAGGAGGCGGTTCGGATTGGGACCGAGGAATTCAACCTTCCGTTCGATCCGAATCTCTCCGGCTTCATCCGTCAATTCCACCATGAGGTGAAAGGGACCGACGTATTGCGCCCGCGGCACCGTTACGATGAGGGGGCGGACCTCTTCGCTGTTGGGGTCGACGGTAACGGGCTGGTCCAGGCCGGTCCAGGCCAGTCCGGCAGCATCGGCCACCGGGCGGGCGGAGACGGTTACGGGGCGGTTGCGTTTGTTCACGATCCGGACCAGGTACTGGTTCCGAACGGAAGTATCATCGACAATATAGGGCGCGCCCTGCATGCGAAAAGCCGTCGCTGAAACAGGCTTCAGGCGACTGAAGGAGAAGAGCATGACGGTGGCGCCGATCAGGAGGAGAACGGTATAGAGAACGACACGGGCCCGGACGATCCGGGTCTTCAGACCGGCCAGTCCGTTGAGAGAATCGTAACGCACCAGACCTTTCGGCCGGCCAACCTTTTCCATGATCTCATCGCAGGCATCGATACAGTTGGCGCACCCGATACACTCCATCTGAAGCCCTTGCCGGATGTCGATCCCGGTCGGGCAGACCGCCACGCAGCGATTGCAGGCGATACAGTCCCCCACGCCCTCCGCCCCGACCTTGCCGCGCGGCTCTCCCCGGCGTTCGTCGTAACCGATGACCATGGAGTCATCGTCGATGAGGGCCGATTGCAGGCGCCCGTAGGGGCAGATGATGATGCACAGCTGTTCCCGAAACCAGGCGAAGTTGAAGTAGAGAATGCCCGCGGCGATGAAGACGAAAACAAAGATTCCCCAATTGTCGGTCGGGGCCGTCGTCATCATCCGCCAGACTTCTGGAATGGAGATGAAGTAGGCAAGAAAGAGGTGGGTGATGGCAAGGGAGACGATGACGAAGAGCAGGTGCTTTGCTCCGCGCCGAATGATCTTGTCTGCTTTCCACGGAGCCTGGTCGAGCCGGCGGCGTTTGGCCGCGTCGCCCTCGAGCCAGCGCTCGATGCGGCGGTAGACATGCTCCAGAAAAACCGTCTGCGGGCAGGCCCACCCGCACCAGACCCGACCGAGGAAGGCGGTCAGGTAGAACAGGGTGAATCCGAGACCACTGATCAGGAAGAAGGCCAGCCAGAGATCCTGGGCGGCGAAGGTCAGCCCGAAAAAGTGAAACTGGAGCTGGCGGACGTCGAGAAAGACCGCCGGATAGCCGTTGACCGGAATCCAGGGCAGAAGAGCGTAGAAAGCGACCAGGAAGAGGGCCGTTGCCCGGCGCCAGGTAGTGAAACGACCCCGAACATCGGCCGGGTGAAGAAAAAACCGCGATCCATCCTCATTGATCGTGGTGACGGATTCGCGTGACGGTCGAATGTTCGGTGCAGCCATGGTAAGTCCTCCCTCTAAACCGGATCGGCCGAGGCCGCAACCTCAGCGGCTGTCCTGCGAGCGCTGAAGCGTGCCGCTGAAGATTGCTTTGGGTCGCCGGGCAAGGCGGGGACGAGGTACCCGGGCCCGCAGGGTTTGGTCAGAAACGACACATTTCATCACTCGTAGGACAGCCGCTCAGAGGGCCGTCCCGTCTTCCGCCCTCTCGTGGTGGCTCAGGATATACGCGACGACCTCGGAAATCCGCCGATCGCCGAGAATACTTTCCCAGGCCACCATACCCTTGGTCACATCGGGAGACCCGTGGAGGATGGTATTCTTGAATCCGGTCGGCTTGCCTCCTCCATAAAGCCACTCGGAGTCGACCAGGCTGGGGCCGATCGCGGTCGGGCTTTCCTCCTTGCCCCGCAGGCTCTTGAGATGGCAGGCAATGCAATTGGCTTCGAAGGTGGCCTGACCCGCAGCAACCGCTTTGGGATCCTTGCTCAGGGCCCAGAGGCCGTCATCGTCAAGGATGCTCGCCTGCCCGGATTCCTTGGCCGCTTCGATCGCCGCAAGCTTCTGGGCGAGCTGCTCCTTGTCGAAGGTGCCGACTCCGCTGCGGTGGAAGTAGAACCAGTAGAAGAAGCCGAAGACAATACTTCCGTAGAGGGTGAAGAGCCACCAGTTGGGCAGCCGCTTATTGTATTCCTGGATGCCGTCGTAGGTGTGCTCGCGGACGGAATCCTCCGGGGGGCGTTTATTCGGTTCTCTTGCCATGGGCGTTCAGATCGTCGCTGTCATCCAACGGCATCCGCCCCATCCGATCCACCTTCTCCTTTTTCATTCTCATGATCCAGATGACAGCCACCAGGAATATGAGAAAAAAGATGGAGAACCCGACGATCGGGTAGAGCATCTGCCAGTCTTCGTAGTTGATTCTTTGAAACATCGCTCGGAGTCAGTCCGGCGGTTAACGGGTATCGGCCAGATCCCCCGGAGTGGCCACTTCGGATTTGCCCATTTGCTGAAGGTAGGCGATCAGGGCGATGATCTCCCGGTCCGGAGCGATATCCACATCGGTGGCAAGTCCGGCAGCGATGGCTTCAGCCTGACGGCTGACATCGGCCTGAATGTCCTCAGCCGTCATCTCGGGATAGGGCACTCCGAGGATGCGCTGAACGCGGATCTTCGAGGTCAACGCGGCCACATCGGTGGCGCTGGTGAAGAGCCAGGGATAGCGCGGCATATTCGATCCGGGTGACAGATTGCGCGGGTCGGCCATGTGCTGAAAGTGCCAGATATCCGAATACTTGCCGCCGACCCGGGCGAGATCCGGACCGGTCCTTCGTGAGCCCCACTGGAACGGATGATCGTAGATGCTCTCGCCCAGCCGGGAGTAATCTCCATAGCGAAGGACCTCGGAGACAAACGGCCGGATCATTTGGGAATGGCAGGTATAGCAGCCCTCGCGCACATAGATGTCGCGGCCGGCCAATTCGAGTGGCGTGTAGGGCACCTGGATCCGGTCGTCGACCACCCGTTCACGACCCACCGTGACCATCGGGACAATCTGGAAGACACCGCCGACGAGGATGGCGAGAAGAACGAGGACGGTGAACGGGAAGAAATTGGAGAGGAGTTTGTCGTACCAGGCCGCCCAGTTGTCCTCTCCCTGCTGAAGGTGGATGAAGGCGATGATGCAGGTGAGAAAGAGGAGGATCATCGAGACCAGGGAGATCCAGTCGCGTCCAAAGGCCCAGGTCATGGCCAGGACGATGATGAGGAAGCTGTAAACGAAAGGCGCATTCACGAATGTGCCGAATAGTGTCATCTTGTCGGCCGGATCCTTCTCCTCAATGTAGACCTCGACCGTACCGTTGACCGGCGAGCCACTCTTTGCGGTCTTCCAGATATTCCAGATCAGCATGAACCAGCCCACGAGGTAGAGGGTGCCACCGATGATGCGGGTGGCCATGAGGGGCCGGATTGAATTGAGGGTCTCGAGGAAATTCGGGTAAGCGAGCAGCGCACCGCCCTCGGTTGTTCCGTTGAGCATGAGGCCCTGGGTGATCCCGGAGACCCACATCGAGGCGACGTAGAGAAGGATGCCGACCAGCCCGAGCCAGAAATGCATATTGGCCATGGCGACCGAGTGGAGCTTGGTGTTCCAGAGGCGCGGGGCCAGCCAGTAGAACATGCCTGCCGCCATGAAGCCGTTCCACCCGAGAGTCCCTCCATGGACGTGCCCGATGATCCAGTCGGTGTAATGGCCGAGGGCGTTGACCGACTTGATCGAGAGCAGGGGCCCCTCAAAAGTCGACATGCCATAGAAGGTGACGCCCGCGGCGAGAAACTTGAGAACGGGATCGGTCCGCAGCTTGTCCCAGGCTCCCCGGAGGGTGAGCAGACCGTTGAGCATGCCGCCCCAGGACGGCGCCCAGAGCATGAGACTGAAGACCATGCCGAGCGACTGCAGCCAATGCGGCAGAGCGGTGTGCATGAGGTGGTGCGGGCCCGCCCAGATGTAAAGAAAGACCAGGGACCAGAAGTGGACCACCGACAACCGGTAGGAATAGACCGGTCGCTGGGCCGCCTTCGGCAGGTAATAGTACATGATCCCGAGGATCGGAGTGGTGAGGAAGAAGGCCACCGCGTTGTGGCCGTACCACCATTGGACGAGGGCATCCTGGACCCCTCCGAAAACCCCGTAACTGTGGACCAGGCTGGTCGGAATCGACAGATGGTTGACGATGTAAAGCACCGCCACCGTGACAATCGTCGCGATATAGAACCAGAGGGCGACGTAGAGTGACTTCTCGTTGCGTCTGGCCAGCGTCCAGAAGAAGTTGGCGGCGAAGACCACCCAGATCACGGCGACCGCGATATTGATCGGCCAGATCAGTTCGGCATACTCCTTCGATCGGGTCAGACCGAGGGGCAGGGTTATGGCGGCACCCACGATGATCAGCTGCCAGCCCCAGAAATGGAGTTTGGAGAGAAAATCAGAGGCGAGGCGGACCTTGCACAGGCGCTGGGTCGAGTGGTAGATGCCCGCGAACATCATATTGCCGACAAAGGCGAAGATGACCGCGTTGGTGTGCAGGGGTCGCAGCCGGCCGAAAGTCAGCCAGGGGAGATCAAAGTTGACCCTCCAGAAATTGAGCTGGGTGGCGACGATGACGCCGACAAGCATGCCGACCGCGCCCCAGAAGATGGAGGCAATCATGAACATGCGCACGATACGATCGTCGTACTCAATGGTCGTCTTCTGTCCGTTCATTTATTCGAGCGTTGGGTTGAACAAAGGAATGATGGGGATGGAGGGATGGAAAGGGGGATCACCTGACGGGGGTATCCGTGACAGACGGGGTTCCAAGCGGAGGGCCCGAGGGGCGCGTCTCCGAAACAAAATCCTCATCCTCAAGAGGAAGCAAAGAATCCCGCTCCGGGCTGCTGTAGACACTGTGGCGGCGCTGATTGAGAAAGAATGCCACAAAGAAGCCAACCAGAATCAAGCCGATAAACACGGTAAGCAGGATGACGTTCATGGATTCGTTCGAGAGAGATGGGACCGGGCGGATTCTAACCGGCAGGGCGGGAAATCGACTCTGCAGATATTGTTCGATCTTGGTCCTATCCTGGCCTAAAGTCCGGCTCAAGCCCCAAGAACCATGGGTATCCCGATTCGGTTCAATCAGAAGGCATGGTAATTGCATCCAGAAATCCGCTTCATGATGTCCCCGGTGGTCCGGGAGGTGCAGGAAGCGGAGACCAAAGCTAAAGCCCGGACCGGTTATCCCCGATCAATCATTGGATTCTTCACGGCTCGATTTCACTTTCTACTCTCGCACCATGGCACCTCCCGAGGGGCTTTTGACACCGGAACCGGTCACCCTGACATCACATCCCGCCCTGCCCATGCAGGAAGCCATGCTTATGCGGACGATCGCCTCGCCCGAGAAGGCGCACTATCTGCAACAGCTCCGCTGGAGGTGGAAGGGACCGTTCAACACGGATGTCTTCGGCCGAACATGGGCCCTCCTGGCCGCACGTCATGAAGTGCTGAGGAGTCGATTCGTGGCAGGACCCGATGGGCGGATCCTGATGGAGACGCTTCCCCAGGTGGAAATCCCGATCCATGCCTCCAGGATCCAAGACCCCCGCGAGGCAGGCCGGGAACGCATGCTCAGTGAGGCGAGGCGACGCGATCGTGAACTTGGAATGCCGATCGACACGGCGCCACTGATGCGTTTCCGGCTCTTTTCATTCGGATCCGGTCAGACCGAGATTCTCTGGACCTCCCATCACGCGCTTTTCGACGGAAGGGGCCGCCTCATCCTCCTCCGGGAATTCCAGGAGATCTACCGTGCCCTGCTGGAAGACCGGGAGGCGGCACTCACGCCCGCTCCGCGCTACACGGATTATCTGGCCTGGGTCGCCGGAAACGATTTTCAAACCTCGCTGTCCTTCTGGCGCAAAGTGGGGGCAGGTGCGGAGCCCACGCCGCTGGATCTGACCCCGTCTCAACTTCCGGATTCCGGCCAGGAGGACCGCAGGCGGCTTTCCCTCACGCTTGAACGGTCGACCACGGAAGCCCTCCGCCAATGGTCCGCCCGCCACGACCTCAGCCTGAACACCCTGACCCAGGCAGCCTGGGCCCTGACCCTCGCCAGGACAACAGGCCGGGGGAACATCTGTTTCGGGGCACCGCGGGCGGGCCGGCACCCGCCGATCGATCGGGCCGATTCAATGGTCGGTGTCTTCGTCAACACCGTTCCGCTCCACATCACAGTGGACGACGAATGCCCCAAACTCGACTGGTTGCGCAGCCTCCGGAACGACTGGTTTGCCATGCGACCTCACGAACAGACGCCGCTTCACCTGATTCAGCAGGCCTGGAATTGGCCGGAAACGACCGCTTTGTTTGACACGTTGGTCGGCTACGAACGCTATCAGCTTTCCGAACAGTTGGGCGCGCCGCTTCCCGGCGTCGGATGGACCTTCACTCTGGAGGCCACGACCGACATCCCCCTGACAGTGCAGGTTTACGATGGCCGTCGGATCCGGATCGAGATGACATGGGATCCGACCCGTTGGACCGAGACCGCGCTGAGACGATTGGCAGACCGGATGACACAGGTCCTCGGTCAACTCGCCTCGGATGCGGATTCAACCGTCGGATCGCTTGGCGTTCTCGGCCGGAAGGAAGCGGCCACCCTGCACAAGTGGAACTGCCGTCGGACACCTTACCCGTCCGACCGGACGATCCACGCCCTCTTTTCGCGACAGGCACGAAGCCGGTCGGATGCGGTGGCCCTGAAATCGAAGGAGGATTCCCTGACCTACGGCGAACTGGAGGACGCGTCGAATCAGCTGGCCCATCGACTTGCTGAGACGGGCGTGCGGATCGGGGACAGAGTGGGCCTGCTGACGGAGCGATCCGTCGAGCAGATCGTCGCGGTTCTCGCGATTCTCAAGGCGGGCGCCGCCTACCTTCCGCTCGATCCGGAATACCCCGATGAACGGCTGCGCCTGCTGCTCGAGTCATCGGGCACACGGATCATACTCCATGACGCAGCCCACACCGACCGGCTCCGGGGGAATGGCTTCACCCATCTCGAAGCGAAGAGACCCGCACCCGGCACCCCACCCTCCCAACCACCCGTGGTGCCGGTCAGGCCCGACGATCCGGCTTACGTCATGTTCACCTCGGGCTCGACCGGAGAGCCCAAAGGCGTCGAGGTGCCCCACCGTGCCGTCGCGCGTCTTCTCTTCGGTATCGATTATGCGGAACTCGGGCCGGACAACCGACTGCTCTACCTGGCTCCGGCCTCCTTCGACGCCTCCACCTTCGAAATCTGGGGAGCGCTTCTTCACGGAGGACGCCTGGTTGTCTTTCCCGATCGCGTCCCCACCATTCAAAAGCTCGAACAGGTTCTTCGCCGGGAGCAGATCGACACCCTCTGGCTGACCTGTTCCCTGTTCAACTTCATCATCGATGAAGCGCCCGGGATATTGAAGCCGGTCCGGCAACTCCTGACGGGAGGAGAAGCCCTTTCCCCGGGCCACATCGCCCGGGCCCAGGCGGCATTGCCCGGAACCCGGCTGATCAATGGCTACGGTCCGACTGAAACGACCACGTTCGCCTGTTGCTACCGGATCCCTCCGGGGATTGATCCGGAGAGCGGTTCGATCCCGATCGGGCGTCCCATCGGCAACACCAACTGCCATGTTCTCGACTCGAAACTCCGTCCGGTCCCCATCGGAACGGTGGGCGAGCTCTACATCGGCGGGGCCGGAGTGGCCCGCGGTTATCTCAACCAACCCGGACTGACCGCCGAAAGGTTCCTGCCCAGTCCCTTCCATGCCGGTGATCGGCTCTACCGCACCGGCGACCTGGTTCGTTGGCGGGAAGACGGGCTGATCGAGTACATCGGGCGAATCGACCAACAGGTGAAGATACGGGGACACCGGATTGAACCCGGGGAAATCGAGAGCGCACTCTGCCGGCATCCAGCCGTCCGACAGGCCGCGGTCCTCGTCGAAAGCGATCCGGCAACCGGCAAGTTTCTCTCCGCCTGGGTCGCGGCTCCGGGAGACCATCGGCCCGCAGGCCAGGATCTGATCCAGTATCTCAGGGAAAGGCTCCCGGCCTACCTCGTCCCGACCCGACTCGAGGTGGTCCGGGAACTGCCCCGAAACGTGAACGGCAAGATTGATCGTCGTGCGCTCGCCCGGATGGCCTCGGAAGGTTCTGCCGGCGCGGATGAAAGCCCGATCGAAACGCAGGATCTTCCGGTCAGTGAAGAAGAAGCCTCCATCACCCGGTTGTTCGCGGAGATCCTGAATCGACCGGTCGTCGGGCCCGACGATTCCTACTTCTGCGTCGGCGGCGATTCCTTGCAGGCTTCGAGGCTGGTCTACCGGCTGTCCCGCCGGACCGGGATCGATTTCACTCTGACCGATCTCCACACTGCGTCCACTCCTCGTGGTCTGGCCCGGCTGGCCCTGAAGCGAAAGGGAGAATCCGCGAAGTCGGTCTCGTCCCGAATGATCCGCCTGAACAAAAGGAGCCAGACCAAAGCAGCCGGCAATATTACCTGGTATTTCAAGAACTTCAGACCGGGCAGCCGACGCAAAGGCGGAAACATCAGCCGGGCATTCCGGATCCGCGGTCCGTTCAACCAAAGGGCCCTGAGAGATGCCATTGATCTGTTCATAAAGCGCCACGAAGCGATGCGGACCAGGACCTGGATGGACGCGGCCGGCGACGTGCGGGTAACGGTGGAGCCTTCGGCCCGAGTGGTGATTCAGAGACAGGATCTGTCCGGTTTGCCGCCACATCAGCGCCTCAGAAGGGCCAAAGCGGAATTCCGTGAGGACGCCCGGAAGCGGATCAATCTGTCCGGCGTCTCCACTCCAAGAGTGAAGGTGACCCGGTTTGGAAGCGACGATCACTTTGTCACTTTCATCTTCCCCCATGCCCACTTTGATGCCGTTTCACTGGCGCTCTTCTACGAGGAGGTATCCGCCTTCTACGAGAAACTGGATCGGGGAGAAGCGCCCGACTGGCCAATGCCCAAGTATCAGCCAATCGACTACGTCGCCTGGGAGCGGCGCCAGTTGACCCCAGCCCTGAAGCAATCGATGGAACCCTTCTGGAGGGAGACGATTTCAGGTCCGCCTCTGGGGGCCTGGTTTCCAACCGATGGGCCCGTCACCGAGAGGGATGACGGGACGGATCGAACCCTCCACTTTCTCCTTCCCCCCGACCTCGCATCCGGAGTCCGCGCATTGAGCCGACGGTTCGGCACAACCGTATTCATGACGCTGATGGCATCCAATGCCGTTCTCGTGAACCGTCACACGGGACAAACGGATTTTCTCATCGCTTCGGTCGTCGACGGACGGGCTCATCCGGCGGCCGCCCGGATGGTCGGGCACCTCGGACGGATGATCTATTTCCGCGCCCGACCCGACCCAATCCGGACCTTCTCGACCTTTCTTGAATCCTCCACCCGCGAGTGGATTAAGGCCATCGAGCGCCGGACCTTCCCCGTCGGAGAGATCGTGACCGAGTTTCTCAAGGCCAACGGCCGGAAAGGCGGCAGACTTACGCCGTTCTTCATCGTTCACGGCGCCGACGATCCGGCGGGCCTTCACCTGACGGGAACGCGAATCGACCCGGTCCACCGCCATTTCGGCGCCGGCCCGAACCTGCCCAAGATTGAGATTCGCGACACGGTCAAGGGGATTTCCCTGCTCATTTCCTATCGAACCCGCACCTTCAGGAAGACCACCATCCTGCGCTATGTCCGGCGCTACGAGGAGATCCTCAATCACCTGGTGGAAGCGCCCGGAAATCCGATGTCGCTGCTGCCGGACTACCGGGAGGCGATCGTTGACAGCGCCACGAATCCCGGACCCGAAAGACCCCGCTTCCGAATGCCCGGGTGGGGCAGTGTCGCGGAACAGCACCGTCGACGCAGAATCCGCCCGATTCGAGCCAAGATCGGCTGATGCGCCTCCTCAGCCGGAGCCGTCCGGTTCCTGGTTGAACTGGGCGTAGAGACCGGCATAAATGCCGCCCTTCTTGATCAATTCGTCGTGGGTCCCGCGTTCCACCAGGTTGCCCTGATCCAGCACGAGGACCTGGTCCGCATTGCGGATCGTGCTCAGGCGGTGGGCCACGACAAAACTGGTCCGACCGGTCAGAAGGCGGTCGAGGGCGGCCTGGAGACGCGCTTCGGTGACCGTGTCAATCGAACTGGTCGCCTCGTCAAGAATGAGGATCCGGGGATTGGCCAGCATGGCCCGCGCAAAACAGACCAACTGCCGCTGTCCGGCCGAGATGCCGGAGCCGCGCTCGCCGACCACGGTTCCAAATCCCTGGGGCAGGACGGCGATCAGATCGAGGCAATCGAGCGACCTGACGGCTTCGATGACTTCGTCGTCGGTCGCTTCCGGGCGTCCGAATCGGATGTTTTCCATCAGAGTGCCGGTGAAGAGGAAATTCTGCTGCTGGACCGTGCCCATCAACCGGTGGAGGGATTCGCTGGTGATGGTGCGGATCTCCCGACCGTCGATGAGGATCTCTCCGCCGGTCGGCAGGTAGAATTTCGAGATCAGGTTGATGATCGAACTCTTCCCGCTGCCGGTGTGGCCGACGAGGGCGATGGTCTGTCCGGCTTCGGCAAGAAAACTGACGTGGTGCAGCACCGGACGGTCCGTCTTGTATCCGAAATTCACATCCCGAAACTCGATCTCGCCCCGGATGTCTTCGATGGCGATCGCAGCCGGGTCGTCCTCCCATTCCGGTTTCAGGTCAAGGAGACGGAAGACGCGTTCCGCTCCGGCCATGGCGGTCATGGCCTGATTGAACTGGTTGCCGAGTGACTGGACCGGTGAGAAGAACAGGTTGGCCAGAAAAAAGAACTGGATGAGGTCGCCGATTTCCGTTCCCGTGCCCGGCTGAAGGGCGCGGTAACCACCGAGGAGAAGGAGGACGGCAATGAAGAACTGGCTGTTGAGTTCGAGCAGGGGATTCAGCTTGGCCGACATTCGCGCCACATCCATGTTGTTGCGGGAATGGTTGACGATGAGGCCCCGGAAAATCCCGAGATTGGTGGCCTGCCGGACGAAGCCCTGGGTCACCCGGATGCCGCTGACCGATTCCGCGATGGCCGAGGTGACCCGGCTGAAGCTTTCCTGGACCTCCCGGGTGCTGCGGCTGAGCCGGCGGCGAAAGTAGCGATTGAGCAGCCAGAGGATCGGCGCCATGCAGAGTATGACGGTGAAAAGCACCCAGTCATAGTAAAGCATGAGGGCCGCCGAGACGAACATCTGCCCGATCTGGACGAGGGTGACGAAGAGAACGTCCTGGACGGCCACCCGAATGGTCTCGATGTCCGAAGTCATCCGGCTGATGATCCGGCCCAGGCGGGTCGTATTGTAGAAACTCATGGGCAGCCTCTGCAGATGAGCGAAGAGCTCATTGCGGAGGTCATGCATGACCGCTTCACCCATCTCGAGGGCATACCTCTGTCGGAAATGGAAAATGAAATCGGTCGAGAAGGCCAGCAGGCCGTAGGCCAGGACGGCCGAGGTCAGGAGGTCGGGCTGCCGGCTGGCGATCGGGCCGCTGATCGCGGCTCCGACCGCCCAGGCGAGCAGGGGCAGCTGAAAGGACCGGGTCAGGGTCAGGACAACCAGGGCATTGCGCTTCCAGGCGTAGGGCTTGGTGTAGCCGAACATCCGCCGGATCAGGCCGAAGTCCAGAGGCCTCTGATCCACCTCCTGATGATCGTCCCGCCGGACCTGGGTCAGACTCAATCGTGCCGTGCTCATGGGTGGGTCATCCCGGCCGGACCTCCTTGAGAATGTTTTCCTTCTCCCGAAGATCATCCACAATCTGGAGACGGGCCAACCGCTGGTAAAGGCCCGGATGGGCCATCAACTGTTCATGGGTTCCGGTCTGGACCATGGATCCGCGATCCAGAACGACGATCTTGTCGGCCCGCCGCAGGGTGCTCAGTCGATGAGCCACAATGAAGGTGCTGCGTCCCTTCATCGCGCTCTGCATCGCTTCGAGGATCTCGTGCTCGGTTTCAGGGTCGATCGCCGCGGTCGGGTCGTCGAGCAGAAGGATGGAGGGCTCGAGGAGAACGGCACGGGCGATGGCCAGTCGCTGCCGCTGCCCACCGGACAGATCGACCCCACTCTCGCCGAGAATGGTCTCGTATCCATCGGGCAACTCCATGATGAAATCATGAGCCGCCGCGACCTGGGCGGCTTTCTCAATCTGCTCCCGGGTCGCCTCCGGGTGCCCGAAGGCGATATTGGAAGCCACCGTGTTGCTGAAGAGAAAGCTCTCCTGAAAGACGATCCCGATATTGCGCCGGAGATCATCGAGGTCGATGTCGCGGATGTCGACTCCGTCGAGAGTGATCCGACCCGAGGTCACATCGTAGAACCGGGGGATCAGTCCGACCAGGGCACTCTTGCCCGCACCGGTGGCCCCGACAATGGCCACCGACTGGCCCGACTCAACGGTGAAATCAATATCCCGCAGAGTCGGGTCCATCTGTTTGTATTCGAAACCCACCTGCTCGAAACGAACCGTTCCGTGGGCCTTCGGGAGCCTGACCGCATCCGGTTTGGACGCCACTTCGACCGGTGCATCAAGGATTTCGAAGACCCTCCGGGCTCCGATCAGGCTCTGCTGCACGCTGTTGGCGATATTGGCGATGTTCGCGATCTGCCCGGAGAACTGCTGGACAAGGCCGGCAAAGACGACCAGTCCGGTCCCGAGGGCCAACTCGCCCCGATAGACCAGAAAACCACCGTATCCGAGAAGGACGATCATGTTGATCTGGGTGAGGAAACCCACGGTCGGCGAGTAAATGCTGACCTTCCAGAAGATGCTGCGCTGCTGTTGCTTGAACTTCCGGTTGATATCCAGGAAGAGATCCCGACGGGTTTTTTCCCTGCCGAAGCCCTTGACTGTCTGGATACCCTGGATCGTTTCGGCCAGGGAGCGTACCAACTCGTCGTAGAGTTCCCGATTCCGGCGGTAGGCCGGCTTCACCTTGGCCGAGAAGAGCATGGAGGCCACCCAGATCATCGGCGTGGTGGCCAGGCAGGCCAGAGTGAGCATCGCGCTCAGATTCACCATGTAGGTGAAGTAGACCGCAAGCGAGAGGATCATGATGACTCCCTGGATGATGACCCCGTCGATGAAGAGCCGCAGCGATTGCACATCGCCGGTCACCCGGTTGATGATGGATCCACTGGCATTGGCATCAAAAAACCGGAAGCTGAGGCTCTGGAGCTTGTCGTAGACGCGTTCCCGCAGATCCAGGACGATTTCCTCGTGAACGAGATGAGCGACCGAGACCTGGTAGGCATAATTGAGCGTTGCCCGGACCAGGGCCAGCAGAAGGATGGCACCGGCAATCAGACCAATCTTGCCCATACTCGGCCACCCCGGAGGCGGGGCCAGCCCGAAAGGCCAGGCCGGCGAGGCGTGACTGGGATCGATTTCCGCATGGATCACGTCAATGCCCAGACCGGTCAGGCTGAGTCCGAGCAAACCAATGGTCAGCAGGACGATCTGCAGGCTGAGGATACGGATACACCCCTTCCGATAGCTCCACCCCATGAGCAGCAGACGACGGACGAGGACCCAGTTGGAAACCTCGACCGAGTCGGACGTCCTTGTTTCGAGAGCCATGGGTGGGTCGGATTCCGCGGCAACTGAAGCGGAATGTCAGTATCGTTAAGGCACTTCAGGCGATATTCACGAAGAAAGTCCGTTCGTTTCAAAAATCCGTTCGATCCGGGTGCCTCTCCGGATCGGCCTATCCCGCAATCCGCCGGCGCACCCGCCTCGTTCATTGACAGGCGTGAAACCGCTCGCTCATCTTTTCTCAAGGCGAGCGACCGGGAACTTCCGATCTCGAACCGAAGGTATGGCTGATTCCACTGACACAACGCTCGATCCGAACCCGCCCGAGCGGTCACGCCTGCCGTATTTCAACCGGGAACTGAGCTGGCTCGCCTTCAATCGACGGGTGCTCGACCAGGCCGTCAGTGAGGCCACACCACTCCTTGAGCGTCTGAAGTTCCTCGCCATCGTCAGCTCCAATCTCGACGAGTTCTTCGAAATCCGGGTCGCCGGCCTTATCCAGCAGGTCGACTCGGGCGTCCGCGAGAAGAGCATCGAGGGACTGGATCCCCGGGAACAGCTGCGCCGGATCCACTCGGTGGTGGCGTCTCTGGTTGAGGACCAGTACCGCTGCTGGCACGAAAAGCTGGTCCCGGCCCTCCGGCAGGAGAATATCGTCTTCAAGACCCTCGAGACCCTGACCCGGCGGGAAAAGGCCTGGGTTCGACGCTACTTTGAACGGGAGGTTTTCCCGGTTCTCACTCCGCTGGCCATCGACCCCTCCCACCCGTTCCCGGAGATCGGCAACAAGACCCTCAACGTACTCGTCGCCCTCGACTATCCGGAAACCCCCGAGATCGAAAACCGGATGGCGATCCTTCCGGTTCCGCGCATCCTTCCCCGGATCGTGGAACTGATCCCGGATCAGGCCGGTTCGCAACGGTTTCTGTTTCTGAGCGACGTGATTAAGCTTTGTTGCGCAAAGCTTTTCCCGGGATGCCGGGTCCTGTCCGCCAAGGCCTTCCGCATCACCCGCAACAGCGACCTCTACATCGACGAGGAAGAGGCTGAGAACCTCCTCAAGACGATCGAAGAGGAACTGCGCAATCTGCGCCGCGGGGCGGCCGTCCGACTGGAAATCGAAGAAGGGGTCGATGATGCGCTTTTCCAGATCCTTCTCGACCAGGTCGATCTGCCGAAGGAGTATGTTTTCCAGATCAACGGTCCGATCAACCTGCTCCGCCTGATGGGTCTTCTCGGCGCGATTGACCGGCCCGAACTGAAGGACCCGCCTTTCGTTCCCGGATCGTCCACCGTCGGAATTCCCGGGGAAGTGATCTACGACGCCATCGAAAGGCAGGACATCCTTCTCCACCATCCCTACGAGTCCTTCCAGCCAGTGGTCGATTTTGTCATGCGGGCGGCCCGTGACCCCGCCGTTCTGGCAATCAAACAGACCCTCTACCGCACAAGTGGCGACTCGCCCATCGTGGCGGCCCTGATCGAAGCATCCCGGAACGGCAAGCAGGTGACGGCCCTGATCGAGCTGAAAGCACGATTCGACGAGGCCAACAACATCCAATGGGCCCGGCAGATGGAGGAGGCCGGTGTCCTCGTCGTCTACGGTGTGGTCGGGATGAAGGTCCACGCCAAGTGCTCGCTGATTGTCCGTCGCATTCCGGGCGGCCTCAAGCACTACGTCCACCTCGGAACCGGAAACTACAACCCGAAAACCGCCAGGCTCTACACCGACTTCAGCTACTTCACGTCGCGCGAGGCGATCACCGGCGAGGTGGCCTACCTGTTCAACACGATGACCGGCTACGGCCGCCCCCACCCCTTCAAGCAGCTGCTGGTTGCCCCCTACAATCTGCACAGCGAGATCCAGCGCATGATCGAGGTGGAGACGCGCAATGCCCGACGCGGACACCCCGCCCGCATCCTCGTGCAGGTCAACAGCCTGATCGACAAGGTGACAATCAACAACCTCTACCTCGCTTCGCAGGCCGGGGTTCGGATTGATCTGGTCGTAAGGGGGATCTGCGGCATAGTTCCCGGGATCAAGGGTCTGAGCGAGACGATCCGCGTCCGGAGCATCGTCGGTCGCTTCCTTGAGCATCCACGTGTCCTTTACTTCGAGAATCACGGGCACGAGCCCAGGCTGTTCCTCGGCAGCGCGGACTGGATGCCCCGGAATTTCTACCGGAGGATCGAGTTGATGTTTCCAGTCGAGGACCCCGATTTGCGTGATCGGATCATCAACAACTACCTTCCACTCCTCTGGAAGGACAACGTCAACGCCCGTGAACTGCAACCCAACGGAGCCTACCGCCCTGTCGCGATCAGGGAAGGGGAGCCCCGGGTATCGATTCAATCCACCCTGGTGGCCCGTCACGCCATCCCGCCCGGGACCGATTCCAGCGATTGAAAAAGGGGGCGACTTCCCGTCTTTTTTTGCCGGATTCGACCGGAGTCCTGCCTTGACTTGGCCCGTCCCCCCGGGATTAATGGCACGCTCGGTTCTGTTTTCAGCCATCCGATTCGTTGGATAGGGGACCCTTCCCCGCTGGGAACTGGCTCGGGACTGGACGCCGACACAGGCGCCTTGAACCGCTTTTCTCCTAAATCACATGCAAGAAAGTTCCTGGGACGTATTTCGGATCCTCATCGACGGTGGATGGGTCATGATTCCACTGTTCATGCTCGGCCTCGTCATCTACGGGCTCGGCATCAGCATCATCTTTTTCTTCCGGCGGAACAATTTCCGGAAAGCCACGCATGATCAGGTCAAGGCGTGGGTCGAAGACCCTTCCAGCGCCGACGGACAGGTGGGCGAGATCCTTCGCTATGCCCAGGAAGACGTCTCTTCGATGGAGCAGATCCAGACGCGGTTCGAGGAAATCCGTCTTTCGGAAATCCCCCGCATCAACCTGAGCATCGTCGTCCTCGGAGTTCTCGTGAATGCCGCTCCGCTGATGGGCCTTCTCGGCACGGTTCTCGGGATGTTGACCACCTTTCAGGGCATCTCGATGGGAGGAGCGGAAAAAACCACCGACCTGGTCGCCAAGGGTATCTCCGAGGCCCTCATCACCACTCAGATGGGCCTTTTCCTCGCGATTCCCGGTTATTTTCTCGTCTACAACGTGAAGTCCAAGCGGGCCCAATTCGAGTCGTTCCTGGTCCGCCTGGAGAGCCTGACCCTTCAGGAGTTCAAGAAGCGCACCCAGTCGAACGGCAATGCTGTTTCCTGACGCCTCTGGACTTCGAACGATCTTGGTGTAGACTCTTACGATCGCCCATTCCCCCCTTTAACCTCCAATCCCTTCGCCCAGTGAACAAAATCTACAAAACCGCGAATCATAAATCGAGGGTTTCCATCACCGTGATCGGCGGGTTCGTCGCCACGGCAATTCTTTTCCTCGCGCTGCCCTTCACCCAGCTCCTCAATGCGGTCAAGAGTTCCGGTGACGGAGTCGAGTTGTCCGACTACTCGATGCCGCCTCCCCCTCCCCCGCCGGCCGAGCCGCCACCGCCCCAGGAAGATGAGGAAGACAAGGACAAGCCCGAGCTCGAGACCAAGCCGCCGCCGCTGACCTTGGCCCAGCTGGAAATCGCGATCAATCCCGGCGATGGCGGAGCTTCCGGAGATTTCGGCTTCGGCACCTTCACCGCCGACTTCAACGCCCTGGAGGAACTCGAGGTCTTCGAACTGGCAGACCTCGACAAGATTCCCAATCCCCTTCACCGGGTCGCCCCGACCTATCCCTATGAAATGAAGCAGGCGGGCATCAGCGGCAGCGCCCGCGTCATCTTCATCGTGGACGAGAACGGCCGGGTGCGCTCACCGCGAATTGATTCCTCGACCCATCGCGAATTCGAGCAGCCCTCGATTGACGCGGTCCTTCAGTGGAAATTCGAGCCCGGCATGAAGGACGGACGCGCGGTCAAGACCCGCATGATGCTCCCGCTCAAGTTCAACCTGAACAACTGAGTCGGAACGTTCACTGATTCCTTTCAGAAAAGCCCGGTTTCGACCGGGCTTTTTTTGTGCTCAGGTTCCCTCCTGGAGGTATCCAAATCGGTTTGGAAAGCCTGATTTTGAGTCAGGTCGGGACTTGCATCCTCCAGCCACCTTATGCGTAATCCCTCCTTTCGACAGGAGAGGTGGCAGAGTGGTCGAATGTACCTGACTCGTTCCGAGCCTGCCCCTCAAGGCAGGCGACAACGCCGACGCAGAGCGAGGCTCCCAATCAGGCCTGATTTTGAGTCAGGTCGGACTTGCATCCTCCTGCCACCTTGTGCGTAATCCCTACTTTCGACAGGAGAGGTGGCAGAGTGGTCGAATGTACCTGACTCGAAATCAGGCGTGCCCGTAAGGGTACCGTGGGTTCGAATCCCACCCTCTCCGCCACTCACAAAATAGTCCCGCATCCCGAAGTCCGCGAAATCGACCACAGTGACGTCCCCGGCCGATGGTGGGATGAGTTCCGAGCCCTGAAAGGGCCACATCTCTGTCGCTCAGGCGACATACACCCTCGGGGTTCTCCACGACTGCTGACACGGGCGACTGGTGGTCGCCCTGCCCGGACCACCATTATTACCCCGATTCCGGACGATTCCGGTTTTTGCCTCGAACGCGGGCGCTGACCGTCTAGATTCGATCTGACCATGCGCATCCTCTACATCGACATCGACTCCTGCCGCGCAGACCACCTCGGCTGCTATGGCTACCACCGCAACACTTCGCCGCAAATCGACGCAGTGGCCCGGGAGGGCACCCTCTTCCATCAGTGCTTCGCGAGCGATGCCCCCTGCCTGCCGTCGCGGACCGCCCTCTACAGCGGTCGGTTCGGAATACACACCGGGGTGGTCGGCCACGGCGGCTCAGCCGCCTCTCCGAAAAACGAGGGTCCGACCCGGGGCTTTCGCGATCTCTTCGACGAACAGGGACTGGCCCGTCAACTGCAGACCAAGGGTTTCCACACCGCGATGATTTCGCCCTTCGGACAGCGCCACGCCGCCCACTGGTTCTATGCGGGATTCAACGAGATCCACAATACCGGGATGGGGGGAATGGAATCGGCCGAACACGTCGCCCCCGTCCTCGACAAATGGCTCGAGGACAATGCGGCCCGGGACAATTGGTACCTTCACCTCAACTTCTGGGATCCGCACACCCCTTACCGCGTCCCTGAAAGCTACCCGAACCCCTTCGAGAACGATCCGCTGCCCGAATGGCTGGCGGACGGCAGCGCCCTGAAACGCCATCAGGCCACGACCGGCCCGCACACCGCCCTCGACATCGGCATGTACACCGGCAGCGAGGAGGAGGCGTCCTCGCCCTACCCGCGCCACCCCCTCTCCCTGACCGACAAGGACGAACTGAAGCGGATGATCGACGGCTACGACACGGGCATCCGCTACGTCGACGACCATATCGGTCGCGCGATTGAGCAATTGCGCCGGGCCGGTGTTTACGACGACACCGCCATCATCATCTCAGCGGACCATGGGGAGAACCAGGGAGAGCTTGGCATCTACGGCGAACACGGGACGGCCGACGTGCCGACCTGCCGTGTCCCCCTGATCATCAAGTGGCCGGGAGGAAAGATCGGCGAGAATTCAAAATTCCACTACAATCTCGATCTCGCCCCGACCCTGATGGAACTGCTCGGGGGTAAAGCCTGCCCGATCTGGGACGGAGAAAGCTATGCCACCGCCATCACCGATGGCGACCCGGATGCCGGTCGGGAAGAGGTCGTTTTCAGTCAATGTGTCCATGTCTGCCAACGCAGCGTTCGCTGGGAGAAATGGCTCTACATCCGAACCTATCACGACGGATTCCATCTTTTTCCGCAGGAAATGCTCTTCAACCTGGAAACCGACCCGTACGAAGAGAACAATCTTGCGGGTTCACATCCGGAGATCTGCCGGGAGGGCAATTGGCGACTGGCACGCTGGCACGACAGACAGATGCAGAAAATGGCGAAAACGACCTCGGACGTGGCCGATCCCCTCTGGACGGTGATCCACGAGGGCGGCCCGTTTCACGCCCGCACCACCCTGCCCGGTCAACCGGGAGGTCTTCCGGGTCTCGCCCGCTACATCGACCGCCTCGAAGCGACCGGCCGCGCCGACGGGGCCGCCATTCTGCGTCAGCGCTACTTTCCCGACACGGTCAAATAGAAGGAAATTCCTGAGGTGAAAGCGATTCGCCGCCTCATTGGGCCACGGCGAACATGGGTTCCGCGTCTTCCGGATCCGCCGATACGATCTTGAAGACCATCGGGATCCGCATGCGGAACTCCACCTTCTGGCCATCCACCCGCCCGGGAAGGAAACGCCAGCGTTTGAGAGCGGAGATGACGCTCGCCGAGAATTCGGGATGATCCGAGCTGACGACGACCACATCCCAGGTCTTGCCCTCACGATCAACCCGGAATTCGGCGACCACCTTGCCCTCGATGGCCTGCCGCCGCATCACTTCAGGATAGGTCGGGCGTTCCCTGAAAAACGGGGTCGGCGTGTTGTCAAGATCCTCGACGTTGAAGACGAATTCCGTCTCCACCCTCTCGGCGGGTTCAAAACTCTCGAGAACCGGCATCTGAATAGCCCTGGGCGTTTCGGTGACCTGCTTTTCGGCGGCCGTCCAGCCCGCGGGAATGGTCCCCCGATCAGCCAGATTCAACCGTTCATTCCGGACCGAGATCGATGGCTCGGCCACCGTTTCGCGTGAGATCGCCGGAGCAGTGGTGATCAGACCCAATCCGCTTTTCGAAGGCCCCCCATGACGATCCGTGCGATTCATCAAGGGAATCAGGAGGAACAGGAACGCGACGACAACCATGGCTGTCGCGCCAGCCATCAGTCCGGACCCTTTGGAGGATTTGCCGCGCTGATACATCGGAGGGGGTATATTCCTTTGATTCGGCCTCAACGATGCGTTCTTGATCGAATGGATCGCAAAAACACCGTCGATCTGAAAAGAAAGTATGGAGGAATCGGCCTCAGGAGTCAATCCGGCGGGAGTGCAATTCTTCGAATTCCGATCCAAGCCGCTCCGACGACGACAGCCCTGTCTGTCTGTTCCAAAACGGTTGAAACCACCCGGGGTCGGTCCATCATGGACAAGCCAGACCATCTGGCTGACCGGATCGGGCCGTTCTTCCATCCCCGCCCGCTCCGGTCAGCCGCCGATCATCAGCCAGATCTCGCGTAATGAAACTGACCTATCTCTCCCATTCCGGTGTCCTGATCCAGACCGGGACCCACGCCATCGTGATCGACCCCTTCCTGACCGGAAACGACAAGGCCCCGATCGGGCCCGATGAAATTGAATGCGATTTCATCATCATCACCCACGGGCACGACGACCACATCGGTGACGCCGCAGCCATAGCCCGGCGGACCGGCGCAACCATCGTCGCCAATTTTGAAATCGCCACCTATTTCGAACGACAGGGGCTCACGACTCACGGAATGGGGACCGGAGGTCAATGGAGGTTTCCCTTCGGTCAGGTCAAGCTGACGTTGGCCCATCACAGTTCGAGTTATCCCGACGCCGAGGGAAACCTACGCTACATGGGAAACCCCGCGGGGATCATCCTCAACCTGGAGGGGCGCACGATCTACCATGCGGGTGACACCTGCGTTTTCCTCGACATGGAATTGATCGGGCGCATGCACCCCCTTGATCTCGCTCTCCTGCCGATTGGAGACAATTTCACCATGGGGATCGGCGAAGCGGCCGAGGCCGCCCGCCTGCTCAAACCCAAAGTCATCATCCCCATCCACTACAATACCTTTGACCTGATCCTGGCCGATCCGGCGGAACTGGCCCGCAAGCTCGAGGACAGCGGGTCCCGGGTCGTCGCCCTGAAACCGGGGGAATCCCTGGAACTTTAGAGTCTGTCCCGATCTGATTTTGCTCGAGTCAATTCGCCCCCACCGGTAATCACGGACCGCCACGATGGAATTCTCGCCGCCACCCAACGCCCTGCGCCAACGGACCTTACAACCGAGTTCGTCTGAAGACTCCGATTCCGCGCTGCTCCAGTCCTACCGTTGGATGCATTTCGCAAGGATGATGGACGACCGGATCTTTCACCTCTTCCGACAGGGCTTGATCAAGGGTACCGTGACCGGCGGCCAGGGGAATGAGGGACTGACCGTCCCGCTCGCACTCCTGCTCGACAAGGAGATCGACGTGGTGTCCTGGACCCACCGCGACCTGGCCGGCCACCTGATCTGGGGGGGCCATCCGGGGGATCACCTCAACCAGTACCTGGCCAACGCCGAGAGCCCGACGAAGGCACGCGAGGGCAACGCCCATCACGGGGACCCCGCCCACCGGAGTTATCCCATGATCAGCCATCTGGGGGCCATGCTCTCCAATGTGGTCGGAGGGACCGACTCCCAGCGCCGGAAAGGGCTTCCCGCCATCGGCGTGGCCCTTCTGGGCGATGGCGGCACCAGCACCGGCGACGTTCATGAATCGATGAATCTGGCCAGTGTCCTCGGCATCCCTGTCCTCTTCATCATCGAGAACAACGGTTACGCCTACTCGACACCGGTCTCCGAACAATACGGGGTCAAGGATCTCTCCTCCCGTGCGGCCGGCTACGGCATGAAAGGTCTGGCCCTTGACGGAACCGACGTGGAGGCCTGCCTGCAGGTCCTGCCGGCCGCGATCGCCGAAGTCCGCGAATCCGGCCGACCCATGCTGATTGAAGCCCGCGTCCTGCGTCTGCGGGGCCATGCCTGCTACGACACCTGCACCTATCTCAAACCCGGCGAAGCGGAAAGCTGGGCTCCGCTTGATCCTCTCCGACGACTGCGCGAGCGCCTGACCACCACCGGAGCCATTGCCGCGGTTGCGACCATCGAAGAGGAGAACTCCTCTTTCCTCGAGGATATCGTCTCCACCGCCCTGCAGGTGGCCCGCCCCCTCCCCGGAGATTTCGCGGCGGAGGTGCTCGCCCCTTCGACCGGGCCGATACCATGGACAGTGACCACGGAGAAGGAAGAACTGACCATGGCCCAGGCGATCAACCGCGCCCTGAAGAAGATCCTCTCCGAACGTGCGGAGTCGCTGATCATGGGCCAGGACATCGCCGATTACGGTGGCGCCTTCAAGGTGACAGACGGCTTGTTCGAAGCATTCGGCCGAAGCCGCGTCCTGAACACACCCCTGGCGGAGTCGGCCATGGTCGGCTATGCGACCGGCCTGGCCCTGAACGGACACCGACCGGTCGTTGAATTCCAGTTTTCGGATTTCGCAACCGACGCCACCACCCAGATCCTGCTCAATGCCGGCACCTACCACTTCCGCTCCGGCGCATCGGTTCCCCTCGTCCTCCGACTTCCGAACGGAGGTGGTCTCACCTTCGGCTCCTTTCATTCCCAGGACCTTGAAGCCCTCTACGCCCACGCCCCCGGACTGAAGATACTTTACCCGAGCACCCCACAGGACGCCTACAATGCCCTGCTCGCCGCTTTCGAGGACCCCAATCCCGTCCTTCTCTTCGAGCACAAGAAACTCTATCGCAACCGCAAGGGCCTGGTCGGCTTCGACCCCGACTACCTCTCCGTCTGGCACCCCCGACAGGTCGCCTCGGGGCTCCACGCCACCCTGGTCACCTACGGGGAGATGGTCGGCCAGACGGAGCAGGCCGCCCGGACTCTCGAAACAGAATATGGCTACACCTTCGACCTGTTCGATATCCGGGCGATCGCCCCGCTCGAGCTTGGCGCGATCACCGCGTCGATCGACCGGACCCACCGTCTTGCCGTCATCCATGAGGGGAGGCGGACCTGCGGGTTCGGGGCCGAGTTGGTCAGCCGCCTGGTCGAGGACAAGTTTTTCGACCTGGAGGCCCCGCCCCTTCGTATTGCTTCATTGGATACACCCGTCCCCTTCGCCCCGGAACTGGAGGAAACCTACCGCCCCTCCGCCAACCGCATCGCCGACAGGCTGATCGAATGGATGGATTGAGTTCACGCGCACCGGACCGGCGACCGGTCGGCCCGGCCACTCCGGGTCCCGGGGATCTCCCGGCGAGGCGATGGGCCGCCATCCGCCTTTTCGCGATGGACGTCGACGGCATCCTGACCGACGGCACGATCCTCGTTTCCTCCGACGGATCCGAGACCAAGCGATTCTCCATTCTGGACGGACTCGGCCTGGTCCGGCTCCGGGACGCGGGAGTGATTCTCGCCTGGATCTCGGGGCGGGAATCCGGCGCCACCACCCGCCGGGCGACGGAACTCAAGATCACCCACCTTGTCCAAGGGCGCACCGACAAGCGCGAGGTTCTCGAGGATCTTGCTTCCCAACTCGGGATCAAACAGGAGAACATCTGCTATATGGGCGACGACGACATCGATGCGGACGCGATCCGCTGGGCCGGAATCGGCATCACGGTGCCCGATGCCATGCCCGCTGCGGTCGAGGCCGCCGATGCCATCACCACCCGCCCGGCCGGATTTGGCGCCGTGCGCGAAGTCTGCGAACAGATTCTGCCCCGGGCCCGACCGGGCACAAGGTCATGAAGCCCCGAGTCGTGATCTGCCTCGGACTCGCCATTGTCGCGATGATTCTCATCCCGCTTCATTCCGTCCTTCTGGCCCAGATGATCCCGAATGCACCGGTCGAGAATTTCCGCCTGCCCATGTTCAATCCCGAAGGCTACCGCACCTGGGAACTGCGCGGGGCCAAGGGAATCTACCGAGATGGGGATCACGTCGACCTGGTCGAGATGGAAATCCAGCTCTTCACCGGGGATGCCTCCAGCGAGGTGCAGACCGAGATCACCAGTCCCGATGCCACCGTGCTCATCGCAGAAAACAAGGCGGTCGGGCACAACGGCATTCTTATCACCAATCGGGATTTCAAAATCACCGGACAGAACTGGACTTGGCACGGCAACGAAGATCGAGTGTCCATCGAAACCAACGTCGAGGTGACCTTCTTCGAAGGCATCGGAGACATCCTGAAATGAAACACATTCTCGCCACCGCGACCGCTCTGCTCGCCTTCTCCGGATTCGTTCCCATCACCGCTGCAACCCCGGCCGCGGATGAGCCGTCCATCCCTGAAACGGTGATCTCTAGCGACCGGCTCGAAATGGAGAATGACGGCGAGAAGGCCTTCTTCCTCTTCTCCGATCACGTCAAACTGACCGGCAACAACCTGATCGTCACTTGCGACCGCCTGGAAATCCATGCCGACCGGACCGGCGACCTCGAGGCCAATGTGGGCCAGATCGGCAGTATCCGTCAGATTCTCGCCCTCGGCAACGTCTCCATCTCGCAGGAAGGCCGGGTGGCCACCGCCGGCCGGGCCGAGGTCCTGCCGGGTCAGGACAAGATCGTCCTGACCGAGAGTCCGATGGTCACTGACACCCAGGGAACCGTCTCCGGGGAACGCATCACCTTTTTCCGCGGCGATCGGCGCGCGATCGTCGAAGGAGGCGCCACCGGCCCGGCCCGGGTGATTCTCCCCGCCCTTCCGAATCTCGGGTTCGACAACAACGTGGTCGAACCCCCAGCGCCACCCGAAGCCCAACCGGACACCGGCGACGCGCCAAGAACCAGCGAGAAAAACGAGGCCCCTGTCACGGAGACCGAGGAAACGTGACTGAACGCACCGCACAGACCCCCTCGATCGAGGCACGCAACCTGGTCAAGGTCTTCGGAACCCGCCGGGTGGTCTCCGGGGTGAACCTGGACGTCAAGGCAGGCGAGATCGTCGGCCTGCTCGGACCCAACGGAGCAGGCAAGACCACCACTTTCTACATGATAGTCGGCCTGATCCGGTCGACCGAAGGCAAAGTCACTATCCAGGGCCACGATGTGACCCGGATGCGGATGCACCAGCGTGCCCGACTGGGCGTGGGTTACCTGCCCCAGGAACCCAGCGTCTTTCGCAAGCTCACCGTCGAAGAGAATATACGGGCCATCGCGGAGACTCTCCCGCTCAACCGGCACGAACGCGCCACCGTCACGGCCGAACACCTCGAGGAACTGGGCTTGACGTCGCTGGCCGGGCAGAAGGCCTACACCCTGAGCGGCGGCGAACGCCGCCGTCTGGAGATATCCCGGGCCCTGGTCACCCGGCCCCGCTTCCTTCTCCTCGACGAACCATTCTCCGGAGTGGACCCGATCAGCGTGGCCGAGGTGCAGCGCATCGTTCTGTCCCTAAAGGAGCGCGGGATCGGTATCCTCATCACCGACCACAACGTGCGCGAAACCCTGCGCATCGTCGATCGGGCCTACCTCATCCACGAGGGCCGGGTTCTCTGCGAGGGCACCAGCGACTTCCTCATCCAGGACCCGCAGAGCCGGAAGTTCTATCTCGGCGAGGATTTCAATCTCTAGAAGCCCCCGGAATTCGACTCGAAACGCGAAAAGAGGCCTCTTCTTCAATCCCACCATGGCGACCCCCACCAAAAAACGGCAAACAAGGAGCATCACGGTCGAGCATTTCTTCAATACCTACCGCGAGCGGCTGAAGCTGGAAGTCGTGGCCGGAGAAAAGGGCCTCTTCCGGACCATCCGTGAAGGCAGCATCAACCGCCCGGCCCTCGCCTTGACCGGTTTCACCAAGTACTTCGCCAACAAGCGCCTCCAGGTGCTCGGAGCCGCCGAGATGACCTACCTGCGCTCGATGAGCGAAGAAAAGCAGTACGAGGTGATCAGTCTTCTGGTCGACCGCGCCATTCCCTGCCTGGTCTTTTCCCGGAACTTCAACCCGACCCGTCCGATGCTGCAGATCGCGGAAGAGCGGAAGCTGCCCCTCTTGAAGACGCCGATGATCACGATGAATTTCGTGAATGCCGCCACGCTCTGCATCGACAATGAATTCGCCCCGACCACGACCATGCACGGCACCACGATGGACATCAAGGGCATCGGGGTTCTCATCCGCGGCGACAGCGGTGTCGGCAAAAGCGAGTGCGCCCTGGCTCTGATCGAACGCGGACACAGTCTGGTCGCCGACGACATGACCCGGGTCAAACTGCTCGATGAACGCGACCTGATGGCCTTCAGCATGGAGCTCAACCGTGGCTATATGGAATGTCGCGGCCTCGGGATCATCAACGTGGCCACCATGTTCGGCATCCGCAGCGTCCGTCTCGAGAAGCGGATCGATCTCGTGGTCAGCCTGCTCGAAATGGTCCCGGATGCGATCGAAGAACGAACCGGACTCGAAGGGGGGATCTATGAAATCCTCGGAATCCAGGTGCCCCACGTCGAGATCTACGTCCGGCCGGGACGGGACCTCGCCCGGTTGGTTGAGGTGGCCGCGCTTGTCCAAGCCCTCAAAATCATGGGCCATGACCCTGCTCTGGAATTCAACGAACAGCTGATTGCCCACATGTCCCGGAACAATGATCAGGAGTAAGTCCCTGGATCAGCCGGTCAAACCGGTCGGGTGCAAGGCCCGCAATCGGCTCCGTGGAGCCGTTTTCGTGGCAATCCAAAAATCAAAAAACTTATCCTCAGGACACTGTCAGTAACTTGTCGGAAAGTTGGTCTTGAAAAGCCGATTAGGCTTAACGTTATTGTCACATTCCATAGTTTGGGATCTGCCAAACGGCCCCTGAATTCTGGTCCGCCCTGCACGCAATCGAATCAACTCACAGCCTTTTTAGCCAAACCATTATCCCTCAGTAGTTTATACGTTTAACAGCGTATCCATATTCCACCTCTGAAGGATCACCCATTTTTCCAGGCTGAGCGTTCGAGTCGGTTGCGGTCAGAGCGGTGTCCCGATTCCCGGGAATCCCGTATGTGAATAACCTTCCCTCCCCTGTCCGACGCCCATGCCGCCCACCACCTCTCTGACCTCCTGCTGGCCGACGATTCGAGCCGAGTTGGCCAAACAGCTGCCCAAGGATATTTTCGAGATGTGGTTCAAGCCCATCCGATGCCTTCAGGAGTCCGATGAGACCCTCGTTCTGGGCGCCCCCAATGATTTTGCGGCCATCTGGATCCACGACAATTACCTCGATCTGATTTCGCAGCTGGCCCGGGTTGCCTCGGGCCACCCGATGCGGATCAAGGTCGAGATGGCCCGCGAAGGCGGGGATCCGGTGGTTGATGCCGATCGGGCCGCCTCCCGGAACAAGCCCACCCCGGCGACGCGCCCGACGGCCCGCCATACGGGCGAGGATCGCAAGACCACCGGTAGCCTCAACCCCCGGAACACCTTTGAGAATTTCGTGGTCGGCTCAAACAACCAGCTCGCCCATGCCGCGTCCATGGCGGTCGCCCAGGCGCCCGCCCACGCCTACAACCCGCTCTTCATCTATGCCGAGACCGGACTGGGCAAGACCCACCTGATGCACGCTGTCGGGCACAGCATCCTGAAGAACAACCCGCAATCCCGCATCGCTTACCTCTCGTCGGAGAAGTTCACCAACGAGTTCATTCTCGCGATCCAGGAAAACACCCTGACCCGCTTCCGCAAGCGGTACCGCAATGTCGATGTCATCCTGCTCGACGACGTCCAGTTCCTCAGCGGCAAGGAGCGGATTCAGGAGGAGTTCTTCCATACCTTCAACGATCTCTTCGAATCCCAGAAGCAGATCTTCCTTTCGAGCGATCGACCGGCCAACGAAATCGCCAAGCTGGAAAGCCGTCTGGTATCCCGCTTCCAATGGGGCCTGATGGCCGACATCCAGTCGCCGGACTTTGAAACCCGGGTCGCCATCCTGCGCGCCAAAGCCAACGCCCACCATTTCAAGATCGACAGCGGGATCATCGATTTCATCGCCGAACACATCGTCCGCAATATCCGGCGTCTCGAGGGGGCGCTGATCAAGGTGGCCAGTTACTCGGCGCTGACCGGCAGGAAGCTTGACCTCACGATCGTTGAGGACCTGCTCCGGGATGTCCTGATGGAGGAGGCCCAGCGGCAGATCACCATCGATGGCATCCAGAAGCGGGTGGCCGAATACTACCAGTTGCGTCCTTCGGACATGGTCAGCAAGCGCCGCCCGGCCAATATCGCGATCCCCCGCCAGATCGCCATGTATCTGGCCCGGAATCTGACCAAGCATTCCCTCCAGGAGATTGGCGAGAACTTCGGCGGCCGGGACCACGGTACGGTCATCCACGCCTGCAAGTCAGTCGATAACATGATGGAGCAGGATCAGTCGGTCCGCAACAGCGTGGAATTCCTCAAGAGCCAAATGGCCAAGTAAGAGGCCGGGCCGGGGACACACAACCCGGCTTGACCGCCGCCATCCCCGCCCCGACACTGCGACCCTCATGATGGATTTGACCGCAGAACAGAAAGTGGCCGTGGGGAAGTGGGTGGAGGAGGGTGCGTCCGTAGCGGACGTGCAGAAGCGACTGAAGGAGGAATTCCAGATCGGGATCACCTTCATGGACGCCCGATTCCTCATCGATGACCTCGAACTCGATCTGAAAGACAAGGTCAAGCCGGCCGAGACCCCGGACTTTGCCGCTCCCGCCACAGGGACATCAGCTGCCCGGGAAGCCGGAACGGCCGACAGCGAGGTCTTCGATCTCGAAGCCGATGGGACCGGCGCCGTCACCGTCGAAGTCGACAAGATCACCCGGCCCGGCACGGTGGTCAGCGGCAACGTCGTCTTCAGCGACGGGGTCAAGGCATCCTGGGCCCTCGACCAGCTGGGCCGCCTCGCCCTCGACCCGGGAGCCGCCGGCTACCGTCCGAGCGAAGACGACATCGCCGTCTTCCAGCAGGAACTCAGCCGCCAACTCCAGAAGCAGGGATTCTGAATCCGGAACGCGGCGAGCGTCGGGTATCCACTCCACAACCAACCGTAGGATACTACGTTTGGTTTTCAGGTCCCAAACCAAACGTAGCAACCTAGAATGGCGCTTCGTTAGCGCCAAGGCGCGATGAGCCAACAAAGCTCTGTTTGCTCTTCGACGGCGGGTCCGGAGGCCCCGCCCTACCACCTGAAAACGGAGCATGCATGGTAGGGCTGGACGTCCCCGGCCAGCCGCAACGATTGTCCGAGACAAAACAACGATCAAAACCCTCGACTAAGCGCCATTCCAGCACACTACGGTTGGTTTGCCGACCGTCCCTTCAGGCCGGCCGCTCGATCAATCCCCGCAGACCCGCCTCGTCGATCACGGAGACGCCGAGTTTCTCCGCCTGGGCCAGCTTGGAGCCGGCCTCTTCGCCCGCCACCACATAGTCGGTCTTCCGGCTCACCCCCGAGGTCACTTTCCCGCCTGCCCCTTCGATCAGGGCGCGGGCCTCGTCCCGGGTCATCGAAGGAAGGGTTCCCGTAAGAACGAAGGTCTTTCCCGCGAGGCTCCCGCCCGCTCCCACCCCTTCACCCGGACCCGTCGGCTCGAATCCGAGTTCCTTCAGTTCCCGGAGCAGGTCCCGGTTCGCCTCCTGCTCAAAATAGGTCCGGATGGCCGCCGCCAGGACGGACCCGATGCCTTCCACCGCCACCAGCGCGTTCTCCTCAGCGGCCGCAAGGGTTTCGAGGGAGGGAAAAGCGCGGGCCAGGTCGCGGGCCGTGGTCGCACCGACATGCGGGATGCCCAGACCGTGAATAACCCGCCAGAGCTCGGCCGTCTTGCTCGCCTCGATGGCCGCCAGCAGATTGTCCGCTGATTTCGCGGCGAATTTTTCCAGTCCGAGCAGTGATTCGCGGTCCAGACGATAGAGATCCGGCAGACGGGTAACCAACCCGCGCGTGACCAGTTGGTCGACCACGGCGATACCCATTCCGTCGATGTCCAGGCAACCTTTTGAAGCAAAATGGCCGAGCCGGCGGCGCACCTGCGCCGGACAATTGGGATTGGGACAACGCTGGGCCACTTCCCCCTCCAATCGAACAGTCGGCGTCCGGCAGACCGGACAGGCTTTCGGGAAAACATAAGGCACGGAGCCGGCCGGCCGTTTCTGCAGATTGACCGCGATGACCGCCGGGATGATCTCGCCCGCCTTCTCGACCGAGACCGTATCGCCTTCCCGGACATCCTTGCGCGCGATTTCCTCCGCATTGTGAAGCGTGGCCCGGGATACGGTGGTTCCCGCCAGCTGGACCGGCTCCAACTCCGCCACCGGAGTGAGCACCCCTGTCCTGCCCACCTGGATACTGATGGCCCGCAGGATGGTTTCCGCCCGCTCGGCGGCAAACTTGTAGGCGATGGCCCAGCGGGGGGCCTTCGAGGTCGATCCGACCTCCTGCTGGGCCGCGACCGAATCCAGCTTGATCACGGCGCCATCGGTGGCATAGGCAAAATCCGCCCGCCGCGAATCCAGCTCCTGAATCGCCGCCCAGACCGCATCCATCCCGTCCGCCGACCACTTCATTTCCACGGTGGGAAGACCCCACTCCCCGAGCAGGCGGTGGAAATCACCCTGGGTCTCAATCCGGAAACCTTCATGGTAACCGAGTCCGTAGAGAACAATATCCAGCTGCCGGGCGGCGACTTCCCGCCGATCGAGGAGCTTGACCGTTCCCGAGGTCAGGTTCCTCGGATTCGCATAGACCTCGAGACCATCCTCCTCTCTCAACTGATTGATTCGGCGAAACTCCTCATTGGTCATGAAGATCTCGCCACGGATCTCGATGATCGGCGGAAATCCACTGCCCGGGAGCCGACCCGGCAGTGAACGGATCAGGCGGATGTTCTCGGTGACATCGTCGCCTTCGACCCCGTTTCCCCTCGTAACCGCCCGGACAAGGATGCCGTCCTCATAGGTCAGGCTGACCGCGACCCCGTCGATCTTGGGCTCTACCAGGTAGCGCAGGTCCTCCCGTCCGAGGACTTTGACCAGTCGCTCATGAAATGCCCGCAATTCTTCCTCGGAATAGGTATTGTCGAGGCTCTGCATGGGCACCCGGTGCCGGTAGTGCTCGAAGCCGGGCAGGCGGTCGTCGCCCACCCTCTGCGTCGGCGAGTCACCCGCAGCCTGCTCCGGATACGAGCCTTCCAGGTCCGCCAACTCGGCCTTCAGTCGATCGTAGTCCTGATCGGCAATGGTCGGGGCGGCCTGCTGATAATAGAGCCTGTCGTGGGCGGCGATTTCCCTGCGGAGTTCCTCGATCCGTGTCCTGGCTTCGTCTGGACCCATGTCTCCATTCAGGCGAGGTCGACCCTTGCTGTCAGCCCTGTTTTCGGACCGGTCGATACTCCATGATCCTGCGGTAGGCGTGCCAGCGGCAGTAGACCACGACCGCCGTCAGCGCCCCGAGGGTATCCGCCACCCAATCGGCAAATTCGACCGAACGACCCGGGGTGAACGATTGATGGAACTCGTCGGTCAGGCCAAAGACGGACACCAGAGCAACCACAGCCGCAGCCGCAAGAAACGTCCGGGAACCGTCCGGGATCATCCGCAGGATCAGGGTGGCGAGGAGCCCGAAGACGCAGAAATGGGCGATCTTGTCGAAAGAGGGAATCCCTCCGGGTGCGGCCGGATTTTCCGTCCCCGACAGGCTGACGATGCCGACCGCGAGCATCAGCGGGAAGAGAAGCCGCCCATCCTGCCAGACCAGGGACCAGAGCCGGGGCTTTGCATTCGTGGTGGCGTCGTTCTCCATGGTCATCCACAGGATTCTCGGACCGGCCCGGCCCGTTCAACAAGAAAACCCATCTGGCGCACACCCCGAGCGACGGACTGGAGAAGGCAATTGATCGAATTCGAGTAGAATTGAGTCGTCTCCGGACGAAAGTCGGGCGACGTTTTCAGAAGGTGCAACACGCAAGGGTCAAATCGGTTTGTCCCAATGGGTAAGGAATACGAACCATGATGAAAGTAGCTGTTATTGGAATGGGCGGTATCGGGAACATTCATGCGACCTGCTACCGGAACAATCCGGCCGCCGATCTGGTGGCGGTCTGCGACGTGGTCAAGGCCAAGGCCGACGAAGCCGGCGAGAAACACGGTTGCGAAGAGTTTTATTCCCTGGCGGAAGTGCTCGAAGCCCACCCGGACCTCGACATCATCGACGTCACCACGGGGGGCAACGAAAACGGATCCTGGCATTTCGAGCCGACCATGCAGGCACTCCGGGCCGGCAAGCATGTCCTGGTCGAGAAACCCATCTCAAACGACATCAACGAGGCCCGTGAGATGGTCAGGCTGGCTGAAGAGAAGGACCTCTATCTCGGCTGCAACCTGAACCACTATTTCACCGAGCCGGCCGGCCTGGCCAAGAAACTGGCTGACGAGGGCAAGATCGGCGAACCCATATACTGCCTGCACCGGATGGGATTCCCGGGCGGAGAGATCAACTATCCCGGCCCGGCGAAGAATGCGAATTTCGAGGGTTTCCCCTACGCACACGTGAAGGCCTTCCTCGCCCACCCCTTCAGCATCATGCGCTACTTCTGCGGAGATATCGTGAAGCTCCAGGCGTTCATGGGGCAACCTGGGTTCCGCCGCAACGCGAACGACCCGATGGTATCCGTCAACAGCATCCACGTGCTCTTCGCCAACGGCACCGTCGGCTACCTCTTCAGCCAGCGCGGCGACGCCACCATGGGGCTGGGAGGCTGGTGGAGTGTCGAGGTGGGCGGTTCCAAGGGAACCTTCTGTATCGAGAACTGTGTGGAAAAACTGACCTTCTTCCCGACACCGGGATCAGAAGGCGCCGCGGCCCCGGAAAAGCTCAAGATCGGACAGGCTCCCGCTCCTGTGGTCACCAACACGGGAAAAACCGACTTCGGCCTCACCTTTCAGCCGCGCATCGACGCTTTCGTCGAGGACGTCAGCAAGGGTGTACCCAAGCACCTCCTGCGGGCCTCGGGCCGTGATGCCCTGGCCACGCTGGAATACACCTTCGCGGCCATCGAGTCCTATGAGCGTGACGGGGCCGTCGTCCGCCCCCATCCCCTGCCCCCGGAAAAGCGCCGGCCCGCCTGATCCGCATCTGCCTGCCGCAATGAAGGTTCAACGTGTCGGCGTCATTGGTCTGGGTCCCATCGGTAGCAAACACGCGGGACTCTACCAGTCGATGGAGCAGGCGCAGCTCGTGGCTGTGTGCGATCGGGACAATCCACGGGCGGAGGCGGGGAAAGCGCGCTTCGGCGTGCCTGCTTTCACCTCCGTTCAGGACATGATCGCCGGGGTGGAACTCGACATGGTCAGCGTGGCCACGGCCGGGCACGAATACGGTCGCGATCATTATGAGCCGACCATGGAAGCGCTCGAAGCCGGTCTCCATGTCCTGGGAGAAAAGCCGATCTGCAACGAAATCCCCCTGGCCGAAGCGATGGTGGCCAAGGCGAAGGAGAAGGGACTCTGCTACGGCATCAACCTGAATCACCGCTTCACACCGGCAGCCCGCCTGGCCAGAAAGTGGGTCGATGAGGGGCGAATCGGACACCCGCTGTTCATGAATGTGAGCATGTGGATCAAGAACCCCCGGGAGTCTTCGCCGTGGTTTCAGATCAAGGCCCTGCACCCCCATACGGTGGACATCATGCGGCACTTCGGTGGCGACATCGAAGCCGTGCAATGCTTCGCCACAAAAGCACCCGGCCGCGAAATCTGGTCAACGGCCCAATTCAACATGCGCTTCAGGAGTGGCGCACTCGGACACCTGACCGGCAGTTATGACATCGAGCGGGGCCACCCGATGGAACGGGTCGAAATGGCCGGGACGAAGGGCCGCTTTGTCATCGACGACATCTTCAGGGAAGTGACGCTCTATCCGGCGGGCAGCCTGGAGAAAACCGTCTACACCAATCCGTTCTTTGGCGGCATGCGCGATTTCGATGACACCTTCCGCAACCGCCTGAGTCGTTTCGTCGAGCAATTGAACGAAGGTGCGGAACCGGATCAGATCGACGGATCCGGGGCGGACGGCCTGGCTGCCCAGAAAGTGCTGGCCGCCGCCATAGAGTCTCTGCAGACCGAAACCGTGGTGAAGGTCGGGTAGGATTCGGACTGCCCCGGCCCACCGGAAGATCGATCCGCTCGGAAAGAGATAATGGTCGGGCCGGCGAGATTCGAACTCGCGACCTTCCCGAGGCGCGAAGCGCGCTCGGGACGCGCCGGTCTAGATCTGCAAATCCAAGCCTGGGTAGGCCTGACGGATAATACGCCTGATGCTCTGCGGATTCTTTTTGGCCTTGATCTCCCGCTCCCACCTTACCGCCTCAGAACGAGTCTCAAATCCCCGATGATAGGGCATCCACCAAGGTCCTCGATTCCGGGTGGAGCTATTTCTCCCTGATTGGTGTTCGTGAAATCGCCGGACCAAGTCGTCGCACTGGCCAACGTAGAAGCGCCCGGTCGAGTGGCTTTGCAGGATATACACAAAGTACATTCTTCGAGAAGATAATGGTCGGGCCGGCGAGATTCGAACTCGAGCACTGTAGCACTTTTTAGTGGGCGTCCAGTGGGCAGGTGACTAAAGCAATCTAGGGTTTCCGCATACCCATTTCTCGCACCGAACAAGAGAAAGACTCCCGTTTCCCTTTCGGAAGGCTTGGAGCTACGTCTCTCAGAAGGGTCAGTCGGAGTATCTCGTTCGATTTCTGGAGTTGGCGGATAGTCTCCAAGTGAGACTCCAGGTCATCGAGCATCCCTACGTATTTCTCGAAGGAGGTAGTTCCTAAATCAGAGGCGATTTTCCTTAACACCTGTGGTTCAATCTGACCTTTGGAGTCAGACTGGTCGGTCAATCCGAACACGGATTTGGCTTCATCCTGTGCCTCCCAAGAGTCACACCCCTTCTCCAGCAAAGGCGTGATCCAGGACGAAACAGATCTGTTGTCAGCACCTGCTGCTCGTTTCAGTCTCTCAAACAGTGCTCCAGGGATCGTGATCGTAGTTTTGACACTGTTTTTGATCCGTGGTGATCGCGGTCTTGGCATAACAGTGGTCATCAAGATCAGAAAATCCGCAAGAATCAAACATTTCTTGCTTGCTAAAGATTACTAACGAATCCTCAATTGCGGGATGACTAAGGATTACCAACGATTCGTTTCCGTTACACTGAGACTGCCCCTCGAGTTAAGAATCTGGCTCGAAGGACTAGCTGGGGCGCAAGGTTCACGTTCTCTATCCAGCCTCGTTCGTCAGATTCTAGAAGACGCACAGATCAGGACTCCGACACCAAATCAACAGTCCTCGGGTCCCAACTAGGCAGAGCCGCCCATCTATTCGGAATGGGATTCTGTGAAACGCGCGAGCTACTTCTCGGACCTCTTCGAAGTCGTGAAGATTATCAAAGAATGGGGACCTAGACTCGCGACAACGCACTGTTACGACGAAGTGAACAGCCGGCATATGCTTAAGTTCTCTCTACGAGCATGCGCACATTGGCTTAGGCTTCTCGCCTTCAGACAGATTTCGGAGGGGGACCTCGACCTCCTTTGGCCACGGAACCTACCTCGCTAATGTCGGAGAACCCCTATACCAAAATGCCACAGGGCCTTGAGGCGGACAAAATGTATGCACTCGAGTTAGCCAGAGCTATAAGGGAATTGGCTGAGGCTGCCAAGATTCAGACTGCCGCGACACAACAGCATATGGCGTTCGCCGAGGCAATCTTCTGGCAACTGCCAGCGTCAAAGCGAGCCTCTCTGCTCGGTCTCAGCACCCGCCAGGAACGACGACTCCGAGCTCAACGTGAAATCCGAAAAGCACTGGAAGGAAAGAAGTCATCGTGAAGACCATGGGGATCTCTTCGCCGCTGGACGATAACGGCGCCCGTAATCGATTTCCAGACAAGCCATATGACCTACGTCTTCTAAAGGAAGCCAACTCAATCTTTATGGTCTGGACCTCCCTTGGTCTTCCACCGCCGCAGCCTGTTCATGATGGAGTTGTATCCTCACCTTTTCGCGAAGACCGAAACCCATCCTTCTCCATCTTCGAAAACGGAAAAGCATTCAAAGACCACGCAACCGGCCTCAAAGGTGATGTATTCAAATTCATTCAGATCGCTTTGGACTGCGATTTTGCGGCAGCCGTCTCATTCTTGCGAGCGAGACCTCGCCAACCTGAGTCGTCCGCCCAAAACTCGGGGGCTTTTCGGTCTCGAATTGGGTCGAAACCGAAATCAGGTCAGTCAAAGATCGAGCTGCCCTGCGACTTTAGCGAAGGAACCGAACTTGATCACAGGGCTTTGGCAGCCGTGCGAAAATGGCCCTCGATGCAGGGAATAAAGAGGGCGGCTACGGCCGGATGTCTTGGATTTGCTACAATGCCTGACCGTATGTCCCGGAGCAATTCATGGGAACAGGTTCGTGCGTGGCTCGTGCTTGATCCCATGCAGCGAAACGTCTCGGCCCGTCGACTCGATGGCAAGAACTGGAATTGCCTCGATGGAACACCGAAGTCCCGCTCCCTAAAGCACTCCTCCAAATCCTGGCCTGTCGGCATTCACCTAGCAGTTCCCGACTCTATACTGCTAGTTGCCGAGGGCGAGCCAGACTTCATCGCTATCTGGAGCATTCTCACGGATACATCCAAAATGTACACTCCAGTTGGGATCCTCGGCGCAGGAGTCTCTCGTCTTGCAGAGGAATCGGGCCAGTTTATTGACGATCGTGAGGTAGTCATTTACCCGCACAGGGATCGAGCTGGAGAACAGGCTTGTAGCTCCTGGGCCCGCGAATTCTACCGACTGGGAGCACGAAAGGTGAGTAGAGTGTCTCTTGATCCTTGGCTGAACCTTAGCGGTTCCGATCTCTCCGACGTTCTGATGGCAGCAAGTGCCAGCAATGTGCCAGACGCTCTCGCTACAAACTGCTGGACTTCCAAAGTCGCTCCTCCACTGGATGGCCAGAATTGGGAGCAAGAAGAACTAGATATAGCTCTCATCGAAGATGCCTCATAGCAATCACCCAGCCTCTAGGAAGATGCATGGGGCTTCAAGAAATTGAAACAGTCTCTGCAAAATCTCCTTGATCCGAGCGTTGCCGAGGAAATCGCACGTCCAGACCCTGTCGAAGGTTCGTTCTGCGATCCCTCACAATCGGCGGATTCTGGAAGGAAAAATCAGTTTTGGGTCTTACCATCGGGCGATGTATCCATTTCGGAATCAGCCCAGCAGATCTTCTCCGGTATCTCTCCCACGAGACGGATGTTTGTTCGTGCGGGGAGAGTCATGGAATTGGTAATAGACCATCGCGGGCATACCTTGGCCATCGTCCAGCCTGAGGCTTTCCGATCGAGAATAGAAGGTTTCGGACATCTAGTACTCGCTTGGCGAATGGGACGCTATAACGAGATGGTCCTTAAGCCGGCAACTTGCCCGAATGATATGGCAAAAGCGCTTCTCGCAACCTCTGAAGCTCAGAATCTACTGCCACCGGTAGCGCTGATCACGGGATCGCCGGTCATCGTTCCGACCGGGACGACCGGTAACGTATTAGGGCCGGGCTATCATGATGCAAACGGAGGAACGCTTGTTTCATCTGGGGAGTTGCCACCGGATGTGCCACTCGAGCGGGCCGTTCAATCGCTGAGAGAATTGGTTCAGGACTTCGACTTCCAATCCGACGGTGACCGTGCTCGTGCGATGGCATCCTTGATTACACCAGCCCTGAAAATTGGCGGATGGCTGCAATCTTCTGTACCTGTCGACGTTTCAGAAGCAGATGCGTCCCAGTCAGGGAAGACTTACCGTCAGAAAGTCGTGGCGGCTGTCTATGGAGAACTTCCGTATATCATTGGCCAGCGGAATGGAGGGGTTGGCAGCGTTGATGAATCAATCTCTACGGCGTTGGTTTCTGGGAAGACGTTTCTTCTGCTCGATAATCTCAGAGGGAGAATGAATACGCAGTTCCTAGAGGCAGTAGTCACCGCAGATGGTCCCGTGGCCGCTCGCGTCCCGCACCGAGGAGAGGTAATGGTGGATTCACGCGGAGTGCTATTCCAGGTCACGAGCAATGGCTTTGAGACAACTCGCGACTTGGCGAACCGATCAACGATCATTCGCATCAGAAAGCCCAAAGGGAGGCGGTTCAAAGAGTACGCTGAAGGTGACCTTCTTTCACATGTTAAAGGCAATCAAGCATATTACCTAGGCTGTGTCTTCGCCGTTGTAAAGGCTTGGGCAGGGCACGGCCGTCCAAAAACTAGCGAGGTCCGTCATGATTTTCGGGGATGGGCGCAGAATCTAGACTGGATTTGTCAGAATCTCTTGAAGTGCGGCCCTCTCATGGATGGACACGAACAGGCGCAAGGGCGGGTCAGTAACCCCGGCCTCTCGTGGTTGAGAATAGTTGCTACTGCTTTAACAGAATCTGTGGACCCTGCGAAGGAACTTACCGCAACTGACCTATTCCAGCTCTGTGAGGAACGGGATATACAGATTCCGGGTCTTCAGAGTTTCGATGAGGCTCAAGGTCGCAAGGTTATCGGCAAGATCATGAGTCGGTTTTTTAAGGACGGAGAAGTGTTTGTGGCGGAGGGAATTCATGTTACCCGAGTCACCAAGGAGGAATACAGGCAAGAGTTTAGAAAGAGTATAAATGTGAATTACTACAGCTTTGCGGCCTGTGCGATCTGCGACTAAAGCCCATAGGAAATCTGTACCGTTTTCTTGAGATTCATACCGCTCAGGTCGCACGGATCGAATAGAGTAATGCCATACTCATTCTCTGTTCGTCTTTGCCCCGAACATGAACCGTTCGATTCGATAGTCGGACCTAGTCTGGTTGATTGGAAATTCATAATATACTGAATGTAGCTGAAACCTTTTTGCAGCAAAGTTCTCACGGAGGGCCTATGTATTTCAGGGATGAAAGGCGGCGATTCCCCGGCCCCCTCCCCCCCTCTTTTTTTCTCAGCGCCTCTGCTCTAGCGATCGCTCCGAAGCTCATGTCCTCTGGTGTTAGGGCATAAGCATGCCCTAACTGTCCTTCTGCAGGAGACATATTGAGAACAATGTGTGCACATATCGAAAATGGAGACTTAACGTTTCATCCTGCCAAGATTCTTAGCAAGGTGCTTAATCACAGCAGGATAGAGATGATTACGGGCATCCAAACCATACCCCTCTTCACTGGCGTTAATGAAGGCCAATACCAAAGAAGTGAACGAGGTTCGGGGCGATTCAAAGGACGCAATTGAAGTCGCGCGGCACTGCACCGGGTATAGCGCAGTGCAAAGACCCTCCGTAACCGATCGCGCAGGCACCCCCGTCAATATCAGAGTTCAACGGTATGTGGATTCTTCAGGGTGGCCGACTAGATTCTGGAGCGTTATTCTGAACGGCGAGCTACTTTGCGTGACAGTCTACAAGAAGGGTGCAAACGCCGTGGCGGAGACCCTAGAACAGGCAATCTTGGGCCAGACTTCCTAGACGCTTGACAAAACAGACTCGCGGGCATCGTCGCCCGGCCACGGTTCCGGCAAACAGGCTCCTGTCGAATCAGTCGCGTGGTCATTCTTCGTCCGTGTGGCCTCTTGGCTGGCTTCAATAACCTCAGGGAGGTTGTTTGCCTCTCTCCCGTATGCGAGAGCGTCATCGTCATCGGCTGGCGGCCTTTGATCCGAGAACCCGTGTGAGATGCTTCGGAGGATAAAGACCATGAGAATCAAAACCCGAGCCGATAACGGCTACAAGTACGTCAGGGTAGGCGGCCGCCGCATCTCCCTGAAGACCCGCTCCGATAAGGAGGCCCGCCAGATGGTTAAGGACCTCAACCTGGAGCAGATCGAACACGCCTCGAAGGCCGGTGATGCCGGCCGGCGCACCATCCCGACCCTGATCGCCGGCCACGGCATGACCCTGGCCAAGGCGGTGGACGAGTGGGCCGAATGGGCCGACACCGTGGGCCAATCCGCTTTGACGATCCGGCGCAACCGGATCATCCTGTCATCCTGGTTGGCCGACGCAGACCTTGAGGGCAGGGCGCCAGGTGAAGTGGCCGAGAAGGAGATCAACGCCTTCATCAACGCCAAGGGCAAGGCCGGGGCCAAGACCCGGGAGCGGCAGCTCTCCGCAATCCGGTCGCTCTACGCCTTCATGGCGGCCAAGGGCTACATCCACGGCAACCCGTCCCGGCTGGTGGTCGTGGACCTGCGCAGATTGAGCCACGATCAACGCGAACCCAAGAAGGTGAGACCTTACACTCCCGAGGAAATCCAGCGGCTCCTGACCGGGCTGGATGGATTCTGGCGGGCTGTTGCGGGGATCTCCTATGCCACGGCCCTGCGCCTTGGCGATGTGATCCAGCTCGAGTGGGCCAGCATCAAGCCCAACACCATCGTGGTCTGGACCGAGAAGCGGGACCGCCGTGTCAGCCTGCCGATCACGCCTGAGCTGCGTGCTGCGCTGGCCGCGGTTCCCCTGGCAGACGGGCCCTACCTGTTTCCCGAGGAACGGGAGGAGTTACAGGATGTGAGCAAGCGGTCAAAGTTCTCCGTCTACTTCAAGCGGGAACTCAACCGGCTCGGCCTCGAGGGCCTGACGTTCCACGGCCTGCGCCATACCCGCATCAGCCAGTGGAGGAAAGATGGATTCAGTCTCGAGGATTGCCGGATCTTTGCGGGTCACAATTCCCAGGCCGCCACAGCCCGCTATCTTCACCTCGGATTGGATGCTGAGTCCATCTGATCAGTCGGGAAGTCTCGAACAGAACCGGCATCCGCTCTGGACTGCCTAAGTCGACTCCGCCACGATCTATGCCGGAAATGGAACCGAGGCAAAACAGGAGCACCGCAAAGGACAAGAAGATGCGCGGTTACATCCGAGGTTTGCGCGCGGCCGGGGAGTACCTGGACATGAGCAAGAACACGTTTTCCGACTTCATCAAAGAGCACGGAATGCAAGTCCGACGTTGGCGGGGCCAGTCCTACTTCAAAATCACCGATCTCGATCGACTGATGGAGCCCGTGGCCACGGACGACCCTTTCTTCTCCCCCAAAACTTGACGGACTCTCACAAATCACAGCGCCGACGGCACCGCCCACAGATCCTCGAGTCCAAGGATAGTCCCGGGTTTTAGTGCTAGGTCGTCTGCTTGTTGAAACACCCGCTGCCAAAGTGCCCGATGGTCGATTGACAAGCAAATGTGACCCGGAATCTCCCCTTATCGTGGGGCCATTCAGGGCTGACCCCTTTTGCTCATGCCTCAAATAGGCTCTCGAAGTTGGCTAGTCTTGCGCCTCTGTCCAGCTGACAAGATCAACCTGATGACGTCTCCTAAAGGGCCGACCCCATCGCTTTCTCCTAGAATCTGTACTGGAAGCCAAGCTGGTGCAGCATCGAAAAGGTATCCTCATTATGGACAGAGAATTGGTTGCACACGTCCGGCAGTTTGATTTCCTTCCTTGAGTCGGGTGCAGGTTGTTCATTAGTAACAACGGTCGTACCATTGATTTGGCTGAAGGCCACAAGCCAGCCATCCGCTCCGCTGGCGAATTTCGCCTTTGCGGCATCGGTGTATTGGCCGTGTCGTTGTGCCCACAGCATCACTTCGCGGAAGGCATCAACGACTTTGGGATTACCACAAGAGTAGAAGAATCCTGCCGGAACCGAGTTGTTGACCCATTCCACAAGATCGTCATCGGGGCTTCCGTTAAGCAACTCCTGTTTCACCCTGTCGATGCTGTGCACGCACCCTAGTGTATGCCCGTGCAACAGGCTGTCCCAGAACCCCGGGCATATTTGAAAGGCGTAGTATCGATTCTTAGCTGTAATCAGCACATCTGAATCGATCAGGTAGCTGGGTGCGCCACTCATGGAAGCGAAACCCCTAGCTTGCGTGCATATTTCTGAAATGTGCCGCCGTTTAGGCCGGACAGATCATAGGCTTCTTTAAAGCCGATCCTCCCTTCCTTCGCAGCCCGCATCACATGTGTGGCAAACAACTGACCAACCCGAGTATTCTGGTTGTTGTAGAAGTCGCCACCCGTTCCGGTCTGCCTTTTTTGGAATTCCTTTTTCGTGTGATACTGGTAGAAGCTGAAGAACTCGCCTCGATCTACCAAGCGCAGGTCCATCGCCCGCCGCCCAATGACCACCGGGCTGACTTTGAACTTCCGAGCTAGCTTCTCAAAAGGTTCGTCGCTGTCCGCTATATCTGGCCAAGTAGCCCGGATTTCGGCAGCGGGCACAAGAAATTCGGCCGCTGCTTGGTCGCAGAAAGTCTCTACCGCGCCCCCATCCGGTTGCAGACCCACAAAACCGGACAGACCCTCGCCGGCATCGCCTAGCCAAAGATGCGCCAGTTCGTGGGCGAGCGTAAACATTTGGGCAGACTTCGCATCCGCTCCATTGACGAATATCAGCGGAGCATAGGGATCGCTGAGGGCAAAGCCGCGAAACTCATTCACGTCCAGTTTGCGGTGCGTGTTGTTACCGACGACGCCGTTAACTACGGCCATCACCCCAAGGTTTTCAATTGCACTACGCAGTTCGCCGATCGCCGCGGTCCAGGTGGATACCCGTTGCGCCCAGCCATCATCCAGGCCGACCACGCGCCGCATTTCCCGGCCGATCGACGCCGGATTTTCGGAGGTTTTTGCAGAACCGACAAAGGTTAGCGGCTCGGCTCCTGCCTCAATTCGCTCGTCCCGTAGCCAGGCTTGCCGCCGCTGCATCAGCTGGATCGTATCCATCAGCTCAGGGCTGATGCCCTGGGAGCGTCGGTTCACCAACGTCCGGAAGTCAGCAAACGGTAGAGGTATCTCCGGAGGTTCTGGCAGAAACAGGAATCCGAATGGCACCCGAGTTGCCTTGGCGAAATTCTCCAACTGCTTCAGGGTCGGCAGAGCCGCTTCAGCCTCCCACTTAGCTAAGTGCGGAAACTTCGTTTCTAGATCGGACCCTGCCTGCCCGGCACGTTCCCGCGCCCAGCGGAGGACTTTTGGACTGACGGCTATCCGATTCACACTGGTAGTCTAGGGAATAAACGTCAATCTACAAGATTGGATGGTGAGAGGATGCCGCGAAAGACCTGAAGCGGCTTGGAGGCAGCATTACGGGTTTGGGTTTTGTGGGGCTCAATTTGTAGCTAGCAGAGCTCAGGGCTGTATATCGGACCATCACAGGTGAGGGCTCCGCTGGGACGTGGCTCTACGGGTTGCCCGGATTTTCGGTGATACGACGGGATGATTGTCTTTCGCAGAATCGCGTCGTGATCTGCTGACGGCGCGCACTGATTTCCGCAGCGTAATGGGTGGAGGCGGCGGGAGTCGAAATCGAGTCCGCCGGGTCTGAAACCTATTGTAAATCAGAGGAATATTGCATTCCAGAGTGGGGCAGGCTCTCTGTTATTGGCAGTAATTGGCAGGAGAAGGCACGTAGAGGCACCTGTTTTGGCAGTAATCTCGCAGTAATAGTTCGCCGTACTCATGGCACCCTTCGGATAACAGAGGAACCTCAATTGGCTTGCCTCTTCACCATAATGATTCGTTATGGTGCATTATGAAGCAGTTGCCACGATCCCGCCATCCTGTTCCAGGCGAATCGGTCACCAGGCTTTCGCTCAGCATCTCCACTGAGGACAAGGAGGCCCTCGAGAAGATCGCGACCAAGAAAAAGGTCAGTCTCGCCTGGGTGCTTCGAGATGCGGTCTCGGAGTATCTGAAAAAGCGCCCCGCGGCTGATTGAGCATGGCTTGGCTGGCCGTCTCGGTCAGCCAATGTCCCGCCCGCTGTTCAACACTCCAGTATCCAGACGCACCGCCCATAAGCACCTCCATGAAAGCATTCGACTTCGATGACCGGATCATCGACCGCTACGCGAACTTCTCCCGTTCCTTCACCAAGATCCGGTCGGCAGACCTCGCAAATGCCATCGAAGCCGAGTACAACGCCGGCCGCTTCTGGCCGGATAGCCTGCTGTCCCTCAACCCCCGCTACAAGGCCGGTCCGACGATCGACGAGCTGGTCGCATCTGGCGACCTCGACGAAGCTACGGGCAAGATCTTCCGCTTCGGCCACGGTCCTCTCACCCTCCACCGCCACCAGGGACAGTCGGTCGCCAAAGCCAAGGCCGGGCAGAGCTTCGTGGTGACCACTGGGACAGGCTCGGGCAAGTCCCTGTGCTTCTTCGTGCCGATAGTGGACGCCATCGTGCGGGCTCGCAAGGCAGGCGCTGCCCGTCGCACCCGGGCGATCATCATCTATCCGATGAACGCCCTGGCCAACAGCCAGATCAAGGAGATCGGGAAGTTCATCTCCCAATCCGGATTGCCTGAGTCGGTGAAACCGACCGTCGGTCGCTACACCGGCCAGGAGGACGGCGAGGAACGCCAACGGATCGCCGCGAACCCCCCGGACATCCTGCTCACCAACTTCATGATGGCCGAGTTGCTGCTCACCCGGCAGAGCGAGTTGGACTCCGCGGTAATCGCCAACGCCGCTGGCCTCGAGTTCATCGTTCTGGACGAGCTCCACACCTACCGCGGCCGTCAGGGCGCTGATGTGGCGGTCTTGGTCCGACGGCTTCGGAACCGCTGCACTCCCGCCAAGGCACCCATCTGCATCGGAACCTCCGCCACCATGGCCAACGAGGGCTCCGACCAGAGCAAGGCCGAAGCGGTCGCGGACGTGGCCTCAAGTCTATTCGGCACCTCGGTCGGTGCGGACGCCGTGATTGACGAGTCGTTACAGCGGGCGACGAACGACACGCTCAAGCTGGACAACATCCAATCACAGCTCGCGCCGGCCCTCGAAAACGATCTTCCCGATGTCCTCACCGACGAAGTGCTGCGAGACCACCCGCTGGCCGTCTGGTCCGAGCTCGCCATCGGCCTGAAGGACGGGCAGGAGCTCCGCCGCCAGGACCCGATTCCGTTCAGTGAGGCGGTGGAGAAGCTGTCCGACGACAGTGGCGTCGATGCCGAAGTGTGCCGCGAGGCTCTCGTGACCTTTCTGACCCGGGCGAGCCTACCGGAAGATGCACGGGGTGGCTCCGGTTCTGCTGCGTTCCTGGCCTTCAAGCTGCACCGCTTCATTTCGGGTGCGGGCGAGTTCTTCACCACCCTTACCGCCCCGCCCCGCCGCGTGCTCTTCGAGGGCCAGCTCGAGGACCCCGAGGCACCCGGCACGCGACTCTATCCCACTCGCTTCTGTCGTGCCTGCGGGCACGAGGTGCATGTCGTCACCCGGGCCGATGAAGCCGAAGGGATCCAGTTTCTCCCCCGGAACATCGATGATACGCCGCTAGACGACCCCGACGGCGACACCGCCGGTTACCTGGTACCGGTAGGAGACGGCGACAAGGAGTATCAATTCAATGGTGAGGTCGAAACCTACCCGGAGGATTGGAAGGAAGTCCGAAACGGGATCGAGAAACTTCGGTCTAGCCGGAAGAAGCGAATCCCGGAGCGCCTCACCGTAGGTGCCGATGGACGCTATGCACCCTCGGGTTCCGCCTTCTGGTTCATTCCCGGCAAATTCGGATTCTGCCCGTGCTGTCACGAGCAGCCGCACCCGAGCATGCGGGAGCGGAGCAAGCTCGCCGGCCTGTCCGGTGAGGGCCGGAGTTCCGCAACGACACTCCTCGTCTCGACCGCCTTGGAATGGATGAATGCTCCGGAGAGCAGCATGCCTCCCGAGAAGAGAAAACTCCTTGGCTTCACCGACAACCGCCAGGACGCCGCCCTCCAAGCCGGCCACTTCAACGACTTCCTCTACGTCAGCCTCCTGCGGGGGGCGATCCTCCGTGCTGTGTTGGACGCCGGTCCGGACGGTATCACCGAAGATGAGTTCGGGCTCCGTACCGTTCGTGCCCTCGGCTTTACCGCGGCCAACAAGGCGGCTCGCATTCACTGGATGCTGGAACCTGAATCCGGTGCCGTCGGACGCGAGGACTCCCAACGGGCATTGGCCAAGGTGCTCGCCCACCGCGTCTGGACCGACCTTCGGCGTGGATGGCGCTACACCAATCCCAGCCTCTCCGATATTGATCTGATCAAGGTCGAGTTCGTCGGGCTTGACGAGGTCGCTGAGAACACCGCCGGCCTCTCCGCGGCCCTGCCGGCGCTCGTAGACTTGACCCACGAACAGCGGCGTGAAGTCCTCGTCAAGATCCTCACCTTCCTCCTGCAGGGCCTGGCTGTGAACACCGAGGCTCTCGACCGCACGGTGCTTGATGGCGTCAGCCAGAAATCCCGGAACCTCCTGCGGGCACCGTGGGCCATCGACCAGAAGGAGCAGCTGCGCGGTCACACGACCATGTTCCTCCAGGCACCCGGTAAGGACAAAGTCGGCCTCCGCGAGGAGCAGACCATTCTCCGGGCCGGGGTCTCCTCCCGGCTCGGCCGCGAGATCAACCGCATCTCGGTGATCGGCACCCGACTGAAACGCGACGAATACCGTGACGCCATCACCGCCCTCATGGAACTGCTACATGAGGAGGGCTTGGTGCTGCCGATCGAGGTCGACGCCGACGTCCGGGGGTGGCGGCTTTCGCCGTCCACGGTGAGGATCGTTCCCGGTCCGGCGGCCTTGGGCGAAGAGACTGATGGCAACACCTACTTCCTCGACCTCTACACCAGCATTGCCACGGACCTAAAGGGCGACGGCAGCACCTACTGGGGTCTGGAGGGCCGCGAACACACCGCCCAGGTCTCCCAGAAGCAGCGTGAGTGGCGTGAGTGGCGCTTCCGTTACGAAGAGGACGACCTCGAGAAGATCGAGGAGAGCAAGCCCGAGATGAAACTCGCCGGTGAGCCGACCCAGTTCCTGCCGGCGTTATTTTGCTCTCCCACCATGGAGTTGGGCGTCGACATCTCCGCCCTCAACGCCGTCTACCTCCGCAACGTCCCCCCGACCCCGGCCAACTACGCCCAGCGGGCCGGCCGGGCCGGGCGCTCGGGCCAGGCCGCCGTCATCGTCACCTACTGTGCCGCCCAGTCGCCGCACGATCAGTATTTCTTCAGCCGCCGCAACGACATGGTGGCGGGTGTCGTGCGTCCACCGGCGCTCGACATCACCAACGAGGAACTCGTGCGATCCCATCTCCACGCCGTCTGGCTGGCCGAATCGAAACTGGCGCTTGAACCCGACATCCCGGACGTCCTCAACCTGAGCCAGCCGGAGTACCCGCTGAAACAGGAGGTGCTTGAGGTCATCCAGAAGCCAACCCTCGCCGCCGCTGCCAAGGGCCCGATGAAGATGGTCCTCGATCAGATTCTCGAATCCGTGGGCGGAGTCCACCCAGTCTGGCTCGATGATCCCGACGAGTTCATCGAGAACGTTGCCAACGAGGCTCCCAAGCGCTTCGACGAAGCCTTCGGCCGCTGGCGGGAGTTGTATCACTCTGCCCGCAGCCAGCTCGCCGAGGCCAATGCCAAATCCATGATCACCGGCTTGTCGAGAGTGGACCGGCAGCGGGTCAAGGCCGCCCAGATGCAGGCGACCGACCAGATCGCTATCCTGGAGCAGGGCAAGGCGTCCAACGGATCCGACTTCTACTCCTACCGCTACCTCGCCACCGAGGGTTTCCTTCCCGGCTACAACTTCCCGCGTCTTCCCCTCTATGCCTTCATTCCCGGCGAGGGCAAAGCTGGATCGTTCCTGCAGCGCGCCCGCTTCCTTGCTATCTCCGAGTTCGGCCCGCGGAGCCTCATCTACCATGAAGGCCGTGCCTACCGTGTGATGAAGGCCAAGCTGCCCCCGGAGGTCCGCACCGCGGACGGCTCGGAGCTGGCGACCAAGGACATCTTCATCTGCCAGAACTGCGGGGCCTCCCATGAGGGAGAAGTCGAGCGCTGCCATGCTTGCGACACGTCCATGGCCGGACAGATTCCCATTCAACGCACCCTCCGGATCGACAATGTCGAGGCCGCCCCCGCCGATCGCATCACAGCCAATGATGAGGAGCGAGTTCGCCAGGGGTTTGACATCCAGACCGTCTTCTCTTGGCCCCGACGCGATGGCCGCCTCGAGGTGACTGAAGCCGAGTTCCGCTGCGGCGAGGACACCCTGCTCACGCTCCAGTACGCCAACAGTGCGGAGATCAGCCGCCTCAACAAGGGCCTCAAGCGCCGCCGAGATCAGACCATCTTCGGTTTCTACATCGACCCCCGCACGGGCTACTGGTCAAAGTCGGATGACGAAGATGACAGCACCGAGACTCCGCCGGACGTCATCAGGCCGGTGCGGATCGTGCCGATCGTTCGCGACCGCAAGAATGCCCTCCTGCTGCGACTCGCGACCGCGGGCGGTTTCGGAGAGATTGAATCGGATCCCGGGCAGAAGAAAGAGCGGGACTCGGCAATCGCCACCGTTCAGCACGCTCTGCTCCGAGGCATCGAGCTCGAGTTCCAGTTGGAAGAAGGCGAGGTGCTCGGGGAACCGCTGCCCTCACGCGATGACCGCCGGGCCATCCTCACCTATGAGGCCACCGAAGGTGGGGCCGGCGTGCTCGGTCGCTTGATCGACGACGACGCTGCCCTGGGCCGCGTTGCCCGCACCGCTCTGTCCTTGATGCACTACGACCAGGTGGACGAGGCCATCGCCGCCGGCGACCCCGCCAAGTTGGTCGACCAGCACGGGGCCTGTGTTCGTGGCTGCTACCGCTGCCTGCTTTCCTATTTCAACCAGCCCGATCACGAGCAGATCGACCGCACCCTCGACCAGGCGAAGCAGTTCCTCATCGACCTCGCCCGAGGAAAGCTCCATCCGTCCGCACCCCGCACCGCCTCCGACGAGGCGACCGGCTGGTTGGCCGTCTTCAGGCAGCTCGGCCTTCCCGCCCCCGATGCCGGGGAGGCAGTCCTCGAGGGGCAGGAATATCCCTTTGTGTGGCGTCTTCACCGGGTCGCCGCAGCCCCCGAACCCATCACCGAGGCCGCCGCCACATACGCCGAGGAGATGGGCTGGACCTTGTTCGAGCTTCCGGCCAGACCCGACAACGACACCATTCCCGAAGCCATGACTGCCGCCCTTCAAGCCTGACCATTCCCCATGAGCAGCACCTTTTCTCCCGGAGACCTTGTTCGTGCCCGTGGCCGCGAATGGGTCGCCATGCCGTCACACCAGGAATCCCTGCTGAGGCTGCGACCGCTCTCGGGGACGGAAGCCGACGTCACTCTCCTCGACCCCCAGCTCGAGCTCACTCCGGTCGAGCCCGCCCGTTTCGATCTCCCGGACGATGCCCAGATCACCGTCCAGTCGAAGGCCGCCCTCCTTGCCGACGCTCTCCGTCTCACCCTTCGCCGGGGTGCCGGACCATTCCGCTCGGCGGCCCAGCTCGCCTTCGAGCCACGGGCCTATCAGTTGGTGCCGCTGCTCATGGCCCTCCGCCTCCCGGTGCCACGCCTCCTCATCGCTGACGATGTCGGTATCGGCAAAACCATCGAGGCCGGCCTCATCCTCCGAGAGTTCATGGATCGCGGCGAGGTCGATGCCTTCGCCGTGCTTTGTCCGCCACACCTCGTCGAACAGTGGATTATCGAGCTGAACTCCCGCTTCGGCATTGACGCCGTGCCGGTCACCTCCAGCAGTGCTTCCCGACTGGAACGGGCGCTGCCGGTTTCGCAGTCACTCTTCGAGGCATACCCCCACACGGTGGTCAGCCTCGACTACATCAAGGCCGAGAAGCGCCGCGACAACTTCGCCAAGGCCTGCCCGGACTTCATAATCGTGGACGAGGCTCATGCCTGCGTGGGCACGGGTGTCGGCAAGCAGCAGCGTTTCGGATTGCTCAGCGGCCTCGCCAAGGACCTGGAACGGCGGATGGTCCTGCTCACCGCCACGCCACACTCCGGCGACGAAGAGGCCTTCGCCCGCCTGCTCTCACTCATTGGTCCCGAATTCGGCTCCCTCAACTTCGACGACGCGAAATACCGGGAACAACTTTCCCGTCACTTTGTCCAGCGCCGGCGGATCGATTTGGTTGATGGCGAGTGGGACGAGGATCGAGCCTTCCCAAAGCACGAGGCCTACGAGCACCGCAAGGGCGAGTTGGGCTATCCCTACCGACTGTCGCAGGAACACGCCGAATTCCACGAGGCCGTCCTCGACTACTGCTTCGAGGTGGTCGCCAAGGCCGGCTCTGAGCAGCGAGACCGACGACTCGCCTTTTGGGGAACGCTGGCGCTCATGCGGTGTGTCGGTTCCTCGCCAGCCGCCGCCCTCAGCGCCCTGCGAAACCGCATGGCCAACGAGGCCGAGCGGCTCGAACCCCAGATCTACGATGAGGACGGGGACGACGAGGATGCCGTCGACCTCGAGCCCGGCGCTCCCTTCAATGCCGATCCCGCGTTGCTGGCCCTCGTTGAGCACGCTGAGAAGCTGACCACGGCCCCCGATCCCAAACTCGAAGCCGTGGTGAAGGTGCTCAAGCCCCTCATCGAGGATGGGGCCAACCCCGTCATCTTTTGCCGCTACCTCGCCACCGCCGATCACGTTCGCGACGGCCTCCGCAAGGCCTTCCCTAAGCTCATCGTTCAAGCCGTTACCGGAGTGCTAACCCCAGACGCACGGCGCGACCGCGTAGCCGACATGGCTCCGGAGGAAGATGAGAAAGAGAAACAGCGGATCTTGGTCGCCACCGACTGCCTCTCGGAGGGCATCAACCTCCAGCAACTCTTCGATTCAGTCGTCCACTACGATATGTCTTGGAATCCCACCCGTCACCAGCAGCGGGAAGGACGGGTGGACCGCTTTGGTCAGCCGGCTCCGGTGGTCCGATCGATCCTCATGTTCTCCCCGGATAGCGCCATCGACGGTGCCGTCCTCGAGGTCATCCTCCGCAAGGCCGAGGACATCCGCAAAGCCACCGGCGTCACCGTGCCCCTTCCCGATGAGCGTGGCCCCGTCACCGATGCCCTAATGGCCGCCATGATGCTCCGCGAGAAGAAGCATGATCAACTCATGCTCGACTTCGGCCTCGGTGGCAGCACGGAAGCGATGAATGCCAACTGGCGAGACGCCTCCGAGAACGAGAAAAAGTCCCGGGCCCGCTTCGCCCAGAACGCCATGAAGCCGCAGGAGGTCGCCCCCGAGTGGGAAAAGGCCCGCCGCTTTCTCGGCTCGCCAGAGGATGCCCGACTCTTCGTCGAGCGCTCCATGGCCCGCTTCGGTGTCCCCCTCGAACCAAAGAAGAACCTCCTTCTCGCCCATACCCACGGCCTCGACGCTAGCCTCCGCGAACGACTCGAGCAGCGAAACCTCAAGGGCTCCGTCCGTCTTGCCTTGACTGAGCCCGCACCGTCCGGGGCCATCCTTCTCACCCGCACCCATCCGCTCACCGCCACGCTGGCCGAGTCCCTCGTCGAAGCCTCGCTCGATCCCGAGTTGCTCGGCGATCTCGGTCTCGGTCGGGTGGGAGCCTGGGAGACCGGTGTCGTGGCGAAGCTCACCCGCGTAGCACTGCTACGCATCCGTTACAAGCTCACGATCCACGCCCGGCGGGAGCGACTCCTGCTGGCCGAGGAGGCTGCTCTCGTCGCCTTGCAGGGCGACGAGATCATCGCCACCGATGCTGAGGTTCGTGAACTGCTGCAGGCCGAGGCATCTGCGAACCTTGCCAATTCCGCCCAAGAGCGCTTCGTCCACAAGGCCAAGGCCGACCTGCCGGACCTGCTTGAGGGCGCTCTTGCCGATTACGTCCGCCAACGGACCGGCGAGCTGGCCGAGGACCACGCCCGTCTCCGCGGTGCCGTAAAGACTGACCTCGGGTCCATCTCCCGCGTCTCGGTCGAACCCGTTCTTCCACCAGATGTCATCGGCCTCTTCGTCCTGATGCCCTCCGCGATCTGAGTCCATGGCTCGCAAACCCGTCACCGACCTCTCCGCCTGGCCCTCGCTCACGCTCGAAGGCAACCTCATCGCCCCCGCCATGGTGGCCAGTCTCGCCGCGCCCAAGGACGATGAGGACACCCGACAGTCCTACCGCATCCGCAAGGGCCTCTCCATCCGCGATGAGATCTCCACCGCTTTCCGAGTCGGCCAGTCCCACTTCGATGCCTTCCGGAAACTCCAACACCCCTCCGCCGAGGCCACCCGCCGCTTCATCAAGGACTTCCTCGCCGAAACCCTCGGCTTCGACGACCTCGCCCCGCACGAGGGAGCGGTATCCCTCCTCGCCGGAAGCCGCGTGCCCATCGTCGTCACCCCGCCCGACGAGGAAAAGCTCGACCGAAAAAGCCCCACGCTTTCCTCCGACCGCTCCCGCTCCGCCGCCTTCGCCATCCAGGACTACCTGAACGACCGCGACGACGCCCTCTGGGGCATCGCCACCAATGGCACCGTCCTCCGCCTCCTGCGGGACAACGCCTCGCTCACCCGCCCGGCCTACATCGAGGCCGACCTCGCCCAGATCTTCACCAACGAGGACGCCGCCTCCTTCGCCGTCCTCTGGCTGCTCTGCCACCGCACCCGCTTCGGGCTAGCCGGCACACCCGCCACCGACTGTGCCCTCGAACGCTGGCGCGATGCAGGGGCCAAGGAAGGCGAAGCCGCCCGCGACCGCCTCGCCGGGCAGGTCCAGCTCGCCCTGAAGCTCCTCGGCTCTGGCTTCCTCGAGGCTAATCCCGACCTCTCCAAGCGCATCCAGTCCGGCGACATCCCGCTCACCGGCTGGTTCAACGAACTCCTCCGCCTCGTCTATCGCCTCATCTTCCTGATGGTCGCCGAGGACCGCAACCTGCTCCACGCACCCAAAGCCCCCGCCGCCGCGCGGAAACTCTACGCCGAGGGCTACTCGCTCACCGCCCTGCGCGCCCTCTGCACCCGTGGCGCCACTTGGGACCGCCACCACGACCGCTTTGAGGGAGTGAAAATCCTCTTCCGCTCGCTCACCGCCGGGGAGGAAAAACTCGCCCTGCCCGCCCTCGGCGGTCTCTTCGCTGCCGACCAGCTTCCGCATCTGGAAACCGCCCGCCTCCGCAACCGCGCCTTCATGGAGGCCCTCTACCGACTATCCTGGCTTACCGACGACAAAAAGACCGGCATGGTCCCGGTGAACTGGCGCGCCATGGAAACCGAGGAACTCGGCTCCGTTTACGAGTCCCTCCTCGAACTCCAGCCCCAGCTCGGTTCCGATGGACGCAGCCTGCTCTTCGCTTCCGATGCCGTCGAACAACGCGGCAACCAGCGCAAAATCACCGGCTCCTTCTACACGCCCGATCCGCTCGTCCAGTCCCTGCTCGATACCGCCCTCGATCCCGTGCTCGACCGCATCGAGGCCGAGTCCGACGATCCCGCCAAGGCGCTCTTGAAGCTCCGCATCATCGACCCCGCCTGCGGATCCGGCCACTTCCTGCTCGCCGCCGCCCGCCGCATCGCCACCCGTCTAGCCCGCATCCGCGCCGAAGGCACGCCCTCCACAGAGGACTTCCGCCACGCCCTCCGCGATGTCACCCGCTGCTGCATCCACGGCGTGGACCGCAATCCCATGGCCGTGGAACTCACCAAGGTCGCCCTCTGGATCGAAACCGTCGATCCCGGCCTGCCCCTCGGCTTCTTCGACGCCCAGATCCGCTGCGGCGATGCCCTCCTCGGCGTCTTCGATCTCAAGGTGCTCCAGGACGGTATCCCCTATGCCGCCTACAAACCCCTCACCGGCGACGACAAGGACACCGCGAAATACTACGCGCAGGCCAACAAGGGTGCGAAGGCTGGCCAGGGCGAGTTCGACTTCGGCTCCGGCCAGGCCCAGATGCCGGACACCAAACCCCTCGCCGCCGACTTCTCCGGCTTCCGCGACCTGCCGGAGGAAACCGTCGAGCAGATCGGGACCAAGGCCAAGCGCTTCGAGACCCTGCGCAAAGGCCAGGACTTCCTCCGAACCCAGACCGCCTGCGATCTCTACGTCGCCGCCTTCCTCCTGCCCAAAACCGGCGGCGCACCTACCGATCCTAGCAAACGCAGCGTCCCCACCACTGAGGAACTCTGGCTCGCCCTCAACCAGGGGAAAATCCGCCCCGCCATGGAAGCCGCACCCGCCGCCGCCCGCCGTGCCCGCGCATTCCACTGGCCGCTGGAGTTCCCGGATGTGATGCAATGCGGGGGATTCGATGTGGTGCTGGGGAATCCGCCGTGGGAGCGAGTCAAAATTCAGGAAAAGGAGTTCTTTGCGACACGGTCGCCGGAGATTGCTGGCGCACAAAACAAGGCCGCCCGCGACAAGCTGATAAACACCCTCGCGATGGCAAAGATGGGTTCACCTGAACGTTGTCTTTTCGACGACTTCGCGTCCGCCAAACGTGAGTCGGAGGCAACCAGTGAGTTTGCACGAACTGCTGGAATTGAAGGCGGACGCTTTGCTCTTACCGGTCGAGGGGACGTCAACACTTACGCCCTCTTCGCCGAGTTATTCGCTGATCTTGGCCGCGGTCGTGCGGGGATCATCTTGCCGACCGGCATCGCGACCGACTCAACCACGCGATTCTACTTCGAGCATTTAATGACTTCTGGTCGTCTCTCCTCTGCGTTTATGTTCGACAATGCATGGAAAATCTTTCCTGCCATACATCCCGACACCCCTTTCGTGCTTCTTACGATTGGATCGACAGAAGCGCCCGCCGAGTTTGCCTGCTACCTACTTTCTACAGACCACTTGGCTGATAAAGATAGACGCTATTTCCTAACAGAGGAAGAGATTGCATCAATTAATCCGAACACCCGAACAGCTCCACTGTTTCGATCGCGCCTTGACGCCGATCTTTCAGCTAAGATTTACGCAAACGTTTCCGTCTTCAACCCGGAAGGGGCAGAGAGTGAAGGCAACATGTGGAACGCCAGCTTTCATACTCGCATTTGGCATATGGCCGAAGATTCAGAGTGGTTTCACACCGCCGAACAGCTTCTTGATCTAGGTTATAGTCGCGAAGGTAACCGTTGGATAGCACCGCAAGGCGGCCAATCTTACGTGCCACTCTATGAAGCCAAGATGATCCATCAGTTCGATCATCGTTGGGCGACCTACAATTTATCAGGAACCGATAGCCGAGACCTCGCGGCAGATGAAAAGCGTGACGCGGACTGCGAACCGATTCCTCGTTACTGGGTTCCAGAGCCAGAAGTCGACTCAAGGCTATCAGGTCAAGGGTGGCCGCACAGATGGCTTATGGGATGGCGGAATATAACCAATGCAACTAATGAACGGACGCTAATTTCCACTATCTTTCCTCGAACCGCAGCAGGAAACTCTCTTCCGCTGGCAATGGCAGATCAATCACCCAAAAAAGTGGCGTGCCTTCAGGCGAATTTTGCCAGTATCGTTACGGATTATGTGGAGAGACAAAAACTCGGCGGCACCAATCTGACATACCAGTTTCTCTTCCAGCTCCCCATTCTTCCGCCTATCTTCTACACCGCCCCGCGCCTCGACTTCATCGTTCCGCGGGTCTTGGAACTCACCTACACCTCGCATTCGCTGGCCCCGTTCGCGCGGGATCTGGGCTATGACGGCCCGCCCTTTGCGTGGGACGAGGACCGCCGGGCGGAGTTGCGGGCGGAGTTGGACGCCTTCTACGCCCGCGCCTACGGCCTCGACCGCGACGAACTCCGCTACATCCTCGACCCCGCCGACGTCAAAGGCCCCGACTACCCCTCCGAAACCTTCCGCGTCCTCAAGGAAAAGGAAATCCGCCACCACGGCGAATACCGCACCCGCCGCCTCGTCCTCGAAGCCTGGGACCGCATGGAAGCGGAGGGCACCTTCGCCGAAATGGGGCTGTGAAATGGTCCGCCCTTACCCTAGATTGCCCGCGTTCCCCCCGCCTGCATACCAAAAGCCGACATGACCCCCGAGGACCTCCAGAATCTGATTGCCTGCACCGAAACTGATCGAGTCGAGAAGACGCGGTCCACGACGGACGTAGACAAGTTCCGGGAGGCGATTTGCTCGTTTTCCAACGATATGGCGGGGAAAGGACTGCCGGGTTACCTGCTCATCGGGGTGGACGAGAGGGATTCGTCTTTCCGCCTTCAAGCCACCGATGCGCTGCTCAAACAGTTCGCCTCGTACCGTTCGGACGGTCAAGTGATGCCTTTGCCAGTCATGAACGTGGCCGCCCACCCGCATCCCGCAGGAGGAGGCGATGTGATCGTGGTGGAAGTCCACCCGCACGATCTGCCGCCTGTTCGTTCCAAAGGCCGCGTCTGCATCCGTGTCGGCCCGCGCAAGGACTTCGCCACCGAAGCCGAAGAGCGCGTCCTAATGGAGCGGCGATCATCCCGTTTCCCCACCTTCGACGCCACGCCCTGCCCGGAGGGTGCGCTCGATCGTCTGGATCTGGAAACCTTCCGCCAAAGCTACCGCCCGCACGCGGTGGCGGCCGAGGTCATCGCGGAGAATCACCGCTCCGTCGAGGAGCAACTTGCCGCCCTGCGCTTCTACAATCTCAAGCGGACCTGTCCCACCAATGCCGGCATGCTGGTCTTCGCCTACGACCCGTTGGACCTGTTCCCCGGCGCCAAGGTGCAGTTCGTGCAGTATGACGGGCCGGAACTCGATGCCGATGTGCTCGCGGAGAAAACCTTCACGGGAAACCTGATCACGATCCTCGCGGAATTGGACAGTTTCCTCAAAGGCCGGTTCACCCAAAAGCCGGTTGCCGTATCCGAACTCCGGGAACATCCGGTTTTTGACTACCCGACCGAGGCGGTGCGCGAGTTGCTGATGAATGCTATCCTGCACCGCGACTACCAGTCCACCGGGCCGATACGCTTCTATCAATTCAGCGACCGCATCGAGATCCAGAATCCCGGAGGACTCTATGGCGAGGCGTCGCCGGAAAATTTCCCACACGTCAACGCCTACCGGAATCCTGTCGTCGCCGAAGCCATGCACACGCTTGGCTATGTGAACCGTTTCGGCCGCGGCATCGCCCGGGCCAAACGCGCGCTTGCCGACAACGGCAGCCCGGAACCGCAATTCGACTACCACACCAGCCACTTCCTCGCCATCATCCCCAAGCACCCGCTCCGATGAAGATCGTCGCATTTTTCAACAACAAGGGTGGCGTCGGCAAAACCACGCTGCTCTACCACCTTGCCTGGATGTATGCCGATCTCGGCAAGCGCGTGCTCGTGGCGGATCTTGATCCCCAGGCGAATGTCACCTCAATGTTCCTCCCGGAGCAGAAGTTGGAGGCATTGTGGAACCCGGACCACACACAGGAACAGAGCATCATCGCACCTCTGACGCCGATCATCCGTGGCGTCGGTGACATCGGCCCGACTCCAACGCAAAGAATATCCCGGAATTTGTCGCTCATTCCTGGCGATCTCAACCTTTCCAACTTCGAGTCCAATCTATCTGACGCATGGGGAGATTGCCTGGACGGCAAGGAACCGGCCTTCCGCGTCACAAGTTCACTGTTTCGCATCATCAAGCAAGCCGCCGACGAGTTGCAGGCGGATCTGGTACTGATCGACGTCGGCCCGAACTTCGGAGCTATCAACCGCGCCGCCCTGATCTGCGCCGATGCCGTGGTCATCCCGGTAGCTCCCGATCTCTTCTCCATTCAGGGTTTGCGCAACCTCGGGCCTACTCTCAAGAAGTGGCGCATAGAGTGGAACAAACGATTGGCCGAGAATCCCGCCTCGGACCTGCCTCTACCCTCTGCCACCATGACTCCACTCGGATACGTGGTATTGCAGTTTGGAATCCGGGACAGCCGCCCTGTTGCAGCCTATGATCAGTGGGCGAAGCGCATTCCCTCAACCTTCCGGGAAAAGGTGCTCGACCTCCCTCCCGATGGAGCCGGCTCCCCTGAACAAGACTCCAACTGCCTCGGGCTGTTGAAGCATTATCGCAGCCTCATGCCCATGGCCATGGAAGCCAGAAAGCCAATTTTCCATCTGAAATCTGCTGATGGGGCCATCGGCGCGCACACCTATGCAGTAAAAGACTGCGGGCAAGACTTCCAAAATCTGGCCGACCAAATCGGTGGCAAACTCCAGATGATGGTGACACAGAGTGCATGACCATTGTGACACCCCAACCCTTCGTCATCCGTGAGGAGTGCGAGAAAGCCGCCTGGCAATACGGCTTCCGCCGGGCACTTGGGGAGTCAGACGGCTGGGCTGCCTTTGAATCCACCACGGCACAGGGGACCCTCTGGCTCGCCGCCGCCTCCGATCAAGGTCCGTGGTTCCTGGCTCTCGACCATCCGGGTGTAATCGCGGAACTCGCCCTCCCATCCGCCGGTATCACCGGTCCGGGGATCGACCGCTTCAGCTTCCCGACCCTCACCGCCCTCTACGCCATTCTGCCCCGCCTCTACCAACTGGCCACCAGCCTCCCGGACGCGCCGCTGAAGACCTTTCACCGGCAAACCGCCAAACTGCCCCAAACCACCGAGGTCGAGCGCCTCGTCATCCAACGCATCGGCCAGGACATCTTCCGCAAGAGCCTGATGGAATACTGGCAGGGTCGCTGCCCGCTCACTGGCATCACCGACCCCGAACTCCTCCGTGCCTCCCACATCATCCCCTGGGCCGACTGCACCGACGATGCCCGGCGCCTGGACGTCCGCAACGGCCTCCTTCTCTCTGCCCTTTGGGACGCCGCCTTCGATCGCGCCCTCGTCACCTTCGACGACCACGGAAAGCCCGAGTTCTCACCCAAGCTCAGCCCCGCCGCCCGGCAGGCGTTGACCTGGGAACAACCCATCCCCCTCACCGATTCCCACCGTGAGAGCCTAGGACACCATCGTAAACGCTTCCATGCATTGGCCAATAGGTGAAAGACCATCGCGAATCCGCGTTATAGACTGCTACAGAACCTTGGAAATGCCAACCAAAGCTACACCCGTCGCACCGTCCTTTGCCCCTACTCTGAACGAATAGGCGCCGAGATAGAGGATAGTCTGGACGTCAGAGTCCAATCTTCCTGGTTTCAACCTTAACGCTTCAAGCGCGGCAGACACGTTGAAGATGAAACCAGAATTTGCGGCATCACTCCAATCGTCGTTCTCAGCTATTGTCTGATCGTCCTTAACAATCTCCAGAACCGTATCAGGTAGAGCACCGGAGACTCCAAAGGTCCAAAGAGTGGCGCCAACCGTTCGGACCAAGAGTTTGCGAGGTGCCCCTTCTGCCACCGAATCCGCGATCAGAATCGAAGTACTCATCCCAAAAACGGAAAGCGCGCGAGTTGTGTCGCGAGCGTTAACCAGGGACTATACCAAAATACGCTACTGCATCTCTCTTCGTCGCCCGACCCCGGTAATGCTGATAGAGCATGGCCTGATTTCGATGGGTAAGCAGGATGGCCGTCTTGGCTGCATCGCCGAACAGCGCGACATGGTATGATGCGAAACTGTGCCGCAAGACGTTACGCATTCTGGCCAATTGCTCTCTCTCCTCTTCGGTCTTGGCCTTTCCCTCGGGCTTCAAACCCGCAGCACGAAAGATACGGCTCTTTTCCTCGAAATATTGCCGCTCGGTCAACGACCAGCACTGGTCGGGGGTAGCCTCAAGCCAAAGCCACAGATTCCCAGGGAAACCCTCAGCATAGTGACGCCGACCGCTCTTGTGCTTCTTGCCTTGCATGGTGACACCACACTCTTTGAAATCCAGATCTGCCTTGGCGATCCTGGCTGCTGATGAATACCTCAACCCCGCGAACGCCTCAAGTGCTAGACGACCGACAGCGATCGACTTACTGGCAGCATTGAATAGCTTCTCGGCGTCCTTGACGGGCAACACGTAGATGTCGTCCTCGTCCTTATGTGGCGGTTTGAGCGTCTCCATCGGATTGCGATCCATCCACCGCTCATGAACGCAGACTTCAAAAAAGCGTTTGACCGTGCAAAAATGATGCCGCTTTGTCCAGGCAGCTACGGCCGCGCCGGTCTTGGGATGAACCAAGAAGTCGACCCACTCTGCAAGGTCTGAAGTCTGCAGCGAACCGAGACGGGTGTTACCAAAGGCGGCCTCGAGGCGATCGAGATGCAGGGATGCATGCCCAGTCAGACGGCCAGTCTCCCGGTAACGCTTTATCGCGTCCGCTACCCTCATCTGACCGCCAACGCTGGGACCATGCTTCACGAACCACCTGGCAACTTCCAAAGGGTCCGCGCCTTCCGTGATCTCGCTAAAGAGCCTCCAGGTCTCAACCTGCTCCGGCCTGGCTACCACGGCGGCCCTTCCAAACGTTTCCTTGCGCTTCTCCCACGCCGCTACAAATACCCAGCGCTCCTTTTCCGTTGCGAAGGCCTTTGAGCGCTTCTTCCCCCCCGGTTCACGCCACCTGGCAAAGAAAGGAAGCGGGTTACTCGGTCGGTGCTCAAACGAGAGGCCTCGAGGGGGAGCCTTTAGTGGGCGCCCAATGGGCGACCTAGTGGGCACTTCAGTGGGCGTTTTCTTGGCCGCTTTCTGCACAATACCTTTACGATACCGGCCATCCTCCCCGAGACTCAATAGTTTTCAGGAATAATGGTCGGGCCGGCGAGATTCGAACTCGCGACCTCTTGCACCCCATGCAAGCGCGCTACCAGGCTACGCTACGGCCCGCCAAAGCCAACGAAAGAACGGGTTGCCGGACTGGAAGGCAAGTCCCAATCACGTCTTCCTCGAGCTTCTCTTGTGGTACCCGGAGTCGGGATCGAACCGACACTCCCAGAGGGAACAAGATTTTGAGTCTAGCGCGTCTACCAATTCCGCCATCCGGGCCTACCAGGGAGAAATGATGCGACTTCAATCCAATCCAAATGGGAAGAAAAATGTCTCGCTCAACGAAAATTCCGCGCTTCGTCGGGGGCGCCTTAACCTTCACATCTTATTAGCAAGGCCATTTACTTCCTGAAAATCAGCTACTTCAGAAATCAAACCTCCGGGAAGTGTCCGGGGATGTGCGCGACACGATCAGGGGGGCGGTCTTTTTTTGAACGTTTTGCCCTTCACCCCCGTCTATCCCCACGCAAGAGAGCTAATAGGGTTTTGTTCTAGTTCTAGTTTGTAGTTTGATAAGTCGGAAAGAGAGGCGCCGCCAAAAGCGGTGCCTCTTTTTCTTTCCGGGTTCGGCGACCGGATTCACGGGGCTGTCTCCAACCCGGACGCCCCCGGCTCGAGGAATAACCCGTCGACCGGGTGGCGACAGCAGGCACTTTTTTTCACCGTCCAAAGAAAATTTGAACGTTTTGCCCTTCACCCCCGTCTATCCCCACGCAAGAGAGCTATTAGGGTTTAGTTCTAGTTTGTAGTTTGATAAGTCGGAAAAGGGGCATCGCCAAAAGCGGTGCCTCTTTTTCGTACCCTGCGGATTCCTGATTTTCGATTGCCTCCGGACGGCCTGCCCCCGTTTCTTGAGCTCATGCCGGATTTTCGCTCTTATTTCCGCCCTCACGAACTCGGACCCACCTCGATCGAACTGGATCCCGATGAGTCACACCATCTGATTTCGGTCAATCGGGCCAAGAGCGGGGACACCGTGGTCGCCTTCGACGGCAAGGGAAACGAATGGATCTGCGCATGCGTCGAAGCCGATCGCCGCAGGGCCGTACTGAAGGTGCGCTTCCACCAGCGGATCAAGCCCCTGCCCTACCGGATCACGCTGGCCCAGGCCGTGCCCAAGGGCAAGTCGATGGACGCAATTGTCCGCAAGGCGACCGAGATTGGCGTCGCCCGGATCGCCCCGCTTTACAGCGAACGGACCGAAGTTCACCTCGAGAAGGACCGCGAGGAGGTCAAGACCGCAAAGTGGCGCAGCGCGACAATCGAAGCGGCGAAGCAATGCGGGAATGCTTTTCTCCCGGAAATCCTCGCTCCCCAGACCGCTCGCGAATTCATGGAAACCTCAGCCAGGGAATTCGATCTCCGGCTCGTCGCCAGTCTGCAACCGGGCGCGCGGATTCTCCGGGACGTGCTGGCCGAATACCGGCTCGAGCATTCGCAAGCCCCCAAAAATATGGTCTGGATGGTTGGCCCCGAGGGGGATTTCACCCCGGCCGAGATGGGTAACTCGAAAAGCGCCGCCTTTCAGCCGGTTTCCCTCGGTCCGCTCGTCCTGCGCTGCGAAACCGCCGCCGTCTATGCCCTGAGCATTCTGAGCTACGAGTTGCAGTAAAGCGGCCGCGGCTTCGGCCGCCTACCAGACCAGCAATCCACCGGCAAAGGTGAGACCGGCACCAACACTGCAGAAAATGATCTTGTCGCCCGAACTGAAGATCCCTTCCTCCGCCGCCCAGCCGAACGCCATGGAAACCGAGGCCGCCGATGTGTTTCCGTACTCGCCGATCGTGACAACGAATTTCTCGTAAGGGATGCTCACCCGCTTGCTGACCGCCTTGAGAATGCGTTCGTTCGCCTGGTGCGGGACAATCCAGTCGACTTCGTCCACCGTCAGGTTGTGGCGCTTGAGCGTGTCCTCGATGATGGTCCCGAAAGCGATGACCGCATGCTTGAAGACGACTGCGCCATCCATGGTGATGTAGAACTGATCCAGATTATCGCCCGGTTGAGGAACGGGCTGCCGGGCGCCGCCGCCCCGCCTCTGAATCGCGGTGTAGAGTTCGGCATCACCCGACAAGCCCATCCGGTTGAGACGGTGTCCCGCCGGACTGTCCGTGACGATGGCCGCTCCGGCGCCATCGCCAAAGAGAAAGGCCGTCGACTGGTCACGCGGATTGGTGATTCGGGACAGGAGCTCGGCCGTCGCTACAAGCAGACGCTTGGCCGTCCCGGCCCGGATGAAGGCCCGCGCGACCTCGAGCCCGTAAAGCCACCCGGAGCAGGCCGCGTTCACATCAAAGGCCAGGGCGTAACGGATGCCGAGCTGGCGGGCCAAAGCGCTGGCCGCACTCGGAACCGGCTGATCTGGAATCAGGGTGGCCACGATGACCCCATCCAGGTCCGAAGCCTTGAGTCCGGCCATTTCCAGCGCATTGTTGGCGGCCATCTCGGCAAGACTGGTCGCCGACTCGTCCGGACCGGCGACATAGCGCTGGCGGATGCCGGTGACCTTGAAGAAGTCCTTCTCCGTCATATCCGGAAATGCCTTCAGGATTTCCTGGTTGGAGCGGACCTGCCTGGGAAAAGCGTAGCCGATTCCGGCCACACAGACCGTCTGGTCCCCTGTCGCTCCCGCGATCGCAGCGGAGGGGACCGGTGCGGTCCCCTCCGCCTTGGGCTGTCGCTCCAGATAACGGGTCAAATCGTCGCCCGAAACCCGTCCACCCGGACCGGTTCCCTCAATATCGATGATACCTGCCGGATCCAGACCCGCGTCCGTAGCCAACTTGATCGCCCGTGGGGTCCACTTGATACCGGCCGGGGCGGCGGCCTTGGGTGAGGGAGCTGACGGATGCGGGTGCACGGGGAGATTCGCGGGTGTCGGTCCGTCAGTCGAAGCCAGCCCCGAGCTCTTCCTTACCGCTCCGTTCCCACCGGACTGCCCGGCAGAGGACAGGGCGAGATGGCGGAGACTCAGATCGGAGGTTTCGATGCGCAGAAAGGGCGCGCCGCTCGGGACAATATCGCCCGCCCGACAGAGGACTGCCCGGACGACACCATCACAGGGCGACTCGAACTCAAAAACAGACTTGTCGCTCTCGAGTTCAGCGATCTGCTCGCCCTTCTTCACGGCCTGCCCATCCTCGATCATGATATCGATGACAGTGAGCTCGTTTACGGTGGCTCCCATCGAAGGGACCGGAATTTCAACCAGAAGTGAATCCATCAGAAGGCTGTTTCAAATACGGACCCTTGGAGTGGCCGGAAGACTGAGAATCGGTCGGATTGGCATGCTGCAGACAAAGTGGTAATGACCCCGACGGGAGTTGCCTAGGATTGAAGCGGAACCGGCCCCGGTCAAATCCTATCCGGTCTGAACCGCCCGCCGGATGGCCAGACAGGTGACCAGCAGGGGCTCCAACTCATCCAGTGGCACCATATTGGGTCCATCCGAAAGGGCACGATCCGGATCCGGATGAGTCTCAATGAAGAGGCCATCCGCCCCCGCCGCCACGGCGGCCCGGGCCAGGGTCGGCGCGAATTCCCGCTCCCCGCCGCTCCTGCCGCCTCCCGCTCCCGGCAACTGAACACTGTGGGTCGCATCAAAGATCACCGCCCCCCCCCACCGATGCAGTATCGGGAACGAGCGCATATCGACCACCAGGTTCTGATAGCCGAAAGTCGTCCCTCGCTCCGTTTGCCAGATCTCCCCGGCTCCCGAACCAACCAGTTTGGCAACAACATGCTCCATTTCCTGCGGTGAAAGGAATTGTCCCTTCTTCACGTTGACCGTACATCCGCTCCGTGCACAGGCCACGAGGAGATCCGTCTGCCGGCATAGGAAGGCGGGAATCTGCAGCACGTTGCAGACCTCCGCGACCCGGGCAACCTGATCCGGGAGGTGCACGTCGGTCAGAACCGGCAGGTCGAATTCCGAGCGCATCCGCGCCAGCATGGCCAGGCCCTCATCAATTCCGAGACCGCGGGCCCCGGAGATGGACGTGCGATTGGCCTTGTCGAAGGAGCCCTTGAAAACGATCTGCAGTTCAGGGAAGCGCTCGGCAATCTCGCGCAGCTTTCCGGCCACCGTCCGGCAGACCTCGAGCGTCTCGAGGGAGCAGGGACCGGCGATGACGAGAAGCCGGGAGGGATCGTAAAGCATGTCAGACAGTCAACGATTGTTCTTCCTGCGGATGGCCGCCGCGATGAAATCCGCAAAAAGAGGATGGGCCCGGTTCGGTTTGGACTGGAATTCCGGATGAAACTGAACCGCAACGAACCAGGGATGGTCAACCAGCTCGACGATCTCGACCAGATTCCGCTTGGGATTGCGTCCACTCACGCGCATGCCCGCCGCTTCCAGCCGCTCCACATAGTCGTTGTTCACCTCGTAGCGATGACGATGGCGCTCACGAACGGAGGAGGTCCCGTAGGCCTTGGCCGACAGGGTGCCGGGAACCAGCGCACACTCGTAGGAGCCAAGCCGCATGGTCGCCCCCTTGTCGACGACCAGCTTCTGCTCCTCCATCAGGGTGATGACGGGGTCCGAAGATTCGGGATCGAACTCCAGGCTGTTGGCCGTCTCCAGTTTGAGGATATGCCGGGCAAACTCGATGACCGCGATCTGCAGGCCCAGGCAGAGGCCGAAATAGGGAACCTTCTTTTCCCGTGCATAACGGGCCGCCGCGATCTTGCCCTCCGTTCCGCGATCACCGAACCCGCCCGGAACCAGTATGCCGTCGAGGCCCTTGAAGCGCTCGCCACCATTCTCCTCCTCCAGCGCTTCGGCATCAATCCGCACGATCTTGACCGCACAATCGTTGGCAATCCCTCCATGGGTCAGGGATTCATAAACCGATTTGTAGGCATCCTGGAGTTCGATGTACTTCCCGACCACCCCGATCTCGACCCGGTTGGCCGGGGATTTCAGACGGCGCACGACATCCGTCCAGACATTGCGACCGCTGGGCGGCGCGGTCAGGCCAAGTCCTTCAACCACGAGATCGTCAACCTTCTCGCGCTGGAGCATGAGGGGCAGTTCATAGATCGACGACTCGACGTCCATCTCCTCGATGACGGCCCGGACCGGCACGTTACAGAAGAGGCTGAGTTTTTCCCGCAACTCATTGCTCAGCGGGTGATCGCAACGGCAGACCAGGATGTCCGGCTGTATGCCGATCTCGCGCAGCTTGGCGACACTCTGCTGGGTGGGCTTGGTCTTCAGCTCACCCGCCGCCTTGAGATACGGAATCAGGGTCACGTGCATGAAGAGGACGTTGCCGTGCCCGACCTCGAGCGCGAACTGCCTCATGGCTTCGAGGAACGGCAGGCCCTCGATGTCGCCGGTTGTTCCGCCAATCTCCGTAATGAGCACATCGACATTCTCTCCAGTCTGCCGAAGGCGTTCCTTGATTTCGTTGGTCACATGGGGAATCACCTGAACCGTCTTGCCCAGATAGACCCCGCGCCGCTCGTTCTGGATGACCGACTCGTAGATCTGGCCTGAGGTCAGGTTGTTCAGCCGGCTGAGTTGTCCCGATGTAAAGCGCTCATAATGACCAAGATCAAGATCCGTCTCAGCACCGTCATCGAGCACGTACACCTCGCCATGCTGAAACGGACTCATCGTCCCGGGGTCCACATTCAGATAAGGATCGAACTTCTGAATCCGAACGGTCAGGCCCCGTTCCTCCAGTAACGCACCCAGTGCGGCTGCCGTCAGCCCCTTGCCCAGGGAAGATACCACACCGCCGGTTACGAAGATGTACTTCATCGGCGAGTGTTAAACCGGGGCCAAAAGCCTTTACAAGCAAACTCTGGCCGGAAGCCTTCTTCAGTCGGCCAGCCGCAGGGTCACATAAGCGGTCAGAATCAACCCGACCACAACAAGGGCGGTCACGATGACGAAGCGGAAGACCTTGAAGAAAAAGGCGCAGACCCCCGTGAGCACGATCAGGGTGCAGGCGGCCACCAGCCAGGACGGGTAGGCCGACAGATTCTCCATCAACGGTTGGATCGGATTGGGCACGCTTTTCAAGGGTTAAGAAGTGGCCGGACCAAATGCAATGCCGGCTATCCGAAAACCGTTCCGCAGATCCAGGCTTGGCAAGACCCCCGGGTTCCTGCCAGAACCTGTTGCCCTAACATCATGCGCGCCTCCACCCAATCGCCTGTTCTGATCGTCGGCTCGGTCGCCTTTGACGATATCACCACTTCGACTGCGGAAAGCGGCCGCGTTCTCGGCGGGTCGGCCACCTACGCGTCGATCGCCGCCAGCTACCAGTCCCCCGTCAACCTGGTCGGTGTGGTCGGCAACGACTTTTCCGAAGCCCACTTCGAGCGCTTGCGCCGCCATCCGATCGACCTGACCGGCCTCCAGACGGACCCCTCCGGGCCCACCTTCTACTGGTCGGGTGTTTACGGAGAGAATTTCGCCACCCGCGAGACGACCCGGACCGACCTCAATGTTTTTGAGCACTTCAATCCGGTCCTTCCCGACAGCTACCGGTCGACGCCCTACGTCCTGCTGGGAAACATCCACCCCGCGCTCCAGCACAATGTTCTCGATCAGATCAGCGGCCACCCCTTCGTGGCCGCCGATACCATGAACCTGTGGATCGATATCTCCCGGAGTGACCTCGACCGCCTCCTGCCCCGCCTCGACCTGTTTGTGGTCAATGACGATGAGGCCCGGATGTTGACGGGGGAGTCCAATCTGATTCTGGCCGGAAGACGCCTGAAGGGGTTGGGGCCGAAGACCATCGTGATCAAGAAGGGTGAACACGGCTCCGTTCTCTTCCATTCGGACGGGCTTTTCATGCTCCCCGCCTATCCCGTCACCCGGGTCGAAGATCCGACCGGCGCGGGTGACTCTTATCTCGGTGCGCTCGTCGGCAGTCTGGCCGCACAGGGAGCGACCGGCTTCGCCGCGCTCAAACGCGCCCTGATTCAGGCCACCGCCACCGCCAGTCTCACCGTCGAGTCGTTTTCCTGCGACCGTCTGGAAGCGGCGGGCCGGGCCGAGATCGATGCCCGTTCCGCCGATCTGCTCCGGCTGATCAGGCTGGATTGACCGGCCCGCCGGGTTCGACGCCCGCCCCGGCAACCGCCGAATCGCCATTGATTCCCGCCGCCGCGGAGTCCGGCAGACGGATCTGCATCAGCACCGGACGGTGGTCGGAGACATAGCTGCGGATGACCCGGCAACTGGTCACTTCATATTCCGGCGGGACAAAGAAAAAATCGAAACCCCAACGCGGAAAATGAGCGGGAAACGTCCGCCCTCCCTCCGGATGAATCTGGTAGTGGGTATGCTTGCGGACATGGGAGAGAAGGTGTTGGACGGCATCCCGCGCGCGTTTCGAAGAGGAGTTGAAATCGCCGAAGATGATCGGCGCCATCCGCTGGGATCCCTCGAGGTGTCGCGACCGTTCGTCCAGATCCTCAATGATGCGTTCAACCTGCTCGGTGCGGATCCGCCTTGATCGGTAGTCGAGGTGCAGGTTGATCACGGGGATCACCCTCTGCCCCACCTCCACCTGGGCGAAGACGTAGCCCTTCTCCCCGAGGGTCTTGGTTCCGAATGGTATGGCCTCGGTCGAGTGGATCTTGTGGTGGGACAGGATGGCATTCCCGTAAGCCAGCTCCTTCTCCCCCCCGCGACGATTATGCACGCCGAGAAAGGCGTGCGAATAAGCGGCGTTTTCCTGGAGGTAACTGAGGAGATTGATGTGCTTGTTCCAATGGGAACTCTCATCCACTTCCTGCAGGGCCACGATATCCGGCCGCAGGCGACGCAGAAGGTGCGCAATTCGGTCGAGGTTGCGGTGAATGTACTTGAGAGAGTGAAACCCCTGATAGAGGGACAGTCCGCGTCCGTGGGCGATATTCAGGGTCAGTAATCTCAGGCTCGGCATGGAAAGGAAAAACCGCTCAACGGAAATGCAGATTCCGACGATAGCAAGGGGGAACCGGCGGATCAAGCAACTGCGGTATTTCTTGAATATTCGGCGATCCCGGCCTTGGTTTGAGCCGTGACGACCGCGATTGATACCGAATTGGACCAGATGGTCCGTGCCATGGCCGGCCGGGCGAGGGAGGCATCCCTCCGCCTGGCCACCGCGTCGACCGCGTCCAAGAACGCCTTTCTCAGCCGTCTGGCCGATCTGGTGGAATCTTCGGTGGCAATCCTCCAGTCTGAAAACGCCAGGGATCTTGAAGCCGGTGAAGCCGCCGGACTGACCGGCGCACTCCTCGACCGTCTTCGCCTGACCGATGCCCGGATCAAAGCCATGGCCGAAGGCACCCGCGAGGTTCGCGATCTGCCCGACCCGGTGGGCCTGGAAATCGAGAAAACGGTCCGACCGAACGGGATTGAGATCCAAAAGGTCCGCGTTCCCATCGGAGTCATCGGCATCATCTACGAGTCGCGCCCCAATGTGACCGTCGATTGCTCCATCCTCTGCCTCAAATCCGGCAACGCCGCCATCCTTCGCGGCGGAAAGGAAGCGTTCCACACCAACCAGGCCCTGGCCGGCCTGATCCGACAGGCACTCAGGGATTCCAACCTGCCCGAAGCGGCCATTCAACTCATCCCGACGACCGACCGCAATGCCCTCCTGACCCTGCTGAAACTGGACAGCCTGGTCAATTGCATCATCCCGCGGGGCGGCGAGGGGCTCATCCGCTTTGTGGCCGAAACCTCGACCATCCCGGTGATCAAACACTACAAGGGCGTATGCACCGTCTACGTCGATCGGGAGGCCGATCCGGCCATGGCCGAGGCAATTGTCATCAACGCCAAGTGTCAGCGTCCCTCCGTCTGCAACGCGGCAGAAAACCTTTTCATCCACGCCGGGGTGGCTTCCACCCTCCTGCCCGGCCTGGCCCGCTCCCTTCGTCGACACGCGGTTCAACTCCGGGTCGACCCGGCCGCAGCCGCCATCCTTGAGGCACACCAGATCGATTTTCAGCCGGCCACCGAGGCCGACTGGAGTGAAGAATACCTCGACCTGATCCTCGCTGTCCGGGTGGTCCCGTCTCTCGACGCCGCCATCCGCGACATCAACACCTTTGGCTCCGCCCACAGCGACGCCATCATCACCCGGGATGAAAGCCGGGCCGACCGATTCCTTGCCGGCGTCGACTCCGCCACCGTCTACTGGAATGCCAGCACCCGTTTCACCGACGGATTCGAGTTCGGCCTCGGCGCCGAGATCGGGATCTCGACCGACAAGCTCCATGCCCGCGGGCCGATGGGCCTGACCGAACTCTGCAGCTACAAGTATGTCATCCGCGGAACCGGACAGATCCGCTGATGTCCCAGACACCCGCATGAAAATCGCACGCCTCCTCCTCCTCCCCGTGTTTCTCTTCACCTGCGCCGGTTTTGCGGAAGACGTCGGATCGGCGGTGCCCCAGGGGACCTGCTGCAAGGAGGCCTGCGCCGACCTCATTCCGTCCTACGAGAAAATCGCCGTGGCCCTGGCGGCGGACGATCTGAAGGGGGCGATTGACGGGGCCGAGGACCTTGGACTCTGGGCGGAATGCCTCGGCGAAGAGGACCTCGACCGCCGGGTGGCAGACCTCGAACGCTCCCGGACGATCGATGAGGCACGGATCATCTTTCGGGACATCTCCAAACAGGTCATCCGCCTGGCCCAATGGATCCCCGGTCACTATGTGATGACCTGCCCGATGGCCAAGGCCGACTGGATCCAGACCAAGCCGGAGGTGGCCAATCCTTACTACGGGGCCGCCATGCTGCACTGCGGTTCCATCAAGGAAACCGTGGGAACGGTCGAGTAAGGCCGGACCTCAGCCCAGCAATTCTGCGAGGATTGCATCTCTTTCCGCATCGAGGGAGCCCGAGGCAGCCACCCGTCCCGCCCTGGCATACCAGTAACCGGCATTGGACAGGTCCCCTTCCTTGCGATGCAGGAAGGCATGAACCCAGGACACCGCCTGACCGGAATCTTCCTGGGTGGCTTCATGGGCGCGGTGCCAATCGCCCCTGGCGTCCCACCAGAGTGCCTGAATGGCCGGTGTATACCCTGCGGGGGGTGCCTCTTCGCTTGCAACACTGCTGTGGAATGCCTCTATCCTGTTCATTGATCTTCAAACGTCTCGAGATGAAAAGGAAACGGCTAACATCCAGTCTCCCCCGGTGCGAGCAGATATCGTGGTCCGATCTCGAGCCTTCAGCCCTTCGAACCCTGATCAGCCTCGCCCGTCGCGAGGATCTGTCCGGTTCGGGTTTCCGCCGGTCCGCCGCCCACCGGGGCGACGTGACCACCCGGAGCCTGATTGCGCCGGCCACGGCCGGTCGGGCCCGACTCGTGGCCCGCCAGCCGATGGTCGTCTGCGGATTGCCTCTCGTCCCGTTGATCCTGGACTGCTATGGACAGTCGACGGGATTCCGCCCCTTGCGCCGGGATGGTGATACGGTCGAGGCAGGCGATGCCCTCGGCCAATTCTCACTGCCGGCCGCCCGGCTTCTCACCGCCGAGAGAGTCATCCTCAATTTCCTCCAACACCTCAGCGGAATCGCCACCCAGACCGCCAGGTTCGCCCGTCTGCTGGCGGAATCTCCCACCCGTATCCTCGACACCCGCAAGACCACGCCAGGCTACCGGGCTCTCGAAAAGTATGCGGTGGCAAGGGGCGGAGGCTGGAACCACCGTCTCGGGCTCTACGACCGGGTCATGATCAAGGACAATCACCTGGCCGCAAGAGACAGCGGCACCGGCAGCGCCCTGCGCGATGCCATCCTGGCCGCCCGACGCCGGAACCCTGACCTCTTGATCGAGGTTGAAGTGGATGCACTCGACCAGATCCCGGCCGTCATGGAAGCCCTCCCCGAGATCATCCTCCTCGACAATTTCACGCCGTCCGCCATCCGGCAGGCAGTCCGCCTGATCGCGGGGCGGGCCGCGATCGAGGCCAGCGGCGGCATCACCCTCGACTCGATCCCCGCTTATGCCCATCTCGGGCTGGACTTCATTTCGAGCGGAGCCCTCGTCCATCAGAGCCGGTGGGTCGATATCGGGTTGGATTGGACACCCCGATGAGCGCGTCCGATCTTCTTATCGTCCGAAGGATGCTCCAGGCCGGTGACGGTTTTGTCTCCGGCAATGAACTCGGAGCGGAACTGGCCATGTCGCGAGTCGGCATCTGGGCCCGGATGGAGGGCCTGAAGAAGCAGGGTTTTCGTTTCGAAGCGGTTCGGCGGCGCGGTTACCGACTGGTTGACGCACCGCGGGAACTCAACCCGCTCCTCGTCCAGGCCCATTGCTCCCTTCGGTCCATTCCGACCATCGAGTTCCGCGAAGAGGTCGACAGCACGAACAGCGAGGCCGAGCGCCTGCTTGCCGCCGGCGCGGTCACGCCGTTTGTCGTCCTCGCCCGCAGTCAGACCCGCGGTCGCGGACGACTCGGGCGCAACTGGTCGAGCCCCGACCGGGGCAATCTCTATGCCAGTTTTGCCTTTCGACCGAGGATTCCTCCAATCCGCATGCAGACCTTCACCCTGTGGATGGGAGTGAACGTCTGCGAAGCCCTCCGCAACTTCGGCCGATTCGCCCCTTCCGTGAAATGGCCCAATGATATCCTCTTCGACGGAAGAAAACTGGGAGGCATGCTGACCGAGGCACGCATCGACTCCGACCAGATCCGCGATGTCGTCTTCGGACTCGGCCTGAATGTCAATATCGGCCCGACAGACTGGCCGGCCGACCTCGCGGCCACCGCCATTTCCCTCTCACAGGTTCTCGGCCAATCAATCGACATCAATCGAATGACGGCTGCCCTGCTGGGCCGGATCGTAAAGGCCTACGATACGTTCATTGCCAACCAACACTCGGACACCTTCTTCCAGTTGTGGGAACGATTTGACCTGCTCTGCGGCCGGTCGGTCACCCTCCGACAGGGCGAAGAGCGTTTTCAGGGAGTCGCCCGCGGAATCAATGCCCAGGGCGCCCTTGAGCTCGAGTTTCCGGATGGCACCCGGCGTGCCTTCCTGGCCGGAGACGCCACTCTGGCCGCGGCGGCCCCGTCGACCCGATGAATCTGCTCTGTGTAGACATCGGCAATACCCACACCCATTTCGGATGTGTCGTCGACGATGGCAGCCTGAAGGTGGACTCGATGCCCTCGCGCGCACTCGAATCCGACCGGAATCCACTGACCCGGCTGCTTGAGCACCCCGGTCCGGATTCCGAGACGATCGAGGGTCTGGCCTGTTGCTCGGTTGTGCCGGATCTGAACCCTCACCTTCTTCGGACGTTCGCCGCCATCCGACCCGGACTTCCCCGTTTTCTCCTGACCCACAGGGCCGGGCTGGGATTGCCCCTCACCTACCCGGCTCCGGAAACGATCGGGCCGGACCGACTGGCCAATGCCGCGGGTGCTCAATTCCTGCACGGCGCGCCCGCGATCATTGTCGATGCCGGCACCGCCGTCACCTGCGATGTCATCACCCCGGACGGAGGATTTGAGGGTGGAATCATTGCTCCGGGTGTCGGTCTCATGCGACACTACCTGCATGACCGAACGGTTCTCCTGCCAATGCTTGAGAACGACGACCATCCGGTCGGTGCGATCGGCAAAAGCACGATCGAGGCCATGCAGCTCGGATGCGCCCTCGGTTTCCGAGGCATGATCGAGGCCTTCATCGCGGCCCTCCGCCGCGATCTGGCCGCACGGGGCATGAAACACCCCAAGGTCATCGTCACCGGAGGAACCGCCCATCTGCTGATCAGCCTGACCACTCCTGCGCCCATCCACGTTCCCGATCTGACCCTCCGCGGGCTTCACCGGGCTTTTCTGTTGAACCCTGCCTCAGAATCGCGGATTCCACCCGATGAGTGCTCATGGACGCCCGAAAGCCCGTGAGATTTAGGTTTCACTGCCGCAAGCCCTTCCCTTACCGTCACCTCTTCAAGTGGAATCATCCGAACTGACCGTCGAAGTCGAACACCTCTGCAAACGCTACGGCCGGAAGATGGCCGTGAGCGATGTCTCGTTCTGGGTCCGGCGCGGTGAAATCGTGGGACTGCTCGGCCCCAATGGCGCGGGCAAGAGCACCACCATGAAGATCCTCACCGGATTCCAACCCGCCACCTCCGGCGTGGTCCGGGTCTGTGGCATCCCGGTCGCGGCACGGCCCACTGAAGCCAAGCGCCGAATCGGCTACATGCCGGAGAACAACCCCCTGCCCGAGGATATCCGTGTCCGTGAATACCTCAGCTGGCGGGCACGCCTCAAGGGTCTGAACGGTCGGCGTCGACGCGAGCGGATCGACGCGGTGCTCGAACTCTGCGATCTGAAACGCGCACAGAAGCGGATCATCGGCCGGCTCTCCAAGGGCTTCCGCCAACGGGTCGGAATCGCCGATGCCATCCTGGCCGAGCCCGACCTGATCATCATGGACGAACCGACCATCGGCCTCGACCCACACCAGATCGTCATGATCCGCGAATTGATCGAGAGCATTCGCGGCCGCATGAGCATGATGATCTCCAGCCATATTCTTCCGGAGATCGAGATGACCTGTGACCGGGTGCTGATCATCAACGGAGGCCGTATCGTGGCCCAGGGCAGCCCTGAACAGCTCCGGCAGAAATTCATCGACCGGACCATTTACGAGGTGGAGATCCAGGGACAGCCCGCCGCCTTCCAGGCCGAACTCGCCAGCCTGCACAATTCCCTCGCCCTCGAATCCCACGAACCTCCCGGGCGCGACGGTTTCTTTCTCGCCCGGGTCCGGGCAGACGGCGTTGAGGACTGGGGCGAAACCCTGCTCCAGCGGCTCGGTCAGCATCCCGCCTTCCGGCTGCGCTCCCTCAACCGACGCAAGGCGACACTCGAGGAGGTCTTTCTCGCCGCCACCCGCCGGAGCTGGGATACTCTCCTGCCGGAACGCAACGGTGATCCTTCCCACGATGATCCGGTCGAACCCCGCCGCAGCGGAACGAAGACCGGGAGCTGAACCATGCGCACTCTATTCACCCTCCTTCGCCATGAGCTTCGGGTCCTGCTGATCAGCCCCAGCACCTACATCGCCGCGTTCCTCTTTCTCGTGATCATGGGGTTCATCTTCCAGGATCTCCTCGCGGAATTCATCCGCACCCAGACTGATACCGCCCCGTCGACTGACTTCATCCGGCTCTTCTGGCTGCCCGCCTTCTTCCTCGTCCCTCTCTTCACCATGAAGAGCATTGCCGAAGAACGCCGGCTCGGAACGATCGAAACCCTCATGACCACGGCGGTCAATTCGGTCGAGATCGTCCTCGCCAAGTTTCTCGCCGCCTACTTTTTCTACATGGCCCTTTGGGGGTCCACCCTGAGCTTTCAGTATGTGCTCTACACTTTCGCGAAGGAGCCGCGACTGCTCGACCCCGGCCCGATCATCGGAGGCTACACCTTCATCGCGATCAGCGGCGCCCTCTTCATCGCCCTTGGAATCCTGGCCAGCGCCCTGACGCGCAGCCAACTGGTCGCAGGCATCCTCGGCTTCGCCCTGGTCTTTCTCACCCTCGTGATCGGCCGCTACAGCATCGAGATCACCCGCCACGACGAAATCAAGTCGGCCCTGCTCGATCAGATCGTCGACTACGTCCAGGTCTTTCAGCACAGCGAGGACTTCACCGCCGGACTGATCGACAGCCGGCCCTTCGTGCTCTACCTGACCGGGACCGTCCTCCTGCTCTTCTTCGCCGTGGTCGCAGTGGAAACCCGCTCATCGCGAGCCTGACCGATCATGCACCTGCACCGGGATTCCATGGAGTCGTTCCAGGCCAACCGCATTGCCCGGCTGGTCAACCTGCTGCTCCAGTCCGTCCTGATCATCATCCTCTTCGCCGGTCTCAATTTCCTCGGGATGAAATACTTCGAACGCACCGACCTGACCCGCGGGCGCGTTTATTCCCTCTCTGCCGAGACCCTTTCCTACCTCAAGCAACTCAAGGAACCGGTCCGGGTGGTCGTCACCCTGATCGACGAGGAAGGCGAACCCGAAATGGAGCGCATGTACCGCGAGGTCCGCGCCGTCCTCCGCGAGTTTTCCTACGCCACCCGCAACAACCCGGCGGCCAGCATTGATGTCGAATTCCTCAACGTCTACCAACAACGCCGCCGGGCCGAAATCCTCGGAATTGAGGAACCCAACATGGTCCTCTTCCTCGCCGGGGAAAAGCGCAAGGCGGTGTTTCCGAACGACCTTTACAAGACCGAGGATCGGAAACCGAGCCTCTTCCAGGGCGAAAAGGCCTTCATGGCGGCCATTCTTGACGTATCCAGTAATCAACGACCCATCCTCTACTTCCTGACCGGCCACGGAGAGATGCGCCTGAACGATGTCTCCCCCCTGCGGGGCATGTCCCAGCTCGAGGCCGCTCTCCGGGTCCGCAACTACGAGATGCGCGAGATCGAACTGGCCACCAGCCGCCAGGTGCCCGAGGACGCCGCCCTTGTCTGCATTGTCTCACCCCAGACCGCCCTCCAGCCGGTGGAACAACAGGCCCTCCGCCAGTATCTCTCGGCCGGAGCCGGACGGGTCTTCGTGATTCTCGATCCGGGCAAGCCCCACGGGCTCGATGATCTCTTCTTTGAATGGGGCATACTGGCCGACGACGTCCTCGTCATCGAAGCGGATCCCAATTACCGCGTCGAAGGAGGCGATCTCCTCGTCCGACGGCTGGCCGAGCATCCGGCCACCCAGGTTCTGGTTGAAAACAAGATCCCCGTCCTTTCCGGCCCGGCCCGTTCGGTTCGAGCCGACCCCGGACGGCCGCTCGACGACTCCCTGACCGTGACCGAGCTGCTCGCCACCTCGGACGCCTCCTGGGGAGAACGCAATTATTTCGGCCAGAACACGATTGCCTTCGACCCGAACGTCGACCTGCGGGGACCGATCAAGCTTGGCGCGGTCGCCGAACGAAGGGTGGATTCCCGTCTCGGCATCAGTCTGCCCGGAGGCCGTCTCATCGTTCTGGGCACCGCCGACCTGCTTTCCAACAATCGCATCGGCTCATTCGGCAACCTCACTCTGGTCCTCAACACCATCACCTGGGCACTTGGACGGGAGGAACTGCTCAACATACCGATTCGCAATACCGAGAAGCTGCAGCTGATGATCAGCCAGCAGCAATTGACCTACACCCGACTCGGGATTCAACTGGCCCCTCCGCTTCTCGTTGCTCTCTTCGGTGTCATTGTCCTGCTGCGGCGCCGCAACTGATTCCCATGCGCACAAAGATCACACTCTTTCTGCTCCTCCTCGTGGCCACCCTCGGCCTTTTCATTGTCTATATCGAGCCGGAGTGGGATGCGGAGCGACGCTTCGACGAGAATCGCCTCCAGATCCTCGGGGCCGAGGCCGCCGAAATCGGTTACCTGCGCATCACCACCCCGAATGGAGGGAGCGGTCCCGAACTGGAGAAAGTCAACGGTTCCTGGGAACTGACCCGCCCGGTCCATTGGCCGGCCAACCCCTTCGCCATCAACCGCATCCTCAGCCAGCTTCAGTTCCTCGAACGGGAGACCAGCTTTCCCGTGGCCGATATCCGGAGCAGCGGACAGAGCCTCGCCGATTTCGGGCTTGATCCTCCGGAAATCATCCTGACCTACCGTACGGCGGCCGGACAGACCCGGGACCTCAAGGTCGGAAGGGTCACCGATATCGGCAACCGCCTCTACATGCTCGCGCCCGATGGAGAACGGATCCACGTCGTCAACCGATCCCTCCTCGACAGCCTGAGCATCAGCTTCGAAAACCTTCGCAGCAACGCCGTCTTCTCCACCCCGGTCTTCGAGATTCAATCGTGGAACCTGCAGATCCGCTCGGCCGGCAACCTCCGGATCCGTCTGACCCGGCGCGCGGATGCCTGGATCTTCGAGACTCCGATCCTGGCCCGGGCCGACCGGGCGGCCGTCGAGACCACTCTCGGACAGATTGTCGATCTGAAGGTCAAATCCTTCGTTGGAGAAGGAAGCGGAGACCTCAATCTCCTCGGTCTCGTCAATCCCGACCTGCGTCTGACCGTGGAAGGCGGCACTACCCGCCAATCCGTTCTTGTCGGCAATCCGGTTCCGGATGGAGGAGTCGATGAATTCTACGCCAAGAAGGAGGATAATCCGACGGTCTTCACCGTTGAGATTCCGTTCCTGAATACTCTGCGAACCGCCCAGGTGGCCCTGCGCGAGCGCCGACTGCTATCCCTCGAGGCCGATCGCCTGCAATCGATTGTCATCACTCGCGGAAGCGACGAGCCGGTCACCCTGCAAAAACTTGAGAATGGTGTCTGGCAGGTCGTTTCACGGGGAACCGACCAGATCCTCCGGACGCTTCCGGGTGATCAGGAAACCATCCAGCGACTCGTTGACTCCCTTCTCTGGGTTCAGGCCATACCCGAATCCGGCTTTGTCAGCGACGCCCCCTCGGCCGCCGACCTTGAACGGTTTGGATTGTCGGTCCCCCTCTGGACGGTCGAAGTCCGGGCGCGACCGGCCCGGTCTTCCGGTAAGGAAACAGCGGGGGCACCCGCCCCGGAATCCATTACCGAGGCCCTCCTGCTGGGCGCCTTTGAGGGAACCGACACCGACCACCTCTACGCCAAGAAGGAAGGCGCCCCCTTTGTCTACCTGATCCGCAGCGATATCCTGCGCGACCTCAGAAGTCGACCGGTCAGCTACCGCGACCGATCCCTCCTCAATCTTCCGGAAGGTGCCCGGATCACTGCCTTGAAGATCAGCCGCTTCGGGACCAATGACGTCGCCTTTGCCGCCGCCCTAACCTCCCCGGAGGCCAGCTGGGCGGCCAGCCTGGCCACCCTGCCGCAGGAGACCCGCTCTGCCGCCGAAGCCCTCGTCATGAGTCTGCGCAATCTCCGCTCGAAGGTCTTCGTGGCCAGCGAATTCACGCCCTACGTCCTGATCGGCGGAGAGCAACGCCCGTGGACCTACCTGCTCGAGGCAACCATCGTCCTGGCCGGCGGGTCCGCCGGGTCCTCCACCCCCTACCGCCTCTATCTCGCCGAAGTCAGCGGTGGATCCACCCTCCTGGCCGGAGCACCCGACCTCGGGCTTCTCTTTGAAGCCGAGCAGGGATTTGCCGACGCCTTCGGCGTTCTCGTCTTCGACCGCCACGATCCCGGTGAACCTCCGGAGACCGAACCGCCGCCAGCCGATGGGAAACCGGCTGAACCAGTTGAAGGATCCCCGGTCGCGGCGCCGACCGCACCGGACCGGGAGGCCGGGGACACCGCAGTCCCGGATGCGACCCCGCCGGACCAATCGATGGAAACACCGCTGCCGGACGATCCGACCGAGGGGAATTCCTGAGGCCCCGCAGGCGCAGCGGACAAGAGGTTCCCTTCATGCCACAGGAGAAGCGACCCGGAAAGCACGTTTTCTGGTGGACTTGCGGTCGCACCCTATCCCACTGCGGTTTCCTCGTTGCCTACCTGGTCAACGGCATCCTTCTGGTCGCCGCCGGATCGCTCCTGTTCACGATATTCTCCAGTTCCGTCCCTGTCCCCCGGTTTGTCATCATGGCGCTCGAGGCCAACCTCGCCGCCGAGGGTCTCGGCCAGCGCATCGAGACGGTCGAGTTCGATTCCGGAGGACGGATCCTTCTGAAGGGTATCCAGCTCTTCTCCAGCTCATACGAGGAACCGCTCGCCCTGATCGATCAGGCCCTTGTCCGGATTGACCTCTACTCCCTGCTCTTCGGCCGCATCCAAGCCTCGGACATCAAGATCTCCAACGGTCGGCTTCTCGCACCCTCCGTTCTGTCCCCCTCGGGCCGGGCCGGCGAGGTCCTCAGCAACCTCTCCGGCTCCGCCCGGCTGGCCGGCGGCGGGGTCGTCATCGACCAGCTCAGCTTCAACGCCGGCCAGGTCCGGGCCTACGCCACCGGCTCCCTCCAGCTGCCCGAATCCAGGCCCGCCGCCGGTCCCCGCCCGGGTCTAGGGACCGTCATCGCCCAGCTCATCGGGCAGATCCCCGGGATACTTCGTATCCAGGATATGATTACGGAATTCGAGAACCCGACCATCCGGATTCATTTCGCCCCCAATCGCGAGGAGGGCTACGAAGCCTTGGTCGATCTGATGGCCGACGGCTACCGCACCCCCGACGGAATCGCGCTCCGGAAACTCAAGGCCTCGATCGGCCTGACCACCCACCGGGGAATCATCCGGTCCATTCGGGCCGAGGGGACCGTCGACCAGGCGGAGAAGCCAGGACTGGCCCAGGCTGATTCCGCCTCGTTCCACGCGGTCTGGGATGGCCTGCCCACTCGCGGGAAGCCTTATCCTTCGCAGCTGGAAATCACGCTCGGCCGGGTCAGCGGCCACGGGGCGACCCTCCATGACACCATCCTCTCGACCCAGCCCGTTCCAGGCAGCCCCATCGCCTTCTACGGCTCGACCCGTCTCGGACAGGAAGCCGTCGACCTCAACGGATGGGTGGATCTCGCCCAGGGCCGGGCGACCCTCGCGATTTCCGGGCGTGCCGGGGCGGACTGGCTCCATCTCGGAAGCGCGGTCATCGGTTCCGACATCACCTACTACGCCGATCTTTCCGGGAGGCCTGTCTACCGCGCCGGGGTCGACCTCGGGCCGGGCTGGAAGTGGACGGAGGCCCGCTTTGAAGTCATGGCAGCCGACCTGTTGGCCCGGGGAGTTCTTCTTGACACGGCCTACGCCCGCGGCCGAGTGACCCCGACCGGTGTCAATGTCGATTCGATCGAGATCCGACAGGGACAAACCCGTGCGTCCATGAGCTACTCCGACACCTTTGCCACCCGTGATTACCGTTTCCTCATTCGCGGTTCCATGCGCCCCATTGCGATTTCTGGCTGGTTCGGACCTTGGTGGGAAGCCTTCTGGAAAGACTTTGAGGTGCCGGCCCAGGGTGGCGTCTGCGACCTGAGCATCCATGGCAATTGGTTCGGGATCCGGCAGACCCTCGTCACCGGCGAGGTGGCCGCGGACGATCTGGCCCTGAAGAGCACCCGCTTCGATCATCTGCGGACGAAGATTTTCATCCGCCCCCACTATTTCGATATCTTCGACGCCATCGGTCAAAGGCCCGAAGGCCGGATCGAAGGGGAGTTCCAACTCCTCTACGAAGCGGGTCAACGACTCCCGATCGAACAGCACTTTACCGCCCACTCCACCATCGACCTGAAGAAAGCCGCGGCCATCTTCGGCCCAGGCGGAATCGAGATGCTCGCTCCCTATGGATACGAGATTCCACCTGAAGTGGATTTTCGCGGATCCATCCTCCGGACGGGCGAGGTCTGGAATACCGACATCGACCTGGATATCGAGACCGAGCATTCCTTCGTCTACGAGGAATTCCCGCTCGACAGCCTCCGGGCCGAAAATGTCCGCATCCTGAACAAGAGGGTCGAACTCCCCTCGATCCGGGCTGGCTATGCCGGGGGGACCCTAACGGGTAACGCCCTGGTGGACGAGGGCCGCCTCACTTTCGATGCTTCACTCAACGGGGCCGGTTTTCAGGAAGCGATCACCCGGTTCGGCGACTTTCTCGACCGCAATGAGCCGGCCAGGGACGAGAACCCCGAAAAGCGGTTCGAGGACCGCAATCCGGGCGGCATTCTCAATCTATCCCTCCAAGCCGAGGGCGAACTCGGGGATTTCAGCAGCTACCTTGGAGAGGGCCGACTCGACATCACGGAAGCGGAACTCGGTAGAATCCACCTTTTCGGGGTCCTCTCCGCCGCCCTCCAGTCGACCATGTTCCGTTTCAGCACCCTCCGCTTCACCGAGGCACACACCGATTTCCGGGTCGATCGCAACGAGGTCTACTTCCCGAACCTCGGGATCAACGGACCTTTGGCTGCCATCAAGGGCGCCGGAAGCTACGACATCCCAACCGGAGGGGTCGACTTCCAAGCCCGGTTCTACCCTTTCGACCGAGGCAGGATGCCGGTCTTCTCCCTTCTGGATACGGTTCTCAATCCCTTTTCCTACGTATTCGAAGTCAAGATGACCGGCACCTTGAGCAACCCGAAAATGGGCATTTCAATCGGCGGATCGGAAAACACCCGACCCTTCGCAAATCCCTGAAGGGGTCAGGCCGCTTTTATCTATGATCTGATTCGAATCAGACCATAGATAAAAGCGGCCTGACCCCGTTGATCAAGACTGACCCCGTTGATCCAGATCCAGCCAGGGCGACCCGTCGCTGTTCCAGACGGTCGTTCGACCCATCCCCCGGATGCCTGACCAAGCTTTCGGGCAATTGGGCGGGAAAGGCGGAACCGAAGGCATGCGGATGAACGTCTCGGTGGGACCTGCACATTCCCCGCGGAGCCAACCCGATTGATCCCTGCCCCCCACCTCCGGAGCACCCTGGGACCCGATCAGTCCCAGACTGGTGGCCCCGAGGTCGATCAGGCCGAATACGCCATCGGCCCGTTGGGCCGGCTTCAGGCGTCCCGGGCTCAGGAAAAGGAGCGGGACCCGGATCGACTCTTCATGCGGCCACCCCTTTCGAAAGAGCCCGAGGGATCCGTGCATATCCCCATGAACCGAGGTGAATACCAGCAGATAGGGCCGGTCCCGGTCTTCCAGTCGATCGAGGAGCCGGCCCAGGGCACGATCTGTTGCCTCGATCTGTCCGCAATAGGCCGCGTATTCGCGCCGGGCACGCTGCTCAACCTCTCCGCCGACCGGCACGTTTTCTCTCAGAATGATGCCAGCGGGATCAGGGATGATGATGTCGTCCGGAAGCCCATCGTAAGGCGGATGGGGCGGTTCCAGGCTGAGCACCGAGAAGAGGGGTGACTCACTGGTCCGGGCCTCAAGATAGCGGAGGAGCCGGTCAACCAGGATGTCCGACTGGTAACCCCGAACCTGGGTCGGCTCCCTCCACCCGGAACCGTGCAGCCAGGGATCACGATTCAGAAAGCCGCCCTCAAATCCTTCCCACCACCCGAAGCCGCCGCGTCGATCAGGAGGGATCGGCTGCCGGGCATGCACCTCACCAACCGGAGGCGGACCCCTCAGCTTCGGACCGAGGTGCCACTTGCCAAACCAGGCGGTCTCGTAACCGGCACGGGAAAAGGCGTGAGCCACGGTCGGACAGTCAGCCGGCAAAGGATCGAAGTAATCACTGACCCCCACTTCATCGGTCGGTCGACCGGTCAGGATGGATGCCCGTGAGAAGGGGCCGAAGGGATGGTTGGCCACCGCCTGCTCGATGATCACTCCCGCCCGGGCTGCCCGGTCGAGGTGCGGCGTCCGGGTATTGGGATCACCGGCCCATCCGATCGACTGCCCCCTCCACTGGGTGGTCAGGATCCAGAAGACATCCACCGAAGGGGTCAGGCCGCTTTTTATATATGATTCGGAGCGAATCATATATAAAAAGCGGCCTGACCCCTTCTACTCGAGTCCGAAGATGGCATTGACGTAATGGTGGATCGAGAAGGGCTGGAGGTCCTCCGGCTGTTCACCCAGACCGGTGAAGAAGATGGGCAGACCGAGCTCCCGGTAGATTCCCACGAGTGCGCCGCCCCGGCTGGTCCCGTCAAGTTTCGTGACGATCAGGCCATCGAGTCCGAAACTCTTGTGGAAAATCCGGGCCTGCTCGATCGAATTGCCGCCCAGGTTGGCATCGACGACCAGAAGGGAGTAATGGGGCGCCCTGGGATCCTGCTTCTGGAGGACACGTTTGATCTTGGCCAGCTCCTCCATCAGGTTCGTCTTGGTATGAAGCCGGCCCGCGGTATCCACGATCAGGGTGTCGCATCCGCGACTCCGGGCCGCCTGCCAGGCGTCAAAAGCGACGGCGGCGGCATCTGCGCCATGTTGACCGGCCACGATGTCCAGTTGCAGACGATCCGCCCAGCTCTTCAACTGCTCGGTGGCCGCCGCCCGAAAGGTATCGCAGGCCGCCAGAAGAATCCTCTGTCCGTCTACCTTGAGGTCGTAGCCAAGCTTCGCCGCGGTCGTCGTCTTGCCCGATCCGTTGACACCGACCATGCAGACCACCGTCGGCCCCGATTCGGCGGGAACCATGGCCCCCTCCGAACCCTCGAGGACCCGGGTCAGAACCCGGGCGCCGATCTCCGCCACATCCCGACCGTGCAGATCACGGTCCTTCCGATAGGCTGAACGGATCTCTGCAATGATCTCGTCCGTCGTCTCCACTCCGAAGTCGGCCGAGTAGAGCGCCTCTTCGAGGGTATCGATCGAGGAGGCATCCAGCTTCTTCAGCCGGAAGAGCCCGCCCGTCCTGTCAAGCAGATCCCGGGTCGAGCGGGCCAGTCCGTCCTTGAATTTCCGAAAGAGCGAAAGCATGTCCGGGCACAGGCAACGGGGAGCAGCCCGCCTATTCGTTGACCGCCTCGCGGGAGGGACGGGGCAACTGCTCCTTGACCCGATCGAGGAGTCCGTTGATGAACCGTTTCGAATCGACGCTGGAGAACTCCTTGCCCAGATCGATCGCCTCATTGATCGAAACGACCGGCGGGATATCCTTGCGGAAGAGCATCTCAAAAATCGCCACCCGGAGGATGGCCAGGTCCATCTTGGCGATCCGGGAAAAATCCCAATTCCTGGCCAATTCGCGGATCTTAAGGTCTATTGTATCCAAATGTTCAATACAACCGTGGATCAACTCCTCTCCGAAAGCGTAGTGGTCGCGTGGCTGCCCGAGTCCCTCGAAGAAATAGGTCAGGTCCTCGTTCAGATCTCCCGGCGAATTGATCGACCAGGCATAGAGGTACTGGACGGCGGCGCGGCGCCCATCCTTGCGCTGGGCGAACTGGCTCATGATCGATTCCCGGCGAATTTCCTAGCGAGCGCGCCCATTTCCACCGCAGCCATGGCAAACTCCCGGCCGCGGTCGAATTTGCCCCCGCAGCGTTCGACCGCCTGGCCCTCATTCTCGGCCACGATGATCCCGTTGATGACCGGGACACCGGTGTTGAGGGCGACCTCCTGAAGAGCCCGGCTGCTTCCATGGGCGATGATCTCATAGTGCAGGGTCTCGCCCCGGATGATCAGGCCCAGCCCGATGCAGGCATCAAACCGGTCGCTCATCGCCAGGTACTGGACGGCGACCGGAACTTCGTTGGACCCCGGAACGCGGACCAACTCGATCCCCTCTTCGGCGACTCCCGCTTCAGCCAATCCTTTCAGGGTACGCTCAAGGAGCCGGTCAACCAGATCCTGATTGAAGCGCGCTGCGACGATGGCGACCCGGATACCGGATCCGTCAAGAACGGAGGTTGGTGGTGTTTTCAGACTCATTCCAGGAGCCCACTTGAACGTGGGAGAGTGACGTTGTGTCAATCCCCGATGGACGACAACCTCTTTTCCTCCCCCCGCCGGTTCCGGTCCCGGTCGACGGACCGGGGTCAGCGCGAGCCCTTCATCGTCCGAACCAGAATCACGACGGTGATGACGGCCGCCGCCACGGCATCCACGAGGGCAAAAATCCGGACAATCTCGCCATTCTCAACCCTCGCTGCCACGACATTCAGCACAATGGCCGAGAGCCAGAAAAACAAGGCAAACAGAACCATAACGGGAATCGGCAGCTTCTGTGATGACATGGTGGAAGCATGAAGCGACGCTTCCGTGCCGACAACGCTATTCAGCAGGCTTCCCCGGCAATCATCCCCCAAGGTTGCGCTTCCGCAATCGATCCGATTGAAGGAAGCGCTTGATCATCGACGCCCAGGCCTCAGTTTCGACCCTGTCGGAACCGATAAAAGACCAGAATCATGTCGCAATGGATGCTTGATAACCTCGGCGCCCGCCAATTCAACGAGGCGTTCTGGATCATCAGCCTGATTCCGGGCCCGGTCTGGATCATGCTCATTCTCCTGCCCGACAACCGGATCACCCGCCGCCTCGCCTCGCCCTTCGTGCTTCCCGCCTTGCTTGGAGTTGTCTATCTCTACTTCGTCTACCTTCTCTTCACCTACGGTCTGCCTCATACTCCCGAACGGGCTTCCATGAGGGAGGTGCGGCGTTTTGTCATTCATCCGATTGCCTTCCTCGTGCTCTGGTCCCACCTCATGATCACCGACCTCTTTGTCGGCATGCGCCTCTATGAAGACGCCCGCCGGCGGGGCTTCCACATACCTGCCGAACTGTTCATCTGCTGGTTCCTCGCCCCGATCGCCCTGATGATTTACGGGATCCGGCGGTCGTTGAGGCGGCCCGTCCAGAAGACAGACCGCCCATGATTGAGCTGAACAACCTGACCAAGGTCTTTCGCGACCGCCGCCGGGGAGAGATCCGCGCGGTCGACGGCATATCCTTCACCTGCCGACCCGGCCGGATTTTCGGACTCCTCGGCGCCAATGGTGCCGGCAAGACCACCACCCTTCGGCTCCTGGCGACTCTGATTGAACCGACCTCGGGCGGTGGACGGGTCGACGGCTTTGATCTGATCGGGGAACCCGAACGGGTCCGTTCGCGTATCGGCTTTCTTTCCGGGACCACCGGCCTCTACGGCCGCCTGACCGTGCGGGAGATGCTTGCCTACTTCGGTCAACTCAACGGCATGTCGGGCCGGGCTCTTCAGGAGCGAATCGATGAGTTGATCGGTCTCCTGGAGATGGAAACCTTTGCCAAGGGACGCTGCGATCAGCTCTCCACCGGGCAACGCCAGCGGGTTTCCATCGCCCGCTCCATCGTCCACGCCCCGCCCGTCATGATCTTCGACGAGCCGACCAGCGGGCTCGATATCATGTCTTCCCGAACCATCATGCAGTTCATCGAACGCTGCCGCGACGACGGCCGCACCGTCCTTTTCTCCACGCACGTCATGAGCGAGGTTGAGCGTCTTTGCGATGAAATCGCCATCATCCACAACGGACGCCTGGCCGGGCAGGGAACCCTCGCGGAACTCCGGGACCGCACGGGGCGCCAGGCGCTTGAGGCGGTATTCCTGAGCGTCGTCGGGGCCGAGGCGGGCTCCGGGCAACCCGCTCCCGGGGCTCTTCAACCATGAAAGAGCCCAATCCCTCACGTGCCCGCATCGTCTTCTTCAAGGAGATGAAGGAGACCTTTCGTGATCGCCGAGTCCTCCTCTCCGTCATCGTCTCGCCTCTCCTGATCACACCGCTTCTTCTTGCAGTCATGGGCTTCTTTGTCGGACAGAAGACCACCCGCGACCAGGCCGAGGTTCTCGATGTGGCCGCCATCGGGTCCCTGCAGCTCCCGGCCCTGCTCGAAGAAATCGAGTCCGATCCCACCCTGCGCGTAATTGACCTCGACCCGAACACCGGGGTTGAGGACGCCGTCCGGAGCCGGGTCATCCGCGCCGCCCTGGTCATCCCCGATTCGGCCGGAACCAACCTGGAATCCGAGGGGACGGTCAAGATCGACCTCTTCTACGACGCGTCGAACGAAAAATCCTCCATTGCCCGTGGGCGGCTCCACCAGGCGCTCAACCAATTCAGGAAAGGCGTGCTGGCGTCCCGCCTGACCGATCACGACCTGAAAGCCGGTTTCCTCGAGCCCACCCGCATCGAGGATCAGAACCTGGCCACGGAAAAGGCGACCGGAGGCTTCATCCTCGGCATCATCCTGCCTTACGTCGTCATTCTGACCGCGTCCATGGGCGGGGTGACGAGCGCCCTCGATCTGATCGCCGGCGAGAAGGAGAAGGGAACCCTGGAAACGCTCCTCGTCTCACCAGCCTCGCGAAAGGAAATCATCGTGGGCAAGCTCGGGACGGTCTGCGTGGTCAGCGTTCTTGCCGGTCTCTGCGCCATTGCCGGCCTCATCGCCACGCTGGAGATTGGTGTCCGATTGACAGCCGACCTCATTCCGATCGGGATTGCCATTTCCTACGCTTCGGTTGCCGCCATGCTCCTTGCGATCATTCCTCTCACCCTGACCACCTCCGCCCTGCTCCTCGTCATTTCGGCCTTCGCCCGCAATCCCAAGGAGGCCCAGGCCTATATCTTCCCCTTCATGATCGTGGTGATCCTGCCCGCCATGCTCTCCTTCGTCCTGCCCGCCGAGGGCGGCCAGTTTCTCAGCCTCGTTCCCATCCTCAACACCGCGATGGTCATGAAACAGGTCCTGTCCGACATGATCCGGCCCGACTTTATCGCCCTGGCCACGATTTCCTCCCTTGTCTACGCCGGACTCGCCCTGAGACTGGTCGTCGCGCTCTTCCAGAAGGAGTCCATCCTTTTCAGGATCTGACGTGCTCGACGAGTACCTGAGACTGCTTCCCCCCGCGCAATGGCGGGAGATCCGCCGGCGACTGGAACGCTCCGTCGACGACATGGGGCTCGCCTTCGCACCGCCCAAGGCCTCCCGGCGGCAGCAATTGATCCATTCCTGGGGCATCGAGCCGGTCCCCGTGCTGCTCGATGCGGGGGAATGGTCGATCCTGACCCAGGCCATCCGGCAAAGGGTCAGGCTTCTCAATGCCCTCTTCGCCGATATCTACGGTCCCCGGGAAGTCCTCCACCATCGAATTCTTCCGCCGGAACTGATTCTGCGGGATCCATTCTTTCGCCGGGCCTGCGTCGACCTGCCCGCTTCAGCCAATCGTGAGATCTCTGTCTTCCGTTTTGATCTCTATCGCTCCCGGACGCGGGGCTGGGTCGTTCTCGCCAACTATACCAACACCCCGCTCGGAATGTCCTTCGCCGTCCAGAACCGACGGCTGCTCACCCAGGAAGCGCCCGATCTCTACGCAGGAATCTCCGATTACGAACGGGTCATCGACTACCCGATTCAATTGCTGGAGACCCTGAAGGCCCTTTCGCCCAGACCGACAGAGACGCCTCACATCGTCGTCCTGACCTCCGGTCCTGAGGATCCCGCCTATTTCGAGCACAGTTTCGTCGCCCGCAAGATGGGATTGCCGCTGGTCCAGGGAGACGATCTCCTCGTCGTCGACAACAAGGTCTGCTTCAAGACCATCGACGGCCTCGAACAGGTCGATGTCATCTATCGACGCCTCAACGACGCCCACATCGATCCGGTCGCCTTCGACACGCCCCGCTTTGCGGCCGGTGTGCCCGGCCTGCTCGGCTGCCTGCGGGCCGGAACTGTCTCCGTGGCCAATCCGGTCGGCGCCGGGGTCATCGAAAACGGGGCCCTTTCCGCTTATCTTGGACGCCTCAGCCGGCACTTCCTCAACGAGAATCTCCTCCTCCCCGGTGAACCCGTCTGGTACTGCGGCGAAATCGACCATCTCGACCACGTGGTGGATTCCACCAGTGAACTGCTGATCGCGCCTGTTCATGCCGGACCGTCCGACCCACCAGCGCTGGAGCCGGGAAGCCCGCCCGCACGGGTCAGACGTTATCTCAAGGAAGTCTTCCGAGCACCGCATCAATTCATCGCCCGACCCCCATTGGATCCCGTCCCCCACCCCAATCCGCGGGGATACGGGATCGGCGAGGTCGGCACCGTGCTCAGCTGCTTCGCGGTTTGCCGCCATGGTCGCATCGAGATCATGCCAGGCGGGCTGGGACGTCTCATCCCGATCACCCAGTCGATGGCTCCGCCTCCCTGGCAGATCGGTCGGACGGTTGATGTCATCGTCGATCGATCGTACGAAACGGATCGACCGGAACAGATGGAGCTTCGTCAGATCCGGGCCCGCCCCCATGTCCTTGGTTCGGCCGCGGCCGAGCGTCTCTACTGGACGGGCCGATACGCCGAACGCGGCGAAGCCTGCGCCCGCATGCTCTCGATCGTCGAAGACGTCGGACTCGAGGAGCTTGCCCGGACCGAACGCACGCGTTGGTTCCCGGTCTGGATGGGAATCCTCGAGGCTACCGGCCACCTCGACAGCGACGCCTCGACCGCAATCGAGCGCCTGACCGGTCCCGTGGCCTGGTCCATGGTTCTCGACCCGGCCAATCCCAATTCCCTCGCATCGTCCATCCGGGCGACCCGTGAAAACATGCGCCTGATGCGCGACTTTTTCAGCCCCGAGACCTGGAGCGTGATCAGCCGGCTGAATGAGCAGGTCGAGGATCTGGCCGCAAGTGCCCGATCCCATCCGCGACGGAGACGAAACCTCGCCATGGAGGCAATCGGTGAGGCGTTGCAGGGCTTTCCCGCCTTCTTCGGCACGGCGGAACGCACCATGCTCCATGATTCCGGTTGGCACTTCCTCCTGATCGGTGTCCACCTCGAGCGGGCGATCATGACCTGCTCCGGGCTCCGCCACGGCCTGAGTGAGGCCGAGTCGGCGGCCCTCGACAATCGCCACGAGGAGTCGGACCTGACCGCTCTCGTGCGCATCCTCTCCTCCCAGGACGCCTACCGGCGGACCTACCAGGCGCGAAGTGAACCCCTCTTCGTGGCCGAGCTCTTCCTCACCCATCCGGCCGCACCCAAGAGCATCCGGTTCTGCGTCGACCAGATCGCAGGTTGCCTCGAAGCGGCCCTTGGCCCGGCCGGCCGCGAACAGCAGCCCTTTCATCTGGCCGCAGCCTGCCTCCGGCTCCTCGAACAGCTCAACCTCGAGTCGACTTTCGAACAGCGCTCGAACAGTCCACGTCTGGCCGGAGACATCACCCCGAAGCTGGAAGCCAGGGCCAGGTCGACGACCCTCTCGGCCACCTTGGAGATCCTGCGTGACCAGCTCAACGAACTGGGGGAAAGCCTGCAGGACCATTTCTTCAGCCACCACGCCCGCGTCCAGCCCGCCTCGAACGGGACGCCGTTCATCGAATAGCGACAGACATGCGGTTCAGGATCAAACACACCACCCGCTACACCTACGACCCGACCGCCTCCGAGTCGTTCATGGAGTTGCGCCTGCATCCACAGACCAACGACAAGCAACGACTCATCCGTCGCAGCCTCACCGTCGACCCGGAGACCAACGTCAGTCACTACACGGACTTCTACGGGAACACGGTTGAACACTTTTCCGTCATCCACCGGCATGCCTCACTCCTCCTGATCAGCGAGAGCGAGGTCGAGACCCTCGCCGCCGAGCCGGCCCCGGAAGCCCTCGCGATCTCGGTCTCGGAAGCCCGTCAGATTCACCGGAGCCGGGGGATCGGACTCTACGATTTTCTTGGATCCAGTCGGGCCATCATTCTCGACCGTCAGGTGAATCGGCTGGCCAATCGTTTCTTCCGTCCCGCCAACGATCTGGGCAGATCCATTGTCAGGCTCCTGGACTGGATCAACCGGACCTTCACCTACAAGGCGGGGAGCACCTCGATCGACACCCAGGTCGGCGACGTCCTCCGCAATCGCGAGGGGGTCTGTCAGGACTTTGCCCATGTCATGATCGCCATTCTCCGATCAGCGGAAATCCCGGCCCGCTATGTCTGCGGCTATATCGAAACCGAGCGGGAACGACGGGCTTCCGAGCGACCGGACCTGCCTCTTCGCGGGGCCAGCGAAAGCCACGCCTGGGTCGAGATCGGCCTGCCCGGGGGTTACTGGTTTCCGGTCGATCCGACGAACAACTGCACGGCCGGTGAACGCCACGTCACCGTGGCCGCCGGCCGGGATTTCTTCGACACTTCTCCCACCCGCGGCGTCTTCAAGGGAACCACCAGCCACCGGCTGGAAGTCAAGGTTGTGATGACCCGTCAGGCAGCATCCCGGCCGCATCCGGACCTACCGTAGCATTCCCGACATTCACCACGTAGGTCTCGATCGGTTCCTCCACGCCGTCGCGCATCAGGTTCAGGTAGGCGATGAAGATATGCGGCGGCTTCACGAAGAAAGGGGCGCGCAATCCATTGATCCCCTCAAACGGAACGGCTACGGTGAACCGCGGCTTGTCGCGAACCGAACGGATCCGTATGGTGATCCGATCGACGTCGGGGGAAATCGGCTTTTTTTCCTTGTCGAAGAAATAGATGTGGATGCGGTTCCCTTCCATCAGCAACTGCAGAAAGGTATCGTCGGGTCGTTTGATCAGAGTCCCGCCCAGCTCGGGCACCGGATCCTCGGATTCCGCCGAAGCCAGGGACAGGAAAAACAGAAGACTGAATGCTAGAAGCTTCTTCATAATGGTGTCGCTCAAGTCTGCCATCGTCCTCCCGCCGGGGCCAGCCAGAAACCGGGGAGGCTTTTACAGGTTTTTCACTCCTTTCCTGTTGAAGGACCGGCCCATCGCCACTCCCGTCCCACGATGGAGGATTTCCCCGCCGAGGGGTCGTTCCGGGATTGCCTAAAGACCGGTTTGAACAAAGACTCGCCCATCGATCGTCCCCCCGGTTCCGCTGATCGTTACCCCTTCCGCCGATGAAACCAATAATCCGACTCCTATTTCTTACCATGACCGCATCAACCCCCATTGTCACACAAGCCCAACCGGCCCCGGAGGCCTCCCTGATCCTGAATGCCGATCAACCCGGCCCGGTAATCAACCGAAACATCTACGGCCACTTCGCCGAACACCTCGGACACTGCATCTACGAAGGATTCTGGGTCGGTGAGGACTCGGCAATCCCCAATACCCGTGGCATCCGCAACGACGTCGTGGACGCCCTCCGGAAGCTGAATATTCCGGTCCTGCGGTGGCCGGGCGGTTGTTTTGCCGATGAATACCACTGGAAGGACGGCATCGGCCCTCGGGAAGACCGGCCCTCCATGATCAACACGCATTGGGGACAGGTGGTTGAAAACAACCACTTTGGAACCCACGAGTTCATGGATCTCGTGGAGATGCTGGGCTGCGATGCCTATATCTGTGGCAACGTCGGCAGCGGATCGGTCCAGGAAATGATGGAATGGGTGGAGTACCTGACGTCCGACGCAGATTCCCCAATCGTCAATCTCCGCCGCAGGAACGGCCGCGACAAACCGTGGACCGTGCGGTTTTTCGGAGTGGGCAATGAAAGCTGGGGCTGCGGAGGAAACATGCGTCCGGAGTACTACGCCGACCTCTATCGCCGCTACAACACGTTCGTGAAGAACTACGACCGGAAGAACCCGATCCAACGGGTCGCGGGAGGAGCCAACTCATTCGACCTGAACTGGACCCGCGTCCTTATGGACCGGATCCCGATCCAGCAGATGAACGGCCTCTCCCTGCATTACTACACCCTGCCCACCGGCAATTGGTCCAAGAAGGGTTCGGCCACCGAGTTCGCCGAAGACGAGTGGTTCTCCACCCTCAAGTCCACTCTTCGAATGGAAGAATTGATCCGGGACCATGGCGCCCTCATGGACGAAAAGGATCCCGAAAAGAAGGTTGGCATGGTGGTCGATGAATGGGGCACCTGGTACGATGTGGAACCCGGCACCAATCCTGGATTCCTCTACCAGCAGAACACCCTGAGGGACGCCATCGTGGCCGGGCTGAACTTTCACATCTTTCAGGAGCACGCCGACCGTGTTTCCATGGCAAACATCGCGCAGACCGCCAATGTCCTCCAGGCCATGATCCTGACCGACGGCGAGAAGATGATTCTGACGCCCACCTATCACGTTTTCGAAATGTACAAGGTCCATCAGGATGCAACCCACCTGCCGGTCGAATTGCAGACACCGGACTACGGTTACGGCGATGACTCCATTCCCGCAGTCAGTGCCTCCGCCTCACGGGATGCCTCCGGAGTCACCCACCTCTCGCTGGTCAACACCGATCCGGCCAAGACCATCACGATCGCCTGCCGCATCAACGGCCTGAAGCCCACATCGGTCACCGGTCGCATCCTGACTGCCGACTCAATAAACACGCACAATACCTTCGAGAATCCCGATGCCATCCGGCCTGAGATATTCGACGGAGCGACCATCGATACAACCGGAACTCATCTCACCGTCACCCTTCCGGCCAAGAGCGTCGTTTTGCTCGAGCTCTGATCCGGGAGATCGGATACGCCTTTTTTGACAGGTTGGGTAGGAGAGGCTTTACGCCTCGATTCCCCTTCAGGCAGCTCCAGATCGAGGCATAAAGCCTCTCCTACGGTTCGATCTGAAGGAAGGCCTCGAGCGGATTCTCCGGCAGTGACCGCAGACCCGTCACCACGGCCGCCGCGTTGACCACGGCGCCCGTTTCGCTCGTATGGGTGTGCTCGTCGGCAAAGAGGTCTTCCACCCTCTCTGGGCCGATCTCCTCATAATGCGAGGCGACGATTTCATTGAGGTCCACAAAGGAAGCATCTTCAGAATCGGCCACTTCCGCCGCCCATCCGGCATAGCTGTCCCTGTTCCGCACCACCCGCCCGTCCTTCCAGGATTTGCGGGGCACGAGTGAACAGATGATCGGGGTCGCCTCCCTTTGCCGGGCGTCCGCCACATACTGCCGGAGGTACCAGCCGTAGGTGTGAACGACTTCATGCTTCCCGGTGAGAAGGTTGTCGATTTCCTCGGTTTCCTCGCCCACCCCCTTGATCGTGCCGCGGGCTCTCCGATCATCGTTGAGCGGCCCGTTGTCGTTGTGGCCGAACTGCATCATGACGAAATCACCCGCCTTGAGCATGCCGAGAACGCGGGCCCAGTGCCCCTGTGTGAGGTAGGTGCGGCTGCTCAAGCCACCCACGGCGCGATTGACGACATTGATCTTTTCCTCGTCGAAGAGCGGACCCAGATAGTCGCCCCAGCCCCACTGACCACCCGCACCATCGCCACGACCGTTGCGCACGGTGGAATCCCCGATCAGGAAGAGCGTGGGCAGACGCCGATCCGCCGGCATGGGCAGGTTCAACCACGAGAGCGGATCCGCCGCGACCGACTTTCCCTTTTCCGACAGAAAGCCGTCCACCGGGTCCGGGCGCAAACCCTTGAGCAGCGCAACAACCGCTGCCGCATGCCGTTCCGCCCCTTCCGCATTGAAGTGCGTATGATCACGCGGATACATTCCGCTGACCCTGTCCTCCCCGTCCGCATCAAATGAATCGGCAACAAAATTGGTCACATCGATGAAGGGCACGCCGGCATCCCTGGCGACCTCATAGGACCAGGGTCCAAACTGTCCGGATCCGCGCTCCACGCGGCCATCCTTCCAGATATTCCGGACTGTCAGGGAAAGAACGATCGGGGTGGCATCCTTCGCCCTGACATCGGCGATCATCCGGCGCAGGTACCAACCGAAAGTGTGAACGACTTCATGTTTGCCGGTCACAAGGTTGTCGATCGCCTCAGTCTCTTCACCCAGACCCGGAAGCGATCCGCGGGCCCGCCGCTCATCATTGACCGGCCCCCCGTCATTGTGCCCGAATTGGATCAGGACGATGTCCCCGGATCGGATCTCGGCCACCAATCCGTCCCACAACCCTTCGGTGATGAAGGTCCGACTGCTCCGACCACCCCTGGCCCGATTGACCACGTTGACCTTTGCGGCATCGAAGTAATCGGCAAACGGCGCGGCCCATCCCATCTGGTCCTCTCCCGATCCACGAGCTGCCGTCGAATCGCCCGCGATGAACAGAGTCGGAAGGGTTGGATCCAACTCCGTGGATCGTGCCGCCGGGTCGGCCGTCAGATCGGGAGCCGGAGATACTTGCCCGTATACGGAAATCGGTGCCATCCCCGAAATGACGCCGGCAACAATCGAAGCCCACCGGCGCATCCACTTCAGGAAGGTGCCCCTCGTGATGGGCTCGGTCGGACGAAAACGGTCTCTGTTCTCGGAGGACAATGTCATGGGTTGAAAATCCTTCATTCTCAATCTCCCCGGGGTTTCCCGTAGGGTTCGGTGGGACTGACAGGGAGATGGATCGAACTCACCGGGTCCGGAAAGGCCGGATCGAATCCGGCGAAATCGTCGACGATACTTTCTGCGAGAGGCAGACCGGCCTCGCGGATTCCCTCGATGACGCACTTGGCCAGTTCAAAAGCGCCATAATTGCTGTGGTGGGTCACATCACGTCCGTCCCCGGCAAAGGCCAACGGCGCGCGTTCAGGCCCGAGCGCCTCATAGAAGACGATGCTCATCTGCTCCAGATCGATCAGGGCAACGGATTCCTCGCGGGCGACCTCACGCACCGCCTCTGGGTAAGCCCCGTGGGAGTTGCGGATCCGGTCTTCGGCATCAAACTGCCGACGCTGCATCGAAGTCACCAATACCGGGGTCGCTCCACGCAGGCGGGCCTCGTCGACGTATGCCTTGAGGTAATCCTTGTAGGTGGTGCGGGCCTCAACATAGGTCTGGGGCCACTGTTTCTTCTGGTCGTTGTGACCAAACTGGATGAAGAGGTAATCGCCCGCCTTCATCCGGCTGAGGACCTTGGCCAGCCTGAGTCCGGAAATGAAAGATTTCAGAGTCTCGCCCGACTCGGCATGGTTGGCCACCACCACGTCGGGCTTCAGGAAACGCGGGAGCATCTGCCCCCAGCTCGCCCCGGGTTCCCGAGGCTGATCCGTCACGGTCGAATCGCCCACCAGAAAAACCGTCGGCAAATCAACCGGTTCGACCACCAGTCCGCACACCTTCGGATCCGTCCCATTGAACTCCAGGGTCAGCTTGTCGTCCCAATGCAAAACCCCGAGTTCGCGCTCATTGAGGACGACCGCCGAGCCGCCGGGTGCATTGGGCTCCGGCGGCGGAACCGAACTGTTGCGCACATTGACCGTGATCACGCGTTCGACGATCTCTCCGGATCCGGTTGCCAGGTCTTCGATCATCAACCGCCTGGACTCCGCCTTCACCGAATTGCCGGATTCTCCCTCACGGTCACCGAAAAAAAGCGTGACCCGATAATTGCCCTCAGGAACGCTCACCGAGAAATAAAAGGGGGCATCGCTCTCTATGAAATCCCCCTTGAGCATGTCGGTGCCGCCGCGATTCACTGCGGACACCATCGAACCGAGGTCAAAACCGAAGCCCATCTCATCGGAGAACCGGCTTTCCGGCGTGACCGCCACCCAACCCCCATCGGCCGCGATGGTCCCGAAGTCGAATCGCCGGACGACCGGATCGCAATCACCGCCCAAAGCCCAGACCGATGCACAAACGCCGGAAAGAGCGACCAGGAGGCAATGAGAGGATTTCATGGCGTACAGACCGATGCGGATTACCGCGACAGAGGTGGACCCATCCAACCCGTTACCGTATTCTCCTCAATCCTCCAGAAATCATACCGTCAGATCAAGGCGTCCGCAAGCGGAACGGTCTGGGGAACCCGGCGGACAGTTTCTCTTGGAAAACAACTGTTTGAGCTTCATTCCGGAAGACTGATGCGGAAATCCCTGTAACAGGACGACCGGGTAAACATGTGGCGCAATCCGATCCGACCCGCAGTAACCGGCGGCAGATCGGTGTTTGTCATGTGACAGAAATAGACCTGATCCGGATTTTCGATCCGCATGAAGAGCTCCCGGTCCTTCTTGATCACCGCTATCTTGTGGGGAACTCCAGGCTCGAACAAGCCCACAGGGTAATAATCCGGCACCAGGTCGGAGCCTTCGAGTCCCGTTCCATTCGGCAAATAGCGCCTCCCCCGGATATAGTCGCGAGGGTCCTCCTTATAGGGGAAGGCGGCATAGCTGATATGGTAGGCCTCCATGTGATCGAAATACATGCGCATGGCGGGAATTCGGCGCAGTTCGCTCCATTGCGAGATATCCCTGGCATAGGGTTCTTCCCCGCTCCCCGTTGCCTCAATGTAGAGGATGTTCACGCCACGGGTCTCATCGTCGAGGCGGGTGTAGTCATATTCGATCTTCAGGTCTCCCTCGAAGGAGGCCTTCGTCCAGAGCACCATGTGATGGGCATCATTGCCGAACTCCGGCCCAGCTTCCAGCACCATCCCATCCGGACCGTTACGAACTGTTCCGACCTCGCCATCCAGAAACCACTTCTCCGACCAGTCGCCCGTACAGGGATCCGAGAAGGACTCCCGCCAAGCCCCGGAGTCGGCTTCGTCGTAGGCCCTTCGCCCCTCCGCCTGCATTCTCGTCGCCTCTTCGTTGACTTCCATTTGTATGAAGTCGTAGCAGAGCCAGCTCGTCCATTGCTGGAAATGCAGGTCGTCTTCATGGCCCGTTCCCTTGGAAAAGCTGATCTCCAGCCTGTTGCGCCCCTGCTTCAGCCTTGCCGGATCAACCCGGTATTCTCGGCATACGGTCTCTCCGATCGGCGACGTCCTCACATGATGGGTCCCGATGTTGACATTCAGGTCACCGAGCTTCTCACCGTTGAGAATGAGTTGCGCCCTGGCGCTGCGCCCACTGCACATGATTGAAAGCAGGCACTCCGCATCCGGGATCGACTCCAGAGTGAACGAGATCGTCCAGGAGGTTGCCCTGTCCTCACCCTGCACGATGGCCGGGTGGATGTAATTCCAGTCCTTCGACCAGTCGCTTTCACCGACGATGTAGTTCACCTCATTGGGGAAATCTTTCCGATAGCGGATGTAGTTGTCCCATTGGTGGTAGTTCCGGCCGTTCTTGAATTCCATGGCCGTACCGTCGGGAACCCCGATCCGCCAAAGAAGCGTACCGTTGCTCACGGGGTCGATCTTGATCGGATCCATGGTCGTCACCTCGTCAGCGGTAACCTGGACCGAACGGGGCCTGGCCTCACCGTAGACCCCGGGTTGAAACGCATACAAGGTGTAGTTGCCGGGATGTACATCGGTTATCTCGAACGAACCGTCACTTCCAACCTGCGCCCAGTAGCTGTAGGGACCCACGTTGCGCATCCAGATTCCATGTTGATCGGGATCCCCCGCCTCGACGGGATTGGACAGGATGACATAAGCTCCTTCCGGCGAGGTGCCGCCTGCAACCTCCAGCCATCCGGTTACGGATCCACGCTGCTGATACAGATCATCGTTCAACCATGGATACGGCCACTGGCCGACCTGACGCTGCGCCTCCCTTTTGGCATCGACCCACATCTCTTCGGTATTCTCACCTTCATTCAGATAGAAATACATGGGGCCGTAGATCTTCTGCCAATCCGCCGTGATCCTCGTCCCGGTTTCGATATAGTACTTTCCCTGAAGATGGGGAATGAAGAGGAGTCCATAGCAGGGACGCTTGATGAAGCGCGGCATGGAATCCCCGTAAAAATCGAAACTCGGAATAATCAGCCAGACACCGTCGCCCTTCCCTGCATAGCCGGTCACCGGACTGAACAGTTCATAGCTCTCCCACTCATGCTTGGCCGCGATGTCGCCGCCCGGCAGACGATAGGTGCTCTGGTAGATATCGGGATACCCCTCCAGGATGGGCTCCTGGGCTTCTCTGGTGAAGGATGCCGGACCCTTGAGCTTATCATGATTGATGACGTGGTCAAAGGTGTCCTGGGAGAGCGCCACGAGGAAGTTGAAACGACCGACCCCGACCTGGGCGCCCTGCTTTTCGCTTCCCGGCATGTCCTTGCCACTCACGTTCCGCGCAATGATATAGGTGTAGAACCCGCTCTCGCCGCTCATCACGACAAAGTGGTAATCGAACTCGATCGGGGCTGTTTCATCGCCGGCGAACCGGATCATGTAGTCGACGAGGTCGGGCGTCTTCCGGTATACGCCGGTCGATACCTGGCGACTGAAGGGCGAACCGAAGAGGCGTTGCAGCCATTGCCTCTCGATCATGTTCGGAGCCTTGCTGTATTTGAAGGCAAGAATGGTATCGAGCCAATCCGCCTCGAAGAGATTCTTCCCGCCCGGGCGTCTCACGATGAAGGGTCCCGGGCTCGGATCCCCATTCCTGAAGACAAGCTCCACTCTTCCGTTTCCAAGGGTGGTGGTCGTCGCGGTCTCCCCAACCGCAACGCCGTGCGGCGGGGTGAAATCGATCTGCGGCGAGGGTGATGCGCCGACCACATGACCTAGGCCTATGAGCTCGAGCGCCTGAGCGGCCTCCCAGGCGACATACCAGACATCCCCCAGAAGACGCTCCAGGGCCTCCACGGCCCCAGCCGCGGGAGGACCAATCCGTCCGAGAACCACGCACGCCCGCGCCCGGACTTCAGGATTTTCCGAGATCAGGCAATCCCCCAGGGCAGGAACCGCCGCGGACGCTGCCTGCTCAAGACGATCCATCGCCCGGTTCAGTAGGTGATAGTGTACCTCTCCCGGGTTGAGCGAAAGGGCGAGGGCCCAGTCAGTCGGAGCAAGGAGGGTTTCATCAATCTCCCAGACCGCACGCAGAGCCCAGCATCGGACGAGGTGCGGTCGATCCGCATCCCTCAGGGTCGCCAGCAAGCCCGGGAGAGCGGGCCGTGCTGCCGGGCCGATCTCGCTGAGCATTCGAATTGCCGGTAGCGCATCCGGGCCTTCCTGGCCAGGGAGACGAACGAGGCGGTTCGCGATATCGGCTTCGGATTCCCCATTCGCCCGCAACTGCCGATACGCGAGATCACGCACATAGAAGTTGTCGTCGAGGAGGGCGTGATCGAAGATGGCCGCCGCACCCAATCCCGGCTCCGCCTGGATATTCGACAGGATCTGCATGGCGGCCAGCCTTGGACGCCACCGCGGACTGTTCAGTATCTTCTTCAGCGCGGGCAGGGCCTTGCCCGTGTTTTCCGGAACGAGCCCTGAAGCCAGCTTGACCGCTAGAGACCGCACGACGATGGACTCATCCGCACAGGCGTCGAGCACTGTCCCCAAGGCATCGATCCCCTCCCGCTCCGCCAGCAGGGCCAATGCCCCGTATCGGGCGGACCACGAGGCTGCGCCCAAATCGGGCTTATCCATCGGGGTCAGCTCAAACTGGTCGAAACGCAGATCTGCCTGGCCATACCCATCGAGGAAATTGCCGATCCGGACCCGCAGGCTTTTCACCTCGGGCAACGATTCCAGGCCACCGAAATCGAAGACATACCAATTCCATCCAGCCTTGACCGCGGGCCAGGTCCTCATCAGCGGAGTGTCATCCAGTTGAACCCGGATATCATAACGGCCGAAGAAGAAGTCTGTCTTGTCGGGGGGAACATAAAACCAGAAAGTCAGGGCCTGGTATTTTGACAGATCCACCGGAGGATCCAACTGAACCTCGAGCACCGGGCTTCCGCCGATTTTTCCATCCGCAGCATCGTCCGTGCGAAGCCTGAGCGCACCTCGCCCGACTTTTGCCTTCTCCTCATCGAGCTCAACCCTTACTTCGACGAAGTCCGCGGTTGAGGCTGTCTTCGGTGCGGTCAGTTCGGACTCGAAATCGAACAGGACCTCCTTTGGCTTTGCAGCGATCTCCGCCTTCAGGGCGTCCGGAGTATAGGTGTCGAGAACGTTACCGAGGCACGCTTCGCCAGTCAGGATTGCCGCGGCGATCATGCAGAATCCGCGCTTCATGACCTTGTCCTCAGCCCGATGGAGGTGTCCCGCTGATCCATGATGCCCCTTCAGGTGACCTTGTGGTATCCCAGCCCAAGCAGAGCGGCGAGATTGGCGAGTTCATGGCCGATATGCCCCACCCCGATGGCGCAGTGGTGAGCCGGTCCGCGGGCGTTCCAAGACTCCATGAACTCCCGGGCCCCGCAGGCGAAACGGTAACGGCTGTTGGTATTGCCGATTTCGAGAATCGGGCCGGCCACGGATTCCCCTTCCGCCACCAGCAGTTCAAGGGTGCCGTCCACCTTCTGCACAACCGACAGAAGGGTCACCGGTCCGTGCCGGACCGACATCTCAACGGACAGGCCCCGACCGACCTTGCCATGATAGACCTCGAGCGGCCGCACCTTCGTCCTGCCTTCGGCAATCGCGATATGCCCCGGACCGTCGTGACCCATCAGGAAGATGTCATCGTTCCAGTCGACACCATAAAACTCCGAAAAGGACCCGCCCACTCCAAACGCGTCCATGATTTTCATGGCCTGGGCATTCTTGATCTCCAGCTCGCCCGCCACGGGAATACCCCGGGCGGTCAGAAGCGAGGTGCCGAGGATGATCGAACTGATGGCGTCCTCGTTGGCCGGATTGCCCGTTCCGCTGTAGAAATAAGCGAGCGAACCCAGATTGTGCTGGTCGACCAGTCGGTCCAGGGCCACCGAGGTCCGCGCGGCCCGCTCCAACTCGGTTTCCGGACAGTTGGACTGGATATCGAATGCGGTCCGAAACTCGGCCACACGTGATCGAATCTCGCGCTCGGTCACCTTTTCCCGCAGGGCTGCGAGTTCATCCACCTCCAGGAGTTCCATGTGTCCTCCAAAGCCGGCGCATTGCTGGGTCAGGTCGGAGTAGATGTCCAGCATCCCGCAATAGTAATGTCCCATGACCCCCAGTCGATTGTGCTCCATGACATGAGCCACCCGGGCGGCCTCCACCCACGCACCGACTTCCTCCCAGACCTTCTCCTCATCCAGACAACCCGTGACCTGATGGAACGGGATGCGCGCCCGGTTGAAGACGTTGGCGATTTCGGGTACCGAGCAGGCGGAACAAAACGACAGCCATTCACCGGTCATCCGGGTCCGGTCGCCAAGACGGTTGAAATTCTCGTAATCAATCGCCCGGTCCGGAGACAGATTGAGCACGATGACCGGCACCTTGGCGCGCCGGACAACCGGCAGCACGGTGGATGAAAGCGCATAGGTGGTGACGTGCAGGAAGATCAGATCCACATCGGACTGACGGAACTGATGCCCCGCCTCCAATCCCTTCTCGGGCGTGTCGATCAGCCCGATATTCACCACCTCGACTCCGGGCCGCTGGAGCCGAACGGCAACCCGGGCGAGATAGTCTTTGAGCCGGCTCTCCAGACCTTCGAATTGAGGCCAGTAGGCCTCGAGGCCAATGCCAAAAAGGCCGATCCTCAGTTTGCGTGATTTGTGCATGAGAATTCCTCCAGAAAAACTACCGCCGCGCCGGTTTCGTGACCAGACTTCCGTTGGGAATCCGCCCGGACCAAGCCACCATCACTCAATCCGTCCTCACGACGCTGCTGTAGTCCCGATTCAGCAATGAATCCGGGAGATAGACGATACAGATGTTCATCGAGCGGCCATCTTCCGACAGCATGGCCGACTGGATCTCGATCCTGGTCCCGTCGGGACTGAAGGTCGGATGGACATGGTCGCGGGCAGTGGGTTTGTGGCCCGCTGTCAGCAAGATCATCTCATCCGTCCTTCGATCGATGAGGTAGAGATTTCGATCGAAATCATCGCCGGTCGCCCAGCGCCCGTCAGCCGAGCCATGGACATGCCAGAGCCCGCTTCCGCTCCGGGTCTGTCCGGCAATTCGCACTTCGTGGGTCCGCAGATTGATGATGCCGAGACCGGTGGGTTTCTCCCGGGTGCCCGAAGGGCCCCATTCGTCATCGGTTCCCACTTTGCGGTGCCCCATGATGGCGAAGGCCACCTCATCCGGGGCGATGACCGCCTCGTGAGTCACCCATTCGTGGTCGGCCTCGGGATAGAGGGGTTCGGGTTTGCCTCCCACCCGCATGGTCCAGGTTCGCTGCGGCGACTTGCCACCCGTTTCCCAGCAGAAGACCAATTCGCCTGAGATCCAGGGGTTGGATTGGATATGTCCAAGCTGAAATGGCATGACACCGACGATCTGGATTTCGCCGGTCGCCAGGTCCATGCTGGCGATGCCGGTCGGACCCGCGCCCATATTGCGCGGCCCGAAATTCTCCATGATCTCGATCGAAGGATCGATGTTCTTCGCGGCCTCTTCCCGTCCGATTCGGAAATACATGACCTCGCCGTTCGCGTCGATGGTCATGTCGCCGCCCGCACCCATGGAACCCGGGACGATGCCGCAGACCCGTTGATAGGCGTCGGCGGTGGAAAGATGGCCGGCAGCGCTGTCGGCAAAAAGCTTCTCCAGGTCGATCTCCACGATTGCCTTGTCCGACTCGTTCTGGCCGTAGCGCGGTTGTTCGGTGGCGGGGAGCGCCGGGTCGCGCATGACATAGAGCCTCGGAGTCCGGTGGGCGAGAGTCAGCATGCCGAAGTAGCCGCCTTCGGTGACCTGCACCATGTCACCCGTCTCCTCGTTGACCGCTAGGGCCTCACCCGGTATCCGATCGGAACGGAAAACCAGCCACTCCCCATCTGAAGTCCACTGCGGGTGCGTCTGGTAGATCTTGGAGTCCCCCGCCGGGGCGCTGGTGAGAAAGGCAAGCTCAACTCCCGTCACCGGGTCGGTGATCACCTTCTTCTCCGAGGGCAACCGACGTCCGATCTGAGCATTGGCCGTCGGGAACAGGGCTGACGCCACTGCCGCCATGAGCATGAAGTTCCATCGAATTCGCGTATTCATAAGATGTCGGTCAGGAATGTTGGGGGCCACCGCATTTTTAGCCGGCTGTTCAAGTGATTGCTGGAAGGCTCGCTCCGGACGGTCGACCTTGCTCGTGGTTCCGCAGCCTCCGCCACGGAGACGGTTCCATCGGCGAAACCCGCAAGGCGGAATACCTCGAAATCCGGCACCGCCCGCAGCACGAAACAAGCGGTTTCCGACATCCGCTGCGCCCTGAAGGAGGGAGTGCAGGAAACGCGTTATTCGGCTCAGGGCGGGCATGGTCAGCGATGGGTGAGAGGTCCGGTCCACCCCGTCAGTCTCCGACAGGGGCAGCCCGATCTCGCAGTATTCCGGAACATGGGGTTCATAGCCACAACTGACGCAACTGCAGCCCTTCGATCAGACCATCTCCCCTGAATCCCGCAACGACGGCGAAATCATACCGTCAGATTGTCCCGCCCGGAATTCGCCGGTCGACAGACGATCCGGGGACGGAACCGTCAGATCCGCTGAGGCAACGCTCCGGTGGATTCCTCCCAGCGGAAGGTCACGGTTTCGTGCCCAATCCTCCAGACCCGTGGAGCCGTGGTGTGCAGCCAGTCCAGAGGTTCGCACCCTCCAGGATCTCCCCCCGAAAGGGCGGTCTTCATGGCGGAGCGGAAGGCGGCTTTCTGCTCGCACCGGATGCCCCGGGGATCGCAGGAGATGAACAGGGGCGTTCCGCTGCGGGAAACCAGCTCAAGGAACTGGCGGTCAAATTCCCACGGGGTCTTTTCGGTATGGGCCGCGCAATCGGCATCGCTGGCGAAGAATGTACCATGCTGTGCCATCCGGAAAGCCAGCGTGTTGATACCCATGCGGCGGGTCCTTTCCCACGTGTGGCCGGAGGTGTCATCGCCGGTGCGCTGGACCTCGAAAAGTCCGGCGCCGAGGTGCCCGACGGTATTGCAACCGAGGAGAACCGCATCACCGGCAGCTTCGCGCAGGGTCCGATAGAGACGGAGAATGATCTCCGCGTTGGTCAAGGTGCGATCGGCAAAACTCCAGCCGGCATCGGTCAGTTCGGCACCCATCTCAAAGCCCCATCGCCCGAAAAGATCGAAGGTCGAGAAATCATGCTTGATCAGCTCGTAACCCCAGGAGCGAACCCGGGCGACATCATCGTGAATCAGGGCAAGGTTTTCCGGTAGCGTGAGATCAAGCGGCTTTTCCTCAACCGAGCACGGTCCGGGGCGGAGCCGGCGCGGATCATCGACCGTCATCAACGCGGTCGGACGTATCCATATACCCGGACGGATGCCCAGGTTCTTCATGTCGGCGGCGAGACCCGGCATATCGGGAAATCGCTGCGCATCGCCGTTCCGCCAGGGGCCACCCGGGCAGACGGTTCCCGGCGTCCATCCGGCGTCGGTGACACAATAGGGTCGGGTCGGGTGATCCTCCGCAAGTTCGGCCAGGAACGCCGCGTCGCGCCGCATGGCATTCGCATCAAAATCCCGTCCGTAAGCATAGTACCAGTTGTTGTTGCCACAGACCGGTCCCCGGGGCAGACGCGGCGCCGGGCAGAGCAGGCGACAGAAACGAGTGAGGCTCATCATCGGCGACTCATCCCGATCCCCGGCGAGTGAGACGATCGTGCAGGCGGCGATCTCCCGATCGCCGGGAACTGAAGGATTGCCGCCATTGCGGAAATCGAGCCAGAGAGAAACGCCGGAACCATCGACCGTCCAGAAGCAGAATGCCGCCGGCTGAGTCTTCACACCGGCCACGAAGGTGCGCCCACTGGCAGCCTGATGGGCGGCAAAGTACCAAGGCATGATCCGTTCAGGCTGAAGGAAGCGCCATTGCAGATCGCCGTAGCCCCTCTCCCAATGATCCCCCAGAAACAAGGTATCTGCGGGGAACCGGGTCTCCCAGCGGAGAACCACCCGACTCAGTGGTCCCTCCGGACACGTGACCCGGACATCCCGGTCCGGCAAGCCGGCGCCGATCTCAACCCGACCACGCCCTGTCGTGAAACGAAAACCCTGACGATCCGCGGCCTGAAGCCGGGAATCTTCGTGCTCAATGAAGACGCGGGTGGGAAGCTCAGGGAGTTCAGTGATCATGAATGTGCGGCGCGAACGGACGACCCGCACGCCATCCTGACAGAGCAACCGGCGAAACATCAATCACTGTCACAGCTCCCAAGCGTTCGGCACGACCGATTCCCTGGCCCGACCAAACCACCGTGAACACCGCAGGAGATGCCCCATGCCCGTTCTACGGTTCAAGGATCGCAATTCCGTGGGCTTGAAGCTTCACAGTTCGCGGTCGCCTTCCGCCGCCCGGCATCACCGTGGTGGTCTCCTTCGTTCCGGAATTGTTGATCACCACCAGTCGCCCCGCCTGCGGAAACCAGGCGCACTCGGTCCGGACGTTGGACACGTTCCAATCCGCCCACCTCGACTCCTGCCCGGAAGCCCAGTAGAGGGAACGATGAAGCAGCCGGGTGTTTTCGTGGGAAAACCTGAACCCGCTGAAGTAGACGCTGCGACCCTTTCCGAAGGCATGGGCGGCCAGGCGCGGTGAACCATTCATTTCCGCCAGAACCTCGGTTTCGGGACCCAGGGCAAAGACCCTGTCCACATCCCTGCCGAAATCCAGATCACGGGTCGTCGCGAGATCCGTCGTCATGAAGTGCCGGCCACCCGCGCCGTCCGGCGGGTCAAAACGGTACTTCCCGTTGGCCAGCCGTTCCCCGCGGTCACGATCGACGCCCAGAACCTGCGCCAGCCGGAAGAGTCTTCCGGGTTGCGGCGCGGCGCTCGGTTCACCGATGCCGACAAATCCACCGCCCTTCTGCACCCAGCGAGTGAGAATCGCCTCAATCTCCGGGTCGTCCCAGTGGTGTCCGCCCGACCAGGCGCTGCCCGCCCGCCCGGCATTGATCACGACCCCGACCCCGCGGGGTACCCCTTTGGCGATCAGGTCGTCAAAACTGATGAACTCGACCTCCAGAGGCAGGCCGGCCAGCGATTCCAGGACCTCATTCAGCTCCAGCCCGTGGAAGAAATGGCCGGAACAGATCCAGGCCCGGAGGTTGCCCCAGGCGGTGAGGACCGCGACCCTGAACGGCGCCGTCCACGGCTTTCCGCCGGCATGAAACGACTTGAGCAGGCGGAATTCGTTCGCCAGGCCCTCTATTGTGTCCTGAAACTCTGGATACCCTTCCACCAGGGAAAGATAACCGCCCAGACCGATTCGGTCGATCGGCGCCCGCAGGATTCCCCGGCGGGCATCGATCCAGAAGTTCTTCGCATCCAGGGTGGGATCACCACCTTCCTTGAAGGTCGGTTCACCCTTCAAACCGGTCGGAAAGAGATAGGGATGGAGGCGCAACTCACGGGTGGCGGCTCCGCCGGCGTGGGCGCAGAGACGGACCTCGAAGGCGTTGAAGACGCATTTGATCAGGCCGTCGAAGCCGAACTCCCGGAAACGCGGGCTGTTGGGCTCCACCCCGATCCAGTGGTCATCATAGAAGACGTAGGCCTTCTTGCCGTGCTGGTGGACGAGGTCCACGCACTGGCGGCCAAAACCGATGACGAAATCATGGATGAATTCCATGTAGTCACGGTAGCGGAGGGAAGGCGGATTGTGCGTGGAATTGAAGAGGCCGCCGTTGACGAAATCCTCCGAAACCAGCCGGTAGCCATACTGTTTCTCGAAGGTCCGCAACGCCTTCGGGCTCACCGTCATCGCGTAATCGCCCCAGTCGGAATAGACATCACGCAAACGGTCCTGGTCGGAGCCCCAGAACCAGGAGAAATTGTAGAAGAGCGAGGTGAACCGCACGACGGACGTTTCCGGATGTCCCTCCAGCCATCCTTCGAGATAGACAAGCAGAGCCTTCTGCACGGCGGGTTGCATCGGATCGACTGCGGCGAGGTGCTCGCGGTCGCCCCAATTGTTCGTGATGTGATTGTACATCGAGATCTCCTCCCAGATGCGGAAGGCGAGGAAATTCACCGTGTACTGGTGTCCGAGGCGGGTGTTGCGGATGGTCACGGTACCCCTGCCCGGATGGAACGACCACCCCGACTTCGGAACCTCGGTGCCGGTCGTCCGATCGAAGACCTGCCACCACTGCTTCGGACTGTCCTGGGAATTGACCACGAACTGCTCTTCAAAAAAGCCATCGAGGAGCCGGATCGTGGTGCTGGACCTGGTGGCGACCACGGGACGACTCATGAGGAAGTTCTGCTGGAGCTGATCCTGATGTTCGCGCGCCCAGGGCTGGATCGACCGCACCAGGCAGACCGTCGAGTAGATCGCGTGGCCCGATCGGGTGATCGCAGGTGAAAGCCGGGTGCCGTCGCTGTCGCGGATGGTGTCGGCACCCCACTTCTTCGCGAGTCGGAGGGTGAGTTCTTCATAGCCGGCCTCGCCCGGCAGGGTGAAGGATCCGGAGATCAGTTCAGGGGTCTTGGAGGTCATCTGGATCGGTGAATTCGCCGGTTGGAGTCATGGACCAATTGAACACCGACATCGAATCCACCGACTCCGGGATTCGAGACCAATGCTCGGTCCGATTCAGACCTTCCCTGGTGGGGTCGGCGAGAGCTCCGAGAGGATTACAGTTCGATCCGGTCGTTTTCTGCTCAATTCCAGCGGCTCGCAAGGCACTCATCAAAGCCAATGCCATCGAGTTGAGAGGGGTCGGGTTCCCATGCCGTCCGCCCAACCGGACGATGACTCCATTCCAGACATCAATCTCGGTCGGAACGCCCCAAGAGACTGAGGCGACCACCCCAAAACCGATGATCGAAACTAACGCTCATCCAAGGCAAGACAACCGCTACTCGAGGACAATCAGGGAAACGCCCTGGCGGGGAAGCAGGAACTCAAGCGTGATCGTGCCTTCAACGACCGGCATGACGTCCGGAACGGAATCCAGTTTTGCCAGCTTCCCAGCCTCAAGAAGCCTGCTGTACTGCTCCTCGTCGGGCGCAACCGGCGACCCCATGCGCAGCCATTCCCCATAGGCGTTGGAGTGCGTTTCATCGATCCGATAATGCGTGAGTCGCGCTTCGCGATTCTCAATCGGCAGGCCGGCAATCTGCAGCCCGACCTGAGCGTCCGGACCGGAAACATCATCATCGTGGTAATGCCAAACCATCACGGCCAGTCTCCCGGAGCTGGCATCAAGGCTGGCCAGCGCCGAGACATCGGGATCGCCGCGGACACCCTCCGTGAGCATGAGATCCAGCGGGATCTGTCCACTGCTTCTCGTGGCCACCCGTTCTCCCTGCATGAGCGCGTACATCCGGAAGACATTGAGCACCGCCATCGGCACCCCGTTGCTGGCCAACTGCCGAAACCCCGCGAAGTAGGGTTGATTTTCGAATGTGAAGGCCCAGGTCAGGGCGCCGGCAAAGGCCACGCCGTGCTTGTCCGCCAGATCATGCTTACGGGCAAACGAAGCCGCGGTATAACTCGAGTACATCGTGCCGTTGCGATAGGCAAGTTGAGGGCCCTGGCAGGCCGCACAGCCTTCGGGGTCGGATTCGCCGATGACGATCGGGGTGGCGCGCAACTCGGGATACGACGCCACCATTTCAAAACCCCGGTCGATGGTGCGCAGCTGACTGGCGATACCCATCCGCACGTGACCGTCGACCATCGTGGGCCCGCCCTTGGCGTGAAAAGCAACGAAATCGAGCGGCGTGCCGATCTCGCCCGTTGCGAAGTTCCTTCCCCGCAGGCAATGCTCAAGGAAATTCATGGTGAATTCTCCGCCATGTCCGGCAGAATGGGGTCCGCCGACCCGGGCGTTGGGCACCGCGCGGCGGACTGCGGCCATCGTGATGTCGTGCAGCTTGTAGAAATCCTCGGCCGAACCGCCCCAGTATCCATCGGGCTGATTGTTCGCTTCATTCCAGGTCTCCCAATACCACTGCTCCACTTCCGCTGCCCCGTAACGCTCAACGCAGTGCCTTGCCCACAGATAGACCAGTTCGGACCATCTCCCATAGTCTCCGGGCGGCATCCGCCAACCCGTAAAGACATTGGAATAGGCGAAGCCGGGACGCCACTCGTGCCGGTAGGGCTGCGGGGCGATCGACATCGCCTCCGGCATGAAACCGACTTCGACAAACGGCCGGACCCCACGCTCCAGATAGGTGTCAAAAATCAGGTCGGTGATCGTCCAATCGTAGACGGGATTACCCTCTTCATCCTCGGTATAGGCGTTCGTGCTGCCCCACTTGAAGGCCGCCTCCCCGGGTCCGGTATTGAGCATGTTGTGGGCCCGAAAGAAGATCCCTCCCGGGCGAAGACTTCCCAGTTCAGCCAGCAGCTTCTCACCATCCTTCATGTAGGCGTAATTGGGTTCATCCGCTCCGAAGAACCGCCAGATCTCGCGCAAGGGACCGAGCGAGGCCGACGCGTCAACCCGGATGTCCACGGAAAAGCTTCCCTCGGCGTCAATCATGGCAGGACCGGCGGCCGGGATCATCAGGACCGCAATCAAGATTCTGAATACAGGCATGGTCTGGGAGATGGGATTTCAACGGGTAGGCATTGGTTCGAGGGATTTCAGGGCCTCCATCGGCGTCAGGGTGACCGGGCCGGCCAGGCCCGATGGCCGGACCGGCCAGGCGGCCGCGGTGAAGAGTCCGTCCGGGCCGCGGTTCTCCCTGAAGCGCGCGGGCATATTGACATTGTAGAATCTCTTCCAGAGCACACTCCGTCGATCGAGGTCGGCAATCCGATTGGCAGCCAGATTGGTGACTTCGATTTCGAGATCGTTACTCTCCAGCAATTCATCCGCCGTCAGGATCACCCGCCAGGGCGGATGAATCAAGGCGGCGATTTCGCGGCCGTTCAGCCGAACCCGGCAGGAATCGGCCACTTCCGGTAGATTGAGCATCCATCCGTCCGCCGGATTCTCCGGCCGGACGAATCCTGTCCGGTAGACGGCGGTTCCGGAGAAGACTGCCGCCCGTTCCCAGCCCCGTTCCGTCCAGAATCCGGGCTCCTGCAGGACGACCGACTCGGGCAGATCCGGGCCACCGGCCACAAAATCGATCGACCATTCCCCGCCGATCGCCACGCCCTCCCCGCCTTTCCGCCAATATGGAAACGCCGGTCCTTCAATCGCCCGGTCACTCGTCCGAATGATGATCGAGGCACCGGGCGGCACCTGCAGGAAGATTTCCCCCTTCATATCCCGTCCGGTCCGGGTGGCCCCACGCCCGGACATTCCGCTCATCGGATCGTAGAGGGCCGCATCGTGAAACGCGTCGGCAAGCGGGAACCAGCCGTCGAGCGTTTCGACGCTCCGATTGACGAGAAACAAATCATGCCCCGCCTCAGTCCGGCGACGTATCATTGAAAACCCCACGTCGACCAAGGTTTCGCGCCTCACCCCTGCGGCTTCCAGCATGGCCACGGGATCATCCCCGATGAGCAGACGTCCCCTGCCCCAGGGCAGGATCTCAACCCCATCGGCGATGGATCCGTTCTGTTTGAGGTTTCCGACGAGGGCCTCGAACGCGGCCCGCCGCTCCTCCAGGCGGGACCAACCCGGAACATCCACCGGCAACGATCCCTGCACGACGGCCGTCGCACCCTGAGCCACCAGACCCAGAACCCTTTGCAGGGTCTCCAGGGGCATCAGCCGGGTTTCAGGCAGAACGATTGCCCGGTAGTCCGCTCCGCCTTCGGTTCGCAGGAGTCCGTCGGCAAGGGTCACCCCTCCGAGTTGGCGATCGGAAACGAAGTCAAACCCCAGGCCCGCCTGATGGAGCCGGCCCGAAACCTCGCGCCATTGCGTCATTCCCTCGTTCTCGCGCCCATGAAAATGGGGCAGCGTTCCATCCCCAACCTGGGCCCAGCGATCGTGGATCGGGTAATAGAGAAGCACGTCCTCGTCCGGCCGCCCGGTCTGCAGAAACGACTGCACCCGTGCGACGTAGCGGTTGAGGACCGGAAAATCACGCCAGATCGGATTCGAGGGATTGAGCTCGATCGACGCGTAGAAATGAAATCCCGGCCAGGGTTCGTCCGGCGGTGAAAAGGCCGTGCCATGATAAACGATGTGATTGATGCCACCGAGGAAGAACTGATCCACCGCTTCCTTCACCTCGCCGAGTGTACCGGAAAAATGCTCATTGATCCAGGTCGCCGCCTCGGCTGAAGCCAGACGCTTGCCCGTGACATGCGCGGCCGACGACGCCATTTTGATCGAGAGCACATCACTGCCCTCCTGCTCCGGGATGTCGCTGGCCGCATAGAGATCGAGCAGATTTCCGGGTGAGCCATGAGCCTGATTGCGAATGATCTTCCCCATGGCCCTTGCCCAGCCACCCCAGGTCCGGGTGAATTCCTCGAGCAGCAGATCCGAAATCGTCTCCCGATAGTCGCTCAACACTCGTGCCGCCTCATCGCCATCCCCCCCGCCCGAAAGTGCAGGCAGGTGCCACCTCAGGTCGTAACCACGGCGCATCTCAAACGCTTCCAGAAAAGATGGCGTGAAATCCGCCTCTCCGTCGGCATCATCCACTTCATAGGAATCGTTGAAAAACGCCCTCAGGCCATCGAGTGGACGCCCGGCAAACGCCTGATCGAAATGTCCAAGATAGCTCTTCAGCGCATCTCCCGAAAAGTGATCGACCACGTCACCTTCTCCCCCGGGACCGGCTCTCTCCACCTGCTTGCCGTGCCACCCCTGGAACAGGGCATGGAGAGTCCACCCCTCGGATGCGGGTGGGGCCTCCCAATCGAGTCGACCGTCCGGATCCACCCGTCCGGTCAGATCAATCGGATCACGACCGGATGAAAATCCGATCAAGGCAACGAGCGGAATCCTCCTGGGGAACCGCACCTGGTCGAGGGCAAGGGCCTGCAGATTGTCATTCGAGGAAACCGGATCCCGCAATTCGCTGAGGACCACCCTGAGAGGGCCGGCAAACCGAAGCACGGGTTCCTGCTCAAAGACGACCGGTTCTTCCAGTCGGCCCGAACCGCCCACCGGATAAACCCGATGGACCAGGTAACGGCCGGCTGTGTCCGGTCCGATCCAGGGGCCACCGAAGGGCCAGCCGGTTCCGGTCGCCATATCAATCCCGAGATCAAGCCGCTTTCCTTCCTCCAGCACATGCCCCAACTGCTTCATCCAGTCCGCCGAAAGGTAAGGGACAAAACGGGACTCGTAACCGCGCACCCCATAAATCGGCGTGATCTCCAACCCACCCAACCCGACCGCGGCATACTTCTCCATTTCCGAAGAAAAATCCTCCGGCCGGCCGATGTTGCCCAACCACCACCACCGCGACCAGGGTTTCGTCTCCGCCGTGATCTCCGGCCACTCCAGATCGGCGGCACGTGTGCCCGGGTGGACCGCCGCCAGGAGAAGCATGGGGATGGTGGAACGCAGGAGAGACGATTCCAGGAGCGGAAGAAAGCTCATCAGCAAACCGGTTGGAGGTTCCTTGGGGTCCGATGGATACGCAACGCTGAAATGCCTTGCCCGTGGAGGCCACCCGGGCAAAATCTTACCGTAAACCCACCCCAGCATGTCCGATTGTACCCCCTCATTGCGACAGATCGCAAAGAAGCTCGGGATCTCCCATACCACTGTGTCGGAAGCTCTCCGTGACAGTCCCCGGGTAAAGCCCGCCACCCGTCAGCGGATCCTGGCCGAGGCCGAGGCCATCGGCTATCACCGCAACCCCTTGGCCGGTGCCATGATGTCGGAAATGCGCCGGGCACGCATGAGCACCTTCCGGGGGATGCTCGCCATCGTCGATCTTGATGGCCCCGAAGGAAGGCCGGAATCATCGGAACGTTACCATCGGGAATTGGCGACCGGAGCCCGTGAACGGGCCGAAGAACTCGGGTTCAAGGCGGACCTCTTTGATCTGCGGAGAGGCGAGATCTCACTCTCGCGACTCGACACCATCCTGAGATCAAGGGGGATACGCGGACTGCTCCTGCTTCCCGTCAGGGAATTGCCCGACCTGAAGGGAATTGATCTGAGCCATTTCGCCGCCGTTTACACCGACTATGTCATGAAGGAGCCCGCGCTTCACGCTGTGTGCGCGGACCACTACCTGGCCATGATGAATCTGATTCCGCGACTGAGATCCCTCGGATACCGCCGCCTCGGCTTGGTCATGGATGGCAAACACGACGAACGCTTGCTTTACCGATGGGAAGCCGCCTTCCGGGTCTGCGAAGAGCACCATTCGGGCTCGGTCAGCGTTCCACCCCTGATCTCTGAAGGCATTGATCCCACCTCGTTCACCCGTTGGTTCAAAGAAGAAAAACCCGATGTCGTCATCTGTCACAGCGCCTCGGTCATTCCCTGGATGGAACGCTGCGGCGCCTCCGTTCCCGAGACCCACGGCTTTTGTGCCCTCAATCTGAACGTCAACCTGGTGCCCTGTGCGGGTCTGGATTTTCATCCGCGTCTGATCGGCTCGAGGGCCATCGAGCTACTGACCGCCCAACTCTTCCACAACGAGTACGGCCCCCCGAGGATTCCCTCCATCACCATGATTCCCCCGGAGTGGGTGGACGGGCCCACCGTCCGATCGGTCGAACCCGTCAAATGCGCACGCGGTCGAAGGACCCGGAAATCCGGCTAATTGCCGGGTTCGCGGCCCATCCAGAACGGGACGGTGGCAAACCAGAGAACAGTCGACGCAAGCATCCACCCTTTCACCACGGGCAATTCGAGACCGCCGCCGAGGTAGACGGCTGCGGGGATAATGGTCCCCGCCAGCGCGATAACCGAGGCAATCTGCAGGATTCGTCTCATATCAACGGGAGACCGTCGCTCCACCGGTCTGCGGAGATTTCTGTAACAGTCGGCTCATCACAATGTAGAGGACAGCCGCAATGAACCAGCCGGGCAGGCTGACAAAATAGATCTGGGTGTATCCCGCCTGAACCAGCCAGAGGCAAACCCCGAGGGTGACCAGCCAGGCAGCGGCCGCCGCCCAGTTGATGCCCACTCCGTTGGCTTCGGCATAGAACGGTCGGAAGCCGAATCGTCGCGCCATCCAGAAATCCACGAAGACCACCGCGCCCATCGGCATGAGGATCAAACCGTAAAGAGCCACAAACCCCAGGAGCTTCATCGCAATGGCCGGAAAGAGTCCGGCAACCGCCGCCAGCATCCCGGTCGCGAACGTCACCTTGAACCGGGAAATCTTCGGCACGATGGCTTGAAAGGCCAGACCGGCACGGTAGATGGTCGGGTTGGCTGTTGTCCAGCCGGCGACGATCACACAGATCAATCCCGCCACCCCCGCGGCTCCATAGGCCAAGGGTCCCGGCAGGACCGAGGTATCGGCCGGATTCCGGTGCAATTGCAGCGCAAAGAGAATCGAAGCCGCCATCCAGGCCAGGAAATGGCCGAGATACATGCCCGAGGCGGTCGCGATTCCATACCAGGATTTCTTCGCGTAGCGAAAAACCGAAAGATCGGACATCCCGATGTGCATCGCCATATTGCAGAACCAGGCGAAGAACATCACGTGCAGAAACGTGAACTTCACCTGGCCCGGCAACGGGTCACCGCCTTTCCAGATGGAGGATTGGAAGAGCTGGATGAAATCCCCGATCGAATGGATCTGCGTGTTTGTCTCGGTCAGAAATTCCTTGAGTCCGATCAGTCCGAATCCAATGAAGACCAGGACCATCCACGGGGCCGCATAGTTGGCAATCCGCGCCACCCAAGCGTAGCCGTAGGCGGCGATCACTGCAATGACTGTCCCGACGCACAGCACTGCGACAACCCAGCCGACACTGTTTGGATACAGGTCATTCAGGCCCGGCATCGGGAAATGGAACCAGACCCCCACCGCCGTCGCGGAAACGGTGACCATCGAACCCGCGAGGAAGCAGAACATGATCCCATTGGCCAGATTGTAGACGACCACCAGTTTTCGCCCGCAGATTTTCTCCAATTGGTAATAGAGCGTCAGTCTTGCCCGGGTCGCGATTGGTGCCGTGATCAGGGTCCAGCTCAACACGGCCAGCAGGTTGCCCAGCAGCAATCCGAACACCAGGTCGAAGGCGCTCACCCCCGCCGCCACAAAGAGCGGCCCCAGCATCAATTCGGTTCCCGCCGTATGCTCGCCCGCATACTGGCCGATGAAACTCTTGAAGCCCAGCCAGCCGCTCGCCGGCACCGGCTCGCGCTCATACTCGCTCACCTGCAGGTCCGCAGTGTCCTGGGGTTGTTCAGCCATGGGTCAGGGTACAGACGCCTGTGCCGGGTCAGTGAATCGAACTCTCGAGATTCTCCCCGATCAGGGCAAGACATTCGATAGCGGCCAGACCCCATTGGGCGGTGTCATTGGTGGACACCCAGCGGGCCTCCTCCACCGGTCGGAGAACCTGCGGTCCCGAGATGCGGATCCTGGGCAGAGGCTCCGTCGAAGGTATCCTGCGGCCCCGGTCAAGGAACTCCTCCCAGGCGCGACCCGCCAACTCCGGATCTCCGGAAGCCGCCGCGGCGTAGGCTGTCAGTCTCGAGTGACCCTGCCGCAAGCCATTACCCCTGAGCTCCACCCCGAGCCGACGTTCCTGCTCCTCCGGAGCGGCGCTGTAGAGTTCGCAATAATCCAGCCAGGCCCGACGAAACTCCGGCACGTCGAGCAACTGGTTGAGCTCGGCGCACACTTCGACCAGACCAAATACCGCGTTGAGGTGAGACAGTCCCACTTCCTGGCTGTCCGTGATCGCGAAGGCACCCGTATTGAGATTCATCGTCACGCCCACGCTGAAGAATCCCTTGGGCTGGGCGCCGATCGTCCGCATGCCCGCCTCCAGTCGATCGCGCATCAACGCACTTCCGGTCCGTTCCCACTCCGTCAGCCACGCGCCGGCCAGCGAGCCCCAATCCGTGCCGAAGCTCAATCCGACCTGTTCGGCGCCGGTTGTCTCCCCCCGGTCCAGGTCGCCTGCCGTGACTGCCGACGCCAGCTTCCGTCCCGGCGGAACTCGCAGAAGGGCGTGACCCGCTTCGACCTGCGCCCGCATGAGATCACCGAAGCGTTCATCTCCCGTCAGGAAATAATAGTAACGCCGGTTGATTGCCGTGCTGATCCGCAACTGCTTTGCGCTGCACCCCCAATGCAGGACATTGTGCCGCGAGCCGAGCGGCGCGAATCGGCCGCGATGATGCACATCGACCTCCCCGGTATGCCGGGTCATGGCCTCGGCGAAACGGAAGACGTCGGCCCGGCCGCTGCGCAGAAAATGCAGCCAAAGCCAGATGTCCGTCGAAAGCTCGGAATTGTCCCAGGCAAACCCTCCGACATCGTAACGCCATTCGTGCCGGTCGCTGTCGTAGGTGTGCATGACATCACCGTAGTTCCAGAAGCCATACCAGCGCCGCTGTTCCTGCTGGTCGCGGTAGTATTCGAAATTGGAGTCCAACCGATCCTCGATCGCGGCCCTGGCAGGCGTGGACCGGTCGACCGGGCACCAGATATTCCCGAACACGCCGCAGGCCTGAAGGTATTCCGGAGTGGTCGTGACGATCGGCGGGGCCCTCAGAGTCGCGCCCAGTTCGACCAGGCGTTCGCGCGAGGGAGTCGCGGACAGCACCCAGACCTGCATCTCACTGGTCCGGGCCACCCCTTCCGGCGTATCAAAACCCGGTTCGTAATCTTCGTAGGTTATTTCCAGGCCGCCATTGTACTGCTTCTCGTAGGTATCCTGACCCAGACCATCATGGTAGGAGCGAAGATCCATGGCCGGGGCATCCGGAGCCCAGAGCCACAGAGTGACCTCGGCCGCCTCCCTCGTCGCTCCACGGATGTCAAACTGGGCGGGATAGCTCTGCCAGAAGTTGCGGATCCCGAAACCAAGGCCACCCCCCGGCGTCCCCAGATAGCCGAATCCCCCGGCCCGCTGCCCCTGAGCCGGGGTCAACCAGGTATAACCTTCTTTGGTTCGTTTTCGAATCTGGAAACCGTCCGCGTTGGGCTGGACCAGCGTCCAGTCATCGTAGGCCGGGATATAGGACATCCGGGTGGCCACCCGCTGATCCCATTCCTCCAACGGCGGCGTGGCCCGGCCCGCCACCTGCGCCTGCCGGATTGCTTCGCCCGGATCCCGTCGCAACCCCGTGATTCCCCGGATCGCCTCGCCGAACAAACCGTCTTCCTGCCCGGTAAAACGCACATGCCGATCGTGCAGATCGGCGGCCAGGGGAACGGTGAAGCGAAGGCCCAGTCCGGTAATGAAATCGCTGTTCTGGTCGCCATCGAAAATAATCGTGTGCATCACGCGGACAGATTCGCCACCGGCGTAAAAATACAGCCGCACCACAAAGGGAAGCCATGCCCGGTCTGCCTTGGCGTGCCGCCCTTCGATCCGGACCACCGCCCGAATCGGACCATCCTGCTCCAGGGTCACCGCCTCGATCCGACCGGCAAAGGCCTGCTCGCGCGTCACCCCGGGCTCACTGCGATCCTGCAGCAGGCAGACCAGACGCCCGTTCCGGCCGATGACAACCCCGTCCCGGCTGATTTCGGAAATGATCACGTCACCCTGCTTCGCGATCCGTGCATCGATGACGCCTGTGTTGATCCGGATCTCGTCGGCCGATTCAACCGCGGTCAGGGGTCGGGCCGGAACCGCCGGGACTCCGGTCCCCATCTCGTAGCGGTCCGATGCGGCAACCTCGGCCGGAATCGCGTGGGCCGTCCATTTCAGCGATCCATCGGGCCAGAAAGCCGTGGGCCAGCTCTGAACCGGCACACTCTCGCCCTCGCTCGACCTCAAGGCGAAGGTTGCGTCCGGTCCATGCTGTCCCCGAGGCCAGGGCATGCCCCAAGTGGCTCCCGTCAGGGCCGCCGGAAATGAACCATCCAGCCAGCGGACCGGGGCCGGGCTTCCGACCGGGGATTTGGCGCCATCCCGGGCTTCCCCGGCCGATCGTGCAGAGGTGGCAAATGGCAGGGCGGCGGCAGTGAGGGCGGCGGCTTTCACGAAATCACGACGGGTAAGGTTCTGGCGATCAGAGAGGGGTGATGGCATAATGGGGTCCTCATGACGTCTGGAGGCGGCTCTCCGGATCGTTTCTTGGAACGAGTTCATCCAGACTGAAATTCTCACTGCAGAGTGTCGATCCATTGATGAAGGCGCGATCGAGCGCATCGGGAAGGTCACGGATGGCGCGTATCATCTCCCCCGACTCCGTCCCGCCCACGCGAACCAGGTCGATCCGCGAAGGATCCACCGTCCTGATTGAGGACAAACGATGGGTTTCATCGATGAGAACGGTATGTGCTCTGGCCGACTTCGCGGTGGCGATGAAAACCGACGGATCGGTCAGCCTGCGGAAGACCGATTGAACCATCCTCCTCCTCGCCGCCTCCGCGGTCGGAACCGGCCTTTTCTCCACCGCGCCATCAAAACGGGTGATGGTGCACGTTTCATCATAGAGCCAGACCGCCCGGCCCTCTGATCCGAGGATATGAATCTCGGGCTCACGCTCCACGGTGCAGGCATGGCTCGCGCCAAACCAGAAGTCGATTCCACCAGGCGACCGGGCCCGGATCACCCCGGTGTCAAAGCTCTCAATCGCATGTGCCCGGAAAAGCTCGGCATCCACCAGGCGGGCCGATGCCGTGGAACACTGCTCCTCGCCCGCCAGGAAAAGCGCCAGATGGACAAAATGGGCCAACGCATTGTTGAAGGGTGAATCGAAGATGGCTACGTCGTCAGTGAACAGCCGGCCCGCCCATTGATTGCGCGCAAAATAGGCATTGGAACGCGGCCACAAACCGATGAAGCGGATCGCCGCCAACTCGCCGACCGCTCTCTCAAGCAAACGCTCCTTCAACCAGGCGGTCGTCTCCACATACATGTCCTGGAAACCGACCGCGACGAACCGTCCGGTTTCCCTTTCCGCATCAAGAATCGCGTCGGCGTCCTGCACGCAGCCGGCGAGCGGCTTTTCCACCAGCACGTTCATGCCCGCCCGCAGCGCGGCCACCGTCATCGGAGCGTGCCAGCGGATCCCGGTGGGCACAAAGCAGAGGTCCAGCCGTCCCTTTTCGGACACCACAAAGTCATCGAATGTTGAATACACCTTGACGCCGCGTTTGAGCAGATCCCGGACGATGGCCACTTCCTCGTCGGGATTGATGACCACGGCGGCGGCGAACTCCGCCCGCCCTGCGTCCTGGGCATCGCGCAGAAGCGCCAGATGGATACCCGCGTATCCCGATACTCCGACCAGGCCCACCCTCGGGATTGAGTTCGATGTTGAGTTCATGAGGAGGCGAGCCGGAGGAAAAGCCAGAACAGCCCGAGGATGCTGAAGGAGAGGGCCAGGCAGGCGGCGAAACCAACCGCATCCACAAGGTTCCAACGGGTGAATTCCCAGGAGGATCCCGGAAAAAGCTTGGCCTGGTCGAACCGATGGGGGTCAGCCCGGGTCTCGGCCATCGCCGCGGCCTCGAGCTCCGGGTCGGCCCCGACCGGCGTCTTCATCTTGCCAAAGAATTGATCCGTCCTGTCGAGCGGCGGCGGTTTCGTGAAATAGCTGACCAGGATCAGGATGACAAACGGGAGGGCTCCGTCGTAGAAGAAGCGGGCGGCATTGCGGCCGCTCGGGGAAAGTCCGGCCACATCGAGGCCGATCCGGTCCAGGACTACCAGTTCAAGATGGAAACGGCCCTGGCCAAGGCGCGGACTTCCGGGATCGTTCGGATCCGATCGGACGACCGAGTCGAAAAAGACTGCACTGGTCCGTCCGTCCTTCAGCGTCACTTCCCCGGTGAGCGCCGGGGATTGGCCGACGGACGGAACCATCGACGGAAGCCACGCCGGAATCATGATATTGAGCACCGCACAAACCAGGACAGCCGACCAGACGGCCGCCCCGGACAGCCGCCGCCAAAAGAAGATCAGCACCACCGCCGCGCCAAACGGGACATTGACCGTGAGCAGCAATTGGACAACCGCATAAACATCATCCATCGAAGCCGCCGCGATCACCCCGATCGAAAGGATGACCACGATGGAAATCCGGCCGGCCAGAACCGACCCGCGCTCCGTCGTCCCGGGAAAGAGATACTTGAATACGTTACGGGTGAAGAGTGCCGAGATCGCCATGGTCTGGGCGGCGATCGTCGACATATTGGCGGCCAGCAGTCCGGCCATCATCAGACCAAGAAACCCCGGACGCAGAAGCTGCAGCGCCATCGTCCCCCAGGCCGAGTCAGGATCGGACAGGGTCGCTTCGCCCCGGTAGAGGGCAATCGCGATCAAGCCGACGAACGCCCAGAGGATGATCATGATACGTTTGGCGTAAGTCCCGGAAACTGCTCCGAACCTTGCGGCGAACTCGTTCTTCGCCGATCCCGCCACACCCATGTTGCCGATGATGCCGTGGATCTGGACAATGCTGATGAAGAAGATGCCGACCAGTTCCCAGAAACCGATGCCCCCCGCGCTCAACAATTGAAAGCTCGCCTCCGGCACCTTCTCCTTCAGCGCATCCCAACCCCCGATTGCCGCCAATCCACCGGGGATGAGCAGGACCGAGAAGACGATGATGAGGACACCCTGAAAGGCTTCATTGACGGCGGCCGCGGCCAGTCCGCCCATCACGATATAGCCCCCGATGATCAGCGAATAGGTGATATAGTAGCCCCACTTGCCAACAGGGGAATCGAGATAAGAGACAAAGCTGCGCAGTTCCCCCCGCTTCCTTTGCTCCTCCAGCACACCGAGCCGGACCGCCCCCTCATTGGAGATCACACCCGACTTGTACTGTCCGCTCAGGGTATTGAATTCCCGGTAACCCTCGACCGAAAGGCGTTCCGTCTCGGTCCAGGCCGACTCCGGCTTCACAATGAGCGAGGCCGTCACTTTGTAGGCCACCAGGTTGCCGAAGCCGATCGTGACAATGACCGTCGCGCAGATCTGGAAGATCGCATAGAAACGCGCCAGTGCCTTGGTACCGAAGCGGTCCTCAAACAGATCCGCCACCGTCACCAGGCGGACCCGTCGAAACCAGACGTTCATGAACCAGTAGTAGGGGTTCATGAACAGCGTCTGCAGGGCCAGCCAGACCCCGGACACACCCTTCTGATAAACCAGGCTCGCAGTGCTTACCGCACCGTTGGCATCCGTCGCATTTCCGAAATTCAGAAAGAACTGATAGGCTTTCCCCAGCTTCCGTCCGGCCAGGAAATACCCTTCCTCGCTCTGCTGTCCGTGGGATGCGCGCTTCCCCAGATAAACGACCACCGCGAGGTAGGCGACGATGGCGACACTATCGAGAAAGTGGATCCCGCTCATGGCACTAATGGATGTTCAGGACTGTCTCCAAATCTCTCCGAAACAGTTCCGGAGACCCTCCGCTGCGATAGGCACAATTGCCAAACCCGCCCAGTGTAACCTCATCGGCTGGTTTCCAATCGCTGCGGGCGATCTGGAAAGAGCCTCCCCCGCCCCTGCGGGGGAGGTCTCGATACGACACTAATGCACGACTGTTCTGACTCCTGACGAAGGCTAGAAATCAAAAGTGGCACTGAGGATGAACTGACGCGGATCGACGATGCGGAAGGCGGACTCCGACCCATCGTAGTTGACCGACACGGGCTGGAGGCCGCCGCTCTCGAAGACGTCGACCACGTTCAGCTGAAGTTTCAGCCGGCTTCCGTCGCCAAAGCGGGTGGTGTAGCTGACCCAGAAGTCCACGTAGGTCCGGGCGTCATCCCAGATGGGCCTGTCGACGTCGGCCAGCACCAGGTCGTCCGAGCCGGTGCCCGGGTTCGGCCTGCCGTAATAGCCGATGATGGCCTTGTCCTCCCACCGAACCGCGCCGCCGACTCCGAACCCTTCGAGCGCGCCCTCGGTGAAGTTGTAGCTCGTCAGGTAGGTATAGTGATACCGGCGCTGCCCGGGCGAGGCCTGACCCTCGAGTTCCTTCGCGATCGCCACCTGCGGGTTGACGATGTCATCCCAGTAGGCCTGCACGTTGGGATAATTCGGGTCCTCACCGGTCACCGTCGAGGCATAGCCATAGCTGTTCCAGAAATCGACCAGGTTCACTGCCCGACCGGCGTCGTTTGTGTAGGTGGCCAGGCTTTGGTACTCCGGCTTGAGGTAGTTTGCGGCGCGGGCGCCCGACCAGACCGGGTCGCGATGGTCGAACCAGGCGTCGAACTCCTTCATCACGTTCGCATATACCGTCTCCTGCTTGCCCCCGGTGAACTTCATGGTCCAGTTGGAGGTCGGGTTGTAGGTGATCTGCACCTCCATGCCCTCGGCCTCGGCGGACCGGGTGGCGTAGACCGAGCCAATGTCCTCGTAATACGTGTAGGGCTGTTGCCAGATGACCTCGGTCGCGGCCCGCACGGCCTGCTCGTCGGCCTCCGAAAGGGTCGCATTGAAGGTCGCCGAATCAATCGGATCCATCCCCATGTTGATTTTGGCAATCGTGCGCGCCCAGTTGCGGAACGTGTCGGTGTCCACGTTGCCGTTCATGCGGCTGATCGAGGTGCCCGGGTTGGTCCGCTCGTTGTCATTGGTCATCTTGAACCAGTTGAAACGGGCAAACAGTTTGTTCTGGAACAGGGAGAACTGGATGCCGTAGTCCTCGCCCTCACCCGTCGGCTTGGGCAAGGGGGTGCCGAACACATCGACCTGCGCCGCCGTTGGAGGATTGAAGTTGTCGGACCGGTTGTAGCTGAAACCGAGACTGCTGATGAACTCGTTGTCGATGGCGTCCCAGCGTTCGAACGGACGGATGACCGCGCCGATCGTGCTGGTATCCCCACTGAGTTCGTCCCACCGATTCCAACGGTTGAAGATGGTCTCGGTCTGGTAGTAACCGTTGACCCACTTCTCCTGGTTGGTCATGCCCGGTGCCACCTGGTTGCCGTCCTGATCCAGGATCGCACCGTTCGTGGTCGCCCGTGCCTTGTAGTCGTCCCGGCGGATGCCGAACGTGGTCACGATGCGGTCATCCCACCAATGGCTGGTGATGCCGGCGCTGTAGGAGTCGACCTGGCGCTGGGACCGGCCGGTGTGGGCCGAATGGTCGATGTATTCGGTCGTGTACTGCAGCGGCTCCCAGGTGCGGGAGTCCCAGTTGAAGTAGGGCAACTGGCCGGTGAAGCTCATGTTGTTCCACTCACCCGAACTCTGCTTGACCGAGCCGTCGGGTGTCCCCCCTGCTGAACCCACATAATAGATACGCTGCACGCTGCGGTTCTCAAGGTTGTAGCCCGTCGGACTGCCGTCGGCATTGTTGTTCGGGTTCTTGGTCAGGTTGACCACATTCTTGGCGCCTTCCTCGCTGCTCGTGATGTACCAGCGCTTCCGCCAGAAGCTCCCGGTGTCCCGGTCGGTCGAGAGCAGACCCAGGATCTGATGGCGGCCCAACCACTTGGACCATCCGTCATTCTCCGTGAAGTCGGGCGTCCAGGCCAGCATGACGCGTCCGCTGTCATGGCTGTTCTCGATCACGAACTGATCGGGATCGGTCGGGCTCTCCAGGTAAGGCTGGCCGAAGTAGGGGTTGACCTCCCCCTGCGGCGTGTGGGTGTTGGTGTCGACAAACAATGTGGCCACATTCAGCTGGGACACGGTGTAATTGGTCGTCGACGCAAAGTCCTGCCGAAACCAGCCCGCACTCAGATTCACCTCCGGGAGGAGCTCCTGCTCAAACTCGATGTTGAAGGTCTTGTTTTCCTTATCTCCGAAATTCATCTCGAGCAGATTGACCGAGGTCCAGTCGTAGATCGACTGATCGGTGACGCCCGGATACCGGTAGCTGCCGATACCGTTGCCGGCCGCGTAGAACAGACCCGATTGGGAGTAGGAAGTGTTGTAGGCCGCATCCCGGACCGGATCGGCGAAGATCTCGGCGTCCGAACCCCATTGCGGCGCATTCGCCGCCGGATTCGCTGCTGTGCCGTAACCCAGTCGATACCGGTCAGCGCGGTAAAAAAGGTAATCCAGGGTGTTGCCGTCCGCGATCCGTATCTTCGGACGGGAATCGTTGCCCAGCCACATGCCGGGGGTCTGAAGCACCGAATTGGCATCGGTCAAGGCGACGCCGCCGTAAATGTTCACCCCGTTGTACTTGGTCCGGTCTCCGTTCCAGAGGTCTGCGTTATAATTGGGGAGGGACTCGATGTAGGCGCGGGTCTCCTCGATCCGCGGCGAGCCGCTGCGCAGGGCCAGCGGACCGGCCGTCTTCCCGGTCGACGACTGGGTGAGCGTCCCGGTGGAGGGATCGTAGCCCCAGCCTCCGCCTTGGCGCCACGGGGTGACGGCATCGCGGGGGGTCAGGGTGTTGGGACGCCGGTTGTCGTTGTCATACCACTCGAAGCCGGCGCTGATCTTGGTCTTGGAGAGCGGCTTGTAGGTGGCCGCGCCGTAAAACCGCGTCGTCTTGTCGTAGGACGGTTTCCGCTCGAACTGCCGGTTGTCGTAGAGGGCCGCGCCAAAAACAGCGAGCTTGTCCTGGATCAGTGTCCGGTTGAAGGAGAGGCTGCCGCGGTAGGAACCGCGATCGTCAAATCGAACCCCCACCCGGGTGCTGTCCTTATTGATCGTCCCCATCGAATTGGTCTGGTTGACAATACCGGCGGGGCTGCCCATGCCGAAAAGCATGGAGTTCGGTCCGCGGTTGATCTCGACCGACTGGATGTTGTACGCATCAAAAGGCACCTGGGCGTTCGACGGATAGTAGTTCAGGGTTGTCGTCGGCTGGCCGATGCCCCGTACGCGGTTGGCGATGGCGACCGTCTGGGACTGCCCGTCAGCGCCATGGGTGAAGCCGGAATTGAGGTCGACCACACCGTCGTTGCGCAGGGACTGCACCGCGGGTGTGTAGGTCTCCGCGCCTTCGGTGTTGGCCTCGTAGCGAAAGACGTCGTTCATATCGATCGAACCCGTGTCTTCCATCTGCTCCAGGGTGACCACCGTAATGGATGCGGCCAGGTCGGAAACCTTGGTATTCATGCGGCTGCCCATCAGCGTATTGGCCGCATAGTATCCACTGTTTCCGGACGCATCGACCTCGAAAGGCGAAAGCTCGATGATCGGCTCTTCGGCTGGGGCGGGAGCCGCGGGCGCGGCCTGCTGGGCATTGAGACTGAGCGCAGCGGCAAACGAAACGAGGGACGCCAGGGTCCATCGAATCGGAAGATTTCGGAGGCTTCTTGTTTTCATAGGGTGGTAGGGGTGAGGGTTCTGTCAGGTTCCATTCGCTATCGGGTTTCGATCACTCGGCTCTACAGGATCACCGAACGCGACGACTTCCCGACGACTGCAGCAGCTGCTGCGGAGGTCCGGAGGTGAGAGGGAAATCTCGAGGGTTCGTTCACGTTCGACGGGTAGAAATCGAGCGAAGGGGTTTCGCTGTGGAGCAAGGCAACACAAACACCCACGGACGGTCGAGAGTGTCCGAATTCGAACAGTAAGATCGAAGGGAGGACCAAACCGGAAACACCCGGCCCCGGCAACCGGAGACCGAAGGTTCGACCCCTCAGGCTCGAGCTTTCTTCCGGAGTTCCCGCCAACGCGCCAGGCGCTCCACGATCGCCGCTTCCTCTCCCGATGAAACCGGCCGATAAAAGGTCTTCGGATCGGTCATGTAGTCCTGACCGGAGACCGCTTCCCTGTAGTCGTGGCTGTAGAGGTAACCCTCGCCATGCCCCATGCGTTTGGAGGCCTGGCCCCCGGTGTCGCGAAGGTGGACGGGAACCTGCTGAACCGGTTCATTCCTGATCGCATCCGTCGCGGCAGCCAGGGCGAGATTGGCCGAATTGCTCTTCGGTGAAGTCGCCAGGAAAACCGTGGCATGGGCCAGATTGTAGCGGCACTCCGGCAGGCCGACGAAATCGCAGGCCTGGTGGGCGGCCACTGCGATCGGCAGGGCACGCGCATCCGCCAGTCCGACATCCTCCGACGCGAGAATCACCAGCCGCCGGGCGATGAACCGCGGGTCCTCCCCCCCTTCCAGCATCTTGGCCATCCAGTAGAGGGCGGCGTCAGGATCCCCGCCCCGGACGCTCTTGATGAAGGCGGATATCGTATCGTAGTGCTCGTCTTCATCGGCGTCGTAGCGGATCTGCCGCTCCTGCGCGAAAACCTTCAATTCTTCCGAAGTGATGACCGCCCCGGCCTGCAGACTGAGCACGAGCACCTCGAGCGCATTGAGCGCACGGCGCAGGTCCCCGTCACAGAGCTGGGCCAGATCCCGCAGAACCGCATCATCCGCCGCGCAACCATGCTCACCCAGACCCCGCGCGGAATCCTCCAGCGCAGCACGGAGAACCGAAAGCACGTCATCCTCCGCGAGCGGTTCAAGGCGAAAAAGATGACTGCGACTGAGGAGCGGCGGATTGACGTAAAAACCCGGGTTGTGCGTCGTCGCCCCGATCAGCCGGATATTGCCCTCCTCCACATCGGGCAGCAGCAGATCCTGCTGGGCCTTGTTGAAGCGGTGAATCTCATCGATGAAGAGGATGGTCCGAAACTCGGGGCGCTGCCGGGCCAGTCCAAGTATTCCACGCAGCTCGGCTACATTTGACATGACGGCGTTGACCCGGACAAAGCGGCTGCCGGTCTCCGCCGCAATCGCCTCGGCCAGGCTCGTCTTGCCGCAACCCGGTGGTCCGTAAAAAAGCAAACTCCCGAACCGGTCACTGCGGATCAACCGCGGAAGCAGGCTGCCGGCCTTGAGGATGTGCTTCTGGCCGACCACTTCACTCAAGCCGCGCGGCCGCATCCGGGCGGCCAGCGGACGCCCGGACCGTCCTTCGTCCAATGAAGGCACCGGTGGTTTGGCCTCGCCCAAATCCAGCGAAAATTCATTCTGATCAGCCATCATCGCGCTGAACATACCCCATCTTCCGCCCGAAGGGAGCGAAAAATCACACCCCTCGGAATCGAACGGTGGAAATCGGATTCAGACCTGCACATGATCACCGTTCAAAACCAGTTCCGACCGACGCTTCTTCGAGTCGAACCATGATCCGCGACGATCGAGACCGGGCGCCGATCCTCTGGCTCCTCCTGCCCATCACCGCCGGGATCGTCCTCGCCCGGCTCTTTCCCGAAACTGCCACGATGGGGCTGCTCCCTGCCGCACTCGCGATCGCGGTGGTGGCATTGATGACATCAGGCTCGCAAACCCACGCGATCACCCGCCTCTGGTCCACGGCCCTCCCCGCCGCCGCCTTCCTCATCGGGCTGGTTGCCTTCTCGATCCGCGATGCCCACCCCGCGCGCTGGACCGAGCTCCCGGAGCGCGAAATGACCGCAACCCTGAAGATCGACCGGCTCTTCGCCCGCCCGGACGGTTCGTCCCCGCTCTCCGGCCTCGCGCGGATTCGCGAAACCGCACCCCACCTCGCCGAGTTGGAGGGACAACGCATCGCTTTTCGGTTCCGATCAGCCCCCGGGATGCCCGGGGTGGCTCGGGGACAGGTTCTCGAGGGACGTGGTCTCATTCATGCCCTCGATCCGGATCCGGATGATGGCTTCGGCCAATACCTGCGGGATGCCGGCGTCTACTTCGAGTTCAACCGGGTGGAGGCCACCACCCTCGTGGCTGAACCGGGAGCCTTCCGCAGAATGACCACCCGCGTTGCCGGGCATCTCGAGTCAGTTCTGAGGCAAGGTCTGCCCGATTCCCACCCCCTGGCCGGCGTCTACGTCGCCATGCTCCTCGGCCGCAAGTCGGAGCTTTCCGAAAACCAGCGCGAACTCTTCCTGCACAGCGGCACCCTTCATCTCTTCGCGATCAGCGGACTCCATATCGGCGTCATCGCCATCACCCTCTACAGCCTCTTCGGCTTCCTGCGGATTCCCCCACGGATCGGCGCGGCCCTCGGCCTGGCCATTCTCTTCATCTTCGTCGACGCCACGGGCGGAAGCCCCTCGGCCGTCCGAGCCTTCGCCATGGCTTTCTTTGTCTGGGCCGCCCGGGTCTTCGAGCGCCCGGGCAACCTGATCTCGGCGCTCGCGGTCTCCGCCCTCGTCATTCTGCTGGTCGATCCGCACCAGCTTTTCGCCACCAGTTTTCAGCTGTCCTACGGGGTTGTCCTGAGCATCCTCCTGCTCGGCGTGCCCCTGGGTCGCCGGTGGACCGCATCCTGGAAACCCTTCGCCATGCGACTCCCGGACGAGCAGACCCGCTGGACGCGGTTTCTGACCTGGATTGGCCGGGGAAGCCTCTCCGCGCTTGCGGTCAGTCTGGCCGCCACTCTCGTCTCCACTCCGGTCGCCATCGCCGCCTTCAACATCTGGTCACCGGGAGCCGTCATCGGCAACGTCATCCTCGTTCCGGGGGCCTCACTCACCATCGTGGCGGGCTGCGCCTCCATGCTCGCGGGGATGATCGGACTCTCCGTTCTCAGCGTGCTTTTCAATCACGCCGCCCTCGTGGCCCTCTGGGCCATGGAGGGGCTCATCCGGGTCGGTATCCTCCTGCCCGGCATGTTCTGGCCCGCCGCCCTCCGCCTCGACGGGCTGGGAGCCTCCATGCTGCTACTTCTCATCACCCTCCTCCTCTTTGGCTATGCCTGGGGATGGAAACGCCTGCCCGGCGGCTTTTTCACCCCATTTCTCGCCCTCGGACTCTTCCTCATATTTGGGGTGACCTTTGGCGGAAGATCCCAAGAATCCACTTTCATGAAGAGCGCTTACGAACTTGCCATGGAACGCCTCAACGCCTCCGACGACGGGGATTCCAAGCCGATGACCGAGGAGATGAAAAAACGCCTCGCCGAGGTCGACACCATCTACAAGGGCAAGATCGCCGAACGTGAGATCTTCCTGAAATCCACCCTCGTCCAGGCCCAGTCCGCCCGCAAATGGGAGGAAGTCGAGCTGATCGAAAAGCAGATTGTCTCCGAACGCGCCCGTCTCGAGGAAGACCGCGAGGCCAGGAAGGAGAGGATCCGCCAGGGCAAGGCCTGACCCGAAACAATACGTAGCATGCTACGGCTTGTTTTGGCGTCTCAAACCATACGTAGCCCACTACGGTTGGTTTGACTCCTCCGGTTCCGTCACCCGATAGGTACCACCCCCGATGCTTCGGAGGACGGCCCGGCGGTCCGTCCCTGTCCATCAGGCCTCCCAGGCAGGGCGTGACCGCCGGGCGCGCCTGCAAAGAACCCATCCCTGGGCCTGCAAATCTGGCGCCAGTCCAACCGCGTCCCGAAGGAATTCCAAGTTATAGAGCCGCGACACCTGTGGTGACTCGGTCGAACCAGTCTCTTCCCGCAAATCCACGTCGACACGCCCCAAGAGACTGGGGCGACTACACCAGTTGGCTTCAGAGGACGGCCCGGCGGTCCGTCCCTGTCCATCAGGCCTCCCAGGCAGGGCGTGACCGCCGGGCGCGCCTGCAAAGAACCCATCCTTGGGCCTGCAAGGCCGGTAATGGCGCCGGGCGCACCGCTCCCGCATCAATCGCCGCTCGCGACCGGGGTCCACTTTCGCGGACCCTTCCGTCCTTCGATCGACTCGAAGTGGGCCCGGCGCTCCACGTAGTGCTCGAAATCGGTCACGGCCTCCGGGTTCTCCTCGCTCCGGACAACGAAATCCGCCTCCGGCGGGTAGCAGGCGATGCGGATGTTCTCCTCGGCCTGTCCGGCATCCTCGCCCGGCCAGAGGGTGGCGTTGTTCGGCGCCTCGGCCGACTGGAACCGCAGATCGACACTCCAGCGGATTGTATCCGAAAAATTGGGAGTCGAGCAATGCGGCGTCATGTTGGTCATGAAGACCACGCCGCCCTTCGGCGTTTCCGCGACGACCTTCTCCGGCCGGCCCTGCGGCAGATCCTCGTCCTTGATCACGAGGAACCCGGCATTCCCGCCCGAATGATGCTCGATGATACCTTCCTTGTGGGCCCGGGGCAGAATCTCCATGCAGCCGTTCTCAACCGTCGCGTCCACCAGCGGGATCCAGCAGGTCAGGATAAGATGCCGGTCGCAGGTCGGGGAGAAATAGCCGGAATCCTGGTGCCAGGGCACGATGCCCCGGCCCACCCCCGGGACCTTCGGACGGATCCGGTAGACCGACGAGGCCACGATTTCCGGACCGACCAGGCCCGCCACCGCCCGGAGCAGCTTGGGATGGGTGATCAGGTCGTACATGGAACGCCCCTTGAATCCTCCCCCGCCCTGACCTTCAAGATGCCGCATGACGGCTTCACCATTGGCCGCGTCGTCGCGATAGACCCGGGTCAGCCGCTGTTCGAGCGGAAGTCCGGCATGGACATCCGTCAGTTTGCCGTCTCTCCGGAGTTCCTCGATCTTCTGGTCGATCGCCGCGTCCAGATCCCGGCGCAGGGGCTCGAGGTCCGACGGATCAAAAACGTTGTCGGCGATGAAGTAACCCTCGCGGTGAAAGAAATCGACCTGTTCCGGGGCAAAAGTTCCGTTACTGAGCAACATAACACGATCTTACCACAGTAAGGTTGCATTGCCAATGGGAGGAATTCCTCATTATTGATCATTTTTCACCATGGCCCGAGCCAATCAATGTCTGATCCCTCTCTGGGAAAAACCGACCCTCCTCCAGATCGGGACGGCCCACCACGGCACCCGGCCGATTGAGACCTACCGGCTCCCGGGCATCTGGTGCCTGCACTACTACACCTACGCGGCCGAATTGCGGGCAGACCGTCAGCATTTTTCCATACAACCCGGATCCGTCACCCTGCTTCCGCCAGACATGGAGCTCCATTATCGCTACGCCGGCCCGTCGACCCATCAGTTTGCCCATTTTGTGCTTCCCACCGCGGATACCCGACTGTGTGTCCTCCCCCTTTACTTCAGCCCCGGGAGGGTGCCACCCGGGTTCCAGGGGAAATTCCTCGAGGCCGTCAGGCTAAGGGGCGCATCGCCGGAGCATGCGGCCATCCGCGTTTGGGACCTCCTCTGGGACCTGGCCGACACCGTGCAGGCCGCGCCGGGCGACACCCCGTTTCTGCCTCCGGCGGTGGCGAAGGCCCTCGCCTGGATCGAGAGCCATCTGTCCGATCCCATCCGGATCCCGGATCTCGCCCGTGAGGTCGGACTCTCCCAGAATCAGCTGAACCGGCTTTTCCACCGGCACCTCGGGCACAACATCATCACCGCAATCCGGAGGCGACGCTCCGAGCGCGCCATTCACCTGCTCAGAAATACCGACCTCTCCCTTCGGACGATCGCGACGGCTTCCGGGTTGGGCGATTCCCACAGCTTCAACCGGACCATCCGGGCAATGACCCGGCATTCGCCCACCGCCATCCGCCGACAGGGTCCGACCCGGTTCGGACCGGGTTGACGCTTCGGATGGACGGCCATGACCCGCACGGCCGGCGGGAAAGCACATCCGGGACTGCAGGAGCTGGAGATTCACGGACCGCAGCCTCAATGGAGTGCGATGGACGAGACGTTTGATCTTCCCGCAGACACAATGCCCGGGTACCACGGTTCCCGTGCCTGCAGAGCCATTCGAGACTGGATGAATGCCGCGCGCTCGGGCTCCCACCGGTGCCGCAACACGCCCCAATCAACCGTCGATACCCGGGAATTGATCGACACCATCTACCGGTCCTCCCGGGAAGGGCGCCGGATCGAATGCGCCATCGGAGGTGAATCCTCCCCAGCCGACTGAGAGGGGCCCGACGGCGACCGATCCTTGCCGGATCGGAAGGTGCAGTGCCTCCCCTGAGCACGGCTGAGACAAGACCTTGGGATTCAGAACCCCCGACCCCGGCCAGTCCCCCCCGGTCCAGCTAGCCCGACCACAACCTGACAACCGCAGGTACCGCTCGTCCAAACCCCTCGGCTCAATGGGCAACCCAGACTGCTTCGGGCTTCGAATCGCCTTCCAGCCTCCTGCCGCAAATCACGGCACCCATCCAGCCTCAGACGCTGATTCGTCACACGAGTCATCCGGTTGCCACAATTGACACCGAAACGTAATTAGGCGTTCGACTGATCCTGTGGTAAAACACGGCAGGCCCAATTTGTATCGTTCATTTCGATACAGAAGGGGCATGGATAACAACACGCGACTTCAACCCCGGGAAGATCCTCCGGTATCCCAGACTGCCGCATGCCCACAAAACCAACTCTGCGCTTCGGATCATATCACGTCCTCGTGCTTCTTCTACTCGGAGCGACCTCGCCGGCCCTGTCGAGCGGCGAGCACGCAGCAACGATTGATCACTCGGACGCGCATGCCCACCTCCACGAAGAAGCCGAGACCCTCGGTCGGGTCTACACGGAGCCGGCCGACTACACATCGGCGGACGTTGCGGCCGGAGAGACCTCACGGCTCCCTCCCCTGCCGGAGGGAGTGACCGAATTGCAGTTCCGCGAGCTGTTCGAAATGCCAATCGGGCCGACCGGACTCGAATTCACCGAGAAGACCCGCTCCCTCGAGGGAAAGCGGGTGCGGATGCTGGGTTTCATGGTCCGGGAAGATCAACCCCTACCCGGCCGCCTGCTGCTGGCCCCTTTCGCCTTCTCCCTCTTCACCCATGAGTATGGATTCGCCGAGGATCTGCCCGCCACCACGATCGCCGTGACCCTTGATCCGGCAGAGGTCTCCGGACCCGTTCCCTTTACGCCGGGGCTTCTCCTGCTGACGGGCACACTTGAACTGGGCAACCACGAGGACCCGGACGGCCGTATCACCGCCGCACGACTGCGCCTCGATCCAAAGCCCGCCCTCAATACGGCCCGTACCCCCGGAATGAGTCCGCTGAATTCGGAACCCGGCGCATCCGCGGACGGCTGAATCAGCCCATGTATCGCAACTTTCGCCACAATTCCTATCCTATGAATACAAAAAACACATTGCAGCTCATCGCCGCGGCTACCGCCGCGTTCGTCGTTCCGTGCGCCGTTCTGGACGCAGCCCCCGAGGTTCTCCGCCTGACTCCACCAAGTGCCCTGTTCAGCTACGGGATCCCGGACGAGCCCATCACCTCCCGTTTTCTGCCCGGTCAGAGATTCGACCTTCAGGCCACCATCGCCCCGGATGAAGGCGAGACCATCAAGAGCGTCAGGTTCTACCTCGACGGAAGGGAAGTCTCCGGCCCGGTGACTCTGACCCCTGCCACAGCGTCCGGTCTTCCGACCAATACGGTCAGCGCCTCACTCCGTGCCACCTCGGTCAAGAAGCCGGGCATCCACAAGCTGACCGTGGTTGCCAAGCAGAGCGACAACGCCACCGGCAAGGGCACCGGGAACTTCGAGGTTGTCGAACTCCAGGGCAAAGGCGGAAAAGCCAAGAACATCATCTTCATGATCGGAGACGGCATGGGCATCGCCCATCGGACTGCTGCCCGGATCATGCTGAACGGTGTCACCCAGGGCAAGGCCGACGCCCAGCTCGCGATGGACATGTTCCCCCAGGTGGCCCTGATCAACACCCATTCCCTCAACTCGATCGTGACCGACTCCGCCCCCGGAGCCGCCTGCTATTCGACCGGCAACAAATCCAATAACAACCAGCAGGGCGTCTTCCCCGACGATACCGTCGATGCGTTTGACAATCCCCGTGTGGAAAACATCGGTGAATACCTGAAGAGAATCAGGGGGGCGTCACTCGGCATCGTGACCACATCAGACGTCTTTGACGCCACCCCGGGCGCTTTCGGTTCCCATACCTCAAACCGGGGCGCCGGCACCGGCATCTGCGATCAATATCTCGATGAGCGCGGTATCAGCGGGCTGTCCGTGCTGATGGGCGGCGGCCGGAAGTGGTTTCTCCCCAAGGGCGAGATCGGAAGTGCCCGCTCCAATTCGAATGACTACGTTCTCCCGACGGATGTCGCCAATGCCTGGGGAGTGCCGACCGGGGAACTGAATGAATCACGTGACCTCTTGGGTGACTTCCAGTCAGCCGGTTTCAAATACGCCGCCAACCGGTCCGACCTGATGGCCATTCCCGGCAATACCAAGAAGCTCCTCGGACTCTTCGCCTACTCGAACATGAATGTCGCACTCGACAAGATCAATGGACAGCGGGGAGTGGAAGATGGACTCGGCGGCAGCACGGTCGTTCAGGACTACGGCTTCCCCGACCAGCCGATGCTCGACGAGATGACCCGGGCTGCGCTGAAAGTGCTTTCCAAGAACAGGAATGGCTTCGTTCTCATGGTCGAAGCCGCCTCGATCGACAAACAGGCCCACAACATGGATACCGAGCGCTGGATCCTCGACACCATCGAATTCGACCGTGCCATCGACGTTGCCCGCCGCTTCGCCCTGCGGAACGAGGATACCCTCGTCATCATCACCGCTGACCACGAGTGTGCCGGAGTCAATATCATCGGCGGTTCCCGGACCACCCAGGCAGGCTTGGAAGAGGCCGCCTCCGATGGCTCGCTCACAGCCCTGCGCAACAACCTGGTAGGAACCTATGATGCGGCCGGTTTCCCCCGCTACACCATCGCCGCTGACGGCTATCCTGAGACAACCGATGTCGACTACCGCATGCTCATCGGCTATGCCGCCAATGCCGACCGCTACGAGGACTGGATCACCAACCCGCAACCCCTCCGGGACAGCCAGCAGCCCCTGAACGGATCCGCCCCGCTCAACCTCTATCCGAGCGGGCCCATGAATCGCGACGGCTTCCTCGTCACCGGACAGGTGGGCGGGTCGACCGCCGTCCACACCGCCTCCGACATTCCCCTCTCCGCCCTCGGGTGCGGGGCCGAGCGGTTCCACGGAGTGATGGACAACACCACTGTCTTCTTCAAGGCGATGGCCGCCGCCCTCGAAGGCTGCGACGAAGGCAAGGACTGGAAAAAGGACCATGACAAAGGCAAAGACTGGGACTGGGACAGTCGCGACCATCATTGACCGTTTTCAACACAACGACGGTGGAAGGCTCGAAGAACCGTTGAGTTGAAAACCGTCAGTTCGAATTGACGGAGCCCGTCTGCTCATCGAGCGACGGGCTCTGTTTTTTACGAATTCGATCGAGCGGCCTCAAACCATCCATTGAGGAACTTCGATCGCATCGTCTGGCTGCGCACCAGCCGCCCAGGGCATCCCCCCGCCAGAGGAGTCCCGACTCAGTCCCTGGTTTCCTCGCCGCCCCCCGCCTTCTCGACCGGAATCCCCTGCTTTTCCAGCCCACGCGACGGATCCGAGTACTTGTTGATCTCGTCGAGCGAAACGCCTTCCTCACCGACCTCAATCCCGCTCTTTCGTGTCTCCACCGGCTCCTTCATGTTCTGCTGGTACTTTTTCACGATCGCCTGGAACTCCTCTTCGCTCATTCGCGTAATGACGACCTCGTCCCCGGGTTTCGTCAGGAGGCGCGTTTCCACCATCGGAATCTCCTTCTTCCCATAGACATTGACCCGCTTGCGGTTGGCCTCGGTCACGGCGATCGGTGCCTGCTCCCGGTTCGCCCGAGCCATCTTCGAATCAAGCATTTTCCGGTTGAGGGTCTCCGTTGAATGAATGACCCGTCCCGTCGGATCCATGGTTGTTTCCGGTCGCGAGACCTGTTTACCCGCCGGGTTCTTCCGGCTGTAATTGACCGGGCGACCCGCCCAAGCCGACGCGGCCAACAGCGCAAAACTGAGGCTGAAGATCAACCAGCTGTGGCGTCTCCTGAGCATTCGAAGCAGGGATCAGGGTGCACCCGAAGCGGCCCAACCGCAAGCCTTACCGCGCCTGGCCCCTTTTCCCGAGGTAACGCCGGACCACGAATCCCTCGCCTTCGTGGATGATCGCACCTCCAGTCATGGAATCCTCAAAGGCCGGGAAAAAGGCATCTCCCGGATACTCCCCCGAGATGACACTGAGCAGGAGCTCATCCCAGCGCGGCAGGGTCATCGAATAGATCTCCGCCCCACCACAAACCCAAAGCTCCGGCTCGGTCAGGAGCCCGGCAAGTTGATCGAGGGAGGCGATCACCGTGATGCCCTCCGCCACAAAACCCGACCGTGAGAGCACAATCGTTCGCCGCTTCGGCAACGGCCTGCCGAGCGATTCGAAAGTCTTTCGCCCCATCAGAAGCGTCTTGCCCAGCGTGCGGCTCTTGAACCACTGGAAATCCCCCGGAACATGCCAGGGCAGTCGGTTTCCGCTTCCGATCACCCGGTTTTCGGCCATCGCCGCAATTGCGATGACCCGGACGCCGTAAAGGTTTGTCGGAGAAAGCTTCATTCTAGAAAACTCGCTCCGCCCAGAGCTCCGAATTCCCTTGTAGGAGAGGCTTTACGCCTCGATTCGATGGCAAAGCGGCGGTTTGATCGAGGCGTAAAGCCTCTCCTACAGGTTGGGCACAACCTCCCCGGCGTGCCGGCCATGTCGGTGATCGGACTCATCCACAGTCGCATCTCAAACCGCGATCGGGGCCTTGATCGCCGGGTGGGGATCATAGCCGATGACTTCGATGTCCTCGTAGCGGAAGGCATCGATTTCCCGGACATCCGGGTTTAACTTTACGTCAGGAAGCTTTCGGCAATCGCGCGAGAGCTGTAGCTTTGCCTGCTCGACGTGATTCGAATAGAGGTGGAGGTCGCCGAAGGTGTGGACAAAGGCTCCCGGCTTGAGTCCGCAGACCTGTGCCACCATCAGCAGGAGAAGGGCATAGGACGCGATATTGAAAGGCACGCCCAGAAAGATGTCCGCGCTTCTCTGGTAGAGCTGAAGGCTCAGTTCGCCGTCCTGAACAAAGAACTGGAAGAGGGCGTGGCAGGGCGGCAGGGCCATCTGATCGATCTCTCCCGGATTCCACGCGCAGACCAGGTGACGCCGGCTATCCGGATTGCGGCGGATCTGCTCAACCACCTGGGCGATCTGATCGACACGCCCACCATCCGGTTTGCGCCAATCGCGCCATTGCGCCCCGTAAACACGCCCGAGGTCTCCGTTCTCATCCGCCCATTCGTCCCAGATCGTCACCTTGTTCTCGTGCAGGTAACGCAGATTTGTCTCCCCCTTGAGGAACCAGAGCAGCTCATGAAAGATCGAACGCACATGAAGCTTCTTCGTCGTGACCATGGGAAACCCATCGGCCAACGGGAAACGGGCCTGTGCGCCGAAAACGGCCCGGGTGCCGGTACCGGTTCGGTCCGTCTTCAAGCGTCCCTCATCGAGGACGAGGCGCAACAGTCGGTGATACTCTTTCATACCGTCGGGAAACTCACATTCCTCCCCCGTAGGAGAGGCTTTATGCCTCGATTTGGCAATTGATCGAGGCATAAAGCCTCTCCTACAGATCCATCCCGGGCCGCGCACCTCGTACCGGGCGCGCTGTCCGGGTCGATGAAATGCCGTATTTGGGAGCCCACCGTTTCTGGAAATGAGCGGCCTACCAGGCCGTCAACAGCCAGTTGCCGAACGAGCCCTGGAAAAGCCCCAGGATGACCGTCGCGGCGGTCAGGCCGACCATGGCCAGACGGGCGTAGGGACTGATAACGACCGAGGCCGCCGGGGAGTCCGGTTTCTCCTGGCCCGGCAGCTGCCAGGTGTCGAAGAAAGCCGCCTTGATCCACCCGAAGTAATAGTAGATCGAGATGATCACACCGGCGATCGCGACGGCCAGCAATCCATAGAGACCGGCCTGAAAGGCGGCCACAAAAATGAGCGCCTTGCCGATGAAACCGGCCAGCGGAGGGATGCCGGCCAAAGAGCCAAGGCCGATGGCCAGGACCGCCCCGAGAAATGGCTGGTCCTTCGCCAGATCGAGGTAGTGATCCAGGTCCTGGGCCGTGTCGTCCTGACCGGCCAGATGGGTGATCACCGCAAAGACCGCAAAAGAGGCGAAAAGGTAGCCGAACAGGTAGAAGATGACCGCGCCACCCGCCCAGGAGACACTGACCGAGGCAATGATCCCGACCAGGATGAATCCGGCATGGGAGATCCCGGAGAGGCCCATCAGCCGCTTTGTATTGCGCTGGGTCAGTGCCGCAAGGTTGCCGAAAAGGATGGTGGCCGCGGCCAGGGCACCGAGAACCGGAAGCAGGATGCCCTGCATCGGCAGAAAAACCCGGGTGACCAGGGTGACGAGGATGGCCACACCGGCACCCTTCGAGCCGACCGCGAGGAAGGCGGTCACCGGGGTCGGGGCTCCCTGGTAGACATCCGGGATCCAGATCTGGAACGGGAATAGTCCGACCTTGAAGGCGATGCCGGCCACGACCAGGAGAACCCCCGCGATGGCCAGGGAATTGTCGCTGTTCTGCTCGAGGAAGATCCGGAGCGACTCAAAGTGCATCGAGGTGGCGCTGGAGCCCGGGAGGTCCGGCGATCCGCCGACTCCGTAGAGCAGAACGATGCCGAAGAGCAGGATGGCCGAGCTGAGCGCACCGAGAACGAGGTACTTGAGGCCTGCCTCGAGGGTGACCGGATTCTGCCGGAAGTAGCTGACGAGGACGTAGAAACCGACCGTGATCGTCTCGAGTGCCACGAAGAGCATCACGAAATGATTGCTCTGGGCCAGCAGCATCATGGCCGCCGAGACCACCAGGACGATGTGAAAGAACTCGATCCGGGGCATCGTCTGCCTCTCCAGGGCCACCTGGCCGAGGTAGCAGACCAGGATGGAACAGAGGATGAAGAAGACCCGCATGATCTGCCCGGCACCGGAGTGAAGCAACATGCCGTCGAAAGTCTCCATCCCGATGAAGCGGTTGGTCCAGTCAAAGAGCAGGATATAGACGAGCAGAAGAACCTGAACCCAGACCGCGATCCGCGGTATCATCCGATGGAGCGAACGGGGCAGGAGAAGCTCAAGAGCGAGCAGGCCGAGAGCCAGGCCGCCGAGAACAAGCTCCGGGTAGATGGCCGCCCATTGATTGGTCCGGGCGATCTCGATCAATAAGGTGGAATCCATTGCGGGAGGCATTGAAATGATCGTCGATTCAGGGTCGGGTGGTTTCCACCAGCCGGGTGGCGGGGACGGCGAACGCGTCCTTCAGGCTGGCATTGGCCGAGTCGGTCAGCGAACGGGGCCAGATTCCGATGCCGAGAAGCACCACGATGAGAAGGAGGGCCGGCAGGCGTTCGCCCCAGGTCATATCCCTGATCTCGCCGTCCATCGTCTTGCGAAAGGCCTCGGTCGGAGTGCCCAGGAAGATCCTTCCGACAGCCCGCAGGCCATAGACGGCCGAGAGGATGATCCCGAAGACCAGCAGGACTGCGGCCAGTGCCCGGTAGTCCCAGACGGCGAGGAAGATGAGCAGTTCGCCCCAGAAATTGGCCAGACCCGGGCCAGGCACCCCGATGCTGGCCAGAACCGCGAAGGTGAAGAAAGCCGCCAGGACCGGCGCCTTTTTCACAAGGCCGCCCATTTCGGTCATATCGAAGGTCTGGCTTCGATGATAGACGCAGGTGGCCAGGAGGAAGAGCAAGGCCACGGTCAGGCCGTGGGCGACCATCATGAGGATCACCCCGCCCGCTCCGAGAACCGAAAAGGCGGCCAGACCGAGAAAGGCATACCCCATGTGCATGACCGAACTGTACCCGATCATCTGTTTCAAATCCCGCTGCGCGAGGGTGATCAGGCCGATGAGGATGACATTGCCGAGGGCGAGCCAGGCCAGCAACCCGGCCCAGTGATGGGCCCCGACCGGCATCAAGGGAAGGGCGATCTGAATAAGTCCGTAGAGTCCGAATTTCTTGAGGACGCCCGCATGGAGCATCGCGGCCGAGGACGGGGCGGCCCCGTAGCCGAGGGGAGCCCAAGTATGGAAGGGGAAGAGGGAGACGAGGATGCCGAATCCGAAAAGCAGAAGACCGAAGGCGTTTTCCTGGACCGAATCGGCCAGGGGGCGAGCGGCCAGCGCATCGCGCAAGGCGATCAGATCAAAGGAGACCGCCCCGCTCTTGACGTATAGGACGATCAGTCCGGCCAGGGAAAGCATCGCCCCGAGCGTCAGGTAGATCGTCATCTTCATGGCCGCGTAGTGCCGGTCACGTCCACCCCATACGCCGACCATGATGAAGGTCGGGATGAGCGCGAGCTCATGAAAGAGGTAGAAGAAGAAGACGTCGATGGAGGCAAACACCCCCATCAGGCCCGCCTGCATGATGAGGAGGAGAGCCAGGTATTGGGAAAGGCGCTCGGCTCCGGAATTGGCGGCATAAATCCCGGCCGCCAGTCCGACGACCGCCGCCAGGACAAAGAGCGGAAGGGCCACTCCGTTCAGGCCGAGATGCAGGCTGATTCCGAGGGCCTGCAATCCGGTCGCATAGCGGGAGACAAAGTCATACCCGCCCGCCGTCTCCGGGGCATAGTTGGCCCAGAGGACAAAGGCGGCGACCATGGGCAGGCCGAATCCGACCCAGGCGATCAGACGGACCACCGGGAGCGGAAGCCTGCCGCCCACGAGCAGAATGATGCCGGCGAGAAAAGGCACGCCGATCGAGGCAAGGAGAAGGAGTGAGCCAGGGTCGTTCATGACTATAGACCAACGGAGAGGAGCCAGAGGGCGACCAGTCCGAAGAAAAACCAGTATACGTAACCGTGGATGGAGCCGGTATGAAGGGCTCTGGCACCGAGACCGACAAGACCGGTCAGGCCCGCGGCCCCCCTGACCATGAGCCCGGAGACAAAGACCTGCTCGAGAAACGCCAGCAGATGAGCCAGTCGCTGCTGCACCTTGGCCACATACCAGAGATAGATCTCATCAAACCAGAGCTTGGCCGAGAGGAATCCGTAGACCGCCGGCGCCGAACGCTGCAGATGATCCTGCTGGGCACCCGGCCGGTAAAAGAAGAAGGCTCCGAGGATGCCGATGAGACCCGCCGCAACCGAAACCCCGATGATGAAAGTGGGATCCTCCGGGTGCGGCACCGCGCCGAGTATGTCGGAAAAGGCCGCCGGGTAGAAACCCCGAAAACCGCCGAGGACCGCCCCGACCGCCAGAACCATCAGGGGAAGCGTCATGACAAGACCGTTCTCCCTGGCGTGCTCGGCGTTACCCGTCTTGGGGGGCCCGAAAAAGGCGACCACCCAGAGGCGGGTCATGTAGGCGGCGGTCAGGAGGGCGCCGAAGGCCAGGACCCAGAAGACCGGTCCCCCGTTTTCCAGGGCGAGGGCGAGGATGGCGTCCTTGCTGAAAAAGCCCGCGAGGGGCGGGATACCCACCAGGGCGAGGAGGCCGAGGGTGAAGGTCACGAAGGTGATCGGCATCTTCCGGGCCAACCCGCCCATATTGAAAATGTTCTGCTCGTGATGGCAGGCATGAATGATCGAGCCGGCCCCGAGGAAGAGAAGCGCCTTGAAGAAGGCATGCGTGGTCAGGTGAAACATGGCCGCGGCGACACCGCCGTTGACCGCGCCGTGGACCGCATGGGCATCACCGCCGGTCAGGGCCAGTTTCGAGCCCAGGCCGAACGCCGCCACCATGTAGCCGAGTTGGGAGACGGTGGAATAGGCGAGGATCTTCTTGATGTCCTTCTGGGGCAGGGCACAGAAGCCGGCATAAAGCGCGGTGGCCGCTCCGATCCAGATGATCACGTTGAGGGCATCGCCCGTCATGATGGCCCCGGCCCGGCAGAGCAGGTAGATGCCCGCGGCGACCATGGTGGCCGCATGGATGAGCGCGGAAACCGGGGTTGGACCCTCCATCGCGTCCGGCAACCAGACATGGAGAGGGATCTGACCGGATTTGCCGACCGCCCCGCAGAAGATGAGCAGGCCGATGCCGGTGACGAGGATCTGGGGATCGGCGCCGACCAGATGGGTCAGTTCCGTCAGGTTGACCGTGCCGTAGGCCCACCAGGCCCAGAGAATGCCGAGGAGAAACCCGAAGTCCCCCACCCGATTCACGATGAAGGCCTTGTTGCCTGCGGCCACGGCCGAGGGGCGTTCGAAATAGAAACTGATCAGGAGATAGGAACTCAACCCGACCAGCTCCCAGAAGATGAAGAGGAGGATCAGGTTGTCCGCCAGGGTCAGCCCGATCATGGAAAACATGAACAGAGACATCCCCCCGAAGAAACGCCCCCGGTCCGGATCCTCCTTCATGTATCCGAGACTGAATACGTGAATGAAGAAACCGACGAAGACGACCACGAAGAGCATGAGCGCCGAAAGGGGGTTGAAAAGAAACCCGAGTTCGAGGGAGAAGTTGCCCATGGTCAGCCAGGAGGCCGACACGGCAAAGGGCTCGGACCCGAGGATGACGGTGAGCCCGGCGGCGAGGCTGATGCCCGCCGCGACCACGCTCAGGGTGGCCGCCGCCGCTCCGCGACGCCGCAGCAGAAGGGCGTTTGCGGCCGCGGCCGCCAGGGGGGAAAAGAGGGTGATCAGGAGGAGGGTTTCCGGCTGCATGAAGATCTTGGCCTCGGGTTGGATGCGGGTCGGCGGATGTCGACGGTCAGTTGCGGAGCGCGTTGTGTTGTTCCACCTGGACGGTCTGCCGTTTGCGGAAGAGGGCGACGATGATGGCCAGACCGACGGCCACCTCGGCCGCAGCAACCGTGATGATGAAGAAGACGAAGACGTTGCCGTCCATCGTGCCGTTGAAGCGCGAGAACGCCACCAGGGCGAGGGTCGAGGCGTTGAGCATCAACTCCAGGCTCATGTAGAGGATCAGGGTGTTGCGGCGCAGGAGAACGCCGAAGAAGCCGATTGCGAAAAGCAGTCCACTGACCGCCAGGTAATCTTCCAGTCCTACTGACATAGCAAATAAGCTCAATCGCCGCGGCCGACCGGCCGGACCTGCTTGCTCAGGACAATGACCCCGATCATCGCCACAAGAAGAAGGAAACCCGTCACCTGCATGGGCAGGAGATAGGTGGTGAACAATTGCTCGCCGTAGGCCTTCAGGGAACTGCCCGCCGCCACGACAGGGGCATCGGAAGACGGGAGGTTTCTCGGCGAGAAAAAGAGAACGGTGGCCCCGACCATCAGGGCAAGGGCGAGGGCGCTGGCCAGAGCCGTCACCGGGCGGAAGGAATGCCTCTTCCCCCCTTTCACATCGAGCAGCATGATGATGAAAAGGAAGAGGACGACGACCGCGCCGGCATAGACGAGGACCTGCAGGACAGCCAGGAAGTAGGCGCCGAGAAGAACAAAGAGCGCCGCCATCGAAAGAAAGCTGACGATCAGGAACATGGCCGCATTGACCGCATTCCGGCTGAAGACCACCAGCAGGGCGCAGACGATCGCGAGGACGGCGAAGAAATAAAAAAGGATGTCAGTCATGCGAATCCCTCAGTGCGCATTGCCGTGGGCCGCCGCCTGGCGTTTCTTCTCCCACTTGAAGTGTTTGTCCGGCAGGGTTCCGCCCAGCTCATAAAGCTTGGCCTTGTTGTTGATGAACTCGCCCCGGGTGAACCCGGAAAGAGTGTATTCCTCCTGCAGGAAGATGGCCTCCTCCGGGCAGACTTCCTGACAGAGTCCGCAGTAAATGCACCGCAGCATGTTGATCTCGAACTCCTGCGGCGCCTTCTCCACGTGCTGGTAGGGCCCCTCGGTGATCTCGCCGGGCGTGATGCGGATCGCCTTGGGCGGACAGACGAATTCGCAGAGCTGGCAGGAAACGCATTTCTCCCGACCATCGGGGTCCTTGACCAGCGTCGGCACGCCACGGTATCCGGGAGGGATGGGCGGCTTCTGCTCCGGGTATTCCAGAGTGACGCTCGGCTTGAAGAGCTGGCCAAAGGTCGTCATCAGCCCGCTGACTATCTGCGGGAGGTAGGTGCGTTCGGCCAGGGTCAGGGGCTTGCGTTCAATTACTTTGGCCATGTCGTGAAAAATGATGGGTGCACGGGGTCATGCCTTTGGCTCCCTTGATCGCCGACACAAAAGGGAAAACGATCCCTCCTGTAGGGCTGGACCTTGGTCCATGCTGATGCGGAATGGGATCGAATCTCTCCGTCTCTTGTAGCCGCCCCAGTCTCTTGGGGCGAATACACGATTGAACACGGCAAGAGACTGCCGTGGCTACACCCTCGGGAGTTGGCTGACAAGACCATCCTCTGGTGCGGGTCAGGATAGTCTCCCTTGTCTGGAGCGCTCCGGACTGTTGGTTCGTTCGCATGATCAGAAGCCCCCCCGGTCGAGCAGGGCGATGATGACGGCGTAGGCGACGAGATTGGCGATGGCGAGCGGGAGCAGGGCGGTCCATCCGATGCGCATGACCTGGTCGTAGCGGAAGCGGGGAACGGTCCAGCGAACCCACATGAAGAAGAAGAGACAGCCAATCACCTTCAGGAGAAGGATCAGGACGGAAAGCGTGGCACCGAGCGCCCCGGTCGAGACATCGAGCCCGGTCCAGAGGGTCAGATCCTCGAGGGTGACGAAGGGCAGCGGGTGCCAGCCTCCGAGGAAGAGCAGGGTGAAAACGGCCGAGCCCACGATCATGTGGGCGTATTCCGCGGTGAAGAAGAGGCCGAACTTGAAGGCGCTGTATTCCGTATGGTAACCGCCGACCAGATCCGTTTCCGACTCCGGCATGTCGAAGGGCAGGCGGTTGGTCTCGGCAAAAAGACTGATCATGAAGACGAGAGCGGAAACCGGCTGCCAGAGGACAAACCAGAGGTTGTCCTGCGCCACAACCACCCGGAACAGACTCAGGGATCCTTCAGAGCCGGGGGCGTTGATCCAGAGGAAAACCGGGAGGACCGAAAGAGTCAGGGCCAGCTCGTACGAAATCATCTGGGCCGAAGCACGGATGCCTCCCAGGAACGGGTATTTGCTGTTCGCCGCCCATCCGGCCAGGATAATGCTGTAGACGCCGAGTGAGGACACCGCGAAGATGAAGAGGATGCCGATGTCGAGGTTGGCGAGAATCATCGGCACGACCGCACCGGTCGCATCAACCATCCGGCCAAAGGGGACGACGGTGATTGTGACGAGGGCCGGGATCAGGGCGAGCATCGGGGCCAGAACAAAGTAGACCTTGTTCACATGTCCCGGTATCATTTCCTCCTTGAAGAGAAACTTTCCGCCGTCGGCCAGCGGCTGGAAAAGTCCGAGACGCGTCAGGAAGGGACCGATGAAGGGGATTGCCAGGATGATGGGGAGGCTCGTGCGGTTCGGTCCGACCCGCCCCTGGATCCAGCTCGAAACCTTGCGTTCGCCCAGCACCGCGTAGAGGCAGAGCCCCATCAGGATCGAAACGACGAGGAGCGCTTTGCCGACAGAGATCAGAAGGGAAATCCAGTCTATCATATCAGGCGGTGGCCAGCGAGGCGGGTTTGTAGTGGAGGGTTTCCTCCTCAACGAAAGACAGGTGATCGAAGGCCGATCCATCGAGGGGATTGCCGGTATCGGCGATCCCTTCGAAGGTTATCCCGGAAAGCTGGGGAACGACCCGGCTCAGGGCACTCCAGACGCCGTCCACGGTCGAGGCGGCACGTTCACCGGTCCGCTGGGCCAGGAGGGTCCCCAGGATGACGAGATCATCGACCGGTCCGGCCGGAGCCGGGACGGCCCGGAGGAACTTCTGCAACCGGAACTGCTGGTTGACGAAGGACCCGCTCTTCTCAAAGACGGTGAGACCGGCCAGAACCACCCGGGCCGCGGCCACCATCGGGTTCTCGTGGGTGGCGAGGGCGATCACCCGGACCTTCTTCAACTGCGCCTCGGTGATTCCTGCCGCCACCAGGTCTTCCCCCACGGTAAGAACGGTCCTGACCGCTCCGGAATCGATCGCTTCGCCCAGCGTATCCAGCCGGGCATCCGGCAGGGAATCGATCAATCCGGTCACCAGCGCCCCGCGCACATTGGGATTCCGGTCACGGGAAAGCAGGATGCCGTCACCCTCCCCGACCCGGGAGACCAGGTGGGCGGGCGCCGCTTGCAGCGCGTCGGCCAATTGCTTGAGAAGGAACTGTTCCTCGACACTGGAACGACCGGAACCGACCACCGCCACCGAACCTTCCGCCAGAAGCCTCCCGGCTTCGGCCACGGCCACATCGGCGGCGACGGACTGGCCATCGACGCGGCAGCCGGTCAGACGATCCTCCGCCTCAACCGACTTGTAGAGGATCCGGCCGCTGTCCGGCATCCAGGTGTCGTTGACCGCATCATTGCGACGGGGCGTGATCCGGTAGATCTTGCCCTCCCGGGCCCAGACCTGGGTGTTGCAGCCCACGCTGCTCTCGGTGTCGATCTGCGGGGTGGCCTTGAGAAACCAGACCCGCATCTTGAAACGGAAATCCGTGCTGGTCAGGGCACCCACCGGGCAGATGTCGACCGTGTTGAGCGAGTAGTTGTTCTCCAGCTTCTTGCCCGGGTAGCAGGTCAGCGTGGTGTAGCTGCCGCGGTCGACAAAGCCGAGGACATCGTCCCCGGCCACTTCCTTGCTGAACCGGATGCAGCGCGAACAGAGAATGCAGCGCTCATCATCGAGGATTACCCGGGGGCCGAGGACGGTCCGCTTCGGCTTGACGTTCTTTTCCTCGAGAAAGCGGCTGTAGCCCGTGCCGTAATTGGTGGAAAACTCCTGCAGGCGACACTCGCCAGCCTGGTCACAGATCGGGCAGTCCAGCGGGTGATTGAGCAGGAGGAATTCCATGACGCCCTCGCGGCATTCCCGCACCATGTCGGTATCGGTGCGGATATGCATTCCCGGAGAGGCCTTGGTGCCGCAGGCAATGGCCGGCCCCGGAAACCAGGAAATGACCGGGTTGCCCTCCGCATCGAGCATCGGCTTGCCCGTGTCCCGGTCCCGTCCGGGCAGTCCCAGCTGGACCAGGCACATCCGGCAATTGCCCGACACGCTCAGCTTCGGGTGGTAGCAATAATGCGGCACCTCCCGGCCGGCCATGGCGGCCGCGTCGATCATGTTCGTGCCGGGCGCACAGCGGACCTCCGTGCCGTCAACGAACACGCTGATCAATCCGTCATTCTGCTTGGTCTCGCTCATTTCTGGATCAGTCTCTCTTCCCGGCTCATGCCGCAGCGGTTCTCACGGGCGCGCTCCTCGATCTCGTCCCGGAATTTGTCGATATAGCTCTGGACCGGCCAGGTGGTGGAAAAGCCCATCGGGCAGACCGTCCTTCCGCCGATGTTTCCGGCCATGGTGTAAAGTGTATCTAAATCTCCACTACGAGCGTCCCCGCTGCACATCCGGGCGGTGATCTTCTTGGCCCAGAGGGAGCCCTCCCGGCAGGGTGTGCACTGCCCGCAGCTCTCGTGGGCGTAAAAGGCCGTCAGGTTGGCCAGCGCCTCGAGGATGTCGACCGAGTCGTCCATCACCATGACCCCGCCCGAGCCGGACATGGAACCGGCCGCCATGATCCCGTCGAAGTCCAGCGGGATGTCATTGAGCCCGTATTCGGTTTCCTTGCCGTCGGGCCCCTTCGACTTGAAGCGTTCGTCGGCCCGCAGGATCTTCATCGATCCGCCGCCGGGAACGACCGCCTTGAACTTCCGTCCGGGGAGCGGACCACCGCAAAGGTCGTTGAGCAGCTCACCCATCGTGATCGCGCCGACCTCGTAGTAGCCGGGGCGCTGGACGTGGCCGCTGACGCACCAGATCCGGGTGCCGGAGTTCTTCGGCCGGCCGATCTTCGTGTATTCCTCCGCCCCCATCCGCACGATATGCACGATATTGCAGAGGGTCTCCACGTTGTTGACGATGGTCGGGCAATTGTAGAGGCCGAGGGCGGCCGGGAAAAACGGCGGCTTCATCCGCGGGTAGGCACGCTTGCCCTCCAGCGATTCGATCAGGCCGGTCTCCTCACCGCAGATATAGGCGCCCGCTCCTCGGTGGACAATGATGTCGCAGGAGTAACCGGAGCCCAGGATATTGTCCCCGACAAATCCCTTTTCCCGGGCCTCCTCGATGGCCTTCTCGAGAATCTTCGCGCCGAGCGGCATCTCCTCGCGGATATAGATGAAGGCCAGCTTCACGTCGTTGGCGAAGCAGGAGATCATCATGCCCTCGATCAGCTGATGCGGATCCTTGTGGATGAGCTGGCGATCCTTGAAGGTGCCGGGTTCGGATTCGTCGGCATTGCAGATCAGGTAGATCGGTTTGCCGCTCTTGCGGTCGACCAGGTCGTGCCACTTCACCCCGCAGGGGAAGCCCGCCCCTCCGCGGCCGCGCAGGCCGGATGCCTTGACCTCCAACCGGATCTCTTCCGGCTTCAGGGTCAGGGCCTTCTTCAGGGACTCGTAACCGCCAACCTGAAGATAGCTGCGGATCGCCGGCGAATAGCCGGGCTCATCGGCGTGCTTGAGAAGAATCCGGGTCTCGGTCACAGCCATGACAATCAGCGCTCCTCCTTCTTCACCGCACGGTCGCCGATTTCGGACCGCCGGTTGATTTCCTCGATCAGGCCGTCCAGTTCGGCGGCCTTGATGTTCTCAAAAAGATCCTCGTCGATCAGGGCGACCGGTCCGGAACCGCAACTGGCCAGGCACTCCGCGTATTCCAAAGTCACTTTACCGTCCGCGCGGGTCGTTCCGATCTTGCATTCGAGCGCCTTCTCCAGGTTTTCCGCCACCCGGTAGGCGCCCTTCAGCGCACAGGAAAGGGTCTGGCAGACCCGCACATGGCAGTTGCCGAGCTTCTTCTGGCGGTAGTAGGGGAAAAAGGTGACGACCTCGAGGACGTTGATCGGCTGCAGCTCGAGCTTGGCCGCGACCCATTCGACCGCCTGATTGGAGATCACTCCCTGATCCGACTGGATATGGTGAAGCAGGGGCATGACCGCGCTCCGCTTCTGCGGGTAGCGCGGGATGAGCTTCTCGATGGTCTCGATGGTTTCGGGTTTGAGGTTCATTCCGGTCGTTGCAGTTCGCTCGTCGCTCAACGGTCACATTCGCCCATCACGAAATCCAAGCTTCCCAGGATGGCCGACAGATCCGCCACCAGACAGCCCACGCCCACTTTCGGCATGATATTGAGAGAGCAGAAGGAAGGAGAGCGGATCTTCAGGCGGTAGGGCACGCCGCCGCCCTTGCTTACGATGTAAAAGCCAAGGGCGCCCTTCGGGTTCTCGGCCTCAAAATACACTTCACCGGCCGGCATCTGCGGACCCTCGGTCACCAGCATGAAGTTCTGGATCAGCTCCTCCATCGAAGTGAGGATCTTTTCCTTCCGCGGGGCAAAGACCTTGCGGGCATGCTCCGCATACCAGGGGCCGTCCGGCATCTTCGCGATGATCTGCCGAACCAGCCGCACACTCTGGCGGACCTCCTCCAGGCGCACAAGGTAGCGATCGTAGCAATCGCCCTTTGTCCCGACCGGGACATCGAACTCGTAGTTCTCGTAGCCGAGGTAGGGATTGGTCTTGCGCAGGTCGAAATCCACGCCCGTGGCCCGCAGATTGGGTCCCGTCAGACCGTAAGCGATGGCATCCTCCTGCGAGATCACGCCGATGCCGTCGGTCCGGTCGAGGAAGATCCGGTTGCGGGTCAGAAGCTTGTCAACCAGGTCGACGACCGGAAGGACACCGTCGCAGAACTTGAGCACCCGATCGGTCCACCCCTCCGGCATGTCGCGGGACATCCCGCCAATCCGGGTGTAACTGGTCGTGAAGCGGGCCCCGGTCAGCTCTTCAAAGAGCAGGTAGAGCTTCTCGCGCTCCTCAAACGTGTAGAGGAAAATGGTCATCGCCCCGGTGTCCATGCCATAGACGCCGATCCCGAGGAGATGGGAGGAGATCCGGGCCAGTTCACAGATGAGGGCGCGGATGGCCTGGCCGCGAGGAGGCAGCTCGAGCTTGGCGAGCTTCTCCACCGTCATCGCGTAGGCGACATTATTGGCCAGAGGGGCGAGGTAGTCCAACCGGTCCGTGTAGGGAACGAACTGGTTGTAGGTCATGTTCTCGGCGATCTTCTCATCGCCGCGGTGCAGGTAGCCGACCACGGGGTCGCACTTCACCACCGTCTCGCCATTGAGCTCAAGCTGCAGCCGGAGGACCCCGTGGGTGCTCGGATGGGACGGCCCCATGTTGATGGACATCTTCTCCGTCTCCATCTCCTCGACGGCCCGGGCGGCACGTGAGGCCCCATCGGTAAATGTGTAATTGTCGGCCATGTCAGTCTCCAGCGCGCTTCAACGCTGCGGTTTCTCCTTCCCTTCGGTCCAGCTCTCGTCGCGGGCCCGGGGTTCACGTCGACTCACCACGTTCTCCTGAGGCGCGACGAACGGGCCGCCCATCATCGGGGCCGACTTCACCTTGACCCCAGTCTCCTCGGCCACCTCGGCGTCGGGCAGCTCGGTCTCGATGCCCGCGAGGGGGAACTCCTTGCGCAAAGGGAAATAGGGATAGCCTTCCCACATCAGGATACGGCGGAGGTCGCCGTGTCCCTCAAAAATGACCCCGAACATGTCATAGGTCTCCCGCTCGTGCCACCCGGCGGCCGGCCAGACGGAAACCAGGCTCGGGACCCGAGGCTCGTCGTTGACTTCCTCACAAGGCGTGACCACCCGTAGGTAAACGTGCTTCTTCGTCGAGAGCAGGTGGTAGACCGCGGAAAAGCGGGGCGTCTCCTTCTCCCAGTCGATTGCGGTCACATCGACCAGCATGTCGAACCCGTGCGCGTCGCGCAGATGGGTCATCGCCGGGATAAGGATGGAGGCCGGCACGTTGAAGGCGGGCCAGTCGAGGCTCGCACGTTCGGTGATCTCCGGAAACTGGGCTGAAAGCTCGGGCAGGAGGTCGGCGGTTGTCATGCGGTCAGGCGCGAATAAGATTGCTGACCGAAGGCTCCTTGCGGACCTGGCTCTGCAGTTTCATGAGGGCATCGAGGAGTGCCTCGGGCCGGGGGGGACAGCCGCTGATGTAAACATCGACCGGCAGGATCCGGTCCACACCCTGAAGGACCGCATAGGAGCGGTACATGCCGCCTGAGGAGGCGCAGGCGCCCATCGCCACGACCCAGCGGGGCTCGGCCATCTGATCGTAGATCCGACGGACCGCCGTCGCCATCTTGTAGGTGACGGTGCCGGCGACGATCATGACGTCGGACTGCCGGGGCGAAAATCGCATGACCTCCATGCCGAAGCGGCTGATGTCGAAACGGGAGGCCCCGGCCGCCATCAACTCGATCGCGCAGCAGGCCAGTCCCATCGGCATCGGCCACATCGAGTTCGAGCGGATCCAGTTCACGACCGCCGAAGCCTTGCTGATGATGACCTCGCCCTCGATCTTGCTGTTATAGTTGAATTCCTGATTCGCTGAAACCATGAGTCGGAACGGCCCCGTTTGAAGGTGCACAAATTTGCGAAACGTTAAGGCCCTCGCCCAGAGGCAGGCAAGCGGCATTTCCTAATATGTGCCCTTAATGCGCTCGATCGGTGGACTCGTTCCGGATCCAATGTCTCGAATGCGTTGACCCGCGCGGCTGCCCCTGCCTTGCAGGCGACAACGCCGACGCCTCAGGCGAGGCTCCCAATCATAGGATTTTCAATCATGCAGGGCTTGCGTCTCCACCGATCTCCGTTCAGAACGACCCCTTTGGCTCAGGAGAGGTGACAGAGTGGCCGAATGCGCATGATTGGTTCCGAGCCTGCCACGCAGGCGACAATGCCGACGCCCTCAGGCGAGGCTCCCAATCATGGGATTTTCAATCATGCAGGGCTTGCGTCTCCGCCGATCTCCGTTCAGAACGACCCTTTTGGCTCAGGAGAGGTGACAGAGTGGCCGAATGTGCATGATTGGAAATCATGTGTACGGGAAACCGTACCGAGGGTTCGAATCCCTCCCTCTCCGCCAAATTGGTCCTGGAGGGATGAGTTCCGAGCCTGAAAGGCGACATCTCTGTCGCGAATGCGACCTACACCCTCGGGGTTCGACGGAGCGAAAGCGAAGATGGGACGACCGCAGGTCGGGGCAAAGCCCTTGGTGCGACGCGCCAATCCAATCCCTCCCTCTCCGCCACTTTCAGAGCCGGACCTTGACCACCGCCTTCTTCACCGCCATTGGACCGGCCGGTGAGGCGCAGCCGGGCACATGCCCATCCGGAGGGAAGAAGAGGGCCACCGCGCCGGGACCAGCCTCAAGACGGGTCACCCCGCCGCGCATCGGATAGAGCTGAAAGTCTTTCTCTTCGTTGTAGGGATCGACCGCCGTGAGTGCCTCCAGAGGAGCATAAAGCAGGGTCTCTTCACCGGAAAGGACCACCTGGATGTCCGCATAGATCCGGTGCGATTCGAATTCCTTCCGTTCTTCCGGCTGGGTCTCGTAGCTCTGGACAAGAATGAAGAGGTCATCTCCATCTAGGTCGATCCGGCCATCCGGTGCGTTCCCGTCAAGGGTCTTCAGGAAGTCAAATGCCTTGGCAAACCGGGACCCCAGTCCGCGGTAACGGTCCAATTGGTCAAGGGTGTCGAAGATCATGACGACGACTTATGGGGCAGACGGGAACCCGTCGCGAGTCCTAAGATCAATGAGAATCGGAGTTGAACGGCGGAAACCAAACGGCCTCGAGAGAATCCGGCGTGCCTCCAGGACGAAAATCGGGTAAGTGAACCTTCATGCTCCAACCCTGGTTCAAACACGCCCGGTTCGGGATCTTCATTCATTGGGGCATCTATTCCCACGGCCGCTGGGCCGAGTCCTGGCCGTTCTTCAATGGCGAGGTCGATTACGACGACTACATGGCCGGCGCGAAGGAATTCACGGCCGCCGCCTACGACCCGGGAAAATGGGCGGAGCTTTTTGCGCGAGCAGGAGCACAATACTCAGTCCTCACTGCCAAGCACCATGACGGATTCGCCCTCTGGCCGACCGCCCAGAGTCCCCTCAACGCGGTCGAAGGTGCCCCGGCCGGTCGGGACCTGATCGGCCCCTATTGCGAAGCCCTCAGGAAGCAAGGCCTGAAGGTCGGCATCTACTTTTCCCATCTCGACTGGTCCCATCCGGATTACGCCTCTGTCCTGCCCAAAGGCAAACAACCCCACGATCACGCCAAACGGCACACGAATCGCTTCGGCTATCCCCAGGGCAAGGAGGATCCTGCCGCCTGGGAACGCTTCCTGAAATTCCACCGCGCCCAATTGCAGGAGCTCTGTCAGAACTACCGGCCGGATCTGCTCTGGTTCGACGGTGATTGGGAGCGGGACAGTGAACAATGGCGATTCAAGGAATTGCGCGATCAACTCCATGCATGGGCACCGAACGTCGTCCTGAACAGCCGGATGGGCGGCTACGGCGATTACAGCACGCCGGAACAAGCCATCCCGGTGACCCGACCTGAAGGCACCTGGGAGTTCTGCGTCACGATCAACGATTCCTGGGGGTTCCAGCTCAAGGACGACAATTTCAAATCGCCCCGCCAATGCCTGTGGATGCTGGCGGAATGCGCCTCCCTTGGCGGATCCCTCCTCCTCGATATCGGACCCAAGGTCGACGGCTCCATCCCCGAACAATCCGTCGCCGTGCTCGAAGCAATGGGCGGCTGGTTGAGGACCAACGGTGAGGCCATCTTCGGAACCGAAGCCGGTATCCCTGCCGGTCACGTGCCCGCCCTGACCACCCTCTCCCCCGACCGCCGCACACTCTACCTCATCACCTTCGACCGGCCCCAGGGTCCCATCCCGATCAAGGGCATCCGCAATCCCGTGAAGCGCGCCACCGTCCTCGGTCATCCCGACCCGATCGAGTGTCGCCAGGTGGGTGGAGCCGCCTGGGCTGGACTTCCCGGCGTGACCTGGGTCGATCTGCCCTCCGAACGGATCGATCCCCTCGCCACCGCGGTGAAGCTGGAATTCGAAGAGCCGCTCGATCTCTATACCGGAGCCGGCGACACCGTGACCCAGAACCCCTGAAGTCACCTGCCTTGTGGCCCGCCATTTTGTCCGACTGCGATCCAGGCGACGAGCACTCGTCCGTTTCTGGAAGCCCGAACCGGCCGAGCGTGAGATCTCCGGCCTGATCCATCCTTGACATTGTAGTCACGGTGACTACATTTTTGCCTGATGAAAGCACCCATCCGGGAGGTGAAGAGCAACCTGAGCAAGTTCGGAGATCTGGCCCACGCCGGACAGCGGATTATCGTTTCAAAGAACGGAAAGCCCTGGTTTGACCTCGTCCCACACCAACGGAGACAGCGAAATGTCCGGCCGCTGGACGGGGTTCGGGCAACAGTGACCACCGAGGTGGCGACCGCTCCCGTTGATGCCAAGGATATCGAGGGATGGATCTGATCCTGGATACCTGCGCCCTGCTTTCCCTCTCGGGCCTTGCTCAGAAGAAACTGACGCGCAATACCCTGAAGCTGATCGCATCGTCGGACTCTCTCTACGTCTCCGCCTGCAGTCTGTTTGAAGTCGCCTTGAAGGCGAAAAAGGAACAACTGAAAGTTGAGCCGTTCAATTCAGCCCGGGAATTCTGGGACGAGGCCATCTCCCGCTACGAATGCCTTGTCCTGCCCGTTGAAGCCGAAGACTTCGACGCTGCAGTCAGTCTGCCCGAACATCTCAGCGATCCCTTCGACCGGATCATCATTGCGCAGGCCAACCGCACCCGCAGCGAAGTGGTCAGCTATGATCGAAAACTCGCCGCCCATGGGATCACCCTGCATGAGTGACACCGGCCTGGACTTCGCAGCAGAGGAACTCCCTGGGAATTGCCCGTCAATAAGACCGATACCGTTCCTGCATTCGAATGACCCGGGCGTGGAAGGACGGAGACTCCTTCCAGAGTTGCTGATCACAGGTCTCCAGTTCCCAGCACTCGATGCAGCCGTTGAGCCCCCGCTCCATTGCGCACTTGCGGACCGGACAATTCCCGACCGCGGCTCCGGCGTTGGCCTCCTCGGTCTTGCACCCTTTGCAGAAGATCTGGTCCGGATCAAATTCCAGTCCGTAGCGTTCCTTGATTTTCCATTCCTTGTAGGCCGCGCGCTTCAGCTCCAGATCACCGGATTCGCCGGCCACTTTCATCACGCAATCCTTCGAGCAGACATAGGCGCAGTAATTCAGCTTCTTGGGGTCCGGAACAGCACTGTAGCTGTCCTGGGCGGCAAGCCGGGACATGGGACAAAGGCAGGTGAAACCACAGGCCACTCCAAGCTTCGAAGTGGCGGCGAGGAATTCGCGACGGGATTGGATCATCTGGCCGTCGTTCTTCATTGTTCTCCTTTCCTTTTTTTGGGGGGGTGAAGCGGGAAATTCCGGCAGCGAGCCGTTCCTGTCTGGATTTTGTCAGACGACCCCACCCACAACAAGACTGATGCATTTGAGAGCATCACTAGAAGTTTCGGTCATAACGACCATTAGGCCTTCGCGGCCCTGGATCCCGGCAATCCCGCACCAACCCGATGGGATCGACCCGGGCCGATCCAGGCCCTGCGCTGCACCCGGATCGGGTGTGCCGCCAGACCTTCCGCATCCGGTTGAGGCAGGCGCCGTCCGCCAAACGAAAGTATTGCACCCTCCCCACACTCCAAGGCAGGATCCGACGCCAGACCCAGGCCTGGAAAGCAATGACGGCTGACCGGAATGGCACTAGGGCGAATCGACATTCAAATTGTGCGCTGGCGGGAACTGCGGGAGGGCCTCAGCAAGGCGCTTTTGCGGCGAGAATCCCTTGAAGGGCTTCTGTCGCAAAAGGAACGCGGCTGAGCGCTTCCGCAGACCCGTCCGAAGGATGAGAGCGAAGCGGAAGGTCGCGGCGTTGGTGGCACGGACACGTGCTTCCAGCACGCCTTCCGTGCCACCGCCTTGCGCTGCTTCCGCTTCTCTTCTCACCAGCAGCGCAATTTGAATGTCGATTCGCCCTAAGATAAGCAGATTCTTTGGCTCAGAACTGGCATTTCTTGTTGGTGTATTTGTCTGGTGTAGTCGCCCCGGTCTCTTGGGGCGTGTCATCGTGGATACGCGGCAAGAGACTGCCGCGGCTACATCTCGTGATCCCTCCTGAATACCCCCTAACTTAGTGCCATTCACGCCTGAGCGCTTCATGCCCGGATCGGGAGACGCGCCGTTCAATCGATGAATCCCCGTATCGTCTTCTTCGCCCCTCCAACGCTGACCGGCCTGGATCTGATCGGTCCATTTCAGGTTTTCCAGATGGCGGAACGCCTCGGTCATCCCTATCGGATCGAAGTCTGCGCCCTGACGAAATCCGTGCCGATCGGAGGAAATCTGGTGTTCTCAAACCTGAGGCCCTACCAGGATATCCGGCTCGAGCCGGAAGACACGCTTTTCGTCGCCGGATATCAGGGAGATCACATCATCACACCGGCGTTCCGCAGGGAACACGCCACGTTGTTCGAATGGCTGCGGCAATGCCGACAGAGCGGCGCAACAATCTGTTCGGTCTGCACCGGCGCTTTCTTCCTGGCCGAGGCCGGCATCCTCGACGGCCTTGCCTGCACCACCCACTGGGCCGATACGAAAGCCCTCCAGGAACTCTATCCGCTCACCCGGGTGAAGCACGGCGTCGTCTTTGTCGAGGAAGACCGCCTGCTGACCAGCGCGGGGGTCGCCTCCGGTATTGACCTGGCCATTCACCTGATCGGGAAACGGCACGGGTCAAGACTGGCCTTCGAAATCGCCCACCGACTTGTGGTCTACGTGCGCCGCACCGCAGCTTTCGAACAGGAGAGCATCTACCTTCAATTCCGCAATCATCAGGACGATCTGGTGCACCGCACCCAGAACGTCCTGATCGAACACCTTGACCACCCCCCGAAACTGGAGGTCCTGGCCAGGGTGGTGGGAGCGAGTCCCCGAACCCTCTCCCGCCGCTTCCGCAAAAGCCTTTCCCTCTCCGTCGGCGAGTATCTCATCCGACTGCGCCTCGAACGTGCCCGATCTCTCCTGAACGATGGGAACCTGAAAGTCGAGGATGTGGCCAGGGCCTGCGGGTATGCCGACGGCCGCCAGCTTCGCAATCTCTACCGCCGACAGATCGGCCAATCTCCGGGCCAGACCCGGCGCAACCCGTCGATCTGAGTCCGCCCCCGGATATCCAGATCCGGTCATGAAGCCCGGTACGGTCACCCCACCCGGTCGGGAGCACGAACCGGCGGGCCGCTTCGACCAGAATCGACCCGGACTCAAGTGGCCGGATATTTCCGCTCGATGGCCTTGGTCATTGGCGGGAGAATCGGGTAGACTATGGCCCGATCCACTACCCCTGCCTCAGTCGGATTCCGTTTGGAATGCGAAGGAGGCACCGGCTCCGGTTAACCTGACAACTCTGTCATCCACGACCCATCATGAAGAACCGAAGAATCATCCCCACCTCCATTCTTTGCCTGTCGATGCTCGCCATCGCCAATGCCCTCGCAGGAGGACAGGAGGCCAAACAGACGACCGAAAGCTCAGGGGCGGTCAGCCTCGGGGATGTGCCGGCCGGTCAGCACCTCTACGTGATTGAGCGCGGCATTCCCGGAGCGGGAAATCTGACGGCTGACCAACTGAAGGCCATTTCGCAGACTTCCTGCGGGGTGCTGCATGAGATGGGTCCCAAAATCCAATGGCTGCACAGCTACGTCACGGGGGACAAGATCTACTGCATCTACACCGCGGCGAACAAGGAATTGGTGGTCGAGCACGCAAAGAAGGGTGGATTTCCGGCCAACTCGGTCAGCGAAGTCGCCCACATCATCTCCCCGGCTACAGCCGAGGAGTGAAGTTCTCGAGCAACTGTCCGTGAGGGATCCCTCGGTCGGGGAACCCCGGGTCACCCGTCGGATCGGTCAAGGACAGATCAGGCTGACCCCGCGCCTGATCGAGGGTGATCGCTCAAGTCGGAGATTGTATTCCCGAATCCCAGGCTGATATGATGAGAGCATGAAGAAACTCCTGCCCCTATCGCTTCTGTTCTCCCTTGGATTTGCCGTTGGCGGTTATGCGGCCGATTCTGCCGCCGTCTGGACCGAATCCTGTCAGAAATGCCACGGGGCCAACGGCAACGGCGACACCAAGATGGGGAAGAAACTGAAACTCGGCGACCTGACGAAAGCCGAGGTTCAGGCCGAGTTTACCGATGAGGCGGCCTTCAAGGCCATCAAGGAAGGGATCAAGGACGAAAGCGGGAAGACCCTGATGAAGCCAATCGAGGGCCTGACCGATGAAGAAATCACGGCCCTGGTCCACTACGTTAGGGGCCTGAAGCAATAGCTTCCGGCTGGGACGATCCCGGAAAGAACCGTCTCACACCCACGATACGTCCGCAGGGTCCGGTCCCTGGGGATGCCAGAGGTCCAGCTCCGCCTCCATCATGGATCGAAGATTGGGCCGGTCGATATCCTCCGAAAGCGGCTTGATCTGCATTGGGTTGCCAATGGCCAGACTGTGCGCCGGCACGTCCTTTGACACGACCGTTCCGGCTGCGATAAAACTCTGCTTTCCGATCCTCACCCCGGGAAGGATGGTGCACCCTCCGCCGATCATGACCTCATCCTCCACCGTTGCCCCAACCGGCGTCCTCATTTCCGGCAACCGCGCCGGCCGCTTGTCATTGAGGAAGGTGCAGCCCGGTCCAATGAAGACGTGGTTCCCGATCCGCGTGCGGGTCGGGACATAAACCCGCGCCATGATCCGAACGCCATCGCCGATCCCGATCAGTCCCTCCAGGACGGAATGGTGCCCCAGGGCGAAGTGATCCCCCGCCGTCACCCGGGCGCGGATGACCGCATAATGCCCGCTCTGGAAGAAACGCCCCACCACGACATCACCGTAGATTATCGTACCCATCCGAATGATACTTGCGGGGCCGATCACCGTTCGTCCGCAATCCGGATGGTAGCGGAAACCCACCTGCACATTCGGCTCAATCACCGTACCCTCACCGATCCGGGCATTGGGAAACGAAAGAGGGTCAATTGTAGAGGACATGAAACGACGATAGTCTTCCGACGATCGAGAGGCAACGCTGCGGATCGCCTGGAGGGAGCGTCCGAAACCACCAGTAATCTGGTGTAGCCGCCCCAGCCTCTTGGGGCGATTCGAGGTGGATTCGCGGCAAGGGACTGCCGCGGCTACAGCCTACGCTGACTCGTGACATCGACTGTGCTCCAAATCATCCCGAGCCAAGTTCAGTCAGCATAGCCAACGCCGCCTCCGCCAGGCGATCGCCGGCAGGCTGGGCGTAGGGCAACATGGTCGTGGTGTAGCGATAGAACGCACTCATGTATTCGAGATCGCCGTTGTTGCCGGAATCCGGCACATAGGCCAGGGAGGTGTCATGCATGTATCCGCCCGGCAGAACGAGGGGCAGCGGCGCCGCCCTTTTGATCTGCCGGCCGATCGCATCAAAGGGTTCGCAGGACAGCCCCGCGATTCCCACGTCTCCAAGTCTCAGGACGTTGACTTCGAATTCCGCGTGGGTCGGAACCCGTTCCTTCGACTCCCCGGCCGTCAGACCCCGGGCCCATTTTGCCCAGGCGTTCAGTGGCTTGACCGCGGCGGCCCGGTAGGTCGGCGACATCCGCTCGGGGAAATTCAAGCCCCAGACCGTCCGCGTATCCGGATCGCCCGCCGCACAACGCTCAAGAAAAACATCGGTCTCCGTGATCCGCGCCTCCAGCGTCTCCAACGGCGGCAACCCGGCGTAGGGCAACTCCACCACCCGGCTCAGCAGCCCGATTGCGTCCGACATCGAGTCCTTCAATCGCCCGGCCGCCTCGATGAAGGTCTCCCCGAGGCATTCACCATAGCGGGTGGCATCGGCGATGCTCTCCTCGAGCGGTTTCTGTCCATACAAACCCTTCACGCTGACATCCCCCGCACAACCCTGAAGGAAACCGACCGGCACGCAGCCAAAAGCTTCGGAGAGACGATCACAGGCCACTTGGGGAAACTCGCCAAAAACCACGAGGTGCTCCGGATCATAAGCCGTTACCGGGTGGCCGGTGAACCAGGTCAGGAAGGCGCGGGGTCGCCCGTCGGTCCCAAAGAAACCGACCACCGGGGCGTCGTCGTCGATGTCGCCGTTGAAGTCCGCGCCCAGTTTCAGCCGATCTTCCTCCCGCATGAAATAGGTCGTACCATCCACCCGATGGCCCTTGCGGTTGTGCGAAATGCGACGCTCGTGTCCGACCGCCCACTTCACCGTGACCGGTTCCAGACGGGCGGGTAAGCGACAGATTTCATCAATCGATCGCCTCAGCAGCTCAAGTCCCTCATCCGTCAGGTCCTTCTCCTCAAGCCAGAGGTCGCGCTCGGCCCGACCGAAACCATACTGATCGTGGACCATCTTGACCGCGCAGTGATTGTGGGAAGAGAAGCTCAACACCTGCGCAAAAGGCAGGCCGAGCGCCTCGGCGATCCGTTTCCGGTAGAGATTGCTGAAGCGGTAGAAATGAGTCAGGAAATGGGACGTGATCAGGCAGATCCGGGTCTCGCCGTCTTCGAAAAGAAAGACGGTGGTCTTCAGTGGTCCGACGACCTTGCCCACCTTCTGCCGGGTCAGCGATCGACCTTCTATGCCCTCGGCAACCGTGATGCCGAATGTCTGCGCCGCCATCTTCATCATATGCGGATGACACCGGGCGGCCCCGGCAATGACAATCCCGGTTTGTGAGCCAATGCCTCGAAACGGTTCGGAGCGACTCTGCGAACCCCTACCGGCTCCGCCCGCCAACCACCAGGTCTCCATCTGCATGCCCAGGGTCAGTCCATCGCTGCTGTTGGTGTAATCCAAGCCACCGACGTGACCCACAAAATCATCACTCCAGGCGGCCCAGGTCAGGTAGAGGCGCAGGACCGGGCGACTGTTGAAACCGCGCCCGATCGAAAGCTGCGGTGCGATGGTCAGTTTGATCAGGGAACCGCTCAACCCGGTCTCCCCGTCGTCCACCCGGTCGATTCCGCTCTCGAAGACCAATGTCTCAGAAAATTACCCGAATTGACGGTGAGGGACGCCCGGTGCCGTATTGAATAGTGAGCTTTTTCATCCCGTCAGGACGCAGGAAGCTCTCCCGGGTATGTATGGTATTCACAGCCCAGCCATCGCTCGGCCTGGCCGTGTTCCCATCGACGTCAAAACCCGCATCGGCTCTCGCCTGGATCAGGCCGAACCAAGCACACAGGATCAGAGGCCGTTCGCTTGCACTTCTGCAGGCTCCCTGCAACCGTTCCTGCAACATGCGATTCCTTGATCGTCAGACCCTGGCCACCTCGGCCGCCACCGCGCTTCTGCTTCTCACCCCGGGATGCGGCAAGCGGGAGACCACCGTTGAGGCGGGCAATCGCCTGCAGATTCTTCATCTCGGGAACGGTGCCGAACTCGTCGACATCGACCCCCACGCCGTCACCGGCAAGACCGAACACAATGTCATCACCGCCCTCACCGAGGGTCTGGTCAGCGAGGACCCGATCGACCTGCATCCGGTGCCCGGGGTGGCCACCCACTGGGAGGTTTCACCTGATGGTTTGACCTACACCTTTCATCTCCGGGACAACGCCCGCTGGTCCAACGGCGACCCGGTCACCGCCCATGATTTCGTCCGTTCCTGGCAACGCATGCTCACCCCGTCAATGGGATCCGAATACGCTTATATGCTCTACGTGGCAGAAGGGGCCGAGGCCTTCCACCGGGGAGACACCGCCGATTTCTCAACCGTCGGGTTTCGCGAGATCGACCCGCTGACGGTCGAGATCAAACTGGCCCAGCCCATCCCCTACTTCCTCAACCTGCTCAACCACTACTCCTGGTACCCCGTGCATATCCCGACCGTGGAGAAGTTTGGAGGCCTCGATCGCAAGGGCAGCCATTGGACGAGGCCGGGAAACTTTGTCGGGAACGGCCCCTTTGTCATCACAAAGTGGATCCCCAACCAGGTGGTCGAGGTGGAGAAATCCGAGACCTACTGGGACCGGGACAAAGTCCGCCTCAACGCCATCCACTTCCACCCGGTCGATAGTGGTGAGACCGAGGAACGGATGTTCCGCTCGGGGCAACTCCACAAGACCAACGGCATCCCGCTCTCCAAGGTCGATGTCTACAAGCGGGACTATCCCGAACTGCTGCGGATCGATCCGTTTCTGGGAACCATGTACATCCGCGCGAACGTGACCCGGGACAAGTTGGCCGACCCCCGCGTCCGCAAAGCGCTTGCCCTCACCATCAACCGGGAGCACCTCACCACCTACGTCAACAAGACCGGCAAAATCCCGGCCTACAACCTGACCCCGCCCAACACCGGTGGCTACACCGCAACGGCCCGCTTCGAAGGTACGGCGGACGATGCCCGTAGGCTTCTGGCCGAGGCCGGCTTTCCGGGCGGGAAAGGTCTTCCCCGGATCGAAATGCTCTACCCGACCTCGGAAAATGGTAAGGTCATCGCGGAAGCCATCCAGGAAATGTGGCGGTCCGCCCTGGGGATCGACATCATCCTGGTCAACCAGGAGTGGAAGGTCTACCTGGACTCGATGAACAACCTCGACTTCGACCTCGCGATCAGCGTCTGGATCGGGGACTACGCCGATCCGAATACCTTCCTCGACATGTTCGAGACAGGCAACGGAAACAACCGGACCGGGTGGTCCAATCCGGAATACGATCGGATGCTTCGGGAATCCGCCCGCACCCGCGATCCCGATGAACGCTTCGCCATCTTCCAAAAGATGGAAGCAGTGCTGATTGAGGAGGCTCCCATGCTCCCGATCTATTTCTACACCAATGCCTACCTGCTCGATCCCGCCGTCAAGGGATGGAACCCGACCATCCTCGACAATCACCCCTACAAATACGTTTATCTCGATGCCGAATAAATCCGGCGATTCTGAGCGACCTGCGGAGAGAGGGAAAACAAAATAAGGGAAGAAAGCGCTCCCGACACCATCTGATGGGCCGGGACAGGTTCGCGCTGAAGGAAATCATAAAGCTGTCACATCGATCCGGATCCGGTGGTTTGATCTTCCATTCTTCCGTTCTTCCTGTCCTCCGACCCCACCTCCCATCTTCCACCCACCAACTTCGCGGGCTCGGCCCGCCCCGATCATGCCCAGAAAAGTCCGCATCGCCACCGTCTGCCAGAACTACGACGTCGTTGCCTCGGCCGACGAGAACCGGGATCGCCTGCTCCGGAAAGCCGAGGCCCTCGTTTCCTCCCGACCCGATCTGATCTGCCTGCCGGAAACCTTCACCTGGCCCTACGAAGGAGGCTCACTCAACGACCTCGCCGAGACCATCCCGGGGCCGACCACCGAGGTCTGCGCCGACCTGGCCCGCCGGGCCAACGCCCATGTCATCTGCCCGCTCTTCTCGCGGGACGGCCCCCGCTTCCTGAACTCGGCCGTCATCCTTGATCGCAGAGGTCAAATTGTCGGGGCCTACCACAAGGCGCAGCCGGTCACTTCCAGCCACGACTACCGGACCCTGGAAAACGGTGTCCATCCAGGCCCGGCGGATCTCCCGGTCTTTGATCTCGATTTTGGTCGGATCGGCATTCAGATCTGCTTTGACCTGATCTTCCCGGAGACCTGGCTGCAACTGGCCGCAAAAGGGGCGGAACTGGTCTTCTGGCCGTCGGCCTACGACGGGGGCCGCTCCCTTGACCACATGGCCTATCAGCTGAAATGCCCGGTCATCTCGTCCTCACGCGGCCATCGCTCCCGCATCATCGATCCGATGGGTGAGGTCATCGCGCAGACCTGCGAATCACAACACACTGCCCTGGCCATGATCGATCTGGACACGGTGGTTTGCCACCTCGACTTCCACCCGAAGATTGCGGACGAACTCCGGGCCACTTATGGAGACCGGGTGAGCTGCCGTGCCTGCCAGGAAGAAGCCCTCCTCTTCATTCAGAGCAACGACCCGGATCTGCCGGTGGCTGAACTGGTCAGGCTCCACGGACTGGAGCGCCTGGATGATTACCGCGAACGGCACCGGAAGACCTACGCCGCCCTCCGGGACGGTCGGGAACCCGAGGCCCAGGATCCTCCCTATCGGGATCGGCCGCAGCACCGCTGACCCGCCTTACTTCTTCTTCGCGGCCTTCCTTCGTCCCGATCCGACCACCTTCTTCGCGGTTTTTTCCGGGTCAGCCGGACGGTCCGGCGCCAACGGGGGAATCGGCTCCAGGCGCTGGGCCTTCTTCACCTTGACCGGCTGAATGCCCGACAAGGCGGCTTCAAAGGCCTCGTGCCATTCCAGAAAATGCTTTGCATTCAGGCTGCCTGAGACCGTCTCGCGGAAGAGACGAAAAAGTATCGACTGTTCCACGGTGAGCCCGCCTGGAAGGCCGTCCACGATCCGGGAAAGGTTCTCGCCCTTGATGTGCAGGGTGATGGCATAGACGGCCTCGGGTTCAATGACGATCGGTGGTTTTGCTTTGGCCATGATGTTCGACAGGGTGAACCATCCGCACGAAAATTGCCAAGCCGAACCGATTCCGACCTCTTCCCGTCCCACCCCCTTCCACTCTTCCCATTTCCCCCGCTTTCTTCCATCCTTTCTTCCCATCCCTTCCCTCTCCTCTACATGACTTCCACCCTGCAGGCCCGCCACTACCTGACCGCTGAGCCGATCGATGTCGTCGTTGCAGACGGGACCATCGCGGAGATCCGCCCGGCCATCGACCAGGATACCTCACTCCCCTGGATCGCACCGGGGCTTGTCGATATCCAGGTCAACGGATTTGCCGGAGTCGACTTCAACCGCCCGCTGACTGACGCCCGGGCCTGGGACAAGGCCTGCCGCGCCCTGCTCAACCACGGCTGCACTCACTTCCTCGCCACCCTGATCACCAACGAGAGATCGGCGGCCGACGGCCTCCTCGCGGGTCTGACCGAGGCCATCAACCGGACCTCGGTCAGAAACTGCGTCGGCTTTCACATGGAAGGCCCGTTCCTGAATCCTGATCCTGGATACAGAGGTGCCCACCATCCCGATTGGATGACACCACCGGACACAGACCTCCTGGAACGCTGGCAGGAAATCTCCGGCCAGTCCGTCCGCATGGTCACACTCGCGCCCGAATGCGCCATGGAGGCCGCCCTGCCTTTCATCCGGGCGGCTACGGCCGGCGGCATCCGAATCGCCATCGGCCATTCCAGCGCGATGGGCAAGACCCTCGACGAGGCCATCCGGGCCGGGGCCGACCTCTGGACCCACCTTGGCAACGCGACCCCGGATCCCAATGCCAAATTCGAGAACGTGATCTTCCACACGCTCTCGAGGCCCGGACTGATGGCTTCGGTCATACCCGACGGACACCATATCCCGCCCCACGCGCTCTCGGTCATCTGCCGGGCCCTCGGCGACCGCCTCATCCTGATCACCGACGCCATGACCGGAGCCGGTGCCCCTCCCGGCCGCTACACCATCTGCCATCTGGAAATCGACATCGGGGAAGACGGCATCGCCCGGATGCCCGATTCCGGTCGGCTTGCAGGTTCCACCCTGACTCCCTTTGAGACCGTCTTCCGGGCCGCCCGGCTGACCGGCCTTCCCTGGTCCGAAATGTGGACCGCCATGTCCACCCGACCGGCGGACTGGCTCGGCCTCTCCCATCGGCTGGAGGTGGGATCCGCCGCGAGTTTCTGCCTCTTCCAGGTCGAGCCTCAACCGCGGCTCCGGGCCACCTGGTTGAACGGTAACGCATTCCCGATCTCGATGCCCGCTCAGGTCGAGCGGACGCCAAGAGGGTAGAGGGGTCTACGATAGGCGAATCTGTAGGAGAGGCTTTACGCCTCGATGCGAAGGTTGATCGAGGCACAAAGCCACTCCTACCCATGAGTCCTGCTAAAGCCGATCCCCCGCCACCAACGACCGCTCAAAAGCGGCGGGCCGGCCGCCGACAACCAGGGCGGGGGTGCCTACGATCCCGAGACGGTGGAGGATTTCCGCATGCGCGGCCAGCAGATCAGCGGCTTCGGCAAGGTGGGCCTCCAGACCGGGAAACTCCGCTGACAAAAGAAAACCGGCCGTTTCCCCATCGTCGCGGGCGAGGATGGAAGGATCCACCAGCAGAATGCCGAGAACCCGGGCAAATCCATCCGGACGCGCCGATTCCGGAACCGAAAGCACCGCAGCCAGAGCCACCCGGGTGACTTCCTCATTGCCATCCTCCGAGAGGAAAAGCAGCGGAGCCGTCGGTCGATCAAAGGCGCCGCCGGAGAGCAAATCTTCCAGGATGCGTTGACACTGTCCACACGACAGACTGACAACCAGTCGGACGTCCTCCAGTTCCTCCGATCCGAGCCAGGGCAGACCGGGAATCCGACCAGGAGAGACGACCTCTGCCGGACCGCTCCCGCGTTCACCGATCCGGTCGAGCAATTGCCGTCGATTCCATGCGTCGGCACCCACCGCTGCCGCGAGGGCGAGCCCCAATCCGAGAAAAACCGTGGCCGATGTGAGGCGCCCCGGAATCGGCAGCGCGGCCACCAGGAAACAGGCCGCGGCATGGGCCAGGCAAATCGGGCAGAACTGCTTGAGAAGAAACGCCTGGATCAGGATGAAGATGATCGATCCAACCACCAGGGCGACCTTCAGCCCCAGTTGACCAACTCGCGGCACCCAGGGAAACGCCCCCCAGAGGACCAGACCGATCAACCCCACCGGGAACCCGAACAGATCCCCGTATTCACTGTTGATGACGGCACCGCACGAAGCCGAGAAACACGGGACCGCCGCCAGCTTGACCAGCACGGAATACCCCGCCAATCCCGCCCCGGCCCCACAGACGAGGGCACCGGCCAAGCCGCGAAACGAATACCCGACTGATGAATCAGCGTCCCCCATCGAATCTCGGCATATGTTCCAGAAAACTTGTTCCAGGACCGATTCTCCCCCTTGCTTGCGTAGGAGAGGCTTTACGCCTCGATCCGACTGTCAATCGAGGCGTAAAGCCTCTCCTACCGATTCGCCCAGAATCGGTTGATTCGCCAAGTTCAACGAATGAACTCATTTGTGCGTTCACCGGACCATGATCACGTTCTTCCGAGCCATGGCAAGAACCTCATCAGGACCCAGACCGCTCAGCCGCAGGCTCCCGATCGAGGCCGCCTGATCACGCTTGGCCAGCCGGCGACCATCCGCGCCGCCCACCAGTGCCGTATGAAAAAAGGCCGGTTCCCCGAGGCCGAGGGCCCGGTAGAGGAGGCATTGCCGGGCGGTCGAGAGGAGCAGGTCAGCCCCCCGCACAACTTCGGTCACGCTCATGGCGGCATCATCCACCACCACCGCCAGTTCGTACGCCGGGATTCCGTCCCGCCGCCAGACCACAAAATCGCCGAAGTCCCGCCCCGCCCGGAAGGCCTGCCGCCCCAGCCGCCCATCAAGGAAACCGACCTCTTCCCCGTCCGTCACTCGAAAACGCCAGCAGACCTCCCCTTCGCCGGGAGCCGGCGGCCAGTCCAAGGATCCGTCCCCGGCTCCCGGACGGCAGGTGCCCGGGTAGATCGGTTCACCACCGCCGTCGTGAGGCGCCTGGGCCGCCTCCCGCAGATCCCGCCGCGAACAACGGCAGGGATAGAGGTATCCTCTCTCCCGCAGGATTGACCAGGCGTTACGGTAGCTCGGGATCCGCTCGCTCTGATTGAGCGGCCCCTCATCAAACTCGATGCCCAACCAGCGAAGATCCTCCAACGCCGCCTTCACGAACTCGGGTCGACAACGATCGGGATCGAGATCCTCGTTGCGGTAGATCAGGATCCCGCTCCGCTCCCGGCATCGCTCATAGGCGGTCCGGAAGGTCAGGGCATGACCCAGGTGCAGCCGCCCCGTCGGGGTCGGCGCCAGTCGCCCTCTGTACGCGGGATTCGCCATCGTGGCTATGCCCATAACCGAGAGCCGAATCCGCGGAAACAAGAAAAAGGGGGCTCCCCGGAGTGGTCCCAAGATAAGCTGTTTTTTCAGCTCTGACCGGGCAATTCTCCGTCGCTCAATTTCCCAAGTGTAGCCGCCCCAGTCTCTTGGGGCGATTCAACGTGGAATTCCGGCAAGAGACTGCCGCCACTACCTCTCCTGAACACCCCACCTTTCCGGCCGCGTCTATTCGCCCACCTAATCCGACGCCTGCGCCCGCCTTCAATCCGTCAACCGAGAAATTCGCTCTTGCCCTTTTTCATATCCGGGTTTGTAACCTGATGAAGAAACGGAGGTTTCCGTATGATTTGCCGCGCCTACTTCAATAAAACCAGCATCCCTGCGACGGGGATGTGCGCGGACGCAGCCATTCGTATTTAAGCCACGAGAGCTGCCCGCGTTTTGACCAGCGGGCCGGCCTGTCAACCCAACTTTCACCCTTGGCCCGCTGAACACTCAGCGGGCCTTTTTGCTTTTCAGGCCATTCCCTCCTTCTCCCGACCGATTCCGACTTCAAACTTACTTCACCATCATGAATTCCGAGCCCCAAAAGACCGGCCCCGCCCGGTCCGACCAGAAAGGCTGGCGACAATTCCACCTGCTCTGGCAGCTCATGTCAGGATTCCGCCTGCTCTATGCCGGCGCCATTCTCGCCCTGCTCGCGGGGACCGTCGTCACCTACCTCGTTCCTCTGGTTGGCCGGGCGACTATTGACTACGCCATCGGGACCGCCGCCCATGAAAAGACCCCCGTAGCCGGGGGCTTGACCGCCCGCATCCTCGACGCCTTCGGCGGAGTGGAGGTCGTCCGCGAAAACCTTTGGCTGCCCGCCATCGCCATGGTCGCCCTGACCGTCATCGCCGGCCTCTTCTCCTACCTGAAAGGCAAAGGTGCCGCTCTCGCCTCCGACGGCATTGCCCGCCAGCTAAAAGACCAGCTCTACGACCATCTCCACCACCTCCCGGCCTCCTACCACGACACCGCCGACACCGGAGACCTTGTCCAACGGTGCACCTCCGACGTGGAGACCCTCCGGATGGCCTTCTCGACCCAGGTGGTGGAAGTCAGCCACGCGCTCATCCTCATGCTGACGGCCATTCCGGTCATGCTCTACCTTGACGGCCGGATGACCGCCATCTCCTTCGCCCTCATCCTCCCGATGGTGACTTTCGGCTACACCTATTTCAACAGGGTGAAGCACCTCTTTCTCGATGTGGATCAGGCCGAAGCCAAGGTGACCACCGTGGTCCAGGAAAACCTGACCGGCATTCGGGTCGTCCGCGCCTTTGCCCGACAGGATCATGAGATCCGCAAGTTCGCCGAACCCAATGCCGGCTATCGCGACCAGAGTCTGCGCATGGTCAGGATCATGTCGATCTACTGGTCGGCCTCGGACCTGATCACGCTGTCCCAGTACGGACTCGTCATCATCACCGGCATTTACTTCATCGGACAAGGCACCCTCAGCGTGGGCACCCTCTTTGCCTTCGTCGCCTTCCTCGACCTTTTCCTCTGGCCGGTCCGCCAGATGGGCCGGATCCTGACCGACCTGGGCAAGACCGTGGTGGCGATCGGTCGCACCCGCGACATCCTCGCCGTTCCCCATGAATCTGCCGGCGGGCAATCCCATTCCATCTCGGCGCGCATGATTCAAGGTCGCATCGAGATCGACGATCTCTGGTTCTCGCACCGCACCGCCCAGGCCGGCGACTCATCGGAAAGACCCCACCATGCCCTCAACGGAGTCTCCCTCCGCGTCGAACCCGGCGAATCCCTCGCCATCCTCGGACCTTCAGGCTCGGGAAAATCCACCATCATCCACCTGCTTCTGCGCCTCTATGACTACACCCGGGGCTCAGTCCGGATCGATGGGGTCGAGCTGACCGAATACGACCGCAAGTGGATCCGGTCCCAGTTCGGCGTCGTCATGCAGGAGCCCTTCCTCTACTCCAAGACCCTCGAGGAGAACATCCGTCTCGGAAGCAAGTCGGCCAGCCGGGCCGATATCATGGAGGCTGCCCAGATGGCACATATCCATGAGACCATCCTGTCCTTCGATCATGGATACGAAACCCAGATCGGCGAACGCGGGATCACCCTATCCGGCGGTCAGCGTCAACGGGTCGCCCTGGCGCGGGCCATCGTCCGCGATCCGCCCATTCTCGTCCTCGACGATGCCCTCAGCGCGGTCGACAGCGAAACCGAGTCCACCATCCTCAATGCCCTGCAGGGCCGCCATGGCCAGAAGACGACCATCGTGATCGCCCACCGCCTTTCGACCCTCGCGCACGCCGACCGGATCATCGTTCTCGAAGCCGGCCGGGTCATTCAGGAAGGCCGCCACGAAGATCTCATCGTTCAGGACGGACTCTACCAACGCCTCTGGCGCATTCAGAGCAGCCTCGAATCCGACTTCCAGAGGGAACTCACCCATACGGTCTAGGCCGCAGACGGTTCAACACTCCCCAATCCGAATTCTTCGTTCCGTTCATGACCACCGCCAATCAAGTCCCCCAGGAAGACGCGTTCCACAGCCGACTCGACTTCGGACTCTGGAGGCGCGTCTTTTCCCACGCCCTTCACTACAAGCCCCAGCTCACTCTGCTCGGAATCTCCGCCGTGATCCTTGCGGCGATCGATGCCAGCTTCGTTCAGGTCACCCGCGCCGCCATCGACGAGGTCGTCGCCAACGGGCCGGGTGTCCGCCTCTGGCTCTACGGCGGCATCTACCTCGGTCTCACCGTCGGGCTGGCGAGCGGCGTCTTCATCTTCATCAACATGGCCGGCCAGATCTCCAATCGTGTCGCCCACGACATCCGCCGGGCCAGTTTCGAGCGCCTCCAGGAACTGGAATTCGCCTACTACGACACCCGCCCGATCGGCTGGCTGATCTCGAGGATGACTTCGGACTGCGACAAGCTTGCCCGTATCATCGCCTGGGGCTTCCTCGATTTCATCTGGGCCACCTGCCTGATCGTCTTCATCTCGATCATCCTCCTCGTCATGAACTGGAAGCTCGGATTGCTCCTGCTTTCCGTCCTCCCTCCCCTTGTCGTGATCAGCGCTTTCTTCCAGAAACGCCTGCTCCTGAGCGCCCGGGAAACCCGAAAATTCAACTCGCTCATCACCGGCTCCTTCAATGAGAGCATCCAGGGCATGCGGACATCGAAGACCTTGGTGCGCGAAGCCGAGAACCTGTCCGAGTTCAAGCTTCTGACCAGCGGCATGTTCGATGCCTCCGTCCGCAATTCCCTCCAGTCAGCCGTCTACCTGCCCATCGTGCTCACCCTCGGGAGCATCGCGGCCGGACTCGTTCTCTGGCAGGGAGGCATCGGCGTCATGGTTGGATCCATCACCGTCGGCACGCTCGTCGCCTTCATCTTCTACGCCGGACAGTTCTTCAACCCGATCAACCAGGTGGCCCGCGTCCTCGTCAACCTCCAGGGCGCCCAGGCGGCGGGCGAGCGGGTCATCAGCCTGCTCGACACCGTCCCGGCGATCAAGGATTCGCCGGAGGTCCTCGCCCGGATCGAAGCAACCGGCCACGGAGACAGGACTCCCGGCGTCGCGATCGACGGTCTGCCCGACCGGGTCGACGAAATCCGCTTCAGCCACGTCGATTTCGCCTATGAGAGCGGCCAGATGGTGCTTCGCGACTTCAACCTCACGGTCAAGGCCGGACAGATGATCGCCCTCGTCGGCCAGAGCGGCGGCGGCAAAAGCACCATCGTCAACCTGGCCAGCCGCTTTTACGAACCGACCGCCGGTGAAATCCTCATCAACGGGATCGACTACCGCCAACGCAGCCTCGCCTGGCTCCAGAGCAGGCTGGGCATCGTCCTCCAGACCCCCCACCTTTTCAGCGGCAGCGTGCTCGAGAACATCCGCTACGGCCGGCTGGAAGCCACCCGCGAGGAAGTCGAGGAAGCGGCCCGGCTGGTCAATGCCGACGGATTCATCAGCGAACTTGAGTACGGCTACTATACCGACGTGGGGGAAGGCGGCAACCGCCTTTCCACCGGTCAGAAGCAGCTCATCTCCTTCGCCCGGGCCCTCCTGGCGGATCCCCAGATCTTCATCATGGACGAGGCCACTTCGTCGATCGACACCGCGACTGAGCAACTTATCCAGGAAAGCCTCAAGACCATGTTCTCGGGCCGGATCAGCTTCGTCATCGCCCACCGCCTCTCCACCATCCGGGCGGCCGACCGCATCCTCGTGATCAACCAGGGGCGGATCGAGGAGAGCGGACGCCACGAGGAACTGATCGCCAACCGCGGCCATTACTACGAACTCTACACCAACCAGTTCCGCCGGGAGCAGGAGGAAGAGGTCCTCGAGGTGCGCTGAGCCGGAGGCTCGGCCAATGGCGTGGAAAACAATACGTAGCACAATACGTAGTATACTGGAATGGCGCACAGTTAAGGGTGTTGATCGTTGTTATGTCTCGGACAACCGTTGCGGCTGGCCGGGCCTCCGGCTCGTCGAGCCTACGCCTCGGAGAGGACGTCCAGCCCTGCTATGCATGCTCCGTTTCCAGGTGGTAGGGCGGGGCCTCCGGACCCGCCGTCGAAGAGCAAACAGAGCTTTGTTGGCTCATTGCGCCATGGCGCTAACTAAGCGCCATTCTGGTATACTACGTAGTAAAGGAAGGAACCAACCGCAGTATTCCGGAATGGCGCTCAGTTGAGGGGATCGATCGTCGAGTCCACCATCGACTGTCAGAACGGCGCGCCCGGCGGTCCCGGCCCTGCGCCTTTCCCTCACCGGACTGGAGGGTGTTACTCATCCACGTTCGGTAGAGCCTGAGGCCAAGCCCGTGATACACCTCTGAATCGCCGCCATCCAACGGGATCGAACCTGAAGAGAACAAACCCACAGCCGAAACAGGACCCATGCCGCACCGTTCACGTCTGAACACAAAGGAAGGATTCACTCTGGTTGAAGTCCTCGTGGCGTCGGTCGTACTGGGGATGGTCTTCCTCAGCTCCATCGGCGCCATGACCGTCGGCTACCGCCTGCTGGAGAACGCGCGCTTCAACACCCTGGCTGCCCAGATCATTCAAAGCGAAATCGAGACCCTTCGTCTGATGAACTGGGCCCAGATCTCCGCCCTCCCCTCCAATGAGGCCATCACCATCGACTCTGATCTGAACAATGCCTCGCTCAACCGCTTCACCGGCAATCGCATTTTGACCAGCTTGAGGGCCAATACCAAAGCCATCATTGTCAATGTCCAATGGACGGCCACCTCCGGCCAGGTTCATTCCCGCCGCTACACGACCTACATGGGCAAGGACGGCCTGAACGACTACTACTACACCAAGCTATGATCACGAATTGCACCAGGCGCGACAAACACAGTCAGAAGGGTGGATTCACCCTGACCGAAATCCTCATCGCCATCGTCATCGGCTCCATGGTCATGGGCGCCGTCATGTCGTCCTTTGTCTTTATCGCGAAGAGCTGCGTCAGCCTGAACGACTACTCGACCCTCGACCAGGAAAGCCGCTACGCCGTCGAGACTTTCAGCCGGGAAATCCGTGCCTCCTCCGACATTTCCGGATTCAGCACAGCCGGGCTTACCCTGACCGTCCCGGATGGTGCCGGATCCACCTACACCGTGAGCTACACCTACGTCCCGGCTGATCGCGCCTTCTACCGCGCCTACGGAACAGCCGATGAGGAAACCCTCTTGACCGGGGTCGAGGCCCTGACCCTGAAGCGCTTCAATCTTCTTCACAATGCCGCGACCAACAACCTTGAGACCAAGCAGATCCAGCTCGACGCCCGCACCGTCCGCTCCGGAGGAGGGAAGTTCCGCGCAACCAATAACGTCATCTCCGCGCGCTTCATCATGCGAAACAAGGTGGCCAGCAATTAACCCAGGTCCGTTTCCGTCACCCCAAGAGCAGCCCATGAGATCTCATCATTCAGGCGACAGCCGCCGCGGTTCGGTTCTCCTCGTCACCATGATCCTGACCCTCGGGTTGGCTATCTTCCTTGGATCCTATGTGAAGATGGCAATGGGATCCTATCAGCTTTCCACCCGGTCGTTTTATTCGAACAGTTGTCTGAACCTGGCGGAAGCCGGTCTCGAGGAAGCCCTCTTCGCCTTGAACAATTCGGATTGGACCGGGTGGACCGCGAACAGCGGTCACATGAACCGGACGATCTCGGGCATCAACCTCGGCTCGGGCAACACCGGGCAGATCCGGGTCCGGGTCTTCGACTACGCCACTGATCCGTCTCCCCGAATCGTTTCCGAGGGACTGGCCAACCTCAACTCCGGTCCCGCCCTGCGCAAGCAGGTCGAGATCACGGTGAGCAGGAAGTCCTTCTTCGCCAATGGCATCGTCGCCAAGGACACCGTCGAATTCAAGGGCGGCAATGCCTACGTCGACAGCTTTGATTCCTCCGATCCCGCCGCCTCGACCGGAGGGCTCTACGATTTCGCCAAGCGGAAGGACAACGGATCGGTCGGAAGCGTGCTCGTGACCTCCGATGCGGTTTCCATTTCCAACGCGGAGATCTGGGGCTATGTGGCCACCGGTGGTTCCGCCCCCACCGTCGGTTCAAATGGTAAAATCCATGGAGCGGACACCCCAAGCGGCGTTGACGTGGATACCAACCGGATTCGAACGGATTTCACCGCGAGCTTTGATTCGGTCACCGCTCCGGGATCCTTCACCGCGATTTACACCAATGTCAGTGGAAACATAACCCTCGGGACTCTGGGCAGCGCGACCACCATCAAGGCAACTTCCATCTCGAACAATAACGGTCAGGTCACCCAATTCGCCGGAGACGTCACCCTCGTGGTCAGTGGCGATATCGATATAAAGGGCGATTTCGTCGTTGGCGCCACTTCCTCACTCACGGTTTACGTGGCCGGAGACGTCGACATCGGTGGCAACGGGGTCATGAACCTGACCGGTCTCTCGGAAAAGCTCATCCTCTACGGCACCAACCCCACCTCACAGACGATCAAACTGCACGGCAACGGGGCCGCTCACGCCGCCATCTTTGCCCCCAACGCCGACCTGGAACTCAAGGGCGGCGGCAGCTCCGGCGTCTTCGTTGGCGCTGCCGTGGTCAAGACCGCCTTCATCAACGGCAACTTTGAGTTCCACTACGATGAAGCGCTCTCCAAGCTGGGATCCTCCGGAGTCTATACCGTCGGCGGCTGGCGCGAACTCAACGGAGCGGCACAACTGGTCTCGCTTTGAAAAGATGCAGGCTTTTTTGAATCCTGCCCGTCCGGCCTGCCGCGTGGCTCGATCGTAGAGGGTGGGCGTGAACGCCTCTCGACGACCTGCAAGGGCACCGGCTATTGGCGTCGGGTAGCCTCATTGAGTCCGAAGGCACACGCCAGGTTCGCCCCAACAGAGTGCCACCTCTGGAGTGACAAGCCAGGAATCGAGAGCTGAGAAGCTTTCCCGACTCCTCAATCTTCACTCAAGATTCTCCATTCCTGATTCGGAAACAGGCGTCGGTCCCGGAGCCTGTAAGCCGGATTCTGTCCGGCTCCCGAAGGAGCCTGGGCATCCATTTATCTGCCCCGCAAGCGGAGCCGCGCCGAAGCGCATGCGACTAACCCGGGACAATTGAGCGGGCCGCCCTGTCCCCTATTCTGTCTTGCACCGGATTGGGTTTTTCCTGCCCGTCCGATCACTCGTCCGGCGGTGGGCTCTTACCCCACCATTTCAACCTTACCCCCGACCGAAATCGATGGCGGTGTATTTTCTGTGACACTTTCCGTCACCTCCGCTTGACCGAAGGTGCCCCCGCTTTCACGGGGAATCCTGCCCTGTGGTGTCCGGACTTTCCTCTCAGGCGGACCCCGAAAAGCGTGCCGAAGCACGGCGTTTCAGAGAACCGACCAAGCGGATACCCGGCTCCGAGACCGACTAAGCCTCCGAATATAGGATGCGCGTGCAGTTATCGCAAGCCGTCAATTCGCCACCGCCGCGGACCTCGGCATCGACCCCGGCCGAGACCCTCAGATGACAGCCGGTGCATTTCTGCCCCTCGAGAGGCACGATGACCGGCAGGGCCAGCGAGGAAGCCAGGCGATCATAGACACTGATGCTCTTGAGGGGAACCTCACTCCGGGCCGCCTCGACGGCGGCACGAGCCGACTCCAACTCAACCTTGAGCTGCACCTCCCGCTCGGCCATTCGGGCGATCTGCTTCTCCTGGAAGGCGATCTCCGTCTTCTCCGTGGCCACCACTTCAGCCGACTTCGCACGGACCGTGTCCAGATCGTAGAGAACCTGGATCTCCGCACCTTCCAGCTCCGAGATCCTGGCCTCGGTCGCGGCAATTTCGTGGGTCAGGGCCTGATACTCCTCGTTCTTCTTGACCTGAATCTGCTGGTTGCGGTACTTGCGGACCTGCTCCTCAACCGAGGCGATCTCCTGTTCGAGCCGGCTGCGCTCCAGTTCGAGCTCCCGGACGCGGTGCTGGGCCGCTTCGATCGCCGCCCGATGCCCGGCGATCTTGCGCTCTGCCGCCTCACGCTCCCTCGGGACGGCATCGAGCTGCTTCTCAAGCAACGCCCGATGAGCGTCCCGGTCCTGCAGAATCAGCAACTTTTCCAGCCATTGGGGCACCATACCGCGCATTCAGCGATCGGAGGCCGGAACCGTCAAGGCCGGATCGGAACCGGAGGTCAGATAGGGCGGATTTTCCAACGTTGCCACTCCTCCCGGATGCGGCAGATGAGATCTTCTCCATCCCGGACACTCCTTCTCCTCTGTTTGCTCCTGTAAAACAACCGAAGAATCCAAAGTCATTTCCCCGGCGGTTGCTCTGGTCTTGGAGAATTTGAACAGGAGAGAAGAGAGGTAACGGAGGGCAGCAGACGGCAGCGGTGGTCTCACCAAACCGTTCGCCTGAGCGGACCTTCGAAGAACTGACAACTCTCGCGACTATACCCCCTCAGATATGGTACATCCGCTCGCCGCCCTCGGTCACGAGCGTGTCGAGAGTGAAACTCCGGGCTTTCTTCTCCAGAGTTCTCCGGATCTCGTCCCAGACCTCCGCCACCCGCCCGCCGGACAGACCCGCCGGCTTGCTGTTGATCTCGATAAGGTCCCCCTCAATGACCACGACGATGTCGAAAATGGTGATGGATTCAGGCGATCGAGCCAAGGAATACCCGCCCTGTTTTCCCCGGCGGCTGACGATCAATCCCCCGTTGCGCAGCTCCCCCAGAATCTGCACCAGGTAGTTGGCGGGAACCGCCTCGGATTCCGCCAATTCCTCGATATGCAGCAATTCCCGCGAGCCGTAATGCGCCGCCATTCGGGCCAGCACGCGACAGGCGTATTCGACTTTGACCGAAAGCTTCACGGAATCAATGTGTTACGACCATATCTTGGGTTGCCAACCCTAAAAAGTCAAAACAACCCGGCTGACCAAAAAAAGGTTGTCCGGGTCCGTGGATTTCGATGAGAATGTCCCATTGCCCAATTGACTGTATGCCTTCCGAACAAGACGACCCGATCAAATCCTTTCACGAACAGGGAACCGCCGACTACAACGCCTCGAAAATCCAGAAGCTTGAAGGACTCGAAGGGGTGCGCAAACGCCCCGACATGTATATTGGAGACACCAATGAACGTGGTCTCCACCATTGCGTTTTTGAAGTGGTCGACAATTCGATCGACGAAGCACTCGCCGGCTACTGCTCCCTCATCACCGTTTCCATCCACCTGGACGGATCCTGCTCCGTCGAGGACGACGGACGGGGCATCCCCGTCGATATCCACCCGACCTACGGGATTCCCGCCCTGGAACTCGTCCTGACCAACCTCCACGCCGGCGGCAAGTTCGGCAAAGGCGCCTACCAGGTCTCCGGTGGCCTTCACGGCGTCGGCGCCAAGTGCGTCAACGCCGTCTCCGAATGGTTTGAGGCGGAGGTCCGCCGGGAGGGCAAGATCCACCACATGCGCTTCGAGCGGGGTATAACCGTCTCCAAGCTGGCCCAGGTCGGTGACACCCGCAAGACCGGCACCAAGATCACCTTCAAGCCGGATCCGGAGATCTTCCAGACCACCCTGACCTTCGAATACGAACTCCTCGCCAAACGTCTCCGGGAACTGGCCTTCCTCAATCCCGGCATCAGCATCCGTCTCGCCGACGAACGCAACGAGAAGACCGAGAACTTCAAGTTCGACGAAGGCATCGCCGAATACGTCCGCTTTCTCAACCGGGCCAAATCCACCCTTCATCCGGACCCGATCACCTTTTCCGATTCCCAGTCGAACGAGGAAAATCCGGACCTTCCGGCCACCGTTGTCGATGTCTCGATGCAGTTCAATGACAGCTACAACGAGCAGATCTACGCCTACGCCAACTCCATCTTCAACACCGAGGGCGGCACCCACCTTTCCGGCTTCCGCACGGCACTGACCCGCGTGGTCAATACCTACGCCAAGACGAACAACCTGCTCAAGGACAAGGATCCCGCCATCACCGGCGACGATGCCCGCGAAGGCCTCATCGCCGTCATCTCGGTCAAGGTGCCCGAACCCCGCTTCGAGGGACAGACCAAGACGAAACTCTCCAATGGCGAGGTCGACGGGATCGTCCAGCGCGTGGTCGGCGACAAACTGAAGTTCTTCTTCGAGACCAATCCCCCGATCGCCAGGCGGATCATCGACAAATGCCTCAATTCGGCGCGTGCCCGCGAAGCCGCCCGCAAGGCCCGCGAGACCGTGCGCAAGGGCGCCCTCTACGGAGGGGGCCTGCCCGGCAAACTCGCGGACTGTTCCGAGCGCGATCCGGCCCTGACCGAGCTTTACATCGTCGAGGGCGACTCCGCCGGCGGCTCGGCCAAGCAGGGACGCGACCGCCGCACCCAGGCCATCCTGCCCCTGCGCGGCAAACTGATCAATTCCGAGAAGGCCCGGATCGACAAGGTCCTCGCCAATGAGGAAATCCGGACCATGATCACCGCCGTCGGCACCGGGATCGGCAACCATGAGGGCGAAGGCGCCTTCGATGCCAGCAAGGCCCGCTACCACAAGATCATCATCATGACGGACGCCGACGTCGACGGCTCCCATATCCGCACCCTCCTGCTCACCTTCCTCTACCGCCAGATGCACGGGCTGATCGAAAACGGCTATGTCTACATCGCCCAGCCCCCTCTCTACAAAATCAAGCGCAAGCGCCGCGAACAGTACGTCGAGAACGACGAGGAGCTCAACCGGATCCTGCTCGAACTCGGCTCCGAAGACGTCGTCCTCACCCGGATGCGGGACAATCACGTCTTCACCGGCAGCCAGATCGATACCATCGTCGAGGCACTTGCCCAACTTGAACGTCTCGGCCGCGGCGTCACCCGCTACGGAGCCACCCTCGAATCCTACCTCGACCAGCACAAGAACGGAACGTATCAACTTCCTAGATACATCGCCCGGGTTCGCGAGGGCAACCAGGAGACCCACGAGTACCTGATGGATGACCTGGCACGCTCCGCCTTTGTCCAGCGCATGGGCATGGAGGAAGACCAGTCCGAGCAGATCGACGTTCCCACCGCGGGCGGAGGCGCCAGCCGCCGCCTTTCCATCCATGAGATTTTTGAGGGCAATGAGATCTCCAAGCTCCTCCTCACCATGGCCGGCATCGGGATGGATGTGCAGCAGTTCACCCCGACCGACGAGGTCCGCTACACCCTGATCGAAAACCAGGACCAGAAGAGCGAGACGCGGATCGAACTCAAGACCATCCTCGATGTCCTCCGGGAGATCCGCGCCAGCGGCCGCCGCGGGCTGAGCATCCAGCGCTACAAGGGACTCGGCGAGATGAACCCCAAGCAGCTTTTCGAGACCACCATGGATCCAGCCAAACGCCGCCTCCTTCGCGTCAATATCGCCGACGCGGCCCGCGCCGATGAGTTGTTCACCATCCTGATGGGCGATGAGGTCCCGCCACGACGCGCCTTCATCGAAGACAACGCACTCAATGTCTCTTATCTCGACATCTGAAATCCCTTCAGAGGTTCGACCTGCAGGAGGGGCTTCACGCCTCGACCCCCGCTTCAACCTCTTCTGCAGTTTCCTTCCCTCAACCAAGTAAATGGATCCCGTTTCCGACAAGATCTCCCAGGTCAACATCACCGACATCATGCAGACGGCCTACATCGATTATTCGATGTCGGTCATCGTCGCCCGCGCCCTCCCCGATGCCCGCGACGGCTTGAAGCCCGTCCAGCGCCGCATCCTCTACGCCATGCTCCGCGAGGGCCTGCTCCACAACCGGGCCTTCGACAAGTGCGCCGGCGTCGTCGGTGAAGTCCTCAAGAACTATCACCCGCACGGGGACTCCTCCGTCTACGACACCCTCGTCCGCCTCGCCCAGAACTGGGTCATGCGCTACCCGCTGATCGAGCCCCAAGGCAATTTCGGATCGGTCGACGGCGATCCCCCGGCCGCCTACCGCTACACCGAGGCCCGGCTTTCCGCCATGGCGGAGGAACTCCTCAAGAACATCGACGAGGATACCGTGGACTTCGTTCCGAACTACAAGGAGTCCACCACCGAGCCCTCCGTCCTGCCCGCCGCCCTGCCCAACCTGCTCATGAACGGGTCCACCGGCATCGCAGTCGGCATGGCCACCAATATCCCGCCCCACAATCTCGACGAATTGATCGATGCCATCTGCGCCACCATCGACAATCCGAATATCAGCATCGATGAGATCATCGGACTGCTGCCCGGGCCCGATTTTCCCACCGGCGGGATCATAGCCGGACGCACCGGCATCGAGTCCTACCTGCGAACCGGACGGGGCATCGTCCGGATCAAGGGGCGCGTCCTCGTCGAGGAGACCAAGAGCGGGAAGGAGATGATCATCATCACCGAGATCCCCTACAATGTGAACCGCGCCTCCCTCGTCACCAAGATCGCCCAGCTGGTCTCGGACAAATCCCTCGAGGGGATCAGCGACCTGCGTGATGAATCCGACGAGAATACCCGGATTGTCATCGAACTGAAGCGCGGTGAAGTCCCGCGCGTCATCATCAACAAACTCTACAAGATGACCGCGATGGAGAGTTCCTTCGGCGTCATCCTCCTCGCTCTCGACAACCGGCGGCCCAAGCAGATGAACATCAAGGAGATGATCACCTGCTACGTCGATCACCGCCGGGAGGTCGTCTACCGCCGGACCCAGCACCGCCTCCGCCAGGCCGAGGACCGCGCCCATATCCTCGAGGGCTACAAAATCGCCCTCGACAACCTCGACGACTTCGTCCGGATCATCCGCGCCTCCGCCAACCGCGACGAGGCCCGGGATCGATTGATGGCGCGCTACCCGCTTTCCCTCCGCCAGACCAACGCCATTCTCGACCTGCGCCTCTACCAGCTGACCGGACTCGAACGCGAGAAGATCGAGAAGGAATACATGGAGCTGATGCAGCTGATCGGCGAACTGCGCAGCATTCTCGAAAGCGAGGCCAAACTGCTCGGCCTGATCAAGGATGAGCTGCTCGAGCTCAAGCCCAGGTATTCCCAGCCGCGACGGACCGAGATCGTCCCGGCTGAAGGCGAATTCCGGATGGAGGATGTCATCGCCAACGAGGGCTGCATCATCACGGTTTCCCGCCAGGGCTTCATCAAGCGAACCAGCGCCGACGAATACCGGTCCCAGAAACGCGGGGGCAAGGGTATCATTGGAACAGATACGTATGAGGAGGATTTCGTCGAACATCTCTTCACCGCCAGCACCCACGACTATATCCTGTTCTTCATGAACAATGGCCGAGTCTACGTGGAGAAGGTCTATGAGATCCCCGAGGGCGGACGGACGACCAAGGGCCGCTCGGTCGCCAATCTGCTCGCCATGCAGAAGGACGAAGCAATCGCCGCCATGATCTGCGTGAAGGACTTCAGCGCGGACCAGCACCTCGTCATGGCCACCCGCCGGGGCATCACCAAGAAGACCAGCCTTGCCGATTACTCAAACCCCCGCAAGGGAGGCATCATCGGCATCCGCATCATCGAGGGCGACAACCTGATGGGTGTCCGCCTGACCAATGGCGACAATGACGTCGTGCTCATTACCCGCCTGGGGCAGTCGATCCGGTTCCACGAGTCCGACCTGCGCGACCAGGGCCGGGCCACTCAGGGAGTGACCGGCGTCCGCTTCAAGCACGAAGGCGATTATGTCGAGGCGATCGAAATCGTCGACCCGGAGGCGACCCTGCTTGTGGCCAACGAGTCCGGCATCGGCAAGCGTTCCAGTTTCGACGACTACCGCCGCCAGAGCCGCGGCGGCAGCGGAATCAAGGCCATGAATATCAAGGAGGGCGGCGCCGTCGCCGGGGCACTCTCCGTTCGTGATGAAGACGAGATCATGCTCCTGACCAAGAGTGGCCAGACCGTCCGCTGTCCGGTCCGCGATATCCGCATCATCGGTCGGGTGACCCAGGGTGTGCGTCTGGTCAACCTTGCCCCGAAGGACAAGCTGATCGGCCTCGCCAAGATCGTCGAAGTCGACGAGGAGGAAGCCTGAAGAGGAGGATAAGCGGTAGGAGAGGCTCTACGCCTCGATTCGAGGCACAATCCCCTCCAGTCTTCCGTTCAGACCTAGATCTACTCCATGTCCTCTTCCCGTCTCCAACTCGTCATCTTCGATTTTGACGGGCTCATCATCGATACCGAGTCGGCCATCCTCGATGCATGGAGGGAAACCTACGCCCTCTGCCAACGACCGTTTCCTGCCGACATTTTCCAGGAAATGATCGGTCGGGCCGATCATCCCTTTGACCCCTGGCATGACCTTTCTCAATACGGCAGTTCGCCCCTCCCACCCGATGATCTGAAAGAGCGCTTCGAACAGATCCACCGCGAACAGATCGAGCAGTCGCCGGTCCTTCCCGGGGTGATTGAACGTCTCTTCGAGGCCAAAGCCCGGGGCATGAAGGCGGCGGTCGCCTCCAGTTCCAGCCACAGCTGGGTCGACCGGCACCTCAAGGAACGGGAACTGTTTCAACACTTTGACCTCATCCGCTGCCGCGACGATGTCGCCCGCGCCAAACCCTGGCCCGACCTCTACCTCGCCGTCCTCGATACCCTGCGGATCCCGGCCGAACGGGCCGCCGTGTTCGAGGATTCCCACAACGGCCTGACCGCCGCCCGGGCCGCCGGCATCCAATGTGTCGTCATCCCCAACGCCACCACCCGGACCCAGGACTTCACCGGGGCCACCCGGGTCATCTCCTCCCTCGAAGAATTCGATTTCGACTCATAAGGGGTCAGCCGGAATAGCATAAGGTAAGGGGTATTCAGGAGAGATCACGAGATGTAGCCGCGGCAGTCTCTTGCCGCGTATCCACGTTGACACGCCCCAAGAGACTGGGGCAACTACACCAGACAAATACACCAACAAGAAATGCCAGTTCTGAGCCAAAGAATCTGCTTATCTTGGTGCCATTCGGGCCTGACCCCGTCTCTTGACTCAACCGGCAAACCGGAACGACTTCACTCCCGCTACTCCCGGCTCAAAGGCAAAAAGATGCCCGGCCGCGGGTTGCTTCGGGTCGGCCTTGTCCCCACCGGCAGTCGTGATGTAGAGCGTCTTCAGATCCGGCCCCCCGAAGGCGCAGGAGGTCACACACTCAACCGGCACCTCGATCGAATCCAGCCTGCCCCCGGTTGCCGGGTCCCAGCGATGGACCGCCCATCCACCCCAATGCGCGACCCAGAGCTTTCCTTCCGCATCGATGGTCATTCCGTCCGGGAAACCGAGTTCCGGCGGCACGGAGACAACCGTGCGACGATGGGCGATCCCGCCTGTCGTCAGGTCATAGTCGAAGGCCCAGACTTCCCGGACCGGCGTATCAATATAATACATCGTCCGATGATCGTGACTCCAGGCGATCCCGTTGGAACAGGTCACCCCGGAAACCAGTGCCCGGATCTGGCCGGATGAATCATAGCAATAAAGGCACCCGGCCGCGCGCTCAGACTGCTTGGACATGGTTCCCGCCCAGAATCGACCGCCCGGATCGCATTTGCCGTCATTGAAACGATTGGTCGGCTTGTCCGACTCGGGCCGCGCGACCAACTCCATTCGACCCGTGTCGAAGTCCAGGGTGGCGATGCCCTCTTCCACCGCCACGAGAAGCCCGCCGGCTTCGCGAACGACCACGGTCCCCACCATCTGTCCGACCTCACAGGTCCGGTTCAGGCCCGATCGGGGATCAAAGCGATGGACCCGGCCCGCCGTTATGTCGACCCACCAGAGGCAGTCCTCACGCGCGTCCCAGAGAGCACCCTCCCCCAATCGCGCACCACATTCCAAAACCACCCGCGCCTTTTCCATGCTCTCAGCATCCAATAGGGCAACGCACGTTGGCCAGTGAAAACGATGACGGGGTCAGGCCGCTTTTTATCTATGAATTCGAATCCATGGATAAAAAGCGGCCTGACCCCGTCTCAAAAGAGCCGTCCCTGCCTCAGTACCTCCCGTTTCTCTCCATCCGCCGTGCTCTCTTCCACCATCTTCTGGAGCGAGAGCGCCTGACCCGAACCGTCAACGCCCAGGGTCCGCAGAACCAGGGCGGCCGCCAGAGCGTCAAAGAGCGCACAATGAAAATGGGCCCGACCCTTCGGGCACAGTTCCCGCCCCCGCGCCTCCAGTTCGGCGAAGAGACCCAGGGCATGGATGACTTCCTCCAAACCGGCCCTGGCCAGATCCGGGCGAAGACCGATGACGAGACGCCCCGTATCAATCCACGGGCCCCAGTCCGTTCGCCGCTCGCCAGTATTGAGGAAATCGGGAGACGTGCGCGGATACGGCCAGACGGCACGCAAGAGACGTCGCTCCGTCGCCGCAAAGTGCGCGGCGAGGACACCGGTTTCCCGCAGACAGGCAAAACGTTCCCATTCGCAGGAAAAAGGCTCGAGACCACTCAGTTCCTCGTCCCGGAGGCCGTGGACCCGGGTATCTTCCGACCAGATCGGCCCGGTCGAGGCGCAGAGCCGACCCTCGATCGCCGCAATCTCCCCGCGGTGGAGGGTCACCACCCCGTATTCCACGATCCCGGAACGGGTGCAGCCCTCGAAATCAATCATGTGCACCGGCACGGCCGTCCAATCCATTCCCACCATCCAAACCCTCATGGCGCCCATCGCGAGGCAATTCGATCAAGTGCTCTCCCGCATTGATCTCACGCCGAAACCAGGCAGATTCGGAACGATTCTCCAAATCCCTGACCTTCATCCTCCCAACTCGACATCCGCCGTGAGCCCGACTCCTGACTTCCAATCATTTGCCATTGAATTGGCCGAGGCGGCAGGCGAGATCATCCGCCCCTTCTTCGGCAACCCTTCCATCTCCGTTGACGCAAAGGCCGACGCCACCCCGGTCACACAGGCGGACCGCAATGCCGAGAGTGTTATCCGCGAACGGATCGCCCGCCGGTTTCCCGATCACGGCATCCTCGGCGAGGAATTCGGTGCGGAGCGCGCCGATGCCGAATACACCTGGGTGATCGATCCGATCGACGGCACCAAGTCCTTCATCACCGGTTGTCCGCTTTTCGGCACCCTGATCGCCCTCCTGCATCAGGGACGGCCCATCCTTGGACTCATTCACCAGCCCATCCTCCGCCAGATTTGCCTCGGAAACGGCAGCACAACGACGTTGAACGGCCGGGCGGTCAAGGTCCGCCGGGGCCTCCCATTGTCCTCGGCCAGTCTCCTGCTGACCAGTTTCCTCAGTGTGGGACGACACCAGGATGAGGCTGGCTTTGACCGTCTCTGTTCCGCCATCTCCCTCGCCCGCACCTGGGGAGACTGCTACGGATACCTGCTGGTCGCAGCGGGCTTCGCTGACATCATGCTGGACCCGATTGTCAACGATTGGGACAAACTCGCCCTCATCCCTGTCATCGAGGGCGCAGGCGGGATCATCACCGACTGGCAGGGCGGAGACCCCGTGACCGGGAGTTCCATCGTGGCCGCCTCCCCCGACCTTCACCCCGAAGTGATCGGCCTGCTCAATTGAAGCCGAGGGGGTCATTGCTTGACTCTTGACAAAAGCGGGGACGCTTTTGTCAAGAGTCAAGCAATGACCCCCTTGTTCTGACCCCTTGTTCCCTATTTCACGTAGTCCGCCGTGATGGTGGAGATCAGGCCGCCGCGCGGCTTCCAGCGGGAAGTTACAGTCAGGCGGCGCGGCTGGAGCACCGCCACGAGATCCTCGAGAATCCGGTTGGTCACCGCCTCATAGAATATCCCCTCATTGCGGTAGGCATTGAAGTAGAGCTTCAGAGCCTTCAACTCGACACAGAGCTGGTCCGCCACATAGGTCACGGTCATTTCCGCGAAATCCGGCTGCCCGGTTTTCGGACACATGGAGGTGAACTCGGGCGAGGTGTGTTCGATCACATAGTCGCGCCCGGGAGCAGGATTGGGAAAGGTATCCAGGATGCCTCGATCACTCATGCCTCTCTCATATCCCGGAGCGAACGAAAGAAAAGCGTAAAGGGCCAAAAAGGGGTCATTGCTTGACTCTTGACAAACTCGGGACCGAGTTTGTCAAGAGTCAAGCAATGACCCCTTCGATCAGCCCCTTATTTGGCGGTCTCGATGAAGCGCTGTTCGCGGATGACGGTCACCTTGATCGTGCTGGGATACTGGAGTTCGTCCTCAATCCTGCGCCGGAGGGTCCGGGCGATGGCGGAGGCCTGTTCATCCGTTACGGTGGTGGGATGGACGACCGCGCGGATCTCCCGTCCCGCCTGGATGGCATAGGCGCCCTGAACCCCTTCGATTGAGAGAGCCAGTTTCTCCAGACGCTCCAGTCGTTCGATATAGGAAGACATCAGCTCAGCCCGTGCCCCCGGACGGACGGCCGAAATGGTGTCGGCGAGAATGACCAGCCCGGCGTAGAGTGATTCCGGTTTGACCTCCTCGTGGTGGGCGGCGACGGCGTTGACCACCACGGGGTCCTCTCCCAACCGCTTGAGGAATTCCGCTCCGATCAGCGCGTGGCTCCCTTCATACTCCGCATCAATCGCCTTACCGAGATCATGGAAAAGTCCGGCTCGTTTGGCGATGGCAGGGTCCAGACCCAACTCCGAGGCAATAAGCGAACAGAGACGGGCCACTTCGATCGAATGGTCGAGGGCGTTCTGGGTGAAGGAGTGGCGAAACTTGAGTTTGCCGACGAGCTGGATGACCTCCGGATGGACCGACGCGAGTTTGAGCGTCCGTATCGCGTCCTCGCCTGCCTCTTCAACCAGTCCGGCCACCTCCGAATGCGCTTCCCGCACACCTTCTTCGATGCTGGCCGGGTGGATCCGGCCATCCTCGATCAATCGTTCAAGAGCGATCTTGGCGACCTGACGCCGGACCGGGTCAAACGATGAAATGAGGACCATCTGCGGAGATTCATCAATGAGCAGGGTCGTGCCTGTGGCCGCCTCGAAGCACTTGATATTGCGCCCCTCGCGGCCGATGATCCGCCCCTTCATGTCATCGTTGGGCAACTGGACGATGGTGGCCGTGATGTCGTTGGTCGGCTTGCTGGTCAGCCGCTGCATGGCAGAAATGAGGATTCCCCGGGCTTCCCGCTGAAGGTCCCGTTCCGACCGTTCGAGGACGTCCCGGCGAAGCTCATGCAGCTCGTCGGCGCACTCGCGTCTGACCTCCTCCCGAAGCCCCTCCTTGATCTCGTTGACATCGAGATTGGCGAGATTCTCCATCGTCCGACGCAGGTCGCGCGACATCTTGGCCACAGCTTCACGATCCTCCTCCACGGCGGCACTCTGTTGTTCGAGCTGCCGCTCGCGCAGGGTCAGCTGGTGATCAAGCGACCCAATGGATTCCTCATGGGACCGGATCTCCGCCAGAGCCGCTTCGATCTCCATCTCCTGCCGCTCGGTCTCATTGCGCAATTCGGCCCTCCGTCGTTCGATCTCGATCTCGGCCTGGCTGCGGAATTCGTCGGCGATCAGCGCACCCTTTCTCCGGGCTGATTCGATAATTTCCCTGGCCGTGCGTTCCGCCCGCCTCCGGGATTCCCGGCACCCGTACCAGGCCAGAAAGGACCCGACGACTGCTCCGATCAGCCCTGCACCAATCAGAACCAGGCTGGCTGTGCCCAGCTGGCCAAGGATCAAGACGGAGAGGTGCAGTGTCGGTTCAGCACTCAAACGGCACAAGATAGAGTATCGGAAGGACGGAGATCAACTTTTTCCCAAGGCCGACTCCCGGAGCCGGAACCATGCAGCCGGAGGTTGAGAGATGGGGCAAGATGCTGAGATGCAGTGGGCTGAGGAATTCCGAGGAATACCCGAAGGTACTTCGAGCGAGTGACGCAAGTTCGATGCGCTCAACAGGTTGCCTCAAATCGACCTGATCGACTGCATGGGTTCGGCTGGGATCCTTTCCGCATGGGACGCCACTGTTTGTTTGACCACAGTTGGATTTGCTTCAGACCCCGAAGCACCTATGTTGCCCCAGTTTCCCGTCCAGTTTTCCTGAAACCGTCCTTTGTCCAACACTCAGAGCCAGCACCGTTTTTCCGACCTGGTCCGACTCGCTTCCCGCAGCCGGTTCGATCCCATTACCCCGCTGGCCATGCTCCTGCTCTGCGTGATCGGGGTCTTCTTTATTTACAGCGCCCAGGTGTATACCGGGCGGACCCAGTATGTCTCCCAGTTGATCTGGATCGGCCTGGGAGCGGTCGCCTACCTCGCCGTCTCCCGGGTGGACTACAAGATTTTCCTGACCTACTCCCACTGGGTATGGGCGCTGGCGGTATTGCTGCTGCTCATCGTGATCTCTCCACTCGGGGTGGCCCGAGGCGGCTCCCAGCGGTGGATCGATCTCGGTGTTTTTCTCTTCCAGCCGGTCGAAACCGCCAAGTTCGGGGTCCTCATCATGGCCGCCAGCATCCTCGCCCGTTCGGAGATCGGATCCATCCGAGAATCGCTTCAAGTCCTTGGCAAAATGGCGCTTGCGGTTTCCATTCCGATGTTCTTGATCTTGCTTCAGCCCGATCTCGGATCGGCGCTCGTGCTCCCCCCGATGATTTTCTCGCTCCTTTTCGTCTCCAATCTGGCGAAACGTTTTTTTGTCACTGCCATCGCCCTTTTCCTGCTCCTTTTGAGCGTGGTCGCAGTGGACATCTACAGTTATAATCGGTTCATGGAGACGAACAACCTGTCGTACACCAACGACAAGGGGGCCTATGAGCCGCATTCCATTCTGCCTCTCCACGATTACCAGCGGAATCGTATTCTGTCCTTCGTGGCGCCCGACCAGATCGAACCCATGGGGATCGGCTGGAACCTGCGCCAGTCGCTTATCTCCGTCGGTTCCGGCGGACTGAGCGGCAAAGGCTGGACAGAGGGCACACAAGCCAAACTGGGTTACCTTCCCCGGGGGGTTGCCCACAACGATTTTATTTTCTCCGTGCTGGCGGAGGAAAAAGGTTTTTTGGGAAGCGTCACTGTTCTGGGCCTCTTCGGTCTGATTCTCGGCAACGGTATCCGTATTGCCGGGATGGCCCGCGATCGCTTCGGCATGCTACTCGCTCTGGGAGTAACTGTTATCTTTGCCGTACATGTCTTCGTGAATATCGCGATGACAATTGGATTGATCCCCATAACAGGTCTGCCGCTTCCCTTCTTAAGTTATGGAGGCTCATTCTTACTCAGTTGCTGCATCCTGCAGGGTCTGGTCCAGAGTGTTTACCGGTTCCGCAAGGATTTCTGAGCGCATCGTTGCGTTCAGATCCCCTTTCAGATCACCCGGCGCGCTCGGCCAGGACTCTCACGTCGCACTGACGAATGGCCTCCCCAATGTCCAGGGAACAGCCAGACCATGACACAACAGGGATCACCCAACACCAATCAAGACAACGCCGAACGCTACGACGAGGAACTCAAATCACCTCCACGGGAAAACCGGGAAGTACGAGTCGATAATGGCAAGCTGAGACAGGCCGCCCGCGACCGGGCCAAAAAAAAGCCGCTCATCGCCAAACTCGTCGACTCCCTCCGCAAGGAGAAGAAGGAATTCCGCGAACTCATCATCAATTCCGAACCGCTCGAGAAGCGGGTCGGCCTGCTCGTCGACGGCATCCTCGACAAGTTCGATATCGAGCGCGCCTCCGGCGGCGACCGGGTCGTCGGCGGCATCTACAAGGGCCGGATCAAGAACCTGGATCCCGGGCTGAAGGCCGCCTTCGTTGATGTCGGCCTGCCCAAGAACGCCTTCCTCCATTACTGGGACATTCTTCCATCCGCCGCCGACTCCTCCATCGAGGTGGTCCGGGTGAACAAATCGACCCAGAAGCGCAAGAACGAGAAGATCACGATCAAGGACATCCCGAGTTCCTACCCGGTCGGAACCGAGATCGTCATCCAGGTGACCAAGGGACCGATCGGCACAAAAGGACCCCGGACCACGACCAACCTTTCGCTGCCCGGACGATTCATCGTCCTGATGCCCTACTCCGATCAATGCGGTATCTCCCGCAAGATCGAAGACAACAAGGAACGGGCCCGCCTCAAGAAGATCATCCAGAGCCTGACCATTCCCGAGGGCATGGGAATCATCGTCCGCACCGCCGGCGAGGGCAAAAAGGCCCGTTACTTCGTTCGCGACCTCCACATCCTTCTCAAGAAATGGGACGAGATCTCGCGGAAGATGGACACTGAGAGGGCGCCCGCCTGCCTTTACCAGGAGCCCGACCTGGTCGAGCGCACCGTGCGAGACTTCCTGACCGAGGAGGTGGATCGAGTCCTCATCGACAACAAGGAGGACCAGCAGCGGATGGTCGAGCTGGTCTCGGAGATATCCTCCCGTTCGAAGAACAAGGTCACCTACTACAAGGACAACATCCCGATTTTCGAGCGCTTCAACATCGAGCGCCAGATCGAGCAGACCTTCCTCCGCCACGTCAACCTGCCCTCCGGCGGTCAGATCGTCATCGACGAGACCGAGGCGCTCATCGCCATCGACGTCAATACCGGTGCCCACAAGACCCGTTCCGGAGACGAGAAGGACACCATTTTCCAGGTCAACTGCGAAGCAGCCACCGAGATCGCCCGCCAGATCCGGCTGCGGAATATCGGCGGACTCATCATCATCGATTTCATCGACATGAAGCAGCGCCGTCACCGCAACTCCATCCTCAGCCGGATGAAGGAGGCGATGGCGGACGACAAGGCAAAGACCCACATCCTGCCCATCTCGCCGCTGGGTATCATGCAGATGACCCGCCAACGGCAGCAGGAGAGCGTCTCATCCGGTCTGTATGCCGACTGCCCCTATTGCCGAGGCCGGGGGATCGTCAAATCCGCCACCTCGATCAGCGTCGAACTCCAGCGCAAGCTGGCCAGCGAAGTCCGCCGCATCCGGGCCCGGGATCCGGAGAAGGAGCTCTCCCTGCGCATCCTCGTTCATCCCAACGTGATCGAACGCCTGCGCAGCGAGGACGCCGACCTCCTGGTCAGTCTGGAACGCAACTACAACGTCCACCTCACCTTCCGGGCCGACCCGACCTACCACGTCGAGAATTACAAGATCCTCAACGCGGAAACCGGCGAGGATCTCGGCTGAGGCGAGACTGGTGTGGATGATGCCTTCGGATTGGTGGCTTTGGCAGCGCTTCAGGTAGGGCGCGGACCTTGGTCCGCGCCGTTCCCGGTCCTTCGGCGCGGCACGGCGCGAGCGCCCGCCCGACAGGCCATCCACCGGACTTCAGGGAAGACGGTAGACTTCGACCAGGCCGGCGCCCTCTCCATCGTCCACTCCACGAACGACGGCCGTGTAGTTGCCGGGCGGGAGGACGGTGAAAATGGCGGCATCAGCCGTCCCGGGCTCGAAGGCAAAAGCACCGACCACGCCGGTGACCTCGTTGAGGGCATCCAGATTCGGTGCCTCCTCCCAATCATCGTTCTCATTGATGAGCACGCTTGCGCCATTGACCGTCCGGAAAAGGATGATCCTGGGATTCTCGAGAAGACCGGTCACTCCGAAACCGGCCAGGGACGGACCCACCCCCCGGATGAGGACACCCTGGGCGGCCGTTCCCTCGATCACGAATCCCGCGATCATGGCGGAGGCCCCTGTGCCGACCGGACCCCGGGTCGAGATATTCATCAGCCTTGCCTCCACCAGAGGTTCCGCCACCCCGTAGACTTCGGCCAGGGAAATCCCCGCTGCACCATCCGCTCCAGAAACCTTGGCGGTATAGAGGCCGTCGGTCAGGCTCATGAGAATGGCTGCATCCAGACTTCCCGGAATCAGGGGATAGGCGCCCACCGCTCCGCTCGCCCATTTGAGCTCAACCAGATTGGGCGCATCCTCCCAACGTTGATTCGAACGCAGGATTCCCGTCGATCCGACCAGGTCAAGCAGGGGATCGGGATTGAACCCACTGACCCCGAAATCGGTCAGGGTCGGACCGAGTCCACGGACCAAAGTCGGAAGACTGCCGGTTCCCCGAATCACAAATCCCGGAAACATGCGCTGGCTGGTCTCGATGACACTCCCCCGGGTCGAGATATTGGAAAGGCGGCTCTCCACCCCCTCGAGGACCTGGACCTCGGCGGGATCACTCCAGCCTTCGCCGGCCGCGTTGGAAACCCTGACCCGGTAGGTTCCCGCGTCGGCCATTTCGGCTGCACCCAGATCGAGAACGGGACCATCGGCACCGGGGATCACCGCCCCCTCAAAGGTCCAGCCATAGGTGGCGGTCGGCCAGTCCGACGCCACAACCTGCAGAACCACCCGATCGCCCGGTGCCACCACCAGCGAAAAGGGCTGCACCACGATCGTCGGAGTTCCGACCGGGATGGCCGCCCGGTTGGGTTGGTCGCGGCCAAACTTCGGCCACGAACTCTCCGCCAGCGCCTGGTCCCCATGAAGCGCATACACGTAGTTGTCAAAGGACCCCGCATAGATCGTTCCGTCATCGCCGATGGCCGGTGAGGAATCGACCCAGTCGCCCGTCAGATGTCTCCAGCGAAGGGATCCGTCCGGATTCAGGCAGGTGATGGCGGCGTCGCTCCCGCCGAAGACCACCGATCCATCGGCCCGCACGGCCGGACTCGAGGCAATACTCCCGGCGATCGCGTAACGCCAGCGCAGGGTCCCTTCGGGGTTGAGCGCGTAGAGATATCCGTCGAAGGATCCGAAAAAAACCGCCCCGTCCGGACCAATGGCCGGCGAGGACTGGATCGAGTCCCCGGTCTGGTAGGTCCAGCGAAGCACCCCCGACGGTTCGAGCGCGTAGAGCGACCCGTCGTCCGAGCCGACCATGATGTTGCCGGCCGCATCGATGGCCGGAGAGCTGAGGACCGGCCCCCCGGTAGCGTGGGACCATTTCAACACCCCGTCCGAATCGATGGCATAGATCGAATTGTCCCACGACCCCACATAGACCGTCCCGTCCGCTCCGACCGCCGGTGAGGAATCGACCCAGTCCTGCGTCGGGAAGACCCATTTCAGGGTCCCGTTCGGATTGATGGCGTGAAGGTCGCCGTCGCCCGATCCCACATAGACGGTTCCGTCCAGACCCACCGCCGGAGACGAGTAGATGTAGTTGTCTGTCTGATACGCCCACGAGATCGAGCCGCTTGATCGCACCGCATAGAGCTTTCCGTCCCAGCAACCAACATAGACGGTCCCGTCAGGCCCGACCGCCGGACTGCTGTCGATCCAGTCGGGCAGATTGACCATCCACTTCCGGGTGCCGGTCGCCGGATTGAGGGCGAAAAGCATCGATTGGGTCGGGCTCGGGGATTCGGTTCCGATATAAACGGTCCCATCCGGCGCCAGGGCCGGCGAGGAAAGAAAGACGGTTCCCGTCACCCACTGGTAGGTCCAACGCAGGCTTCCATCCACCTGTCCCCATGCACCAAGGGGAAGGAGATGGAGAAGGCCAAGGCCCAGGGCCCATCCCTTCCACAGTCGCATCAGCCGGTTGCACCTCGTCATTTCGATACGATGCTCAGTGCTTGACGACCGCATGGATCGCGACCGGGACAACCAGTTTGAACCGGGTGACGATCGGCGCGACACCCTTCTCCCATTCAAGACGGCCACAGAGACTCGCGGCCAGCTGATGACTGAGGGCCAGGCCGATCCCGCTCCCACCCTCCTTGGTCGACCGAACCGGCTGAAAGAGATTCTCGCGCACCGACGCCGGAAGTCCGGACCCTTCATCCTCGACCAGGAATTCGATCTCACAGTCGTAGACCAGGGCTTCGAGCGTGACCCGCCCTCCCGGTTGCGAGGCCTCGATGGCATTTTCGATCAGGTTGACCAGAATCAGCCCGACAAGATTTGCCTCCCGGTTGGAGAGCACTCCTTTCTCTCCGCCACGGTATTCGAACCGCACGCCCTTACCCTCTGCCCGGGCCCGCACCCGTTTGGCGACCAGTTCGAGCACCTCGGAGACCTGGAGCTCGTAATAAGCCGTGGACTTCTCCTCTCCGAGAATCGTGACCACCTCATCGACCATGCCACGCAGGCGCCGGGCCGCGGCAACCGCCTCCCGCAGGCTTTCCGCCGAAACACTGCCCGCCCCGTTTCCAGTTGGCACGACCAGGCTCTCAAGACCCGCCAGGGGATTCTTCAACCCGTGGATGAGGTGTGAGGTGACCGAGCCGATCGCACTCGTCTTGGCGGCCAGCAGCAGCTCCGCGTTGGCCCGGGCCAATTCGGAGGTCCGGCGCTTGAGCAACCGATTGGCCCGCTCCAGACGAAAAAAAGCCCACCCCAATCCCGCGAGGGAAAGAACCGCTCCCGAGGCAAAGGCCAAACCGGCCTGCCAGACGAGACTGCGGTCCAGCCGGTCAAACTCGGCCTTGATCGAGACCCCGTCGATCCAGTACTGGGCCAATCCCGCGCGCAGGTCGTCAGCGCTCCGATCCAGGGGTATGATCACCTCGAGTAAAGGCACCTTGGATACAGCAAGTCCTTCTCCTGCGGATCCTTCGAGAAAGAGCGCATTCAGATCGAAGTCCTCGTGAAAGACCGCGACCGGACCGGTTGCGGCAATCCGGTCAACCATGGAAGGCGACAGATCCTCATCCTCCACCGCGACCGGCACCGAATCAAAGAAGCCCCCTCCGGCGTCGAACACCCGGACCGCCACCACTCCGCGCATCCGTGAGGTCCGCAGCACGATGGGAAAGAGACCAAAATCATCACCCCCGACCTCCGCTGATTTCCCACTCTCTCCGAGGAGGTCACGCTGGAGCATGGTGGCGGAATAGAGGGCCTCACTTTCCCGGTGGAGGATCTGATTGCGGATCTGGCGACGCAGACCGACTGTCACCCCGGCGACCACCACACCGAAGATCATCAGGGTCATCGCCACCATGAGGACGGGCAGGCCGTGGCCTCGGGAGGGATGAGTGGTCAGACGGGCGGCCATGGATCGATTCTCGATTGAGTGGGTTCCGGATTACGGCGGCCTGCGTCAAAACGACCAGGACACGCCCGAGTAGGCGGCGACAGCATGATAATCCCCGTAGATGTCATTCGTCCAACTGTTCTCCCATTCACCCTCCAGGTGCCAGCGGAGCGATTCGGACAGACTCCGTTCCAATCGGACCGAGCCGTAGAGATCCTCCTTGAGGCGGTTTTCCAATTCACCCGTCCAGACAGTCTGGGAAAGGTAATCATAGCGATGGTAGTCACCGCGGAGGGTAAACACCCAAGGTCCGGGCGACCAGCCCAGTTCCAGGCCGAGGGTGGCGCGGTCGTAGTCGAAGTAGCCCGATCCATTGTCCCGATACTGCAGATGACCGAATTTGGTCCGCAGTTTCCACCCCCCATCCGATCCTGAGCCCAATTGAAGGCGCACTTCCGCATCGCGTTGATCGATCGACAATCGGGTGCCGAGAAGCGGCCGACCTCCGGCCGTGTACTGGACGCGGGTCGCGTAGTCGCGGGTCAGAGCGGTGAAGCGCACCTCCAGGTCCGCCCAGCGGGCGAGTTGGTAACCGGCCCCGACCCGGAAGCCGAGGTCATCAAAATCGTCGGGACCCTCACGAAACCGGTCCGCCCGCACCAGTCCGGAAACAGAAAGATTCAGATTGCGGGTCACGCTCAACTCCCATTCGGGATCGAGTGAGCCGCTGAAGACCTGAACCTGGCCGATAAACGGCTCCAGCTCATTGGCCGACATATCGAGAACCTGATCCTGATAGATCAACTGGCCGACCGCCGAAAGCTTGGACCACCTGGCGGTCAACCAGCTCCAGTTCCCGTGGAGAAAGGCCATCTGTTCGCCATCAGTCTCATCCGCGGAAAAGTAGCGCACATCGGTGGCGTCGAACATGACGGAAAATTCCGTGCTTCCGGTGGGCAGCTGCCAGAGGAAGAACTCCACCTCCGAACGAAAGAACCCGCTCGCCTCCGGATCGGTCGGTTGCAGAAGGATATTGTCCTTGTATCCGAGTGAACCGAAAAGGGTGATCTCATGTTCCCAGGTCGGGATTTCCAGATCGAGACCATCAAGGCCGATCAACCGATCCAATTGCTCAAGGTCCTCGATGCTCTCGAGATCATTGATGGCCATGGGGTCCTCAATCCCTTCCAGATCCTCGAAACCCTCAACCCCCTTCAGGTCGGACCACTCGGACAAGACCCTGGTCTTCCCGGTTTCATCGGCCGTCAACAGTCCGCCACCCAGCAGGGCACCCAGCAGAACTGCCGACCGGAAGCCCGATGGTCGGGTCGCATGCCTCGGTTCTGTTTCGGGATTCAACATGTCTGAACAATCGGCCCAATCGTCCTTGTTCTCAAGACGCTCAAATGGTTGAAATGTTTCGTCTTCAAACGGAGAAAAGGCGGGAGAGGAAACCAATCAGGGTGGGCTCCGCCTCGGGAACCCACCCTGCCCCTCGAGGCTCGGGCCGCTGACGCGACCGAGCCCAAAGAATTCACCAGTTGCTCAACCCTCAACCGTGCCCTGCTGTTCACGGATCTGCTCGCGGATGGCCCGCATTTCATCGCGGAGCTGGTGACGAAACGCGCGGACCTCGCCCTGGTGGGTTTCGACGAGTGTCTTCAACTGCGCGCGGAATTCCGCCTTTTGCTCTTCCGTCCACCCCTCACTCGCGCACTTGGCCCGAAGTTCGTCGATAAGGGCCTTGGTCTCGGCTCGGTTTTCCCGATAGGCGGCGATCATCTCGGCACGGGTGGCACGGAACTGGTCCACCAGAGCCTGCAATTCCGGAGTCAGCTCGGGGCGCTCCATCGTCTTGCCCATCTGGAGGCGTTCGCGGAGCTGGGTCATATCGACAGTGGCGTCCTGGGCCTGCAGGCCAACCGAGGTCAGGCCAAGGGCGGCGATGGATAGCAGGGCGGTGACGAGTCTATTTCGTTTCATGTTCATGGTGTACTTTTTGTTTTCTGTTTTTGGCTGGAGATGATGCCTCCCGGTCGGCGCCTGCGTGGTCAACGACCGGAGGCATCGTGAATTGTTGAAATGGTCTTGGTCAGGGCTGTTGAAACCTGTGCCCGGGAAGAGACGGATGAGACCTGGATCCCACCCGTCCCGGGTTTACCTGCGGGGCTTCATCCTCCCTGGTTCTGATTCCGGTTCTGCTCTTGGTGCTGAGCGCGGATTTCCCTGACCTGCTGGCGGATCTGCGCCCGCATTTCCCGATGCGCCTCAGCGATCGCCTGTTGCTGGGTTCTGAGGCGTTCGCGAATCTGCGCCTGTTCCTCTTCCGAGGCATTCCGGTACTGCTGGATCAGCTGCTCGCGCTCCTTCAGCAGAAGCATGGTCTGCTCACGATACCGGAGACGGAGCTGCATGAGGTCGCCCGCCTGGGTGCCGGCCTGCGTCAACATCCGCTCCTGAGTGCGCTGCTGGATCTCTTCCGGAGTTGTGTTCTGCAGCTGAACCTGAGTCTGGGTCTGGACCTGCTCCTGGGTCTGGGTCTGGGTTCCATTGCCACCCTGCCCCTCTCCGAAAAGCGGCATCGCGATCCCAACCACTGTGCTCAGTCCGATTGCCTTGATTGTGTTTTTCATCCTCGTCTCTCCTTTCCAATCCATAAGTGGATCTGCCTTTCTCACTGCACAGGGCATGCCAAAGGGAAGAGGAATTTTCAATTACATGATTATGAATATGTTAAGAAACAGAGGCGATAAATATTCCAGGTCGGAATCGGGTGAAATCATCCAAATCCAGGGTTTGGGTGGGGAATATTCCCCAATCGTCGGAAGGGCGGAACGCAAAGCTGATCCGCAGAGAATTGCCGAAACTCAGTTCTCTTGCAGGAGAGGCTTTACGCCTCGATCATTCGTCCCTGATTCGTTGGATCGAGGCGTAAAGCCTCTCCTACTCGAGAGAGAAGGTTCGACACCCCGCCCCCTACCCCTTGGCCTTCAACCGATACCGGACATAATCACGGGAAACCCCGAGCAGACGGGCGGCGGCCGAGATGTTTCCATCGCTCTGCTTCAGGGCGCGTTCGACCAGGAGATTGATGGCGACTTCGAGATCAAAACCGCTTTCCGGAAAAACGAAATCCCCATTCAGCCAGCCCGGGGAATTTCCAGCCGCGGCGCCCGTCTTCTGCAAAGATGCGAATTCGAGGTCACCCGCGTCCTCGAAAACGAGTGCCCGTTCCACTTCATGGGAAAGTTCACGGACGTTACCGGGCCAGGGAAAGTCCATCAATCTCTGCGCCCCCACCGGGGTGAGGCCCGGAACCGGCAGGCCGTATTGCTTCGCCATCCGTTCGATCAATTGGCGGGCCAGTTCCACGATCTCCGCTCCCCTTTCCCGCAGGGGCGGAATCCGCAGCCGGAACAGATCCAGGCGATGAAAGAGATCCTCTCGAAACGACCCTTCGGCCACCGCCTTCCGCAGGTCGAGATTTGTTGCGGCGATAATCCGGACATCGACTTCGACCGTCCGGTTGCTGCCGACCCGCCGAATGGCATGATCCTCGATTGCGGTCAGGATCTTGGCTTGAAGAGAGGCGGACAGGCTCGGCAATTCATCAAGGAACAGTGATCCTCCATCGGCCGCCTCCATCAGCCCGATGCGGGCTTCCTTGGCATCGGTGAATGCGCCGCGTTCGTGACCAAAGAGTTCGGACTCCGCCAGGCTTTCGGGCAGGGCCGAACAATTGACCTCGATCAGCGGACCCTTGCTCCGCGGCCCGCGATTGTGAATCAGCCGCGCCAGGGTGCTCTTGCCCGTTCCGGTTTCCCCCTCGATCAGGACCGGAGCGAGAAAACGGCTCAAACGCCGGTCCGCCGCCACGATCTTCTCAATCATGGACTCGACCGGCCGGAGGCTTTGCCCGAAATAAAAACCCGATTCGACCAGCGCCTGCTCCCGCTTGTGTTCATCGGCCCGGGCCGCCCGCCGTTCGCGGCGGGCCCTGAGGAAGCGGACCGGCACTTCCTCCAGATCAAACGGCTTGGTCAGATAATCCGAGGCGCCCAGGCGGATGGCCTCGACCGCACCGGCAACCCCCCCTTCGGCGGTCATGACAAGGGCGACGGCACTGGGAGGGATGGCTCCTTCCCGAAGCAGATCGGTGCCCAGCCCGTCCGGCAGGTTCACATCAAGAAGGACTCCGTCGAAATCCAGGGATGCGAGCGCGTTGCGTGCCTCACCGACCGTGCCCACTGCCGTCACATCCGCCCCCTCGGATTCGAGGAAGGCCGCACACCGGCGTCGCCAGAGGGGCTCATCCTCGATCACGAGGAGACTGAGGGAGGCGAATGGTTTTCGCTCAGCCATGACCTATGCTCCGATGCGCTGCCTCGGACTCCGCCGGCATGCTGGCCCAGGCCATCATGATCGCGCCGGTGGCAGAGACATTCAGGGATTCAATCTGTCCGGAACCCGGGATGGAAACGTGAAACTCGCAGGCGGCGGTGACCGCATGGCTGATCCCGGTCTCTTCATTGCCAAGGACCAGCATCCAGGGTCGACCCCGCCGCCGAGGGACGGCTCCCGGGCTCGAAGACCGGCCCCGGACCACCGTGGCGACGGTCAGGAATTTCGACCGTGCCGCCTCGAGGACCACCGGCAGGTTCCTCGAAAGATAGAAGGTGACATATTCCATCCCTCCTTCCGCCACTCGATAGGTCGATTCGCCGGGCATGGCCTGGTCGCGGTGTTCGCCCAGGACGACATGCTGAATGCCGAAAAAGGCGGCCGACCGCACAAGCGCACCGAGGTTGTGATGATTGGAAACCCGATCGAGGACCAGAACCGGTTTGCCCACGCGCGCCCAGACGTCGAGATCCTCGGGTTCCACCCGTGCGGGAATCGACCGGGCCGTGATCGCGACAAGCCCCCCATGATGCCCGGTTCCCCCGATCCGCTCCAACTCATCCGCGGGCACCATCCGGTAGGGTTTGCGCGCCCGGGCCAGCTCGCGGCAGAACGGCCCGGCCTGCTTGGCAGCGGACTCCAGGTAGAAAAAGCGCAGGACGCTCTCCGGATGACGCGCAAACACGGCTGCCACCGACTTGTATCCGCAGACGGCTACTTCGAGTTTTCTGTTCATGAAGCAAAGCAGGTCGCGAGAAAGGCCGGTTCACAGAGGGAAGATGCCATGAGGAACCAGACTACAGGCATCCCAACGGAGACGGAAGTACAGAAATCCGGGAGGCTGAAGCGTGTCGGTCCTGTCCCCCGGGAACGCCGCACAGTGGAGTTGCCGCAATTCCGGTCCAATGCAGCCACTTCGCTGTGTCGAAGTGTTCTGCCTGCTTTCGGAAACGCCGACGCAGCGGTGTTGCTACACCAACATCGGATTCAACTTCCCACCTTCTTCCGTTCTTCGTGTTCTTCCTTTTTCCCTCCATCCTTCACCCGACCCACCAGGGTGATTTCGTCCCGATCATGGAAGAGGTGCCGGACGCGCAGCGTTTCACATCCTTCAGCCAGGATTCCGGTCGGAGCCTTCAGGCGGGCCAACAGGTGGGACACATCGGTTCGTCCGCACTTCAGATTGACCACGAACGCACGGCACCAACGTTGTTTGACCCAGCGCTCGAGGATGTCCTCCAGCACATGATACGGATCCTCGACCAGATCACAGAAAAGCCAGTCGACCGGGTCGCCGTTCACCTCGAAGCCAAAGGCATCCTCCCGCCGGTGGGTGATCCGGGGATGATCGGCCGCCCCGGCCTTGAGCGGGCCGTTGTCCACCGCGATGACCCGGGCGCCCCGCTGCGCGGCGCTGAAACTCCAGCCGCCAGGTGCCGCGCCCAGATCGACCACGACCTGTTCGGTCTGCGGTGATTCGCCCAGGATGCCGTAGGCCTCCTCGACCTTGAGGTAGGAGCGGGACGGGGCATCCGGGTCGTCCGCCATCCGGCGCTGCCCGCCCGCAATCACCTCGCGGGCTGCCCGGATACGGTCGAAGTCGATGAAGAAGGCATGGAGACCACGTCCACCCGCCGTCCCCGAACCTTCGATCGCCAGACGGGCCACCCGGGAGGTCTTGCGGCGGATCAGGGAGAGCAATTGCCTGCCGACCGAAGTGGCCCGCCGACGCAACCCCTTCTCATCGCCAGCCGCATCCATGACCAGGGGCCAGGGCCCCTCAAAGCGCTCGTTCCGGCAGGACTCGAGAAACCAGTCCGCGAGGCCACCGGCCAGCGCATTGACCGATCCTCCGGCGATCTCAACCGCATCCACCAGCGTCCTGTGCCGGAAGACGAGCTCGGCCGGAAGCGAATCACCTTCGGTCAGAACCCATCCCGGGCCATTCGACGCAACCCGAATGCCGAGCCCATCAAATTCATCTACGAGGGCGGCCTCGTAGCCGGGCTGGCAGGTATGGAGGTGCATGGAGATGGCGGAGGTCTGGTGTAGGCGCCCCAGTCTCTTGGGGCGCATTTCCATCCATAACACGTCAAGAGACTGCCGTGGCTACAACTCAATGCTCGTGGTTCGCCCGGCTCAATAGCCCTTGAAATGCTTCGGGTCGTCGGGTTGCTGATAGCGGGTCTGGTAGGTCTTCCGACTCGCAGCCAGCTTGAGGAATCGGTCGAGCGGAACGACCTCGGTCGGTCCGTGCAGTTGGTCGATGATTTCAACCAGACTGTTCACATCATTCGACTCCCGCACATGCACGAGAAGGAAATAGGGGCGCACCCTGTTCAGAGCGATCAACTCATTCAGATCGGCCGCCACTTCCTCACGTGGACGCCGCGGATCGATATAGTAGTCATAGGAGATCAAGGGTCGGGTGTCCCGCAGATCCCGGGTTCGGGCCGGACCATAGCCATTGATGAAGCCCAGGACATCGGGAAAAGCCTCATAGTAGCGGTCCACCGTCTCCTTGGGAAGATCCGCATTGCCGAGGTTTCCGTCCGCCGCCGAATTGTCCATGATCTCCATGACCCGCTCGTCAAGCAGGGCCATCTTATCGCGGGCCTGGGCCATCAACTTGGGGAAAATCTCCGGCGGGATGTGATTGGGATACATATAGCCCGGACCCGACAATCCGCCGATGAAGTAGTCATTCGGAGTCGCGGATTCATGGAAATACTCCAGGGCCGCCGGTGAGAAATCCGTCCAGTTCATGGTGACCTGCCAGGCAAAGGGAATCTTGCCACGCCCGGGCTTGGTCCAGACCCCGATCCCGATGCTGTCGGATTGAACAAACGAAAGGTAGATCTTTTCCTCCGCCTGGAGGACGGCATCACGGTCGACGCTGTGGTTATTGGTGAATTTGAATCCCGGGGTGAAGGTGAACTGGCAATTGAAGCTCAGGTTCGGCAGGTTGTGGAGTCCCTCCATCTTCAGGCCATAGGAAGACAGGAGCGTGGTCGACTGTTCCTCGGTGTCCTTGCCGTAGGGATGCCAGCCGAAGACAATCGACATCGGATCGAGATCCCCGAGCAGACGGCGGTTGAGGGCCAGCTCATCGGCCTCTTCCGGATCCGCCGAAAGATCGTGGAAGAACATCCTTTCCCGGATTCCCCAGTCGGCCATGGCGGGCTGCATGACCCGACCGCGGTGCCCGCCCATCAGCATGATCTTGTCGCGACTGCACCGGCTCCAGTAACGCTCGATGGCATCGGCATAAATGGCCGCATCGGTCATTCCGGTGTAGCGGCCGCGGAGATCATCGACCCGCTTGAGTCCGTGTTTCTCCACCAGGGGAATGAGTGCCTCCGTGACCACGACCGCATCCTCCAGACCCGCGATGGTGAAGGCGACATTCAGGCTGGCCCCGACCCCGGTGTCCCAGACGACGTAACCCCTGGCGGCCGACTTGAACTGCAGCAGGGCCTCGTCCGCATTCGGGATCTCGATAAAGGCCACGCCGTGCTTGCGCTGATAAAACTCGTAGAGTGGCTCGGTGATCTCCCACTGGAAATCCGGCGGATGGACAATATAGAGATTGGGCCGATCCCGGTTGGCCAGGCCCTGCAGACTGACCAGCAGGGCCTTCTCCGGGAGTCCTCCCGCCACCGCCCAGTCGAGATCGAAACGCATGACCCAGGCTTCACGACCCGGAGATTCGGCCGGCGTCGCCACCGACTGACCCGCCCCGAGGGTCGAAACGAGAATCAACAATGAAGATGACAGATGGCGGATGCTCATGGCCGTGAAGTGTCGTCGGGGGCAAGTTTCTTGAAGACGTAAACGAGGGGACGATCCCGGGTGGAATGAAGCTCGATCAGGGTCAGTGTTTCATTCCCCTCCTGCAGGCGATACTCGGAGTATATCCGGATGTGCGTTGTTCCCTGGGAAACCTCGACCTCGGTCATCGCTTCGACCCGCAGGGTCCGGCCATCGTCGAGCCAGGTTGCGGTCACCGGTGTGAGGCTTTCCTTTGGTCGATAGACGGCCATATGCCGCTGCTCGATCCTGAAGAAATCCCGCAGTTCGACCGGGTGGGCGGTGTTGACCCGGTTGACCGCCTCCACCCGGGTGGACCGCCAGCGCATATCATGCGCCAGGACGACTTCGTCCCCCTCCAGCGAAACGACCAGGTCCATCGCGGTCCATCCATCCAGAGCCGTGCTCCGGGCGGTATCCAGGCGCCAGCGCCCGTTGAACCCGGGATCCGCCGCAAGGAGCCCGATCGGCAGAATCAGAAAGCCAAGCACCAACCCGGCCATTGAGTTTCTCGTCATGGAAAGGAACTGATAACGATTCACAGGGAAATGGCCAACCGGAACGCTCCGGAAACGTTCGCCGGTAACCGGATGGTTACTTCAGGGCTCTCACCGTTCCCACCCGGACCGGTTCACCGCGGTCGGCGCTGGCGATGGCGGCGAAAGCGAGTTCCAGGCTTTTCAGGTTGTTGCGGGCCGAATGAGCGGGTTCCCGATCCTCCTCGATTGCGCAAAGCAGCTCACCCATCGTGCCGCCCATCCCGTCAGGGAACCAATGCCCTTCCAGCTCCGGCGACGCCCGCCCGGCCTCGGTGACCAGGGTCACTGCCTGCTCCATCAGGCCGGGACCATCACTGATCAGGGTCCCCCGGGTTCCACAGACCAGGGTCCGATCCGACGCGCCCTGCAGACAATTGCCGTTGAAGACGGCCACCGCCTGGGCCCCCGGGAAGTCCATGACGACCTGGGCCATGAGTGGTGGCACCGACCGCTGACGGCGGGAGTGGGCCACAGAGGCAAAGACCTTCTCCGCCCGGACCTCCCCGAAGAGGGTCTGGATGAAGTCGAACCAGTGGATGGAGAAATCGTAAAGGATGAGATGGTGGATATCGTCAAACGGAGTCCCGGCAGTCCAGTTGTGGTCCCAATGGACCGCGCAGTCCACGCAGGAAAGGTCGCCGATCACCCCCGCCCGGACGGCCTCGCGGATATAGCTGAAGTGCGGGGCCCAACGGCCGTTCTGGTTGACGGCCAGCTTGAGCCTCCTCGATTCGGCCAGGTCGGCCAGGCGTGCCCCGTCGGCCAGGTCGAGGACAAATGGCTTCTGACTGAGGACATGGCGGCCCGCGAGGAGGGCCTTCTCGATCAGCCCGAGACGGACCGACGGATGGGTCGCGATATCGACCACTTCGATCTCCGGATGCCTGAGAACCTCATCGGGATCGACCGTGGCCACCGCATCCGGATAAAAGGCATCGCGCCGGGCTTGAGCCCGCGACAGGTCAAGGTCGCAGAAGGCCGCCACTCTATATCCATATTGTTGATACGCCCGGAGGTGCTGTTCGGTGATGCCGCCGCAGCCGATCAGGCCGATGGCAGGCCGGTAGGCTTTCGGGACGGACGGACGGTAGTCCAGGACGGGGGCCTGCATGGCGCCGGATTCGCCTTCGCGGGTGAAGTCATAGCCGTCGTCTTGTGTCTTGCACATAAGTACAGGTCAGCGGTCAGAACCGGCTGTTTTCGATTCGTTCGTCCTCACGGTGTAGTCGCTTCAGTCGCTCGAGGCGTATCGACGGCGATTCGCGGCAAGAGACTGCCGCGGCTACAACTCGGCTTCCAATCTCCTTGCTCACAGGTGTGGGGATCAGCGGTCGATCAGCGGGACCGTCCGCTTCTCGGCGGCGCTCCGGGCGGCCGAGTCGACGATCTGCTGGCCGATCCGGCATATTTCCGGGGAAAGCGGCCCCTCGACCGGATGCCCGGTTTTCAGGCAATGGATCAGGTACTGGATGGGATTCTGCATCGGCGGCTCGATCCGGTCAACCGGCACATCTTCGCCCTCCGGATGGGCGTTGGTCTGCACCCGGACCGTCCGGTCGTAGTCGTAGCTGCTGATCGTGCCGGCGGTGCCCTTGATGACGAAGCCGCACTTGGGTTGGGGTTGCAGGACCCAGGGATCGGAGAAGGTGCCCCAACGGGTCTCAAACTTGGAGAGTCCGCAGGCGTAGCGCGCCACCGTGATGCTGTGTTCATCGACCTCGACTCCCTCGGGGCGGTCGACCGTCGTGGTCACTTCGATCGGTTTCCGATTGCCATGAAACCATGTCCCGAGCGTCACCCCGTAGCCCAGATAATCCATGAGGGATCCGCCTCCGGTTTCCTTGCGGTACCACCAGGTGGAACGCTTTTCTTCCGGCGTGGGCAGGCGCGCCTCCTTGTCCTCACGGTGAAAGAGCGGTCCGCGGTTGCCATCGTAGTAGTGCACTTCCTCAACCTCGCCAATCACGCCTTCAACGATCAACCGATGGGTGGTCATGTGAGAGGGATACCAGCGCAGCGGCCAATTGATGGCCAGGCGCCGGCCGGTCGCCCGCAGAGCGGCAATCATCCGATCGGCTTCCTCCAATGTCGCGGCAAAGGGTTTCTCAACCAGAACATGGCAGCCGAAGGGCGCCACCTTTTCCGTCCAGTCCGCATGCAGTCCGGTCGCGGGACAGAGGATGGCCACATCCGGTCTGGCTTTTTCCAGGCAGGCCCGGTAGTCGGTGAAGACCCGGTCGGGCGGAATCCCGAGTTTCTCAATGACCCCGCCCATCCGGACGGGATCTTCATCGCAGACCCCGGCGATTTCCGCCTCCGGGTGTTCGCGGACCAGACGAAGCAGGTCCCCGATGTGCATGTGATCGAAATTGATGCCGACGAACGTCCACTTTTTCATGATGGGAAACCGGCGTGGCCTGACTTGAGCCGCCTGATCGCCCGGAACGGCAAACCCTCGCCCGGCGGTGCCGGTCATCGGAACCATCTCATGCCGTTCCTTCGCGAAGATCAAGCCCCTCCCTGCCTCAATCTGACACCGCCGTTCGATTCCCATGCCGGACATCTTCCGTGCAGGCCGCCCGGGAGCTCTCGAGGAGTCCCCGATACACTTCCCTCTTGAACCGGAAGCCGCACGGGATTGCCATGGAGTCCCTTGGATGCACTCACCCAGACCCTGAAGTCGGCTTTCGGCTTCGGTTCCTTTCGCCCCCATCAACGGGAGATCATCGACGCCTCCCTTCTCGGACAGGATGTCTTTGCCCTCCTGCCGACCGGCGGCGGCAAGTCGCTCTGTTTCCAATTGCCGGCCCTGCTCCGACCCGGCCTGACCGTGGTGGTATCGCCACTGATCGCCCTGATGAAGGACCAGGTGGATCAGCTGCAGGCCGCCGGAGTCGAGGCGACCTTCCTCAACTCCTCACTCGGGGCCAGGGAGGCCCGATCCCGCCTCGCCGGCCTGCACCGCGGGGAATACAAGCTGCTCTACGTCTCGCCCGAACGCCTCATGCTCCCGGACTGGTTGGACAATCTCGAGGCCTGGAAGACCACCTGCTTTGCCATCGACGAGGCCCACTGCATCAGTGAATGGGGTCACGATTTCCGACCAGAGTACCGGCAACTGGCCGTCCTGCGGGACCGTTTCCCGGCGGTCCCGGTCATCGCCCTGACCGCGACCGCCACCCGACGGGTCCGGAATGACGTGGTCGAACGCCTCCGCCTCCGCGACCCCCGGATCTTCATCGCCTCCTTCAATCGTCCCAACCTGTCCTACCGGGTCCTGCCGAAGGAACGCCCCCTCAACCAGATCCTGAAACACCTCAAAGGCCGGGAGGGGGAAAGCGGAATCGTCTACTGTGCCACCCGGGCCGCGGCGGACCGCACGGCCGCCTCACTCTCCGAACGGGGCTGGGAGGCGCGGCCTTATCATGCGGGACTCACCGCCACGGAACGGGCGGCCAACCAGGAGGCGTTTCTGCGGGACGATGTCCGCATCATTTGCGCGACCATCGCCTTCGGCATGGGTATCGACAAGCCCAACGTGCGCTGGGTCATCCATCACGATCTCCCGAAGAACCTCGAGGGGTATTACCAGGAAACCGGGAGGGCCGGACGGGATGGACTGCCCAGCGAGTGCCTCCTGCTCTATTCGGCGGGTGACGCCGCCAAGCAGACCCACTTCATCAAGGAGATGTCCAACCCGGACGAGCAGCAAATCGCCCAGCGCCAGCTGCGCACCATGCTCAACTACGCCGAGAGCGCGGGCTGCCGCCGGGTCGAGTTGCTTCAATACTTCGGCGAGGCCTTTGCCAGGGAGAACTGCGGCGCCTGTGACAATTGCCAGACCCCCCGGGAGAGCTACGACGGCACGGTGGAGGCCCAGAAGCTCCTCTCCTGTGCCTACCGGGTCCAACAGAAGAGCGGCTTTGCCGTCGGCATGAACCACCTGATCGAGATCCTGACCGGAGCTGAAACCGAGAAGATCCGCCGCTGGAAACACGATCAACTGACCACCTACGGGATCGGCCGCGAACTGAACCGATCCGAATGGTCCGGCGTCGGCCGGGACCTGATGCGCCAGGGCCTCCTGTCGGTGGACGAGGGCAGGTTCGCCACCATTCAGCTGACCGAGGCCGGCCGGGACGCACTGCGCAGCCGCCGCCCCATCACCCTGGTTAAGCCGATGGCCCGACCCTCCGGTCGCGCCCGGCGGCGACGGGCCGGTGCGATCGACTGTGACGAGATCCTCTTTGAGCACCTCAGGAAATTCCGCAAGAAGATCGCCGACCAGCGTCACGTCCCGGCGTATGTGATTTTTGGCGACGTCACCCTGCGCGAGATGGCCCGGACCTACCCGGTGAGCCTCGCCGAGATGGAGTCGATCACCGGTCTGGGTTCCCGCAAACTTGCCGAGTTCGGCCAACTCTTCGCGGATTCCATCGCAACCTACCTTGAGTCGAACAGCCGCGTCGCCTTCAACGACGATTGATTGCAGACATGGGGACCGCACCCGACCTTCGGGCTCAGTCTTCGCGGAGAAACTCGTGCAACCGATCGAGGCATAAAGCCTCTCCTACCCACCCTGCCCACTCTCAGACCACCACGCTGCCATCAAGGCTCTCGGCATAGGCCGCCGCCCATTGCGCATAACGATCACGCAATCCGAGTTGCTCAAGGTAAGCATCATCCACCCGGTTCGACCCGGGGGTGCTGACCTCTTCATGGTGACGGGTGACGATGGCGTTGGCCGCGTGGACCAGGGTAAGGGTGGAAAAATCGGTTTCCGGCGAATTCTGCGGATCGTGATGGAATTCAACCGCATCAACCACTGGAACCGGCAGACCCCACAGGGCGAAGAGATGACCCCCGATATCGGCGTGATTGACTCCGAAGACAGCCTCTTCCGCCCTGGCGATGCCGATCTCGGGCGCCGTTTCGAGAGCCCGAGCGTAGCGTTCCGGCTCATTTGAAGCCAGCACCAGCTTGCCGGTATCGTGCAGCATGCCCGCCACGAAAGACTCGTCCCGCATCCGGCCTTTCAGGCCCTCGATCCCCGTGATCATCTTGCAGCAGACCGCTGTCTGCATGCTGTGGTTCCAGACCGCCTCAAGGGCGAGACCCCCGAGGGCGTTGGGATCGAATTGGGCGAAGGCGTGTATGGAAAGGACCAGCCCCTTGACCGTGTCGAGCCCCAGGTAGTTGACCGCTTCGACCGGGCTGGAGATCTGGCGCCGAAGACCGAAGAAGGCGGAATTGACCAGCTTGAGGATCTTCGCGGTCATGGCGATATCGTGACCGATGATTTCCCCGACATCTTCCAGGGATACCTCGGGATCCTTCAGTTTCTCCACCACTTTGATGTAGAGGGATGGCAGGCTCGGCAATCGATCCATCCGGGCGACGATTTCCATGATTCGGTCGCGGCGGATGCTCGCCTCCAGATCGCTGGCGCGACTGATGGCACCCTTGAGCACGGCGACCTCACAGGGCTTTGGCACATATTGATGAACGACACCCGCCGCCCCCATGGCCAGGGCCTGGTCAACCGGATCCGACACGATGAGGCGCGCGATCTTGGGATGCCGTGTCATCACTTCAGCAAGGAAGCCGCCTTCGTTATCGGAGGGCAGATGCAGATCCGCCACGACCACATCAAACGATTCCGCTTCGAGGACCGCCAGGGCCTCTTCACTGGAGTTGAGAAAGAGGGTATCCCAATCCAGATCCAAGGCGTTCACCTGACGTGCCAGCAGCTGCGATTGAGTTTCGTCGCCGTCGACAAAAAGAATCCGCTTTGGTGTTTTCACGTGGCTGGGGGGCGAAGGTTCGGACCGAGAGATACGGGGGAGTCAGCCGACCGTGGCGAGATAAGTGTAGCGTTGGCCGATCTCCGCTTTCGAACGTGAAAAGGCCTCACGGGCCGAAACCATCAATCGATCGATCTCCTCCGGCGACAGTTGCAGGACCCGGACCTCGATCGTCTGCAGGATCGCCGCAAACCGCTCGAATCCGAAACTGAGACCGGCACCGCGGATCTTGTGGGCCTCATGGGCGACGCCCTGCGGGTCGGAGACCGGATCAAGTGCCCCGAGCGTGTCGAGCCGCCGACTGGCATCCTCGATGAAATCGCGGAACAGTTCCGCCATCTCCTCATCGATCGGATCACCCTCTTCCCCAAGGATCATCGACAGTTGATTCCAGTTGATCGTTGATTGGTTCGTCATTGTGCAGTCTCCTTGCGCTGGTTCGCCCTGAGCCCGTGGGCTTCGATCAGTGACTCCTCCAGTTCATTCATTCGGATCGGTTTGCTCAGGTATAAGTCCATTCCTGCCTTCAGGCAGCGTTCACGGTCCCCCTCCATCGCATTGGCGGTCATCGCGATGATGATCGGCCGTGGCCTTTCGCCCCATTCCTCCCGGATGCGGGTGGATGCTTCCAGCCCATCCATTTCCGGCATCTGAACATCCATCAGGACCACATCGTAGTCCGCCCGACGGAGGGCATCGAGGGCCTCCAGACCGTTCCCGGCCACGTCAGCCCGGTAACCCATCTGGCGCAGGACCCGCAGGGCCACCTTCTGGTTCACCAGATGGTCTTCGGCCAGAAGGATCCGCAGCGGATGAACCGTCGAAAGGGTGTTGTCGATCTTCGCCGGCTGTTCCACCTGTGCCCCCGTGTTTCCTTTTTGCTTCTGGCCGAAGACTTCGACCAGCATGGAGCTGAGCTGCGACTGGTGGATGGGTTTTGAGAGGATTCCCTGGAAAAGAGCACGTGCGTCGCGCACCTGGTCGTCGGAGCGGGAAATGGAAGGGAGAAAGATCAGGGACATCTCTTCAGGTGTCCGCAGGGCGCGGATTTCCCGACCGAGTTCGATCCCGTCCATTTCCGGCATGCGAAAGTCAATCAAGCCGATATCGAAGCGGACGCCCCGCTTCAGGATCTCGATCACCTCCCGGCCCGACTCCGCTTCGACCGCCACCATTCCGAACCGCTCCAGCTGCAGGCGGAGAACCCGCCGATTGGTCGCGTTGTCGTCGACGACCAGCGCCCGCTGGCCTTTCAGGTTGGTCAGAGGTGCCGCCGGGGCGGCCGGGGTTTCGGCCACGCCGAGCCGGGCCGTGAAATGGAAGGTCGACCCCAGACCCTCGACACTGTCGACCCAGATCTCGCCACCCATGACGTTGGCCAGCTTCCGACAGATGGCCAGCCCGAGGCCGGTGCCGCCATAGTGCCGGGTGGTGGAGGCATCCACCTGTGTGAACGGCTGGAAAAGCCGACCCACTTTGTCCTGCGGAATGCCGATGCCGGTGTCGCGAACGGAAAAATGCAGGGTGGCCCGGTTCGCCTCCATCAGGGGTTCCGATTCCCGCCGGACTTCCACGAAAATCTCGCCCTCGTGGGTGAATTTCGCCGAATTGCCCACCAGATTGACCAGGAGCTGGCGCAGACGGGTCACATCGCCGATCACGCTCAAGGGCACGTCGTCCTGGACAAAATAGGAGAGTTCGAGGCCCTTCTTGGTCGCCACCGGGGCGATCACATCGAGCGCCTCCTCGATGCACCCGACCAGATCGAGGGGTTCGGCCTCCAATTCAATCTTGCCCGACTCGATCTTGGAGAAATCGAGGATGTCGTTGATGATCGAAAGCAGGCTTTCGCTGCTCACCCGGACCGTCTCAGCGAATTCCCGCTGGTCGCTGGTCAACTCGGTGTCGAGCAGCAATCCGGTCATCCCGATGATACCGTTCATCGGGGTGCGAATCTCGTGACTCATGGTGGCGAGAAAATCCGACTTCGTCCGGTTGGCCGCCTCGGCCGCCGCCTTGGCTTCCCGGATCTCCTCCTCCGCCTTCCGTCGTTCGGAGATGTCCGTATGGAAGCCGAGGGTGCGGAGGATCCGGCCTTGGGTATCACGAATTCCGATACCCGTCGAGCGGATCCAGCGAACCCCGCCCTCCTTGTGGAGCATTCGGAATTCGATGGCGAACGGATGATTCCCCGCCGGAAGAAAGCGCTCCATGGTGGCCCGGACCTTGGGGAGATCTTCCGGATGGATGAGACGCGAAAAGGTCTCAGTCGAATTGGGCAGTTCGTCGTCCTCGTAGCCGAGAATCGCCTTCCAGCGCGGAGCGAAAAAGACCTCACCGGTCGCGAAATTCGAATCCCAGAAGCCGTCCTCACTCGAGTCGACCAGGAGCTTGAAACGCTCCTCGCTGGCCCGGAGGGCGGATTCACTCTCCTTGCGGGAGGTAACGTCGAGTCCCGCACCGCGGAAACTGGTGACCCGGCCGTTCTCATCGGTGACCGGAACCCCGCTCAGACTCAACCAGATCAGGCTTCCGTTGCGGGTGCGGCCGCGATGCTCGACACTGCTGAAGGTTAGACGGTTCCGCGTCGAATTCCGGAATCGCTGACGGAAAGCAGCAGCATCCTCATCCTCAAGGATCTCAAATAGCGTGCGACAACGCATCTCCTCCGGCGTGTATTCGAGGACATCGGCCACCCGGTCGCTGACAAAAATGAAACGGCCCTCGAGATCGACCTCGAAGATGAACTCGCCCGCCGCATGACTGACATCGCGGAATCGCTGCTCGCTCAGGGCAAGCGCCCTTTCGGCCGCCTTGCGGTCCGTGATATCCTCAACAAAGGTCCAGATCTGTCGCCGGCCTTCCGGCCCCTTCACGATCATGCCATTGACCACGACGGAGACACGTCGCCCGCTCTTGTGGAAATACTCCTTTTCGTAGGGTCCGAACCGGCCGGATTGCTCGAGCTTCTTCAGGTGGGCCTCTTCCTGGAGAAAGAAGTCCGGCGGCGTGATCTGCCAGAGACTGAGATTCTCCATTTCGACCGCCCGATACCCGATGATGTTTAGAAAGGCCTGGTTGGCGTCGATGAAAGCCCCGTCGATTTCGCTCAGAACCATCCCGAGGGGCGAAGTCACAAACATGACCCGGAACTTCTCCTCCGATTCCCTTAGCTTGAGCTCGGATATCCGGCGTTCGCTCACATCGGTCAGGCGACCGGAGAGGCCCATGATCTTCCCATCCGGCCCGAGGGTGGCCCGGGCATACAATTCAAGACTGCGGAATTCGCCTCCCTTTGTCAGACAACGAAACTCGTGGTGACAGAAATCCCGTCCTTCGTCCAAGATCGGACGAAGCAGGCCTTCATTGCGAGAGCGATCACCCGGGTGGACGAAATTAACCATCATCGAACCGAGTGTCTCCTTGACGGAAAAACCCGTGATATCCTCCCAGGCCGGATTCAGGAAAACCCACCGGCCGGCCCGGTCGGTCTGAAAGACGACCTCCTTGATGGTATCCACCACCGACCGGTAGCGCTGCTCGCTTTCCCGCAGAGCCTCGCTGACCCGCCGGTGTTCGGAAATGTCCTGATGCACAGCGATCCAGTGGGTGACTTCACCGGATTCATCCATGAGCGGTCTGAGCGAGAGTCGCACCGTCACCTCAGATCCGTCTTTATGGTAATTGATCAGCTCCGTGGAAAAAGACCGGCCTTCCTTCAACGCCGCTTTGATCTCCGCCAGGATCCTGGGGTCGCTTCCCGGTCCCTGCAAAAAGCGCGGCGACTGCCCGATGGCTTCGTCCGAGTCATAGCCGGTCAACTGGGAGAAGGCCCGATTGACGTAGAGAATCCGCGGGCCCGGAGGCTCCAGATCTGCGTCCGTGACCATGACACTCTCATGAGTGTGCTCCAGGATATGGTCGAGCATCTGCCTGCCCGCCCGTCCGGATTCGGAATCGACCTGGATTGGAAAACCACCGGAAAAGGCGGGTGCGGTCGATGGACTCGAAGCCTCTTTCCCGTCATTGGTATAGGTCGCGTCGATGACTTCAAGGAGGCGCTGGAAGGTCGAATCGGCCGGCAGGGTATCGCCGTAGACCGACTCGATCTGACGTCTCAACCGCGGATGAAGGCGGCGCAGGGAAGATGAATCAGTCGGGGGCATGGATTTTCAAGCTCCTGACAAACAGAAGTTTGCATACCTCCAGAACGCACCCGTTCGCAGTGGCGGGAACCACCATCGCGAAGGTCTCGCAGGCATCGGGAGAAATCGTATCTGTTCCGGTCATTGGGCCGCTGGTCTAAGCACTCGTCTCAGATCATCGGCACCACCCGGGAAAGATGAACTACTCAGCCGCTTTTTAGGCCGAATTGCCTACCCGGACCCGCTCTCAGGATTCGAAGACCTGAACCTTGAATGCAGCCAGATCGTCCGCCCGGCCCATGACGAGAAGCAGATCGCCGGCGTGGATCACCTCTCCGCCTGCCGGACCGATGATCTTGCGATCACCCCGTTGGATCCCCACCACCGTCACCGACATGCGTCTGCGGAGATCCGCCTCGATCAGGGACTGTCCGACCAGATCGCAGGTCGGGCCGATCAAGACCTTGTCAAAGTGGCGGGCCAGGGGCTCGACTTCCTCAAGCTCGACCGGTCGGGTCAGATAAGCCCGGGCCGACTCGATCTGCTCCCGTTCCCCCAACAGACAAATCCGGTCATCTGCGGCCAGGGCCATATCCGGCCGCACATCGAGCAAGAGGCGACGGGAACGCTCGATCGCCACGATGGTGGCGCCGGTTTCACCGGGCAGGTTCATGTCGCGAATGCGACGACCACAGGCCCAGTTGTCTTTGGAAAGCATCATTTCCTCGATCCTGACCGGCCAGGGATTGACGGCCGAGACCCTCCGGATCGACTCCTCCATCGTCGGCCTGACCGAAGCCCGTGACTGACCCTCCATCCCGTGAATGACCGCATATTCGAATCGGCTGTGGACTCGGACCACCCGCCGCCAGAAGAGAATGGCGAGACCGAGGCAGACGAGGACGAACCCAACCAGGGTGGTCGAAGTCGGAAAGTAGCGGCCGCAGGCCGCCAGGAAGACCAGGCTGAAGATGAAGAGGACCAGGGTGAAGAATACCCCCTGGATCAGGTCCCGCATGAACCGGCCGACCATCGCCCCGGAGCGCCGGGAGAAGGCCACCTCGGAAATCAGCGCGACCATCACATTCAGATTGCGGATGATGTCGACCAGCAGGGGCAGACAGATGAGGGCGGCCACCCCCCAGGATCCCCGCTTGATCAGAATCTCCCATTCGGCGAACCGCTCGGGGACAGGCAGACGGTCGATCAGGATGGAGGCGAGGATGACCACGGCATTGAGAAGCAGGAAACTGATCACGATCCGGCTGAATGGACGGACCACCAGCTTGACCAGACCGCTTTGGCCGGCGGCCAGACGGGCCGTCTCGATCCAGCTCAGATAGGCCGCCAATCCACGCTTCAATCCGCCGGGGACCCTCTTTTCCACATGGGAATTGAGCATGCCCTGGAGGAGGTTGGCCGCCGGCGTCAAGGAAATACTCAGAATGGCCACCCCGTAGGCGATCGCCTTCAGGCCGGAATCCACCACCCCGTAGCTCAGACCGAGGGTGGCGATGACAAAGCTGAATTCGCCGATCTGGACCTTGGCCAGTGAGGCCCGGGTGGATACCGCCGGTTTCTGGCCGGCCAGGACGAGCCCCATCCAGCAGGAGATGAACTTCCCCCCCATCATCAGCACGGTCAGAATCACAATGGGCAGCCACTGCTCGCCCAGTTCCCGGAGATCGACAAAGGTGCCGACCGATACAAAGAAAAGCGCCGAGAAGAAATTGCGCAAGGGCTCGGTCAGGTTCTCGATCTCATGGGCGAGGGAGCTTTTCGAAAGGATGGCGCCGGCCACGAAACCACCGAGGGCCATGGAAAACTCCATCCGCGCCGCCAGCAGGCTGACGCCGAGAATCAGTCCGATTGTGAAGAGAACGATGGTTTCACTCGTCCCGAACCGGTGGAGCACATCGAGGACCCGGGGTGCCAGCAGGCGCCCGACCACGTAGGCCGCCACCACGAAGATCCCGATCAAGAAGGTGACCTTTCCGACCGCATCCCAGGCAAAGGTCCCGTTGACGGCAACACCGGTCAACACGACCAGAACGATGATCGCCAGGATGTCCTCAAAGATGAGGATGCCAACGGTCAGTTCGGCGTAGGGTCGGTTCAACTGCCTCTTGTCGCGGATCAGCTTGATGGTGACCATCGAGGAACTGATCGAAAGAATCCCGCCAAAGAACAGGCTCTGGACCGGTCCCCACCCCAAAGCCTGACCGGCTTCCATCGCGATAAACATCATCAGGGCGGTCTGCAGGATCAGCGCGAGAAGCGCCGGCGCAAAAACCGCCCGCAGCCGATCCGGGTTGAACTCCAGCCCGATATAGAACATCAGGAAGAGCACCCCCAGTTCCGCCAGCGCATTGATATTGGTCAGATCATGCAGCGGCGACGGAAAAAAGGACCCCGGCCCGAGGAGGATACCGGCCAGAATGTAACCCAGGATGACGGGCTGGCGCAGCCGCTGAAAGATGATGGCGGCGAGCGCCGCCGACACCATCAACCAGCCCAGATCCTGTATGATACCTTGATGCAATCCTGTTGTCCCTCCCTGCCACAAGAACCTGGCCGACCATCCCGGCCCGGTCGACTCATTTCATGATTCGGGCTCAAGCGGCCGGACCCAGATGTTCCGGAAACGCATCGGGTTGTTGTGATCCTGCAGACGGATCGGGCCTGTCGGCTCATGCGGGGTGTAGACAGCCGCCTTCCTGTTCTCCGTCCTTCCCGCCAAGGTGTAGTGATCCTGAATGAGAACCCCATTGTGCAGGACCGTCACCGTCGCCGGCCGAATCAGCTTCTCACCGTCAAAGAGCGGCACCCTCCAGATGATGTCGTAGGTCTGCCACTCGCCCGGCCCGCGCGAGGCGTTGACCAGGGGCGGACGGGCCCCGTAGACCGCCCCGGCCGAGCCGTCGGCATAGGTGATGTTGTCGTAGCTGTCGAGGATCTGCACTTCGTAACGATCCATCAGAAAAACCCCGCTGTTGCCCCGGCCCTGGCTCTCTCCCACCACTTCCGCCGGGGTCCGCCATTCGAGGTGCAGCTGGATGTCTCCGAATGACTGTTTCGTCTTCAGGTCTTTCGCGACTTTCTTGCCCGACTCATCCTCAGTCCTCGGGGGGACCTCCATGTAGCCATCGCCCAGAATCCAGGGCCCGCCTGTCCAGGCATCCATATTCGTCCCGTCAAAGAGCACAATGGCATCCGATGGCGGCGCCATCAGGCAGGTGGCGGGATCGGTCTGTCCCGGCGCGACGACCACAGGCTGTGGCCGGGCGGGGTCGTGCACATGATACTCGGGCGCATCGACCACCATTGGGGTGTCCGTATGACCGGGAACCTCGAGAGCAGACAGAGACGGGGCCGTCAGGAGGATGGCGGCCGCCGCCGAGAAACGGATGGTGAAGATCTGAAAGGTCGGATGAGACATGGTTGAGATTGACGAAAAGAACCTATAGGTGACACCCACAATTCATTACAAACCGGATGGAAAAATACAACGCATTCGCTCCGGCCATTGTTGCCATTCACTCAACTTATCCACCCTATCACCCCATGCCCTCAGTTGCCTCGAACCCTGATCTGTCCGAGCTGCGCCGCCAATTCACGACGGAAGGATTCGCCGTTGCCCGTGGTCTGTTCGGACCGGAAGACCTCGAAACGCTCGCGACGGAATTCGACCGGATGCATCAGGCCGGCGGTCAACCCGGCTACTTCGAACCCGTGCCCCGCGAGCAATCCGGCGGCGATCCGCTCAAGGAATACCCCCGGATCATGCACCCGCACCGCTTCAACGAGGTGGGCCGCCGCTACCTGCTCGACGAGCGGGTGGCGACCTGTCTGACCGCCATGCTCGGCGAAGCACCTTATGCCGTGCAGTCGATGTATTATTTCAAGCCTCCGGGGTCCCGGGGACAGGCCCTTCATCAGGACAATTTTTACCTTCTGGCCGAGCCCGGCACCTGCGTCGCCGCGTGGACTGCGGTCGACGACTGCGATCTTGAAAACGGAACCCTCTACGTAGTCCCGGGCTCCCAGGATCATGCCATTGTATGCCCGGACACCGCCGACGAAAAGGAATCCTTCACCACCCACTTTGTGCCGGTTCCCGAGGGCCTCAAGGCAGTGCCTGTCGTGATGAAGGCGGGCGACACCCTCTTCTTCAACGGCAGCCTGATCCACGGATCCGGACCCAATCGCTCGAAGACCCGGTTCCGGCGGTCCTTTATCTGCCACTACGTCACCCACCAGACTGAGAAGTTGCACAAGGGCTATTTCCCGGTCCTGCGGCTGGATGGGAGCGAAGCCTCCCTCATTCCCAACGAAAGCGGCGGAGCCTGCGGCGAGGAGTGGAAGGGCGGGCTGCACTGACCCGATCGATCGATCAGATCCCCAGGTGCGGTCGCAGGACCAGCCAGAGGGCGAGCGACGCGATATGCAGGACCTGGTCCCCCCATATCTGCACCTGCAGGCCCATCTCCCCTTCCGTCGTCTGACGGAAAACCCGGCTCCACCAGCACTGGGGAATGCGCGTGTCGACCAGGAGGTGAACGACCCCCAGCACCAGGCCGGACACCCAGTCCAGAGCCAGGGTCAATAAAACCACGTGGATCCCGGCGTGGATCCAGGCGGCCGGATGGCGCAGATGCATTTTGTTACGGGCCATCCAGTCGTTCTGGAGCAGCCAATCGCCAATCAGGTGCGCCACCAGGGCACGCTCAAAGGGCGTCAACATGAAGGTATCCCCTAAAAATCAGTTGATGCGAAAGCATCAACCATTGGGCAACTCCTGTGGAGACGACGGATCATGAAGGGACGGACATTGCCCAAATTTCCGCCCCTTCGGCAACCAAAATGTCACCCTGCAGGCATCCCTGCTTCGTCCGGCGAAAAAGCCCAATACCAACCTCAGTTCAAGGCCCGGTAGAGGGGAGCGGATTCCTCGCTCCACGGGTTGGTCGCATCGCCGACCGTCACACCACCCGTTGCAGGTGTTTCCCCGCTTCCCGCGCCGACCGTGATGATCGCTTCCAGGATGGCCGGTGTCTCGCTGTAGAGCGGACCCGTTCCCGGAGGCAGGGTGACCTCAAGGTTGAACCGGCCCTCCTTCGTCAGAAGATTGGCTCCTGCCGTCACCACGACGTCATCGTAGTGGCAGCCATTGATCGCAATGACCTGCCCATCCGCAAGCGCATACGGAAGTCTGAACTCGATCTCCCGTCGCTTCGACCGGTAGACGCAATTGCCATAACCGAGACCGCTCACACTCTTGACCCGCCCGTCCCTCACCGTGACACGCACGACCGATTTACCATCGGTAAAGGTGACCGTATAGTCCCCGCTGGCCGCCTTGAACTCGATCTCCGAGCCACCGTGCTCCATTTCGTCCGAGCGGATGGTGGGGCCGACCGGATTGGTCAACCGGGAATCAAACGTCACTTCGCCGCCCCATTGGATCTCAAGCTGAGCAGTGAACCCTTCGGCGGCCCAGCTGCCCTGCCACAGACCACCACAACTCGACGAAACATCGAGGGCAAACTGGGAGTCGACGAGGCTCTCTCCGGCGACCCGGACGAGAAGATTCGCCAGGATCTGACTGGCATGGGGATCAGACAGGAGACTGCTCGGATCAATCGATGCATCGGCCAACCCGACCACGCCGGAAAGAACCAGGGAACTCAGTCCCCGATCTGCGTCCTCGGACACTTCGGCCCGCACATCATCGTAGGTCAGGCGTCCGGATTCGGCGCTGTAGGTGGTCTCCAGGGTCACCGCGAACACACCGACCGTGGTCGAGGCATTGTAGAGCGGATCGACCAGGCTGATCTCCGTCGAAGGAATCTCCGGTGCGGCAAAATAGGCCGCGACCGCATACTCACCGTTCTCCAGACTGATCGAACCGGGAGCCGCCCGTCCCGCACCGTCGGTGATCTCCGAGACAATGAACGACTCCGCCGTATCCATGTTCTCGATCACGAAGACTACGGACTTCTCCTTCAGCGGTTTGCCATCAGTGGTCTGGAGTCTGACAAACCAATCCGACGGCCGGGAATATTCCGGAACCCCGTCGAACTCCATGGTCGAATCCTGTTTGACCACGGCAAAGGGCTGTGTGGCGCTCGACGGCGCGTAATCGCTGGAGCCGCGATAGGAAACTTCCAGTGCGTAGTCCTGTGGCGCCGCGTAGAGTGTCAGCTCGGCGCTGGCTCGTCCGCCAACGGTGAGCACGGACCGGGCAATCGGACCCAGTCGGAAATCGACCCGCTCGCCGTCACCCAGGAGATCGCCTCCGGAACGGACATCCGCCTCGACCAGAATCGTCGTCCCGTAGGCACCGGTTGCCGGTGCTGTGACAATCGTGACAGCGGTCGCCGTTTCACCTGTCGGGAGATCCCCGCCCACCCGGTAGTATCGGCCGAAGTTGGTCGACTGCAGGGCCGGGCCATTATTCCCCACGGTCTGGATGATGAAGCGGAAATCGGCTGCATAGCCCGACACCGGAATCGATGCGGTCCAGGTGCGGATGATGCCGTCGGCATTGACCGAACCCGGGAAGAAGAGCGGGGACGAAGTCGGCGAAAGGTACACCGAGTGCCAAGCGCCATGCCATGGGGAACCTGGTTCGCCGGTATAGGTCGCCAGGACCTCGTGAATCCCGACCGCAGCCGATGTCTCGATCACGGCTTCAATCACAATCTCGCTGCCGTCCGCCGACAACTCGGCCGCCACCCCATTGACGGCGGGGGCCGGAGTCAGGAACTGGGCCGGATTCTCTCCGCTCGGGCTGTCACTGTAGAAGAGCCCAAATGACATTCCGGTATACTTGCGCAGCAATCCTGCCTCCACTGCCGGATCGACCAGATCCGAACGGAACTGGGCCGGGAAGGCATTGAGGACCGTGCCGCCAGCGTTACCGCCGCAGAGTTCTCCGATCTGATTGGTCGCCCAGGGGATGATCGGGTAGAAGACTTCCGATTTGAAGGGGGCCGCCACACCCCGGATCTCCGTCGCCGGCGCACCGGTCAAGGGCAGAAAGGGCGTCTCATCCACATAAGTGGCTGAACGGAGGACCACTCCGCGAAGAAGGGCACCACTTGCCGCGCCAACCGCTTCCGACTCCAGCGGACGAATCGGCTCCGCCACCAGAGAGACCGCACCATCGCTGCCGAGGTAATAGGACGCATCGACCGTGCGACTCTGACCGACTACATCGAGGGTCAACGTCTTCCTCGTCAGCTCAGGTGTCACCTCCAAGTCGGCAGTCGCCAGACCAAAGGATCCTCCAAGGGAAGCTACGGCCAACCCGCCTCCGGAACCTCCGGCTGCCGGGAGACGCCCACCCGGCAGGTTGATCCTGACCATGGGCAAACCATAAAGCGTCAATCCCACCAGCAGAGTCTTCTCGTGAATACCCCGCATATTCGGTGTCTTGGCCAGGTAGGCGAGCTTGGCATTGACCATGGCCTGACCCACGCTGACCGGCGCTGAGCCTGTCCGCAGTTGCCGCCAAAACTCCAGGTAGAGCCGCTCTCCATATTCCAGGAGTTGGGTCTCACCATACTGGTAGCCCGTGCCGGCGAGGAAGATCGCCCCCTTGCGGGCGAAGGCCTGGGCCCAGTCGGGCCGCAGGGTGACCGATGGGACCGCATCGGGGTCCACTGTGTTGTATCCCAAGTGGCAGGCTTGACTGGCCGCGATGGCATAAGTGATGTCCACTGTCGCCGCCTCGAGTTCAGCCGCGGTAAACCGTGAGGTGTAGTCTGCAGCAAGAGCACTCGCCGTACTTCCATGTGCTCCGATGAAGATCAGGTTCAGTCTATCCGACTTGTAAAAGGCGCCAGAAAGTTCGCCCGCCGTCCATGACTCCGAAGGCGCCAGGCTGGGGTCGGAGATCAGGGTGTTGACCGTGTCGCCACCACCGAGATTAAGACCGTCCCTGAATTCGTCGGCAATCGCCTCACCGGCGTCCGCCATGAAATCGTAGGCCACCGAAAGGGCCCGGTAGCCACCGGCCGGCGCCGGGAGCACCCCCGGAGTCGATCCACTGAAGACGGGAAGGTAGGTATCAATCGTCCGGATCACATCGCCGGCTTCCTCAACCAGCCGGCCGACCGGTGCACCCGGCAGGTTGTACTCGCCGGTCGATAGAACGACCCGGCATTCCGAACCGTAGGAATCCTGCTCCAAGACCCGACCCGTGCGCAGCGCCGACTGGGAATGGGTCGAATTCAGGACCGGCGGGAAATACTGGGCCTCGTTGGCGAGGTTGGCATCGTCACTTCGCCGGAAGAACGGAATGACGTCGTCGTTGCCGACAATCGTTATGTCACCAATACTTGAATACTTAATGCGGTAGGCCGCCGCAATATTCCGGATTGCCTCAGCCACCAGGTTCTTGGCGTAGGGGCAGTTGACGTTGACGCCGGTGTCTGCCTGCTCGTTGAGCGCATTGACGTTGGCGAAGGTGGAGACATCCACCACAACCCCACCGGCTGCCGCCGCCAGATTGTCCAGCCGTCCTTCCAGCGCGAGCAACTCGCCGGCATCGGCGGCATAGTCGGCCATGCGGCCGGAATCCCAGAGAATCAAACTCGTCGGATCGGACAATCCGGACGGTACCGTTCCGGTGAAGGCCGGATCGAGCGCACCATCCGACACGACCCCTTCACAGATATCCGTCTCGACTTCGATCAGCAGGCTGAAGGTCGAGGCGGTCGAGAAAGCGCCATTGCGACCGCTGACCCGAACGTAATAATCCGTCGTCTCCTCGAAATTGGTCACGCGCACCCCGTCGGTCGGCCCATCGTAGGCCGAGAACGAGGCGAGCACCCGGTTCTGGGCCGCGGCAAAAGCGTCGGGCGCAAAGGCGTCGGGCGCGAAGGCATCGGGAGCGAAGGCATCCGGGGCAAAGGCGTCGGGCGCGAAGGCATCCGGCGCGAAGGCGTCGGGCGCGAAGGCATCCGGAGCAAAGGCATCCGGAGCGAAGGCGTCGGGCGCAAAGGCATCCGGCGCGAAGGCATCCGGCGCGAACGCATCCGGGGCGAAGGCGTCGGGCGCGAAGGCATCCGGAGCGAAGGCCTCCGGCGAGAATTGGGCTCCCAGCACCGCCGAAACCTTGTCCTCGTCCGACCCGCCGTTCAGGAGGGCCAGAAGCTCGTCGTAGGCTTCCTGGATGTCACGATAGACCGTGAGATCGTAATTCACACCCGCGGGGTTGGAGAGGGCCACCGTCAAACGCGCCCCGGCGGGCACGTTGCGGATTCGGATCCACCGCCGCTCGCCCTGGCTGCTGAGAAACTGCTCCAGGAAGGCCTGCAGCTGGCTCCCAGAGGATAGACTCGCAACCTCGCTGAATTCCAGATCGAGTGCCACCGGCCAGGCGATGTTCCCTGCACAGTTCAGGTAGGGATCCTCAACCGTGATCGAAAACGATTCACTCGTCCCGACCGGATCCGGTCCATAGGGCAAGTAAAAGGCCCTCACCACGATCGTGGAGGTCCCTTTCGGGAACGCGAAGGCTTCCAGCGCGTCCAGCGTCTCGGTGGCGCCATCCGGGAGAAGAATTGTCACCTCGAGACTGGCATCGGAAACGCAGGTGCCTCCGATTTCTACCAGCTGGGACAGGTCGATAAGCGTGGCGCAATCGCCCGGGTCGGTGTTCACCGTCAGGTTCGTCGAAACGACAAAGCTGACCGATGGAAGCACATTCACTACTCGCTTGACAGGGACCGCCGCATTGCCGGCAGAATCAATTGCGGTATAGACGACCTCGTAAGAACCGGCACCGGAGACACCGATCAGTCCAGAGCTGGTCGCCGCGAACAAACCGTCGCAACCGTCAGTGGCCAAAGCTCCCGGATCGACGAACGTGTCACCACAGCTGGTGACCATCTCAGCGTCGCCGTTCACGGTCACGACCGGAGCGGTCACGTCGCGAATCGTCACAACAACATCGACTGGGATCGCCTCGTTCAGCGAGGCATCCACTGCATCGATCCGAATAGTATGCAGACCCGTGTCCAGATCCACGCTCGCCTCATTCAGAAGCTCGTATCCTGAAGCGGTCAGGCGGGAGTATATGATTGTCGGCGATGGATCGCAGATATCCTCTACCCCCGCTCCCAGACTGGACAGGTCCAGCGCATACAAGCACTCTGCTGTCGCATCAAAGCTCGGGGAGAGATCGGGCACCATCAGGACCGGCGGGGTCGTGTCGACAACCTTCACGCTGCGAGATTTTGAGGTCGAATTCCCGGTCAGATCGGTGGCCGTATAAGTGAGGATATAGGTGCCTGTAGTCCGGGTATTGACGGATCCGGTGACCACCGGAATAATGTCGCCGTTACAGACATCAGAAGCCGTCGCTCCCGGATCGACAAAGGCGGATCCACATTCCACCAGGATGGGATCAAGGCCGCCATTCTCTTCCTTGCGATAGTTCAGCGAAAGGTCCGGCGGAGTCCGGTCCAGGACCGCCACAGCAATTGTGCAGCTCGAGGAAAGGGACCCGTCGGATACCTCGACATCAATAACCGATTCGTCGGCAGGAGTCTCGGCCAGGAAGACACTCTCACCCGATGACACTCCCTCATCGGTCTGAATGACAGAACCCCCGATTCTCCAGATGACGGTCAGAAGATCGGCATCCGCATCCTCTACGGTCACGACAATCAGATCGACACCGCACTCGACCGTTCCACTGGGACAACTGATGGTGGGAGCCGTGTTGGGTTCTTCATAGGCGCCGACATCAACCGCCGATCCAAGAACACGCGGAAAACCTTCGCCCCGTTGATCGGTCAGCTGAAGAAAGTGGTTGAAGACCGGATCGCCTCCATTGAGGGCCGGACTGCCCGCCAGAGGCGCGTGGGTCCAGGACGCGCCGCCGTTGTCGGCGAGTGGCCCGAGCTTCGGATCGACCCCGACCTTGTCCGACGGCAGAGCCGTGATCGAAGGAGCCACCTTCAGGATATTGTAGCCCAGTGAGACAAACGAGCCACCGAAAGCCGTTCCGACATCCAGACTCCCGTTGTCGGCAAGAATCGAATTGCGGACCTCGGCCAAACCGCCGGAAGCGACCCGGACACCGCCGGTTCCAAGAATGCTCGTGTTTCCAACAACCGTCAGGTTGATCAATTCGGTCGTACCACCACCCAAGAACAGGCCACCAGCCGCGGACTGGTCGGAGTTGCCGCTGAAGGTACTGCTCTCGACCATCAAGGTGCCGCCACCGCTGGCCAATCCGCCACCCGATGCGGCCTGGTTGCCGACGAAAAGACTCCGCGTCACCACGGCGTCGCCTTCGTTGTACAATCCGCCACCGGCACCACCGGGATTGCCGGGGATCGAGGCGAGACCCGCGAGATTCCCATCGAAGGTGGAAAGATCGACAAGAATCTCCCCACGGTTGTAGATGGCACCACCATAGGACGAGCCTCCACCATTGGACTTGGTCTGGTTGGCCTCAAAGCGGCAGCTGACCACGATGAGCCGGCTGTTCTTGGAAACCAAAACGCCACCGCCGCCGCTGGAAAGACCGCCACGGACTGTCAAACCGGACAGAAGCACCGCCGTTCCATCATCGCCGGATTCACAATTCGCGGTTATGCTGAAGACCTGCGAGCTGCCCTGTCCGTCGATCGCCAGAAGGTCGGCACCCGGCCCGATGATCGAGACGGATTCATTAATCGAGAGACCGCTCGACAGCCGGATGGTCTGGGGGCCCGAGGTAAAAAGGGATGGAGCAAATTGGATGATGTCGCCGTCATCCGCAGATTTGAGGGCCGAGCGCAGAGTGCCGCCGCTGTTCTTATCCTTTAGCGAGGTGACGGTCAGGACGGAGCCCTCGAGTGTGACTGCCGAGCAAAACAGGATGACCGGAATGAAGAGAGGACCGAGACGGCGGGAAATGAAGTTCATGAAATAGGTTCGAGTCGACCGACACCACCACCGAAAACAGCATTGTTTATACCATAGATTAGCAAGATCGACGATCGGGAAGAACCCCATCCGAAGCCTGAGGGCTAAGCAATCACCAAACGACTGCGCACCTATTGCCATAGCTCCCGCTCGAAGTCGGCTCAATCGACAACCCGCCTAACGGGTGGGGTATTCATCTTTCTCTCCATCAAACCAGCGAAGGATGAAAGTATCTGATCAACAGTCAGACGGATCTGTCCTTCTCGGTTGACCCTCAGAGCCGGCTCGGACACCTAATAGCCCGATTCGATGCCGTCCCCCGAAATCCTGGAAAATCTGGCCGCCTACCTCCCGATTGACCGAGTCGATGCACTCTGCAACGGGACGGAGTTTTCGGAGTTTTCTGATGGAGCGGCCCTCTTCGCCGATATTTCGGGTTTCACTCCCCTGACCGAGGCCGTGGTCAGTCGCTACGGTCCGCGCCGGGGCGGCGAGGAGCTGACCAATCACCTCAACCGTGTTTACGATGCCTTGATCCGCCAGGTGGATGCCTTCGGCGGGAGCGTAATTGGATTTGCCGGCGACGCCATCACCTGCTGGTTCGGTGGCGACGACGGCCGGCGCGCTCTCGCCTCGGCCTTCGGGATGCAGGCGGCCATGGACGCCTTCAAAGCCATCACCCTGCCGGACGGTGCCCAACACGCCCTCGCCATGAAAGTCGCCGTCGCCACCGGGCGGGTCCGCCGCTTCGTGGTGGGCGACCCCGCGATCCAGCTCTTCGACCTGATTGCCGGACGGGTGCTCGAGAGCCTTGCCGACGCCGAACACGGGGCCGAGCGTGGCGACGTCGTCTGCGACGACCGGACTGTCGCCAGCCTGGGAGGACTTCTGTCGATCCGCGAGCGAAGACCTTCGGAGATGGGGCAACCCATCGCGGTGGTCGACCGGTTGATCGATCCACCGATTCCGTCATCCCGGACGGACCGCGACCGGGGCAGACTGGGCGTTGAAACGCTCCGCCCCTGGCTGATCCAGGAGGTCTTTCAGCGGATCGTCTCCGCCCAGGGCGAATTCCTGACCGAGCTCCGTCCTGCCGCATCCGTTTTCGTCCGCTTCACCGGCATCCAGTTCGAGGCGGATCCCGCCGCACCGGAAAAGCTCGACGCCTACGTCCGTTGGATGCAGGCGATCATCGAACGCCTGGGCGGCACCCTTGTTCAGCTGACCATCGGCGACAAGGGGAGCTTTGCCTATTTCGCTTTCGGTGCGCCCACCGCCCACGAAGACGACACCGCACGTGCACTCATGGCCGCCCTTGAGGTGCGCGACTCGCCACCGCACCTGAGGGAGATTGTCGGCGACGTTCAAGTCGGCGTGACCCGTGGAACCATGCGAACCGGAGCCTACGGTGGCCTTTCCCGCAGGACCTACGGTGTTCTCGGCGATGACGTCAACCTCTCAGCCCGCCTGATGCAGAACGCCAGACCCGGCCAGATCCTGGTCAGCGAATCGGCCGCACGCCGGCATCTCGAGTCATTCTTCCTGCCGGAGTTGCCCAGAATCCGCGTCAAGGGAAAGAGCGAGCCCATCCAGATCTTCGAACTCCAGAAACGCCGGGAACAGACAACCGCCGCCTTCAAGACCGCGCGTTACCGCCTGCCCATGATCGGTCGCAAAGACGAGATGGCCGCGATCCAAGGGAAGCTCGAAGCAGCGGCCGGCGGGAGGGGACAGCTGATCTCGATCGAGGCGGATGCGGGTGTCGGGAAATCCCGGCTGATCGCCGAGGTTGTCCAACTGGCCGACAGGATGAACTTCCTCGGCTATGCCGGGGAATGCCAGGCCTTCGCGCGCACCGGCACCTTCTCCGTCTGGTGGTCCATTTGGCGCGAGTTTTTCGGAATCCGTTCCGACCTGGAGGCCAGGGCGATCCCGGGGCACCTGGCCGCCCAGCTTGAATCGATCGAGCCCGGACTCGGCGAGCGGGCGCCGCTGCTTGGTCCGATCCTCAACCTGGAACTACCGGATTCGGAGCTGACCCGCACCTTCGACGCCAAGCTGAGACGTTCCTCACTCATCAGTCTTCTGATCACCTGCATTCGATGCCGGGCGGCGGCCCAACCGCTCGTGATTGTCCTCGAAGATGCCCACTGGATCGATGCCGCATCGCGCGAAGTCCTGATCGCTCTGGCCCAGGCAGCCGTCCGGATACCCCTGGCTTTGTTTGTCGTCCACCGGCCCGGAGCGGACGGCACCATCCTGACCGCGGACGAGGAAACCCTCGACTACCATACCCGGATCGAACTCGGCGATTTCAGCGAGGACGAGGCGAGACAGCTGGTCGAACTGCGCCTGGACAATCGGAAATCCGGAGATCGCCGGCTCGAGCGTTCAACCGAACTGATCGAACTGATTGTCCGCAAATCCGGGGGAAATCCATTCTTCATCGAGGAGTTGATCAACTACCTGGAGGGGAATGTCCTCGACGGTGTCTCGAATGTCCCGCTGGACGAAATCGACCTGCCGAACAGCATGCACAGCCTCGTGCTCAGCCGTATCGACCAGCTCACCCGGGATGCACAGGTATCGGTCAAGATCGCCAGCGTGATCGGCCGTCTCTTCTACGCCTCCATGCTGGCCGGCGTGCATCCGAACTCCATCGGAATGCCCAAGGTCGAGGAAGACCTCCGCAGTATCGAGCGCCATGACCTGATTGAGAAGGAGGAAGGCACCGCTGAGCTGGCCTATTTCTTCAAGCATATCGTCATCCAGGAAGTGGCCTACGACAGCCTGCCCCACGCCTTCAAGAGCCGCATCCATGAAGCCGCCGGCTTCTTCCTCGAGGACATGGCCAAACGGCGGCGATCCAATCTGCTTGAATTGCTGGCTTATCACTTCGGGCGCAGTGACAACACGGAAAAGAAACGGATTTACTTCCGCCAGGCCGGCGACGCTGCCCGGCACTCCTATTCCAATGAGGCCGCCGTTGATTACTACGAACGCCTGATCCCCCTGTCCGACGATGACGAAAAGACATCTCTGCTGATCGACTTGGGAAGCGTTCTGGAAACAACCGGCGACTGGGGTCGCGCCAGAAAGCACTACGATCGGGCACTGGAGTTGGCCCGAGCGGCCGGCGACCCCGGGCGGATCGCCCATGCCGAATCAGCCATCGGGGAGTTGCTGCGGAAGCGCGGCGATTATGCAGAAGCCATCAAGTGGCTGCAGCGGGCTGCGGTCGGGCTGGAAAAGGCCGGAGACCAGGTCAACCTCGGTCAGAACCTGCAGAGCCAGGGCACCCTCGCCGCCCAGACCGGCAACCTCGCTGACGCCTCGCGCCTTTACAGCGACAGCCTGATTCTGCGGGAGCTGACCGGCGACCGACGCAAGGCGGCCGACCTGATCAACAATCTGGGCATCCTCGAGCGGATGAAGGGCAATCTGGAGACGTGCGAGGAACTCTACGACCAGGCACTGCATATCCGGCAGGAACTCAATGACCGCTGGGCCCTGGCCAATTCCTACAACAATATGGGCATGCTCTATCGCAGCCGCGGCGAGTACGGCAAGGCGAGCGATGTGATCGAAAAAAGCCTCCAGCTCAACCGGGCGGTCGGCGACCGCTGGGCCACCGCCAATTCGCTGAACAGTCTGGCCGAAGTCGCTCTCGATGCGGGCGACGACACCGCCGCTTCCCGCGCCCTCCGGGAAAGCCTTCTCATCAATCGCGAACTCGGCGACAAGAGGGCGCTCGCGTTCCTGCTCGAAGCCTTCGCCATGCTTTCGGCCCGTCGCAGCCAATCCCGGGAGGCCGTCGTTCTGGCCGCGGCCGCAGACCAACTGCGCAAGGATATCAAATCTCCGGTCAGCCAGGCCGACGCGAAAAAATTATCCGATACCCTCGGCCCGGCCTACGCCGCCCTGACCGGAAATGAACTCGAAGCGGCGGATCAGGAGGGACGCGCGCTGTCCCTCGGAAAGGTCCTCGACCGGGCCATGGCTGCCTTTGGCGAACCCGGGGACGGCTAACGGCAATCCAGGGGACTCGATACAGTGGCAAACCCCTGACCCGGGGCCGCCGAATCACTCGGCCGCCATCAGCTTGCGCAGACGGGCGGTGATGATCCGCATGACCTGAAGCGCAAAAAACGGGGTCTGCTGCACCAGGAAATTGAACCGACGCTCGTCGATCCTGACCAATTTCGCCGAGCCTTTCACCCGTGCGCTGGCCGCCCGCGGGCTGTGGTCGATCAGGCCCATCTCTCCCAGGATCGCGCCCGACGAGAGGGTATCGATCACTTTGTCATTCAGGACGATCTCCACTTCCCCTTCGACCACTCCGAACATGCAATCACCCGGATCACCCTTGCTGAAGATGATCGAACCGTCGGCAAATTTCTCGGACTCCTTGGCGTTCTGGAAGATATTGATCGTCGTCATGGGATGACGCGGACTCTAGAAGGCCACCGCCGTCTGGCGAGCGAAAAACCAATCCGCAAGCCGGACTACTGGCGTGCGCCGGTGTGGCAGTCGCTGCAGAGCCAACCACTGACATCCTCGCCGTCGGGATGGAAGAATTCCAGCCCGGCCGGTGCCAGCTGCCGCAACTCCTCACCCTGCCCCTGGGCCAGGATGGTGTGGCAGGTATTGCAGCTTGAGGCACGGAGAACCTGGCCCTCTCCGTTCTCGTGCAGGTCGTCATGACACCGGAAACAACCCGGCCAGTCCTTGTGCCCGATGTTGTCGGGGTATTCCTCCCAGCTCGAATCCATCGCCGGGAAGAAATGGCCGCGGTAGAGCCGGAACAGCTCGTCCGCCGTTGGCTGCACCAGAGGGTCGTCGCCGTAGTACTTGACCATCGCTTCAACGATACCCGCCCCGGCCTCCTCGACCGTCTCATAGGAACCGGTCAGGGCCACCGCCGCCCGATCCTTGATCGCCGGCAGGGTCCGCGAGATCCGTCCCTGGACCATCGCCGCCTCGACCAGCTCGTTCGGGCTCTGAAATATATGCGCCGGCCGGTTGTGGCAATCGATGCAATCCATCATCCGGATCTCACCTGCCGGAGGGGCTTCCATGTAGTCCTCGGTGGCGAAGATGCTCTGGGTTCCGTCATCCCGGGTCACCCGGATCCAGGGGATCTCCTGACGCTTGGGGTCGGTGGCGATATACTCGACCTTGTTCGCCACGTGCCAGTGGATCCCTTCGACCGGGCCGAACTCGGCATTGCCGCCGCCGACTTTCAGCGACATCCTCACCGTGTAGGGTGTGTTGTCGTCGTCGGACAGAAAATGTTCGTAGGACCTGTCCAGATTTCCGGAGAACTTTTCCGGCCAGTGACATTCCTGACAGGTTTCCCGCGCCGGTCGCAGGTTGGCCACCGGCGTTTCGATCGGCCGGTGGTACTTGTCGAAAAGCACGGAGTAAACCTGATAAGCGCCGCTGATCTTCGATTTGACATACCAGGTCGTTCCGGAACCGATATGGCAATCGACACACGCCACCCGCGCGTGGGGAGAAAGCTGGTAGGTCGTGTATTCCGGTTCCATCACGGTGTGGCAGACCAGCCCGCAGAATTCATTCGATTCCGTGTATTTGTAGGTGCGGTGACTGCCGATCGCACTGATCAGGAGAAAGAGAATCGTGCAACTGACAAAGACGACCAGGCGCCGCCGGTCCTTCGGACGGCTCAGGTCAATCGTCAGCTGCAAAGACTGATCGCCCACGTGGCGGGCGAGATTCCGACGGTGAAGCCACCAGCCGAATCCAAGGAAGCCGACCCCGGTGAAGAAGAAGGCCGGCGCAACGATATAGGCCAGAATCCCCATGTAGGGATTGGCGTGAGCGGCCAGGAGATCGATCAGGAAGAGCAGCGCAAAGGCAAACGCCGCACTGATCATGATGATGAACCCAAGCAGGCTTGGGTAGTTCCGGAAGAAGATGTTCCCTATCTTCCAGTATCTCGGCTCTTGTTCGCTCATGGTACAAAAAGGCGGGACCGCCTTATGAATTGGGACGGTCCCGCGACAAATCTATTGGTGCAGCGGCAGAAGAAATTGCCGCTCAGCTCTTGGCCATGCTGCGGATGAGGGCCAACATCTCGGTGATCTGCTCCTCGGTGAGGATCTCGGCATAGGCCTTCATCACCTGCTTGCCGCTGTCATCGGTCACCCCTTCCTTGGTGATCCGGATGATCTCCTCATCGGTCATCTCGGCCTGAACCGCCGGGTCCCGGTAGTCCTTCAGACCCAGCTTCTTGCCCATCTTGGTGTCACCCGAGCCGTCCTCGGCATGGCACTTCTGGCACTGACGTGCCCAGGTCTCGGCAATATCCTCGGCCAATGCCGGGCCGGCGAGCCAGCCCAGAACCGCGGCTGAAAAAACGAATAAAGGTATCTTTTTCATAGCAATGGAATAACCGGATTCAAATGGCAGACACCGCAGATGTCAAAATCTATACATGACCCGCCCGTAAAGCGTGTGGGCCGTGTAGTCGTTGTAACCGCCGACCGTGACACTACTGAAGTCCGCGTAGGTGTAGTTGGCGGAGACCATCATCTGCTCGGAGAAACGATGAGTTATCGAGGCACCGATCATCTTTTCCTTTTCGCCGACTCCGTAAGGCACCGTGTAGGCCGAATTGTCGATGTAGTTGTCTGCCTCGTAGGCGGTGTAGTTCACCTGCACGTCCGTATTGTCGTCAACCGCCATGATGGCGGAAATCGTGCCGATCCAGTAGTCGTTGGTCGCGTTGTTGACGATATTCAGCGCCGAACCGCTCAGACCGGTGTTCACTTCGTCGGTCACGTAGTTGATGTTGGCCTGAAGCATGAGCCAGCCCTGCGGAAGGAAGGTGACCGCTCCGCTGTAGATGCGGGTCTTCAGGTCACCGCTCTCGACCCGGGGCAGCCCCTCTTCCTGCGAATCGATCGAGGTCTGCTGGTCATCGATCCGGGCCACTACGGTGACCTTCGGATCCGGTCGCCAGGTCACGCGGACATTGATGTCATCCGTGGTGAAACTCTGGTAAGTGATAAACGCGGGGAAGCGGTCGCCGCCGCTCGGAGGCGTGGAATCTTGAGTCGTATCATAATCATTAGTGCGGACCTTATGATAAAACTCGCCGGCAATTCCGAACGTCGCCGTCGGATGCCAGTTCGCGCCAATGGAATATTTGTCGGTATTGCGGTCCCAGCCGGTATCGCGCTCGAGATCAACGGCGCCATCCTCCACCTCAATGATCGACTCGCGAAGATCTCCGTCTCCCTGCGTCCATTGGGCGGATGCGTACATGATGACCGACTTGAGGCCGCCAAACTGCACTTCGATCTCTTCACCGATCTCGTCGAACTGCTTGTCGCTCATGCCGGCCAGTTCGTCCGCGGAAGCATTGCCGTTGAGGTAGTTGGTCTCGATGAAGTCCGACATCGCATCCGTATCAACCTTCTCCATCCTCAGAGAGCCGACGACCCGCCAGTCTTTGTTGGGAGAGAAGACTAGGTTGGCGTTGCCCACATACTGCTCCATGCCGGTGTCTGCCTCGAGATCGAGGAAGCCCTCGTCCCGATTCTGCCGCTGAAAGCCTGGATCGAAGATCGGGTCGTAGCTGGAACCCCAGATCCGATCGCCGCCGAAGGTGGCGTTCATGTCCGTGTAGATCCCGCCGACCGACAGGCGCCATTGTTCATTGAAGGCGGTGTCGACATACCCGTGCATGGAAAAGAGGTCCGTCTCGTTGGTCTCCTTGTGAGTCAGGTAGCGGTCGGCTGTATCACCCGGGTCGCGACGGATCTGCCGCCGGTTGTCATAATCAGAGGTCTCGTAGCGGAGGCCGAGACCGAACTTGGTCTCGTCCACCGTGTAGTTGATCTCGCCCTCGATCGTGTCGCGGGTCTCATCCAGATCATAGAAGTTGGGCGAAATGCCCCGTTGGCCGAGACCGCCGGTCAGATTCGTGGCGCTCCACGAGGTGGTTCCCTTCTGCCCATCGCGGTAGGTGTGGGCATAACGCAGGAAGGCGCCCAAGCCCTGTTCCGGGGCCATTTCGAACTCGACCCAGAAGGTGCCGCGATCGACCGTCATCGAGTCGTCGAAGAACTGGATGAATTGATCGGCCGGCGGAGGGAGGTAGCCGCCACTGGCATCATACCAGACCTGGTAATGACGGAATCCGCCCCGGAGGCTCCAGCCGCTTTCGTCCTGGTAATCGAGGATCGCCTTGAAATCGTTGTTCCCGGCCAGCAGGCGGGCCTCGAGCTTGAGCACACCACCGTCCGAATTGAAGACCTGGTGCAACTCCTCGATGCCGCCAAAACCGTCGGCATTCACCTGGTGGCGGGCCTGGTAGCTGGCCTGATCGCCATCGGTGAAGGCGATCCCGGCGGAAACCGAGACCCAGTTCTCCTGGTCGTTCGGCTCAAACCACTGGATGTCGGCAGGGATCACCTGGGCGGAAACAGTGGCGGTCAACCCGAGGACGACCGCAGTCAGGGTAAGGACGCGCAACCGGCGGTTGCGTGTTTCGGATCTGGGAAGATCTTTCATGACAGGATGGATCTCTTCGAGCGGTTAGGGACTAGAATCGGAGGGAGGAGTTGACGTGGGAACCGTGGACTGCCTCATGACAGCCGGCAGTCCAGCAGGTCCCGCGGGGCAGGAAACTGCGGTGGTCGCGGCCACCGATTTGAACGGCGCCGTCTGCGGTCTGCTCCTGGAAGTGGCACTGCAGACAGAGGGTGGCATTGCGGGACTTCAGCATCTTGGCATTGACCGACCCGTGCGGCGAGTGGCAGACGGTGCAGCCTTCGCGGGCCGCCTCATGCTCGAAGACGTAGGGACCGCGCTGCGCCTGATGGCACTCAACGCAACTGTCGTTGATCGAGGCCAGGTTCATCCCGCCGAAGGCAACGGCCGGACCCTTGTGCGGGTCGTGGCAATCCGAACAGGACACCTTTCCGTCCAGCACCGGATGCGAATGCTCAAGCCGGAACTCACCCTGCTTGTCGAGATGGCACTCGAAGCAGACGTTGCTCGAACGACCCGGATTGACGATCTTGAGCGGCGAACCACCGGACTGTACATGCAGACTGCCGGGGCCGTGGCAGCTCTCGCAGCCCGTCTCGTTCGCCACGCTCGCCACCATGAGCTTCGAATGGGTCGAATCGGCAAAGCCTTCGACCAGGTCGCCATGACAATCCGCACACTCGGTGGAGCCGACGAAGCTCGCCCCCGCCACCGCTGGCGGAGAGAGAACCACCCGGCTTACGGTGGTGCAAGAGATCACCGCGAGGATCCATGCCGAGACGGCAACGAATGCGATTCGACGGAGGGTACGTTTCTTCAGTGCGATCATGGCGATTTCCTAAATAGTGGTCGCAGACGGATTGGTCCGTCGGATCCCTCCGCATGACGGGGCGGGATTCGAAGTGAGGACTGCGCGCCAGTATGTGGGTGCGGTTTTCGTCTGGGTAGGTCGTTTAGGGTTCTGGGGGAGATTCCGGGAAATTCCCGGGGGTTCTTCAACGTCGAAAACAGTATCAGAATCACTAATGCAGGACTCCGCAGATTTTGGCCAGCTCAAGTCATCTTCTGCCAATCCAGAATTTGTTCCCTATTAATTCGGGTAATGGGTTTTTCCCGGAATCCGGGTCGCTCAGGCAGCCGGCGGTTCATCTCCGGACCACCCTCCGCGGGCGCAGGCCTGGCCTGCGCCTCCAGAGCGCCTGTTGCGCAGCGTAATAGCCGAACCAACGGGCCTCAGGTGAAGATGATCTCGCCGCCGGCAGCCAGTTCGTAGAAATCCCCCACCGTGAGGACTTTCTCCATCTGGGGCACAAAATCGTCCGCCTTGAGGTGGAACATGTCGACCGTCGCCTTGCAGGCGTAGAGGTGACCGCCCGCATCGCTGATCATCTCGATGAACTCGCCGATCGGCGGGATGTCCAGCTTGTCCATCTCCTTGTTCATCATGTGGGTCGCGAAAGCCGACATCCCCGGTATCAGGCCGAGAATGGTCGGCAGAGGCATCCCGGTCGCCGACGGCACCCGCATGGCGGGATTGCCCACCGTGGCAATGCGGATCTTGTCCTGAAAGTTCTTCATCACGGCGTAGAGGCCGAAGAAGGTGAAGAAGAGGTTGGCCTCGATGCCCTCCATCCGGGCCCCGTTGGCCATGATCAGGCCCGGGTAGATCCCGTCGAGTGATCCTTTGGATACGATGATGGATACTTTGGTGATCTTGTCGGCGGTCTTGGTCGGAGCGGTCATGATGAAATCCTCTCTATGGTCTACGGGTCGGTAGAGATGGTTCAGGGAATCAGATGCAGCCCTGGGGCTTCTTGATCCCCGCGATCCGGGCGGCCTTCTTGGCGGGTCCCCCCGGGAAAAGTTCGTAGAGTTCCTTGGTCGGAACCCCGCTCTCCTTGGTCAGACGGCGAATTGAGGGTCCCGTGCCCTTCTCCTGGAACTCCTTGCGCATGAACTTAATGACCGCCATGTGCCGGTCGGTCAGCGCCGCGATGCCTTCCTCGGCGGCGAGAACCGCCGCCACCGATTCGTCCCACTGGGTGTGGTCCGTCATGAAGTTGTCGTCGTCGAAATCGATTTCTTTGCCTGCAATTGTCTTGGTTGCCATGGGTGTCAGTGTCTTGGGATTGAGGGTTGAGGGATTGTCCGAGGTTCAGCCGACCGCATCCTTCCCAGAGGAACTCAGGGTCGGGTGTTCACTAAGATTGCGCATGAAGGTCATGAGGAAACCGAGAGCCCGGCGCATTTCCGGACGATTGATCTCCCGGAAGGCCTTCCAGAGGGAAATCTCCTCGACGGAGTCAAAATCAAGCTTCCGGTAGACGACCATCGCGTTGTTGATCGACTGGAGCATCTCGGGCTGGGTCAGCCCCTTGACCGTCTCGAGGATCGCGACCACGTTGTCGGCCAGGAGGCGGACGTCTTCCACCGAGTAGGTCGTCACCACCCGGTCGGCCACGTTGAAGAGCTCACGGATGAACTCAAAATAGCCCTTGCGGTCGAGTTCATCCAGTCGGTTCAAGAGATCATTGAAGAGTTCCTTGCCCAGAGGGGTCGCATCGCGGGTGAAATCCATCGCGCTTTCCACCTGGGTGGTCAGCGTCGCCACGTTGCGGGTATTGCGGAGAAGCTTGCGGGCGAGGTGAACGAAGTCGCCGCTGTGAACAAACGGAGCGACCTCTTCCATCTCCTCGATCGCGGTCTGGAAAACGTCCCTGGCCACCCGGGTCAGGTCCTCCTTGAGATCCTCGAGTTCGAGCCGGTAGCGCCGGAGCGCTTCCATCTCTCCGGAGATCAGGTCGAGCTTCCGGTCCAGAACGGCCAATTGCTCACTGAGTTTCGCGTCGTCCATGATCAGACCCGCTTTCCAGCCATCGACATATGGGACTCGATCGGCAGTTCGGCCCCACGCAGGAGAAGGTTCCAGTAAACCCACCGGAACATCATCTTACCGTAGTGGTTCATCTTGGTTTCCTCAAGCAGCGAGAAGGGCCCCACGCCCGGCAGGGGAAATTTCCCGGGCAGGGGCTCCGTGTCGTAGTTGAAGTCGATCAACAGGCCCTTTCCGAATCCGGACTCGATGAAGCAGTTGGCATGACCGTCGAAATGCGCCCGCAGGGGCCGTCCATCCATCGTTGCCAGAATGTTCTCGAAAAGGATGTCGGCCTGGAAATGCGCGACCGATCCGGCCTTGGAACTGGGCAGATCGGTGGCATCTCCCAGCGCGAAGACATTCTCATACTTGATCGAGCGCAGGGTCTGCTTGTCCGTCGGCACGAAATTCAGCTCGTCACCCATCCCCGAGCGCTCGATCAGATCGTCGCCCTTGTTCGTCGGCACTGTGACGAGGACGTCGTAGGCGATTTCGCGCTCGTCCCAGGAAACGATTTTCTTCGCCCCCGCCTCGACCCGGCCGACTGCATAATCGGGAGTCAGGTGGATATTCTTGCGGTCCAGAAAATCGCCCAACAGCTGGGAGGCTTTCGGCTTGGTGAAGGCACCCGGCAGCGGGGTCACATACTCGATCTCCACCTTGTCGCGGATGCCCTGCTCAGTGAAGAACCAGTCCGCCAGAAACGCGAACTCCAGCGGGGCCACCGGGCACTTGATCGGCATCTCGACCACGTTGATGACCAGGCGACCGCCTTCCCATGACTTGAAGAACCGGGCGAGGGCGCTCGCCCCTTCCAGGGTGTAGAAATCGAAGATCGACTTATGCCATTGCTCACCGAGCATCCCTTCGGTTTCCGCCGGGCTGATATGGGCACCGGTGGCGAGGATGAGCAGATCATAGCCGACCACCCGCCCCCCGGCCAGTTTGATCCGGTTCTGGTCCGGTTCGATCACCTCGACGTCTTCATAGATGACCTCGACTCCCGGAGGCAGGTAGTCTCCCTTCGGCTTGATCACATCACGCGGGTTGTAGATCCCGAAGGGGATGAAGAGATAACCCGGCTGGTAATGGTGCTCCTTGGACTTGTCGACGACCGTGATCTGCCACTGGGCCGGATCAAGCACCGGCACCAGCTTGTTGGCCATGATGGTCCCCGCGGTTCCGCCTCCGAGGATGAGTAGCTTCTTCATTTCCGGTCGTCCTTTCTTGTTCCTGGTGCCCCCTACTTGCCGAAGCGGTAGCTGTACATAAACTGGAAGTTCAGCTGACTGTGATCGATCGTCACGTTGTAGCCGCTCGTATCGGTCGTGTTCAGGCCGTAAACCACCGAGAAATCGATGCTCGAACTTGCATTCCAGGCATACCCGATGCCGCCCGTGATGTGGGATTGCACGATGGCCGGGAAGAGACAGTTCAGATACTGGCTGGGGACCGGATCCGACCCGTAGTTGTAGCCCGCCCGGACCGTCCACTGGTCGGTGATCTTGAAGGCGCCGCCAAGGGCGAAGACAGTCTGGTCACTCCAGTCCTGGTAAAGCTGGGCATTGAGGTCCTGCCCGGCGAGTTGTCCATTCGAGGCGTCATCCGAAGAGACAAAGCGCATATTGAAATTGTCCATGACACTCGACCAGAAGACCTGTTTGAGATCGAGCGCGAGCAGGATCCTGGGGGTCGGGCGATAGGCCACGCCACCGGCCAGCATGGAAGGCCACTCGAAATCGATCACCGAAATCTCACCGTTCAGGGTCTGGGGGAACTTGCCCATCCCCGGGATATCCAGCTGGAAACTGACCTGGCCATTCGACGTATCGAGATCCGAGAGACTGGTCTTGGAATGATAGGTCAGGCCGAGGGTGAGATCGGACGACGCTTCGTAGACCACCCCGAGCTTGCCCGCCCAGCCATAACCCTTGGCCTCGCCGGTGAAATCGCTGCTGTTGGAAAAATCGAAGTAGGCATAGTCGACCGAGGTGCCAGGGGGCATTCCCTGGAGGATCTGGCCGAGGCTCTGCACCAGCGTGCCGCCGGCCCGCCCGAAGACCTGCTGGGTCGGATCGATCAGATCAAAGAACTGGGCGCCACCCATGGCCATCTTCAGATCCATCCCGGCCCAGACGAAATCGACCGAGGCCGCCAGGTGGAGCTTGTCGGTCACCTTCGTCGCAAACGGTACGATGGCCCGGCCGATCGACACCTCCGTGCGGTTCTCCAGCCCGAAGCCGAGCCCGCGCCAGGAATCCGGCAGGTATTCGCAACCCATTCCGCCCTGCCCGAAGACACCGAAGCCGAAAACCATGTCACCGGCCCGATGGGCATAACCCATGGCCGGCATCCAGAACGCGGTGCTCTGGGAATCCGCACTCTGGCCGATGATGTTGTTCGTCGCAGTGATGTCCGGTCCGAGCATCCCGATGGCCAGATCCAGGCGATTGGCCTCCTCCATGAGCGAGAGGGTGGCCGGATTGTTCATCACCGCCGCCGTCCCGTTGTCGAAGGCCAACGAAGCACCACCCATGGCGGTGGCTTGCGGGCCGTAACCCTCCAGGTTCATGCCATTGGTGGCGAAGGCCGTCGACGCCGAGGCGGCTGCAGCCAGTATGGTAAGGATGGGAAGGGTCTGTCGTGCTTTCATCAGATTCAAGGTCGGGGTTCGTTCTGTCTGAAATCCCATCATCGCATCGGATCCTGTGCATTTCTGCGCATATTTTGTAGAACCGCATGCATTAATTAAACTATATTTGCATTCATGAATATATTAGGATTGGTTATAGACTGATCCAGACCCGATACCCGCAAAAGGCACCTCTCGAGAAAGATCCGTTGCACCATCGGGCACGGAGCCTACTATGGTCCGTCTATGGAAAAGAGATGCATGGGTGCGACCGGGATGGAGGTCAGCGTTCTCGGGTTCGGAGGAGCCGAGATCGGTTTTCGTGCCGTCCCGCAGGACGAGGTCACCCCCCTCCTCAATTCCGCCCTCGATGCCGGCCTCAATGTCATCGACACCGCCGCCTGCTACGCCGACAGCGAAGAAAAGATCGGCCAGGCCGTCGGGCACCGGCGCGACGAATTCCTTCTTTTCACCAAATGCGGCCACGCGTCCGGACTCGAGGGCGAGGATTGGGATCCCGACCTGATCCTCCGCTCGGTCGAGCGAAGCCTCAAGAGGCTGAAGACCGACCGCGTCGATCTCGTCATGCTCCACAGCTGCGGGCGGGACATCCTTGAGCGCGGTGATGCCACCGCCGTCCTCCAGGACCTGCAGCGCAAGGGCCTGACCCGTTTCGTCGGCTACAGCGGGGATGGACAGGATGCCTACACCGCGGTGGCGAGCGGTCTCTTCGACGTCCTCGAGACCTCCGTGAACATCGCCGACCAGCAGGTTCTCGACCACGTCCTGCCGCTCGCCATGGAACGGGCCATGGGAGTCATCGCGAAGCGCCCGATCGCCAACGCCGCCTGGCAATACGCCTCGGAACGCGACGCCGATCCCTATGCCCGCCCGTATTTCCGGCGGCTGAAAGACCTCGATTACCCCTTCCTGACCGGCGACGTGGCCACCGGCGTCGATGTCGCCCTGCGCTTCACCCTCTCCACCCCGGGCGTTCACACCGCCATCGTCGGCACGACCAAGCCCGGTCGCTGGCAACAGAATGCGGCCATCGCAGCCCATCGACCCCTCGCTCCGGAACAGTATGAAGCGATCCGGGAGCGCTGGCGCGTGACCGCCGCCGACGACTGGGTCGGCCAGGTCTAGCGCGGTCAAAAGATCCGCGACGTTCAGAAGGAATCACGAGTTGTAGTGGCGGCAGTCCCTTGCCGCAAACCCACGTTGAAACGCCCCAGGAGACTGGGGCGGCTACACCCGACAACGGAACGAACAATAAATGCCGGCTATGAGCCGACGAATCGGCTCAACTCAGGACCGCTAGAAGCCGCCTCTCCATCATTTTTCAATTGCTGGCCCGAGGCCTGCTCCTACCTTGGGCAGACTATGGCGGCTGACTTGAAAAACGGACTGGGATTTGGCAACGAAAACCCGAGCGCACACGACGAGGCGCGACTTCGCGAATTCATCAATCTCAAACTGGCCGCACGCGGCGCGCCCATCTGGGGCCGGGCCGAGGACTACCCCTACCTTGAGCTTGGAGCCTCCCTCCTCGCCAATTTCCGCGAGAAGAACCGGATCCTGCGCGATTATCTCTGCCCGGCCGACCAGCGCATTCAGGAGTTCCTGCACCGCTACCTGGCCGATCTGGTGGAGCCCGACGAAATCCTCGTCCCCACCGGCACCATGGTCCTCGAACGCCACGGGCTCGCCCGGATCCTTTCCCTGCCGCCGGACAAGGACACCTTCCAGTCGCCGATTGTCGAATCCACCCGGGTCAAGCAGGGCGTGCTTCACAATCCGGCCAGCGACCGCCGGACGACCCAGGGAGTCTTTCACGTGACCGAGGGCGGCCTGCCCGTTCCGGCCGACAAGAAGGCCGTGCCCCGTCTCACCTTTCTCAACCTGCTGCGCCACGCCCTCCGGCCCCCGCAGGAGATTCTCGCCCTGCCCTTCACTTCCACCCAGGAAGACCAGGCCCACCTCTTCGCTTCGCTTCTGCTCCGGCCGGTGATCTGTCCGGAAGTTCCGGGATTCACCGAAGAGAAGTCCACCGAGATCCGCTTCTTCGCACCCGGCAATCTTGTCAGCAATCTGGATTTCGTCGAATCCATCTTCGGCAACGCCGGAGATCCCTTCCTGCCGGAAAACGATGCCGGCCTCGACCTCAGGCACTGGTCCGGCCAGACGGGATGCGTCATCCTCGCGCCTCATCTGGTTCGCCTGACCAAGAAGGAACTCGGACTGCCCCACCGCGACGATGCCACCGAACGCCAGATCCGCGACGGGATGTGCTGGAGTGACCCCGATGAGCGCTACAACGAAGGAGGCGCCTTCAAGGTGACCTGCCGGGACCAGAGCGGTGTCATGGTCACCCTCATCGCCGACAATTATTTCGGATACTGCAAGAAGGAGGTCAAAACCCAGATCAGTTACGCCGCCAACCTTTACGGTCTCTGCGAGGAGGAACACGCCGGAGGCGCCCTCGCCTTTCCCAGCTACGATCTGGGCGAGGAGTTCAGCCTGAGCGAATACCTGACCATCGTCGACCATACCTTTGAGGAGGCCGTGGAGCGCTGCAGGGATCTCATGGAGGTCCATCCCGAAGGCTACGCGACCGACCGGAACTACCCGGATATCGTCTACCTGCCGGCCGATGTCCGCTTCGGACTCGACACGCAGCGCATCACCTGGACCCGCCAGGGGGTCGAACACAGCTTGAAGCTCCTGCCCACCAGGACCTATGTCCTGCCCTCGGGCTACAAGGTGGCCATGGTCAAGCCCGCCGAGGGCCGACGTTGGCGCCTGATCGGAACGACCGCCGAGGGCACCTTCTGCCACAAGCCCTGCACGGTCTCCGGAGGTGGAAAATCCGAGATCTCCAAGTCCATCGCCGATGCCATGATCACCGGGCCGGTCATCGTCCGCGACATCAAACAGGACTTCGACCAGGTCGAGACCATCATCAACCGCGACTACCGCAACCGCTTCGCCGACCCGGAACGCAACCGGCCGGACGGACGGCCCATCCTCAGCCCGAAACGCTCCCTCGGTTCCGTGGTCAAGCTGCTGACTCCAAGCCCTGACTACACCGAGGACTACAACGATTGGCTCCGCGCCATCCCCGATACCATCCGGGACCTGGTGCTGCTCGTGAAGCGACTCTACAAGCCCGACTGGGAGGCCAACTGGGGTCGGCGTTTCATGGTCGACAGCATCAACGGGATGCCCGGCCATGAGCTCAAATACCGCAATCTGAAACTGGTCACCCAATACCTTCGGGTCGGTTTCCACCAGGACGGTTCGTGGCGGACCTTCCGCCTGCGCAAGGATTTCTTCCCGGCCTTCAAAATCCAGATGGAGGACGACATCTCCGCCTCCGTTGTCGTCCCGTCCCGGTTGATCAGCGGACTCCGGCCCGACCTCGACCGCGATGCCTGGAAATTCGTGACCAATTGCGAGTACCGCCTTTTCCAGCGTCCTGACGAGGCCATCCACCGCGGCTACGACAAGCAGACGGAGCAGGATTTTGCCCAGCCCGGCAACTTCTTCTCCAACTACCAGCCCATCAATCGCGAGGAAGCGGTCGAACTGGTGGAGGACGCCATCCGCTTCGACCAGTTCACGGAGCCCATGCAGCGCGTCATTCGCGAATTCGTCGCCGAAGAGAAGCCCGACTATGTGGCCAGCCCCGCCCATCCGCGACTGGTCGGCGGCAAACCCAGCAAGAACCCGCGCTACCTGCAGACCCGGCTTGACCTGCTCGATCCCCGTGGCACCTACCTCGCCCGCGTCGGCATCCGCCTCTACCGCCGCCTCACCAAGGACGACCCCATCTCCGCCCCGGTCAACGCCGTCCTTCCCGGCCGGCGAAACAACCCGCCCGACCACGCCAACGGGATCAAGGCCCTCGCCGTCTACAGTCCCATCCACTACCAGGAGCTTCCCGAGCTCTTCATGGACTTCGTGGCCAGCCTGACCGGGAAATCCCCTTCCACCACCGGAGCCGGCTCCGAGGGTGCCCTGACCAAGGGCCCTTTCAACGCCCTCCCGGCCATCATCGACCTCAACAACGCTCTGGTCTCTTACCTTGTCACCGGCTACGAAGGCTTCACCACCGGGGCCGGCTATATCGGACCCCATTGCCGGGTCGATCACGACATCAGCCTCCTCGTGCCCGAAGTCTGGTCCCGGATGACGGCCCGGGAGCGTTCAGCCGCCTACCTTATCCAGGAAGGCTGCCTGGAGCCCTGCCGCGATTTTGAACAACAGGGCCGGACCATTCTCGCCAGTCGCCTCGGTTACCGGATCACCGATACCTTCGTCAGGGCATTTTTCGGGCGGATCTTCAGCAATCCGGGCTGCGTCCTCCCGGAGGAGATGCTGCGACCCGAAATCCAGGATCTCGAGGTCTTCGTCGAGGGGATCGACAATATCGTCAACGCCCAGAAAAACGCCGCCCTCCTCTATCTTGAGGATGGCACGATCGAACTCGCCTGCCCGCCGCTCAAGGCCCTCCTGCACATCATGGCTGAAGGTCACTGGGAAGGAAAGAAAGTCGACGATCCCGCCGTCCGGGCCCTTTTCACCCGCGAGTCCCTTTACAACAGCGATTGGTACCAGAAGCGACTCGCGGCCCGGCAGGCGTTCGATCTCGAACAGGCCAACGGTTTCGTCCGGCGACTCGAGGCTTTCCGGAAGAACCGCATCTACCGGGAGTCGATCGAACGGATGGGAATCGATCAACTGCTGGAAGAGGCCCGCTCCCGGGTCGAGGACCACCAGACCTCCGATTACGCGGGGAAGATGGTCGGGACGATCGGCCTCGATCCGGCCACCCGCTGAGCACAGGGTCCGCGGCGGAACGGACGTCTTGGGGAGATGCCCCGGGTGGTGGCATGGCCTTACCCGATGAACCTTGACCGGGCGCTCTTGCGATCGCGCGGACCCCTGACGTCCTTTCTGTTTGCCTCGACCGAATCGAGTCCATTCGATGCCCCTCTCCCCGAAAATTTAACATGATTGTAACCCTATTCGAAATCCTGGGCAGCCTCGGCGTCTTCCTCTTCGGTATGAAGGTGATGAGCGAGGGAATCCAAAAGGTCTCAGGAGATCGACTCCGCGGCCTCATGCGGTCGATGACCCAGAACCGGTTCGCGGGTATCACCACCGGGCTTCTCATCACCAGCCTGGTCCAGTCCTCCTCGGCCACCACGGTGATGATCGTCAGCTTCGTCAACGCCCAGCTGATCACCCTGACCGAGTCGATCGGCCTCATCATGGGGGCCAATCTCGGGACGACCACCACCTTCTGGATCGTCTCCTACCTCGGTTTCAAGTTCAGCCTGACCTCGATCGCCCTGCCCATCATCGGCGTCGGACTGCCCATGATTTTCTTCAGGAAGTCGCAGGTCCGCAACACCGGCGAAGTCTTCATCGGCTTCGGTCTTCTCTTTCTCGGCCTCCTCTTCCTCAAGGACGCCGTCCCCGATATCCGCAACAACCCGGAGGTCCTTTCCTTCCTCCAGCACTACACCGGCCGGGGCATCTTCTCAGTCCTTTTCTTTTTCATCATCGGGACCGTCCTGACGGTGGTCGTCCAATCCTCCTCCGTCGCCGGCGCCATCACCCTGACCCTCGCCTACAAGGGTTGGATCGACTTCCCGAGCGCCGCCGCCATCATTCTCGGTGAAAACGTCGGCACCACCATCACCGCCAACCTCGCCGCCATCGGCACCAGCCTCCCCGCCCGCCAGGCCGCCCGCGCCCACTTCCTCTTCAATATCGTGGGCGTCCTCTGGATGCTCGTCCTTTTCAATCCGTTCATTCACTTCGTTGATTGGATCCTGCCGGGAACAGCGTCCGATCCGACCTTGATTCCGATCCGGATGGCGCTCTTCCATTCGCTCTTCAACTTCTGCAATATCTGCCTCGTGGTCGGCTTCGTGCCGCAATTCGCCGCATTGGTCCAGCGGTTCGTCCGCGACCGCGGGAAGCCCGGACGCCCCTCCGAGCGGGCCGCTCACCTCGGTGGCTTCATCCCGGAAACCGGGGAACTCAACCTCGCCGAGTCCGAGATGGAGGTCCAGAAGATGGCCGCGCTGACCCAGACCATGTTCCAGGGCTTCGTTGAGCTTTTCGAAAACCCCGACAAGGACCTGGGGCAGAAATTCAAGGAAATGCGCGCCCTGGAGGAACAGAGCGACAAGATGGCCGTGGAGCTGACCAACGACCTCCTCCACTGCACGACTGGAAATATCGGCGATCGCAGCCTCGCCGAGGTCAGCGTCCTCCTGCGCCTCGTGGCCGAATTCGAGGATATCTGCGACTGCTGCTACCGACTTGCCCTGTCCGCCCGGCGCGACTACCGGAAACGCTACGACCTCCCGGCCGAAGCCCGGGCCGAGATTTCCACCATGGCCAAGGCGGTCATCCAGTTCATGGAGTTTTACCGCAACGCCCTCAAGCGGGACATCACGGCAGCCGACATGGAGATCGCCTATCAGCTCGAGGGCATGATCGACCAGTCACGCAAGCAGCTCCGCAAGACCTCCATCCGCCGCATGCAGGAGGCGACCCAAGTCAAGGGCGAGGTCCTCTACATCGATGTGATCAACAATATGGAGAAGATCGGCAACCACGCGCTCAACATCCTCCAGACCCTCCGCCAGAGACGGTAAAAGGCGCGGTCAGGGCAAAGTTGAGCCGATGCCCAAGCTTCGATTATTCGTTTCTTTATCAGGTGTCGCCGCCCCAGTCTCTTGGGGCGTTTCAGTGTGGATTTGCGGCAAGAGACTGCCGCCACTACACTTCGTGATCCCTCGCGAACAGTCTTCAGTGCGGTCTATTCCGCGTTGACTCCTTCCGAGCCGGTCTCCTGTCAATCCGTCTTCCGGTAGAAATTTGTCACCCGGCAGGCGCACAGTTCGCGGCCGGTCTCAAGATGGCCGATCATCACCTCGTGAACGATCAGGTTGACCGACCGGCGGAGAACCCTCGCCTTCGCCACCAGGGTGCCGTCCCGGACGGAACGCAGGTGGCTCCCGTTGATCTCTACCCCGACCGGCTGCCGCTCACGCAGATCGATCCCGATGCAGGCCTGGAGACTCGCCGCCGACTCGGCCAGGAACAGGCTGATCCCGCCATGGAGAAGACCCGCCGGCTGCAGAAAGTCCCGTCGTATCGGCATTTCCAGGACAAGGGTATCCTCGCCGGCCTCCTTCAGGACCAGGCCGAAGGCTTCCAGGGCCGTCCCCGCCCACATGGCGCGGAGGTCCTCCGCCGTCTTTGGTTTGAGGGGAAACCCAGCGTCTTCAATCGAGAATTCCACCCCGCCCATCGTGCAGATTGCCCGCAGAATGACCAGCGCGGATCCCGCCTCCTCCCTTCATCGGCAACCTTCCGCCAAAACGCCCTTGCACCGGATCCGCCACCCCGGTGAAATCCAGGCGTGAAACAGAACAACCTCGGAAAAAGCGCTCTCAAGGTGACGGAAATCGGATTCGGCTGCTGGGCCATCGGCGGCGGCGCCAATTGGGGGGAGCAGGAGGACCGCGATTCCTGCGAAGCCGTTCAGGCCGCCCTCGACTGCGGCATCACCTTCTTCGATACCGCCGAAGTCTACGGCCGGGGCAAGTCGGAACAGGTCCTCGCCCAGGGTCTGGGCAATCGGCGCGACGAGGCCTTCATTGCGACCAAGGTCTCACCCGGCCATTTCGAACCCGCCCTGCTCCGGGAGGCCTGCGAACGCTCGCTCACCAATCTCAAGACCGACCGGATCGATTTCTATCAGATGCATTGGCCCGCCACCACCTTTCCAGTCGGAGCAGCCGTTGCCACCCTCGAGCAGCTCGTGTCCGAGGGCAAGATCCGTGACTATGGCGTGTCCAATTTCGGTCCCTCGCAACTGGCCGATTACCTGGCCGCCGGTGGCCGCGCCACCACCAATCAGATTGCCTACAGCCTGCTCTTCCGGGCCACCGAATACGAGGTCATCCCCGCTTCGCAAAAGGCCGGCCTGGGCATCCTCGCCTATTCGCCCTTTCTCCAGGGCCTGTTGACCGGCAAAGTCCGCTCCCTCGAAGACGTTCCCGTGGGAAGACAATCGATACGGCACTACTCGTCGACCAATGGCAACGCCCGCCACGGCGAGGCGGGACATGAGGCCCTCACCTTCGAGACGGTCGAGCGCATCCGCACCATCTGCGAGGAAATCAACCGCCCGATGGGCGACGTCGCCATCCGCTGGCTCCTCGACCGCGGACAGGTCACCTCTGTTCTGGTGGGCGGACGCAACGGGAGCCAGGTCCGCCGAAACGCCGCAGCCGCCGCCGACCCTCTGGGCGAAGATGTCCTGAGCGCGCTCGATGCCGCCTCCGAGCCGCTCAAAGAGGCCATGGGCCGCAATCCGGACCTCTGGCAGAGCGAATCCCGCACCCGCTGACAAAGGTGTCCTGTAGTCGCCTCACTCTGTTGAGGCGCCCCCGCGTCCACTTACCCGCTTGCCTCACCTCGGCACCTGTGCCGAGGATGAAGGGACGTGAAAAAGGAACAAGACACGGGCACGGCGCCGTCCGGCACCCTGACCGACAGGGAACGGCGGGCCGGACAGCGCAATGCCCTTCTTCACAACCTGTTCCAGCAGGTGGTCAACGTCATCGTTGTCGGGCAATACCTGCAACTCTACGCCTCCGATGTTCTCGGGTTCGAGCCGACACGGATTGCCGCCATCATCGGCGTCATTCCCCTCGTCGCCTTCCTGCGGTTCTTCATCCTCGACTGGGTGCGAAGATTCGGACGTGGCCGGCTCCTCGGATTCACCGCTATTGTCAGACTCGGCGTGCTCATCGCCATGCTGGTCATCCCGACCGCGTGGATGAGCTTCGGCCTGCTCCTCACCCTCCTTCTCGTCTTCACCGTCGCCCAGCAATTCGGAGCCGGAACGGTTTGGGGATCACTGATGCGGGACATCACCACCGACAGCGACCGCGGCCAGTTCTTCGCCCGGATGCGTTTCTCGTTCACCACGGTCAACGCCATCACCCTCTTTGTCTTCTCCCTCGTCATCACCAGCGAGATGACCGCCCTCGACTACAAATTCCTGCTCGGCCTTTCCGTCCTCGGACAACTGAACACGCTCTTCTGGGCCTTCCGGATTCCCGACCGGGCCGATCGCGGTTCCGGCTCCGGCCGCCGTTCCCTCGGCGGCTACAAGCGCTTCATCATCACCCTGCGGACCTCCCCCCTGCTCCGCCTGCCCCTGCTCATCTCGATCTTCATGCAGCTCTCCGCGCTGCCCCTGATGGCCGTCTACCTGCGCACCCTGCTTCATGTGCCCGCACAGCTGGTTTCGTTCTACCTCCTCAGTTCGACCATCGGGTCGGCCATCTCCTTTCTCATCTGGGGCAAGATCGCCGACACCCTGGGTTTCCGACCCATGCTCTCGGGTCTGCTTCTGATGAGCATCCTCGGCGCTCCGGTCTACCTCCTGCTCGCTCCGTTTGACCCCTCCCAGTCATTCAGCCTGCTCGACATGAACCTGCAGGAAACGGTTACGGCCATCGCGTTGCTCTTCATGGGCTTCATGAGCGGCGGCGTGGCCTCCGGTACCGGCATCGCCACCACCACGGTCGAACAGCACCATGTCCGGCGACGCGATGCCCTGGAATCCCTCAATATCTACGGCGTCATCGCCGGTCTCGTCGCCGCGGGTGTCGCCGTCTTCAGCGGATTCTATCTCGAATCATTCGCCCTTCCCCGCGGGACAAAGGAATTCGCCAACGGGATTCTCTATTTCGACTGGGTCAAGGCATGGATGGTGGTCGCCGTCCCCGTCTTCAAGATCATCATCATGATTCTCGTCCGCCGGTTGCCCAATACGCATCCGAACTTCGAGACCAACGACTTCTTCGGCTCACTCTGGAACAACCCGGTCCGGACTCTCTTCGCCCAACGCAAGCTCTACGATGACGACGAGACCCGCCGGACCAATCTCGCCCGCTGGCTCGGGCAATCCGCCAATCCCCTGGCGATCCGGACTCTCATCGAGCTGACGACCGACCCTTCCTACGATGTGAAGACCGAGGCCGTCCGCAGCCTCGGGCTGAGCCATTCCAATGAAGCCGGACCCGCCCTCCTCGAGATCCTCGAGGACCCCGAACGCCAACACCTCTTCGACCATGTCGCCTGGGCCCTTGGGGAGCTGAAGTACCGCTCGGCCGTTCCGGTCCTGCGCAGCGCACTCTCTCCGGAGTTTCCCAATCGGATCCGTGCCATGGCCGCCCGTGCCCTCGGGCGAATCGGCGACCCGGAAGCCATCCCCGACCTCCTTTCGATGCTGGACGAACCGGGCGTCTCCCTTCACATCAAATCATCCGCCATTCGCGGGCTCATCTACCTGAACGCCCGCGCAAATGCGGTCCGGATCTTTACCGGCATCGACGAGCTCGGCACCCGCAACGAACGCTTTGAGCTGGTCGCCGCCTCCGGCGAATGGATGCATTCGCCGATCGAATGGGTGCTGCGGGCCAATACCCGGATCACCCTGAGCCAGGCCATCGCCATCCACGCCGATGAGCAGCCGGCCGGCTGGGCCCGCGCCCGCGGCCCGATGCTCGAATCCGTTCTTGCACGCGACCTGTCAGCCGTTCGACTGGCCTTGCGGACTGAGACCGGCTTCCGGCCCGAGAGTGACCGGGATCTCTTCAACGCCCTCTCAACCGTCGTCGACCGGACGCCCAAGTGGACCCCGAGCTGCGCCCTCGCCGCCGCCATCGCCCTCTTCGCCCCCCTGCGCAAGACGGGGTAGTGCATGGAGTGCCCTGTCATCATGAGCTGACGTCTTCGCTTCGGAAGGTCCCGCTCCCAAAACGTGTCTTGCACCTCGGGAAGCAAACCGTTCTCTCCGTCCTTCACGATGCAGCCACTTCGCTGTGTCGACGCGTCATCCCGCATTTCAGGAACGCCGACACAGCGGCGTTGCGACACGGACCCGATTCCCGAAAAAACCCTCAATTCCACTTCTGTGCAGTGCTTTCCCGTTCCTGCAGGGACTGAAACCCCTGCCATGCTTTCATCATTGAGCGCGTGCACGCCAATCCCTACCCTGAGCCCTGCATGAAGTCCCCTGCTGTCTTCCTGTTCCGAGTCCTGATCGCCGCGGCTCTCTGCGAGACCGCCTTGCTTCTCGGAGCAGCAGCTCCTCCCGACGCTCGCATCCTCTCATCCGAAGAACCCGTCGGTCGATGGCGGGAGGATCACATCGTCACACCGGTCAACCAGATCCTGACCCCGGTCGGCCTGCAGGTGGAATTGCCGGACATGCGACCGCAGGCTCTCGCCCTGAGTCCCGACGGACATCTCCTGGTCACCGCCGGCAAGACCCCCGAACTCGTTGTCATCAATCCGGTCACTGGAGATCTCCTCCAGACAGTGCCCCTCCCCTCCGACCTGGCAGATTCCGCCGAGGCGGCCGTCTCGAGCCATCTGCTCGAACCGGACACCGAAGGACAGTTGAGCTACACCGGGTTGATCTTCTCGCCCGACGGCCGCCGCATCTATCTCTCCAATGTCGCGGGCAGCATCAAGGTCTTTGCGGTGGGCCGGGACCATCAGGTGACCGGCTTGTTCTCCATCGTGCTTCCGCCCGCCAACGCACCCCGCCGCGAGGCCGAGATCCCCTCCGGGCTCGCCCTGTCCAGGAACGGCAAACGCCTCTATGTGGCTCTGAATCTGTCGAACCGGCTGGCCGAGCTCGACTCCAGGACCGGCAGGGTCCTGCGCACGTGGGATGTCGGCTTTGCTCCCTACGACGTCGTCCTCGCGGGTCAAAAAGCCTACGTCAGCAATTGGGGCGGGCGTCGTCCCGAACCCGACAGCACCACCGGTCCGGCAGGTCGGGGAACCCTCGTGCGGGTGGATCCGGTCCGCCATATCGCGAGCGAAGGATCGGTCTCCATTGTCGACCTGAGGAAGAACCGGGTGGTGGGCGAGATCGTCACCGGCCTGCACGCGTCCGCCCTCGCGGTATCCCCGGATGAACGTCACGTCGTGGTGGCAAACGCAGGCAGCGACACATTGAGCGTAATCGACATCCGGGCCGACCGGATCGTCCAGACGATCTGGAGCAAGCTGACCCCCGCCGAACTCTTTGGCGCGAGTCCGAACGCCCTCGCGTTCAGCCGGGACGGCCGGAGCCTCTATGTCTGCAATGGCACCCAGAACGCCGTTGCGGTCATCCGTTTTGATCCGGGCCGGTCCGAACTCGAAGGCCTGATACCAGTCGGATGGTTTCCCGGTGCCATCATCCACGACGCCCGTCGCGATTCACTCTATGTCGCCAACATCAAGGGGCTGGGGCCCGGCCGTCCCCGCGAGGGCAGTGGCAGACCCGAGTTCAACACCCGCCAGTATCACGGTTCAGTTTCACTCCTGAAAGTCCCCGACCCCGGGGAGCTGCAATCCCTAACCCGGATCGTCGTCCACAATTACCGCGAACCCGCCCTGCAGGCCGCCCGCCTCCCGGCTCGTCCCGACCAACCCGCCCGACCGGTTCCGGAACGCGTCGGCGAGCCGAGCGTTTTCCGACACGTCGTCTACATCATCAAGGAGAACCGCACCTACGACCAGGTCCTGGGCGACATTCAAGAGGGCAACGGCGATCCCGAACTCTGCATCTTTCCCGAGTCAATCACGCCCAACCAGCATCAGCTCGCCCGCGATTTCGTGCTCCTCGACAACACTTACTGCTCAGGCATCCTCAGCGCCGACGGTCACCAGTGGGCAGATACGGCATTCGCCACCGACTACATGGAGAAAAGCTTCGCCGGATTTCCCCGCAGCTATCCCGACGGAATGGAGGACGACGATGTCGACGCCCTGGCCTACGCACCCAGCGGGTTCATCTGGGACAACGCATTGGCCCACCATCTCACCGTCCGCAGTTACGGAGAGTTCGCCATCACCGAGAAACGCTGGCGCGATCCCGACCGCACCGATCCGCTCGATTTCGCCGCCCATTGGGCTGATTTCCAGGCCGGGAACCCCGAGATCGAGATCTCCAGCCGGCCCGCCATCGAATCCCTCCGGGGTCACATCAATACCCGCACCGTCGGTTGGGACATGGACATTCCCGACGTTTTCCGGGCGGCCGAGTTCATCCGGGAACTGAAGCAATTCGAAAGCGACGGCAACCTTCCGCACCTGACCATCATCTGTCTGCCGAACGACCACACCTCAGGGACGCAGACCGGCAAACCCACGCCCGCCGCACAGGTCGCCGACAACGATCTGGCCTTTGGCCGGATTGTCGAAGCCCTCAGTCACAGCCGTTTCTGGAAAGAGACCTGTATCTTCGCCATCGAGGACGATCCCCAGAACGGGTGGGATCATGTCAGCGGATACCGGACGACCGCCTACCTGGTCAGTCCCTACACGAAGCGCGGGGTCACCGTGAGCACCCAGTACAACCAGACCAGCCTCTTGCGGACGATGGAATTGATCCTCGGCCTGCCCCCGATGAACCAGATGGACGCGAGCGCCACACCCATGTTCGATTGTTTCACCGAGGTACCTGATTTCACGCCCTTCTCAGTCCTCGAAAACCGGGTGCCCCTCGATCAGATGAATCCGGATCCCGAAACGATCGCCGACCCCGTTCTCCGCAGGAACGCCATTGCCTCGGCGCACCTGCCGCTGGAACAGGTCGATCAATGCCCCGAGGACCTCATGAACCGCATCCTCTGGACCGCCATGAAGGGATCGGCGGAACCCTATCCCACGTGGGCGGTCACCGTCCTCAATGATGACGACGACTGATCCGACCTACCTATCGATTCTCCTTCATCGAAACATCATGTCCATGAAACGCATCGCGCTCCTCATTTCCACCCTGCTCTTCGCCGCCATCGCCCCTGGCCAGACCGAAGAGCCGGTTATTGAATCCGCCCCGCTGCCCCCCGGCCTCTACGCCACCCTCACGACCCCTCGAGGTCCCATCACCCTTCGTCTCTTTGCCGACCGGGTGCCCCTGACTGTCGCCAACTTCGTCGGCCTGGCCGAGGGCACCCTCAACCAGTCCGCGCCCGGCAACCCGTTTTACGACGGCCTCACCTTTCATCGCGTCGTCCCGGGTTTCATCATCCAGGGTGGTGATCCCCTTGGTAACGGTACCGGCGGGCCCGGCTATGCCTTTCAGGACGAACTCGACCCGACACTCCGTCACGACCGCGCCGGAATCGTCTCCATGGCGAACTCCGGACCCAATTCAAACGGATCCCAATTCTTCATCACCCTTGATCCCACCCCTCACCTCGACTACCTCCACACCGTCTTCGGCGAGGTCGTCTCCGGCCTCGAGAACGTCAAGTCCATCGAAGTCGGTGACACCATCGAGTCGGTAAGAATCATCCGTCAGGGCCCCGAAGCGGAAGCCTTCGTGGCGGATGCGGCCACATTCGACCGGCTCAAGGAAACGACCCCGGTAATGCCGCGGGCCCAATACCTGATCAATCAGTCGACCATCGAACTGCCCGATGCCCGGGTCGCCTGGATCAATCAGAAACTCTACGCCCATGCCCTCGTCACCGGTCGGCCGGTCATCGCCATCCTGATGGACGAGCTCGGCCCGGCCGAGGCGGTGTCGGCGAACTGGAATACCCTTATCGACAAGTATGGAGTCCGGGACGACGGTGCCCTCCTTGCCCTCACCCTGACTCCGCGAGCCCTCAAACTCTGGATCGGCGAAAACCAGATTGGCAACCTTCCCGAGCCCGACCCGGACGCCGCCTCGCCGGCCGATCATTCCCCTCTCCACGCCGCCAAGCAGCTCATCCTGAAGCCTGGCTATGAACTCCTCGACACCGGCGCCCCCCAGAGCGAGTTCCGCGCCCTCATGACCGTCCTCAGCGGCCTCCTCCCGATCGTCGATGCCGATCTCCGTGATTCACACACCGCCAGCTCGATGCCCTGAACCCACTGCAAGCCGGATCCCATACGTCCGGCCACCCATCCGGCTGAACTCTCGTACCTGCCTGGCCCGGATCTGGCGATCCTTCCGACTGGCCCGCTTCACCCTGTTGATTCCCGCTGGCCATCCGGCTCCAGAATCGCCTCTCCCGGCAGTCGACCGATGGAGCCTTGTCAATATCTCCACACGCGGCCAGGCCGGCTCGAAGACGGATTCCCTCATCGGTGGCTTCGTCATCGATACGCCGCTCAATGTCCTTATCCGGGGGGTTGGCCCCTCCCTCGCCTTCCTGGGGGTTGAAAACCCGCTGCAAGATCCGGTCCTGACCCTCTTCGATCGATCGGGAGTCATCATCGCGACGAATCGGGACTGGCGCCTCGCTATAGTTGATCCCGAAGCTGACGGATACCTCGTGGAGGAGGCGCCCATTGCCTTCCTCAATGAGATCATGAGGTCCGTCGGCGCCTTTGACCTCAAGGCGCCAGGCGACGCCGGTCTTTACCTGCGCCTCGAATCCGGACTCTATACTTTCCGACTCTCCAGCACGTCGGCCCGGATAGGGATCGGCCTGAACGAAATCTACGCCGTTCCGGAATCGACCGATCCATTTCCACCGGCTCTACGCGTCCAGCGTGGGAATGATCCCGATTACCGGCCGACCCTTGACGGTCTCGCCCCAACCGGTTGCATCGACGAAATATACGGATCATCCCTCCGCCTCGTCTTTGAGCAGGCCATCGACTGGGAACCCGCCGGGGGACAGGGCACTTTACAGACAACCCTGACTCTCCCGTGGGCACCGACCAGAACCGGAGACATCCGGCACGGCCGTGCGGGCGTCGGCGATTCGCGGGGGTGGGCGATGGCTCCGCGCTACGAGAAGACCGGAGCCAACACCGCCCGCATCCGGAACCTCGTGACCATCGATAGGGAAGGCCGGTCATTCATCGAGGAGTGTATCCTCTCCTTCGCGACACCGGGATCCGGCAGCTTCTCCTACCGCTGGGGCACGATTGCCGCCAATGGAATCGAGATCGCAACAGAGCACGGAAGCGCCACCGGGACCTTCCAATGGACCGGAACGCCGGCCCGATCCCTGGAACCTCCCGAAGCACAGTTTTTCCGGAGCTTTCCCCGAAACTACCCCGATCGACGACCCTCCACCCTCTGGACACTGCGGACAACCGAACATGGTCGCATCCTCACCCACGGCGATGGCCCCGGGGGAAGCGACGAGAATGGCGCCCGCGAGGCCATCGTCACCGAAGTGGAAGGTCAGTTTGTCATGCACTACGACGGCTGTGCAGCCGATGGCTGGCTCGCTTGCCGGGCCGTCAGCACCGACTTCGTCAATTGGGGCAAACAGGGCCCGATCATGAAGGCCGGCCCACCCGGTTCCGACGATGCCGGTTGTGTCTGTTCGCCCTGGACAATCTTCGACGGCTCAATCTGGCACATGTTCTACCTCGCGGCATCCGGCAAATCGCCCGCCCCGGCCAGCGTCCCCCGGTCACCCTATCTGACCCGCAAGGCCACCAGCCCTTCGATCATGGGTCCATGGATCAAACACGCGGAAATCGAACCCCTCCCTTACAGCCCGGGACCGGTCATTCAGATCGGCGACGCCTTCTATCAATACTTCACGGCCGGCCACCGGGAGACACCCTACGATCCGCTTCAGCGAACACTCGGTCTCGCCTCGACCACAGACCTCAATGCCGCCTGGTCCATCGCCACCACCGCGCTCCTCCCACCTGAAGAACAGATTGAAAACGCTTCAGTCTATTTCGAACCCGCCAACGGGATCTGGTTTCTCTTCACCAACCATGTGGGCATCGAACCTGACGGCTTCGAAGCCACCGACGGCGTCTGGGTCTACTGGAGCCGGGATCCATTTCAGTTCAAGCAGGAGGACAAGGCTCTCGTCATCGATGCGACCACCAGCACCTGGGCGAAAGGTCCCATCGGCATGCCCTCGGTGGTTCCAGCAGGCGACCGCCTTGCCCTCTTTTACGACGGGAGCCCGGTCCCCACCCGAAGCCATCTCGGACGAGACATCGGTCTTGTCTTTATCGACCTGCCCCTCTATCCGCCGACGGGAAGCCCAACGCCTTGAGTAGCCTCCGAGTTGGATCTTCAGCGGGTTCTGCTGGAAGGTGGTGCGGCTCCGGCCTCTCGGGGCGTTGCGGCGTGAAATCGTGGCTAGAGACGGGGTTCGACAGGCTCAAAAGAGATGCCGCGGCGACAATCCGCGCTTCGGTCCGCAATTCCCTGAACCCGGTGACCCTCCGAGCCGGCCTGGTCTGGCTCCCTGATCACAACCCTACGTAGTTTACTGGAATGGCGCACAGTTAAGGGTGTTGATCGTTGTTTTGTCTCGGACAACCGTTGCGGCTGGCCGGGGACGTCCAGCCCTGCCATGCATGCTCCGTTTTCAGGTGGTAGGGCGGGGCCTCCGGACCCGCCGTCGACCCGTCCCGGCCCGTCTCGATGGTGTCGGTAAGAACAACCCAGGCCCGAGGTGTTTCCCCCGGCTCTTGCCAACTATATGCCATTCCAGCCTGCTACGTTTTGTTTTGCAGCTGAAAACCCTACGTTGCATCCTACGGTTTGTTTTGACTCATCAAACCAAACGTAGCTACGTTTGGTTTCAATCCATCAGATCCGGATCACAACCGTTCAAACCCCACTCGACCGCCCATTCCGGGTCGAGGATCTCGGTCGCCGGCGCCAGCTCCGTCCTCGCGCCGGTCGAGACCAGCACGACCTCCCCGCCCATCACGTCGATGACCGGACTCACCCCGAAACGCTCGGTGAAAGACAAACAGATCTCGCTCTCCACCCGGATCAGTTCCTCGAAGGCTTCGTCCTCCTCTTCCGGGCTCTCCAATCGCAGAAGGATCTCCACCTTCGACCTGAGGCTGCAGCCCTCCGGACGGTAACGCACCTGCAGGTCCGGCACGCGGATCATCATCTCAATCGCCTCAAGGACCTCATCCGGCGGGGGCTCACCGTCAAAGACCAGCCCGGGCCAGTCGACCCGTTCGGCGAGGACCCCCTCGATCAACCGTTCGAGATTCTCAGTCGTCAGGAGGATCTCGGGCCATTGCGGACGGACAAACCCCTCCGCCTCAGGACCACCCCCGGCATTGTACCGTTCAATCCACCTAGCCCACTCATCCATGATCAATTCCGTCAGAGATGGCAGCAGTCAGGATAGGACCCTCCGAGGGTCTGTTCGTCTTGTGTAGTCGCCCCAGTCTCTTGGGGCGTTCCGACCTGGATTCGCGGCAAGAGACTGCCGCGACTACAAGTTTGGAATTCGCCTTCCTGCGAGCGACATCGACGAGCCGATGATCCATGACTCCTCATATCACCTCCAGCCGGTCGCGTTCGGGCAACGCTGGAAATGGCGCGGTCGGCAGAGTCTGGTACCAATAGGCCACGGAAGCGATGTCGTCCTGCAGCGGCAGGTAACGCCGATCCTTCGCCTTCCGCCAACCCAGTGCCTGAATGGTCACCCGCAAATCACTGCGGAAGCGGATCGGGTCCATCACATGCCAGCGGTAAAGCCCGAAGCGCTGCTGGGAATCGTAGATCCCGTCCGGCCGGATGACCAGGGGCAGCCCGGCATAAGGCGTGGTGAATTCCCGGTAACCGCCCTTTTCCTTCCCGACGTCGAAGTTGTAGGAGCCGCAGAAATAGTCCTCCGTCCCGGTCCCGCAGATCGTCGGAAAGGGATCATCCCCATCGAGGAAAAACTTGATCTCCCCTTCACCCCACCAACCCGTGTTGTTCACACCCCAACACATGGCTGTCCCGACGTAGTGGCCCTGTCCCCTCACCCCGTCCAGAATCGTGAAGACCTCCCCGTAGGGCAGCGGATTCACCCGACGGAACTGGGCATGAAAATAAGCCGCATCCTCCGGCACCTCGGTCAGGGTGTAGTTGACCTGGAAGAACAGGGTCATGGCCTCGTCGCCGATATTCGTCACGGTGATCCGGCACCGTTTGCGGAACGGCATCTCCCAGTAGCAGTTGAAGGCACTGCCTGGATTGACGCAGACCGCCAGAGAGGAGATCTGGGCATAGCGCCCCCAGCCTGAGGCGAAGAAATCCCCGATCGGGCACTCGACCGAGGGCTGTTCCTGGTCGTCCCAGTAGATACGAAGAATGGAGAAGCGCCACTGGCCCGTCGGCGTCATCCAGATCTGCTGGATGGCCCCGCTCCCCTCGATGTCCGCCACGGTGAAGGTTTCACCCGGCTTGATGTGATCACACGGCGACACCTTCCAGCCCTGTCCCAGACCCCGGGCCGCCAGGGCGCCGTCGCCCTCGGTGGCCTGGCCGCCGCCACCCTTGGCACCGGTCCGGTTTTCCGAGCTGATGGACCGCGTTTCCGCTCGCGAGAGCCGGGAGAGATTGCCGAGGTGAAGGCCGAGACCGTTGAAGGATGTATTCATAATCTAGGGATAATGTTCAGGTTCAAAAGAGGGCTGTGAAAGATGAATTTGGATGAGCTTCGCCGGACGGCCCGGCGGTCCGTCCCTACCTTTTCATTCCACCATTGCGGGTGGGCGTGACCGCCGGGCGCGCCACCCCGAAGCACCGGGAGATCTGTAGCAACGCCGCTGTGTCGGCGTTCCCCTTGGGCATGAGGACACTTCGACCCAACGAAGTGGCTACAGGCATCAGAGCGAAAAAGAGTATTCTGTCCTGCCGCATTTGTTTCTTCGCTTCTTCCATTCTTTGTGTTTTCCCGATCCCTTCACAAGCAACGACAGCGTTCTCAAAGCATCAACCGCCGGGTCTTCCCCGCCGGCACCTTTACCTCCCAGTCATAGACCTGCTCGGCCCCCTCCGCCCCGAGCCGGACCCGGTCGATTTCCAGCCGCCCCTCCCGCATCGAAACGGTCAGGCTCTTGGCGGTCAGACGGATCACCCCGTAGCCCGAAGCCGTGGCAAAGAAGCAGGCGAACGGGCGGACGGCTGCCTTTGGATCGAACCAGAGGGTCTTGGATACGGCCGAGTAACGAAAACCCGAGTAGGCCTGGAGCAGGGCATAGCTGGACATGGCACGCGTGTAGTAGCTGCCGCATTCATATTCATCCCAGGGATTCCGGGCCCGGCCATCGTAACGCGCCCGCGCCGCCTCGACGATTTCGAGTCCCTGCTCGACCATGCCTTCAGCAATCAGGTAGGAGGCCACCTCATATTCCATGCCCGTCCAGACTTCGTCCGAATAGGGGAACGGCAGGGTGGGTTTTCCCCCTTTGGGCCAGCTGCAGACCAGCAGCCCGCCCTCAGGGCCCATCGCAAAGCCGGGCCGCTGGGTATTGGCGTGCTCGGACAAATCCTTTCTGAAATTGTAGCGGTGAATGGCCTGCAGGTGGGACCGGGCTTCGTCCTGAAGAGGCGATGTGTCCAGGCCGTAGAGCCGGGCCATCCAGAGTCCGATGACCCCGTCGGACAGACAGCCGCTCCCATACTGGTACTTCGGGCCTTCCACCCGCAGCAGGGCCTGCGCCGGCGTTTCGCGTTCTCCTTCCTTCGCCAGTGCGTCCCGGATGGCGGAATCCCGCAGGTTCTCCCATTCCACCCGCTGGATGAAATACTCGCCGTTGAACAGGGCGATCCGCAGATTGGCCGCACAGAGCCGGGCCAGGTCCTGGTAAGGCCGGGCCTCTTCCGTCCGCCCCAACGCCTCGGCCATTTTCTCCATGGCCACCAGGGCTGCCCAATAGATCGTATTGCACATCCCGTCGGGCCCCCAGAACTCGATGTCATAGGTGTTGTGATGGGGTTCGCTCAGGATGCCCTTGAACTCCGGATCCCAGGTCTCGATGCAGTAGTCGAGGCTCCGCTTGACCCGTGGATAGAGGCCGGCCAACCAGGCGGTGTCGCCGCTGATCTGCCAGTCCCGATAGACCTTGAGGATGCCGCCGAGCTGCCCGTCGGCCGCCGCCCGAAACCGATGGGAGGTCGGCCCGTCCGGCAGGGAGGATCGGAAATCCACGTGTCCCCGTTCATCCATCGAACGCTCCAGTTCCTGGTGGCGCAGGGTGCGCTCGAGATCGGGAAAGAGATGGGGCATCGCCTGGGCGTAGTTCCAGACATGGTCGCAGGACCCATGACAACAGCCCTTCTCGGCAAAACACCCCTCCCATCCCCAGATGTTTCCGTTGGCCTGACGCAATACCGTCGGCGACTTCAGGATGCCCAGATTGGCCGAGATGGCATCGAGCACGGCCGGCGGAAGAGTTGATGAAAACAACGCATCACGGAATGCTTCCGTCCGAGCCTTCAGGTCGGCGTAGTGGACCTGCACATACTCTTCGACCGCGCGGGCGTCTTTCCAGATCGAGGTGTAGAAGGGATGCCAGGCCGTCGGCTCTTCGCAACAGGAGGATTCCGGACGGCTCTCGGGTGCCGGATAGACATAGTCGACATTGGGAAAATGCCAGCAGACCACCACCGGGACAGTCAGGGATTTACCCGGCTGAAGCAGAGCCCGGACCATGACCGAACCACCGAGACGGCCCGACGACCCCTCGATGGCCCCCGACGGGGATCCGGTTCCCGCATCGAAGGACCCGTCATTGGCCTCAAAACGGCCCTCACTCACCTCGCGCCAAAGCACCGAGATCCCGTCGAACCAGCCGCCCCGGAACCACGATGCCTTGACCGAGGCTGCCTGCCCGACCACGGAAAGCGTGGCGCTCCCGAAACGGGCGGACGACGGATCGCCGGCCGAGGCAAAGCTGACTCCCCGCTCATCAATCACCGTATTCGGGGCGGCTTCCTCCGCGCCCTTCCCATCCGGAAAGACCGGATGGGAGAGATGATAGGAGAACTCCAGCGGAACCGGCTCCGGGGTCGAATTGGAAAAACGGTATTCGAGGATCGCACAGGGCAGGCCCGAGGCCACCGCATCGCCGGGAATGAAGGGATTAAAGGCCTCGACCGTCACTTCGAGCGGAATCGACGGATCGCCCAACTCCACCCGGCCGAAGGGATAGGCGCCGAAAAAGCGACACTTCCGAAAGCGCGGCAGGCCCTCGTGTCCGCTCTCCCGAAAGCCCTGCGCCTTCAGACCCTGGGCATAGATCTTCTCCGGCGGAAAGGGCCCCTCGACCAATCGGGTCACCGGATGGTCACCGCCGACCCGTAACAGGGCGAAGGCGGATTGGGAGAAACCATGACCGTCCGGCAGCGCCGATCGCTCCGGATGGTTGCGGATGGAAAAATCCTGGAGCCCCCCGATCCCGTTGAAGCCGATGCAACCCGCCCCGATGCCCCCGATCGGCATGGAGATCTGGAGGAGGTTCCCGCCCGAAAAGACGCGCTCGCGCATCAGGGCAGGCTTATCGGACGGACTTCCGAGGTCAACCGACAATAGGAAGGGGCAGACCAGATTGGCGCCGGCGGGGAGAGAGGCACTATGCCTCGATCCAACAGTTTGATCAAAGTGTAGGAGAGGGTTTATCCCTCGATCCAACAGCTATTCGAGGCGTGAAGCCTCTCCTACAGCTGCCTGCAATGTTCATCTGGAGCCACCACTGCAACAAGATCCCGAAACGAACACCGTCCTCGTCCGCTCTTCGTTACCTTCGTCACCTTAAGCGAAGCGAGTGTGAATCCCCTCCCCGCAAGAAAACGACAAAGCCCGACCCCTTCTAAAAAGATTGTGTCCGCCGAAGCCGGCGACTCCGATCCTGCCTGCATGCATGCCGTCACCGAGACCTTTCCCGAACTCCCGTCCTCGGCGATCGCCCGCTTCGCACAGTGGGAAACCCTCATGCGCGAATGGAACAGCCGGATCAACCTAATCTCCCGGCAGGATATCGATCACCTGGTCGACCACCATCTCCTTCACGCCCTCGCCCTCACCCGCTTCGTCACCTTTTCTGCGGGTGCCAGGGTCCTCGATGTCGGCACCGGCGGCGGTCTTCCCGGCATCCCCCTGGCCATTGTTTTCCCTGAGGTGGAATTCACCCTCGTCGATTCGGTCGGCAAGAAGATCCGCGCCGTTCAGGCCATGGCCGGTGAACTCGGCCTGTCCAATCTCACCGCCCGCCAGGTCCGGGCCGAGACGATGAAGGGCCGCTTCGATTACGTCCTCGGCCGGGCCGTCACCGCCCTGCCCCGCTTTCTGGAGTGGACCCGCCACCTCATCCGGCCCGGCCAGGCCGGATCGGTCGCCAACGGTTGGCTCTACTTCAAGGGCACCGCCTGGCGCGAGGAACTTGCATCCTCCGGCCACCAACCCGACCATGTCTACATCCTCTCCGAAATCTCCCCGAATCCCTTCTTCCAGGAAAAGTTTCTCCTCCATATCCGCCACGATTCATGATTTGGGTTTTGAAATGAGATCTCACACCCTCTTCGCTTAAGGTAACGAAAGGAACGAAGGAGAAATCTGTATGGGATCAGGTTCAGTCGGTTCTTCGGCTCTGAACCGGTCCAATCTGTCCGTCCGTTTGGAGCTGAGTGTTCTTCACAAGACCTTCAAACCCAAAGCCTCGAACACCTTTTGTTACCTTCGTTACCTTAAGCGAAGAGGGTGTGAATCCCCTTTCCCAATCCCACTTCCTGAAACTTCGTGTCCTTCCTGGATAGCCCTTAACTGGAATCCGCCGTGGTTCCGCGGCAAGAGACTGCCGCGGCTACATCTCGAAAATTCCTTCCGAAGCCCTGAAGACTTCGCCCCTTCCCTCACTTCTTCCGCATCAGGCGCATCGACTCCCGGCCGGACCGCTCCGGGTAGGATCGGCCGGGCATCCACGACTCAAGCGTTTCAAAGAGAGGATGGAAGAGCCGGTCGATCCCGGCCTCGCTGATCGGAAACGGCGGGCCCTCCGTATTCTCGATGTTGACATAGAAGATCGCCAGAAAATGCCCGCCCGGTTTCAGGGACTTGCGAACCGCCTCGACATAGGCCGGCCGTTCATTGGGATGGATCGCGCAGAAACAGGTATGCTCGAAGACCCACTCAAATCCGTTGGCCCCAAATCCGGCAGCAAGAAAATCGTCCACCCTGTATTCCTCCAAGCCCGCTTTCGGGAACGCCCGGGCCTGTTCAACGGCCAGTCCCGAGATGTCGACTCCCAGTGGTTGTGCCCCGTGCGCCGCCAGCAACCGGACATCGTGTCCACGCCCGCAACCCGGCACGAGCACCCGGCCGGCCACGGGATGGCGATCAAGAAACTCCGCCAGGGGCGGCGCGCCGAAACCCTTGTCCCAAGGGGTCGTGCCTTCCCGGTAGCGGCCATCCCAATCAGCGCCTGACATGCGTGAATCCATCGCGCCAAGGGAATGAACCTGTCCCCAAATAGCAACCCCGGCCAAAGGGGTCGGGACTTGCAGTTCTTGTTCGTGCATTTGTCTGGTGTAGTGGCCCCAGTCTCTTGGGGCGTGTTAACGTGGATTCGCGGCAAGAGACTGCCGCGGCTACATCTCGTGATCCCCCCTGAATACCCCTTATCATTGCCATTCCGGACTAACCCTTTCTCTCGCAATGAATGAGTGGCAGGCACGCGAACAAGCCCATCTCGAACGCGTCGGGGCCCTCATCGGTGCCCACCAGCGCCGGCGGGCCCGCCACGAAATCCATCCGGTTCACGACTTCCTTTTCGACTACTACTCGATCCGCCCCGGCCGGCTCCGTCAGTGGCATCCCGGGATCGGGGTCGTCCTCCAGGGTCCCGGCACTGAACGCTTCCTCCAGCGTAGGGGCTATCAGCAAACCCACGACGGGGTCGCCGCCCTCCCCGGCTCGAACGCACCCGGCCGCCTTGAAGCTGTCCGCTGGATCCGGTCCCTGCTCCAGGCCTGCGTCTCACGCCCGCCCCAATACGCCTGCTTCGGCCTGCACGAATGGGCCATGGTCTACCGGAGTCCGGACCGGCGCCACGCAGCCGTCCCCCTCCGTCTTTCAGAAGAGGAGATCGCCCGGGTGGTCGAGACCGGTCCGATCTGCTGCTCCCACTTCGACGCTTTCCGCTTCTTCACCCCGGAGGCACGGCCGCTCAACCGGATCCAGCCCGGCCCCGACGACCGCATCGTCCACGAGCAGCGGGGCTGCCTCCATGTCAACATGGACCTCTTCAAGTGGACCGGCAAACTGCTGCCCTGGTCGTCATCCGAGCTGCTCCTCGACACCCTCGCCCTGGCCTTCCGGATCCGGGAAATCGACATGCGGGCCAGCCCGTATGATCTTTCCCAATACGATTACGAACCCATCAGGATTGAAACCCCGGGGGGCCGCCTGGCCTACGAGACCCACCAGCGCGCCTTCGCCGAGCAGGCCCTCCCCCTGCGCAGGCGCCTGATCGACGTCTGCGACGCAGTCCTGGCATAAAAGGGTGCAGGAAGAAACCGGTTGTAGGCAATGTGACAAGTCTCCGATTGGCTGAGAACCGCGAACGCACCACTGCATCCCCTCCCGCTCTTCGTGTCCTTCCCACACCCTCCCGAAACCCCGACTTCCATTCCCTTCCGCCCTTCGTTACCTTCGTTACCTTCGTTACCTTGAGCGAAGCGGGTGTGAATCCCCTCTCCCCAATCCCTCTTCGTGAACCTTCGTGTCCTTCGTGGACAACCCGACCCTACGCCCCGACTTCCACCCCACCGGCCGCGGCAAGTTCCCGGACAGCGGCCCGTTCCTCGACTACGAGTCGCCCCAGCTCAGTGCACAAAACAGCGAGCAATTCCGATGTTTCCTCCGGATCGAGCGGAAAGTCTTCCACCACCGAGATATCGAGTTTGTTCAACTCCGCTGTGCATTCCAGGTACTCCTCGCACGGCCCTTCCCGCTCATAGGCCCGCCGACGCTTCCGCAGCAGATTCTTGGTTTCGCGGAAGATCTCCACCCGGTCGGGCAGGGAAAACTCAGCCAAAGCACTCCAACCTTCCCCCAGGCGCCGGTAACTCGAAGCGACCTCCGAGAACGCCCGCTGTCCAGTGATGAAACTCGCCTCATGCATGAAGCGTGAGAAAACCGGCCGGAAGAGCCCTCCACCCGTTCCAACCGTTTCGATCGAACAGAAGACATCGCGCAGAGCCCGAAAGATCGTCCCATCCGGGAAGACAACCGGCCAGGCCTTCTTGCTCTTTCCCGGTCCCATCATCCTGGACCAGAGCTCCCATCCTTCGAAGGAATAGGTTTTCACCCTGGGGTTTTCAAGTCCCTGGACACAGGCGGCCACACCCTCGAGAACAGCCGGACCGAGATCGGTTTGCTCCCTGGGCTCGATCCGGATCGTCGCGTACTTCTGGCTGGCGATCCGCCCCCGGGACTTGGCCAGGATCTTCAGGGGCAGACGATGTATGGCCCCGGCCCAATCACTGACCAGAGCGACTTCGTCCGAGGCGACGATCTCGTGGACGAGAAGCGAATACATGAAAAGATCGCCTCCATCGTTCGCCTCCCCGAACCAGGGAAGCGCGTCCCGCCCGCAAAGCACAATAACCGGCCCACCCATCTTCAACTGGGCCTTCAGGTTCTTCAGCGCCTGTCCCGGCGTGGTCGCCCGGGTCACCTCATACTCCAGCTCAAGTCGCTTCAGCGGCCCCTCAAACCAGGCCGTGTTCGTAGCCTGGGCCAGGTGGCGCCCGACCACCGCCACTCCACTCAGGGACCGGTTTGAAATCGAGGGACAGAACGAATACCCGGCCCCGACACCTCCGGCTAACCCGAAGACGAGGGATTCAGTCAAAGGTTTGTGGGTATGCGGGCTCTTCACGCCAATCGCTTCAAGCGCTTGGCAAAGCACGGCGGAATCCGGATGGAATCCTCCAACCGGATAAGACGGATGAGTGGGCATAGGTGACGGCGATTCCCCTCCAGTCTGGCCAACCTGGGGCGAGCGGCAAGCATCCATTCGGGCACTTTCCCATCGATCTGTGTCTTGAAGGCTGTCAGTGCGGCTCCGCTCAGAGACACTTGCAGATCGGCCGTCCGTTCCCGTCGGGCGCGCCTTTCCACAGGCCGCGATCCCGCACCTGGGGAGTGCACGGTCCTGGTTACGGCCGGGCTTTTTCCTGAGCCGCGATCAGGCGATCGGTCAGGGCGTCGAATTCCGGGTCGAACGACTGTCGCGCCGGATCTGCCTCGTGCCAGGCGATGATCTCATCGGCGCCGTGGGAAAACGGGATGCGACACCGGAAATCGGGGACGAGCCGCTTTACCTTGGAGTTGTCGAAGATCATGCTGTGGGTCTTGTCGCCGAGCAGCCCCGCGCCCAGGGACGGGTCATGGGCGGCAATCGTATCCGAGGGCACGTGGACGATCCGGGCCTCGACCCCGAGCGCGCGGGCCAGTTCCCGGGCGATCTGATCCCAGGTCAGGTAGAAGTCGGCCGTGATGTGAAAGGCTTCGCCGATCGCCCCGGAATGACCGAGCAGACCGACGAATCCCCGGGCGAAATCGGTGTGATGGGTCAGGGTCCAGAGCGATGACCCGTCGCCATGGACAACGATCGGTTTGCCCGCCTTCATGCGCGCGATCGGCGAATAGCGGCCGCTCAGGGGAATCATGGTCCGGTCGTAAGTGTGGGACGGCCGCACAATCGTGACGGGAAATCCTTCCTTGCGGTGGGCTTCCATCAGCCGGTTCTCGCAGGCGATCTTGTCCCGGGAATACTTCCAGAAGGGATTCTCCAATGGGGTGTCCTCCGTCACCGGAAGCCGGGCCGGCGGAGTCTGGTAGGCGGATGCGGAACTGATGAAGACAAACTGTTTCGTCCGGTCCCGGAAAAGGGCCAGGTCGGTCTCGATGTGCTCCGGGGTGAAGGCGATCCAGTCGACAATGACATCGAACTTCCCGGCCCCCAGCGCTTTGCGGACGGAATCCGGGTTCCGGATGTCGCCATGAACCACATGGGCCCCGGCCGGTTCCGGACGGTGACTCTGCCCGCGATTGAGCAGCCAGAGGTCGATCCCACGCTCGAGAGCCAGGGGTGCGCAGGCCGAGCTGATGACCCCGGTGCCGCCAATGAAGAGGACTTTCATGGTCGTGATCGTGAACTGCCCGAAATGTAATGTCGATATGGAGTTACCCAGTCACCATTGATGCACTGTGAAGTTTCATTCTGGAATTTTCCACTGGAGATATTGACCCGTAGGGAAACTGAGAGCGCCCTCGGCCGACTGTCCCAACTGGTTGCGAACGAGGGAGTGCGCCTGGAAATGACTCTCTCTGGTGGTGCCCTCATGCTGCCCGCCTACGAAGCACGAATGGCTACGAAGGATGTTGATGCCATCGTCCATCCACCCGACGTTGCCCGGCGACTGGTCGCCCACGTGGCGGAAGAACGTGGACTGCATGACGAATGGCTGAACGATGACGTGAAGCAGTTCATCAGCGCCCGGGAAGCCAGGAACGAACTCGCCATCGCCAACATCTCGCCCACCGGTCTGCACGTCACCCGGCCGACTGCGAGCTGATCCGACTCCCCGGCTTGCGCTGCCTGCGTCGCGGCGGACTTCCCACCCGCCCAATTGAAGCTGATTGCGCCCCGTTCGGAGCATGGGCTTCGAGATGGTTGTCGACATGGACACAGGCGATGGGTGTATCATCGGGGTTCCACGGACCACCTCGGATCTCACAGACCCGCCAATACCATGCCCATGAATACGAGAAAACCCCTCAACGCATCTCTCGCGGCCCTCATTTACGCCGCGTTCACCCTCGCAGGATTTGGGGCTGACGGGCAGACACCGGCAGCGCCCACACCGTATCAGCTCAATCGGACCTCGTTGCCAATCGCAGAGCCGGACTACCCGCGCAGCACCGTTCTCGACGCCCGCGACGCCGTCACTCCGCCGCGCTTCGAGATCAAGGCACCGGCCGGTGCGCCGAATGTCCTCATCGTGCTCGTGGATGACATGGGCTTTGGCATGCCGAGCGCCTTCGGCGGGCCGGTGCGCATGCCGTCGGCCGAGCGCCTTGCGAAGCAGGGCCTGCGCTACAACCAGTTCCACACCACCGCGCTCTGCTCGCCCACGCGGACAGCCCTGCTCTCGGGCCGCAATCACCACATGAACAACATGGGCAGCATCACGGAGACGGCCACGGGCTTTCCGGGCAATACCGGGCAGCGACCCGGCGCCGTGGCGCCGCTCGCGGAAATGCTGCGCCTGAATGGCTACAGTACCGCCTTCTTTGGAAAGAACCACGAGACGGCACCCTGGGAGGTGAGCGTCTCCGGCCCAACCGACCGCTGGCCCACGCGCTCAGGCTTTGACAAGTTCTACGGCTTCTTCGGCGGCGAGACTGACCAGTGGAATCCAACGCTCTACGACGGCATGGCCCGCATCCCCACGCCGCACTACCCCGGCTACAACTTCATGACCGACATGACCGACCAGGCCATCTCTTGGATGAAGTTCCAAAAGGCGCTCACGCCGGACAAGCCCTTCTTCATCTACTTCGCACCGGGTGCGACCCATGCGCCGCATCATGTGCCACAGGAATGGATCGCGAAGAACAAGGGTCGTTTTGACCAGGGATGGGACAAGCTGCGCGAGGAAACGCTGGCGCGGCAGATCGAGCTGGGCGTGGTGCCAAAGGGCACGAAGTTGGCCAACAAACCCGTGGCCATCAAGGATTGGGACCAACTGAACGCCGACGAGCAGAAGCTCTTTGCCCGGCAGATGGAGGTCTATTCCGCGTTCGGGGAATACGCGGATGACGAGATCGGCCGCCTCTTCGACGCCGTCGGCGAGACCGGCCAGCTGGAGAACACCCTCATCTTCTACATCCTCGGCGACAACGGCACAAGTGCCGAGGGTGGCATGGACGGCATGTTCAGCGAGATGACTTACTTTAACAACGTGCAGGAAACCGTGCAGGAAATGCTCAAGCACTACGACGAATGGGGCGGACCGACGACTTACCCGCACATGGCTGCGGGCTGGGCCGTCGCCGGCGATACGCCCTTCATGTGGACCAAGCAGATGCCCTCCAACTACGGCGGCACGCGCAATGGCATGATCGTCTCGTGGCCCAAGGGTATCAAAGCCACCAACCAGGTGCGCTCGCAGTGGCATCACGTCATCGACGTCGCCCCCACCGTGCTCGAAGCCGCCAGCCTGCCCGAGCCCAAGAGCGTCAACGGTACCGTCCAGTCTCCCATGGAAGGCGTGAGCATGATTTACTCCTTCGCCCAGCCTGACACGAAGAGCACCCGCACGACTCAGTATTTCGAAATCTTCGGCAACCGAGCCATCTACCATGACGGCTGGTTTGCCGGCACCGTCCACCGCGCACCGTGGGAGAAAGTGCCCCGGAGGAAGCTGCAGGATGACGTGTGGGAACTCTACGACACGAGCGCCGACTTCAGCTTGACCGACAACCTCGCCGAAACCAATCCGGCCAAGCTCAAGGAACTGCAAGACATCTTCATGAAGGAAGCTTCGAAGTATCGCGTGTTACCCATCGACGACCGCCTGCTCGAACGCATCGTCGCGGAGACAGCGGGTCGGCCCGACCTTATGGGGGACCGAACCTCGCTCACCCTCTCCGAGGGCATGGGTGGCATGAGCGAAAACGTTTTCCTCAATCTGAAGAATCGCTCACACTCCATCACGGCCGACCTGGAGATCCCCGCCGGCGGCGCCAATGGCGTCGTCATCGCCCAAGCCGGGCGCTTCGGCGGCTGGAGCCTCTATCTCAAGGACGGCAAGCCGACCTATTGCTACAACTTCCTCGGACTCCAGGAATACAAGGTCGCGGCCCCCACGGCATTGGCCGCAGGCAAGGCGACCATACGCATGAATTTCGACTACGACGGCGGCGGAGTCGGCAAGGGCGGTATCGCCAGCATTCTCGTCAACGGCGAGCAGGTCGCCAGCGGCCGCATCGAGCGCACACAGATGGCCATCTTCTCGGCGGACGAGACGGCAGGCGTTGGCATGGACGACGCCACGCCGGTCACGACCGATTATGAGGAACGCAACAATGCCTTCACCGGCAGGATACTCAAGGTGGAGCTTGAGGTCATGCCGATCGGAGAGGCGATCAAAGCGGAAGCCGATCTAGCCATGAATAGGTCCCGAATTCAACGGGCTATGGCCGAATAGTCGGCTACCGAAACAAGCTTTTTCCAGGATCGGGAAGGCAGTCTGCTGTCGCGGGTTCGTGCCTTTCCGATCGGTCCGTTCCCGGACTCAACAAATGTTGTCGGGATGACCTCGTGAAAGTGTCTCCCCTTGCCTCAGGCAGCCCACGCCCGTGACAGATGAGTGAACCGATTCCGATTCTTCACACGGTAAATCCCGTCTGGCCCGCCATGGATCGATAGCTCGGAAAGGGTGATTTCGAGCTCTGACTGACCTTTTGCCCATTTCCCCTTCTTGCCTTCTCCGCAGCGACGAACCTTCCGCAAACCGGTGGATTCCTGGGCACCGCCGCTGCATCGCGGAATTCAGGTGGGCAAGAGGCGTGTCATGTCGCGGTTCCACCCTGGGAAGAAGCTCCGGAACCTCGGAGCTCTATTCGTCTTTGACCCCGCCAAGCTCGGGGGCGTCGGACGACAGCGTGGTCACCTTCCGAGCGTAGAGCTTCGTCCCCGGCAAGGCGGTGGCGCCGTGGGCCAGGATGCTGCAAAGGACCGTCAGCATCACCGCCAGACGGATGGTTCCCTCTCCGGTTTGGTGCATCTCCTGGCCCAGATAGACCAGCCCGAGCACGATGGAGGCCAGGCCCCGTGGTCCGAACCAGCCCATGAAAAGGACGGTTGAACGGCTCAGACGGGTCCGGATCAGCGCGACTGCCACGGGGAGCATTCGCACCACGGTGAGGCTGAGGACGGCATAGAGGGCGTGCATCCAGGTCAACTCCGGCAAGGCATGCGCGGCCAGCAATCCGAAGAGAAAAAAGACCGCGAGATTGAAGACCTGACCCCATTGCTCGGTGAACTCGACACTGTGCTTCGACGCATCCTTGAATCCGACCTGCACGGCGAGACCCGCCACGAAAGCCGCTATGAAGGGGCTTGCGTCCACCCGCTCGGAAACGAGAAGACACATGACCGGCAGGACCACGACCCCGAGCTGCAACCATCCATGGGCGATCCATTTCCGGCGGTGAGCCCGTCCCAACAATCCTCCGCCTACCAGGCCAATGCCCGCACCGACCAGGAATCCGTAACCAAGCTGCTCCACCACAAAGTGCACCAGCCGGGTCTGGCTGCCGTCGGCGGAAGGATCCGCGAGGGCGATGAAGAAAAGGAGAAAAGGAACGGAAAGTCCGTCATTGAGACCCGCTTCCACATTGAGCGCCTCCCGGATCTTCAACGGTACTCGCGGACTGTTCACGATGACCTGCCCCAGGCCGGCATCGGTCGGTGCGAGAATGGCGGCAAGAATGCCGGCTTCCCAAATCGTGAGAGCCGGAAAAACCAGCTTTGCGGCAATGGCCCCCAGCACGATGGTCAGCAGCATCCCGACACTCAGAAGGCGACCGGGCAACGCCCCGATCCGCATCAATTCCCGCAGACCGGTGCGGCTGGCATCAGTGAAGAGCAGCAGGACAAGCCCGATCTCGGCCACGGTGAGGAAGACCTCGTGGTCCGCCCTGAAGTCAAGAGGAGACGGGAGGATAAAGTACGTCAGCATCCCAACCACCGCGAAGGCAATCGGGGTGGTCACAATCGTCCGCTCCAGCCGTCCCGACACGAGACTGTGCACAAAGAGGAGGACGAGAAAGATGAGGATCAGGTTCATGGCCGCATCCAGGCTCTTCCGACTTAAATATAGATGGCTGTGTTCTCGGGGCCGAACGCCACGTCCAATCCTGCGTGAATCCCATATTCCCGGGCGATCTCGTAGCGAAAGCCGCCCCCACCCGCCACCACCGATTGTCTGCGTTCGAACTTCGTCCATTCGTTCCAGGCGGCTCCGGTGCCGGCAAACCCGACCAGGCTGTAGCGCTCCCAGAATTGCCAGCACAACTCCGCCTCAAGCTGTGCCATGTCTTCTCCCTGATACCGCATGGCCGGCACCCCGCGCAGGTAGACGAACGGCCGCAGGTAGAACGGGGTCTCTTCCGAACTGGTGGTGATCTGCCCCCGCAGCCCCAACGTCCACTTGTCCCGGAGAGGCAGGTAGTGCATCGCGATGAGGTTCGACCGCCGGAAATCGCCGTCCGAACCGAGCCACTCGGTGAAGAGCCCCAGGCTCGCCTCAAGGTAGGTCCCTTTGATCGGGGTGAAGATATTGTCCCGCGTATCGTAGGTGAGCGAAGGACTGAGTCCGCCCACATTCGAGGTTCCCGAATCACCGGGCAGACCGGGCGCGCCCCCGGGAGAGTCGAAAGAAACGGCGATCGAGGCCAGGGCATAACCGAACCCGGCAAAGACCCGTGACTCACCTAGGCGGTATTTCCCCTGGACCATCCCTCCGGTCGGCTCAAGATTGTAACTCCTGGGCTCCTCTCCCAATGTATCGTCCGAACCGATACCGTAGAAGTCGAGATTGACCGATGCATGAACCGTTCCGGCCAGGGTCTGCAATCGGCCGTCCTCCCACTGGCGCATATCGCCCACGATCAATCCCCAGGAATCATTCTCTGACGCAAAGCCCCCGGCGAAGGTGGCATTGGGGCGGGAGAATTCCTTCCGCGCCTCGCCGAACGGCTTGTCGAGGAAGGCGACACCTCCGCCGATCCCGTAGCCGACCGCCGGCTCGGTGATCGGGACCGCCAGCGGCAGAAACCCGAACTTCTTGTCGAGGAAACCGCTCAGGTCGAGCCACCCGTCGTCCATCAGACTCGAACCCAGCGGTTCGGCAGTTTCCTTCGCGACTTCCTGCGCCATCGCCGTCGGGCTGCCCAGGACCAAGGCCAACAATACCAGACTGACGTCGCGCATCACCAATCAGCCTCCCAGGAAAATGGTCATGCTGACAAGAATACTGCCTAGTATCACCATGGCGAACCCCAGCAGCCACGGATTGCCGCCCACGATGCGGGCATAGGCAAACCCGGTGCCGAACAGCATCACAATGGCAATCGCGTTGGAAACACGCATGGCCGGAAGGATTTCGTCCATGAAAATGAAGGGGATCGCGACGGGAAAGGTGGATAGAACCACCAGGATGAAGACGGTCACCGCCCCACGCCAGTCGTCCTGCGCCAATCGGGCCCGCGCCGGAGGCTCAGGCAGGTCACGCAGCCGCTGGTGCACCCCATCCAGCTCCGCCGGCGTGAGGACGGATGCAATGACCGAAGGCATGGCCTGCGCAAGCCGATCGCGGGCCTTCCGGGGATCCGGCTCACTTCTCACCGCCCGATAGGTCATGAGGTTGCTGCCCTTTTCGGCCAAGCTGCCCATCAGGTAAAAGATGCCGTCAATGATGCCCCAGGCGAAGTTGCAGCCCAACGCACCGATCAGCATGACTCGCACATCATCACCGCCCGCATCCGCCACGCTGAGCGAGCCGGTGAAGGTCAGCACCATGATCAATCCGAAGAGAACTTCGGAAATGCGTTCATTCGGGTCGAGGGCGCGCTTGGAGGAAGAGACCGGTGTTGTGGCCATGGCGGGCTCAAAGGTACCCAGTATCTTGGTCAGAACCTTTCCTCAACAAACCTTCGCCCCTTCAACGATGCCTTGTCGTCATAGGCATGTTTCCTGGAGCGATCGGGAATCCTGATCTTCTCCCGAGGCACCTTCTTGTAGGGAATCTGCCCGAGCAGATGGGTGATGCAGTTGAGCCGGGCGCGTTTCTTGTCATCCGAGCGCAGGATGAACCAGGGGTTTTCCTCCGTGTCGGTCGCCTCCAGCATCTCGTCGCGGGCCCGTGAATATTCGTACCACTTGCTGCGCGAAGGGAGGTCCATCGGACTGAGTTTCCACTGGCGCACCGGATCCGTCACCCGGGCCACGAACCGGCGCGCCTGTTCCTTGTCACTCACTTCCAGCCAGTACTTGAGCAGGATGATTCCGGATTTGACAATCTGTCCCTCGATGAACGGACAGATGCGGAGAAACTCCTTGTGTTGTTCTTTGGTGCAGAACCCCATCACCTTTTCGACTCCGGCGCGGTTGTACCAACTCCGGTCGAAAATGACGACTTCGCCCGCGGCTGGAAAATGTTTGATGTAGCGCTGGATGTACATCTGCGACTTCTCCCGGTCCGAAGGAGCCGGCAGCGCGATGACCCGAAAAACGCGGGGACTGACCCGTTCGGTGATGGCTTTGATCGTCCCTCCCTTGCCGGCGCCATCGCGTCCTTCGAAGACGATTATGGCCCGCAGTCCCTTGTGTTTGACCCACTCCTGCAGATGGCAGAGCTCGCCCTGAAGCTCACGCAGCTTACTGGTGTACTCCTTGTTCTTGAGCTTTTCGGGTTTGTCGGATTTCGCGGCCTTCAGGGTCTTGATCATGGAGATGAAACCGGGATTCGGCTCATTGGGTCATCACACCGTTCTGCGTGGTGGTCGCGTTGGCCTAAACGTCGGTGACCGGCTCGAAGCTTCCACCCAGGACGAGGTGCAGATTGACGCGTTGACTGAGCTGCTCGCTCCGGACCCGCAGAAGGGCGAGACGTGCCGCCTGAACGTTGAGCTTTTGCTGTTGCACGGCGCGCAGATCGCCTGAGCCGATCCGGTAGCTGGTCTGGGCCATGGCAAGCGCGCGTTCGTTTTCGGCCAGAACGCGGGTAAGGATCTTCTCCCGGTCCGCGAGGGACCGGCTGGTCGCCAGGATGTTTTCGACCTCACCAAGTGCCTCCAACGCCTGCCGGGCGTAGTGGGCGACCGCCTCCTTCTGCTCGAGCGTGCGGATGGTCACCTGTGTCTTGAGCTGGCCGCCGTCATAAATGGGGGCAATGAGTGTGGCGCCGGCGCCGAAGGACGGGTTCTCATAATCCGGCTGAAGCTCGAGGATTTCACTGGAAATATAAGAGGCATTCGCGTTCAGGATGATGCGCGGCAACCGGGCGGCCCTGGCCTCACCCACCCGATTGAAGGCAGCGGCGACTCTCCGTTCGGCCGCGACCATGTCCGGCCGGCGCTCCAACATCTCCAACGGCAACCCGGCGGGAATATCCGGTGGCAGTTCGACGAGATCCGGACGGACTGAGAGTTCGGCCGCCGGATAACGTCCAAGGAGCAATTCGAGGGAACGCTGTGCCTGCTGATGGGCAAGTCGCACCTGGCGCGCATTGTCGCGATAGCTCCCGAGGTTGGCCTGTGCGAGCGCCACATCCTGTTCATTGCCGGCGCCGATTCGGTAACGCTCGTCCGCGAGTTCCAGCAGCTTTTCGGCAGCGGCAACCAGATCGTCCGCGATCGTCTGCTGTTGCCAGGTTTCACTGGCGGTAAACCATCCCTTCGCCACCATGGCGGCGAGCGACTGGCGGGCGAACTCATAATCGGCCTGGACCGAGGCATAGCTGGCCTCGGTGGCATTTCGTCCATAGCGCAAGCGGCCCCACAGATCGGGTTCCCAGGACGCGCGGAACGAGCCGCCCTGGAGCGGTGAACTGATGTCGCCCCCCCCCAGGTTGAGGCCGCCGATGCCGAAGATACTCAGTGACGGCCGAAGGGCGGCTTTGGAGAGCTCGACGTATTGAACCGCCTGTTCCACCTTGGTGGACGCAATGCGCAGATCCGGATTCTTGGCCATCGCCTCGGTGATCAGGGCATCGAGTTGCTGGTCCTTGAACGTCGCCAACCAGTTGTCGGCGATCGGCCCGGAAGCCACTGTTTCTTTCCACTCACTGGTCGGCTCCAGGTCGCCGACGACTCCGGCCTGTTGCTGAATCTCGGTCAGTTCAGGCGGAGCCTTGGTGGCGCAACCGGCCAGAAGGGCAGCCCCGAGAAGGATGCCGAATGCTTTGGAGAGCGTGTGCATGGGCGGGTCTCAATGCAACTTGAGGATGAGCCAATTGAGCTTGGCAGTGATCCGCACCATAACCTTGCGGATAATGTGAATCATATGACCGCTGTCGGTGTAGATGGCACCGGCGCCGTGTGCCCCTGCCGCGAGAAAGAGCTCTTCGTCCCTGCCGGCCGGCAGAAGACGAACCGCGAGGGAATTGGGCGGGATGGGCGCGACGCCGCCCGTTCCGTTCATCGAGCCGATGGGCAGTTGCCCCTGTGCGGTGGCCCACATGATGGAGTCCACGGTGCACTTGACGATTTTGCCCGGATACATGGCAAAGGCGACCTCCGCCTCCTGACCGGGTGCGACCTTGCGGACCTCGTTCTGGTGGTAGATGGCGAGAATCCAGCCCTCGTCCTCGATGAAGTTCATGGCCGGCGCCATGGGCAGGGGAACGGCCATCGCGCCGGGCCGCAGGGTCAGGGCGACGACGCGGCCATCGGCCGGCGCGTAGTAGGTGGTCTGGCTGAGACTCCATCGGGCGTCCGCCAGCTGCGCTTCCGCACGGGCGATCTGGGCCCGCACGTTGGCAACCTCATCCTGTTCGCCGTCGTCGGACCTGGCCGAAAGCTTCTCGCGGGCCTGGGCCTCAGTTGCCCCGACCGAGGCGAGTTGGCCTTCAAGGTCCAGCACATCGGCCTGGGCCTTCTGGTAATCGAATTTGTTGCCGGCACCGGAATCGGCCAGCTCCTTGAACTGCTTCAACCGAAGCTGGGCCAGATCAAGTCTCGAATTGATGACGTCTTTCTGGCCGATCGCGCCTTTGAGCGTCTCCTCCATGTTGCGCGCGCTTGCCTGGGCGGTAACCAGTTGAATCTGAAGCTGTTTGAGTTGGGCCTCGTAGCTCTTCACCTCGATCTCATACGGAGCGGGGTCGATCTTGAAGAGAACATCCCCTTTCTTGATCGGGCGGTTCGGCTCGATGGGCACCTCGGTGACCAGGCCGCGGACTGGCGTATTGATGGGGACGACGTAGTTGACGACCCGGATGTCGTGCGACGAAGGCGCGGCGATGTTGAGCAGGAGTATCAACATCGCGATGGCGACGATCGGGAGGGTGATGACGATTACCTGGCTGATGATATTCCAGGGGAGCCACTTGAACTTGAAGAAGATCAGCCAGACGAAGAACGAGTAAATACCGAGCAATAGGATTTCCATGGTTCAGGCCTTTCCTCCTTCGGTTGCGCCCTTGCCGCTCAATTTGGACTCGAGCTCGGCAATGCGCTGACGGAGGCGATCGACTTCGGCCGTCTCTTCCTCGTCGGCCTGCGCGCCGTCGCCATGGTCCCCTTCGCCGTGGGGCACCTTGTCGGTGCCGTAGGCCATCTTGTAGAGAACCGGTTTGCTGTAGGCCCAGAGCCATGCGATGGGCCAGAGCAGACCGCCGAAGACCAGCGATAGGAGACAAAGGGTTTGAATCGCCTTTGCCTGAGGGTGTTTTCTCTTCTCGGCGATCTTCTCGGGCAGAATGTGAACGATCCAGAAGACGGCCAGCCCGACGACGGGCGCCACGATCAGAACGACCCACGACAGGATGTCTGCAACTTTGTCGAGCGCCTCTCCTTTGAAAATCGAGGCGTGCGCCTGCGAGGCCCAGAGCGGGAGAGCGAGAAGAACGGTCGCGAGCCGCCATCGAGTCGGGCTGGATCGTAACCGCGGGGGAAGGGTTTTGGGATTTATGACTGCAATCATGGTAGTACTGTGTCGATGGCCGTCACGCGATCTACGAGCCAGGAAGATCGAGAAGACAGATTCCCGGGCGAACTGCGAGCCGGAAATGGCCGGACCATAGTCCTCATTCGGGTCATCAGATCGTCGACAAACGGAACCGTCCATGACCGCTGGATTTCACGATTCGACTTGCCACAAATGCGAACCCGTGGACTCGGGTTCCGATGCGATGCCCATGTCAGAAGAAATGAATTTCGTGAGACAATATTTGCATATTGGTCTCGGTGCATACGACCCAATCGATTCGGACTGTACCAAGGTCCAGTCCCGATCAAGCTTGTCATCACCCGTTCAATCAGGTTCTCCTGAACTCCTTACTGTTCATCATGAATACCACAAAAAACACTATCAGAATTCTCGCCGCCGCCCTGGCCGTGGCGGTTGCCTCCATGACCTCGGTCAACACTTTCGCCATGGCCGAGGACGAGGCAGTGCCGACCCGCGAGGACGTCGTTCTCGTCTCGATGGTGGCCAAGGTTGCCGCCATCGACTACGAGACCCGAGAGGTCACCCTGAAGGACGAACTCGGCAAGGAGATCTCCATCGTGGCGGGGCCGGAAGTCGAGCGTCTCAACGAGATCGCCGTCGGGGATTCGGTCGAAGCCGACTACTACCTCTCCCTCGCCTTCGAGCTCCGTGAGCCGACCGCCGACGAGATGGCAAACCCGCTTCAGGTTGCCGAGGATGCGGGACGCACCGAAGCGGACCAGGCTCCAGGTGCCGGCGCCCTTCGCATGATCAAGGCTGTCTGCACGATCGAGGGACTCGACCGCCCGACCGAAACGGTGACCCTGATGGGTCCGCTTGGCGGCCTCAACGTGATTCAGGTCCGCGATGTGTCCAATCTTCCCAAGCTGAGGATTGGCCAGTCCGTCGTCGTGACCTACACCGAGGCTCTTGCCATCGGTCTGGTCAAAGTTGAGCTCCCGGCCGCAGCCACGGAATAAGCGGCCCACTCCACTCAATCGGGATTCACAAGCCCGGGTTCACGTTCGCGTGACTCCGGGCTTTTCCATTCTCGGCGCAATGCACACGGGTAGGAGAGCCTTTATGCCTCGATTATCCATTTTCCCATTCCGGGCGCAATGCGCACGGGTAGGAGAGGCTTTACGCCTCGATTACCCATTTTTCCATTCCGGGCGCTATGCGCACGGGTAGGAGAGGCTTTATGCCTCGATTATCCATCTCATCGAGGCACCGAGCCTCTCTCTACACAAAAAGACTCGGCCCTTCATCCTCTGCCCTTCGTCCTTTGCGGCGCGCCCAACGGTTGCGCGCTGCCGTCATTCCAGCTCTCACCCTTCCCGCGATCGATGGTGGATGCCCTGCGCCCCGGCCACAATCAGATCGGTGGCCAGCCCGATGAAGAGCCCGTGCTCGACGATGCCGGCCCGGGCATTCAAAAGCGAGGCCAGATGCCGCGCATCGGCGATCGGACCGAAATGACAATCGAGTATTCGATTTCCGGAGTCGGTCACGAACGGATGGCCGTCGTTGCCTTTCCGGATCTCCCATCGCGCGCCCAGGGTTTCGAGAAAACGGGCCTGGGACATCCATCCGAAAGTGATCACCTCGACCGGGACCGGCCAGTGCGTGCCCAGGCGCGGTGAGGGCTTGGATTCATCCACCACGATGATCACCCGGCGGCTGACCTGGGCCACGATCTTCTCGCGCAGGAGTGCACCCCCGCCGCCTTTGATCACGTCCATTGCGGGATCGACCTCATCCGCACCGTCGATCGTCAGTTCAAGATCTTCGGGCAGATCATCGTCCATCATGGGAATCCCGAGGCGATTCGCCTCCTCGGCGGTCGCCTTCGAGGTCGCAAAGGCAATGATGTCCCGCAGTTCGCCCGACTTCAACAGGGCACCGATACGGCGGGTGGCGAAAACCGCCGTGCTGCCCGTGCCCAGCCCGACCTTCATACCGGACTTGACGAAATCCACCGCACGCACGGCCGCCGCCTCCTTGAAGGCCGCCGCCGCATTCGCGGATGTTGATGATGGTTTCATGCGCGTTTCCGGACCTTCATTTTCCACCCTTCATCTTCCGGTAGCGGCGGATCAGGTTGTTGGTGGAGCTGTCGTGCCTGAGCCTGGATGCAGTCTCGCTCTCGAGTTCCGGGAGGATGCGCTGAGCCAGCGCTTTGCCCAGCTCGACACCCCATTGATCGAAGGGATTGATATTCCAGATCGCGCCCTGGGTAAAGACGCTGTGCTCGTAGAGGGCAATCAGCTTGCCGAGGACCTCCGGCGTGAGCCGATCGGCCAGAAGGGTGTTCGAGGGACGGTTGCCCTCAAACGTCTTGTGAGGCACCAGCTCCTCAGGCACACCTTCGGCCCTGACTTCCTCCGCCGTCTTGCCGAAGGCCAGAGCCTCGGCCTGGGCAAAGACATTGGCCATGAGAATATCGTGGTGCCGACCCAACGGAGCAAGGGCATGACCGAAGGCAATGAAGTCGCAGGGGATCATCCGGGTGCCCTGGTGAATCAACTGGTAGAAGGAGTGTTGTCCGTTGGTTCCCGGTTCACCCCAGAAGATGGGACTCGTCTCGTAGGTGACCCGGGCGCCATCCAGGGTCACGGACTTCCCGTTGCTCTCCATCGTCAATTGCTGGAGATAGGCCGGAAAGCGCTTCAGATCGTTCTCGTAGGGCAACACAGCAATCGTCTCCGCTCCGAAGAAATTGCTGTACCAGACCGACAACAGCCCCATCAGCACCGGCAGGTTCTTCTCAAGCGGCGCGGTGCGGAAGTGCTCATCCATCGCATGGAATCCCGCCAGCATCTTCAGAAAATGGTCCGGGCCGATGGCCAGCATGCTCGACAGACCGATCGCGGAATCCATCGAATAGCGCCCGCCGACCCAGTCCCAGAAGCCGAACATATTGGATGTGTCGATCCCGAAGGCCGACACCTTGTCGGCATTGGTGGACACGGCGACAAAGTGCTTGCTCACCGCATGAGCCTTGCCACCCATGCCCCGGACCAGCCATTCGCGGGCGCTCTCGGCGTTGGTCATCGTCTCCAGGGTGGTGAAGGTCTTCGACGAGACGATGAAAAGGGTCTCGGCCGGTTTGAGGTCATGGGTGGTCTCGACAAAATCCGCTCCGTCCACGTTGGAAACAAAACGGAAGGTGAGCCCGCGCTCGCTGTAGTGCTTGAGCGCCTCATAGGCCATGACCGGACCCAGGTCCGAGCCTCCGATTCCGATGTTCACGATGTTCCGGATCCGCCTGCCGGTGTGCCCCTTCCACGCACCGCTCCGGACGCGATCCGAGAAGGCCGACATCCGGTCGAGCACCTCATGAACCTCCGGAACCACGTTCCGCCCATCAACCCGGATGGTGGACCCCCGCGGTGCGCGCAGAGCCACGTGAAGCACGGCGCGACCTTCAGTCTGGTTGATCTTCTCCCCCTGAAACATCGCGTCGCGCCTTGCCTCCAGGCCCGACTCCGCGGCCAGCCGCACCAGCAGCTTGAGGGTTTCATCAGTGACGCGGTTCTTGGAATAGTCCAGGAACAGACCCACTCCCTCGGCGACCAGGCGTTGGCCCCGTTTCGGGTCCGCGGCGAACAACTCCCGCAAATGCAGCTTCTCGATTTTCTTGAAGTGGGCGCGCAGGGCTTTCCAGGCCGGGCGTCGGGTCAACGGGGGAATTGTGGATCTCATGTCTTTGGGATGGTGTGCATTCTGCCTACCCCGACTTTGACCGCACGGCAAGGATTTCGACCCGCGGCGTTTCAATTCGTCGCTCTTCGGGAAAGCACGACAACCGAGCGCGCCGCAACGGCCAGATCAAGCGACTCCACCGGCTGCTCCTCTCCCGGCGCGGCAATGTCCTCAGGACTTGGCCGGCTCGTGTCGACCACCCAAGACCAGTCACTCGCATCACCCTCCTGCACCCGGAAATTCCGGGGCTCATGGTGGGCGTTGATCATCACGTAAAGGTCGCCCTCGTCGAACCGATCGCCGCGCAGACGCCAAGCCAGGCAGCGGGATTGATCGGAGAAATCCACCCCGCCTTCGGCGCCAAACCAGGCGATATCCTCCCGCCAATAACGGCTTCGCCCGAGCATGCGGCGGGACTTGCGAAACGCGATCATCTGCTGAAAGAAACGGAAGATGTCCCGGTTCTTCTCCAGCCGGCTCCAGTCAAGCCAGGTGGTTTCATTGTCCTGGTTGTAGGGGTTGTTGTTTCCCCGCTGGGTCCTGAGGAATTCATCGCCCGCACAAAACATGGGCGTGCCGTTGGCCAACATAAGCAGGGTGAAGAAATTCTTCACCTGCTGACGGCGCAGGGCCAGGACCTCATCCGGAGCCCCGTCGTCGCCTTCCCAGCCGCAGTTCCAGCTCCGGTTATCCACCGAACCGTCGGTGTTGCCGTGTCCGTTCGCGTGATTGTGCTTATGGTCATAAGCCACCAGGTCATACAGACAGAACCCGTCGTGGGCCGTGATGAAATTCACTGACTGGTAGGCATGGTAGACGTCGCCGGGCTGGTCGGGAAACAGATCGTCACTCCCATAGAGACGGGTCATCAGCGAACTCACCTTGCCCGGATCTCCCCGGACGAACGCCCGGATGTCGTCACGGAACTGCCCGTTCCACTGCCGCCAGGTCAGTCCCGGAAAACTCCGCCCGAGCAGGTAGGTCCCGATATCCCAAGCCTCGGCGACCAGACGCACATCGAGCCGCGCCCCCAGGGCACCGATCTCATGCACCATGGCCGGCTGGTCTGTATCCACATTCCCATGCAGATCGCGGGCGAAGACCGAGGCCAGATCGAAGCGAAAACCGTCCACCCCCATCTGCTCCGCCCAATACTGCAGGCTGCGCAACACCAGCAGACGCATCGAGGGGTGGGCACAACGGGTGGTATTGCCGCAACCGCTGTCATTGAGATGGTGCCCGTCAGGTGAGACCAGGTAGTAGCTGCTGTTGTCCAGTCCGCGCAATGAATAGGTCGGGCCGCTCGGATCACCCTCCGCAGTGTGATTGTAAACCACGTCGAGCCAGACCTCGATCCCTGCCTCGTGAAGGGCGGCCACCATTTCCCGGAATTCAAGGACCGGTTCCTTCACCGCGTAGCCGAGGTGCGGGGCAAAGAAGTTCAAGGTCATGTATCCCCAGTAATTGCCCTCCTGCGGGTCAAACTGATGCACCGGCAGGAGCTCCACCACGGTGATGCCGAGTTCCTTCAGGTAGGGGATCTTTTCGATCACCCCCAGGAACGTGCCGCGCTTCCCGGCCGGGACGCCCGAATTGGCGAGAGCCGTAAAACCTTTCACGTGCAGTTCATAGACAATCGCATCGTGGGTGTGGCGGGGCGGGGACACGTCCGGCCAGTCAAAGGGTTCGGATGCCCGAGGCAGGACACCGAGGACCGCCTGACCGTCGTTACCACCATTTCCGCAGCCTGCCTGACGCGAAAAATCCGGCGGGAAATACACCTCGGCTGCATAAGGATCGAGAAGGATCTTCTCGGGACGAAAGAGGTGACCATGGACTGGATCGAACGGCCCCTCCGCCCGCCAGGCGTAATGGACCGCTTCGGGTGCATCGGCCAGCTTGACGAAGCAATGCCAGATCCGGCTGCTCTTGTTGACAATGGGATCGAGCCGGAGTTCGAAGACCGGGCGAACCGGATCCTCCCGACCGTAAAGCAGGAGGGTCATTGCGGTCGCATGGCGCGAAAAGACTGCGAAGTTCCAGGCCGCTTCCGACTCCACCCAAGTCGCGCCCAGCGGCGAGGAACAGCCCTCCACCCGCTCCCAGCCCTCGATGGTATGCAAATCCCTCGGGCGGCTCACCGGGACTCCCCTTTCAGGTCATTCACGCACATTGGAAAACGCACATCCATCTGATGATGCCTGAGCAATCCATTGACAAATGCAATTCCATGGGGGGACGGACGAAGAGCACAACGGGGTGTTCGTCCAATCTGCAATGTCGCCAATTCGCTGTGTCGAAGTGTCCCCACAACCTGACCAAACGCCGACAATGCGGCGTTGCTCCATTCAACTCAGCCTCCGCGGTCGAGGCGGAATCCGACCCTCCATCTCGATCCCTTCGAAGGGCGGTTCACCGGAGGCCCTAGAGGCTGTTATGCACTTTGGATTCATGGTCACTTTCGCAAGTCATTGCTGGTCTGTTGTAGCCACTTCGCTGTGTCGGAGTGTTCCCTTGCCTCGAGAACGCCGACACAGCGGCGTTGCTACATTTCTTCGCATCTGACGCCTTGGTGGGCTGTTCGTACAGGGTCATCCAGCCTGAAAGTGCATAACAGCCCTCGGGCGAATCGATGTTACGTCCCCTGCACAGCCTCACCCAGGCTCACGGCCAGGTCTTTCTGAAACTGCGGCCAGCCCCTGGCCTCAACCAGCGCCTGGTTGATTTCGAGCTCGATGCCAAGGTAACGCCCTTCCGGGTGGCGGCGGCGCAGCCAGGTGGTCAAGCCGTCCGAACTGCCGCGATAGGGGTAGTTGTAACGGATCCGCAACTTATGGTTCAACCGACGCAGGACTCCGGCCCACCGGTGGCAGAAATCAGACTCCCTCCGACGTCGACTGTCATAAAGAAACGCGACCTCGGCATTTCGCACCTGGCCCTCCAGTTCCGGCGTAAAACTGTGCACCGCCACGTGCACCACCCGGTGTCCGCTTCCGATGGCGTCGGTCACGGCCCGCGCGACTTCATTGCGGTGTGGCCACCACCAGCGTTCGAGGATGGTCTCGCGCTCCTCCCTGGGCAGGTCCTTCATGAACCGCGACCAGATGCCCGGGTTGTGCGGGGACCGGTTGGCTTCGATCAAGAGGCGGCTCCAACTGACCGCGTGAAGCGGCCGATTCAGCCGGCGGGAGAGAAAACGGGCCAACGTCAGCGCGCCTGGATCCCAGCCCCGGTGCGTGGCCAGCACATCATCGGCCCCGTGAAAACGGTCCGCATAGGCTGCGGGAATCCGGTTGCAGGCGTGCTCGCAGGTCAATAGCAGGAAATCGGGGCCTTCCGGGCGACAGCTCATGTCGGAATCACCTCCTGAGACCCCACCCCGCTATTGCGCCGGGAAGGCGAGCCCGTCGAACCAAAGAACCGCCTTCCGGTCGACTCCAGACGGAGGGTCGTGCTCCCTGTGCGTGCGTTTCCTCTCGGGACAGGCCTGCGCGACCGCCAGTGCCGCGAGTTACCGTTCGCTTTCATCTGCCTCACCCCACCATTAATGGTAATTCCCGTACCGATCGAGCAATTCGACGATGAACCGATAGGTCGCCCAACTGACCCCCGGGGGCACCGAGTGATCCGAATGATATAGATAACCCTTGATGGACATGCCGGCTTCCAGCTTCGAGCGCACCTCGTGCTCGACCAGGTCGAGATCGTTGGTGTTGGCCACCGTCATGTCGATGTTGCCAAAGAAGGAAAGACGATCGCCGTACTGAGGAACCAGTTCCCGGATATCCATTCCCGCCTTAGCCTCGAGCGGCTGGAGGCAATCGGCTCCCGTCTCGATCAGGGAGGGAATCAACGGCCGAACGTCACCATCCGTGTGGTAAATGAATTTCATTCCACGGTCATGCGCCCAGTCCCCCATACGCTTGTGGTCCGGCCAGATCAGCTCCCGGTACATCTGCGGCGAAAAGAACGGACCACGGCTGTAGGCGATGTCGCCGAATACCCAGATACCATCCGGTCTGGCACCGGCTTCCAGCACGGCATCATAATCCCGCAGCACGAGGTCGGTATAGGTGATCGAAAGGTCGCGGATCCAATCCGGATCTTCCGCCATCGTCATCAACGTGACCTCGTCACCCATCAGCTGGCGTATCGCTTCAAACGACTCGATGCTGGCCAGGTAGGTCCATTTATCCTGACTCCGGGCATGGTCGAAGGCCTCCCGGGCCGACTTCACATCCAGATGAACCTGATGGGAAAGCAGTGCCGGCTTGTAGATCTGTGTCCACTTTTCCCGGCTGTCACAGTCGAACGAGATGTGCTCAGGTGTGCCGAACTTGTGTTTCCAGGTGCGCTGGGTCTTGCCCATCGCGTCGCGGATGACCTGGGTTTCGGCGTCCTCGCTGATGAGCGTCTCCTGTCCCGGAAACGGTTTGGGCCAACTCCAGGAGACGTTGCTGATATCACTGCCCAACCACTGGTCAAAGTCCCCGCTGAAACCCTCGCTTCTCCAGCGGTCCAGAGTCTCCGGCCATGGGCCATCGCGCCGCGGCACACGATCGTGATCCTGTCGGGAGAGCGCCCGGTTGACCCGCTCCCGACTCGTCAGTGAGGTCTTCGTCCCGCTCATTTCAGGAATGCAGCTTTCACCGGGATACAAGCACGGCCGGATCCACCCCCATTGACGAGTCTAATCGACCGCCGTTGACTCCCGAAAGGCCGCCCCACTCCTCTCAACCCCTCCCCCAAGATCACGCGGGCCCGGGAAACCGGCCCGGCACCCGCGGTCTGTCACGAACAAAGCCCACTCCTTTCCTGCGGGCTTCCAAGGGAGTGAACAACCCCGTCCGTCGCCTACTTAACGGCCTTGAAGCTGAACTTCTGCCCCCCGAGTGACGCCTCATACATCAACCCGCCCTTGGCGACGGTGAAGATGGCCATCCCCCCGGTATAGTCTTCCTTGGCCTGGTTCGATCCGGCTCCGGCATTGGAACCGCCGGCCGTGCTGGCCGAGGCATTGGCACCCGCCGTCAGCGCCACCGCCGAGGCCTGGGCTCCGAACTCGAACTCGCCACTGATGAAGGTTCTGTAGGCGCGTTCGTCCTCAAAGAAAATGATCTGGCTGAAGGCCTGGCCACCAAGTTGCCAGCCGATCGATACCTGAGTCATCTTCGCTTCACCGGTGTAGTCACCCTTGGCAAAGACCCAGCCCGTTCCATGCGCGCCGCCGATCCCCATGCCGCCTTTCCCGATCGTCGGGAAAATCGCCACCGCGTAGCAGTTGTCAAAATAGGCCCCCATCTGTCTCACATTCTCGAACTCCAGGAGGGCTGATTGGACATTAAGCTGATCCTTCTCCTTGGGAATATCCTTGGAGGCTTTCTTGAGCGCGGCAATCGAGTTGCTTCCCGCAAAGGCATTCAGTCCGGAGAGAACAAGCGCTCCGGCGGTGACGAGTGCGATGAGATGACGATTCATGATGGACGGATTATAATGTTTTTGTCTGGTGGACGCCTTCCGGACGAGCGGGCCCCAAACAACCGGAGACCTCGATCAACCTCGGGAACGCCTTTCTTTGCGATGTCGTTCTGAAGTATCGGTGGCTTGTCGCCACCACAAATCCTGGGTTATTTCCAAGTCGGGGGATTTTCAAGTCCGACCGGCGGTTAATTCTGGCGGGGAATCACATCCGCCTCGAGGACGGGAATCGGCTTCCCGGAAGGACTTTACGGCTCCTGAAGCGCCTCAACCACCTTTGCCGTAAAGTCTTCGGTCCCGAGATGGCCGCCCAGATCAGCCGTCAAGCCTCCCGACGCCAGGACTTCCTCCACCGCACGGGCGATCTCCGCGGCCGCCTTGCCCTCCCCCAACCAATCGAGCATCATGCCGGCAGCCAGGATCGCACCGGCGGGATTTGCGATTCCCTTGCCGGCAATATCCGGAGCCGATCCGTGGACGGGTTCGAAAAGTGAAGGCGCATTTCGTTCCGGATTCAGATTTGCCGAGGGATTGAGCCCCAGGCTGCCCGTGATCGCGCCGGACAGGTCGGTCAGGATGTCACCGAACAGATTCGACCCCACCACCACGTCGAAGAACTCCGGACGGCGCACAAAGTTCATCGAGATCGCATCGATGTGCTGCTTGTCCGTATCGATCTCCGGATACTGCGGCTTGAGCTCCTCGAGGATGTCGTCCCAGAGCGTAAAACCATAGCGCTGGGCGTTGGACTTGGTCACCATGGTCAGCCGCTGGCGCCGTTTGGCGGCCAGATCGAACCCGAAGCGCAGGGCCCGCTCAATACCCCGCCGCGTATGCAGCGCGGTCTGTACCGCGAATTCATCGGGAAAACCCTGGCGGAAACGCCCCCCATTGTTCACATACTCCCCTTCGGAATTCTCGCGCACGACCACAAGATCGATCGGAGCGGTCGTCTTGAGCGGCGTCGGCACTCCCTTGAAGGTGCGGGCCGGACGCACACAGGCCCACTGGTCAAAGGTCTGCCGCATGGTGATGAGCGGCTGCAGGGTTACGTTGTCCGGCAGCTTCGCCGGCCAGCCGACCGCACCGAGAAAGACCGCGTCGAATCCCCGCAGTGTATCCAGATAATCGGACGGAGCGACGCATCCGTGCTTCTCGTGATAGGCCGTTCCCCATTCGAAACGGGTGAAGCCCAGATCGAAACCGCCCCGCTTGCGACTGACGGCGTCGAGCACGGCCACCGCCGCGTCAGTCACCTCGACGCCGATGCCGTCGCCCGGATATAGGGCAATCTTGTAGGAGTTCATTGGATAGGGAAAATCGACTCAGCCCGTCCTGCCCTGCCGGCGAAGGGCCCGTTGCGAGGCGGCCTTGAGGGCCACCCCGATGACGATGAGAACCCCGCCGCAAAAGAGAAAGGCGAGGCGGCCGGTCAGGCTGTTGGGAATCAGGGCGAACGCACTGAGGAAAAGACCGTAAGCGATGGAGAACCGACCCAGCAGGCGGCTCTGGCTGACATCCGTCTCCCGGACCTCCGTTTCTTCGGCAACCACCGGGGTGCGCATGTTGACAAACATCCGGTCCACGCCCTCTTTCCGCCGGCCGGTCGGTTCCCGGTAGAAAAACCGGGTTCCAAGGAACCAGAGAGACGGAATCAGGGTGTTCACAAAAACTGCCACGATAAAGAGGTAGTCATTGGATTCCCGCACTGACAACGCCGGATCCAGATCGAGAAAGACATTGAGCCAGGACGCGTTGAAGTAGAATTTCAAGAGGACCGAAAGACCGAATCCCACCACGGTGGTCGACCACCCCGACCAGTCCGGAGTGCGCTTCATCACCGCTCCCCAGAACATGGGGACATTGAGCGGCAGGCTGATCAGGGCCACAAACTGCAGCAGGATATCAAACAGCCCGAGTTCCTTGAAACTGGTCTGCCAGAGCGCCGCCAGGATGATCAGGCTGCCCAGCAGAATGGTCACGCCTTTTCCCGCAAAGAGCAATTCGCCGTCGGTCGCCCCGGGACGGATCAGCGGTTGATAGAAATTCTTGACCAGGATTCCCGCATTGCGATTCAGACCACTGTCCATCGAGGACATGGTCGCCGCGAATATCGCGGCCACCAGCACACCGATCATGCCCATTGGCAGGAGATCCATCCCCATCACCACATACGCCGCCTCGCTCGTTCGGTTGCCCAGTTGAGGGAACTCCGAGGCCAGGTCCGGATGGCGGACCGAAGCCACCATCGGCGGAATGAACCAGATGATCGGGCCGATCAGGAAGAGGACGGCGGCCAACAGGGCGCCCTTCCGCGCGTTGGCCGTATCGCGCGCCGTCAGGTAACGATAGGAGTCAATGAGGTTGTTCGTCGTGAGAAGCTTCTGCACCAGGACGGCGCAGATCCAGAAGGCCACGATCGTGCTGTAGTGGATGTCGTTGCCCAGCAGGCTGTCGGCTGGAAAGAGCGCGATCAACTCCGACGGTCCTCCGATCTCAACCAACGCATAGACCGCCAGGACGATGGAAATCGGCAGCAGGACCAGGACCTGCATGAAGTCGCTCGCCACCACCGCCCAACTCCCGCCGAGCAACGATACAAGCAGAACGACCACTCCGGTCACAATGATGGTGACGTCGAGGGAAAGACCGAAAACCGCCGAACAGAAGATGGAAAGCCCACCCAGCCAGATCCCACCCTGCAGGACGTTGGTCGGCACATACGCCCAGGTGAAAAACTGCTCACTGACCGGCCCGAACCGGTCCCGCATCGCCTGAATCGGCGTGATGATCCGCAACTGCCGAAAGCGGGCCGCAAAGAAGGAATAATTGACCAGGTATCCGGCCACATTCCCCATGAAGATCACCAGGACCAGGGGCCCGTTCAGGTAGGCGCTGCTGGCTGCCCCTGTAAAGGTCCAGGCACTGAAAGTCGTCATGAAGGCGGAACTGCCCGTCATCCACCAGAACATGCGGCCGCCTCCACGGAAATAGTCGCTCGTATTCTTGACGAAGCTCCGGAAGGCGAAGCCGATCAGGACCATGAAGGCAAAGTAGAGCGCAAGGGCCGCGTGATCGTAATAGGTCAACATGGGGCAGTCGGGCGCCGGAGAATTGAGCCCTCACCTGAATTGATAATTATCAACCGCCGGGTCAAGCTTTCCAAACCCGCCTTCACCGGACAGGATCACAGGGTTGGGCTTTTCCGTCGGTTACCGCTGCCATCGAACGATAGCAGTCCGAAAAGGCTCACACTGAAACCCGCCCAGGTCAGGATCCAGCTCCGACCCAGCCCAGACCCGGGCCTCCGATTTCGATCGGGAAGCCCTCATTGCCTCTGGCCTGACGCAACCGAATACGCCACCGTCAAACCGCCCCCACTCGACCATGCACGATTGCCTCCTGCATCCCGCCACCGTCTCCGCACTCGTCTTTGTTCTGATTCTTGCCGCCAACCTCGTCGTTTTTCTCCGGCGTGAGTGGGAATCCAACCATCGCGCAGCCGATTATTCCCGGATCAATATTCCCTTGGATGTGCCGACCCTTCGGGATTGGCGGATTCAATCCGATCGCCTTTACCCGCGGATCTGCTGGAACAGGCATCCGTCCCAGTGGCAGGTCCTGCACCGGGGCGGAGTGATCGACACCGTCCCGGGCGACGCTCCGTTCATCACCCTAGATGCTCCCCGCTTCAACGGCCAACCCGGCGCCCTTCCGACCGACTTCCGGCAGGAATTCACCCTGCGCCCCTTGCCCTCCGGGATCGGTCCCGACATCACCCTGCACCTCACACCCATCGCGCAGGAGTTCTACCGCGACCGGGGCCTGCACTTCCCTCACGACCTCATTCAGGTTCGCAGCACGATTCCCGCGGGGAAGTTCACCCGGCATGCCGTCGCCGATTGGACGGATGATTACGACTACATCGGACAATCGGCCCTGGCCGAAGCGGACCGCGTCGTCCGCGAGGAAATCGGTGTTCAGGACGACGATCCCGAACTGGTCCGGATGGAGAAGATCGTCCACTTCATGCGGAACCGTCTCGTCGAGGCGGGCGGTGTGCCCAAGGATGCCTTCCGCTGGATGGATCCCTTCGCCATCTTCAAGGAAATGTGCGCGGGCACCGGAAAAGGCTGGTGCACCCAGAACGCCCAGATCTTCGCCTTCTTCGCCACCCGGGCCGGAGTCCCAACCCGCTTCGTCTACTGCGGCACGGTCCAGAAGAATCGTTTTGTTTACGACGGCCACTCATGGACCGAATCGTTCCTTCAAGAGCAGAACCGCTGGATCTATACCGATCCGCAACGGGCCATCGTTGGCGTTCTTGACCGCAACGGCCTTGCCCTGAATACCGCCGATGTCTTTCAGCTCTGCCAATATGGCGCCTTTGAAGGCGTCACCGCCCGGATCTTCAAGCAATGGCACTGGCACGATCTCCCGATCGAGGCACCACCGGACACGGCCATCGATGTCCCCTTCAGCCTCGTCAACGACACCGCCCGAAGACAGTTCACCCCGCACACCATCATCAAGTACCGGCGCCCCCCCAATGTGGAGGACATCCGCAGTCGCTACGGGATGCTCTTCCGGAGCTGGACCTTCACCTGGACAAATCTCAGGCGCTATCTCTGGTATCCCGATCTCGCCTACTCCAACCGTCCGACAAGAGGAAACACCGTCTACCGCCTCCGCCAGTCTCTCTTCGGCCTGCTCGTGGTATCCGGTGTCGTTCTGATTCTCAGTCTGCGCTGAGAGCGATCCGCAGGGCGATCCCGACCTTCGGGACACCCTAAAGGTCAGGTTTCTTTCTCAGGATTGTGTGATTTCGCCGGCTTCACCGAGAGTCACAGTCAGCTTTCCGAGGACCTCCTGAAGGACACCTTCCTCCACCCGACCGATCAACTCCGCACGTCGGGTCCGCCAGTTGAGGCTCTTGACCTGATCCGCGAGGATGACGCCCCGGATGCTCGCGAACGTCACGCCCACCTCGAACGGATAGCCTTTGACCCTCGACGTGATCGGACAAAACAGCGCGAGTCCCGTCTTACGATTGTATTCCCTGCTCGAAAGGACAATCGCGGGGCGCCGACCCGCCTGCTCATGACCCGCCTGGGGATCGAACTCGAGCCAGACAAGCTGACCCGGAGCTGGCACGAATCCACTCACCAGACTTCCCCACCTTTGGCAGGACCCGTCTGATACTCATCGTGCCGATTGTCCTCATTCACGGCCGCAAGCAGATCGCTCAACCGATAAGTCTTCGACACAATCGGACGGAGCACCAGACCATCCCCGCTCTCAACAACCTCCACATCGGATCCCTCGGATAATCCCTGACTCACAGCCATCTTCTTCGGGAGCCGCAAAGCCAGGCTGTTTCCCCAACGGGCCACCTTGGTTTTCATTCGCCCACTGTATCTACATCGGATATCCAGTCAAGGCCACCGAACAGCCCTCCGTTGGCACCCCCACGGAGAATCGAACTCCGATTTTAAGAATGAGAATCTTACGTCCTAACCGTTAGACGATGGGGGCCTACGGGACCGGAGACGTTGCCGGATTCCTTCCGGCCAATCAAGAAAAAGTTGCAGGGCCCCGCCAACCTGATCCCTGAAACTTTTCGTGGGCAGGTCAATGACCTCAAGGGAGGCACGTTTCCCCCGGGAACGCAGAGGAATTTGGATCAGAAAGGGCCCCCGAACGAATCGTTCCGAAAACGACAAGAACCCCGTCCCCCTCAGCGCGAGGATAGCGGGTTGACTACTTTCAGGCCTGCAAAACGCTTGAAGTCGCTGTCGGAGGTATGAACGCTGGCCCGCAACCGCAGGGCGATAGCGGCAATCTGGGCATCTGTCGTGAGGTCACCTCCCAACCCGATTACTTCCAGGAGTTCCAACGATTTCAGGAGATCGGATTTTTCCAGCGCCACATATTGACTGACTTTTCGACCGAGCCAGGACGAGACATGGCCTGATGCCTCAGCGATGGTCATGGGGTTTTCATAAACCCGCGGATGGGTGGCCAGACGGACGAAAGCCGAAAGGACCATCGGGCACAGATACACCGGATTCCGACCCGAAAGACACGACTCCCACCAGGGGCGCGCCTTGGCGTGATAAGGACTCGAACGATCGTAGGCGTAGAGCAGAAGGTTCGCGTCAGGCAGAATCATCTGCCCGATCTCCTCCCACGCCCCCGCCCCCGCCGGCTCTTGAACTCCTCGACGTCCAGATCCGTCTCCATTCGCGCGAGACGCATTGGATCCAAGCCCGTTTTCAGCTTCATTGCTCCGGCTTTGACCACGAAAGGAGGCTCTTCTTCCTCCGCCGGCCCGCCCGGCAGACCACGGCGAAGGGCCTCATTCAAGACCCGCTTGAACGGCAGGCGGGAGCGATGGGCCAATTGACGTAACCGCTCCGCCAGGTCGTTGTCCAGCGTGACCGTAGTTCTCACGGAAGCATCAAATCATCAAAATATTTTGATGTCAAGATGCTATAAGCCTGCGGCGATGCCTCTTCCCTCAGATCCCCGGATCGGGCAAGCCGATGACCTCAAGAGCCCGCAGCGCGGCCGCCGTCCGATTCTCGACCCCCAGCTTCTGGAAGATATTCTGGACATGCTTCTTCACCGTGTTGGGTGCCGCTTCAAGGATGACCGCAATTTCCGGGCTCGATTTGCCCTGGGTCATCCAGAACAGGACCTCCGCCTCGCGCGGGGTCAGTCCCAGTTGCTCGAGCGGCTTGGGATCATTGATCTCCACCTTCTCATCCAGGAGAAGCATGACGGTCTGGCTCGAATCACCTTCCGAAAAGAGTCGGACGGTCAGTGTGCCTCGGTCGCGGGTTATCACCAGGGGACCGTCCTTGGCGCCACCTGTGCCGGCACTCCCCTCCGGTCGCACGCCTCCGGCGATCCAGGTTTCGATCGCCTCGGGCAAGGTGACGAGGATCTTCGCGCTGAAGTAGCGCGACAACAGATCCCAGGCATGGCGTGTGCAGAACTGGATCCGGTGGTCCCGGGTCGCCACGATGACCGCCTGGTCGAGGGATTGCTGAAGTTGGTCCTCCGCCTCAAGCCGCAGCAGGATCTCATGCTCCAATTCCCGGTTCTTCTCTTCCAACACCCGCTGCAGGTGGCGGATCTCCAGATGCGCCTGGACCCGCGCCAGAACCTCCTCCGGCTGGACTGGTTTGCTCACGAAGTCGACCGCACCCGCCTCAAAGCCCTTTACCTTGTCGACCGTCTCAGTCAGGGCGGTCATGAAAATGACCGGGATGTCCCGGAATCCGGCATCCGCCTTCAGCCGCCGGCAGACTTCGAATCCATCGAGCCCCGGCATCATCACATCAAGCAGGATGATGTCCGGCCGTGAGTAACCAATCTGATCCAGTGCCCCCTGACCGCTCTCCGCCACCAGAACCTCAAAGCCGGCGTCTCCCAGAAAGTCGAGAAGCACGCTCAGGTTGGCCGGGACATCGTCCACCACCAGGATCGCTCCGGGCTTGAACACCTTCGAGTCAGCCACCGGACACCTCCATCGGTTCCGGACGGATCCGAAGTCCGGTCAGGCGGTAGCCGGCGGCGAGGTCACCGGACTGAGGCATTCGGGACGCGGATATTCTTCCCCTGATGTTCATTCGGATTCTCCCTCCTCTTCGATCGTTTCCCGCAGGCGCCTGCGGATCTTCTCCATTTCGTAGTTTCCCGCCAGTCGAAAGAGTTCGGCCAGGCGGGCCGGAGCACCGACATCGCCCGCTCCCGCCTCATCCAGCACCCGGCGAACGGCCCGGATGTCCCCGCGCTGCGCCAGGGCAAGCAATCGCTTCAGGTCCACATCGACCGCCCTCCGGACCGTCTTCGTCTCTGTCGCAACGGCTTCCCTTATCCAGGTCAACCCGAGATTCCGCTGAAGGACCGCATAGAGTTCCTCCTCGCCATACGGTTTGGTCAGGATATCGGTGAAGCCGGCTCGCAGCGCGTCGTTGCGCGTGAAGTCGAAGGCACTCGCGGAATAGGCGACCACACAGGGCATTGCCTCCGCCGCGGCCCGTGCCCGCTGCAGCACTTCGAATCCATCCATCGGACGCATCCGCAGATCGAGAAAGGTCAGGTCGGGGAGATGCTCCTTGAGCATCACCAGGGCCTCCTCACCTCCCGAGGCACTGAGCATCTCAAATCCAAGCGGCTCCAGATGCTGCCGGAGCACCTCACGATTGGTGGCCACGTCGTCCGCCACCAGAATGCGCCGGCGGCGGCCTTCGTAGCCGATGATGCGCCCGGCCTCACGTGTCACGCCGGTGCGGGACTCAACCGCCACCGGCAGGGGAATCTCAAACCAGAATCGACTGCCCCTTCCGGGATGACTCTCCAACTCGAGCGTCCCGCCCATCAGGTCCACCATCCGGTGACTGATGGTCAAACCCAGCCCCGTTCCCTCATTCCGTTCCGAAGCAGCCACCACCTGCTGGAAGGGCTGAAAGACTTCCGCCTGCCTTTCGACCGATATCCCGGTGCCGGTGTCGGTCACCTCAAAGCGCATCCCGCCTGCGACCGGGCTCACCCTCAACTCAACCCGGCCCGAATCCGTGAACTTGACCGCGTTGCCGAGCAGATTGAAGAGAATCTGCCCGATCTTCTGCTCATCCCCGTTCACCCGCACCCGCGCACTCGGATCCAGGAGGACATCAAACAAGAGTCCCTTTTCGACCATCTTTGGCCGGAAGAGCAGTCCCACCCGGTCGATGAGGTTCCCAAGGTCAAACGGCTGGATGTTCAGTTCCATCCGGCCGGCTTCCACCTTGGAGAGATCGAGCACTTCGTTGATCAGTTTCAGCAGGTGATCCCCGCTGCTCCGCAGGACGCGAACCCGCTCCCGATTGCGATCATCCAGGAGGGCGTCGTTCTGCATGACCTGGGCATAGCCGAGAATTCCGTTGAGGGGCGTCCGCAGTTCATGACTCATATTGGCCAGAAAAACACTTTTGGCCTGGTTGGCCCGCTCGGCATCCTCTTTGGCCACCCGCAATTGCTCCTCATTGGCCCGCAACTGGGCGGTCCGTTCGTCCACCACCTCCTCGAGGCGTTCGTTCTCACGTCGCAGCACCCTGACCCGCCATCGGACTATCCCATAGACCCCGAAGCCGGCCAACAGAAGATAGCCGAGATAGGCCGGGACTGTGCGGTACCAGGGAGGCAGGATCACAAAGGCAAAGGGTGGTGATTCCCCCGACCGCGCCCATCCATCGGTCGCCCGGATGCGGAATTGATAGGAACCTTCGCTCAGATTGGTGTAGACCCGATACGTCTCCGTGGTGGGTGCCGACCAGTCGTCTTCAAAACCCTCCAAGCGGGTCCGGTAAACGACCGATCGACCAATCCCGTGGGTGGGGGACGCATAATCGAAGCGAAGTCCGCGGTCGCGGAACTTCAGCTCAGGTCGCTTCCAGCCGGTGACGTCGTGCCCGCCCCAGATCCGGTCGCCCGCTGATGTCTCCACCTTCCGCGTACGAACATTCAGTTCCGAAACCGGAGGCGAAAACCGGTCCAGGTCGATCCGGATCAGCCCCGCATCAGCGCCGACCCAGACCGTCCGCCGGTCCTCCTGTTCCTCCACCTTGATCTCCTGTATGCTGGCAATCGGGGAAAACAGGCTGGGCGGCAGCGTCCGCCAATCGTAGTCGCCCTTCCCGTCGGGAGTCGCAAAACCAACCACCCCTTTGCCCCAGCCCAGGGTGGCCGCCTGGCCCAGGTCTTCAACCGAGGCCCAGAGCCGGCCGGACGAGTCCCAGTCCATCCGGCTGACCATATGACTGCCGTCGCCGAAACGGCGACCAAACCGGGTAAAGCGCTCAAACCGGTCCGTCTCTTCGTCAAAGGTGTAGAGTCCTTCGTTCGTCCGGAAGAAGACCTCGCCCTCGTCGGTCAGGTGAGCGCTCGTCCAGCCCGGGTCTTCCGGCAGTCCGTTTCCGCCCGTGAACCGCCGGATGACCGGATGGGCCAGCGATTCCACATCCTGCGGAGCGAAGCTGATCCGGTAAAGGCCGGTGCCCGGCGTACCCACCCAAAGGATACCATCCGGCGTCCGCACCATCGTGCGGACGTTGGCGACCAATCCCTCGATCGTCGGCTCGGTCACCCAGGCGCCGTCGACATACCGGATCGGCGTCAGTCCGCTATTGTGGCCGATGAAGACCCGCCCCGGGACCCGCTGGTCCGGGGCCAGGGCATGGATGGTGGTCAATTCCGGGGTGATCGGATTGAAGCCGTCATCATTGAACAGGTAGACCCGTCGTCGCAGGGTGACCAGAAGGCCGCTGGGATGGCTGAACAGCGCCATGATCCGGCTGTTTGCCTCCCCCACCGGCTCAAACCGACCGTTCGGCTCGCCGGTTGCCGGATCCCGACCCATGACATAGAGTCCCAGGTTGGTCGCGACATGAAGCCGACCCTCATGCCGGACAACCGATTCGATCGTTGTGTGGGGGAGGCCACGGAGTTTGTCGAAGAGGGTGATCGCTCCCCGCTGGATGTGTTCGATCCCGTTGTTGGTCGAGACCCAGAGCGTGCCGTCCCGGGCCTCGAGCACATTCTTGCCCGACTGATCGAGCAGACCCGACTCGAGATCAAAGGCCGCCTCGATGGATCCATCCGGACGGATGATGGCAACGCCTCCCAGGAGCCCAACCAGAGCGACGGAATCATCCGCCAACCGCCGCCCCGTGTAGACGTCGGCGGCCCGGGCCCACTCATCGGCCGGTCCGTTCACCGGTTCGACCCGACCGTCAAGGTAGCGGTAGAGTCCGGTCGCCGCGGTCGCCAGGAAGACCGCACCGTCATTCATCCGGGCGGCGACACAGATACCGGTCTTTACAAAGAAAGGATCGTCCGAGACCAGGTTCCACTCACCCCCCTCGATGACCGACCACCCGACTCCCCGCTCAAAGACATTCAGCCGGCCATCAATGACAAAGCAGAGAAGGGCCCGCGGTGAGTCCCGGTGCCAGATGGTGAACTGACCATCCGCCCATCGGTAGACCGTATGCGCCGTATTGAAGTAGATGCCGTCCTCCGCCACAAAGGCATCCCAGACAATCGCAAAGGTGCGCTCTTCCTCCGGCAATTCCGGCACGAGGGAGACATACTCCTTCTCGCCCGATGCATTGGTCGCCAGATAGCCGATTTCGCCCTCCGCTCCGACCCAGATCCGGTCGTCGGCATCGATGGCCAGCCCCCGGACAAAGAGCCCGCCGGGCACGGGAATCGAACGCCAGGTCTCTCCATCAAACTCCAACACCACCCCACGATTCGCGAAATACAGGGTCCCATCCCGATCTTCCACCGCGTTCCAGACCTGGTTGTGCTCCAGGTAGTCGCGCATGCCGAAATGCTCCACCGGGTAGCGCCCCATTTCGAAACGCCCATCCGCAGCACCAACCAGGGGAACGGCCATCCACACAGCCAATCCCAGGAGGCCCACCCACCGGAACCCGCAGGCGACCCGTCTGGGAACACGCATTGCGGGCAAGCACGGAAACACCCTCCCCAGCCCGGCAAGGCCGGAGGGGACATCACTCAAGGGATCTGTTCTCCCGGTCGTCATTCCCGCATCTCCAGGGCTTTGCGCAGGCGGTCCCTCATCTTCTCCATCTCGTAGTTGCCGGCCAATCCGAGCAGCTCCTTGAGCAGGGACGGCGCTTCCGGCGCCTTCGCCCCTGCGTCGATCAATCTGCGTTTGACGGCGCGGACATCGCCCTTTTTAGCGAGATCCAGCAGGGTCCCCAGGTCGACCGCTTGCCCGGGAACCCCGGGGGGTCCACCTGCCGCCCCCGCTTCGGCCCCATGCCTCCAGGTGAGTCCGAGATTGCGCTCAAGAACCGCGAGCAGATCGGCCGTCGCAAACGGCTTGGTCAGGATGTCGGAGAAACCGGCCCGCACGGCATCCTGACGGGTGAATCCGAACGCACTGGCCGAATAGGCGACCACACGACCGGCCTCCAATCCCGCGGCCTCCGACTCCTGTATCCGCCGGAGCACTTCGAATCCATCCATCGGATGCATCCGCAGATCGAGAAAAGTCAGGTCCGCCGATCCGGCTTCGAGAACGGCCAGCGCCTGCTCTCCGTCCCCGACCTCCGCCACCTCAAATCCGAGCGGCTCTAGGAGCTGAACGAGGACAGCCCGGTTGGTGGCGATGTCGTCCGCGACGAGAATCCGCCGGCGCGGGCCGTCATAGCCGACGATCCGCCCAACCGGTTCATCGATTGCGTCGCCATCCGGTCCGGAGGCCTCCGGCAGGGGAATCTCGAACCAGAATCGGCTGCCCTTGCCCGGTTGGCTTTCCAACTGCAGGTCCCCCCCCATCAGGGCCACCATGCGATGACTGATGGTCAGCCCAAGACCGGTGCCTTCATTGCGCTCGGCCGCCGCCACGACCTGCTGAAACGGCTGGAAAACCTCGGCCTGCCGATCCGCGGAGATGCCCGTTCCGGTATCGGCAACCTCAAACCGGATCCGTCCGTCAACCCGATCGACAGCCAAGGTGACCTGCCCGCTGTCGGTGAACTTGACCGCGTTGCCGAGGAGATTGAAGAGGACCTGTCCGATCTTCTGCTCATCCCCCCGGACCCGCGAGGGCAGCGTCTCAGAGACACCGACCTCAAACACCAGGCCCTTCTCCCTCACCCGCGGTTGAAAAAGACGGCTCGTCCGTTCGACCAGGACGCGCAGATCAAAGGCCTGCGCATACAACTCCATCTGTCCGGCCTCAACCTTGGACAGATCGAGCACCTCGTTGATCAGCTTGAGCAGATGATCCCCACTGCTGCGCACTACCTTGACCCGCTCCCGGTTGCGTTCATCGAGACGCAAATCCGCCTCCATGATCTGCGCATACCCGAGGATCCCGTTCAATGGCGTCCGCAGTTCATGGCTCATATTGGCGAGGAACATGCTCTTGGCCTGATTGGCCTCGTCGGCCTGGTCACGAGCCACCTTGAGATCCGCCGTCCGCTCCGCGATGACCCGTTCCAATCGCTCGTTCTCGCGCCGACTGCTGGCCAGCCGCCACCGGACAACTGCCCACAAGACCCCCAAGCCCAGGAGTCCATAGGCGGCATAACTCCACCAGGTCCGGTACCACGGAGGCCGCACCCGGAACGCGAACGGCTCCGCCTCCGCCTCCTGACCGATCTCGTTCCCGGCCCGTACTCGGAATACGTAGTCTCCTTCCGGAAGATTCGTGAATTCGCGAACCCGCTCTGGACCGGCGGGCACCCAACCGTCTTCATACCCTTCCAGCCGCGACTCGATGACGGGCCGCAATCCCTCGGCATGGACGGGCGCCGCGAACTCAAATCGCAGAGCCTTGTTGGTGAAGTCAACTTCCGTGCCCGAAGGCATCACCCGGGCACCCTGATAGAGGGTGAGGGATTCGTTGATCGCCGCCCGACGCAGACGGACAGAGAGCGGACCCGCCGCCACCCCCCGGGGATCCGCTCCGACATCCCAGCGCAACAGGCCCTGAAATCCGCCGACCCAGAGGACCTTCCCTCCGCCCGATTCTTCGAGGAAAAACACCCGCGGCATTCCGATCGGATCGAAGAGCCGCGCCGGCACCGTTTCCCAGACCGTGGTCCCGTCCGGACGCTGAAACTGCCGGCCGCTGTTCACCGTGAAAGCGTTGCTTTCCTCACCCGGCCGGTAAACGGTCCCCCATGCATTCCCGAGGGCGTCAACAGCCCGCTGATCCCAAACCCACGGCCCCTCCGGCTTGATCGGGGGATCCGGATCCACGACCGCCGTGAATCGATCAGTCGCCTCATCCCAAGCAAGGAAGGTGTCATCGACGGCGAAGAAGACCCGGTTGTTTTTCCGGAAAACCGTGACCCAGCCCCCGTCGAAAATCCCGGCCTCCTCGCCGTATCGGGTCACAACCGCATTGGACCAGGGATCGTCACCGGCCGCATCGACTCCTGTCACCCGGAAGGCATCCTGGCCGGCCGTTCCCAGCCAGATCGTCCCGTCGGCCGCCTCCAGAATCGACCGGACCTGTCCATCCACCCCGGAAGGTCCGTCTTCGTCGATCCACTCACCGCCGACTCTCCGGATGGAGCTGAGTCCCTTGTGCCCGACCAGAACCCGATCAGGATGCCGTTCGGATCGGATCATCGAATAAACGAGCATGGCGTAGGACGCGATCGGCTTCACGGTCTCACCCTCGAGGAAGACAACTTCCTCTCCTATCGCCACGAGCAACCCGTCCTCCCACGGAATCATCGCGGTGACCTCGCCCTGCATGTCGGGGACCAATTCGAAGACCGCCCTCCCCGGTTTCTCCATCGGACGCTTCAAGCGGAACAACCCGCTGTTGGTCCCAAGATGGAGCACGCCGTCATGCCGCTCCATGCACCAGACAAGCACACTGCGCAGTCCGTTCGACCGATCGAAGAAGGTGACGGGGGACTGCAGGTTGATGCGGGCCAGGCCGCTGCCGAGCGAACACCAGAGCCCCCCCTCCCGATCCTCCGTCAGGTGCACCATCGTTTGATTGGGAAGTCCGGTGGACTCATCCAACAGCCGGATGAAGCGCCCCTCGCGGTCCACCACAGCCACCCCGCCATTGAACGTTCCCAAGGCAAGGTGACCGGACGAAAGCAGTATCACCTTGTTCAGGACATTCTCCCGAAGAAAAGCGTCGACCTCCGTCTCGAATCGCTCCAATCCGGCAGCACTCAAGAGGTGGAGCCCGTCCGATTTCGTGGCGACGAGGACGGCGCCGTCCTCCCAATCCAGCATCGCACAGAGGGTTTTCTCCCGAAACAACGGGTGATCACTGACCGGCTCGAGGCGGTCTCCCGCGATCCGGAAGAGTCCGTGGCCCATGCCTTGGACATAGTGGCGCGACCCGGACCAGAAATCGAAGATCACGCTGTCGGTCTCCGGCGCGAAAACTTCGAGACGCCCCTCCCTCCACCGAAAGACCTTGGTGTCCCCTCCGAAGAAGACCCCCTGATCGGTCGCATTGACCTCCCAGATCTCCTCAGTGAAGGGCAATTCCTCGGGCGGGAGTCGATCGATGAGAGAGACGAATACCTTTTCTCCCGACGCACCGTCGCGAATCAGTCCGATCTGGCCGATTCCACCCACATAGACGACATCGTCCGCTCCGACCGAAAGACCATAGAGAAAAGTGGTCCCCGGAACCGGGATGCGGCGCCAATGAGATCCGTCGTATTCGAGGACCCCGCCTGAGTTGGTCGCGTAAAAAATCCCGCGACTGTCGAAGGCCGAGGCAAAGACTTGATCATGGCCATCGTAGTCCCGGGCGTTGAAGGCCTGCACCATCGGCCGCCCCATCTCCAGATCAGGATTCCAGCCGGAATCCCCGAAGAGCCCGGGTATCGCCCAAACGCAAGCCCCCGCCAAAATCCATCGAAGGGAACCTCCTCCCCCGCCCCGACAGGCGTTCGGTTGCGGCCGAAGCCTGTCGTCAGAGGCACTCATCATGAAACGGATCCGGATTTCTGCAGCACACCGGCCAGCCTAGCAAGACCGAAGCCCCGAAACAATAATCCCAACGGAGTAGGACCGGTCCGCAAGAAAACCTGCCTCCAGAACCCCTACTCCCATCGGAGTATGGGGAGATCCGCGGATATCCGGTATGCTGGTGGTCGCTTGTGAACCACCAATCCCGAATACGATGAAAAATCAACGCCTTGGCCTTCGAGCCCTCTGGGGACTGATCACCCTGATCCTCCTCTTCGCCCCGCCCTCCCACGCGCAGACTTCCGACAATGTCGTCTTCCAGATCGGCGAGATCCCGCCCCAGCGGGTCTGGTACAGCGACCTCGCCCGCATCCGCTTCGAGGTCAAGGCCGACATCCTCGGCGAGGGTCCGACCATCACCGCCACTTTCAACCCCGACGACGGCATCCTCGGCAGCCGCACCTTCGATCCGGAAACCGGCCTCTTCACCTATATCCCAAATGCGGCCGACGCGGAGTCCTTTCAGGTTTCCTTTGCCGGCGACAAGAACGGCTCGTCCGTCGCCCAATCCGTCACTTTCACCCCGCTCCGTCCGCTCCCCCCGGAAACCTCTGTCTTCGGACTGAAACCCAAAGGCGACATTCCGGATCCCGAGAGCAACGAGTTCCTCGATGTCGAGACAGAGGTTGTCACCGGGAATTTCGTTTTCAATGCCGGCACCCGCACCTCCCTGCGAAACATCGTCATCGTCGGAAAGACCGTGGTCTTCGAGGAAAACCACCCCAACGAACTCTGGGGTTATCACGCGAATGAGGACATTCAGTCCATGACCATCCATGCCGAGACCCTCATCGTCCGCGGTGCTCTTTCTCTGCCGCAGACCCAGCTGGCGATTTACGCCACTGAGGTCCGCTTCGAAGACAAGGAAGGCGCGGCCCTTTCTTCCATTTCCACCAAGCCCAAGGACTGGAGCGGCGAGGCAGCTCAGTACAACAACGGTATCGACGGCCACGACGGTGGCACCCTCACCCTCTTCACCGACGCGGTCACCGCCGAAGGCTCCGCGGCCCGCTTCATCCTCGACGGCGGCAAAGGCCAGAAGGCCGGCCGCGGCGCCAAGGGGGCCGACGGCAAAGGCCGCAGCACCTACAGCAAGATCAGCAATGGATTGCTGACCGAATGGTCGTGGAAGGATTCGTCGGGCACAGGCACGGTTTACGTCTACTACAAGTCCAGCTTTCTCGGAAAGGATACCTCGAAGAGTCTGCCCTCCAGCGGCGACCCGGGCTGGCCCGAAAACGGCAAGCCGGCCACACCCGGCGGCCGCCCCGGACGCGCCGGCAACGGCGGCGCCATTGTCAGCAACGGTGATTACACGTGGGCCATCCAGAGCAAGGGCAGTGTCCAGGGCGAGAAGGCCGCCTACGTCGCCGGTGGAACCGGCGGCTCCCCACGTACTGCCTACAAACGCTATTTCACCTCGGAAAAGCAGTACGACAGCAAGAGCCACTATTCCAGCAACGGCGCGGGTGCCTACGGGCGCGATTCCGACCGACCGACCGGCAGCGACGGCGACTCCACCTTCCTTTCCGGAGATCTGCGTTGGTTGAGCCCTCCGGCCATGGAGAAGGTACTCATCCACCTTAAGCAGGCCTACCTCAACCAGCACTTCGACTTCGTCCGGACCAACCTCGACGACTACATCGAACTGCTCGAACTCGCCATGGCGACCGATGCCTGGGCCGATCTCGAGGAGAACACCCGCAACGGCCTGACCCAGATCCTCGATGAGCTGCGCGCCCTCCAACACCGCATCGGCAACAACCTCGACTACTTCGGCAACCCGGCCGGCTGGGTGCCCATGCTTTCCTTCGAGGTGAACAAGCTCGCCTTTGAAAACGAAATCCCCCGCGCCCTGCGCGTCATGTACCTCAATTACTGGCTGGGGGACAAAGCCGAGACCATCGCCGACAAGATCGAGGCGATGACCGCGATGCGTGAACAGCTCAAGGAGGAGCTGAAGGCCGATCGCGACGAATACACCCAAGTGGTTGCCACCGTGCCCGGACTCGAGTTCAAGGCCCAGACCGTCCAGACAGGGATCGACCAGGCCAAAATCGACATCGAATCAATCAAGAACGACCTGATCGACAAGGCCAAGAACATCGCCCTTCTCAAGAAGACCGCCAAAGCCCTCGGCGCGGTGGCCGAGATCTTCCCGGTCGGTCAGCCCTACGTCGGTCTGGCCGGTAGCACCCTCTCCCAGATTGCCGATGCCGATCCGGACGCGCCGCTGGAAGAAAATGCCCTGATCATCGGGACCAACGTGGCCGGCGATTTCGTGAATTACAAAATGACGGAAAAGGCCAATGCCCAGAAAATCGAGGCCGGCGAACTCGATCTCGAGGACCTCGAGGCGGAGCAGAACAAGATCCAGCAACAGAAGATGCGCGAACTCCAGGGCCCCATCATGGACGTCCTGGGTGAAAGCCTGAACCAGATCCGCAACTCCCAGAGTCCGACCCCCGAAGTCGAGGCCGAACTGCAACGCCTCCTCGCCGACGAGCCCGCCTACAAGGAGCAGATCGCGAAGATCAAGAAACTGAACAAACAAAAGGTCGAGTTCGCGGTCGAACTCGCCCAGACCATGCAGCAGGTCGTCAATCTGACCCTGGCCATCTCAAAGAACCTGATCATCGTCGACGTCCTCAACCGCAATATCCAGGACAACAGCCTGGTTCTTGACGCGGAGACCCTCAGCTACCTCGACGCGATGAACCAGCGGGCCCGGGACCGCCTGCTCAAGTACCACTACTTCATGGCCCGCGCCTACGAATACCGGATGCTCAAGCCCTACGACGCGGAACTCGACCTGACCAAGATCTTCGACAAGTTCCAGGAACTGGCCACCTACACCGATCCGGCCGACAAGACCTCCGACCTGACCCCGGAACAATTCGAGTCGCTTCAGGCGGTCTATGAGGACCAGATCTCCTCGGTCGTCTTCAGCATCCTCGACGAGTACAACTCGAACCGGCCAGCCCTCTCCGCCCCGGTCCGGATCTCCCTCTCCCAGAAAGTTCTCGACCAGCTGAACACCGGGCAGCCAACCGCCCTCAACCTCTACGACGAGGGACTCTTCCTGCCCGATCAGGAGAACCTGCGTATCTATGACCTCCAGGTCATAGACCTCGATGTGGATTACGTCGGAGACAAGGACGACATCTTCTACTCTGACATCATCTTCCAGCACTCCGGAGTGTCCTCGCTCCAGAAAGAAGGCGAAACGTATCTCTTTCGTCACTACAATGAAGAGACACGCAACAAGATCGAGTGGGGCACCCGCTTCGATCCCTTCGACGGCATGCTCGATCCCATCATCCTCGATCCGGCCGAAGAGTCGCTTCTCAAGTCCCTTCTCTCCACCGGCTCGAAGTCGACTTCGACCGAGAACCTCCTGCTCTACTCGCGTCCCGCCGCCAAAGCCGACCTCATCCTGACCAAGCAGACGAACAGCCGGTTCGGCGCCGATACCAGGATCACCCGCATGCGGGTGGAGTTGGTCTACTCCTTCTCCCGGACCAACGACCAGATCAAGAAGCTCAAGATCGTCGGAGATGAGGAGGGCGCCCAGCCGCTGGTCAAGGTCAGCAAGGAGGACCTGAACCAACGACAGAACGGAGAAGGATCTTTCGAGCGCAGCTACGACATAGGATCCACCGTCACCCTGGAGGCCCCTGCGAAGATCGGCCAGTATGTCTTCGATGGCTGGAAGGGCACCGGAGTCAGCGACCCGGATTCGCCCATCACCACCCTGATTCTCAGCTCCGACACCGAGATCCAGCCCGTATACCGAGCCGTTGTCCCCTACATCATTCAGGTGGTGGGCGGGACCGGTTCCGGCACCTATATCAACGGCGAGACGATCCAGATCGCCGCCGCCATCCCCGAAGGCTACAAGTTCGTGCGCTGGGAAGGGGCCGGGGTGACCGATCCCAACTCGGCCATCACCACCCTGACCGTGTCTTCGGACAGCGCGGTCGAGGCGATCTATGCGGCCATCCAGGCCATCTCCACCTGGCTGGGCAATATCTCAACCCGCGCCCAGGTCGGGACGGGAGCCGACATCCTCATTCCCGGTTTCGTCATCGAAGGCGAGGTGCCCAAGAAGCTCCTCATCCGGGCAATCGGACCCAAGCTGGCTGACTTCGGCGTAACCGGCTTCCTTCAGGATCCCATTCTCCAGGTGCTCAACAGCAACAAGGAGATCATCGGGACCAATGACAACTGGGAGACCGCGGCCAACCTGAACGATATGCTCGCCTCCTTCGTCACCACCGGTGCCTTTGATCTGCCATCGGGCAGCAAGGACGCGTCCGCCCTCGTCACCCTCGTCCCCGGGGCCTACACCGTGAAGGTGTCCGGAGTAGGCGCCACCACCGGGGTCTCGCTGGTCGAGGTCTACGATGCCGACGGCAACGCCGAGGGCAGCCGGCTGGTCAACATATCAGGCCGGGCCCAGGTCGGGGTCGGCGCCGATGTCCTCATCCCCGGCTTCGTGGTCGATGGCGATGAAACCAAACAGTACCTCATCCGCGCCATCGGCCCCACCCTGGCCGGGTTCAATGTCAATGGCTTCCTCGAAGACCCGACCCTGACCGTCTTCCAGGACAAGCTCGCCGTCGCGACCAACGATGATTGGCAAAAAGCGGCCAACCTGTCCGAGCTCAACGAAGCGGCCACCCGGGTGGGCGCCTTCAATCTCGTCGACGGCAGCAAGGACGCCGCCGCCCTCGTCACCCTCGATGCCGGGCGCTACACCATCAAAGTCTCGGGAGTGGGCGGAACCTCCGGCGTCGCCCTGGTCGAAGTCTACGAGGTGGTTCAACCGTAGGCTGCCAAACGGCAACGCAAAAATCCGGGCCGGCCTTCCCTCGAGGGCCGGCCCTTTTTGCAGCCCGGAATGTCGCCACCGCGCCCTACCCCAGGTTGTCGAATGACTGTAGCCACCCGCTCTGTCGCAGTGTTCCCCAAACCGAAGCCACAGCGCCCTGGCGCGGTGTTCCCCAAACTGTAGCCACCGCGCTCTGTCGCGGTGTCTTCAGAGACAGCGAGACCGGCGACAGAGCGCCGCTGCTACAGCGCCAAAAGAGCCTGGACTTTCCTCCGTTCTTCCGTCCCTCCCCCTGCCCATCCACCTAACGGTAGATGATATCCCGGATCCGGTCGCTGCGAAAACGGACGGTCTGCCCGTCCACCCGCTCCGCCCCGGCCTGACCCGCTGCCGCGTCGGCATTGTCCGTATGAAAGAAACGTTTCTCCAGGACGAAAGGGCCGTCCCAGACCAGAGGCGCGATCGGATGATCGCGATGGTTTTCCACCGCCTTGCGTATCCCTTCGCGAATCCGCCGGTGTGCTTCCCGGGCCGATACAGAGATGGCCGAGCCCCGGCCCAGCCCCTTTTTCACGGAGGCGGTCACGATGCCGGGAACCAGGGCCTCCGCCTCCCGGCAGGCAGCCTCTTCGCCACAGAGGAATATCAGGGGCAGTCCCAGATCCCCCATATAAAGGGCAAACTGGGCAATTTCCCCGATCAGCTGTCCGTTCAGTTTGTAGTAGTCGATGGTCTGGCTGCTCTGGGTGTGATTCTGATTGCTCATCTGTATCCCGGCCATGGCGTGCTGCCCGAGCATCACACAGGCCTCGTAATCCGACACCACGGAGTCCAGCACCGCCCGGGTCGGTGAAGGACGGCCGTGCAGCAACTTCGCCGCCGAATGCAGGTCCTCGAACCAGATCGCCCCGGCACCGTGCCCGTCCCAGACCAGGATATCCTCCACTCCGGTCTCCAACATCCCGTCGACCGCCGCATTGATCTCCGCGGTCACGATCCGCTTGCCCTGATCATAATACCGCCCGGTCGGATAAGATTGGTCCTGAAACGAAACCACCCCGGCACATCCCTCCATATCCGTTCCGACAAAAATCTTCTTCATGGTTCCCCAGAAATGAATCCCCCACCCCCGAAGTCAACGGGATCCCCCCATCGATCCTCCGTGGATTCCCCGTGGATTCCCCGTCCCCCCCGAACTGCCCTTCCATCGACCCCAGCGCCACGGCAGTTTGTAACATAATACGTTACAAACTGTCCCCCGGGCGGATTGCTCCCGGGAACAGAACTGAAAGACCCCGCAGGCCTCCGGCCGCGAAACCCGTTTTGTAACGTATTATGTTACAAACTGCCTTGGTCGCGTGACATCTTGTCCAAGCGGCACCTATTTGAGTTCCACCACTTCCTGGTTCGCCCTCAGGAGGCGCTCCGACATGGACTGGATGATGTTGAGCAGGATGGTCTGGTAGCCCGAGGGATGGTCCGTCCGGAAAGCCTCGATCGCCGTTCTGGACACCGCATGGACCGTGACCGGACCGAGTGCGACCACGTCGGCCGTGCGAGGATGGTCCTGCAGGAAGGACAATTCTCCGAAACTCATGCCCGGACTGAAGCTCGAGACCTGCTTGAAGGTCAGCGGGGCATCCCGGCGCAGGACAATCCCCACGATCCCCCGGGCCAGGAAGAAGATTTCGTCGGGCGGTGTTCCCTGCTCAATGATGCGGGCTCCGTCCTCGAATTCGCGTTCGACCGCAAATCCCCGCATCGCAGCCAGGGCGTCCGGATCCAGTCCGCGAAGGAGCTCCATTTCCTCGAGTGGCACCCGGAGGGATGCATCCAGCCGTGCCCCGAACTGCGCGAGCAGGTTCTCCTCCGCATCCTCCAGGGTGTCGTTGCAGTCGTTGTAGACGAAGGCCATCGGGACCAGGCTGCGCCGTTCCTCCAAAGAAAAGATCCCCCGCGGATCCACCAGGGCGAGCCGCTTGCCCGACTCGAAGACCTGGCTGGCAAAACGGAAGAGTATCGCGCGGGTCGCTTCATCGATGCTCCCAATCCGGGTCAGGTCGATGATCATGCGTTCATTCTCCTCAAAAGTCTGCAGGTAGGCATGGAGGAGCCGCTCGAGAGCGCTGAAATGGAGGTCGCCCTGCAGTTCAAAGATGCGAACCCGGCGGCCCTCCTTTCGCAGAACCTTTTCCGCCTCCCGCGGGCGAAACCGGCTCGAATGAAACTCGCTCAGGGTATACGAACGCCGGATCACATAGTTCGTCAACGAAGGACGGTTCAGCAGGTGCAGGCCGAAACGATGGGTGAGATCACGGAAGGTCGCGATGCCCCGTATGCTGTTGTAGTTCTCGTCGAGGAGCGGAGAGAATACAGCAATGCTCAGCTGACCGGGAAGGACGCCGATGATACCGCCCCCGACGCCGCTCTTGGCCGGGATACCTACCTCGAAGGCCCAATTGCCGGAATAGTCGTACATCCCACAGGTGCTCATCACGCTGGTGACCTTCTCCACCGTGACCCGGCTCAAAACCCTTTCATTGGCAATCGGGTTGATCCCCCCATTGGCCAGGGTGGCGCCCATCACCGAAAGGGCGCGGTAATCGACAAGGAGGGCACACTGCATGAAGTAGGTCTCAAGGATCGGATACGCCGTCTCCGACGCACTTTCTCAAGGGGTGTGGCCGGCTACCGCCCAAAGGCAATTTGTAACGTATTATGTTACAAACGGGTCGTCGACTGCTCCCCGCGGTTCAGTCTTTCCAGGATTCGAGATCTTCAGGCCTGCCGCAATCGCGCCAGCGTGAGCCGTCCACGGAAGCCGCGCGGATATCCGCCCCTTCCCCGATCAGGTCGAGGTAGACATCGGTGATTGAATACCGACCGACCGGGGGCAGCCGCTCCAGCAACTCCGCCGTTCCGATCTGGATGCCGCAAAAACCGACCACTTCCAGGGACCCCTCGGCGGCGCGCCGCAGATCGGGCGTCCCGTCCTCGCCGCGCCGACGCCCGCAAACCCGGCCCGTTTCATCGATCAACAGATAGCGCGAGGCCTTCCTCCGCATGACCGCGAGGGTGGCCAGTGGTCCACCGCTCTCATGCGACCGGTAGAGATTCCCGAGGTCGATATCGCTGAGCACATCGACGTTGTGGATCAGGAAATGTTTCTCCCCGGCGAAGAACCAGGCGGCCTTTTTGAGGCCACCGCCCGTATCGAGCAGAACCTCCTCGCGGGAGATCGCCACGGCCGGCCCGCTGTCACGAGTCGTCAGCCAGGCCTCCACCTGATCGGCGAAGTGGTGCAGGTTGACGATGACCTCGGTAAAGCCGGCTTCGGCCAGGCGTCCGAGCACATGGTCGATGAGGGGCCGGCCATCCACCTCAACCAGCGCCTTGGGGCGATCTGAAGTCAACGGACCGAGCCTTGTGCCCAGGCCCGCGGCAAAGACCATCGCTTTCACGGCTTTGGGAAGGCCGGTTTGTCACGGTGTTCCAGCTCCACCTGGATTCCCGGGATTCGGGCAAGGGAGCGCGCCAGGGAGGCCGCACAGTAAACCGAACGGTGCTGACCGCCGGTGCAACCGAAAGCCACCGAAAGGTAGGTGAAGTTGCGTTGCTGATACGTCTGCACGACCTGGGTGATCATGTCCCGGACCCGGGTGAGGAAGCCGTGGACATCCTCCTGCTTCTCCAGCCAGTCGATCGTCTCGGGATCCTCACCGGTCAATTGTTGAAACCTCTCCTCACGCCCCGGATTGGGAAGCGAGCGGCAATCGAGTACAAAACCGCCGCCGTGGCCCGACTGATCGACCGGCATCCCTTTGCGGTAGGAGAAGCTCTGGACATGAACCGTCAGGGGCATCGGAACGGAGGCGATCTCGCGCAGGCGGGTCGATCCCACGATCCGCTTGAGCGCCCCGATCAATTCCGGGAGCTCCACCGGAAACCGGCTGTGGGCAAGGAGCCACTCAAGGTTGCGGATGGCGAAGGGGACGCTCTGCAGGAAATGACTCTTGCGCTCGTAGAACCCCCGGAACCCGTAGGCCCCCATGGCCTGGAGAATCCGCATCAGGACGAAACCCTCAAACCATCCGTCGAAGCCCACGACCAGGCCGGGATCGACCGTCTTGAGTGCCTCCAGATAGACCGCCTTGAGGTGGGTGCGGAATTCCAGCGGGAGATCCGCCTTCGCATCAAAGAGGAGCGAGGCCAGGTCATACTGCAGGGCACCGCGGCGACCTCCCTGATAGTCGATGAACCAGGGCCTGCCGTCCCGGAGCATGATATTCCGGGACTGGAAATCACGATAGAGAAAGAACCCGGATGGCGCCTCGAGCAGCCAGTCGGTCAGGCGCTCGAAATCATTCTCGAGATGCTGCTCGTGAAACGGCACCTGCGCCAGTTTCAGAAAGTAGTACTTGAAGTAATTGAGGTCCCAGAACATCGACTGCCGGTCGAAAGCCGCCCGCGGATAACAGACCGAGTAATCAATGCCCCGGCCGCCGGTAACCTGGAATCGCGGCAGTTCCCGCACCACGGCTTCGTAGGCGGCAGTCATCGGCTCTGGAATGGCCTCTCCCGTCGCAGGTCGCCAACCCGCCAGCGCGTCAAAGAGAGTCTCGTCCCCGAGATCCTCCTCGAGGTAGGCCATTCCATCCCCGTGCTCGTCGAAAATCTCCGGGACGGGAAGACCCTCGGAACGGAAATGCCGGGAAAATGAAAGGAAGGCCCGGTTCTCCGCGAGGTCGTCATTGACCACCCCGATGGCGGTGCGTGCCCCTTTAAACAGCCGATAAAGACGCCGGGAAGACCCATGAGCCCGCAACACCTCTACCCGGTCGGGCTCGGAGCCCGCCGTTCTGAAGAAAAGTGGCAGTATCAGTTCCCTGTCAGCGTCAGTCACCACCCGCCCAGCATCCCCAACCGGCCGACCGGGGCAAGGGAGAAGGTCGGGAATGACGATTTCCCGATGAGAACCTAAAAGGTAGGTTACAGGACTGACTTGATTTCGACTTCAACCGGTGGATTCTGAGGAATGACCCGCAACCCGCTTATCATCGCCCATCGGGGCGAATCTCATGACGCGCCGGAAAACACCCTGGCTTCGGTCAACCTGGCCTGGGAACGCGGCGTTCCCGCCGTCGAGATCGATGTGCGGGTGACCTGCGACCGGATTCCCGTCGTCATCCACAATGCCACCACCGGCCACATGGCCGGGCGGGACTGGACGGTCAGCCGTCGATCGTTCGCCGATTTGAGAACCCTCGATTTCGGTCGACGCCGCGGTGCCGCCTGGACCGGGCAGAAGATCCCCACCCTCGAAGAGGTCCTCGACACCGTGCCGGAAAGCGGCCGTCTTTTTCTTGAGATCAAAGTCGGCACGGAGGCGGTGCCCCCGATTCAGAAGGCGATCCGGCGGAGTCGGATCCGAAACGGTCAGGTCTCCCTGATCGCGTTCCGGCGACCGGTGCTTCTGGCGGCGGCCGTGGCCATGCCGCGTTGCGACGCCTGCTGGATCGTCGATCTGAAGAGGCGGCCTGATCAGGATCCGGCCAAGGAGGCGTCCCGCCTGGCCCGGATCACAAGAGCCGACGGCCTGGCTGCCATCAACGCGGGCCTGGATGCGGAAAGCGATCTGGCCATTATTCCCGCCCTCCAGTCCCATGGGCTCAAGGTTTACGCCTGGACGATCAATGACCGGTTTCTTGCGCGCCGACTGATCCGGGTCGGCATTGACGGAATAACCTCCGACCGGGCCGCTTGGTTGAGGCAGGGCCTGCGGGACGCCCTGAACAAACCGTAGTCTGCCGGAATGGCGCTTGGTCAAGGGGGTTGATCGTTGAGGCAGAACGGCGCGCCGGGCGCGCCATCGACCCGCCCCGGCCCATCTCGATGGTGTCGGGAAGCACAGCCGAGGCCCGGCATGCTTCCCTCAACCTTTGCCAACCAAGTGCGATTCCAGTCTGCTACGTTTTGTTTCCGAGGCAAAAACCCCACAGTCTACACTACGGTTTGTTTTCAGCCGCTCCTCCTTGTCGACAGGCTTGATCACTGACCGCCGATCGCCGATTCCAGACGGCACGCACCACGGTCAGGCCCATCCTGGGCCGAAACCGGCAAGCCATCCGAGTCCCCTCAGGCCCCTCAGGCCTCCTGTCCTCTCAGGCCCTTCCTGATAAACCTCATCCCATCCTGGACAAAGACGGCGGGATCCGGGCAGACGTTGTGAAACATGGCCCGCTCGAAGGCAAAATCACCGATCGAGGAATTGTAGGCCTCGAAGAGGATGTAGCCGTCGAAGCTTATTTCCCTCAATCCCTTGAAAACCGAGGACCAGGGCACCAGTCCGGGCCCCGGGACGCCCCGATTATTCTCACACATGTGCATTCCCCAAAGGGCGTCCCTGACCGTCAGAATGGCCTCGTGAAAATCGGTGATCTCGGTGATCAGGTGGTAAGTGTCGAGCGATACCCGCAGATTCGGGTGGTCCGCCAGGCGGACGAGACGCATCACCTGTTCCGGCGTGTTCACCATGTGCGTCCGGAAGTGGCTCATCGGCTCGATGACCACGGCGACATCCTTCTTCCGTCCGTATTCAGCAAGTTGATGCAACTCTTCGGCCGTTCTCTGGTATTGCCCCAATGGCGGACGTCGTTTCAGAACGGTCCCGGGATGCCCATAGAGCGCCCCGGCATAGGCGGTTGCGCCGACCCGGGCTGCGCGGTCGATCGCCTTGCAGTGCCAGGCCAGACCGGCCTGGCGCGAGGCCTTGTCATCCAGGGAGAGGTCGCAATGGACCGGCCAGAGCCCGCCCGGACTCACCACCAGTTCCAGGCCGAGTTTCTCCGCGGCCAGCCGGGTCTTGCGATGCGAGAAGACCACGTCGTCTCCGATGCCGATTTCAAAGAAATCGAGATCAAGATCCTTGGCATGATCCAGGATACCAAGCTGGGAATCGTCCCATCTGGGCGTGAAGAGATAGGAATGGGCTCCGAATTTCATTTCCAAACGCCCGGTGCGGGCGAGCCTTGTCCAGCGGACGCTGATGCCGGGAAAATGTCGATGAAAATCCGGGTTTCTGTGCGGGAACAAGCCCTTGCGCCGACTTGCGGTCACCCCGTTTGTGAGGTAGGCTCCTGCCGTCATGTGGCGGTTGCTTCTTGTCCTGGCCGCGACGGCTATCCCGTGCCGGGGAGCGCCGGATGCCGCCGAGAGCATGGCTGAGCGGGCCGTGATGGTTCGCGACCAGATCGTGCGCAGAGGCATTGAGGATCCGGTAGTGATTTCCGCCATGCGGAATACACCACGTCATGCATTCGTCCCCGAGAGTCTGCGTGACCACGCCTACGAGGACCGCCCCTTGCCCATCGGGTTCGGGCAGACAATCTCCCAGCCCTATATCGTGGCCTATATGACCGAATTGATCGGCCCGCGTTCGGGAATGAAGGTACTGGAGATCGGAACCGGATCGGGCTACCAGGCTGCGGTTCTGGCTGAGGCCGGAGTCAAAGTATACTCGATCGAGATCATCGGAGCACTGGCCAGGCGGGCGGCAGAGGCCCTCAGGGACGCAGGCTACGGAAGGGTCGTGCTCCGATCCGGTGACGGCTACTACGGTTGGGAAGAAGCCGCGCCGTTTGATGCGATCATCGTAACCGCGGCGGCCGAAGCCATCCCTCCCCCACTGCTATCTCAACTGGCGAATGACGGGGTTCTGATCATCCCGGTCGGTCCTCCCCTCGGGACCCAATACCTGGTCCGTGTCTCCCGGGAAGACGGCAGGACCAGGACCCAGCGGCTGCTTCCGGTTCGATTCGTCCCCTTTGTCCGGAATGGAGGAAGCTGAAGGCGAACGCCCGGTTTCGTTCATCCGGTCTGCGCCTGACAGCCTGGCCCTGGCCTGCATTTCCGCCGCCGTTCTCTGTTACCAGGTCATCCTGATGCAGTTGCTGGCGGCCGTTGTCTGGTACCATTTTGCCTACCTCGTCATCTCGTTCGCCCTTCTGGGTTTCGGCCTCAGCGGGACGCTGCTGACGGTCCGGGCCTTGGGGCGGAGGTTGGCCGAACGCAGCGCCCTTTCGACACTGGCCGCTTTCAGTGCAACCTCCATGCTGGGAGTGGTTGCCCTGGCCGGGGCGGGTCCTTTTCAGATCGATCTCTATGGCATCTTCTCCGACTCCGCGACCTGGACCGGACCGATTGCCATTCAGGGCCTACTTCTCCTGCCCTTCACCTCCGGCGCGCTGGTCATTGCGACAATTCTGCTCCGAACGCCCAGCCGGGCCGGCATCAATTACGGAATCAATCTCTCGGCATCCGCCCTGGGCGCCTTGATCACGCCCGCCCTTCTCAACTTCCTGACACCGATTCAGGCTTTGATCGTCCCCGCCTCTCTGGCTGCGATCGGCAGTCTGGTCACTCTTGGACAAGCCGGACGCAGCGCTCGGATCCGGACCTGCGCGATCCTCCTGCTTGGTGTGTTTCTCACGGTCCGGCCCTTCCCGCTGCCTGTCTCTCCTTACAAGGACATTTCAAGGATGATGTCCCTGCCCGAGGCCACCATTCTCGAAACGGCCCCGAGTGCCCACGGTGTCTACCAGAGGCTTCGATCTCCCGCTCTCAGGCTGAGTACACCGCTCGACCTCAACTACCCGGGCACTCTGCCACCGGTGGAGGCTGTCCTCGTCAACGGCGATGCGATTCTCTCCCTCGTCCGGACCGATTCGGAGATCGGATCGCTCTGGTCGCACACCCCGGAGGGGGTGCTCGAAAAACTGGTGGAACCCGGACCTGTCTGGATCCTCGAACCGGAGACAACCCTGGCGGGTTCTGCCTGGTCGAAGACGGAGGGGGCGGACGTCACCCTGGTCTTCCGGCACCCGCGGCTGGTTGGACTTCCCGATCGATTCATCGGAAATGCGAACCTCGTCCTATCGGAACCAAGGGCCTACCTCGAATCCGCAACGGGCCGGGCCGCCCTGATCCGGTTCCCCTCTCCGGGTTCCCCGTCCGGCTCGGTGGGGCTGGGTGCCTTGAGTGAACAACCACTCTTCACGAGCGAGGCCATCGCCACTGCATGGTCGCTACTCAAGGACGGAGGCATCCTGATCGCCACCGTGCCGATTGATCATCCCATGCGATCCGCACCCCGCCTGCTCAATACGATGCAGGCGGGAATCGCCCGGGCCGGAGAATCGGAAACATCCAATCTCCTGCTGGGCCTGCGCACCTGGTCGACCCTCACCCTCCTGGCCCGGCGCGGAGGTTTCAGCCCCGGGGATCTGGCCACCGCCGAATCCTTCGCGGCGCTCCACGGGTTCGACCTGATGGCAGCCGAACCGATCCTGCAAAAGTCGCCCGCGCCGTTTCATTCCTTCGCTGACCCCACCGACCTCGACCGCCTCCAGCGACTCTTTGATCAGCCCTCAAGCGACCGGGCGCAGGGCGGACTGTTTCGACTGGGCCCGCCCTCCGATGACTGCCCCTACTTTTCCCAGTTCATACGGATCCGCCAGATCCCGAGACTCCTGAGCACCGTCGACCTGCGCAGTCTCGCCTATCTCGAACTGGGGCTGCCCATCGTCCTCATCTCCCTGGTGCAGCTCTTCCTCCTGGGCTCGATATTGATTGCGATTCCCTGGATCGGCCGCCACGCGCCTCGGGCTCCCGCCCGGGTGACGGCTTCAGCGTTCGGCTGTGCGGCCGGGTTGGGGCTCGGCTTCATCCTCGCGGAAATCGGCCTGATCCACCGGGCGGTCTTCTTCACCGGCAATCCCATACTCGCCGCTTCCGCCATCCTCGCCACCATCCTGCTGGCCGCCGGCGCAGGCAGTTGGTTCGGGCAAAGACGGGTTCACGTGGGATTCGGACCCGCCGGACCCGCTGTCATTCTGGCAGTTTTCTTCACTGCCATGGCACCCCTCGCCGCCCGATGGATCCTGCCGACTCCGTTTCTGAATCTTGTCGTCTTCGCCTCGGCCGCTTCGGTGGCGGGATTCATCATGGGAATGCCCTTTCCGAGACTGATCGCCCAGCTCGGAGGTGCCCACCGCGCCCTCCTGCCGTGGACCTGGGCAGTCAACGGCTTTCTATCGGTCATCGGCGCCCCGGTCGCCGCCCTTCTCTCGGTTACCCACGGCACTCTTGCCCTTTTCCTGACCGCCGCATTCGCCTACGGACTGGCGGGAGTCAGCGGCTGCATCCTTACCCGCCAAACCCGGGCGAGGTGACCCGACCTTCACTCAAAGGGCTTCCAGCGACGAAAGACCTCGATCCCCTCGTATTCGGCGAGCCCGCACCGATCGTAACGTTCGGCCAGGGCCCGGTTGACCGCCTCGGCCCGCTGCCAGAATTCACCCGAACCTCGCGCCCCGCTGGGCGTCGGGCTCTTCTGCGACTGGTGCTGGTAGATCGCCTCGCTCTTGCGATCGAGTTCATCCGGACTGACTGGAACCGCCATGTCGATCTCGTCCAGATCCCATTCCCGCCAACCCTCCGGATAAACCCAGAACCAGCAATCGTTCAGCCAGGACGCCTTCCGGCAGGCCAGCGATTTCATGGCGTTCTCAATGGCCTCAAAGCTCATCCGCCGGGTTGAACCGGGGTTCTGCAGGTCACCCGGGACGAAGACCTGCTGGGGCTGGATGGTTTCCAGCAAAGCGATCAGCGGGTCGATGTCTTCAGCGGAAAGGGGATTGTTGCGGCTGCGCCCGGTGTCGTAGAACGGCAGCTCGAGGAAATCGATGTTCGCATCGTCGACCCCACAGAGTCTGATCGCCGCCCTGGCCTCACCTTGCCGGATGAGTCCCTTGATCCGGCGGACGGCCGTCGAATCGACCACCCCGGGGCGCTTGCCGTCGAGATCCCGTCTTGCCTGCGACGCAAAGCCCCGCAAAGCCTCGTTGGCATCGCCCATCAGACCACCGATCCCGAGGATGAAATCGACAAAGCGCCGGGCCTCCGGATCCGAGACCAGCTTGCCGCCCGAGGTCAGGTAGGCAACATGCACCTCATGCCCCTGTTCGACCAGGCGGCGGATCGTTCCCCCCATGCCGATGACGTCGCCGGCCGGCTCCGGGACGAGGACGAGGGCCTTCTTGGGAAAGGGAAGTGCCCGCTCCGGTCGATTGCTGTCGTCGGCATGAGGCTTCCCGCCGGGCCACCCCGAGATGGTATGCTGCAGCTCATTGAAGACCCGGATATTGATGGTGTAGGCCGGACCCTGCTCGGTCACCAGATCCCCCGCCCCGTGCTCGGAGTAATCGGCATCGGTCAGCTTCAGGATGGGCTTGCCCAGCGAATGACTCAGCCAGACGACGGCGCGGCGGGTCATCCGGTTGGACCATTCGCATTGGGTGACCAGCCAGGGACGGCGGAAGCGGGTCAGTTCCGAAGCGGCCGCGGAGTCGAGGACAAAGCTGACGTCCGGATGAGATTGGAGAAAACTCGCGGTGATGGATTCCGTGACGGGTCCCTCCACGGCCTTCTGGACGACCGCGGCCTTGGCCTCGCCCCAGGCCAGGAGGATCAGCTCGCGGGCCTCCATAATCGTCCCCACCCCCATGGTGATGGCACGCCGGGGCACATTGGATTCTCCGAAGAAATCAGCCGCCGCGTCCATCCGGGTCAAGCGATCCAGGGTGACCATCCGGGTGCGCGACTCCCGGGTCGAGCCCGGTTCATTAAAGCCGATATGGCCGGTACGGCCGATACCCAGGAGCTGCAGGTCGATCCCGCCGGCTTCGGCAATCAGGCGTTCGTAGTCCTGGCAATAATCATAGACATCGGCCCGGTCCAGGCGCCCGTCCGGAATGTGGATATTCTCCGGCCGGATATCGATGTGGTCGAAGAGGTGTTCGTGCATGAAGCGCACGTAGCTCTGCAATTCATCCGGATCCATCGGGTAGTATTCGTCCAGATTGAAGGTGACCACCCGCGCAAAGGAGAGGCCTTCCTCCCGATGGAGGCGGCAGAGTTCCTCATAGACCCGGATGGGGGAGGAGCCGGTGGCCAGCCCCAGCACGGTGGTCCGGCCTGCGTCGCCGCGCTCCCGGATCAACCGGGCCATTTGGTGGGCGACATCGACGGACCCGCTCCCGGCGTCGGGAAAGACGCAGGTCCTGATCCGCTCAAGCTGCTCACTTTCGCTGGACACGACTGCGCGCGGGGTCCGCGGTTTTGCCTGCAATTCTGAATCGTTCACGGCACCTCCTTTCTGCGGCCGGTCCGGCTGCTTCACAAGTGGAAACGTGGCCGAAAAAAGGGGCCTGCGTCGCGAACGACGCAGGCCCCGGGCAGCGAACCCCTCTTCAGGCCCAAGATTTAACGTCGACCCCAGATCGCATCAATGCGGTAAAGGGTAACGGTACCGCTGATCTCGTTGGCCACACCAAGCAGCGGCCGCCAGATCGGACTCTGCCAGGCCGGGATGAAGACCAGACCCTCGGGACCAAGATCCCCGATGGCAGTTCCTTCCAGATCAGGATCAAAGTCCCGCGGATTGATGTATTGGACAAACTCCGGCGCAGAGGGATCGCTCAGGTCAAATACCATGATCCCGCCGATCCGCTCCAGACCTACAAAAGCATAGGGCTTGAGACCGACCGTGCCGACCACGACCGACTCCGGTTCGGGGCCCTTGTTGTCGCTCCGGCTTTCGAACGAGTCATTCTCATCGTTGTTCGAGTTGAAGTAGGGCGCAAAGGCCGGGTCATTCGCGATGATCTGCTCGACCGCATCCTTGCTGTCGTAGACCAGATTGCCCTTGTCGTCCCAAATCGAGAAGGACCGGGCGCCGAAGGCATAGAGCTGATCGTAGTCGCCGTCACCGTCGTTGTCACCGTTGGCGGTGGTGATGGTCAATCGACCGAGGTTCTCGTTCTTTTGCAGCACCTTGGCCAGGGGGAAGACTGACGGGTCCAGTTCGATGTCCTTTGCGCGCTCCTCCTCCGCGTATCCGTCGTATTCGCGCGCGTCGCCTTCATTGGCCGTGATCAGGTAGGTCTTCCCGCCGACCTTGAAGGTATCGATTCCATCCGGCTGATACATGCCGAAGACCGGCCATTGACGGATATTGATGCCGTCATCCCTGTCGCTTGCATCGAGCCCGTTCAGCTGAACATCGATGATGCCGAGGACGGTCTGCTCCGGAACATAACCGTCCGACAAGGTGAACGTTCCCGTCGACTCATCGATGTCGATGGCCGCCACCTGGAAATCGTTGTCGTTGATCACCGCGATGGTCCAGGGATCGACCACGGCCAGACCTTCAACCTTCTCCACCGTATTGTAGCCGACCTCGTTCAGGTCGACGTGCAGGATCTTGTAGACCGGGTTGATTCCGCCCGCGACCAACTCCTCCACCGTTGCTTCATCGACTGTCTTGCCGGTGTCGACCAGGAAGTCCGCTTCTTCGTCAGTGATGTCGGTCGCGCCGAAGAAATTGATCCGGTAGATCTTCTTTTCAATGCCCGAGGGATCATCACGCGGCACCCGATCGTCATCGCGCTCGACCACGAGGAAATCGCCGTTACCGAGGGATGCCGCGTCGCCGATCTTGTCCGGACGGCTGCCCATGGCCGGGTCGTTCGGATTGTCCAGGGTGTAGATGAACATCCGGGTCTCCATCGACACAGGATCCAGCTCAACCACCCGGACGTTCTTCCGCCCGTTGAGGGCCCCGTTCGAGGTCGTGACCGGATTGCGCAGCGGGCTCTGCACGAAGGCATAAACCTTCCCGTCATAGACGGCTATGGCCTCGAAGCCACGGTTCTGGCGACGGTTGCCCAAGATCTCCGGGAGGACTTCCGTCCCGAAGGTTCCATCCGCCAGTCCGGCCGCGGCACCGGCGCCCATCGGCACATAGCGCTGGATCAGGACACCATTCCCATCAAAATTGTAGATGGCCGGGCGATACTCGTCGCACATCCAGAAGGTGCCGTCCTCGCCGATGACCACGCCTTCGAAGTCACCGCCGAGGGGGTCGTTCGGGATCACGTTCCCATAGAGGTCGACTCCGATTTCGTCATTGTGCGGGGTATTGCCGTTGCCCCCGGCAACCTCCACATTCGGAAGTCCTGTCAAGGGCATACCCGGCGCCCGCTGCAGAGGTATCTGCTCGGTCACGGCAATTTCGCCGGAGTCGCGATCAAGGATGAACCGGACCAGTTCCGGTGCGAATTCCGGGAGAAGGAACGGACGGAGCGAACCGGTCGGATCACCGTTCGGCCCCCGGTCTGTATTGGTGATGAACTTGTATTTGCCATCCGGAGTCATCCCTTCGAAGAAGAGGCCGGAGAAGCCGCCCAAGTCGATCTTCTGTCCTCCGACGGTTGTCCCGATCGAAGGCAGTTGGCTCGAAGGAAAGGCAAAGGTCTCGAGGGCGGAATCCGTCAGACTGTGGTCCTTGAAACCAAGCCCCTTGATGCCCTTCACTTTAGCCGACCGGATGTCGACGATGGCCACCGCGTTGTTTTCCTGGAGAGTCACATAAGCAGTCTTGGAGTCTGCCGAGACCGCTATATACTCGGGCTCCAGGTCCTGAGCCACCGTTGCGCCGGGACCAAAGATCCGCACGGAATCGTCGAGGGTGGCCCCATTGAAGGCGGCGAATCCTGCCGTCTTGACCGCATTCTGCTTCAGCTTGTGCATCTGCCAAGGGCGGTTCAGCCGGATAATGCTGACCGAACCTTCCGGATCGACATCTCCGTCCTCATAACCGCTTGGTTCACCCTCGTTGGCCACCAGGGCGTACTTGCCGTCCGGGGTGATCGTGACCATGTCCGGCAGCGCGCCGACCGTCACCTCGGATTGGTACTGACCGAATGAATTGAAGAAGACGACCTTGCCGGGATCCTGCTTGAAGGGTGCTTCGACTGCGACCGCCACGATGCCGTTCCAGACCGCCACGCTGTTGGGCGAGCCCCATTTCGACACGTCGATGTCGAAGAGATGAACCGGAGCGTTCGGATTGCGGACGCCGACCACGTTGACCGCCCCCTGGTCGGCGCTGACGATGAAGAGCCGTTGCAACCAGGGATCATGCGCCGATTTCGGCGCTGCCGCCGTCGGCGTTGTAGACACCGGTCTGAATCGTGCTGATCCGTTCCAAATTGACGGTCCGTTGCCAGAGAGTGGCCGCCGACGGATGCGCCGAAGCGACTAATCCCGCCAGCCCGATGATGCTGAATATTCGATTTGTCATGGGTAGGTCTGAATCCCATCCGGGCTTCTGTATCCTCTGCAATTGTAATGGACGCTCCGCCAGTTAAGATCTCGCTACGCCGTTACGGAGCTGTCACAATTTCACTTCCAAGCAACGTGCGTTTGGGCACATTCAAGGTGGATCCTGACCCTGTTCCCCCAGAGCCCATTCGTGGTATCCTGTCAAAGCACTCGTGTCAGCAACCGCCCCGGTTATGAAGCTCCCCTCTCTTCCGCTCGTGCTCATCGTTTCTTTTGTCGGCGGGCTTCCATATTCATCGGATGCGGTCGAAGATCCGCGGCCCAATGTCGTCATCATTGTCTATGACGACATGAACGGCTACGGCTCCCGCGGGCAGTATCCGGCCATTCGGATGCCCCATCTGGACCGGCTGAAGGAAGAATCCGTCAACTTCGTCAATGCCGCCTGCGGGGTCCCCGTCTGCAATCCTTCCCGGGCATCCTTCCTCAGCGGGATGAATGCCCACCACACCGGCGCCTACCTGAACGGCGCCGACATCTGGAACAAGCCCGGATCGGTGCTCGAACATGCCCAGTCAATCCCTGAATACTTCAAGGCCAACGGCTACACCACCTGGGGGCGCGGCAAGATCTTCCACTCACCTCTCCAGGAGGGACGCGAGGAGGCCATGTTCGACAATCGACCGATTGCCAAAGGTGGCTTCGGCCCGCATCCCGACGTCAGTCATCCGATCATCGCACCGGGAGTGCAGCGTTGGCAGGGTCCCGACAGTGATTTCCCCGACGTGGTCAACGCCGACGCCGCCATCGAGTTCATCGAGGAAGCTCACGATCGGCCGTTTTTCCTTTTCTACGGTCTCTGGCGGCCCCATCAGCCCTATACCGCACCCAGCCGCTTCTTCGACCTCTACGATCCGGACACACTACCTTTGCCGGATGGTTGGAAATCCGATGATCTCGACGACGTTCCCGAGCAGGGCCGGCTCCTGACCGACGGTCTGAAGAAGGCGCGGGTCGACGGCGAGATCGACGAGAACCTCTGGCGCAAGTACCTCTGGGGCTACTGCGCCAACAGCTCGTTCGCCGATTGGAATGTCGGACGCGTGATCGAAGCGATCAACCGCTCGCCCCATGCGGACAACACCATAGTCATCGTCTTCTCCGACAATGGTTATCATTGCGGCGAGAAGATGCGTTGGGAAAAGGCGACGCTCTGGGAACTCTCGGACTACGTGCCCCTCCTGGTCCGCGCCCCGGGAGTTGCGCCCGCCATCAGTGAGCGCACAGTCGGACTGGTCGACCTCTATCCGACCCTGCGGGAGCTCTGCCGGCTGGGGCCGGTTGATCACGCACTTGACGGGCGCAGTTTCGCCCCACTGCTCAACGAACCCGGTGCAGAATGGGACCGCCCCTCTCTCTCCATCTACGGCAAGGGAAACGCCTCCATCCGTGATGAACACTACCGCTATATCCGCTACCTTGATGGAACCGAAGAACTCTACGACCGGCTGGCCGATCCCCACGAACTCACCAACCTGATCGGTCGACCCGGGATGGATGCGGTGGTGGAACGACTCTCACGACACCTTCCCGAGTCGTGGGCTCCCTCCTGGGGCGGACGCTGGGAGGTCGAACGCCCGGGCGAACCGCGTCGTCTCCAGCCGGAATACGAAGCCCCGCCCGGCGTTACCTGGGAATCCAAAACCTGATCAGCGGGCGTAGAGGACCGGGTTCAACCCGGTGTCGATGACCTCGCCGATCTTCGCCCCGGGACACCAATTATCCCAGTCGGCCTGCTGGTTCTCGTTCTTCGGCGCGACCAGGCGCATCTCCGAATCCATGTAGATGATGGTCATGACCCGACGGGGCCGTGTGCTGGTATTGGGACCTGCCCGGTGGAAGGTGTATCCATAATGGAAACTCACTTCGCCCAGATCGAACGGCTCGCTGATCACGGGCAGCTGCGATCGACGCAGATTCTTCTCAATCTCCACCTCGCTCTCGTCGCTGATTGCGAACTCCCGGCCAAAGAGGATCTTCTGGCTGCCCTTCGAGAATTCGAGCGGTCCATTCTCCTTCGGCACCGCATCGAGCGGGATCCAGGCGGTCACCGTGTTCTGGTTGCTGAGCGGCCAGTAATACTGGTCCACATGCCACGGGGTGTAGCCGCCGCCCGCCTCCTTGTAGAGGGCCTGGTCATGGTACATCCGGACCCCTTTCGTTCCGAGCAACTCCGTAGCGATCCTTGCCAGCCGCCGGCTGCGGACAAAGGTGTCGACAAGCGCACTGTGTCTCCAGATATTCATGACCTGAAGAAAGGCCTTCCCGTAGGTCGTCCGCTTTTCCAGCGGAGTGGTGTCCACGTTCAGCTCATGCACCTTGGCGGTGATTTCTTCACCGTAGAAGGCGAGCACTTCCGGACTGAGGACATTCTTCAGCTTGATGAACCCATCCGCCCGGAAGCGGGCGATCTGCGCATCGGACAAGGCGTAGGGAGTATCAAGATCGAGGGGCGGGGCCATGATCTGACCGATAAAGCGGGCTACCCGGCCCGAGTCGAGCCGAATGAGGACCCTCGGTTCACAGTTCCCTCAGGACCCATTGCTTGAGAAAGGGGTCGAGAAAGCGATGGTCCTGATCCGAGCCCGCTATGATCTCCAGATCGACCAGCCGGGTGACCGCTCGCCGGGCGGTCGCCGGCAGATCAATGCCGGCTTCCTGCAGGAACGCCTTCGATTGGGGATGCCGGCCTCCGACCCGGGCCAGGGCTTTCAGACACTGGACCTGGATCCCGGTCAGGGGCTTGATCTGGGCTTCGTAACCCTTGCGTTCAGTCGCGAAAACATAGGTCAGGACCTCGGAAAGACGGTCCTCGTCGATCCTGTCGCCCTCCTTCGAGGTCTCCCAAATGGCCGCGCAAAACTGCTGCACGTCGCTCGGGCTGTCCTGGGAAATCTCGAAAATGCGGTCATAGACCGCCCGATCCACCTGACGGTTGCCCCGGCTGAACCGTCGGTCGAGAAACCTCTGGAAGACATACCGGTCCAGACCTTCCAGCTCAATGACCCGCAGCGACTTGTAGAACGGGCTGGCGGGATCCCGGAAGATCCGGTCCATCTCATGCCGGATACTTCCGGCAAAGACATAGGGAACCCGGCTCTGGGTCTGGATCCGCCCCCGGATCTCACCGAGAATCGAAGACGCATCGTCCAATCGGGCCACGTCCTGAAACTCGTCGAGTGCCATGACGAGCGGGTGCTGGCGGGAGAGTTCCTCAATGAAATCGAAGACCCCGTGCAATCCCGATGGCTCGAGCCGGGTGCCCGGAGTCACCGTGACGCTGGGCTGGCCGGTGTTCGGATCAAAGTCGATCCTCGGTCGCAGATGGGCCAGGGTGCGCGCCACCCGCTCAATGAAGGAACTCTCCTTGAACTGGGTGGTTGAGAGAGCCCGGAGCAGACGGGAAGCAATATCTTCAATGCTGTTGACCGCCCACATCTGGGCGTAAACCAGGCGGGTCCCGCGCATCTTGCGGACGGTTTCATGAATCAGGGAGGTCTTGCCGGTGCGACGCTCGCCCAGGACGACGACCTTGTGGCCGGCCTCAAGGTGCTCGCGCAGACGTTTCGATACATCGGGCCTCGGACAGAAGTCCTCCCCGGTCACCACTTCACCATAACGGAACGGATTCATTCTGACCCAAGTGTATGATGCAATGTTGTATCATACACAAGTAGAATATCACCCTGTCCCGGGCCGGCCCTTCCCGGGAAAACGGATGCCTCGACTCTCTGCCGACAACCCCCACAATCCCCTCCTTCCCATGAAGACCGACATCGCCATCATCGGAGCCGGACACAACGGCCTCGTCGCCGCCACCTACCTCGCCCGCGCCGGGTTCCGGGTGGATGTCTTCGAGAGCCGGTCCCACACCGGTGGTGCCATGCAGACGGAAGAACTCTGGCCCGGCTTCCGCTTCTCAACCTGTGCCCACCTCCTCCATGCGTTTTCTCCCAGGGTGATGCGGGACCTGCAGCTGCGCGAACGTGGACTTGAGGTCGTGCCCCGCGATGATGTCATCATCCTGCGCCCCGACGGCACCTACGACACGACGCCGGCCCTCGATCTTCCGAACCACCGATCGGCCCGGTCGAAGCTCTCAGCGGAGGAGAGAGCCGGTCTCGACCGCTACGAGGCCTTCAAGCAGAGTCTGTTCACCCTGGCGGCTCCGTTCCGGCTTCGCCCACCCCCCAGCCTGAGCGAGTTGCGCTCTGCCGCCCGCGGGACACCGGCCGAAGAACCGCTCGAGATGGCCCTGACCCGGCACCTCTGGGATCTGCAGGATCATTTCCTGCCCACTCAGCGACTCCGCGAGCGCCATGCGCTCGAATTCTCCGCGGTGACCCGGGACCCCATCGGCTTCATCTTCGTCTACAACGCCATCACCCAGCCCGATACCGAATCCGGGGAACGCCCCCTGAATGGCTTCGTCCGGGGCGGGATGGGGGAGCTCGCCGCCCGGATCCGACTCGCCGCCGAGGACGCCGGGGTCGATATCCACGCTTCGGCGCCGGTGAAACGCATCACCACCCGCCACGGAGTCGTGTCCGGGCTGGAGCTGACCGACGGGCAGGCCGTCGAGTCGCCGGTCGTCCTCGCGGCGACCGATGTCAAGACGGCCCTCCTCAAGCTCCTCGCTCCCGATGCCATTGACCCTTCGATTCGGAAACGGATCGAAGGTCTCAACTCGCATGTCAGCTGCCTGAAGTTGCTGGCTGCGATCAGCGAACTGCCCCAATGGACCGGGTGGGATGGCGACCCCGATCTGCCCCACTGCGGCTCGGTTCAGCTCGAAATGTCCCGGGACGGCGTGACCCGTGCCTATGCCGATCTGGAGGCCGGACGTCCCGCCGCCCGCCCGATGCTCAGCTTCAATGTCCCTTCCATGCGCGACCCCTCCCTCGCGCCGAATGGAGGCCACACCGCCTCGCTCTATGTCTACCCCGCACCAGCCCGCCTGGCGAAAGGTTCCTGGGATGACCACCGGGAAGCGGTTGCCGACCGACTGATCGACCAGATCACGGAATACGCCCCGAATTTCCGAAAATCGATTCTCCACCACAAGCTCCGGACACCGCTCGATCTGGAACGGGAGGTCGGCCTGACCGACGGCTGCATCTGGCATATCCAGCACAATCCCGAACAGCTCATGTTCAACCGCCCCCTGCCGGAACTGGCCGGCTACCGGACCCCGATCAAAGGACTCTATCTCGGTGGTTCCAGCCAGCATCCCGGCGGTGAGGTGACCGGCATGCCCGGCCACAATGCCGCTCACGAGATCCTCAAGGACCTCGGAATTTCCAAAAACGTGGAGCCATGACCGACAAGGAAGGTCTCCCTGCCGCAGTCATCGCGGGCTGGTAAACCACCACTCTCGCGAATTCGATCAATAGCCGGCTGGAGGAGTCCCATTGTCCGGGGAGATCGAGAGATTTCACCAGATACTCTTCAACGAATCGTGCTCCCAACGAGTCTAAGGCAATTTCAAGCATGACACCGCCCCCCGCCCGGAAAACCGTGTCGAGATGGCTGAGTGGCCGCTTCGGCGCCCTCATTCTCTTCCTCGGCATCTCGCTGATTCTCTCTCTCGCGACTCGGCTGGCCCTCCTCGAGTTGGCCAGACACGACGTGACCTGGGATCTCAGTCTCATCGCCGCCTTCGGATGGGGTCTCCTCTATGATCTCGGGGCCGCTGCCTGGTTGTCCCTGCCACTGATTGTCATCCTGACCATTCTTCCGGCGAATGCCTTCCACAACCGGTGGATCCGCCTCGGGTTCTTCGTCCTGGTCTTCGCCATGCTCAACCTGATGGCCTTTGGGGCGATCTGCGAGTGGTTCTTCTGGGACGAGTTCGGCGTCCGCTTCAACTTCATCGCGGTCGACTACCTGGCCTACACCAGCGAAGTCCTCGGCAATATCTGGGAATCCTACCCGATGCCGCTGATCCTCACCGGCATCGTTTCCGGCTCGGCCCTGAGCTTCTGGTTGATTCACCGGACCGGACTTCCGGCAATCTGGTTGCAGAGCGAGCACTCATCGATTCGCAAGCGGCTGTCCACCGGAATCCTCTGCTTTGCCACGGCGCTGTCTTTCGGGCTCATCCTTTCCTCCCATTGGCTTCCACGGTTCCACAACAACTTCAACCGGGAGCTCGCGCAGAACGGGACATGGGCGCTCTTTGCGGCCTATTTCAGCAACGAACTTCCATATGGTGAGTTTTATACAACCCTTCCCCAGGTCTCCGCTTTTGCCAACCTCAGGGAGGAATTGGTGGAGGACGGATCCGTTCTGACCAATCCGGAATCCGAAGATTCCCTGCGATCCATCGTGAATCCCGGGCCGGAGCTACATCCCAACATCATCCAGATCACGGTCGAAAGCCTCAGTGCCGAATTCTTGGGGATCTTCAATCCGGAGTCCGACTGGACGCCTCATCTCGACGAGCTCGCTTCGAAGAGTCTTCTCTTCGACAATTTCTACGCCACCGGGACCCGGACGGTTCGCGGGATGGAAGCCCTGACCCTCTCACTTCCGCCCACCCCGGGTCGGTCGATCGTCAAGCGGCCGCACAACGAAAATCTGTTCAGCCTTGGATCCATCCTGCGCACCCGAGGTTACGAGAACGCGTTCATCTACAGCGGACACGGTTACTTCGACAATATGAATTACTTTTTCGCCCACAATGGCTACCGGGTGATTGACCGCAGCGATGTGGCTGACGGCGATATAACCTTTGCCAATGTCTGGGGCGCCTGCGACGAAGACCTCTTCCGCTGGACGATGCGGGAGGCGGATACCGTCCACGAATCCGGGAAACCCTTCCACTTCTTCGTCATGACCACGTCCAACCATCGCCCCTTCACCTACCCGGACGGCAGGATCGATCTTCCCTCCAAGGCCTCGGGACGTGCGGGCGGCGTGAAATACACGGATTTCGCAATCGATCGGTTCATCCGTGAAGCGTCAGCCAAGCCCTGGTTCAAGGATACGGTGTTCGTCATTGTCGCCGACCATTGCGGATCCAGCGCCGGGCGCACCGACGTACCGCTCAGGAACTACCATATTCCACTGATCATCTACGCGCCGGGCGGCCAGATCGCCCCCGGACACATCACCACGTTGAGCAGCCAGATGGACTATGCGCCGACCCTGCTCGGCCTGCTCAACTGGAGCTATCCCAGTCGGTTCTTCGGTCACGATGTTCGGAGGGTCGATCCGGCGGAAGCCCATGCTCTGGTCGGAAACTACCAGAAGCTCGGACACCTTGAAGCAGGCGAACTCACGGTCCTCAAACCGATGCGTGAAAACGTCGCTTTCTCGATCGACATGAAGAGCTTCGCTCAGATTCCCAAGGACCCGACGGAATACGGAACCAACGAGGCGGTCAGCTTTTACCAGACGGCCAGCTATATGTTTCACAACGGACTCTACAACGCCCTCACTCCGCAGGAGATTTCGGAATTCGCCACGCCGGGAGCGATAGCGGACCAGCCGGGAAACGTCGCGACTTTGAGTTCCAATTAGCCGGAAGCCCCAACCGCCCCCTTCCCGGCATTCGGGAAAATCCCTGACTCCGCCATCACTATCTCCCTGAACGGGTTGCAACCGTGGATCTTTCGGTTGACCCGGATCACCTCGGGGAAATCCTGCTCTCATGATCCCGGTCACCCGCACCTGTCTCATCGCCCTGAGCGTGGGTTGGACGGGCTCCCTTCTGACGGCCCAGAGTGGACAAGATGACGAGCCTCCCACGAATCTCGTCGAGTGGAAAATCGCCCACTTTTCATCCGATGAACTCCGCAACGGAACCTCCGATGATTCCCGGGAACTCCAGCACGACGGTCTGCCCAATCTTCTCCGTTACGCTCTCGGCCTTTCACCCCGGGAACCGGCGGGGACTCCCATCGAACTCGAGCAGGTCGGCAATCGAGTCTTCGTTCGCTACCGAAACGGAATGGTCGCGGATGATGCGTCCTGCCTCCTGGAGTCTTCCGAGGATCTGGAGGAATGGAATCCGGTAGACGATCCTTCGGCTCGCACGGTCTCCAGCGACCCATCTCCGTTCGCTTGGATCGAAATCGACGGACTTTCGAACGATCAACCGCGCTTTTTCCGCCTCACTGCCGAGCGCTTCATCCGCGATCGCGACGCGGATGCTCTCGACGACGATCTGGAGCTGAGCTGGTTCGCCACCATCGTTCATGGACCGGCCGACGATCCGGATCAGGACGGTGTCTCCACCGCCGATGAGCTTTCACTGGGGAGGAACCCGCATTACGGCACCGTCGAGGACCCAGCCCTGGCCCTCCGCTCGACCGGCCTCGAGATCTTCACACCCCACCCATAGGGAACCGGAGCCGACTCGCCAAGACGATCAGTACTTCGGCCGATCGGAGAACCTGTGATCCATCTCGGGAGGGCCACCCGAAGGAGTCGGCGTCAGCAGGATTGTTGCTCCCTCACCGACTACCGGGATGACGGCGGCCTGTTCGCCGGTCCGTCCGGAAAGGCGGATGATCAGTGCACCCGGCGCCGGGAGATACTCGGAATCGACTGGGAATCGGACTTCATTTTTCCGAACCACAAACTCGACTGAACGCCATACCGTCAGGATGGAACCTGCCTCCACCGATTCAGACCGAACCTGCTTGCCCTTGGAAAACCCTTCCGAGAAGTCCTCCAGCTGAGGAGCCGTGGCAGTGGGTGCCTGGCGGACCTCGGGTTGAAACCGGAATTCCGCACGCTCCGGTTCAGCTCCCTCAAACCTGACCTTCACCGTCTGCCCAACCCGCGAAGTCTTCAATTCCTTGGGACTGATTTTCGTGATCCGGGTCGGTTCCTCAATGTGAAATGGGATTCCCTGGGAAACGGCTCCCGCGCTATCCCGCAGGAGAAAGGTAACCCGACCCGGTCGCGTCAACTGATCGGCCGACAGCTTCACCCGGACCGTCCCGTGCCCGGGGTGAACGCTGGCATCCGGGATGATCCTGCCGTCCATCCAGACCTCGGTCTCCCATGTGAACAGGCCCTTCAAAGTCACGATCGTCGGCGGGCTGCCCGGAGGGACGGCGGGGGGGGTCACTGAATCGACCGTCAAACGGTAGGAGATGGATCCAACAATCGGGATCTCGCGAACGTCAGATCGACCGGTCTCCAGCAAGGTGCCGTCAGTCCTCAGGGATCCCCGAATCACGACAAACTCGAGAGACCCTGGTGATTCCCACCAGTCCGAATTGTGAAAATCGACGCGAACCCAGCCCTGACTCCCTTCACCGAGCACCACACCCTCCGCTTCCAACCCGGCGTCCTCGGCCGCCACGACCCACGAGTCCTCACGCCCGTCCTTCCGGCGAACCCAGACCTGGGAATGACATCGGGACGATTCGCCCGGATTCTGCCAGACGGGATCAAATCCGAGGTCTTCACCAAACAACGTGACCGACGCCAGCTCCCTCTCCACCCCTAAAGGAAGCTCCGGTGGAAAGACCGAGTTCAGAACCGGCTTCAGGCAATCGGCTCCGACCGGGATCACGGAAATCCCCACGAATCCAAAGATCGAAATCATCCAAACAATGAATGGCATGCCCGGCACCCCACGAACCAACCAGATCCCCACATCAAGCGCAAGAACCGGCAAGATGCCTGATCACCCTGCCCTCTTTTGTAACGTAATACGTTACAAAATGGCCATTGGACAGAAGAGGATTTCTAATTTGTAACGTATTATGTTACAAATTGGCCGTGGTTGCCGGACGGGCAAACGTGGGGCCGGTCGCGGGGGAACCTCCGGGGAAACGGGGCATTGATCCTTTTCAAGACCAGGCTTCTCGTCTTTGCTTTCTGGCTTTCACCCGCCTATTGCATCCTGACCGAACCATGTCGCCTCTCGACCGCCTGGAAAAGCTCATCCGGCCCATCGCCATCCCGAACATCACGCTCTACCTGATCATCGGGCAGGTCTTTGCATTCGGCGCTTCCTTTGTCGGACAGTACAGTCTGGGCAATATCGCCCTCCTGCCGGCACTGGTCCTCAAAGGTGAGATCTGGCGGGTGGTCACTTTTCTTTTCGTGCCCCCTAACGCCCATCCCGTCTTCATCGCCTTTGCCTGGTACATCTTCTATATCATGGGCAACGCCCTCGAGCACTATTGGGGCACCGCCCGCTACAACCTCTTTCTGCTCATCGGCTGGCTGGCGACGGTGCTGGCGGCGTTTGTCACGCCCTACGGGTGGGCTTCAAATGCCTTTCTGGCCGGTTCGGTCTTCCTTGCCTTCGCCTGGCTCAATCCGAACTTCGAACTCGCCCTCTTCTTCATCCTCCCGATCAAGATCAAGTGGCTGGCGTTGGTGGCATGGGTGTTTTACGTTTTCCAGTTCGTAGTCGGGCCCATGTCCGTGAGGCTTTCGGTGGCGGCCTCTGTCTTGAATTTCCTGCTCTTTTTCGGGCGTGACCTGATTCAGTATGTTCAGCGGGGGAAGCGCCAGCAGACGGTCCGAAAGGAAAGAGCGCGTCTGGCATCCCAGCCCCGGCATACCTGCCTGGTCTGCGGCAAGACCGATCTGACCCACCCGACGGAAGACTTCCGCTACTGCTCCCAATGCGCGGGTGCGGCGTGCTATTGTGAGGAGCACCTGAAGAACCACGAGCACCGGACCGTCGATCCGGACGAATCCTAATGGGGTCAGGCCGCTTTTTGTATATGATTTTGAATCAAATATAAGAAGCGGCCTGACCCCATTAATCCAAAACAACCACCCAGTCCTGATCCGCCGGCGTATCGAGGTCGGCATTGGCATCGACGGTGACCAGCTGCCGGTCACCTTTTCGGGGGTCGAACCGTGTCCCGGTCCGGTTTGCCAGGGTGGAGTTCAGCGCGACCCGACCACCGAGCGGCAGGTAGAGCACAACGGCGGATTCGTTCGGAGTCTGTGCTGTTGAAATGTAGGCCCTGGGATCGAGCATTCCCGGCTGGTCCCGCAGGAGATCACCGTTGGGCCGAAGTTGCCACCAACGGATTTCATTGAAGATGCCGGCCAGAATGCCCATCTGGCTGCTGCCCGGAAGCTGCAGGGCCTCATGCCAGGGCGGGGCGATGCCCGTGCCCTCGTGATTGAGTGGTTCCCCCGCCTCGGTCTGCCAACTCCAGATGCCCTGGGCCCCGTAGGTCACGCCCGCAGTCGGCGCATTGAGCAGGCTCCAGTAGGCCGCCCGTCGAACGCTGAAGTCCGAGTGCGGTTCGCCGGATTGGTAGGCGCGATGGCCCTCGTAGGGCGGCTCGAAATTGATGAAAGCCCGCCGGGTATCCTCAGGCCAAGAGAAGGCAACCGGGCCCGAATGGATCCACGCGAGGGTTGCATTGTCATCGCCGTGTCCGCTCTGGTAGCCCCAGATATCCAGCCAGGGTTCGGTCGAGAGTTCCTTGTAGGGAAGGTTCATCCCGCAGAGGTGCATGGCGACCGGGGTCTTGTCGCGGGTGGGCGGGAATATCTGCCGACCGATCCGGCGCCATTTGGCTCCGAGTTCGTCGACGTAGTTGCCGTCACCGGCCAGAATCCAAAGCACCTGGTATTTCTTGAGACGCTCGATCTCATACCGGACAATCGGAATGATGGCTTCTTCACTGAGATACTGGCCGGGATCGTCCGGGGTGCAGGTCCACATGAGGATCGGCGCCGCCAGCATGTTGTGGTCGTTGATTGCTTTGACGAATTTCTCAACACGGTCGTAGAACGCCGGATTGATGGTGGGATCCGTCCGCCCGAGCCAGGCGGTCCGGCCGTCCGCGTCCTTTTCTGCGGCGCGCCAGGGAGCGTGCGCGACGAACTGAATCGCGGTAAACCCTTTGGTCGCGCGGTCCTTGAGGTAGAGGTCCCAGTCTTCCTCACTGGCGAGGAGCGGCCCATTCCAAGCGGTGTCCGCCAGCCAGAAGAACGGGGTGCCGTCCTCATGCTGCAGGTGACGCCGGTTATCCGAAACCTGAACCCGGCCATGGACGTCAAACCGAGTCTCCTCCCCGTCGGTTGGGACTGAAAGAGTCATAGAACCAACGATCGTCAGAATAAACGCCTTCACAACCCAAAATCAGAGGGTTTCGCAGGTGTTTCACACGAGCTTTTTCACCGGAATCTGCAGGAATTTCGAATTGGCTCGATCTGATCTGCCCAGGCCGGATGATCGGACGCTGTGCGTGTGCTGATCGCTTTCGACAAGTTCAAGGACTCGATGAATGCCGACGAGGCGTGCCGCCTGACCGCCGGTGCCATCCGGAACAGGCACCCGGATTGGTCCATAGATTCGGCTCCTCTGACCGATGGTGGTGACGGCTTTGGCCGTATCCTGACGCACTCGGCCCAGGGTGAATTGCGGAAAGTCACTGCGTCCGGGCCCTTTCTGGAATCACGCCAAGGCGAATACGGTCTGATCGAGATCGATAACCTTCCCGCAGAAGCCAGGACGCTCCTGCCCGGATTGCCCGATTCCGGTCGGCTTGCCCTGATCGAGATGGCTTCGGTCAACGGTCTCGCCCTCGTTCCCGGCGAAAAGCGGAACCCTTGGAAAACAATTACCGTCGGAACCGGAGAACTGATCCGGGCCGCAGCCGAGTCGGGAGCGGTCGGGATTCTCCTCGGAGTCGGCGGCAGTGCCACCAACGATCTCGGCTTCGGCGCCCTTTCCGGCTTGGGATTGAAGTTCCTTCAAGCCGACGGTCGCCCGGTCACCTCGCCCACTCCCGGGAATTGGAAGCGGATCGACCGGATTGAGGGAGCCCTCGCATCGGACCTGCCCCTCATCTGGATTGCCTGCGACGTCGACAACCCCCTTCTCGGCGAGCGCGGAGCTTCGGCCGTTTTCGGCCCCCAGAAGGGCCTGACTGCGGCCGACCTGCCCAATATGGAAGCCGGGATGAAACGGATGGCGGATCTCCTCTGTGATCATCTGGGATGCCGAAGGTCGCTCCAGGCGCAACCCGGGGCTGGGGCCGCGGGTGGTATATCCTTCGGGCTTATGGCCGCGACCGGGGCGCGGCTGGTCTCGGGTGCCGATTTGATGACCGCCTGGCTTCGGCTGAAGGATCGGATTGAGAAGGCGGACATGGTCATCACGGGAGAAGGACGATTCGACCACAGTTCGCTCGAGGGCAAAGGTCCCGGGGAGGTTGTGGCACAGGCTCTGGCACGCGGAAAACGGACCCTCGTTTTTGCCGGAAGCATCGAGGATGGGCTGCGGAGCGAGGCAGGACTCCACGCCATTTCCCCGGTCGATCTGCCCTTGAACGTCGCGCTGAAGGAAGCGGCCGGCAATCTCGTTTCCACCGTCAACCGGGTCGTTTGAGATGCCGCATTCCGACCACGACAGACGGCGGGAACGACGGAGGCGTTTCAAGCGTTTCCTTCGTCCCTTGCCGCGGAGGACAAACATCCATCGGTATCCCATTCTCAAGCTCTTCTCCGCCCAAGCCCGCAAGAGACCCTACCTCTGGTCATTTCGTCAGGCCGAAGTTTCCGTCGCCTGCTACGCCGGCGCGGTCATGGCCTTCCTGCCGACCTACGGGTTTCAGATTCCCCTCGCCCTGCTCGCGGCCGTCGCCTTCCGGGCCAATCTGCCGGTCATGATCGCGATCCAGTTCATCACCAACCCGGTGACGATCGCCCCGCTCTACCTGACCACCTTGAAAGTCGGCGAGTGGCTGATTCAATCCACCGGCTTGCATCCCCACGGCTCACGGGTCGGGGCAGCGGCCTATGCACTTGTGCTCGGCGGCATCGTCTGCGGTCTCGCCACCGGGTTGGTCCTCGATCTCGTCTACCGCTTCATTCTCTACGAGAAGCAGATCCTGATCAAACCACCGGCCGACGTTCCTGAAAATAAACCTTCCGCTTCCGGCCAAAAACCGGATTCTGCCAAGTCGTGACCCCCTCCCTTTTCCTGGACAATCGCCGACTGACAGTCATCTGCCTTCACCTGCTGGTCTGTCTCTCGGCCGTTTCCGCCTCCGGCTCTGCGCGTCTCGCCACCACGCCGACTCGGCCCATCCAACCCGTGACCGCACCGCAGCCCGGCGGAGTCCTACTGGGCATCGACGTCCTCGAGCAGCAACAGTTCGCAATCCTGAAGGGCAAAAGGGTCGGACTCCTCACCCACCCTGCGGGAAGAAACCGTTTCGGGATGAGCACGATTGATATCATCCGTCGGGATCCGGGTAACAATCTGGTGGCCCTCTTCGGGCCCGAGCACGGAATCTACGGCAACGAAAAGGCCGATCAGCCGATCGACGACCAGATCGACCCGAAGACCAACCTGCCGGTCTATTCGCTCTACGGACGCTACCGGAAGCCGTCTCCGGAGATGCTTTCCCGGATCGATGCCCTCGTCATCGACCTTCAGGATCTGGGGGTCCGGTCCTACACCTATATCAGTTGCATGCGTTATGCCATCGAGGCCTGTTTCGAGAACGGGGTCGAAGTGATTGTGCTCGACCGGCCAAACCCGCTCGGCGGCTGGAAGGTTAATGGTCCGCCCATGGACAAGGAGTGGCTGAGCTACGTCGGTGCCTTCCAGATACCCTACGTACATGGGCTGACGATCGGAGAGCTCGCCCGCATCTCCGCCAGTGTTCCCGGCGTGCTCAACATCGCCGAGGCCGACCGGACAAGGGGGCGGATCACGGTGGTCCCGATGCGCGGGTGGAGCCGGAGCATGACCTGGCCGGACACCGGATTGGTCTGGACGCCAACCTCGCCCAATATTCCAACCTACGAGGCGGTGGTCGGCTATGCCATGACAGGACTGGGCGCCCAGCTCGGTGGTTTCCGTCACGGAGTCGGTGGCAATTATCCTTTCCGCATCCTCACCTTCCGCGATCAACCGATCGAGGTGGTGGAGAAGGCTCTCCGGCAACGCCAGATCCCGGGCATCCGCTTTACCCGAAGGGCCTTCACCAACACCCAGGGACAGCAGGGGCTGGGACTCTACGTGGAGGTGGTTGACGCGACGATCTGGCGGCCGACCGAGTTGAGTTTCTGGATGATGCAGATCGCCTGTGAACTGAATCCGCCCAACCCCTTTCGGCAGGCCACGTCCTCGCAGGCCAACCTCTTCAACAAGCATGTCGGATCGACGGCCTGGTGGGAGAGTCTGATCGCATCCGGCGCGGCGGTCGACGTCACGGGCTTCGTGACAGCCTGGGAAGCGGCCGCCCGCAGTTTCCAGGAAAAGAGCCGGGCCTTCTGGTTGTACCGCTGATCCGGGCGGCCCGACCGGGAAATCGATCCCGGACAAGCGGACTGCGCTCTATCATGATTCCGCCAAAGCGTCCTGCCGGGGTGCAAAATGGGTTGCGTCTCAAGAGGTTGAAACGCTTCAATCAGATCCTTCAAGTGAACCACCAATAAAGGAACGAAAATGCCACGACCAGTTACACTTTTCACCGGACAATGGGCGGATCTTCCCCTGGCCGAACTCGCCCCGATGGCCAAGGAAATGGGATACGACGGCCTCGAACTCGCGTGCTGGGGCGATCACTTCGAGGTCGACAAGGCCGCTCGCAGCAAGACCTACTGCAAGGAGCGTTGGGAGCTGCTGCTCGACCATGGGCTGACCGCCTTCGCGGTTTCCAACCACCTGGTCGGGCAGGCCGTCTGCGACGTCATCGACGAGCGCCACAAGGCCATCCTGCCGGCCGATGTCTGGGGCGACGGAAAACCCGAGGGGGTTCGCAAACGGGCCGCCAGGAAACTCGCCCTGACCGCCAAGGCCTGCCGCAACTTCATCAACGCCAAGCCCGGCCGCGGGAAGCAGGACGACTTTCCGGCCGTCGTCAACGGCTTCACCGGATCTTCGATCTGGCACGCTCTTTACGCTTTCCCGCCGACCGACCAGGCCTACCTGGAGAAAGGCTTCGAGGATTTTGCGAAGCGGTTCATCCCGATCCTGGACGCCTTTGAAAAGGAGAACGTCAATTTCGCCCTTGAGGTGCACCCCACCGAAATCGGATTCGACATCGCTTCATCGGAGCGCGCGCTCAAGGCGCTCAAGGGTCACCGGCGGTTCGGCTTCAACTACGATCCGTCCCACCTCGGCTACCAGGGCGTCGACTACGTCCGGTTCCTCCGGACCTTTGCCGATCGGATCTACCATGTCCACATGAAGGATGTCTGGTGGGGACACGGAGACGGATCCGTTGGTGTCTTTGGGGGGCATACCGATTTCGGTGACGCACGCCGTTACTGGGATTTCCGCTCTCTCGGGCACGGAGACATCGACTTCGAGGAGATCATCGTCGCCCTCAACGACATCAAGTATGCCGGTCCTCTCTCCGTCGAGTGGGAGGATATCCGGATGGACCGTGTCCACGGCGCCACGGAAGCCGCCGCGTTTGTCCGCAGTGTCGATTTTCCGTCAAGTTCCCGGGCTTTCGACGCCGCCTTCGACAAGGGAAAGAAATAGGGACGACACATCGGTCTTCCGGTAGCCGCCCCAGTCTCTTGGGGCGTTTCCATCGAATCGATCGCGGCAAGAGACTGCCGCGGCTACATCAGAAAAATCCAAAACAGGCTATGGCCAAGAAAATCGGAGTAATCGGCGCGGGCGGCATGCTGCGCTATCATCTGGAAGGATTCCGCGCGGCGGGCGCTGAAGTCGTCGCCATCGCCGACGTGAGTGAAGCGGCCGTCCGGCGGGCGGCTGATGCCAACGGCATTCCCCAGGTTTTCACCGACCCGGAGGTCATGTTGAAAGAGGCGAAGATCGACGGCGTCTCCATAATCGTGCCCAACAAATTCCACGCTCCGTTGGCCCTGAAGGCCCTCAAGGCGGGCAAGCACGTTTTCTGCGAGAAGCCGCCCGCCCTCAATGCCAGGGAGGTCAAGACCCTGATCGCGGCAGCCAAGACGGCCCGGCGTCAACTGATGTTCAACTTCAACAACCGGGCCCGGCCGGAGTCCTACGCCATGATGGACTATATCCGGAACGGGACGGTCGGCCGGATCAATTCCGCCCAGGCCAAATGGATCCGCCGGACGGGGATTCCCGGCTTCGGAGGCTGGTTCACGAACAAGGCCCTCAGCGGCGGAGGCCCGCTCATCGACCTCCTCCACATGCTGGACCTGGCCATGTATTTCATGGGATATCCAGAACCTGAATACGTGATGGCCCAGACCTTTTCCGAGTTCATCACGGACAAGTCCTTCAAAGGCCCCTGGGGCATACCGGATGTGGCCAAGGGGGTGACCGATGTCGAGAACGCCGTTCACGGATTCGTCAGGTTCAAGACAGGCCAGGTGATCTCCCTGCAGAACTCCTGGGCCGAGATGATCAAGCGCGAGGAGGTCTCGGTCGTCTTCCAGGGCACCGGAGCCGGCGGCATGGTCCAGCGCCTTTTCGGAAGCGACGGCCTCGACGAGACCGGAATCGATACCTGCGAACTCTACGTCCAGGAACATGGCCGGTCGGTCAATCGTCAGATCATCGTCCCGCAGGACGAGACCATGGGCCGGGTCCGGTCGGCGATGAACTTTGTCCTCGCCATCGAGGGCAAGGAGAAGCCGCTGAACACGCCCGACGAAGCCCTGTCCCTGATGAAGATCATCGACGCGACCTATGAATCCGCAAGGACCGGCAAGCCGGTGCGGTGCCGGTAGGGAGTCGGAGGACGGCGAACCGTAGTCACCATCGCATCCTACCAAACCGGACAGGAGAACTCCAAAGAACCAAAGAATCGAAGGGCGAATGGCGCTTAGTCAGCGAAAGAGTCGGATCGGCCAACGAGGTGTTGACTGCTCTTCGACGGCGGGTCCGGAGGCCCTCGCCCTACCAACCGAAATCAGAGCATCCGTGGTAGGGTTGGACGTCCCCGGCCAGCCGCAACGGTTGTCCGAGACAAAACAACGACAAGCACCCTTGACTATGCGCCATTCACAGAAGGGCCGGATTCTTCGCAGCCCCTCTCAACCTGATCAACCCGACCCAAGTCTTTGGTTCTTTCGTTCTTTGCAGTTCTCAAACACCCCTCGGCGCCCCAGAGTCTCTGCGCGAGACGGACTCCTGACGTAACTCGCGCCCGCTTCGCTTGAGCTGCAGAGACGCTGAGGAACGGTTGATGGAAAGAGATTCCCATCCCGGATCGGTTCCGGCCATGCTCAGCGACCTTCGGAATTCTCCAAGAAAACCGGCCTATCCAAAGAACAGGATCCCTCGGCGTCCCAGCGTCTCTGCGCGAAAACAAGCACTCAATCCCCAACCATTTCTTCGTGACCTTCGTGGCCCTTCGGGGATAACATACCCTGCAGGTTCCGATTCAACGGGTTTTCATTCGTGACAATTCGTGCAAATTGGTGGGCCAAAACCATCACTCAAAACCCCAACCATTTCTTCGTGACCCTTCGTGTCCTTCGTGGATAAAACAACCCTATGGCAAAACTGAATCGCAAAATTCGCATGGGCATGGTCGGCGGCGGCCGCGGATCATTCATCGGTGGCGTCCACCGCATGGCAGCCAATCTTGACGGCCGCATCGAGCTGGTTGCGGGATGTTTCTCCTCCCGGCCCGAGGTCTCCAAGGAATCCGGAGCCGATCTCTTTCTCGATCCGGCCCGGGTTTACGACACCTATGAGGCGATGGCGGCGGCCGAGGCCGCCCTTCCGAAGGGCGAGCGGATTGACTTCGTCTCCATCGTCACCCGCAACAACACCCATTTCCCGATCGCCAAGACATTCCTCGAAGCCGGGATCAATGTGATCTGCGACAAGCCACTGGCCTTCAATCTGGCCGAAGCCAAGGCGCTCAAGAAGGTGGTGGAGAAATCGGGCAAGGTCTTTGCCCTGACCCACAACTACACCGGCTATCCCATGGTCAAGGAGGCCCGGCAGATGATTCGCACGGGCCAGCTCGGGAAGGTCCTGAAAGTCGTGGTTGAATACCCCCAGGGCTATGCCATCACCGCTCTTGGCGACAAGGGTGATGCCAAGATCGCCAATTGGCGGATGGACCCGAATGTGGCCGGTGCCTCGAACTGCATGGGGGATATCGGAACGCACGCGGAGAACCTGGCCCGCTTCATCACGGGGCTGGAGATCGAGGAGATGTGTGCGGAACTGTCGACCTTCATCCCCGGACGTCAGCTCGACGATGACGGCAATATCCTCGTCCGCTACAAAGGGGGCGCCAAGGGCATTCTTTACGCGTCACAGATATCCAACGGCGACGAGAACAACCTGAACATCCGGGTCTACGGGACGAAATGCTCAATCGAATGGTACCAGGAGCATCCCAACGAATTGATCGTGAAGGAGGTCAACCAGCCACGAACGATCAAGCGGCGCGGCAACAGCTACCTCTCGCCCATCGCCCAGAAATACAGCCGGCTCCCGTTCGGACATCAGGAGGCCTTTATTGAAGCGTTCGCCAACGTCTACCTGGCCGCGGCTGAAGCCATCGAAGACGAGATCTCGGGGCGGAAACTGAAGAAATCCTACGATTTCCCGACCATTGAAGACGGTGTCATCGGGATGGCCTTCATCGCCACCGCGGTGAAGTCATCGAAATCGAAGGCGAAGTGGACAAAGATGGTCGGCTGACGCCCGGCACCGAAGCTCAACCCGAATCCTCCACCGTAGGAGGCTTGCCTTGTGCGCGCCTTTCCGCGATGGCGAGATTCTCTTGATCAGGCCCCTGAAGGGCGCGCACAAGGCACGCCCCTACAAGCTCTCAGAGTGTAGCCGCCCCAGTCCCTTGGGGCGGAGTGGCATGAAAGCGCGGCAAGAGACTGCCGCGACTACAGACAAATGCGCTCGCGTCTCTGATCAGCCACTCTCTCTACGAGCCGGAGGCCAAGCTCGGGCTCGTGGTGGCGGGGCTTTCCACCACCATGGGCACTTCGCCGTCGGCGAAACAGGTCACCACCTGATCGCCACCCGTGAGTTCCCCTGCCCGGGAAACCAGCCTGCCCTTGGCTCCCCGGACCATGGCAAAACCGCGCTTGAGGACGGATTCCGGGCCCAGCGAAATCAGGTGTTTGCCCAGCTGCTCCAATCGGCGGTTTCTCAATTGACGATTGACTTCGAGGGCGCGTTCGAGACGGGGACCCAAGGTATCAAACCGATGCTTCAGGAGATGGATTCGAGGGGCAGGAGTGACCTCGGCCAGGCGCGACCGGTCGCGCTGGAGACGCTCGCGCAGTCCTTGCATGTTCTCGCGAATGGATCCCGCCAGTCGGTTGCGCAAATCGTCGATCCTGAGGAATCCACGTTCGAGAGCATTGACCGGGGAATGCAGTTCCAGCGAGGTGCCGACGATCTTCACCTGATCCCGAAGGGACCGTAGCCGCTGGTCCAGCTCCTCTTCCACGAATTCACCCGCCGCACTCAGGCGCTCAACCATCTCAAGGTAGCCCGACGAAATCAATTCAGCCGCGGCCGAGGGCGTCTCCGCCCGGACATCGGCGGCAAAGTCGGACAAGGTGAAATCGATCTCGTGACCGACCGCCGAGATGAGGGGAATCGGGCAGGCGGCAACGGCTCGTGCCACCGCTTCCTCATTGAAGGCCCAGAGGTCCTCGATGCTGCCCCCGCCCCGGCCCACCACCACGAGTTCAAAGAAGCGATGGGATCCGGCTGCGGGCGCATCCGCAGCCGATCGGACCAGCTTGCCGTCGGGCGTCATCCAGAGTTGCGAAGCAAGATTCAGTGCTTCGACGATCTCCGCCCCGGCGCCGGCGCCCTGAACCTTGACCGGTATCACCACCACCCTTCCCGACCACTCGCGACGGCGCAGGATCCTGAGAAAATCCTGAACGGCGGCACCGGTCGGTGAAGTGACGAATCCGACGGTCAGCGGGAGCGTCGGCAGGGGTTTCTTCCTGGTGGCATCGAATAGTCCCTCATCGGCAAGTTGCTTTTTCAACCGTTCGAACTCCATCTGGAGACGGCCGACCCCGTCTTCAATCGCCGCCCGGACAATCAACTGATAGGCGCCCCGCGGTTCATAGACACTGAGTTCGCCGTAGACGATAACCTGCATGCCGTCCCGCAGATCGAGTCCCAAGCGGATGGCATTGCCACGAAAGGCGACGGCCGAGACCTGGCTTCTGTCATCCTTGAGGGAGAAATAGAGGTGACCGCTCGACTGCTTGCGTAGATTGGAGACTTCCCCGCGGACCCAGGCCGGAGGGATGGATTGCTGCAGGACGGTTTTGACCCTCAGATTGAGGTCGGAAACAGAAAGGATGTCGCGGAGACTGGCGTCGGTCGTGGTCATGGGCGGGCAGGCGGGAAGAGAGGGAATAACTCGAAGGAACGGAGGTAACGAAGGAATGGGGGACACGGAAGGTTTAAGATGCGGAGGACGAACACGTGCCGAGCGAAGCGACATGACCACAAGAGCCCAAGGAACGTAAGGTGACAAAAGGGATCAGGATGACGCAAGGGCCAGGCCGGAACCATGCAGTCGGAAGTTGAGAGATGGAGTGAGATATTGAGATGCAGCGGGCTGAGGAATTCCGAGGAATACCCGAACGCATTTCGAGCGAATGACGCAAGTCCGATGCGCTCAACAAGCTGCTTCAGGTCGACCTGATCGACCGCATGGTTTGGGCTAAGGTTTTGGGGCCACAATAAGGGAGATCGAACCATTCCGGTTTCGTCGGGCATCCGGATTCTTCGGTGGTTCCACAGGAGGTCACAGAGGAAACCGAGAGATTCGGATCGACCCGCATCCCTTCCGTTCGTCGATTCTTCGTTTTCTCCAAATGTTCACAGAAAGCCATGAGGGAAATCCCTCAGGCCCCATGGAGTAAAAATCGCACCCACCGGTTCAGTTTCAGCAGCCAAAGGCCGAAGAACATAGGCAGGAAGTGGCAACTCTGGAATCACAGGTGGCGGTCGGTGGAATCTCTCCGATTGTGGGTCGGCGTGTTCGCGAACGTACCGCTCACGCCTGGATCGTCCGCTGGATTGGAATGGCCGCGGTTCTCCTCTTCATCGTCCTGGCTCTGTCGCCGAGCGGTGCCACCCGGATCTATCAGTGGCCATGGTCCCTGATGACGTCACTGCTGGCCCTTGCACCGATCGCTCTCCTTTTCTTGCACCGATTCGGAAAGTCGACCCGTCTCGGTGCTGACGCCGAGCTGCTTTTCGCCCTGCTGGCAGCCACCCTGGTGATATCGGCCATGTTCAGTCGCTTCGCCGCGCAGAGCCTGGAGGTCTGCCTAATCGCCCTGGGAATGCTGGCCACTGTTTTCTGCGCCGCTGCCTACGTCACTTCCGGAAGTTCCGATGAGAAGACCCACTGTCTGCAGAGGTGGATCGGCTGGTTCGGGATCGCCTTCTGCCTGGTCAGTCTGGCGGGTTGGTATCTCGGGGATGTGGCGGCGCACGCCCGGAGAGTCAGTTCCGTCAACTCATTGGCTGGGGAAGAGATTCTTGCCTTCAATCTTTTCGATGTGCGCAACCAGACTCCTCTGGGGCACAGCAACTATACCGCAGGTCTTGCCCTGCTTCTGTTGCCCTGGATGGTCGGCCTCTCCATTGGCGAGCACGGCCGTAAACGCGTCTTGTGGCTGGGCGCGTCAGCTCTGGCCGGATTCGTGCTCTTCACTTCGGGAAGTCGCGGCGCCCTCATTGGAGTTGCTGCGATCGTGGCGGCGCTTCTCGCCCTGGCGAGTCTTCGGGGATCGATCCGGCCACGAACCCTGATCGGGCTGGTCGCGGTGGCCGGAATCGGACTGGGTATCGCCACCTTCAGCCAACCAAGAGTGCGCACGCTCATCCAGGACTGGAATCAAACCGGTCAACTGAACTCCGGGGACGAGCAGAGATGGAACATGGTCAAGGCAGGGTGGCTCATGGGTTCGGCTCATCCGATCATCGGCCAGGGACCGGGAGTCACGCCCCTGACCTATCCACTTTACCGCAGCCGCCTGGAGGGCGGGGTGGAATCGGCCCTTCAACTGCATTCCCTTCCGGTGCAAATCTGGGCTGATCTGGGATTGATCGGTATCGTCCTCACAGCCGGGATCGGTTTGGTCGCTCTCCGAAGACTCTCGAAGGTTTTTCGAAAGGGTTGGGCCGGCGGACTGCAAACAGCGAACGAAAAGCTCCTGGCCTCTGCGGCAACGTCCACTGCGGGTTATCTGGCCTTTTCCCTGACGGACTTTCAACTGGATGTCCCGGTCTTCGCCGCGCTTCTCGCGATCAATCTCGGGGTGATCTTCGGGGTGACTCGAATGGAACCAAGAGTGTCGATTGGGGGCGACCGGCTCCTGCTGCGAAACCGGCATCATCTGGCCCTGATCGCTTCGATCGGCATCCTGATCCCAGTCCTCTGGACATCGGTCCATGCCACGATAAGCCGACACGCCTTTTCCTCAGCAGTCGACAGGCTGGAGCGGGGAGACACCGGGGGATATGTCGAAGACGTCAGTGCTGCGATGCGCTGGTCGCCGGGCAATGCCTTCTACCCGACTTCGGCCGCAATCGGCCTGCTTCGATTTGCCTACCGCGGAGGAAGTCCGGAGACCGTTGCAGCACTCAAAGCGGAAGCCGCCGACTTCCTTGGCCAGTCTCTCGACCTTGATGATGACCAGGAGATCGCGCATTTCAATCGGGGGTGGCTGCTCCTGCCAACCGATCCGGTGGCGGCCGAGCATCATTTCCGACGCGCGGCCAAGCTCGTTCCGGACAAGGGCGGGGTTTATCTTGGATGCGGATTGGCGGATTTTGAGCAAGGGGACCGGGATGCGGCCCTGACGGGATTCGCCCTCGAAATCGTCAACGATCCCAGATTCGCAACGGCCCCTTTCTGGGACATCCCCAGCTTCGCCCCCCTTCGTCTTCCCGCCATCGAACGTGCCGCCGGGATGCTTGACAACTCCGCGACCAATTCAGGAACGATCGAAGCCCGGATCCGATCCATCATGCACGAAACCGCGACCCTGCTTCGAGATCTCGCGACTGAAGGATCTCCGGGGCCGCTTCTCTCGTCTCGATCGGCAAACGCACTGATGTTTGCAGGAATGGATGACGCCTCGCGCGGGCCCGCCATCGAGGACTACCTGGTCAAGCGGCGGCAGACCCCAATTCCAATCGAGACGGTCGATGCTTATGCGGCGCTCTTCGATCGGACCGGACCGGACGCGAAAGCCATCCTCAACGATCCCGGCGGAAAGGAAGAGCCCCTGTTGCGCCAGACGCGGCGGGAACGACCGGGTTATGGCATCCTCATGCGCAATCTTGATGTCCCATTGCCGGTTGATGCGTATGTGGTCCAGGAGAACGCCGTGGTCGGGGATTTCTTCCCGGGGCTGTTCCAAGCCAAAGGTTATCTTCCGGCCACCACCCTCGTCCGGATGGTCAGCGAAAACGGAGGCACCTCCGAATGAGTCGCGGCAAGCCAAACCAACTCCGCCAGGTCATCCTGCCCCTGATAAGTGCGGCCGGTGATTCCGTGGCCTCGTTCACGGGAATAGCCGCGGGCTACTTTCTGCGCTTCCATACCCCGCTGGGCAGTCTCGGGATCCAGGTTCCCAACGCCACCTTCCAACTCTACCTTCCTCTGATGGCAGTAGGTGTCGCTCTCCTGATGGCCAGCTTTGCCTACCTCGATCTCTACGACTCCCGGCTCCTCCTGCGCAAATACCGCAGTCTCGCCCTGCTCTTCAAGGGCACCACCTTCTGGCTCTTCGCCTACCTGGGTGTGTCGCTGGCTCTCAAGTTCGACCCGCCAATCAGTCGCCTCTTTGTCGCCCTATCCTACCTGACCATTCTCGCAGCCCTCTTCGCCTGGCGGTCGGCGTTCTTCTCGGTCCTGACCCGAACCCGACTACGCGACCAGATCCAACGCCGCGTGGCCATCCTCGGCTGCAACGACCGGGCCGTCGATCTGGTCGAAGAAATCTCCCGCGATACCGTCCATCCCTTCACTGTGGTCGGGACCGTCACAGAACCGGAAATCAGCGAGGCTTTCCCGACAGCAGTACCCGGAATTCCCATTCTTGGGTCGGTTGACGATCTTCCCCGGATCCTCCGGCAGCATCGCATCGACATTGTCCTGGCGGTTCGGCTGGATCGGGCGGAGGGTGAAACCCTCAGGCTGATGGAAGTCTGCGAACGCCACTACGTGGAATGGAAGGTGGTTCCGGACGCCTTTGAGATCTTCGTTTCCAACCTGCGGCTTCAGACGGTCGGGCGAACCCCGGTCCTCGGGATTGAGGAATTCGCGGTCACCCGGTTGTCCGGCCGGATCCTCAAACGGATGATGGATCTGGCCGGAGCATCCATCGGGCTTGTCGTTTCCGCTCCGATCATGGCCTGTCTGGCCTGGCTGATTCGCAGGGAATCCAAAGGACCGGTCTTCTTCCACCAGGAAAGAGTCGGGGCGCACCACCGGAAATTCCAGATCTGCAAGCTCCGCAGCATGCAGGTCGACGCGGAGAAGGCCGACAACCAGATCCAGAGCACCCTATCCGAAGACCAACGCCTGCTTCGGATCGGCCGCTTCATGCGACGTTGGAATCTCGACGAGTTGCCCCAATTCTGGAACGTCTTGAAGGGCGAGATGAGCCTGGTCGGACCCCGGCCCGAGCGGCCCTACCACGTGGACCGCCTGGCCGAGGAAATACCCCACTACATGCCCCGTCACCTGGTGAAACCCGGCATAACCGGATGGGCCCAGGTCCACGGACTCAGGGGGGAAACCGACCTGACCCAGCGTATCCAGTACGACATCACTTACATCGAAAACTGGACTCCCATCCTCGACCTCCAGATCCTGATGATGACCTTCCTGCGGTGGCGGGATGATTCGTTCACGGCCAATACAGCTAAAGCGGCTTCACCCGTCGATACCCCGACAGTCCTGCCCGCAGTCGGGAGACCAGCTTCCAGGCACCAAAAGCGAGGTCATATTTCAGCTCTACAAGCCGACTCTTTCGTGGATTGAAGTGCTTCAGGTAGAAGGCCTTGTTGGCGTCGAAAATCGCCCTCGACATCCGTTCATAGTCTTTGGCGACACTGGTTCCCTTCAGATGGGTGATGGAGACCCGCCCATCATAGACCACCCGATAGCCGGCCTGGGTGAAGCGGTAACAGAGATCGAGGTCATCACCATACATGAAAAAGTCCTCGTCGAAAAGACCCACCTTCTCGAAAGCCTCCCGCCGTCCCATCATGAACGCTCCATTGATGGCACCGACGTCATAGGTGCCATCCGGATCTAGGTAGGTCAGGTTGTAGCCGGCGAGGAATCTCGACTTCGGAAAACATCCCGCCAACCCGCTCGCCCGGCAGAACCCGTCCCAAAATGAAGGGACCTTGCGGCGGCAGGCCAGATCCATGATTCCATCAGCCTGCACCAGCTTCGGCGAGATCAATCCGATTGCCGGTTCCTCCAGCAAACGATCCAGGCAATGAAACAGGGCATTCGCATTCACCACCGTGTCCGGATTCAGCACCAGGATCACTTCGCCCGATGACTGTTGGAAACCGAGGTTGTTGCCGGCTCCGAATCCGAGGTTCTGCTCCGGCTGAATCAGCCTGACCTGGGGGTATTCCCGGTCGATTAACGTGCTGGTTCCGTCTGCATTCAGGCTGTTATCGACCACCAGAAGCTCCACTGGTCGACCACCCAAGGTTCGCGGAATGGAATCAAGACAGGAGCCAATCTCGCCCCGGGACTTCCAAGCGACGATAATGACCGACAGAATCGCCCTCTGTATTTCCTGATCAGTCATGGCAAGGAATCCAGAAGGGCCCGCCACTTCCGGGTGAGCACGCCATTACTGAATCGCTTCAGGACTTCAGGAGCCTGACACGTCATCTCCTCGATTTCGACCTTTCGTTGTCCCGTACAGATTTCTGACAGGAGCCCCGCCAGAGCCCGACTGTCATGAGGATCCACGAAGAAAGACGCCTGGCCACAGGTTTCCTTGAGAACCGGGATGTCGCTGCAGACGACGGGACAGCCTCGCTTCAGGGCCTCGAGTGGCGGGAGGCCCTGCCCTTCCGCCAGAGAGGGATAGACCAGGCAATGAGCCTTCCGGTAGAGTTCATCCATCTCCGAATCCGTCGGGAAATCCAGAGCGGTCAACAATCCCTGCTCCTCAAGAATGCGCCAGGATGCCCGTTGATTCCAGAGTTCCTTGCGGATCCCCGCCACTACGAGACGCTGACCCGAGCCGGTCCTGGAGAATTGGGACATGGCATCGAGCACCAGTGAAAGATTCTTGTGCGGGTATCGAGCGCCCACAACCAGGACATGACTCTTCCGCGATAACACCGGCGCAGATATGCATTCCTTCACCTCGAGGCTTTCAGACCAGGCCGGTATCACATCGATCAAGCGATCCGCCAGAAACGGAAAGACCGTCTTCAATTCATCCCGAACCGCACCTGAGATGGTCACAATTCGAGTCGCAGACCTCAGGACCCGGGGAAGCAGATGGCGATAAAACGCATTCTGCATCCTTGCCTGTTCCCCAAACCTCAAGGCAATCAGGTCGTAGACGATCACGATATGCCGGCCAGTTGTCCAAAGAGGAGCGTGATGGGACGAAAAGACCATCCACTTCTGTCCCAGTTCCGTCATTGGTGCCGCCTGGGCAAGCGCCATTCGTGCGATCAGCCGAAATGGACCTCCAATCATCCGGTCATTGATCCACCTGAAACAACGGTTCAGGCCCAACGATTCCGCCGCCAGTTCGGGCACCAACAGACCTGACAGTCCCGCTGCCGCCACCCCCATTCCCGTCGGAGAACTGGAACCCAGCGGATGAATCAATGTAACCGGCTTCACTCCGGCACCCTCCAGACTGATTTTCCCGTGGTCCAATGACCTGTTCGAATGCGTCGCCCAAGGATCGAATGGGCATGCCGGATCCGAAAGGCAGTCCGGATGCGAAGACGGGTCAATCGGTTCTCGGGTGGGAAATAACGGGCATGGATCGACCCAAGTTCTTTCCGCACCGTCTCCTGATCGGCAGACAATTGCCCGGGCCTGAGTCGAAACGATCCGACCTCGGACGGGACAAAACGAAAGGAGGCCCCCCTCAACACAGCCCGCACCCAGAAGTCATGGTCGGCCGCCAACTGAAAGTCCGTGTCGAACCCACCGAGGTTCTCAAAACAATCTCGGCCGACAAGGGTTCCCTGCTGGGTGAAGGGAGGTATACCGGCGATCATGAGGGAGAGAATCCGCCGAGGCCGACGCTCTACGGGAAAGGCACCGAGATTGCGTCCGTCGGCATCGATATAAGACACCCGTCCATAGATGATATCCGCTGCTTCCTGATCGGTTGCGCCAAGAAGCCGGTCAAAACCCTCCCGGAGCAGATCATCATCATTGAGGTAGGTCAGCCAACGCCAGCCTTTGGTCCGGTGAGCGCCGTAGTTAACCGCGCCATACAACCCACCCCCTTCTCTCTCCTCGGCCATGACCGTAGTGCCCGGGTATCGGTCGGCAAGCGCACCTACTTGGTCGGCCGGCGCCACCAGAAGGTGAACGAGACCCCACCGCCCTGACTGGCGAGCAGCGACTGACTCCACGGCCTGGTCAAGCCACGGGGATCGGCCGAGTGTCGGAGTGATGACTATGACCTGGGGCGATTCCGGCATCTGAGTGACATATCGACGGTATCGGCGAGTCACTGGACAAACGACGCCGATTTAGTTTCTCTGGAAGTATGCCTCGCTCCGATTCTGCAAACAGTCAAGATGACCTGTACAGACCCGATCAATGAATGCAGAACCGTGCGGCCGAGATCGTGCCGCAAGACATGAACCCATTTCCAGACAATACGTCCCCGAATGATCGCCTGGCCGTGGCCGTGGCCCTTTTCGTGTTCAATCGGCCGGACTACACCCGCCGGGTTTTGGAAGTCCTCCGTATGGTTCGTCCGGCGGATGTATTCCTGGTTGCCGATGGACCCCGGGCCGATCAACCCGATGATGCCGCCCGGTGCCTCGAGGTCAGAAATCTACTCGAAGAAGGGATCGACTGGCCCTGTCGTGTTCAACGAAAATTCGCGGACACCAACCTGGGCTGCGGGGAGCGCATCGCCTCGGGCTTGGCCTGGGTATTCGGGCAGGTCGATCGTGCCATCATTCTCGAGGATGACTGCCTGCCCGAAACTTCCTTCTTCCCCTTCTGTCAGGAATTGCTCGAGCGATTCAGCGGTGATCAGCGGATTGGAATGATCGCGGGAACCAACTATCGGCTCAAGGATGCGCCAGCCACCGGTTCCTATTTTTTTACCCGTCACCATTCCATCTGGGGCTGGGCGACCTGGCGTCGGGCATTAACCGGCTACGACCCCACCATGAAGGCATGGAGGGATATGGTATCGGTCGACGAACTCGAAACCTACTGGGAAGACCGACGCAGCCGCCTGATTCACCGGGAGATGTTTGATCTTTACCGCGAAGGTCCCGTTGACACATGGGACATCCCCTGGGTCTTCCATCTGGTCCGTAATCGCATGCTCAGTGTTGTGCCCCGTTTGAATCAGGTGAGGAATATCGGAACCTCAGGGACTCGAGGGCGCGGTGACGATCGCAACAACAACCTGCCTACCTATCCCCTGCCGTTTCCGCTGCACCATCCCGAATCGATCAAGCCGGATCCGGCCTACGATCGATTCGTCAGCAAGCGGCATCGCCTGGTCCGGGACTGGATGCGGGCCAGATGGACCCGCAGGGTCAGGGACCTCCTCAAACCACTGTGACCGAGATACAGCACACCCGTCTCTATCTGGCCTACCTGCGGCGACGGTTTCGCCACAGCCTTGCGCGACGGCCCAAGCACGGAACCGGTAGGTTTCTCCATGAGGTTGCGGGGCAAGGCGCCCGAAGGCGTTGCCTTCTGGTTCACCTGACCGACCCCTTCCTGCGCAGGGACGTCGACGTAAAGCACCAGAATCGATGGCAGGCGCGCGAACTGGCCCGCCTTGCGGGAGAATACGGGTTTGCCGTTGATGTGATTGATCCGGGATGTCCTCGTATGCCGCCCACGGCCAGCTACGACCTGGTGATCGATCTGCACCCGGGTCTTACACCAGCATACGAACAAGCCTGCCGGCCAGATACCCGACGCATCGCCTATATCACGGGTTCAAATCCCGCATTCTCCAATCGGGCTGAAGCCGGAAGAATCGCCGAAGTCGAACGGGCGACGGGAGTCCGCCTTAAGCCTCGCCGGCAGGTGCCCGTATTCACTCAGAAGGACCTGGCAGCCTGCAACGGTTTCTTCTTCATCGGCAGTCGAGCCAACTTGGAGACCTACCGGGAATTCCAACTTCCTCCAGTCCACTTCATCCGCAACTTCGCCTACCCGGTGCCGAATATCGACCACACGAAGAGCAGCGCGACCGATTTTCTGTTTCTCTCCAGCGGCGGCCAGGTTCACAAGGGGTTGGAGCGGCTTCTTGCCGTAGTGGCGGGACGCGACGACTGGGTTCTCCATGTCTGCAGTGCGTTCCACGAAGAGCCGGATTTCTGCCGCCTCTTCAGGTCGCAACTGTTTGGACGCAGAAACATCATACCGCACGGTTTTCTTCCCCTCGACTCGGAGCGATTTCGTCGCGTGGCGGCACGGTGCTGCGTGATGGTGTTGCCCTCCTGTTCTGAAGCCAACGCAGGGAGCGTCCTCAGCGGCGTGGCCGCCGGTCTGGTCCCATTGGTGACGGAAGAATGCGGGTTCGAGCCGGATGAGGTTCACCGGCTTGCCGGAGCCGACCTCGAAGCTATCGAGTCCGGCATGGAATCCGTGGCCCGGCGAAGCGTCCAATGGATGAATGCAGAAGCCGACCGTATCGGTGCCCTTGTCCGCCGCCGCTACTCAACCGAATCCTACTCGGCGTCGGTCCGGCGGGGACTCGAATCCGTTCTCGCGGAAAGTCAGGGAAGTATCCAGTTTTCCTCAACCTGTGAATAAACTCAGCACGGAAGATGCGGTCAGGCTCCTGAGATCCGATCCGGACCGGGCCGCTCTTGTTCACGATACCTACCTCGACACAGACCTCGGGCAGGCTGCCGAACGCTTTGCCGGTTCGGGAGAATTCGCCGCCGTTCTCAAGGTCCTGGGACCGGCTGTCGAGGGTGCGGTGGTGATGGATCTCGGGGCGGGGAACGGCATGGCGAGCCGGGCATTTGCCCTGCAAGGCGCCCGCTGCGTTCATGCCGTCGAGCCCGATCCGAGCAAGGAAATCGGTCGCGGCGCGATCGAAATCACCTGCGCCGGACTGCCGGTCGAGATTCACCAAGGGTTCGGCGAAGCGATTCCCCTCCCGAATGCCTCGGTCGATCTCATCTATACACGGCAGGTGCTGCATCACACGACCAACCTCGGTCAAACCCTGCGGGAGTGCGCCCGGGTCCTTCGGTCCGGCGGTCGATTCCTGGCCTGCCGGGAACACGTGGTGGACGATGCGCAGCAGATGGCGGAATTCCTCGCTCATCATCCCGTGCATCAACTGACCGGAGGTGAAGGCGCCTATACTCTGGATGCCTACGAGCAGGCGATCGTCTCCGCCGGACTGACGCTTGAAAAGAGCATCGACCCCTGGGCGTCCCCCATCAATACCGCTCCCGCCGCCAATACAGTCGAGGAGATCGCGGACTTCCCCCGAAAGATCCTGCGGTCCCGTTTCGGTGAGATGGGTGCGAGGTTGGCCGCAATCCCCTGGATCCGCGCCCTCGTCTGGCGTCGACTGCGCCGACCGAGGCCCGGTCGCCTCTATTCGTTTTTCGCTTCAAAACCGTGAAACCCCTTCGTATTCTCTACGATTTCGAGGCCTTCAGCGACCAGAGCTATGGGGGCGTTTCGCGCTATATCATCGAATTGGCGAGCCGACTGGCCAAGGCCGACGAGATCGAGGTGCACCTTGCGGCCGGATGGCATCGCAACCATTGGCTGAAGACCCATCTGCCCGAATGGGCCAGCGGTCGTTATTTCCCGGCCTGGCCAAAGACCGGAGAAATCCGCCGACGGTTGAACGCAATACTGATGAGAAGGGCAATCTCCCGAATCCGGCCCGACATCGTGCACCGTACTTATCATCGCGGTGCTGCCGTCTACCCCGGGCCGCATGCAACGGTCGCCACGATTCACGACCTGACCTATTATCTCTATCCGGAGAGTTTCCCAGGGGGCGCGGTCGTCAGGCAGAAACTGACCACGGTCGCTCAGACCAGCGACCACCTGCTCTGCGATTCCGAGAATACCCGTCAGGATGCCATCCGGATTCTTGGCATCGAACCCTCGATCGCATCCGTTGTGCACCTGGGAGTGAATCCAACGATCACCTCCATCGACCCGTCCCCCATCGACGGCGACTACCTGCTCTTCGTGGGCCAGCGGTCCGGCTACAAGAACTTCACTTTTCTGATCCGGGCTCTCGCCCGGTACCGCATGCTCGAATCGCGGCGCCTAGCGGTCTTCGGAGGCGGCCCGTTCAAACAGGACGAGCGCATCCTCCTAAAATCCCTGGGCATAGCCAGTCGAGTCGTATCCTTGGCCGGCGATGACTCGATACTGGCCGCGACCTATGCCCATGCCGAGGCCCTTGTTTACCCCTCACTCTACGAAGGATTCGGTCTTCCGATCCTTGAGGCGATGGCGCAGGGATGTCCGGTCGTCTGCTCAGACCGGAGCAGCCTGCCTGAAGTGGGCGGCAACGCCGCCGTCTATTTCGATCCTGAGGACGACGGTGATTCACTGCGAAAAGCGATCGACTGTTTGGACAACTCACCGCATACACGGGAAGAATTCGTTAGCAGAGGCCGAAATAGAGTGCGTCTATTCAATTGGTCAAACTGCGCAACAAAGACCCTGAAGGTCTATCGCGACGTTGCTTCGGAACTGAGGGACAATCAGCAATGAACACTAGACACAGGAAGGGTTTCCTTGAGAACATCGCGTAGTCTTCGGCGAGAATTGCGGTGCGCGTATTCGCGACATCCCGTTTCGAACCCTTTAGATTCTCTTGGTGTCCGAGCCAATTCCACCAAGGATTCGATTACTGCCCTCGAGTCCTCTGGATCGACCACCAATCCCAGCTTGAACTCCCTGACCCGCTTTTCCATCAAACCGCCCGAACTGACTAGGATCGGGCGATTAGCAAGGGCTGCCTTGGTCAGCAGATTGCTGCTGAAAGGGAACCCACGGTAGGCGCCCCATAGAACAGAACAGCCCCGGATCGCGCCATTGAACTCGCGATCCGTCTCGATCCATCCGGGTCGGAAATGGACATTGTCGGGAGTGTTCTTGAAAGCAGAAACCAGATTGGGGTAATCCTCCTCGCCACAGGAGGAATGGTCAAGCGGACCCGCCACAACGAACTGCAGATCGAGACTCAACGCTTTAGCTTTGCGAGCAGCCGCAAGCATCTCATAGATCCCTTTCCGAGGAGACAGCTCACCTATCAACAGAATCACCGGACCTTCTTCTGCAATCCGGCCAATCTCAGCTTCGAGAGACCCCTTGGCTTCCGGGAACTCTTCGGAGGTCATATCGGGCATCAGACCCAACCAAAGGTCTGAAGCGATTGATACCAAGCTGTCGACCATAGTAGTGTCCAAGGCCCAAAGGCCCTTGAAGTTCCGAACTCTCTTAAGCTGTCGAATGATGGATCCCCACACCATTTGCGCCTCCGGTCCCGAATCCGGGTGCACCCAAAGTCCAGACCAAGTGCGATCAAGGTCAGGCAGCTCCACCGCGTGTTCTGTCAACAACGAGAGTACGGGATGGTCTAGGTAAGGAAAAATCACGTGTTCAATCGGATGCCCATCCTCCCATCGAAAGGCTGAGATCTCCTCCCTGACCGATCTCCAACCCTTGAGGGCCAGGGATCGGTCACGTCGCTTGAGCATCCAAGCCGGGGCCCACCGCCGGAAATGACTTCGAAAGCAATTGGATCCTCCAACAGGCTTTGCCCCGGTGGCACCGGTGATCCGGGCAGCCCCGACTTTCAGACCGACCAATCGGGTTCTCTCCCAAGAACTCACACCAGGCCGGTTACAAACTTCCTCGGGTGCGGGCGAAAACGAGACGACCCGACATCCCATAGCGAGCAGACACTCCACCACAGCAATATGATAACTAGGCAGGCTGCCGAGCCATTGCAGGTCCACCACGGCGACCACAGCCCCTGCGGACTCGGCCTTTCGACCGATCACCGATCCACCCCCCAAGCTCGCGACGCCAACTCGCACTTGACCCGCCGTCCAAAGTTCCTGTCTGGACGCATGGTCTCCTCCTCCATCAAGCAATCCAAGGACACCGTCATCCGCCTGCGCCACCAACCGGGACGCGCCATGTGCAACTGAGACCGGAGGGATTCATAGTCATAACCCATGCGTCCAGTCAGGGCCGAACCCAGTATATCCAGATATTCGCTACAGGCACGCCAGAACTGTGGATTGGCCAGATCGGCAACCCAGCGATCCGCATGATCAGGATCGGCCCCCTTGCGCTCATAGATTGTCTGCGGATCCCCAAGGGTCCAGCGTTCCAGTCCATCCGTGCCATGGTCCAGCATGCAGGTGTGCTTCACCAGACCCAGGAATTCGCACAGATCATCAAGGGAGTCGGAGGGCCGGCGGACGAGGTCTTCGTAACGCAGACTGAAGACCTGAGGCCCACCCTTATCCCGAGCGGTGACCAGTTTAGTCGGAGCCTCCATCAGATCACGACGAAACTGCTGCATCTGCGACCACTGACCCGCGCCGAAAGTCCGCCAGACAGAACGGAACACTGCCAACGGATTGCGGAAAAGTAGGATGACTTTCGCTTCGGGAAAGACCTTCAAGAGGTCGGGAATGATCTCGTAATACCGGGGCGTCTTGTCGAGGAAGATGGCGCATCCGGACTTTTCCAGGGCGGCTCGATAGAGTTCGCCATACATCCTTCGGCAGGCTCGGAAATAGTCTGCCTTTCCCCCAGGCAGATCTTCCACGAAGTCGCGCATGGCCTGGTGCTCAATCCGGGCGTTGTATGGGGCGATCGTCCCGGTGACTGCCTGGTCGAAACCAAAAAGTGAGCGAAGCATGATCCAGGTTTCCGATCTTGAGTGAATCTCCGGATGCCGGGAGAGCATCCTCTGGAGCAGCGTCGATCCGGATCTGGGCTGGGAGATCAGGAACACTAGGTTACCATCCGAAGAAGAGTCTTCAATCACGCCGTTCATGACGCCATTGGTGAGTGGTTACAATCAGGCCTTTTCCCTGATCGATGCTCACCCCGCTTTCATAAAAATCGTGAAGATTAACAGTGAAGGACACGACTGATGGCACCATCGCCACAAACTCATAACCCGGTCGAGTCAGGCCAATGTCCAAAAGGATTCGCCCCGCCGTAAAGGGCAGGCTGGGCACCCTGAGCTGAACCGTTCCAGCCCGGGCCAATCGACCCAACTCAAAGCCACTGATGGGCTGGGTGCTTAGGCGGAGAATCTCGGTACCGAGGAGGGAGCGAAAGATACAGGTCAGGCCCGCCGACCAGCCAGCATACGAATCATCGGTCTCGTAAGAAACGTCAAGATTGAACCCACACCCGGTGCGAGGAATCCGACTGATCCCATCCTGATCTGATCCGATTCGGACTTCCGTCACCCGGACACCGTCGCCCTGAAGGCTCTCAAGCCGCTTGGCATCGATGTGAACGGTTCGGGCATCCTCCTCCTCGCACAGTTGAAGGTAAGTCTGAATTCCTGAACGGGGGTCGCCTTCAAACTGCAACCGGCCCTCGTGTAGGACGGCGCATCGCGTGGACAGGCGCTCGATAGCGGCCAGATCATGACTGATCAGTACGATCGTTCGGCCAGTTCGGGCGATCTCATCCATCTTGCCGAGGCACTTGCGTTGAAACCCAGTGTCGCCGACAGCAAGGATTTCATCAATCAGGAGGACTTCTGCCCGAAGAAATGCCGCCACGGCAAAAGCCAAACGGAGGTACATGCCGCTCGAATATTGTTTGCACGGAGTGTCGAGGAAACGTTCGACCCCGGAGAAATCGACGATCTCATCGAAATGTGCGCGGATTTCCCTTCGTGTCATACCCAGAAGCGCTCCGCTGAGAAAGATATTTTCCCGACCCGTCAACTCTGGATGAAAGCCCGTGCCGACCTCAAGCAATGATCCTACCCGGCCGGCGATCTCCGCGTGTCCTGAAGTCGGTGAAGTCACCCGGCTGAGGATCTTGAGCAGGGTGCTCTTGCCCGCCCCGTTACGGCCAATAACGCCCAAAACCTCTCCTGCGGAGATCTGCAGGTCTACGTCGCGCAGGGCCCAGAAGTCATCAACATGCTCCGCCAGTCGATTGCGCCGGAGAAGACGACCGGGCAAACTAATGAGGTCCTCCCGCATCGTACGGTAGGCATATCCATTGCGTGGCCCCTTGACCCGGTAGCGCTTCGAAAGACCTTCGGTTCTGATGACGGCTGTCGGCATCAATGTCGTTCCCCTAGAGAGCGTCCGCGAAGCTCCTCTCGACTGAACGGAAATACAAGGATCCCGACACCAGGAAGACCAAGGCCCAACCGGTGCTGATGGCCAAGGCGGGCCACGGTATCCCGGTGCCGAACACGGTAGCTCTCAGACTCTCGATGATTCCCGCCATCGGGTTGAAAAGGAAAAGCCAATGCCAATCTGCCGGCACAATGGACAGGCTGTAGACAACGGGTGACGCGTAGAGCCAAACCTGGATGAAGAAAGGGAGGGCGTGTGTGACATCTCGATACCGGACATTGAGCGCGGACAGCCAAAGGCCGACCCCAACGGCAAGCAACAATTCGACCAGCAACACCATAGGGGAAAGCAGAAGACCGAAGCCGGGCAGGATACCATGGAACGCAGCCACCCCTATCAGAAATGAGAAGGCCAGGACGAAATCCAGAACCGCCGACAGCCCGGCCGAAAGGGGTACGATCAACCGTGGAAAGTACACCTTGGTGATCAGCCGGCTTTCGGAAACAAGGCTGTTCCCAGCTCTCTGCAGGACACCACTGAGCAATGTCCAGGAAACAAGGCCGGCCAGGGCAAAGACAACGTAGGGTTGGCCATCACTGGGCAGGCGCGCGAACCGACCGAAGATCAAGGCAAAAATAGCTGCTGCAGCCAGAGGCTGCAGCAGGACCCAGATCACACCGAGGGCTGTCTGCCGGTACCGCAGGCGCAGGTCGCGCAGAACCAACATGATGAGCACGTCGCGATAATCCCAGATCTCACAAAGGTTCAGGACAGTAAGTCGATCGTCTGGAGTTATCCGGATTCGGCGCAATGAGGCTGCGGCTCCGTCTGGTCTGCCTGCAGGTTTCTCTCTTCGTTCCAGGATTCTCGAAACTGTGCTCTCCTCTCGCTCGCTCATGGCAGACGGGATACGACCCTAGACCCATTTCAGTTTCCAGAGCCCGAACCAGACCATCTTGATCAGCATCCAGCCGTGCGAGAACCGGGAGATGTTGGTCTCGCCGTAGGTGCGATCCCGGTACTTGACCGGAATGTCGCGGATCTTGAGATCGAGAAGCGAGGCTCCGAAGAGGAGGTTGAAATCTCCGAATGGATCAAAATCCCCAAAGACCTTCATCCGCTCGAGGATCCGGTGATAATCCTTCCTCAGGAGCATCTTGGTGCCACAGAGGCTGTCCTTGACGTTCTGGCCGAGCACGTAGCTCAGCGCGAGGGCGAAGCCCTTGTTGCCGAGAAGGTTGAGGAATCGCATGGCCTTGGACTCCATCGGGTAAACAAGCCGCGACCCGTTGGCGAACTCCGTCATTCCGCTTGCCACCGCTTCGTAGAACTTGGGAAGATCCTCCGGCGGGGCGGTCAGATCGGCGTCCTGAATGACGAGAACCTCACCCGAGGCGATCTCAAACCCGGCAAAGACGGCATCCCACTTGCCCTTGCCGGGCTGCCGGATGGCCTTGACCTCATGGTGTCCCTCATAGGCGGCGACCTCCCGCTGGATCGTTTCCCAAGTATCGTCGGTGCTGTTTCCTTCGACAAAGATGATTTCCGTGCCCAACCCAAGTCGTGGAATCCGCTGCAGGGCGGCCAGGATATTTCCTGATTCATTCCGTGCCGGGACCACCACGGTGCAACTCGGGCTGTGGTCAATCCTGGGCGGAATCCGTGGCCGGGCGATCAGGTGCAGGGTCATCCCGAAATGCCGGAAGAAGGGCAACTTGACCAGGAATCGGTTGAGGAAAGGAGTCAGGATCGGGATTCTGAACGGGATGATCTGTTCGGTTCCGGTTCGGATGACCTCCCAGCCCGATATTTCGAGCAGATTGACCAGATCCTGCATGGAGAGCCAGTTGCTCTGGGGTTGCCTGACCACGAAACCGAATCTCTCGGCCCACTTGAGAGGAAAGCGCCAGAGTGTGTTGAGGGAAGTGATGTGCAGGCGGGTTCTGGGGTAGGAGGAGGCCTTAAGCTTCTCCAGCGCCAGCTGGATATCCGGCAGATAGCCGATCAGGTAGTTGAGGACAATATGATCGAATCCTTCCGCAACCTCTGATCGCAGAATGTCACCATGGCGAAACTCGAGGTTCCTGTCGGGATAGTTGGCCCGCGCCCGCGATACCATCCTGGGGCTCAAGTCGATCCCCACGCCACGTCCGGGAGCAAGAGCCCGCAGGAGGTCACCCGGCCCACAACCCCACTCCAGAACCTTTTGGCCCTCAGGAATATGCTGACGGTGAAACTCCACCATCTGGGCATGGAAGCCCGTCTGGATCCGCCGAGGAGTCTCGTCGTTATCGGCCACCCAATCAAAGTGACCCTGTAAATCAGATGCGTAGATCGAAGCCATGGTAACCAAACCTGGGAATCGACCGATTCCCGCATCTATAAACGGCTTTAGGTAGATCTACTTAAGTCCGTCCCGGCTGGAAATCACGGCATTACCCTCTCAAGCACGACAATCATCCGCAGACCGATACGACTCAGAACCCACTGGGGTAGAATCCGCTCCAAGCCAAGCAATCCCTTGAGCACCCAGGTCGGAAGAATCTGCCGATGGGCGAGACCGCCGGTGGACGGATACGCCAGAACATCCCGATAACGCACTGAAATGAACTTGAGGCCCATGGCCTTCAAGCACTCTCCTACTCCGACCCGGTCCCGCCGAAACAACGCACACCCCATACCCATATTGGCGAAATTGCCCTCAGCGTCATCCGCTTCGAAACGATAGGGCGCTTGCAACCGTTCCGGCTGACAGGGTTCATGATGAAACCAGCGGTAGAACAGCCGTCCAAACCCGGTGGCGGCCGGTTCAACCAAGACTATACGGCCGCCCGGATTGAGCGACCCGGACGCACTTTCGAGGAAGTTCAATGGTTTCCTCAAGTGATGCAGAACATCCATGGCGACAATGGCATCCCACTGACGCCCCAAGGCCTGAATCTCGTAGGCAGATACCGCGCAATCCACAAAGGGTGTCTTGACCACATCACTGGTCGTCACGTTCGGGCGGTCGATCTTGAGGAAACCCGCCCCTGATCCGATATCGAGTACTGCACCTGACCCAGCAGCCGCCATCATGTCCGCAAAAATCGATCGGTAGACCAACCGAAGGCCAGAAGATTGATTCCATTTCGCCAGACTGCCCTCAAGGAGGCCCAAATCGTAAGTGACATCCGACATAAGTCTCAGGGGAGCATATCCACGAAGTCCCGCCGAATGCGGCTTTCTTCGCTGTCGTCCATGTTTCGAAGATTCACTTCACGCCTGATCATTCGGAGTTCGTCGACGTCATCTTCGTCCCTTGGTTTCGGTATTACCCGAGTCAGGAGGCTGATGCGCGACCGCCAACCGATACCGAACTTGCGCTCCTCGAGGAGCTCCAATTCGTATTCATCTCCGATCAAGCTGTTTTCCGTCTCGACCAATTCACCCGTGACGAGATTCTCGGCAAAGTGCTGAAAGACATAGACTCTGGAATAAGTTCCCCGCTTGAGATGATAATCGATCTCAGGGGCACGAATCTTGAAGTTCGTGTTTGAACAGGTCGCTTCTCGCAGAATCACCGCCGGAAGTGGAGAGGGAATCACAAAATAAGCGCCTTCGTCCTTGTGCTCCCGAATAAAGTCCAAGAACCAGTCCGTTTCGCGATAGGCCAGGTATCGCTCGGTCGGATAGGATCGAGCCGAAATCGGGAGCGCCACGAAGAAGAAGAAGACCGCACTCACAGAGACGAATCCGCTCCAGACCGTTTGCGAAGGTTTGAAATCCATCAGTACGAACGGAACCGTCAAGGCCATCAACAGCATGAGAGGTAATGCCAGACGCGATACTTCATACTGATCGATCTGTCCCCAGTGATAACACATCAGGAGAAGGAAGTTGGCCAGAATCACCACTCCAAAAAGGAGCAGGACCAGATGGGCGGCCGGGAGGTCATGTAAATGCAAGGCCCGGCGCAAGAAAAAGAGCCCGAAGAACACCAGTGCGACCACGCCGGTGAAAGAAAGCAGGATTGAGTTCGACTGAAGCGGCGTGAACTCGAAGAGGAAGGCAACCGCGTGCGACAAATTGCCCGGTAGGAATTCCAGACTGAACGGGCTCTCCAGATGAGCCGGGAGTTGCCAGAAGGTCTTGTAGGCCTGAAAGATCGAGTTAAGCAGCGGATACGGCACCAGAAGAAGGGGCGCACACAGGATGGGCACGGTCAGCTTGATGGATCGCATCCGAAGCCACCCAATGGCGATGATCAACCCAACAGGGACAATGAATAGAACGGATTCATAACGGGTCTGAGCCAACAGGATTCCCGACATCAGCAGGAAGTTCAGCGAAGCCGCATCGTTGCGCTGAAGGTAACTGACTGCCGCCAGCATGGTGATTGTGATCATGCAGAGATTCAGGATCTCGAATCCTCCCCCCGTGGCATTGATGGCGAGGAGGGGCAAGCCCGCCAGGAGCAGGACCGCCAAACGTCCTCCGTACCGATTGGTCAGACGAGCGGTCAAAGCACCGACCAGACCGAGGAGTACAACGGTCAGGACCGCGTTCAGGAAAAAGGCATTCTCCGGCCGATAGCCCGTAAGATCGTGCAACCCCGACAACAGGAACGCGAAGAAATAAGGGCGTTTGTCAATGACGCCACCGAAGACCAGATCGGCACCGTCAAAATTATGAATCTGCAAGGGACAGAAGACTTCCCGATCCATGTGCATGCTCATCGACGTGGCCTCTAGAACCAGCTCATCCATGATGATCTTGAATCCATGCGGTTCGTGTATCTGCAACAGGATGCCGGCCGCGATGACCATAAGCCATCGGATCCAGTCCATCGATTCAGTCGCTTCGCCCAGCCGAACCGCCCGCAGATACTGGACAACCGAGAGGGCGAACAGACCGACCGTTGCCGCCATCACCCAATAGCCGCCTTTGCGAATAACAGTGACGGCCTCCTCTGGCGACAGGGAGAAAAACCCAATCCATATCGCCAAAACGGCGGACAAGAGAAGCAAGACCCGGTAAGGCCATCGTTGTGGTAGGAATCCCATAGAAAGAAAAAGACCGCCCAACGACATTGGGCGGTCTTGAATTGAGACTGAAGTCTAAACTTGGAGCTAGAGCTCGTAGTTCACACCGTCAGCCGAGATACGGGTATCCGTTGCATTGAGCGTGCCCGGATAGGTCTCGTTGCGGACCGCATTGATCGACTTGATGTACTTGTCGGTCTGGGTGCCAACGAGATTGGCACTGCTGACCGATGTCACACCCGCCTCCAGGAAGTACTGCTGGGCAGCAGCACTCAACTGGCGAAGGTTGTTCAGGATCGTCTTGTCCTGGGAGGTCTTGCGAACCTTCTGGAAGGCCGGGATGGCCATCGCAGCCAGGAGTCCGATGATCACGACCACGATCATGATCTCAACGAGGGTAAAGCCCTTCTTGGATGTGTTTCTATTATGCATAATACTCGAGTATTTTGATGTTGTGTGTTTTGAGCACTAGTTGCTCCCCCCTGTAATCGGTTCCTTGAGGGGGCCCTCAAGCCGCCTTGAGGTTAAAGGTTCGTAAATGGAATCCGATTCATGGAGGAAAAGACCTATTCGACTGGAGGAAGTTGACATTCCGACCGAGTTCCATGACTCAAAAGTATCGTTTCCGGCACGGCATCGGCTGTGTTATTCATGAATTGAAACCATCGGCACCCATGCGATTTCGCCTGAGTCTTTTTCTCGCTGTCTTCTTTGCCGCCCAATTGGCCGCGGAGACCCGTCTGGTGCTCAAGAACGGCGACTTCCTCACCGGCAACGTATCCCGGGTTGAGGATGGCGTGATTCATTTCGAATCGGATGTGCTCGGCCACCTCCTGATCCCCGCCACGGACGCCGTCATCGAAGGGACCGACGCCTCCGCACAGGAGGCGACCGTTGAAAGCGCTGACCCGCAGGTTGCAGAGGCCACACCCACTCCCCAGAATCCGGAGCCGGCCACACAATCGACCGACGAGTCGACCGACCGACTGCACCCTCCGCCTCCTCCCTGGAAGAAGAACATTGAGTTCGGAATGACCCTTCAATCAGGGAGAAAGGACAAGATGGACGTATCCGGACGATTCACCGCCCAACGGAACATAAGGGAGGATCAGTACCGCCTCTACGCACGGCGCCTCTATGGCGAGACCAAATCCGAAAAGTCCACCGACCTCTTCGATTCCAGCTTCCGGTGGCGTCGTGACATGTCGCCACGGGTTTTCACCCAGGCCTTGACGGCCTACAGTTTTGACCAGATCAAGGACATCCACCACGACTTCTCACAGGGTGTGGGCGTCGGCCGGAAGATCTACAACCTGGACACGCTGAGCGTGTCGATGGGCGGTGGCGCCACGGCCCGATATCGAGACGAAAACGGAGATCCGCCTGTCTGGAACTACATGGTCGATGCCTTTCAGGACATGGACTATGCGATCAACGATGTCTTCAAGGTCACCCAGGACGCCAGTATCCTGATCGAGCCCGAGGATCCCGACAATTACACGCTCCGGCTCAACGCAGCTCTGATCGGCAAGATCAGCCAGACGGTCAGCCTGTCGATGCGCTACGAATACGAGTTCGACAATTCGCTCAGCGTCGAGAATCGACTGAGCCAGCGCATCATCACTTCGCTGGGATACCTGTTCTGAAGTGATTCGCGGTTCTGCCGCGGATGACCCCCGGACGGTCCGAAGTCAGCTCCCATTCAAAAGGCCGCGGCTGAGCCTTGGCCGCTCCGACCTCCTGCAACGACATCTGACCCTCAGGCCTTCTTTCCGGCCGTCTTCTTCGTGGCTGCTGTTTTCCTCGCTGGAGTCTTCTTTGCGGTCACGGGTTTACCGACGGCCGCCTTTTTTGCGGGAGTCTTTTTCACTGCTGTTTTCCTATTGGCCGCAGCCTTCTTAACCGGGGCCTTCCTTGGGGATTTCGTCGCGGTCTTCTTGACCGCCACCGGTTCCAGGGCCGCCGGATCCACGAGGGCCGCATCCTTCCAGAGCGTCTCCAGACGATAATGATTGCGGGTCTCCTCGGTGAAGAGGTGAACCATCACATCGAACGCGTCGATGACCGTCCATCCGCTGCCCGCTTCCGCGTCGACACCAATCACCTGGACCCGCGCCTCCTTGAGCGCCTTGTCGAGCTCGTTGCGCATCGCCCGCATGTGGGGATCCGAGGTCGCTGTCGCGATGATGAAGAAGTCCGTAATGCTCGATTTCTCCCGGACATCCAGAACCAGCAGGTTCCCCGCTTTCCTGTCGTCAAGCACGTCTGTGCAGAGCTTGAGCAGTTTCCGTTTTTCCGGAGCGATTTCGATCTTCTTAAGAGGCATAATACATGACGGACTTCATCTTTCAGCGATACAGATGGAGGTTCTTGATCAAGGTTGCAACCCCTTCGGGCAGGAGAAATCGAACGGACCGCCCCTCCCGGATCCTTTCCCTGACCTCACTGGAGCTGACCGAAAACGTGTGGGCTTGGACCGCGTGAAACCGGGTGCCCTCGGGCATGCCGCCGGAATCCCAGACAAACCCCGGTCGGGCCAGGATGATGAATTCCAGCTGCCGCACCAGGTCATCAACCCGATGCCAATCCTTCAGGCTGGCCGCCTGATCAGCTCCGATGATCCAGTAGAAACGAGTTTCCGGAAGCAGTCTTCGAAGCTCCTCAACGGTATCGATGGTGAAACTGATCCCTCCCCGGTCGTATTCCAGGGTGGAAAGTCCGAATCGACTTTCGCCTTCCAGCGCCCGCTCGAGCAGGGCAAGCCGATCCTTGTCGGAAGCCACCGGAGAGCGATCCTTCAGCGGCGACCGCGCCGCCGGGATGAAGAGAACCCGATCGAGCCCGACCGCCTCCATTGCGTCCTGCGCCGCGATCAGGTGCCCGAGGTGAACCGGGTCGAAGCTGCCGCCCATCAATCCGATTTTCTCCTCAGACATGGTCGGTCAAAGCGTCAGTATTCAGGTTGGAATCAATGATTCCCGAGAGCGAATACCTCCCAGGGATGCGGTCAATGGCAAACACTGAGGAGGTGCCTGACACGCAGATGTGCGCTTGTCCCGGCAAATCATCCATGCATGATCAACGCTGGTCCCGTACCAACAAAGCCCGGATGGCGGAATCGGTAGACGCAGCGGACTTAAAATCCGCTGACCGCAAGGTCGTGGGGGTTCGAGTCCCCCTCCGGGCAGGGACAGATTCCGCAAGAGATCCGAGGTCGGCGGTCAGGAATCAGATCCGGATTCTTCGGCAAGATGACACCAGGTAGAGAAGAAGGCGCTGTGTCCTGCAGGCCGGACTCCCGCTCATGAGTCATGACACCACATCCACTCTTCCCATTTCCCCGGCTTCCCGTCACCATTTTCAACCGTGAAAGCCCTTGTCCTGACCGAATACAAGAAACTCGTCGTCACCGAAGTCCCGGAGCCGGTGCCCGGTCCGGGCGAGGTGCTGATTGAGGTCGCCGCCTGCGGGATCTGCGGCAGCGACATCCATGGTTACGACGGCAATTCCGGTCGCCGCCTGCCCCCGATCATCATGGGGCACGAATGTGCGGGGACCATCGCAGCCCTCGGAAAGGGAACCACCGGTTGGGCCGTCGGCGATCGCGTGACCATGGACTCGATGCTCTTCTGCGGTCGTTGCCCCTACTGCACGAGCGGGCATACGAATCTCTGCGAAAGCCGGCAGGTCCTGGGGGTCTCCTGCCCCGAGTTCCGCAAGGAGGGAGCCTTTGCCCGGTTCGTCACCGTGCCCGCCTCGGTGCTGGTCGCCCTCCCCGACCATCTTCCCTTCGAGCAGGCGGCCTTTGCTGAGCCCCTTGCGGTCTCCCTGCATGCCGTTCGTCTGGTCGACCCCAAGCCCGGATCCACCGCCGTGGTGGTCGGCGCAGGCATGATCGGTCTGTTGGTGATTCAGGTCGCCCGCGCGGTCGGTTGCTCCAGGGTCATCGCCGTGGACCTCGATCGTGACCGTCTCGAGCTGGCTCGATCTCTGGGGGCTTCCCACGTGCTCAATCCCGCAGACGGAGGAACGGTCGAGGCGATTCTTGCGCTCACTGACGGAAAGGGCGCCGAATGTGCCTTCGAAGCGGTCGGACACACCAACCCACTCAGAACGGCGATCGGCTCCGTCCGCAAAGGAGGCCGGGTCGGGCTGATCGGCAATCTCTCCGCCACCACCGAGTTTCCGCTGCAGCAGGTCGTCACCCGGGAAATCACCCTCTTCGGATCCTGCGCCTGTGCCGGGGAGTTCCCGGAAGCGGTCAGGATGATCGCCGAAGGCACCGTCTCGGTCGCCTCGCTGATCACGGACCGGGGCCGGCTTGAGGATGGTCCCGGCTTTTTCGACCGTCTCTACCGCCACGAGCCCGGTCACCTCAAAGTCATCCTTTCCCCCAATGCCTGAACAAGCCAGAACCGCCGTCATCACCGGCTCCGGAAGCGGGGTCGGCCGCGCCATCGCAGTCCGCCTTGCCGACGAGGGCTGGGACCTGGCCCTGATCGGCCGGACCCAAACCCGGCTCGGTGAAACCATCGGCCTCTGCCGCAAGAGCACAAATCGGATTCGTGCCTATACCTGTGATGTCGGCGATGCCGCCTCCGTGGCCATCGCGGCCGGACAGATCCTGGGGGATTTCCAAAGGGTCGACGCCGTGATCAACGCCGCCGGCGAGAACATCCCGAATCGTTCGCTCGAGGTTCTTTCGGCAGCCGACTTTGAGCGCGTCATCCGGACCAACCTGAACGGCAGCTTTCTGACCATTCGCGAGTTCCTGCCCCGGATGCGCAGCCAAGGCAGCGGAACCGTCATCAATATCGTCTCCGACGTCGGCCTGGCCGCCAACCCCAAGGCCGGCACCGCCTACGTCGCCTCCAAGTTCGGACAGGGGGCGCTCATCCAGTCCATCAATCAGGAAGAGCAGGTCCACGGGATACGCGCCTGCGCGATCTTCCCCGGCGACATCAATACCCCGCTCCTCGACAAACGCGCACATCCACCTCCCGTCGAGGCCCGCGAGCAGATGCTCCAGCCAGAGGACCTCGCCGAGTGCGCTTCCCTCGTCCTCAACCTGCCTGCCCGTGCCGTGGTTGAACAGATTGTGATGCGGCCAAGGTTTCCCAAAACAACCTGATCCCGTTCCGTTTCGCGCCTCCTGAGGACAACGCGCCGGCAAAGCAACGCGGCTTCAGAAAAGGGCACACAAAGGTGAGCCTCTTGAAAAGAGCCTGGATGATCGGAGACGGTCATCGTTGAATTATCCGAAGAACCCCAAGTTCTCGATTCCTGATTCGCCCGGATTCGTATAGAGTGCCGGGGAACCTTCCTCCAACATGAACATTCTGGATACCTTTCGACTCGACGGGAAAGTCGCCCTGGTGACCGGAGCCGGTCGCGGCATCGGTCGCACCTGCGCTCTCGCGCTCGCCCAGGCCGGCGCCGACGTCGCCTGCATTGACCTGGACGCTGAAACCGCCGGATCGACCGCGGACGAGATTCTTGCACTGGGGCGCCGCTCACTCCCACTCACCTGTGACGTGACGGATAGTGCGGCCGTCAATACGGCGTTTGCCGAAGTCGCCCGCACCCTCGGGAGACTGGACATCGCTTTCAACAACGCCGGCATCTGCAACCACGCACCCGCCGAAGAGATGACCGATGAACAATGGGCAGCGGTCATGAGCGTGAATCTCAATGCCGTCTTCTATGGTTCCCGCGCTGCCGGACGCATCATGCTCAGCCAGGGCACGGGGGGCCGGATCATCAATACGGCCTCGATGTCCGGGCAGATCGTCAATCACCCGCAGCCCCAGTGCGCCTACAACGCCTCCAAGGCCGGCGTCATCCAGCTGACCCGCTCCCTCGCGACCGAGTGGGCGCCCCGGCAGATCACGGTCAACTCGATCAGCCCCGGGTATACCGGGACGGAGATGACCCTGGCGGTGAAGCAGTATCATGACGACTGGCGTCGGGACACCCCGATGGGACGCCTGGCCGAGCCGCGGGAAATCTGTGGAGCCGTCGTCTTTCTCGCGTCGCCCGCGGCGAGCTTCATCACCGGCCATGACCTCGTCATAGACGGGGGATTCACCTGCTGGTGACCATCGGTGCGGGGCCGGCAATATGATTTTGAACAGGAGAAAACAAACCTCATGCGGTATCACGAACACCGGAAGCCACCCGAGACCTTCGCCTCGGCCTGCTCCCTCAACCGACCTTCCAGAGGTAGCGGCACTTGCGGAGCTCACCCATCTTGTGGATCTCGTGATCCGGCGGAACGTCGACGGTATCCACGTAGGTTGCCCCAATCCATTCGCAGATCTTTCGCGAGGGCCAGTTCTCCGGGTTGGTCGTGATCCACAACCGGTCGAGATTGTGCCTCAAGGCCAAGGCCCTGAGCAGCAGGGCCGCTTTGCCGGAATACTTGTGTCCCCGATACACCTCGTGAATGGAATAGCCGATATGACCGGCATATAGTCGGATCGATTCGGTGTTCCCAATCCGCAGTGAGATCCGTCCCACTTCCGCCAGATCCTTGCTCCGGGTGATGGCAAAGTGATAACAGGGAACCCAATCCCTCTCGGGATCCTCCGGACTCACCGAGGTCAGGAGCAACGATACCTCGATCCCGTTGACGACCTCTCCGACCTTGAGTGCGGCGTCGAAGAAAGTGGTCACGATCGGCGGGCGGTTTGAGGGTTGGGTCGAACGGGCGGCATCAGAAGGCGATGGCAGAGATCCTTCTGCTTCGTCGATCCCACCTCGTCAATCCCATGTCTCCCGACCGGTCGATGTTTACCGGACAATCACAGCGGAACGATCCCCGGGGATCCACCATTCCCGGAGAGCATCCGCCAAATGAACCCCGGCTCCGGCCGTCCATGGATAGTCTTGCGTTTGAACGTACGATAACTTGAGAAACCGCCTTTCGGCCCATAAGCTTCCATGATTCCTTAGCCATGCGCCCCTTTCTGCCACTAATGCGAAGTTTATTTGCCGCTCTCCTCGTCACGGGATTCGCCTCCGCCCTTATCGCTCAATCCGTTCCGGAGAACGGAATCTCTGTCATCGGCAGCGCCGACCCGGTCGATGCCATGTCCTTTCGGACGGGCAGCAGCGGCGGTCAACCGATCGCCGCGCGGTCCGTGGTCGAGGTGGATGGCCAGTCCTTTTCCCGCGCCCTGCGGATCGAGGTGACCCACCCCGGGACCAATTTCTGGGATTCCGCCCTGACCCAGGGATCCACCGCTGCCGTGGCCAAAGATGACGTCGCCCTTTTCCATGCCTTCGTCCGCAAGATCAGCTCTGATGACGAGACGGGGCTTGTCACCATGCAGGTCTACGTCGAGGGAAATGCCTCCTTCAACTACTCGAAATCGCTGAGCACAGCCATCTCGGCCGGTGAGGAGTGGACCGAGATCTTCCTGCCATTCACGTTCAACAACGATTACCCGAGCGGCACTCTCAGCCTGAACCTCGGCTTCGGTCAGACCGGCAAGACCATGACGATGGAGATAGCCGGGATCGAATTGCTCAACTACGCCAAGACCAGGACCCTCAACGAAATGCCCCGCACGGCGATCACCTACCCGGGCCGGGAGGCAGACGCGCCGTGGCGGGCCGAGGCCGCTGCCAGGATCGAACAATACCGCAAGGGGGACCTGACGATCAAAGTCATCGACGCGGACGGGAATCCTGTTCCGGACGCGGCGGTCTCAGTCGACATGCTGCGGCACAGGTTCAGCTTCAGCACCGCCGTAACGGCTGAACTCCTGACCGCAACGGGGTCCGACGCCGACATTTACCGTGAAACAATCCTCGAGTACTTCAACTCGGTCGGAACGGAAAACGACCTGAAGTGGCCGCCATGGGAAGGGGACTGGGGATCCTCCTTCAACCAGGCACAGACCCTTCAGGCATTGCGGTGGATCCAGGAGAACGATCTGTTTGTCCGGGGACATGTTCTCGTCTGGCCCGGCGAGAACAATCTGCCCAACAGCATCAAGGACCTGCTTCCCTCCCGTGACCCATCCGTGCCCCAACGTGTCCTCGACCACATCGATGACATCACCCAGGCCACCAGGGATTTCGTCCAGGAATGGGACGTGCTCAACGAACCCTACGACAACCGGATCCTGATGGATTTCTACGGGGACCACGTGATGGTCGACTGGTTCGAACAGGCACGGATGAATCTGCCGGAGGCCGACCTCTATATCAACGACTACTCCATTCTCAGCTCACGCGGCCGCGACACCGCCCACCAGCAGCGCCTGGAAGATGTCGTTCAGTACCTGGTGGACAACGGGGCACCGATCACCGGCATCGGATTCCAGGGTCACTTCGGCGACGCTCCGACCGAGCCCACCAAACTCTGGGAAGTACTTCAGCGCTACTCGACCGCCTTTCCCGAACTCAAATTCAAGATCACCGAGTTCGACATCGGCACGGAAGACCGCGAATACCAGACCGACTATACCCGGGATTTCATGACCCTGGTCTTCAGCCACCCGCAGATGGAAGGCCTGCAGTTCTGGGGGTTCTGGGAAGGACGGCATTGGCGCCCCGGTTCCGCCATGTTCAACCTGGACTGGACGGAGAAACCCTTTGCCGCCGTCTATCGGGATCTCGTTTTCAACCAATGGTGGACCAATCTCGCGGGAACCTCCAACAGCAACGGCCTCTTCACCGGTCGCACCTTTTTCGGGCGCCACCGTGTCACCGTTGAACACGACGGCTTCACCTCCGAACTCGAGATCGATTTCGCCCCCGGCGCCGGCGGGATCAAGGTCCGCCTCGACACCCCGCCGCAGTCCTCCCCTCCTCCCATCTCAAGGCAACCACAGAGCCAACGGGCGGAACCCGGCGGAACCGCCCGGTTCAACGTCGAGGCCCATGATCCGGATGCGACCTATCAGTGGTTTCATGACGGCACCCCGGTCGGTGAAGACGACCCTCTGCTCGAGATTACGGCTGTATCGGAGGGCGACGCCGGGATCTATTGGGTCGACGTGACCGACGGGTCCGGCACCGTTTCGAGCCGACAGACGCTTCTTGCGGTCAAACCCCCTCCCTACGACGGCGACCGCCTCAGCAATATCTCCACCCGGGGCCAGGTCCTGACCAATGCCAAGATCATGATTGCGGGTTTTGTCCTGGCCGGAACCGAACCCAAGGAAATCCTGCTGCGGGCGGTTGGCCCGACCCTCGGCGATTTCGGCGTCGGCAATGCCCTGGCTGATCCGGTAGTGGAGCTCATCAAGCGGACTCCTCAGGGCGAAGTAACGGTCAGCCGGAACGAAGCCTGGGAAGACGGCCAGGACCCGGAGACGATCCGTGAGACGTCGACCCGGGTCGGCGCGTTTCAACTGCCTTCCGGCGCCCGCGATGCCGTCATTCACGTCAATCTAGGTCCGGGCGCCTATACCGCCAAGGTCTCCGGCAGGGACAACCTGACCGGGGTTTCCCTCGTCGAGGTCTACGACGCCGACGGAACCTCCGCAGCCCTCCCGCTGAGCGACGTCACCAATATCTCCACCCGGGGGGAAGTCGGCACCGGCGCCCGGGTATTGATCGCCGGATTTGTCGTGACGGGCGATGCCCCCAAACAGGTCCTGATCCGGGGGGTCGGTCCGGGCCTGGCCGCATTCGGGGTGCCCGGGACTCTGGTGGACCCAGAGCTCACTCTCTTGAAGAAACTGCCCGACCAGACCGAGGAAACGGTTGCCCGGAATGACGACTGGTCACTGGCGCCGGACCCCGACGCACTCGCGACCGCCGGTTCCTCCGTCGGTGCCTTCGCCCTCGATAAGGGGAGTTGGGATTCGGCTCTCCTCGTCTGGCTTGAGCCCGGCGTCTACACCGCCCGGATGGCGGGAGCCGACGGCGGAACCGGGGTCGGACTGGTCGAGGTGTATGCCGTCGATTGAGTTCCGGGCGAACCATTCTGCACCCTCAAGACATCAAAAACGCTATGCGCACCATGACCCCATTGAAAACCACCCTGATCCTCGCGACGATTGTCGCATTCGGCATCCGTTCAGAAGCACAGGAGGCGGCTCAACCCACCCCTCTGCCTTCGGGTGGTGTTTCCCTGATCGGATCCTCCGACCCGATCGACAGCATGACCTTCCGGGAGAGGCCAACCTCCGGTGGAGAGACGATCGCCCGCCGCTCCGTAGTACCCGTTGCGGACCGCCCGTTTGACCGGGCCTTCCGCATCGAGGTATTCAACCCCGGCAAACGCTTCTACGATGCCAATATCGGTGCGGTCGGCGAGATGCCGGTCCGGAAAGGGGACGTCGCCCTCGTCCGTTTCCAGTTGCGCAAGATCCGATCCGACGACGAAAGCGGGCTTGTCTCGGTCAACGTCTATGTCGAGGGTCCGGGCCCGAGATTCTCCAAGTCTATCAATACGGCCGTTTCCGCCGGTGATGAGTGGCGCGAGTTCTTCCTGCCCTTCAGCTTCAATGACGACTACCCGGCCGGACAGGTTTTCCTCTTCCTGAGCTTCGGACAGACCGGCAAACCGATGACCATGGAGATCGGCGGAGTCGAACTCATCCACTACGGCGATCACCGATCGATCTCCGAACTGCCCCGGACCCGGGTCACCTATGCCGGATCCGAGCCCGATGCGCCCTGGAGAGCGGAGGCGGACGCCCGGATCGAGGCTTACCGCAAGGGGGATTTTCGTATTCGCTTATTGGATTCAAACGGAGACGCGGTCGAAGGCGCCGCCGTCCGGGTCGAGATGCTCCGACATGCCTTCAGGTTCGCCTCGGTGGCACAGGCCGCCCGGATCATGGGCACGACCGAAGACGACCGGATCTACCGGGAGAAACTGCTCGAGCTCTTCAATGCCTCCGGCCCGGAGAATGACACCAAATGGGGAGCCTGGGTCGGTGAGTGGGCCAGGGTCGGAAACTATTCGCAGGCCCAGACTCTCGACGCACTGGCCTGGATGTCGAATCACGGTCTTTACCTGCGCGGCCATGTCCTTGTCTGGCCGGGCAAACGGAATCTGCCAAGGCTGATCAACGACCTGCTTCCCGATAGGGATCCCTCGGTCCCGGAAAGGGTTCTCGACCACATTGATGAAATCACCCGGGCCACAAAGCCCTTCATCAACGAGTGGGATGTCCTCAACGAACCGTACGACAACCATGATCTCATGGATATCTATGGGAAGGGCATCATGATTGACTGGTTCAACCGCGCCCGGGCCAATCTGCCGACCGCCGAACTCTATATCAATGATTATGCCATCCTCAGCGACCGGGGCCGCAACGCCGAACACCAGCAGCACCTCGAAGACACCGTCCACTACCTGATCGAAAACGGAGCACCCGTCACCGGGATAGGCATGCAGGGTCACATCGGCGAGGCACCCACCGAACCCGTGCAGCTGTGGAAAGTCCTCGATCGCTTTGCGACCGCCTTCCCGGATCTCAAGATCATGATCACGGAATTCGACCTCAACTCCTCGGATGAGGATTTCCAGGCCGACTATACCCGCGATTTCATGACCATGGTCTTCAGCCATCCCAACGTGGTGAGTATTCAGAACTGGGGTTTCTGGGAAGGTGCCCATTGGCTGCCAAAAAGCGCGTTCTACCGCTTCGATTGGTCGGAAAAGCCCAATCTTCTCGCCTACCGCGACCTCGTCTTCAACCGCTGGTGGACTTCGGAAACCGGTCTGACCGGAAGTGACGGGAAGTTCGCCGGCCGCGGCTTTCTCGGCCGCCATCGCGTCACCGTGACCTTGGGAAACCAGACCGCGGAAGCGGAGTTTGAGCTGACCAGGGAAAGTGGCGAGATCACGGTGGTGCTGCCAGCCGAGTGATAGGTCAGAGATGAACCGTAGGAGAGGCTTTACGCCTCGATTGAATGAAGGATCGAGGCGTAAAGCCTCTCCTACCATCGACCCAATGAAAATCCCTCTCCTTCTCACCGCCCTCACCCTCGTCGCCCACCCCGCGTGGGCCGTCCTCAAACCTTTTCAGATTGCCTGGGACGATGCCTCTCCCGGGGTCACCAGTCTCGCCGGCTGGCAGGATGACCCGGCCGGCGAATCGGGCTGGGTGACCGTCGATGGCAAGGGACATTTCGACGTCGGCGGTGAACGCATCCGTTTTCTCGGAGTCAATATCGGAGCCAGCGACGCCTTCCCGGCACATGCCGTCGCCGAAAAAGTCGCCGCCCGTCTCGCCCGGTTCGGAATCAACAACGTCCGTTTCCACCATATGGACGCCAATTGGGGCAGCCCGACGCTGATCGATTATGCCCAGACCACCACCCGGAATCTTCATCCCGACCGCCTGGACAGACTCCATTACTTCATCAGCGAGCTGAAGAAGAACGGGGTCTATTCCAATATCAATCTGCTCGTCTCACACGATCATCGGGCGGCCGACGGACTGCCCGCCGAGATCGACCAGATGGAGTGGAAGGACAAGCAGGTCCTGAGTTTCTTCAACGACACAATGGTGGACCTGCAGAAGGAATACGCGACCAAACTGCTCGGCTCGACCAACCCCCACACCGGCCTGCGCCTCGCCGATGATCCCGCCGTCGCATTCGTGGAGATCCTCAATGAAAACGGCGCCATCCAGAACTGGTTCGGGGGCCTTCTCGATTCCATGCCGGAGGTGTTTCGCACCGAACTGAACACCCGATGGAACACCTGGCTCCAGGCCCGTTTTTCCTCAACCGCCGATCTCCTCGGATCCTGGGGACATCGCAGCGAACCCCTGGGGGCCAACAAGCTGATCAACGGCGACTTTGCCTCCGGGACCTCTCCATGGAACCTCGAGGTCCATGACGTCGCTCAACGCACCGCGACGACGACCAGCGACTTCAACGGCCAGCCTTCGCTCAAGGTCGTCGTCACCCGGCCCGGGGGCGCGGGCTGGCATGTCCAGATCAACCAGAGCAACAAATCGCTCGAGGCAGGAAAGATCTACACGGTGAGTTTCTGGGCCAGGTCCGATCAGCCCGTCAATCTGGGAGTGGGTATTCAACGGGCCCATACGGACTACGCCGGTCTCGGGTTCAGCCTGACGGCCGAACTGAACGATCAGTGGCAGCAGTTCACCTCCGTCTTTGAATCGACGATCGACGAAGGCAACGCCCGTCTCAATTTCAACAACTTCGGCAACCAGCTGGTCACGGTCTGGCTGGCCGATGTCAGATGGACCGAGGGAGGCGAAATAGGCGGTCTTCCCGAAGGTGTCACCCTCGAGGCGGGCAATATCGCCTCCATCCCCCTCGCCTCCCCGGAGGGTGGTGATACCCTCGCGGCCCGGCGCGACTGGGTGCGCTTCCTCGTCGATCTGGAGAACCGTTACTGGGAGGAAATGCGCCACCACATCAAGGAGACGATCGGCTACCAGGGTCTCGTCTTCGGGACCATCATCTCAAACAGCCCTCCCAACGTGCAGGCCCGGCTCGACGTGGTTGACTCCCACGCCTACTGGCAGCACCCCGAGTTTCCGGGAATCCCCTGGGATGCCGACAATTGGACGATCAACAACGTCTCCATGGTCAACAGCCCGGGCGGCAGCACCATTGGCGGCCTCGCCCGTCAACGGGTCAAAGGGAAACCCCACACCGTGACCGAGTACCAGCACCCGTCGCCCAATACCTATTCCTCGGAAACCCCGCTGCTTATTGCCGCGTATGGCGCGCTCCAGGACTGGGATGGGATCTGGCTCTTCGATTATGGCACCGGCCAGGACGAGTACGTCGCCGGCTTCTTTGATCAGGCCCATCACCCGACCAAGATGGTCAATACCCTGCTGGCAGCCGCTCTATTTCGGCGCTTCGATGTCCGCCCGGCCCGCAAAGCGTACACCATGCCACTTACCCCTGAGAGCGAAATCGAGATGGTGACCACCAGGGGATCGGCCTGGAGGGTCGGGGACGGATCCAGCCTCGGGGTGCCGGCCGAACTGGCCGCCGTCAGTCGACTAAGCCTGGACGTGGGCGGGGACGCCACCGGATTGTCCGCGCCACCCGACGCGCCTTCCGGCAACATCCTTGAGTCCGATACCGGGGAACTCGTCTGGGACACCAGCCGCGGCAACCGCGGGGTCGTCACGGTCAATACCGATCGCAGCAAAGCGGTCATTGGTTTCATCGACGGGCGGTCCTTTGCCCTTGGCAATGTGACCATAGTCCCGGGAACGACTGCGCAGGACTGGGCCACGGTCGGCCTCACCTTGGTGGAGGGTGAACGCTTCGACGACCCGGCCGGCGGCCGGGCCCTGCTCGTCACCACCGGCTTGATCGAGAATACCGGCATGATCTGGAAGGACGCATCCAGGACCTCCGTCGGGCGCAATTGGGGACGTGCACCGACCCTCGTGGAGATGGTGCCGCTGACCCTCACCCTTCCGGTCACACCCGACCGGGTGCGGCTATTCAGCCTCGACTCGAGCGGCAACCGCATCGACGAAAGGGTCGTCACCGGGGCCGATGAAAAAGCGACGATCGAGATCGACTCTGCATCAAACACCCTCTGGCACGAAATCGTAATCAGTCCCGGTCAGCCGGTCGCCCCACGGATCACGACGCAGCCACAGTCACTGACCGTGGCCCTCGGGGAGACAATCGAATTGTCCTCCGAGGTTTCCGGATATCCAGAACCCGCCGTCACCTGGTTTCACAATGGGGCGCAAATCGGAACGGGACCAACCCTGACCCTTCCCGGTGCCGGTTCCGCCGATGCGGGCGACTATCAGGCCACCGTGACCAATCAGGCGGGCACCCTATCGACCCGGGTCGTCCAGGTGGATGTCCGCAGTCTGCCTTCCAAACTTGAAGTCCTCAGCAATATCGCAACCCGCGGTCGGGTTGCAGGCGGTGAAAACGTGATGATCGCCGGCTTCGTGGTCGAAGGAACGGGCTCCCGCGATCTGCTCCTCCGTGCAGTGGGGCCGAGCATGGCCCAGTTCAATCTGGCGGATCTGTTGACGGATCCGAGACTCGATCTGTTCGATCAGGCGGATCCCAAGGTCGTCATGCAGTCGAACGACAACTGGATCCCGTCCGAAGTTGCCGAGCCCACCCAACGGACCGGCGCTTTCACCCTGACGGCAGACGCGGACGCCGCCATGACGGTCATCCTTGAGCAGGGCGTCTACACCGCCAGGATTTCCGGAGTCGGGGGGACGTCCGGCGTCTCCCTCGTCGAGATCTACGATGCCACGGCTGACACCGGGGTGACCGATACCCGCCTGGCGAATCTCTCCACCCGCGGCCGGGTGGAAACCGGCGCCTCCATCCTGATCGGAGGGTTCGTGATCAAGGGTGAAGTTCCGAAGAAGATCCTTATTCGCGGGATCGGACCCGGACTCGGAACATTCGGGGTCCGGGGAGTCCTCGACGACCCGGTCCTCGACCTTTTCAAGCAGGAAAACGGCAAAGCCCTCCTCATCGCGACCAATGACAACTGGGCGTCCAATCCGGATCCTCTACGTATCCAGGAAGCTACGACGACGGCCGGCGGTTTTCCCCTCCCGGCCGACGGCCTTGATGCCGCCCTCCTGCTCTGGCTGGAACCCGGTGTCTTTACCGCCAAGGTTTCCGGTCATCCCGGGGAAACCGGCGTCGCCCTCGTCGAGGTCTACGGACTCTGAACCGACTCGCTGTAGAACCGGATGGTGCGTGGCGCCGCCTGAGTTCCCTCAGACTCCCAGGCTAGTCAGCCGTGGGAACCCCCTTGACGAGGATCTCGACCTTATTCCCGTGACCCCGGGTGATCACCGGATAGGTGGTGTCCGAGGTGAATCGCAACTGTTCCTCCACGGTGATCCGGGCCCGCACCGCGTAGGTGTGTCGCTCGTCGATCGTGCCCGGGTCGTAGAGCAGCTCGAAGGGAAAGGGCGGACTTCCCGGGTCCTCTTTTCGATAGGTTGCGATCTGCCTGGCCGGCACATCCGCCAGGGAAACGTCCTCGAGAGTCACCTCGAGCACCGACCCGGGGCGCAGCATCATTCTCTCCCGGTAAACGACCGTACCGGAAACCACGGCCTTTGCTGCGGAAGGAGCCACCACAAACGCTGCGGCAACTGATTCGCCTTCCGAGAATTCAAGCCGCCCGTCGGCGATCCGCCACCCGGTCTGCCCGACGAGTGCCGCCAGAAACGCCTGCTCCAGGTCCATCGCCTCAGGAGGACCGGCCATCATGGTCGATCGCATCGGTCCAAACTCGATTGAATCGCCCCTGACCGTGTAGCTGCCCCCGTACTGGTTCACCCCACTGTTGCCGGCAACCATCCCGGTCTCGTCATCGAAGCGGAGCGTGGGTGTCTTCAGAGACGTTCCCGCTTCGAACGGCTTCCCGTTCAATTCGACCAGAATCCAGTCCGTATTTTCAAGCATGGCCGTGGCTTCCTCCGAAGCCGGAGTTGTCGCCTTTGCCGAACGCCCTCCGCCGCAAGCCGCCAGAAAAACCGTGAGAAACGCCGCCGGGAGCAACGCAAGGTGTCGGAAAGGTGTCTTATTCATGCAGGGTCTTCAATTGCCTATTCATGCAGACTTATCAAGCAAACCACGCTCCCTCAGTGGGACGCACCAGGGCACGTCCGCAGGCCCGTCGAGCCACCGTCCACCAATGAAGCCAGAGTCGGGTGAACGTGATTTCGGCGGTGGAGTTCCCATTCCACGAAGCGATGGCCGGGCCGGTTCAGACAGTCGGTCAGAATCGTCCACAACCCGCAAGACCAGGGTTGCTCCCACCACCGATTCGGGCCATATTTCCGGAAGACAAACCAAAGTCCCGGCGGCTGCCCCGGCGGCCGCCTTCCTTCCATGAAACCTCGACCCATTCTCTTCATCAAAGACGGCTGCCCCTGGTGCCGCGAAGCGCTTTCCTTTTTCTCCGAACAGGGAATTGAGGTCGACGTTCAGGACGTCAACGAAAGTGCCTCCGCCTACCAGCGGATGATTTCCGTCAGCGATCAAACCAATACCCCAACCTTCGAATTCGGCGACTTCGTCGTGGCCGATTTTGACGTCGAAGAATTCGTGGACGAGCTCGATCAGCGACCGGATGTCAAGGAAGCCCTCGGCCTGACCATGGTCGACGAAGACGATTATTGAGGAACCGGTCGCTGCCGGCCGACTCCAGGCAGGAGCCCTCCCACCCCGGCCCTGGAGATCGGAGCGGACTGCCTGAAGCCGTCCCGACGAGGCGACAACCCGGGGAAGCAGGGACTCAGGAAAGGTGAACGTCTCAGTTCGAATCTCTCCGTTTCTTCCTGTTCACGATTCAAAGGCTGTCGGAGGGGCTGGACGGGGGCGGGTGAAAATCCTTCTGGATGAAATAACGATTTCATGGGTTATTTTCAAATTTCGCTTGCCACTTCGTTCACTTGATTTCAACTGATCCGCATAGTGGAAAAGACCCACCCGAAGCCCACCATTCTCGATGTCGCCGCCGATGCCCAAGTCGCGGTCGGAACCGTGTCCCGGGTCCTGAACACGCCCAATGCCGTCGGTCCCAAAATCCGCAAGCGCGTCCAGGAGTCGATCGACCGCCTCAATTATCGCCCGCTCCGTCGGCGTCAGAAGCCTTCCTCAAGCAATGGTCAGTCGATGCGGCGGCGAAACAATATCGGCGTCATCCTCCTCGGGATGGACGACTCGCTCGCCCATCTCCCGGTCATTTCCGAAGCCATTCACGGAGTCGAGCTGGCGGTGACTTCCGTCAATGTGAACCTGATGCTCTCGAACATCCCGGACGCTCAGCGCATACCCGCTTTTCTGGAACGGAACCAGGTGGACGGCCTCATCATCAAGAGTCCCCTGCTCGGAGATCTCCGCACCTGCGCCTCGTCTGCACTCCTCGAGAAAATCGAACGCCTGCCTCATGTCTGGTTGCTCGGGCGTCCCGAAGGAGCGAAGGGGGATCTGGTCGGCTGCGATAACAATGCCGGGGGCCGGATGGCCGCCGAATACCTCCACCGCAAGGGTCACCAGCGGGTTGCCTTCATGCACCCCCGGGCCGGTCAGACCCGCGCCGAAAACCTGAAAGCCTCATTCACCGCCGTGGCGACCCGGCTGGGAATGACGGTTCAGATGTTTGAAAAAAACATTGAGGGCGAGGTCCACTGGCCTCTTCCGGCCATCACCCGACCGACCGACGTCCTCCCTCTGCTCGAGGCTCTCCTCGCTCTGCCCAAATCCAAGCGACCCACCGCGGTGCTCACGCCGGCCGACAGCATCGCGGTGCAGATCTACGCCGCCATGCAACAGAAGGGACTCAGGGTGGGCGAAGATCTGAGCATCCTCTCTTTCAATCATGAACGACCGCTCGTCCTGGGTCTTTCACCAGCCCTGACCACGATCGACGTCCGGGCCGAAGCCATCGGGCGGCGAGCGGTCGACCAGATCCGCTGGCGACTTGACCACCCGATCGACGATATCCCGACCCGCATCCTGGTAGAACCTCGACTGGTCGAAGGCGCGTCGGTCCTCAGCCTGTCCTCCTGATCCCTCCCCGTCGGAACCGTCTCCTCCGAAACCCATAAACCCAGTCCCCATGGCCAACCACGCGCGCCTGCCCGGATCCGCACTCCGGCAACGATTTTCGAAGACCGCCTCGGTCACGTTGATAGCCCTCGCCCTCTTTGTCCCGTCCCTAAGATCCGAATCCGCACGTCCCGGTCCCGATTCGCAGCCGGTTGATCAGACCCTGTATGACAGGATCATCCATGTGGACGGAGCCCACGGAACAGACATCACCGGTGACGGCTCGATGAAGAATCCGGTGGCTTCGATCGTGGCGGCACTCGAAAAGGCGGGTGCCCCCTCGGCTGACAAACGGGTGGCGATCTTCGTCAGCCAGGGCGTCTACACCCAACCAACTTTTGTGCTGAAAGCCCATGTTGACCTGTTTGGCGGGTATGCGACTCCGGGTGGTGAGCGGGACATCTGGGGGACACCCAGCATCCTGGATGGAGAAGACCAGCGGCGTATCCTGCTCGGCGCCGACCATGCCCGGCTCGACGGCTTCCATCTGATCCGGGGCCGGGTTCGGGGCAAGGGGGCCGCGCTCCTCTGCGACGCCACCTCGCCCGTGATCACCAACTGTGTTTTCCGCGCCAACCGCACGCTGATTCCCGAAAACTGGGATCCCGCCCTCATTCATGAAACCGGCAATGACGGGGGGGCCGTCATGATCCTGAACGGTTCCCGGGCCCGCATTGAGAACTGCGTCTTTTTTCAGAACACGACCGAATGTGGACGGGGCGGTGCCCTGTCGGTGGACCGTGCCGCCCATCCGCGCATCACTCACAATGTCTTCGCGAACAATCGGGCCGGTCTCGACGACCCCATGCGGAGCAGCGATGGCGGTGCCGTTTCGTTCTTCGACTGGTCCGACGGGGAGTTTGTCGGCAACTTGGTCATCAACAACGAAGCGCTGGCCAGCAACGATGCCGGAGGGGTCTTCGTCGCACTCTGGTCCGCGCCGCTCATCTCCGACAATATCGTGGTCGGCAATGTTTCCGGTGACGACGCCGGTGGACTCTTCATCGGCGGGCAGGAGCACCGGTATGACACCCCCCTCGATCCCTACCCTCCGGCGGACGAATTCGAGGTGATCGTCGAACGGAACATCCTGGCGGGCAACTCCAATTCGTCCCGCAACTCGGGCGCCACCCGGATCACCATGGAATCCCGTGTCCGGCTGACCGACAATATCGTGGCCGGCAACGCCGGCGGGCTCTACCTCCAGCGATCCGAAGTCATCGCCACCCGCAACACGGTCTGGCAGGATTGGCGCTTTGTCGAGGACAAGGAGACCCTCGGTCCCAGCGTATTTACGGGAAACATACTCCTGGGACCGGCCGGCCCCATGGAGGCCAATGCCACCTTCATTGACAACAGGGTCGACGCCGACGTTCCGGGCACGGGCAACCGGCCGGTCGAAGACATCTTCGAAAATGATAGCGTAGCCGGCGAGATCACCACCGACCATTTCGATTCTTCGTCGCTCACCACCGTTCTCGATCTGAAAGAACCTCTGCCTGAAGGCGTCGACTTCACCAACCGCATCGTCTCCGTCGACAAAGGCCGGTGGTCGGTCGTCAAGTCGGCCACGCCCTCGCAACTGGTGCTATGGGGACGTCTTCGGATCAGCACGACCGGTTACGACGAATTCGAGATTCTCCGTACCTTCACCCCCCGGCAGGATGCACCTCCGGGAATCGGGGCGGGCGCACCATCACGACAACACCGCAACCCGACCCAGCCATGAAGAAGCTTCCATCGATGCTCCTCGCCGCCCTCCTCGTCGGCCCGATGCTGGCGGCCGAGAGCGGCGAATACACCGGCCCCAAGAGGATCAACAAGGCGATTGAACTCCTCGAAGCCGGTCAGCCGGTCTACTACACCTACGGAGTCAGGGGAGGCGACGAGCCGCGCAACCTGGAAGAAGCCCATGCCCTGGGCAAGTCCCTCTCGAAGACCTGGGCGGACATCATCATGTATGACATGGAACATGCGCCCCTCGATTTCGCGCTTCTCCGTTCCTTCATGCTGGGACTGGTCGAGGGAGGACCGACTCCCAGCGGTCACCGCACCCCGGCCGTCATCGTCACCCTCCCGGTCCTCGGACTCGACGAGGAGAACGTGAAGGCGAACGGGTGGATGATCCAGCAGGCACTGGCCACCGGGATTCACGGTATTCATCTCTGCCGCGCCCGTGATCCCGAAGCCGTGCGCGAGTTCGTCCGCACCGCCCGCTATCCGTTCCACAAGGAAGGTGTCGGCGATGGCCTGGACGAAGGGCTGCGCGGCATGGGCAGCCATCTTTTTGCGTCCGGAATCTGGGGCATCGACAAAGAGGACTATTTCCGACGCGCCGACCCATGGCCGCTCAACCCGGACGGCGAGATCCTGCTCGGGGTCAAAATCGAAGACCCCCACGCCCTCCGCAACTGCGAATCCACCCTTAGGGTGCCCGGTCTGGCCTTCGCCGAATCCGGACCCCGTGACATGGGTCTTTCCTACGGCTATCTGGAAGGGCGGGCCGATCCTCCCCTGCCGCCCGAAGTCATCGCGGCCAGCGAGCGGGTCCTGGCGGCCGCCAACGCAGCCGGAGTGGTGTTTCTCGACAATATCCTCCCTGACAACGTGATCGAACGCCTCGAATGGGGTGTCATGATCGGCGCCGGCGGCAAGGAGGAGGCCGCAGAAATCGGGCGCCGCCAAACCGGGCGGACAATGCCCTGGAAATAGACTGCCTCGCAGGCACCACAGACCCAACACCCCATGAAACTCAGCGTCCTCGATATCCTCATCGTCCTGATCTACCTGGTCGGCATCGCCGGGATCGGTCTCTACGTGTCCCGCGGCATGCGCACGACGCGCAAGTTCTTCACAGCCGATCGATCCATCCCGGCCTGGGCGGTCACCTTCACCCTGATGGCGACCATTGTGGGAAGCGGAACCTTCGTCGGGCATCCCGGGACAGCCTACGGAAAGGGCATGATCCTCTTCCTGCCCCATATGCTTCTGCCGATCGTCCTGATCATCGTGTCGGTCTGGATCGTTCCCTTCTACCGCCGGGTCGTCCAGATGAGCGCCTACGAATACGTCGGCCAACGCTTTGGTCTGGCCAGCCGCATCTACACCTCATTCGGATTCCTGGCCGACCGGGTCTTCGACCTCGGAGTGACCCTGGTGACGACCGGGATCGCGCTCTACGTCTTCACCGGCTGGAAGCCCATCTACGTCATCCTCGGGATCGGGATTTTCACCTTGGTCTATACCATGATCGGCGGGATCACGGCGGTGGCCTGGACCAACGTGGCCCAGGGCATCATCCTCTCGAGCGGAGCCCTCCTCATCCTCGGTCGCGTCCTCTTCGCCCCGGAAATCGGCGATCCCATGGGCATCATCCGGAGTTCCTGGGAAGCCGGGAAATATTCCTTCGGATCATGGGAATTCTCCTGGCGCATGCTCTTTGACAAGGAAACCACCACCATCTGGATCTTCTTCTTCGCCTATTTCATCCAGTGGAGCCGGCGCTACGTCACCGACCAGCACATCGTCCAGCACTACCTCATCGCCAAGTCCGACAAGGCGGCCAGCCGGGGCGCCTTTCTCGGCGCGCTTTCCTGCCTGCCGATCTTTTTCACCTTCATGTTCATCGGCGCCAGCTTCTACGGCTTCTTCGACCTTCTCCCGGGAGACGCCGGCCCGGTCAAGCCGGACGAGGTCATGCCGTATTTTCTTTCCCACTACATTCCGAGCGGCGTGCTCGGCCTCATCCTCGCCGCCATCCTCGCCGCCGCCATGTCCTCGGTCAGCGCCGATCTGAACAGCATCGCCACTGTCCTGACCACCGACTACTTCGGCAACATCCTCCCGAAAGCTTCCGACAAAATCCGGCTCATTTTCGGACGGTTCATGGTGGTGGCCGGCGGTCTGCTCGCCTCCACCATCGCGATCCTTCTGCTGCCCAAGGACGGTTCCGAGCCCCTCATGCAACGCGCGATCACCATCGCCACCATCATCTCGGGGGGCACCCTCGGCCTCTTCTGCCTCGGCTTCCTGACCCGAAAAGCCACCCGGACCGGTGCCTATGCCGGCATCGCGGCCTGTGTCCTCTTCACCACCTGGGCCCTCCTCTCCAAGTCCGGCAGTGATGGAAGCCGTATTGTGGACTTCGGCTTCAACTGGGAGATGAACACCATCCTGATCGGCGTCTTCGGGCACTTTGTTCTCTTCATCACCGGCTACCTCGTCAGCCGGATTTTCGGTGGATACCTGCCGGAGAACGTCGCCCAACTGACCATCCGGGAACTCCATGTCAGGCGCCTGGAAGGTGAAATCCCCAAGTCACCGCTGAGTGAGTGATCAGGCCGAGCATCGCCATGCCGAATGACAGATCAGACCGACCCAACATCCTTATCATCCTGATCGATGACATGGGTGTCCATCAGCTTGGTTGCTACGGCAACACCTTCTACGAGACCCCTCATCTCGACCGGCTCGCCGAGCAGGGGATCGCCTTCAACCAGGCCTACGGGACCGCCCCGGTCTGCTCGCCCTCCCGAGCCGGTCTCTACACCGGAAAGCATCCCGCCCGGCTCCACCTGACCAACTATATCCCGGGAACCGAGCCGGCCAATGCCCGGCTCTCGACACCGAAGTGGACCCCTTTTCTCCCGGCGGAGGAAGATACCATGGGCGACCATTTCAAGAGGGCCGGTTACCGAACGGCCCACTTCGGCAAATGGCATCTCGCGGTCGACTACAATTACCGACCGGGGCGACCGACCGACCCGGAATCCCACGGATTTGACCGGGTGGTCTACACCCGCAAGCCGAAACCCGATGCCGATCCGGAGGCCGATCCGCACCATATCGACGAACTGACCGACAAGGTCTGCCGGTATCTGGCCGAGAAAGACGAAGCCCCCTTTCTCTGCGTTCTCGCCCACAATGCCATCCACCGTCCTGAAATGGCACCCAGGGCCCTGATCGAGCACTTCACGGCCAAGCCGGGCTCGGAGAAAGACTGCAATCGCCCAGTTCTCGCCGCGATGGTCTCCCACCTCGACACCTCCATCGGACGTGTGGTCGATGCTCTCGAGGCCAGCGGACACGCCGACAGCACCATCGTGGTCTTCACCGCCGATCACGGAGCCTTCGGGAAATCAATGGAGCACAAGCCGCTCCGTGGAGCCAAGGCCGACCTCTACGAAGGGGGCATCCGTGTCCCACTGATCATCCGTCTGCCGGGTTCCAAACCCAAGGCCCGCTGGCTCAACTTCCCCACGGCGAATACCGACCTCCTGCCCACTCTCGCCGAGCTGGCCGGAGTATCCCTGCCGGCCAGCCCCGATGATGGGCAGAGCCTCTCACCTGTTTTCAAGCAAGACCAACCTCCGGAGCCCAGGGACCTCTTCTGGCATTTTCCTCACTACCACCATCAGGGCCTTGCGCCCTGCGGGGCCGTTCGTCACGGCCGCTACAAGCTCATCGAGTGGTTCGAGGGCAGTATCGGGACGAGGCCCGAGCAACCCAGGTGGGAACTCTTCGACCTGGGCACCGACCCCTACGAAACCAACAACCTTGCCCTGCGGTTGCCCGAGGTCTGCGCCGATCTCCGGCAGCGGCTGGAGGAATGGCGGAGAAAGGTCGGCGCCCAAGCCATGGTCCCCAATCCGAACTTTGATCCCGACCTGATCCAGGCCAAACCACCCCCTCCGCCGGGTGATCCGGTCAGCCCCTACGAATCGTGAATCCCATCATCCTCCAGCAACCCAGGCGCATCCTTTTCGGATCGGATACATTCAAACAGACCCCGGCCGAGGTCGATCTGGTCGGCGGCAGGCGGGTTTTCGTCGTGACGACCGGCTTTCTCCTCGAACAGGCAAGAAGCCTGGTCGCCGATCTGCGGGCCCAAGACATTGCCGCCGAGATCTTTTCCGGGATTGAGATCGAGCCCGATATCGGACTCTTCAAGCAGGTTCTTGAAGCCGGCCGGACCTTTGACTTCGATACGGTGGTCGGCCTGGGCGGTGGCAGCGTTCTCGATGTGGCCAAGCTGGTCGCTGCCTTCCGGACGGGTTCAGCAGCAGTGGAGGAGGCTTTCGGTATCGGACTGCTCAAGGGCCGCAGCGCCGGCCTCATCTGCATTCCGACCACCTCGGGCACCGGCAGCGAGGTCTCCCCGAACGCCATTCTTCTCGATCCGTCCGATCGCCTGAAGAAGGGCGTGGTCAGTCCCTTCCTTGTGCCCGACACTGCGATCATCGACCCGTTGCTCACCGTCAGCGTTCCGCCGGCCATCACGGCCGCAACCGGACTCGACGCCATGGTTCATTGCATGGAGGCCTACGCCAACCTTCACGCGCACCCGACGGTCGACCTCTATGCCCTCGAGGGCATCCGCCGGATTGCCCCGAATCTGCTGCGGGCGGTCAAGGACGGACAGGATCTCGAGGCCCGCGGCTCCCTCTCTCTCGGCAGCCTCTATGGCGGACTCTGTCTTGGTCCGGTGAATACGGCCGCCGTTCATGCCCTGTCCTACCCCCTGGGCGGCGAGTTTCATGTCCCCCATGGCGTCTCCAACACCCTTCTCCTCCCCCATGTCTTCCGCTTCAACCTCGAGGCGGCGCCCGACCGTTACGCCACGATCGCCCGGACCCTCGGCGTGACCGATCAGGGCTCGGACCACGCCACCGCTTCGGCCGGCATCGATCGGCTGGTCGAGCTGTCCGTCGCCTGCGGCCTGCCCCAACATCTCCGCGAAGTCGGGGTCAAGGAATCGGATCTGCCCCACCTCGCCGATGAGTCGATGAAGGTGACCCGTCTCCTGAAGAACAACCCCAGACCGATGACCCGCGATGATGCCGAATCCATTTTCCGCGCGGCCTGGTGACGAACGGCTCAGAAAGCGTTTCCATTGTCCTGCAGCAACGGCGCTGTGTCGCCGCGCCGATCAGTCCGCTTCCCACGACCCGGGCACTTCGACACAGCGAAGTGGCTCCATCGATACAAGAAAGGACCCATGAACCGCACCGATCCAAAGGCACTCCGCGGCGCCGTCGTCGTTCCCCTGGCCACTCCCCTGCTCCCCGACGGGCAACCCGACGAGGTCGGCCTCCAGAGCGTCCTTGACCATATCGTCAACGGCGGTTGCCGGGGCGTTCTCGTCCTCGGAACGACCGGAGAGGCCGCCTCGATGCCGCCCGAAAACCGCCGGCGCATTACCGAAGTCGCCTGCCGTTCCCTGAAGGGACGCGCGGGTGCCTTCATCGGGATTGGCGACAATTGCCGGGCGACTTCCATCGCCTACGGGAGGCACGCCCTGGAGGCCGGGGCCGACGCCGTCGTCGCCCATCCTCCTTCCTATTATCAGGTCGGGGCGGAAGAACTCGAAGCCCATTACCTCGCCCTCGCCGACCAGATTGATGGTCCGCTCTTCATCTACAACATACCAAGCACCACCCATCACTCCATTCCGCTCGATACGGTCGAAAGACTCAGCCACCACCCACGTATTGTCGGGATCAAGGACTCGGAGCCGAACCTCGACCGTTTGACCAGGCTGGCCGGCATGTTCCGGGATCGTCCGGATTTCGCGGTGCTCTGCGGCGCCGCCCTCCACAGCGCCCGCACAATGGAAGCGGGCGCTCTCGGCTTTGTCCCCAGCGCCGGCAACCTGGTTCCCCGGCTCTGCCGGCAACTCTCGGATGCCGCTCTCGATGGCGATTTCGAGAAAGCCCGCCAACTCCAGGGACAGATGGACGAGGTCACCGGCATCTACGGAAAGGAGAAGAACCTCGGTCGGATCCTCCCCCACTTGAAGGGCGCCATGCACCTTCTCGGGTTCGGCTCAGGCGCCGTCCTGCCGCCGCTCCTGCCGCTTTTGCCGACAGAGCTGGAGACCGTCCGCGCCAGAATGAAGGGGCAGGGCCTGCTCTAGAGGATTCACCCGATGAATTCTCTCCGTCCGGATGGTGCCACTTCGCTGTGTCGAAGTGTCCTCCGGCCGGAAGGGAACGCCGACACAGCGGCATCACGACATCTTCTTCGACTCCCGGTTCAGCAATGTCCGGACGCGACACATCCGGCGCGATTCACCAGGGAAACCACCCACCCATCCTGGCCACTCTTGGGTCCACCATGAAATCCCCACCTCAACGCTGCTTCATCGCGGATGACCTGAGCGGTGCCCTTGAGGTCGGCGGTCTCTTCCACGACCGGGGGAACCGCGTCCGGTTGGTCCTGGATCCGGATACGCCGGTCGGTGGAACCGCCGGGCATATCATCGGATACGATCTCAACACCCGACCGACCGGACCGGTCCAGGCCTATGGAATCGTCCGCCATAGTGTGACCGCGATCCGCGAGCGGAAGGATCGTCTCATCTACAAGAAGATCGACTCGACCCTGCGGGGATGGATTGGCGAGGAAATCCGCGGAGTGCTCGATGCCCATCCCGAAAGCATCGTTCTTTTCTGTCCGGCCAATCCTGCAGTCGGGCGGACCGTCCGGGACGGTCGACTCTTCGTCGACAATGTCTCCGTTGAGCAGACTCCGTTCAATCGCGACCCCGCCTTCCCGATCACCGATGCACGCCTGGAGGCTCATTTCCCACCCGAACTCAGGAACCGGCTGCGTCTCTGCCCGCTTTCAATCGTCCGCTCGTCGCAGGCGGATCTGTCCATCTGGGTGAACCAGGCTCTCCAGGACGGCGCACGCGTGCTCGGTTTCGACGCGTCTTCCCATGCCGACCTCGCTGCGATTGTCCGGACCGGAGAAACCATCGACCGCCCGGTTCTTCTCTGTGGGTCCGGTGCCCTGGCCGGGGCGATGCGCCACCCGGACGCAATGGCGCCTTCATCTTCATCAACCCAGACATCACCTCCCGTCCCATCGACGCACCGGGGCATCGGTTTTCTCATGGGAAGCGCCCATCCCCGAACCCGCGATCAACTCGCCCTCCTCCAGAAAAACCGGTCCATCGAAATGCTGTCGTTCGACCCGGAGCAGCCGGCATCCTGGTCCCGCACGATCGGTGATTTCTATGCCCGGCTTGAGCGGAAACCGGTCGCCGTCGTTCCCGGTTCCACCTCGGGTCCGCGTCAGGATAGCGCGGCGGCCATTCAGCGATTCTACCGTAACCTGGCAGAACCAGACGAAAACCGGAGGTTTCCCGGTCGACTGTTTGTCACCGGAGGGGAAACCGCACGGACTATCTGCGAGGCAGCCGGATTTGATCACCTCGATCTGGCCGGGAGCCTCGAACCCGGAGTCGCCGTCTCCACTGCGGAACGCTCAACGGAAGCAACCGAAGACGCCGGTCCGTTCACCTTGGTCACCAAGCCGGGCGGATTCGGAGGACCCGATACGCTGGTTTCGTGTTACGATTACCTGACAGGTTGATGGCAGCCCGGCAGTATTCATATCCGATTGATCGGAAACATCTGCGTTAGCTGCTCACAACAAACGGGCTACAAGTGTGAAATCATTAATTTCATGAAATAGATGTTTGAAAGAGACTGAACAGGCAAATTTCAGCTATTGACTCGGTCGAATTTCATCATTGAGTATCAACCACCGATTCGGAATTCCTGGTCTGAATCGGACGCTTTCTCAACCAAAACTCCCTCCCTTCCCGAGAACACCGAGTTTACCCCTCATTGCTGTTTGGTCGCGGATCCGTTGTCTACCCAGATCCTCTCTCTCCCAAGGGCCTCAGGCCCGCTGAACCCTGAACAAAAACTCCACCTCTATGAACACACGAAGCACCTCTCGCCTGTTTGCGCTCGGCGTTCTGGCACTGGCCACATGCCTGCCAAGTTACGCGGGCGATATCGTCGGACGCGTCAAGGACGCCAATACCGACGGCTACCTTCCTGGCGTTGACGTCAAAGTGACCGGGACAAACCGGACCGCCACCACCGACCGCGAAGGCCGTTTCCGGATCGGAAATCTGCCGGCGGGCAACTACAACGTCTCCGCGGAATTCATCGGCTATGACCCGGTCAGTCAGACGGTCAGCGTTCCCAATGTCGGAACAACCACCGCCGACATCACCCTGGGTTCGGAGGTCATCCAACTGGCCGAATTCGATGTTGAGGGCTACCGCGAGGGTCGTTCGCTCGCCCTTCAGCAGAAGCGCACTGCGGGAAACGTGATGGACCTGATTTCCTCCGACTCGGTGGGCTCGCTCCCTGATCGCAACGTCGCTGAAGCCCTCGCCCGCGTGCCCGGCGTCAATATCGATGTAGAAGCCGGTGAAGGCCGCTTCGTCAGCATCCGGGGCATCGAGCCGACCTTCAACAACGTGACCCTCGACGGCAATACCCTGGCTCCCCCCAGTGTCGGCGGACGTGAGGGCCGCGCGACCCCGCTGGACGTGGTCGGCTCCGGCCAGGTCAGCCAGATCGAAGTGATCAAATCCGTCACCCCCGACATGGATGCCAATGCCCTCGGCGGCACGGTCAACATCAAGAGTGCCAGCGGATTCGACCGCGACAAGCGGTTCATCTTCGGCAAGGTGGAAGTCGGCCAGAACAGCGTGGCCGACAGCACCATCGTCGACACGGACGTCACCTATGGCGACACCTTCAACGACGGGACCATCGGCATCGCCCTGTCGGCCAATTATTCCGACCGGCCCTACGCCTCGGAAGAACTGCAGATGAACTGGGGTTCGGATAGTAGTGGTCCCTACCCGAGGCAATTCGAACTCCAGCCCCGCTCCGGAACGCGCACCCGCTACGGCATCAATTACAACTTTGAGTTCCGGCCGGATGACATGACCCAGGTATACCTGCGGGGCATCTACAACCAGTTCAACGACGAGTACCGCCAGCAGGAGTTCATCATGGAGGCGCGTCGTGATCCGGTAAGGATTTCCCCCACCCTGGTCCAAATCAACCGCATGCGTTTCGAGCAGCGCGACTTCAGCCGCGAGGTCGACCAGACCATGCTCAATGTCAGCGGCGGCATGATGAAGCGCTTCGACAATCTGAAGGTCAGCGGCGACATCACCTACTCCTTTTCCCAGGAAGATGTGCCCTTCATCAAGTCCGTCCAGTTTCGGACGGGAAATCTCGACTACAACGCCTCAGGGGGCAACCCGCCGCCCTTTGAGTTCGAGTTCGGCGGATTCTGGCCGGCCTACAACGACCAGAACCGCTACACCAGCGGCGAGCCCGAGAGATACCCCCTCCGGCGCTTCCGCGAGGAAGATTCCCTGGTCGAGGAGACAACCTGGTCACCCCGGGTGGATTTTGAATGGCAGTACGACAATATCGGCGGCTACCCCGGCACCTTCAAGGCGGGCGCCAAGTACACGACCCGGAATCGATTCGTCAATGACAACTCGGTCCGCCCGGTCAACAGCAGCCTGAACATGGCGACCATCTCGCCTCCGGGCCCGGGCTTCTCGATCAATGACGGCCGCTACACCTACCCGTCCAATCTCGATGTCGACAAGGCCTTCGTCTACCTCAATTCCAATCGGAGCGATTTCACCATCGACCCGATCGAGTCCGCGTCGAACTCAATCGAGGATGACTACGATGTGGACGAGGACATCATCGGCCTCTACTTGATGGGCACGGTCGATTTCTCCGAGCAGCTCTCGATGATCTACGGAGTGCGTTATGAGAAAACCAACGCGACCCTGAAGGCCTTCGAGTTCCAGGAGGGTCCGGATGGGGGCAAAGTGGTGCCGAACGAAGGCGAGTTCGACTACGACAATGTCCTGCCGAACCTTCAGTTCCGCTATGCGGTCACCCCGAACTCCGTTCTGCGCTTTGCCTTTACCGGCACGATCGGTCGGCCGCAGTACGAGAAGGCCTCGCCGATCGCCGTGCTCGAGTGGGACGCACTGCCTCCGGATGAGATCCTCGATCCCGCCTACCCGAATGCCGGCAGCCTGGAGATCGGCAATCCGGAACTCGGGCCGTATGAATCGATGAACTTTGACCTGGCTTACGAGTACTACTTCCAGTCCGGAGCCATGCTCTCGGCCGGTCTCTTCTACAAGGCGATCGACAACCCGATCTACCAGTTCTCCGATGAACAGGACAACGTCGTCTACAACGGCATCCCGATGGAGAGGCTCAGCATCACCTCCTACCGGAATGCCGATTCGGCGACGGTCTCAGGGCTGGAACTCAATGCCGTCCTGCCCTTCAGCACCTTCGTCAGCAACAGCTTCCTCGATGGATTCGGGGTCGACGCCAACGCCACCTTCATCAATTCAAGCGTCGACGTGATTGACCGGGAAAGCGATGACCTTCCCTTCTTCCGTCAACCCTCCCGGATCTACAATCTGGCCTTCTACTTCCAGAAGTACGGGTTCTCCTTCCGCATTGCCTGGAACTATCAGGATGAGAGCCTTCGGGTCCTTTCCAGCAGTGCGGGCTCGGACGAGTGGGCTAAGCCGCGTGAATACACCGACATTCAGGCCAGCTACAAGATCAACGAGAACTTCACGGTCTACGCCAACTGGCAGAATATCTTCGATGCCACCAATGACCAGTCGTTCGGTCCGGACTCCATGCTCATGAAACGGTCCGAATACTACGGAACCAATATCCGCGGGGGTATTCGCTTCCTCTTCTAGGGGATCCGCACACACCCTCGTTTGAATCACGACGCCCCGACTCACTCGTCGGGGCGTCTTTATTGGGAGTCCACCCGTCAGCGCATTTCCGGTTCTTGCTCATCCCGGAAAATCTGACAGCATCGGAACCCACCTCACCGTTACTCATGCACATCCACCGGTCACTCCGACTCACGATCAGTCTTATTCTCTTCGCCATGACCCTGCCACTCCAGGCCGATACCTACTGCCGCTTCGAGCACCACGGTGCGATCAACTATGGCCGGGTTGATGGTCCTGCGGTTCAGGAACTCTCAGCGGCGCCCTGGGCGGGAGGTGAATCCACCGGCACCACTTACGCCCTCGACGATGTGCGCCTGCTCGCGCCCAGCGAGCCGCAGCTCATTGCCGGCCTCGCTCAATCCTACCGCAATGCCTGGCCTGAAGGCAATGAGCCGCCGGCCGTCCGTTGGTTCGTCAAGCCGCCGGGAGCCGCCGCCGCACCCGACGCGCCTCTCGTCCTGCCCGACTACCTCGACGAGCTCAAGGTCGAGGTGGAGCTGGTCATCGTCATCGGCCGGACCGTGAAAAACGCCTCTCCCGGCGAAGCTGCGTCGGCAATTTTCGGGTACACCATGGGCAATGATGTCGTCGGCCAGGTCAGTTCCTTCCAGACCCTGACCGGCGATTCAACGGACCGCACGGAAACCGTCCTCGCCCCGGCCCTGAAGGGCGGTGACGGCTTCGCCCCCTTCGGTCCTTTCATCCGCACGGGCATCGACTGGCGCGACCACGCCAAGACGATCGAGGTTCTCTCCGCAGACCCCGCGCGCGCAACGATCGACCGGACCAATACCTCCTCCCTTATCTACTCCCCCGAGAAGATCGTCAGCGACCTTTCCAAGGTCATGACCCTCAGGCCCGGCGACATCATTTTCTCCGGCACCAACAAGTCCTATCCCGTGCGCGCCGGCGACCGGGTCAACCTGTCCATCGAAGGTGTCGGTGCCTTCACCACTGTCATCCAATGAAGGCCAAGGTGGCCGGGATGGCCGATCCGTGGCCTGTTCCGTGACTGCGAGGACACCACAGGGCTGCTTGCTGACCCGAGTCATCGTCTGCGGGGGCCTGATCTCTTCCGCACTGTTCGCCAACGACGCTCCCTGGATTCTCAATCCGCCCGGTCTCGAAGTCATCAGCCCGGACCGACCCGGCGAAGACGCCGGCTACAATCTTCGACAGACCCGGGACGGGAGTTACATCGTGGCCGGATGCGTGACGACTCCCGGCCGCGACCGCGACCTCGCGGTGTTCAAGTTCCGGCCCGATCTTTCGCTCGATTCCCATTTCGGTCACGACGGAATCTGGACCTGGGGCGGTTCCGGAACGGATTTGGCGATCGATCTGATCGAGGTCGAAGGCGAGGATGGCGAACCCCGAGGTTTTCTGGTCGTCGGAATCGTCGAGGCGGGCGACGGCGAATTCGGGGGCCCGGTTCATCATGGAAAGATTGATGTCGTCCTGGCCCGGTTGACCGATGAAGGAGAGCCGGACCCCGCTTTCGGCACGGGAGGATTCCGCTTCTACGGAGGTGGCGACGACGACGAGGTGGTCGTGCATCTCCACAACTACTCCGAGCCGGGCGAGCGGCTGGTCCAGACTCCGGACGGGTTCGTCGTCGCCGCGATGACCCGCTCGAACGATGGTGACCTTGACCAGCGGGCCACCATCGGCAGGGCCGGAGGACGGGACGCCATGATCTTCGCCGTCGATATGCATGGCGATTACCGGGCTTCGTTCGGAGATCGGGGTATCTTGAGAATCGGGTCCAACCCGGGTCCGGAAATGGGCCGGCGCAGTCCCAACGAATTCGTCTGGTCATTGGTGTCCGACCCGAGGGGCGGGTTCGTCGGAGCCGGCTACCATCTCGGTGCGGACTTCAGGTTGGGAGACGCTCTGGTCCGCTCGCCCGGCAACAGTTCTGCGGACGGAGACAACACGGGCGAAGATGTCAAACAACACAAGATGGATGGATGGGTGTTCCGCTTCGACGATTCGGGCCGGCCAATGACCGATTGGGCGGATCATGGCATTTCGTTCATCGGCGGGAGCTGGCAGGAGAAGATCTACGATGTCCTGCCGGTCGGGGACGGCTACCTCGTGACCGGGCGCACCGCATCCTGGGACCTGGAATTTGCCCGGCCACAACCAACCGAATCGACTTTCGACCGGGTTCTTCTGAAGCTGGATACGGATGGTCGCCTTGACCGTTCATTCGGTCAGAACGGCCTTGTCCTGGAAGGAGGCGACGGCGACGACCAGGCGCTGCGGATCGCAGAACTACGTGCCGGCGGCGACCTCATCTGGCTCAGTCAATCCACCTCGCGACCTTTGCCGCTTCAATCGATCATGCCGGTCGATTTCTACCGTCAAGCCGTTCTGACCCGCCTTTCTCCTTCGGGCGTGACCCTGCAGAATTGGAGTCTCGGAGAAAGGGGCGAGGACAAGCCGGTGGGATTCATCGTCGACCGCGAGGGTCGGATCGTGGTCGTGGGATTCCGCAACCCGAACGTTCGCGACGAAAAGGACCCTCAAGACCCGGCCGGACGCAACCTGCTCCTCATGCGCTTCATGCCCTGAGCCCATGACCACCCGCCGCCAATTCATCGGACAGCTTGCCGCCGCCGGACTGGGCGGAATGCTCGCCCATCGGCTCACCGGAAACCCCGGAGACACCCCCATGAACGCACGAGACTACCTCAAATCCATCCTCTATACCCGCGAGGAGGTCGAAAGTTGGCTGCAGGGTGAAGCCTTCCCCTTCGCCCGCTACAGTTCCGCATTCGGCTGGCTCCTCCCGGACGCCAGATTCCGCGACGGGGTCGACAATTCGATTTCCGTCTACACCTACGAACCGGACGACGGACCCCGCATCCGGGTGAACTACGCCGACCGTCCCTGCAGGATCAACACCTACGGCGACAGCTTCACCCAATGCCACCAGGTCAGCGACGGGGAAACCTGGCAGGAGGTCCTCGCCGCCCATCTGCAGGAACCCGTCCGGAATTTCGGGATCGGCGGGTGGTCGGTCTACCAGGCCTGGCTGCGTCTGCAGAAAGAGGAAGCGCGGACCCCGGCCGACGTCATCATCTTCAACATCTACGACGACGACCACTTCAGGAATCTTGACGCGTGGCGCAATATCCGTGCCCGCAAGCACGAACGCTTCATCGAGCCCACCCTGCCTCACCTCGCAGTCAACCCTGCCGAGGGCACTCTGGCTGAAAAGCCCAACCCCTGCCCGACCGAGGAGAGCCTCTTCAATCTCTGCGACCTCGACTGGGTCCACGAGCACTTCAAGGATGACTTTGCTCTGGGCATCGAACTGGCTCATCTGAACGCCTCCACCGCCAATCCCCGCGAAGCCTACCGCGAGCTACGCGAGCTCGCCACCACCCACGGTATCGTCACCCGCTCGGACGATTTTCCCACCCTTGAAGCGGCCGCCGATGCCCTGCACCGGGAGGCGGCCCTCTTCTCAACCCGGTGGCTGGTCGGAAAAATCGATGCCTTCGCCTCTTCCCACGGCAAAAAACTGATCTACGTGCTTTCGTATCCGGCCGATCGCATCGCGGAGGGAGTCGAGAGCGGAATCCGTTGGGATCAGCCATTCGTCGATTTCCTGAAAGCGCGGTCCAACCCCGTCATCGACCTCCATGAGGCACACCTCGAGGACCACGCGGCCAACTACAAGATCGAGCTCCGTCAATACCTGAAGAGATTCTTCATGGGCCACTACAACCCGAGGGGGAATGCCTTCTGCGCCCGGGCGGTCAAAGACGTGCTGGTGCAAGTGCTGGACCCGAAACCACCGGCCTACCGAGAGGACCCGGGCATTCTGAAATAGCCCGGGCACTCCCCCGGTTCGGGCCGCACGTTCAGGGCTTCGAGGTGATTCGCTTCGTCGCCAACGCGTCGATACCTGGAAAATCCTCATGAACCCGGTCCATAAGGGCTTCCGGATCGTTGGGCATAAGGTAGATCCTCATCGTCCAGGCTTGTTCAGCGGCCGGAGCGTCGACCGGCAACCATTTGGGCCGAGTGTGTAGGCAATCATGCCAGGCCTGGCACATCAGGTCCGCCGAATCGTCCGCCAGGGCAATCAGAAACGACCCGTCTCGTGATACCGTCCCAATGACCGGCACCACATACCGGTCGGAACTCGTATCCGCCCAGGCGTCGGGCTTCGGTTCCGGACGTTCCCGCCAGACGCCGACGTAGTTCTGAACCCACGGAGGATTGTTTTCCGGATCGGATGCCGGGCGAGCCGGGATTTTCCGTCGTTCCGTCTGATCGAGGAAGGTGCGGCCCTGCTCCGTGAAGATGAAGCATCGTTCAACGAATCCCGGGTATCCTTTACCATCTTCCCCCGAACGATCGCTGCGGAATCGCGCCGCACTTCGCAGCTGGAAACACAGGTTGGGTATCGGCAGGACGTCGGGCAGGTTTTCTCGCTCCGTGGGATCCGCCACCGGAGTTGCGCGGATGGCTACCTCTCCCGGAAAAGGAGTCACTTCGGTCCGGAGCCGGAACCTGAAACCCGGTCCCTCGAACCGATGGATCAGAACGACTGCGCCGTCGATGCCCGCTTCCGCACCCAGGAAAGTCGATCCGTCCGTCTCGTAACACCAGGCATCGAAATCGGATCCCGGCAATTCCGGAAATGACCCGGTCAACAGGATCTGATTGACCTCCCGCCGAACGCCCAGACTCGGCAGGAGATCCGGCTGCAGATTGTGCGATCCGCTCAGGATGACCTCACGGAGCGACCGCGTTTTCGAAATGTCGGCTCTCGCCTCGTCGCTCTGAAAGATGCTGTCGACAAAGAGATAGCCCTCCTCATGTCCGCTTCGGTCATCGATCAGGCGAATCCGTGCCCTCTGTCCCAGCCAAGGAGACACATCCCAGCTGTTCCATTGCAGGCGATGAACGTCGGTCGGGGCGGCTGTGCGGACCTCAGTCTCACCAAAGAGCAACGCCAGATAAAGAGGACCCGCCTGTCCTCCGGCGATGAGGAAATTCACAAAGGGTCGTTCGATCGTGAACTCGGGCGAGGTCAGGGTGCCTTCGAGGGCGTATCCGCCCAGATTACTGTTCGCGAACCCGACGCCCTCAAAGCCGGAAACACCATCGGCATCCTCGGTATCCGTTCCGGCCGGACCCAAGGCAAAAGCCTCACCCTCCACAAGCCAGTTTCCATAATCATTCTCTTCGAAGTCAGCGATCGTCAGATCGGGTCCACTGCCAGAAAGTGGCGCGCAGATCAGAAGACAAAAGAGTGGCAAAAGATAGATCGGATTCCGGTTCAAGGGCATGGCAGCGAAGGGTTCAGGGGGTCACTTCAAAGGCACAAAGTTGAGGAGTGTGCAGGAGTCATCTGAGTTGTAGCCCCGGCAGTCCCTTGCCGGGTTTGTCGTGACGAGTCGGCGCCCCAAGAGACTGGGGCGGCTACACCAATACGAACGATCGGAACTGACGCTTACTCAGCATCTTGGTGCCATTCAGGGATTCACTTCAATCTCCGCGTAGCGGACTTCGTGGTGGGTCTTTTCCCAGGTCATTTCCAGCAGGTCGATCCGGTTCGAAGGCAAACTGCCGCCGCGCTCGGTGTTGGTGAAAAACACCGAGCCCATGGGGTGCTGAAGGTCAATCTCCACCTGATCTCCTGGAAGACCGTCTGGACCGATTGACAACAGTCCCGTCCGGTTCCTCCCGGCCACCCGTTCGGTATAGATCATGACAATCGTGCCGTCCGCCAACTGATGCAGGCGGCCCCAGGTCGGCTCCACCTGATCCGCCGCCTCCGCCAGATCGGGATCCATCAGACCCTCAAGTAGGATTTCACGGATGACCTGCTCTCCCTCCCGGATCTGTGCATAAACAATGGAGGCCTCCATCGGCTGACCGGGAAAGAACTCGTCACGCAGATACGGGTACTGGAAGTCACGCCTGAGATAGAGCAGGTGGGCGGTTCCCTGCCCATCGACCAGCAGGTCAAGGTGACGCAGACTTCCGGGCTGCTCATCGACCGATTCAATCAGGAGAGGTTCCCTCAGGCCCTGCTCCAGAATGTCCGGACTCCAGGTGTGGTAGAGCCGGCGAAAGGCATAGTCGTGGTGGACCTGACGGACCCGGAATTTCGCCTCGCGCCATTCGTCCACCGGTTCCGCTATGTCACTCACCGCGAAGACATGTACGCGACAGTCGCGCACATGCACGCTGGCATAGAGGCTGCGCAAAGGGAAGCCGAGCGGCGTCAGCGGATGCCACCGCCCTTCCGGATCCAGGTAGCTCGGATGGTAGAGTTCGGAGTCTGGATCCTGGACCAGGACAAAGACCTCACTCTTCCCGGGATTGACCGCAATGGCGCGGTAGGTGTGCTCTCGGAGAACCGGGTCCCCCGCAAAAACCGGATCCAGGGCGAACGTCTCCGGGTCCCGCCGGGTCGACGGAAAGGCGAGAAGATGGGGCCGGGAATTCCAGAGGATCGCTTCATTCTCAGGACGGAATTGGCGGAAGCTGACCTTCGGGTTGATGAAGATCGCGAGAGCGATGCTGTTCAGTCGGACAAGAGGGCAAGGTTCCCGTTCAGCAGCAGTGGCCTCCTCCAGGATCACCTCCCAGCCATCGCCGGTTCGCCGGTAAACCTGCCAGATGGTGTTCGCATAGGGCGGAACACCCTCCACCGGCCGGGAAAGCGAAAACCAGACTTCGTCCTTCTGTCGGACGATCATCGGGGAACCGAAATTCCATGATGGCCCGGACCCGTTCCCAAAAACCGGAATCCCGGGATCAATGACGTCCTCCCTCAACACGGTTACGCTCATCCCAAGGCCAATGGACGGGACCAAGGACAGGGCACACAGGGCAAAGTGTGTTCTCATTTCGTCAACTCGTAGCCCAGGTAGCGCATTTCGTGGGAGTCGGCCTCACTGAATGCACCGATCAGGTCGAGGTGACGGCCGGCATCAGAACCGCTCCGTGGCGTGTTCGTGAAAAAGGCGCCGGTGAACGGTCGCTTGGCCGGCAATCGGATCGTTTGTTCAACTGTCCCCTCATCCGACAGCAGGGAAAGGAAGAGACCGGACTCAACCCGGCTCTCGCCGCCACGCCAGCTGCCGGAAGTGACAACACCGAGGTGCCCATCCGGCAGCGGATGGAAGCGTCCAAGGTGGAGTTTCATCGAATCCTGATCGGTCGCCCCACCCTCTTCAGCCGAGCCACTGAAAAGTGTCTGTCGCAGGATTACCTGCCCCTGATCGACCACCGCATATTCGATTGATACCGTCATGGGCTGGCCGGGAAAGAACCGGTCGCGCATGAAGGCGTATTGATGGTTCTGTTTCAAATAGAGGAGATGCGCCCGACCGTTCCCGTCGATGAAGAGGTCCAGATTGCGCATGGAACCGGCCGTTTCGTCAACCGAGTCGATTTCGATCGGTTCAACAAATCCGTTGGTTTCCAGATCCGACGACCAACTGTAGAAGAGTCGGCGGAAGGCGTAATCCCATTCCCGATTGAGGACCTCGAACTTTGCCCGCCGCCACGCTTCGACCGGCTCCACGATATCGCCGATGGCAAGCACGTGGGCCGCCCCGTCCTTCAGGGCGACCTGAGGGTAACAGGAGCGGATGGGGAATTCCAGCAGAGGAAGCGGATGCCACTGACCGTTTCGATCCAACCAAGTCGGTTGATAATGCTCGTCGGTCTGCTCAATCACCATCAGGAGCAACTCGCGGTTTGCGCGATCGACTCCCAGCCCCCGGTAGGAGTGCTGACTGAAGCGGGCTCCGACCGGAAAAACCGGATGGAGGTCGGTGTAGACGCGGTCCTCATGCCCGCTCTCCCCGGTGTTGATGGTGAACAGGCCGGGCTGGCACACCCAGGGCACATCGCCGTGACCGTCCTGAAACGGCTTGGGCATGATCGCCGGCTGAATGGACAGCACCACTTCCCCCTTGGCCAGCAGCCCGATGGGACAGGGCTCTCTTTCCCGCGCTTCACCACCCCGATGTAGCTCCGACCAGACCCCGCTATCCCGGCGCCACAATTCCCAGTGGGCATTGCAGTAGGGCGGGTAACCCTCATCGGGCCTCAGAAGAGAGAGGTAGAGTTCGCTGCCATCCCGAACCAGGATGGTCGATCCGTAGCACCAGAGCGGTGAGGCCCCGTTGTGCGGCGACGGAACCGTTTCAATGGTTTCCTCGACCACGAGCCTGATCTCAACCGCATCGACGGGAACAACCAGGGTCAACAGGACGATACCGCCAAGGAGATTGCGGAAAATCATGTTCTTCAGGGGATCACCTCCAGGCCTTGCGGATCCCGGCGGCCTGAGCTTCCGAATGACGCAGGGCACTCCGTCCGATGACTTCCGGCGGCCGCCCCTCCCAGGACCACCGGATGTCAAAAAACCCGAGACCGCCTGAAGGCAGCTGGAATCGTACCTCGATCGGATAGGGCTTGCCCGCCTCCATCCCGAGTTCGGCCGTGGCCGCTCCGGGGAGATCCTCCGGCCCGATCAGGGTCCTGCCGTCAATGATCAAGGTGGTCACCTGGTCCGATTCGACCTCAAAGGCGACCCGGCCGTCGACCGGCCCCACCAGGAAACCCTCCCAGATACCGGCCCAATCGTTGCCCCGCCGGTCCACCGCGTTGTCATAGTGAAGCGAGAGTCGCTCGATTGCGTATTCACCTTGTGGATTCAGGAATTGCGCGTTGCCGTAGAAGGTGCCGACCAGACCGGGTTCAACCGGATCGGTGTAGCCTTCCGGCAACGGCGCACCTTCCGGCAGATCGACGAACCCCAGGCTGTCGACCGGCAGAACGAGGCTTACCCGGTCGCCCAATCCTTCTTTCAGAAAGGGAAGATCATAGACCCGCAGGACACCCTGGACCGTATTGGCCAGTTGATGAAACGAACGCTCCCGCACAAGAATGTCCTCCCAGGATTCGATTGAACCACGAATCGTCGTCCGTCCGATGAGGTCGGGCTCAAGAAACGCCGCGTGCAGAGCGGCCACACCGATCTGTCCTTCGGCTTGAAGATCGACGGCGGCCGCTGCGCCTTCACCCCCGGCGGCGACGTAACGGACCGCCCGCAGGATGTCCTCGACCCGCAGGCCGAGGAAGGATTCGCCCAGGAGATAGGCACCATAAACGTCCTCCTGGTCGAAGCCAAAAAAGTCGCCCTGAAGGTTTTGACCGGTCTGCCGGGTCTCCCCGGTTCCCCGTATATCGACGGCCACAATCCGGCGACCCAGTCGGGCCTCATGCTCGAGTAGCGAACCCGTCTCAACCGAACGCGCGGCGCCGTCCGGGCCCACCACGATCAGCGGAGGCTGAGCGGACGGATGGCGCGGGACAAGTTCCACCACCGGAAGGAAAAGGCCCTCCTCCGTTTCCAGAAGGATCCGACGCCGGGTGTAGTCGCCGTGATCGGTCGATCCCAGGTCATGCACCTCCGGCAGGGGCAGGTCCGCCATTTCCCGGATACCGACAACCGCGCGCACGGCCTTTCTCTGATCGGCCGGGGAGCTCTCGTTCCAGGTCCGGTCGCGCTCCGGCCGCAGGGCTTCCAGCTTTTCCCGGAAGAGATCGAAGACCGAACGGGCCCCGTCCAGGTCCAGGACCTGACCGGTCGGGGTGACCCGCAATTCCTGTTCCGAAAAGAGTGCCAATTCCGGTTCCACGATCGCCGAGTTGTCCGCGTTCAGCCAGAGATTGATCCAGCGGATGGCGGCCTCGCGCTGAGTCCGGTCGTAGTTGTGGCCCTCGTTGTTTTCGAGGATGTCGGCCCGCTCCGAATACCCGAGATCCGTGTAGCGGCGCTTGATGAAGCGGAAGCCCTCCCAGACCGCATCGATCGGGAAGAAATCATGAGTCGAGGCCAGGATCTTGACCGGAGCGGGCGCGCGCATCAGGTAGAACGACGGGTGCTCCAGACCGATGGCCAACTGGGCGTAGATCATCTGCTCGGCATCGCCCATCGAATCATACAGCTGGCGGTTCAGGAGATGGACGTAGCAACTCGGAGCGGCGACTTTCAACCGCTCATCCAGGGCGAAGAGGAACGAGGTCTGGGTGCCGCCACCGCTGTTCCCGGTGACCGCCAGACGGTCCGGGTCGACCTCCGGCCTGCTCTCCAGGTAATCAAGGGCCCGCATGCCATCCCAGATGAAGGTCCGGATCAGACCCTCGCCCAGCAGGATGGCGGCCACCCCTTCCTGCATGTGCATGTGGGTTCCGTAATAGGGCCGACTGCCGTCTTCTCTCTGAAACTGCATCCGCTCGCTCTGGTCCAATGGATCGAAGACGAGGCCGACGAAACCATTCAGTGCCAGGAGAGCCCCCATCGATTGGTACTCGTGGTGGGCCTTGGCCTCGATCGCATGGCCGCAGGGAACGAGAACCCCTGCATAGGGTGGAGCGAACCGTTCGCTGTCCGGCAGATAGAGGTTGGCCGTCACGTGGAACCCGGGTTGCGACTCCAGAAGGATCTTCTCAACCCTGAATCCCGGTCGTTCCACCGTCCCGGTCACCCGGGCGTTGAGCGGGGTCCGTTCCGGGAGACCGCCGATGGATTCGAGCAGGGCCTCCCTGAGAACACGATGATGCGCCTCCCAGCCACCCTCTTTCTGCAGGCGAAGGAAATCCGCCTGCCAGTCTCCGTAGGCAGCCTTGATCCGTTCCCGCATCCACGTTTCCACCATCCTCTCCGGGGCGACGCCATTGGGGAGGGTGCCGGATACTACAGTGAGTGATTCCTGGGATTGGGCTGAGGTCATCAACAAGAGGGTGGAGGCGATTCCGAGCACTCTTCTTCGGATGCGGACTCTGCCGCGAATGTTATGGAACATGGGTTTTTCAGGAACGTCGACACAGCGACGTTGCGACAAGGATCACATCTTCTCTGCAGCCACTTCCCTGTGTCGAAGGGCCACCGTCGGGTCGCGGCGGGATTTCCGAATCTCGATCATTGGGTCAGAAACTGCATGCCGAAGAGCCGCGAGCCGCGCATCCGGAAGACCAGCTGCACCGTCCGTCCCTGCAGGGCCGAAACATCGGATCCCCCGTGCAACCACTCGACATTCTTGTCGAAGAAATCCCCATTCAGGTAGATGCAGTCATCGAGGTTGAAACCCGGGATCGGCCGGCCGTCCTCATCGATGAAACCGACCTGGACATAGCCGAGGGAATCCGTGTCCACGTTCACGGACAGACGGTTGCCTTCGAAGGTGAAAGGCCTGGTCGTGAGATACCCGTAATGGTCGTAGGGCGACTCCACTGCGACAAACCGATCGAGTTCCTGCACCACGCGGAAGACCGAGGAGGAGCCGTCCTCCTTCACATAAGTGGAGTGGTAGATCTCGGTTCCATAATAATACTGCCAGATCTCATGGCCGCGACGGATCATGCCCTCGGCCATATACGCCTGGTGGATTTCGCGGTCCCCGTGGTCGCCCAGGCCCACATAGGCCGGCCGGGGAAATCGCTTCCAGCTCTCGCCGTCACGGCTGACCGCAAGCTGGGTTTCCACTGTTCCCGAACCCAGCAACCGCGCCGGATCCATCAGGACATGGCGCTGCGGAGGACCGTTCTCCTCTTCATAGTCAAAATACATGACCGGAAAGGCCAGGTAGGTGTCGGGCGCCCACGGATACTTGTGGGCCTTGGGCACGTAGACACCGCTCCCCACCGGATCGAAGCCGTCGATGGGAAAGAATACGGAGGGGTACTCGATCCCGAAATCACCCGGAGTGAGGGGACCATTGTCCAGCCACCAAGGCTGAATCGGCCGCAACCTTGTCGTCTTGGCAATCTCCCAGATCTCCTCCGCGCTCTGCGGGGTGAAGGGCCAGGGATGATACGGGTCCGTTGCGGTGGTCATGACGAATTCCCGCTGGGTGGCGCCCCCGGCCGACTGACGAAAGCCGGTTCGCTGATAGGCGACATAGCGCTGGCGCTGGTCGTCGTAGAAAAAACTCGTCTGCGAGCCCGAGCGGAAGGAGAGCGCGGCTGTCCGGACCCGCTTCCACTTCCAGCCATCCGGTGAGGTGTAAAGGTAGGTTCCTCTCGAATCATAACCGCTCAGGTATTTCCAGCGGTGTTCGGGCGGGCCGTTCGGGTCGATGAAAGGTGAACCCATGCCCACGGACTCCGCGATGACAATATTGGGATGACCCTTGTGATGGATTCCCGTGTCGGGGATCTCGAAATGGATTCCGTCATCGGAGATCCGCACACCGAGATAATCATCGGCCAGGCCGTTGAACATGCGGATGCGCCCGTCCTCATCTTCCACAAAAGTGAGGTGCTTGCGGAACGGGGGAACGATTCCTTCCATCACCCGCTCCGCTTTGCGCGGCGGGTTGGGCACCCAGGTGAGGTTTTCCTGGTCCGCGACAAAGGCGGCATCAATAAAGAGGTGCTTGCGCCCTCCCAGCGGAATGACCGCGTGGGCTTCGGCACCCTTGCCGAAGAGCGGCGCCGGGCCGGCCAGCAGTTCCGGCTCCGGATAGGAAGGCACCAGGCTGCCGGGCGGGACGAAGTCCTTTTCATAAACCCGGCCCCGGGAAATCCGCAGCTCATCAATCGCCCCGGGCAACGGATGATTCCAGAGCCCGTCGCGCCCGACTGAAAGATAGGCCTCTTCCCCGGATGGGAGCGCCTTGAGTTCGGCGCGGGCCGGCGCCGCCTGCTTCCGACCATTCACGTAATGGGTCACCCGATTCGCCCGGGCATCATGGACAAAGGCGAGGTGAATCCAGCTGCCGTCCGCGGCGGAAAGAGCCTGCCCGTCACTGGCAATGGCCAACTCGGTGGCAGAGGGCTGATTGACCAGGGTGAATCCGTCTCCGGCCCCATTCAACTCGAGACGGGTCACCACATCGTTCTCGCCGCGCGGACCCGTTCCGATCTCCAGGATGACCCCGGACTCACCGGTAGGTCCACGGGGCTGGAACCACAATTCCACCGTCCAGTCAAAATCCCCCAGGTTCAGGTCCCCGGCTGTTGGATTGAGATAACCAACCTCCTTGCGCAAATGGTATTCCCCGCCGGTCATCAGGGCGGCAAAGCCGGCTCCGCTCCAGGAAAGCGGAGGGACCGTCCGTCCCTTCGCCGGATCGAACGAAATGAGTCCGAATTCGGTCGCCTCCTCCGGCAGCTTGGAAGGATCCAGTGGGCCCTTCTGACCGGTCTCATGCCGGAAGAGCTCTTCCAGCCGACGGAGCGATTCATCAACCGGTTCCTGGTCCTCGATGCTGAGCGCATTCCCATACCGGCCCGGAATCAGCCTGGCCCCCAAGCCCATCGTCAGCGGAGCATTCAGGCCCTCCACCGTGTCGAGTGTATGACTGGGATACATTCCGAGAGTCTCATCAAATCCCCAGAGAGCGACTGTCTCGGAATCAGCCTGGAGCCGACCCGCGGGAAAAACCGATGCCAACGCCAAAGCCGTGAGCAGGGGAAGCGGCCGGAGGTCGCGAGAAGAAGGAAAACGGAGAGGATTCATTGTTTGACAAATGCGGTGAAGGTGAACGGAAGATCCAGGATAACGCCTCCGTTTCACCGTGAAATTGACGGGAACGGGCCTGAGCGGTTGGGGATTGAAGTTTGCTGAAAGTCTCAGTGGAATGGAGCAGTCGGACTCAAGACAGGCTTGATCTTTTCATCAAGCTAAAAGGTATTTCATCACTATTTCATCACCTCGTTTCGCTCTGACCCCCCTTCTGGTCGTCCACCTGCCTCCTCGGAATCTCCAATCATGTCTCCCTCCAAGCCTGCCGCCATCCTTCTCAGCGACCTCACGAACTGCACCCCTAAGGCCCGATTGACCCGCACGTTCGAAGACGGGCGCTGGCAATTGACCGACTATGAAACCGTCGACGGGGCTTCCGGCGTGATGGTCACCGCTTTCCCCGATCACGACAGCGGCACCCTGACCCTGCCTCTCGAGCTGAAAGGCCCCTACCGGATCTATCTCGGGATCAACTACACCAAGCCCCAGCATGTCGACTGGTCACCTTATGGGGAACTCGCGGTCAAGCTGGACGGTGATTTCGGATACTCGCGGGTCGGGGCGGAAAACATGCGCCAGCACGCCGGTCACCTCCCGCCGAAGATGGGGATCGTCAACGAGATCTACAAGTCGATCCAGGAGGCCTACTGGAAGACGGCCGACCTGACCGGGCGATCAATCCACTTTCGCCAACCCGGTCCGCCCTACAACGGACCGGAATGGCTGGGATTTTCCAACCTCGCCTACGTGAAGCTGGTCCCCCTCACCGATGGCGAGATCGAATCCTGGAAGCGCGAGGCCCCGACGGCCACGACCAGATGCCTGGCCCAGCTCTTCTGCACCGGTCAGCTGACCGGCCATACGGCGGGCACGAGAACCTATCATCCCACCAGCGAGGAATGGTTTCGCGAGGAGATCACCCCGCTCATCGATTCGGACTTCGGCATCCTCGTCTTTGAGGCCCTGCGGGGAAGCTACGCCAGTTATCGGACGAAAATCGGCTACCTCGGGACAGAGGCGGACCAATGGGAGGATGATTGGGTCGATCCCCTTGAAGTGCTGACCCGGCTCTCCCATGAAAACGGCCTGAAGATCTTCGCCAGTCTCCGGATGATCAGCGTGCAGTACCCGATGAACCGGGCCCCCATCGCCCGGGCCAAACACTTCCATCAGATGCCGCAGTTTGCCAAGCAGGACCGCCACGGCCGCCCCCTGACCGGCCTCAGCCTGGCCTATCCCGAGGTGCGCGCCTATTGGCTCTCCCTGCTTCGGGAGACCCTCGAATACGGGACCGATGGAATCCAACTGCACCTCAACCGGGCCAATCCCTTTGTCCTCTATGAAGAGCCGGTTGTGGACTCCTTCCGCAAAAAACATGGCATCGACCCCCGGGAGCTGCCGGAGAATGATCCGCGCTTCCTCGCCCACCAGGCCGGCTACGTCACTCAATTCGTTCGTGAAGTCCGGCTCCTGCTCGACGAACGCCCGAATCGGGAGCTGGCCGTCACCTTTTACGGGGAACCGCACAAGTACGACCGGGATGCCAATCCCTACCATCCGATCCGTTACGGCTGCGCGGTCGAAGACTGGATTCGGGAAGGCCTGGTCGACTACCTGATGCCCTCGCCGAAGATCAGTCCCGAATTCATCCGACAGTGGCGTGAACTGGGCGGTGACCGGCTTCATATCTGGCCCGATCTGATGCCCCGGACCCAGCCGGCGGAAATGTACGCGCGGCTGGCAGGCAAGTACTACGAGGCCGGAGCCGACGGGTTCTGTCTCTGGGACGGCGAACGCCGCCCCCAGCGGATCAGCGAGTGGGCGGCCGTCCGCCGCCTCGGTCACCGCGACCAGCTTGACCGGCTCATGGCCGAGGCCCCCGGATGGTACCGGAAGGTCGACCTGGCCATGCTCGGCGGTTTCTCCGCCCGGGAGTCGTTTCACGACGGGTGAGGTCGGTCCCGAGCAATACGTAGTTTTCTCGGACATTACCAGGTCAGATCGATCCTTCGGCTCATGAATTGCTTCTTCTGCTCGTCAGTTTCTTCGATGTAGTCGCCCCAGTCTCTTGGGGCGTTCCGACGTCGATTCGCGGCAAGAGACTGCCGCGGCTACAACTCGAGGTTCCTTGGGAACCCGGGACAACCTGGAGCCCGTCGCCAGTCCGAAGCAATCATTCCGGACGCCAAACAAAACGTAGCATACTACGTAGGGTTTTCAATGCCGAAACAAACCATAGCATGCTACGGTTTGTTTCCACCTGCAGCCGAGTTCTCCCGTCAGACTCAATCCGCAAACTGCAGCGCGAACAGACGGGCGCCCCGCATCCGGATGATCAACCGCACGGGTTGGCCGGCCAGAGCCGAAAGGTCGGAGCCCCGGTCCAGCCATTGCACCGTGGCGTCGAGATCGTTCCCGTTGACATAGATACAATCGTCCAACCCGTAGCCCTCGAGGGGGCGGCCATCACCCGCGACCAGCCCGACCTGCAGAAATCCGGTCGCCCCGGTATCCACGTTCAGACTCAGGCGCCTTCCATCAAAAATCAGGGGACGACTCATCAGCAGGCCTTCCTCATCGTAGGGGGCCTCGGCCGCGACAAACCGGTCCAACCGGTTGACCGTCCGGAAGACGCCGCGACGCCCGTCCGGTCGCGACTTGCGGCCCGAATGGTATTCCTCGGTGTTGTAGGAGTACATCCAGATCTCGTCGCCGCGTCGCACCATTCCGTGTGCGATGTAGTTCTGGTGGATGTCAAGACCGTCGGTCCGGCCGACATTGAGCCAGACCGGCCGCGGATGCCGGCTCCAGTCAACACCGTTGCGGCTCGACATCAACTGGATCTCCAATGGTCCGGATCCGCGCGCTTGTTCCTCGGTCCCCAGTGCCCGTCGCCCGGCCGGACCCTCCTCGTAGTGGTAGTAGACGCACGGAAAGGCGAGATAGGTGTCCGGAGCCCATGGGTACTTGACTGCCTTCGGCACATAGATGTCGGTCGAATCCGGGTCGAAGCCATCGCGGAGCGCGAAAACCGTCGGGTATTCGATGCCTATGCCTCCGGGGGTCAGCGGACCATTGTCGAGAAACCAGGGCCGGTTGCGATCCAGGCGGGTCGATTCCCCCACCCGGTCGTAGTCGGCCTGGGTGAGCGCCTGGAAGGGCCAGGGCGGTGCCAAAGACTTCACCTCGGTCATGACAAAGCGCCGCTCCGTCCGTGAATGAACGGTCTCCCCGATGTCGGTGCGGTGGTAGCCGACGTAGGCGCCCTTCTGGTCGTCATAGAACATATTGGACTGGGAGCCGGACCACGACGAAAGCGCCGCGGTCGGGCACTTGGTCCAGGCATACCCATCCGGAGAAGTGAAGAGAAAGATGCCCTGTTCGTTCGTCCCGCTGACCAGCTTCCAGCGCTCGGCGGGCGGTGCCAGGGGGTCAATGAATACGGAGGGCGTCCCGACCGAATCCGTCGTCACGATATTGGGGAAGTCCGGTTCGATAGTTGAAATCTCGGGAATGTCGAAGTGAACGCCATCGCGCGAGGTCCGCACCCCCAACCGGTCCTCCTGACCGATCGGATTGTAGATTCGGATCAGACCGTCTTCATCTTCGATCACGGTGAGGTGTTTGCGGAAGGCACCCTTCACTTCATAGACCAGTTCCACCTTCTCGGGCGGATTCGGACGAAATTCCACATTCCGGGACTCGGAGAAGAGGGCATCGTCAATCAGGAGGTGCTTCCGGTTGCCCAGGTCGAGCACCCCGTTATCCGATTGATCCGAGCTTCCGAAAAGCAGAGGCCGGATAATTGACGCCTCCAGCTCCGGTTGGCCACAGGCGGCATTCCCGACCAGGCTTCCCGGAGGTTGGAAATCGTCGCCATAGCGCAATCCGCGGGAAAAGCGCAACTCGTCGATCGATCCCGGCAACGGCTGGTTCCAGAGACCATCGCGCAGCAGACTGAAGTAGGCCTCCTCGCCTTCGGCCAGGCTCTTCAGCCTGACCCCCGGGACTCGTTCCTGCAGTCGGCCGTTGACGAAATGGGACATCTGGCGGCGCCCGGCATCGTAAACAAAGGCCAGGTGAATCCACCGTCCGGGCTCCCGGAGACTGGCCGCGTCCGAAGGCAGAACGACTTCCGTGTCCGTGGGTTGATTGAGCAGGACAAATCCGGTCCGGTCTCCCCGCAGGATGAGGGCGGTCAGCCGATCGTTCTCTCCCCGCGGGCCCTCGCCAATCTCAAAGACCACTCCGTCCCGATCGGTCCCGCCCCAGGATTGAGGGTAAAGCCAGAATTCAACCGTCCAGTCGAAATCGCCGAGATTGACGCCGGTTTGTGTGACATTGGCGTATTCAAACTCCTGACGCAGGTGTCTCTCACCGCGCGTCATCAGAGCGGCGAACCGCGCATTCATCCAGCTCATGGGCGGAACCGTCCGGTCCGGCGGAGTCGGCAGCTGGGTCAGGCCGAAAAGGACGCTGCCCTCCGGCAGTTCCGGAACCAGCTGCGGGAGCGGCGCTAGGGCATTGCCGAAACGGCCCGGCACCACGCTGCCGCCCAATCCCAGAGCCAGGGTGAATTCCTCCGGCCCCTGGTCGGAGAGGACACTGCTCGGGTACATGCCGACCGGTTCATCGAATGCCCAGAAGGCGACCGTCTCAGCCGAGCGTGCGCAAGGGACAAGAGTGACGGCGGCGAGCACGCACGCCAAGCGACAGATAAGATGGGTTTGTTTCATTTGGTGTGGTCTGATTGAGGAGACAGGCTGCAGAGTCTGAAAAGGAGAGATTTCGTTCAGGTCAGGTCAGGCAATTCATAGCCGGGGCGGGAAATGCCGTCAAAGAGATGATGGACAAGAGCCGCGTCCCCGTCGTCCCCGCCACCGACCGCCTCGATCGTTCCATCCAGAGGGGAAACCTCGAGCCATCGGCCCAGAGTCAGCGGGTTGGACCGCAGATCGACTCCGTGCCGCCCAAGGTGCTTCTCGATCGAATCCAGGCGCCCGGCCGCATAGGGAAAGGATGCCAATTCGGCCCGAATGGAATCGGGCATCGCGGGTCTGCCCACCCGTTGCGAGAGGGTGCTCAGGATGCAGGGCGTGGTCGAGGTGTACCCGGTTTGTATGGACGCGGCCAGTTCCCCCTCCCGGCGACTGCGCACGGCTCCGAGGAAATTGGACAGGTGGCCCGCCCCCCCGTCACCCGGAAAACCCCTGATCCGTTTTCCGGCGTTGTCATAGACCCAGCCTCCGTTGCGTCCGGCAAAGTAGCCGTGCTCACACTGCACCATCACGCCGCTGCGCAGTCCGCGCACGTGGTCCATCGTCTCATCTCCCGGTGAAGCCGGCAGGCCACGTATCTCGTGAAAGACCGGTATGTCCGCATAATCGAAGACGGTCAGGAGGGTGTTGGGAGTCTCGGCGCTGTCCCCGATGGCGAATCGGCCGCCCAGGCTGAGAATCCGGCGGGGCTGCTCCGAATGTCCGGCCATCCAGCGCGCCAGGTCGAAGACATGGACCCCGATATTGGTCGCGTCCCCGTTGCCGGTGTCCCAGAACCAGTGCCAGTCGTAATGCAGCTCGCGGCGCACCAGCGGACGGACCGGGGCGGGACCGCAATAGAGATCGTAATCCAGCCAGTCCGGATACCAGGGCAGCGGGTGCCCGATATCGTCCCTCGGCTTTAAAAAGACTGCGTGGACAAACTGGATCGCCCCCAGGTTTCCTTCCCTCAGGTAGGCCACCACTTCGGGATTCGCGATGTCCGAACGGGCCTGGGTCCCGTGCTGCACGATTCGACCGTACTTCCGGGCGGCCTCGACCATTCTTCGCCCTTCCCGCACCGTCTGGGACAGCGGTTTTTCCACATAAACATCCTTACCGGCCTGGCAGGCCCAGACGGTGAGAAGGGCATGCCAGTGATCGGTCGTGGCAATGAGCAAGGCATCCACGTCCTTGCGTTCGAGCACCTGTCGGGCGTCGGTCGTCAGGAAGACACCGGAAGCCGACGACGGCAGCGCCTCCCGGGCACGGGCCAGCACGACCGGATCGACATCGCAGAGGGCGGCCAGCCGCACTCCCGGCGTGGTCAGCACATTCTGAAGATGATTCGAGCCCTTGCGGCCAAGGCCGATGACGGCGATCCGGATGGCCTCGTTTGATCCGCCCGGCTGGCTCCAGGCCGATCGGCGGCCAAGGCCGAGAGAGAGCGCCCCCAGGGCAGTGGCCGACTTGAGGAAAGTCCTTCGCGAGAGGTTCTGCATGATATCAGCCGGAGTTGGGGTTATCGGAAAGGGAGGCCCGACGCCTGCGCCAGCACTTCCTGGACGAGCCGGTCATGTTGCGGGGAAAAGCCGGTGAGGATGGTGGGGGCGCCTCGTGCCATCCGGGCAAAGTCTTCGAGCTGAGTCCGGTAGCGGCCATTCACGGATGCGATCGGGACCGCGTGCTCGCCGGCCGGATACGCTCCGGCCGGTTCAGCAAGGACCAAGCGGAGCCTGGCCGGCTCCAGGGGCCGGATCTCAACTGTCCCTTTTTCGCCCAAAACGACAAATTGACGCCGGTCGCCTCCACCCACTTCGAAGAGAAGGCTGCGGATGGTGGCCACCGCATCGGAATATTCCAAAACCGCCGTTTCGTTGTCCATGAAAGCATCGTGTTCGGGATGCGAGTTTCGACGGAAAAAGCGGACGTTTTCCGGTCGTCCGAGAATGGCCACTGCCAGATCGAGAAGATGACACCCCAACAGCATCATGGACCCTCCGTAGCTTTCAGCCAGTCCCGGGCGGCGCTCCGCACCGATTGCCTTTCCGATGTCCCCGTGTATGGCGTGGATTTTCCCCAGCCATCCGCTTCGTACAGCCTGGAGACAGAAGGTGAAGGCGGGATGGTAGCGGAACATGTAGCCCATCTGGAGAGTGCGGTGCATCTCAAGGGCCTTTTCCTGGAGCCCGGCCAGACCGGCCAGATCGCGACCCGGCGGTTTGTCGATGTGAACATGCCAACCCTGTGCCAGGGCGCGATCGGCCCAATGGACCAGGCCGGGAAGATCTGTCTCAATCAGAACAGCGTCCACTCCCCCACCCGTGAACAGCTCCTCCTCCGAAAGCCAGCGAGCCCCCTCGAAGTCCCCATCCTCCATGGCCCCCTCGCGATTGACCTGAACGGGCTCAAAGATCCCGACCGGGTCGAAGAACTCCGGAAGATCCTGCAGGGTCCGCCACTTGGCTCCGGCATGGGAATGGTCCGTGCCGATCTGGGCCACGCGAATCGGGCGGGCGGGCAACGTCGCTCCGGAGAGTCGTCCGGCACCGGCCACGGCCAGCGCCGCCACCGAGGCGGATCGGATGAAGGAGCGACGGTCGATGGGTGGGGGCATGGGAGGAAAACCTGCAACTTTCAGCGGACCGTCGGGCAGCCGATGGCATGAAGGTCGTCGCGGATCCGGTCGACCTGGTCCCTGCTCAAGGGGCGGGTCGGCCTCCGGAAAACAGGACTGGAGATCCGGCCCATCAACCAGAGGGCGACCTTCATCCGTTGATGAGCCGAGCACCCGGGCTCCCCGAAGTTGTAGATCAATCGTGCCAGGGGAGCGACCGTCTGCTGCGCCTGCTTGGCCGCTTTCAGGTCGCCGGCCACGCAGGCATCAACCAGGGCAACCATCAGTTCGGGAGCGAATCCGGCAAACCCGATCAGGGCGCCATCGCCGGCTTCCAGGAGGGTTGGCAGGAGATACTCGTCGTGGCAGGTGATGATGGTCACGCGTGGGGCGGCCGCCTTCAGCTGCTCGTAGTCGTAAAGCCAGCGGGCCATGTCACGGGTGCCCATCTTGATGCAGACGACCCGGGGCAGCTTGACCATCTCCAGCATCTCACTGAGCGAATAGCCGACCTTGGTCCAGGACGGGTATTGGTGAATGACAATGTCGATGTCGGCCGCCTCGGCCACATCCTCAACAAAACCGATCGCAGTCGAAGCCGGCCGGCCGAACCGAAGCTGGTAATGGGGCGGCATCAGGAGGATCGCGTCCGCCCCGGCCTCACGGGCCGCCCGGGCGTGTTCCACCGCGACCAGACTTCCCTCCGCGGCGATCCCCGAGATCACCTTGAGCGGCCGCCCGGATTTGCGGACCTCCTCGGCCAGAATGGTCGTGACGCGAACCCGCTCCTCGGGCCGGAGAGCCATGATCTCACCCGTATGGCCGTTGCAGACCAGGCCCTTGAGTCCCGGAATTCCACACAGCCAGGCATAATAGGCACGCAAGCCCTCTTCATCAATCCGCTCATCTGCGAGGAATGGGCAGAGCGTCGCCGCAAAAACCCCCATCCAGGGGTGCTCATGGTAGGTGTTCATCGTTTCATTCATGATCGTTCGCTTGTCAGGGAAGGCTCGGATCGCCCGCTCCCGAAAAGAAGGGTCGCCAGCAGACCGACGGTATAAACCACCGCGTTGCCCAGGAGACCGATCCACAGCGGGTGCAGGGGAAAGACCGGCAGCCAGGACGGCGTCGACGGACCGGACCGCCCGAAGAATCCCCAGAGGATCACCAGGAGACCGGCGATCAGACCCCAGTGAAGATTGCGCGCGGTGCACTTGGGGACGGTCAATCCAAGGAGAAACATCCCGAGGACACCGCCACCGACAATCGAGACGAAATTCAGGGCCGCATCCGCCATCGAATGGATGCGGGTCATACCCATCGCCAGTGCCACCCCGAGCACACCCGCCAGGACGACAATCGATCGGGAGGTGACCAGGTCCCGCCTGTCGCTCCCTCCCGGTTTGAGTTTCCGGCAGTAGTCATCCAGGACCACGGCGCTCAGGCTGTTCAGGTCCGACGAGAGGGTGGACATGGTCGCGGCAACCAGCCCCGAGAGGACCAACCCGGATATCCCGGCCGGGAGTTGATGACCGATGAAGAAGGGATAGACCTTGTCCGGCGTCGAACGCGTGACCTCCGGAAGAAGGTCGGGCCTGAGTTCGTAAAACGACCAGAGCAACGCCCCCAATCCCATGAAAAGGATCCAGACAAAGAGAATGACCCAGGAGGACATCCAGAGCGCACCGGCGGCACCGCGGGCCGAGCCCGCGACCAGATAACGCTGAACCACCGTCTGGTCGGCCACATACTTCTGCAGATAGAAATTGAATCCGAAACAGACCAGGACAACCGCTCCGAGCCGGTTCCACTCAAAGCCACCGGCCGCCAGCCGGAACTTGCCCCCCTCCCAGGCGGTCTCGAGCACGGCCCCCGCTCCGCCCGGTGCCTGCAGGAAAATGAACCCGATACTGAGAAGACCTCCAAAGAGGAGCAATCCGCCCTGGACCACATCCGTCCAGACCACCCCCTCAATCCCGCCGACAAAGGTGTAGGCCACGGTGGCGGCCCCGATCAGGGCGATCAGGAGGAAAATGCTCCATCCCGTCATCTCCGCCAGGGCCAGACAGAGCAGGTAGAGGATGGCCGCCATCTTGCCGAAATGCACAATGAGGAAGGCCAGGTTGCCATAGGCCCGGGCGATCCGGCCAAAACGTGTCTCCAGGTATTCGTAGGCGCTGAGCCGGATCTTTCCCCGAAAGATCGGGATGATCCACCGCACCGAGATCCAGGTCACCACGGGCACTGCGGCCACCGCCATCAGGTACTGCAGGTCGCTGCCAAATGCCTTTCCGGGAAGCGCGAGAAACGCCCAGCTCGAAATGATGGTGGCGAACATCGACATGCCGACCGCCCACCCCGGGAGGCGCCCGCTCCCGAGGAAATAGTGACCCGAACTCACCTGCCGACGCGCAAAACGGGCCCCCAGCCAGACGATCACGCCGAGGTAAAGGAAGACCACAAACCAATCGAGAGGTTTCAGGATACCGGCAGACATCGGGGTTGAAAGTGTCTTGCGGACAGGGATGCCGACACAGAATGCGTCAGGCAGGCGCGTCGTGCCCACCTCCAAGACTGAGATCCTGACGGATCGTGACAAGCTCGAATTTAGTTCATTCGATTTATTTCATGAAGAAGACGACCTTGGGTAGACCGCAAACCATCCCGGAACTGGAAACTTCCCGGCGGGCAGTCGAGCCGGTTCTCTCTTGTGATTAAGATGCTGATATACAGACTATAAAGAAATACCTGCCGGATATCGGAATCCGCTCCGAACGGTTTCCACAATCTACGGACACGATGCCATCCCCTGGCAACAGGGGTAAGATAGGTCTTGCCACTTCCGCGAATATATCATCGGATCAAATTTGAAATAGATCGCTATTTCAAACAAGCAGCCGGATGGTCCCCAAGTCCTCCTCCGAACCTGATTTCCCATGAAACGTACCTGGCTTCCCTTGCTCGCCCTGGTCTTCGCAGCCTCGCCTGCCCCAGCCTCGACCACCGAGATCGTCCCCAACGACGGTTCCTCGATCCAGAGAGCCCTCGACGCCCATCCGGGCCAGCCGGTCCATCTGCCGCCGGGGCTCTACTTGATCGACGCGCCTCTGGTCATTTCCAGTGCCGATTCCGGACTCATCGGCCAGGGCACGGTCATCCAGACCAACGACGATGCGGATATCCTGCAGATCCGGGATGCCACCCGCGTCCAAATCGAGGGGATCACCCTGAAACGGTCGCAGCCGAAACTGGGCAAAGACCAGAGAGCGATCCGGGCCCAACGGGCCGACCACCTCGTGCTCCGAAACATCTCGGTTCTCGGAAACCGGGCTGCACAGGCCGCGGTGGAGATACGTGAATCCGACTACGTCACGGTGGAGTCCTGCTCGGTCGTCGATTTCAAGACGGTCGCGGTGGACAACCGGATGACGAACGACCTCTATCGCTACGCCTTCAATGCCATCAACGGTCACGGCATCTGGATCGTCGGGTGCCGCGGAGCCCGGATCATCCGAAACCGCGTCATCGAGACCGAACTGCTGCCGACCCGGGAGGTGATGGAAAAGTATGAACTCGGGCAGGTCGTCGAACGGGCCGATGAACTCGGGGAACTCGCCTCCTATGGGGTTTCGGCCGACGGCTTTGTCTTCATCTGGCACCAGGGCGGGGGCATCCTTGTCAATGACGCCACCCGGACCGCCTTTACCCTGCTCGATGGAAACTACATCGAGAACGCCGCCCAAGGCATGGACCTCCACGGCGATTTCATGATCGTCACCAACAACCATGTCACCAACTGCTACATGGGGATGAAAGCGTTCCACGGTGCCCGCGGGGTCATCATTTCCAACAACGTCTTCCACAAGCCGGGAAAGTACGGAATCCTGCTGCGTCCCGGAAGCGAATCCTGGGAAGCCGGTTCAACCGGAAGGCACGGAGAGGTCCGCGACGAGAACGTGGAGCGCGGCATCATCATCGCCCATAACCTCATCACCGATCAGGGCTACGACCAGGAGAGCTGGCGGCTCTGGAATGCGGATCCTTCCGAGACCTCTCCCGTCGGGATCAAGATCGGAACCGGCCCGCTCGAATCCAACCCCCGCCTGATCGACCTGATCATTGAGGGCAACATGATCTACGACCGAGGCCGCGACCTTGTTCTGGAAAACGACCATGCCGTCCGCCCCCCGCCCCGCTACAAATGGGCGATCTGGTTCGATGATGCGTGGCGTGCCGAAAACGTCCGGATGGCCAACAATATCTTCCATCCCGGTGAGGAGGGCGTCTCGAATCTGCCGGTCACCCCGTGAGCCAACCACCGTGTTGAGGAAGAATACCACCATCATCGACTGCCAGTGCCACCTCTTCCCACCGAAGACGCTGACCCGCCTTCGCAGCCGGACAACCGACCCCCGCCTCATTCGGGAAGGCAACGGAGAGACTCTCGTGATGGGCGCCTGGAGACGGCGTCTCAGCCCGTCACACAAACGGCTCGACCGGCTGGTCGCCACGATGGATGCAGCCGGCATCACCCGGACCGCCCTGAGTCCCAACGACCCCGGACCCGAATGGTTCGGCCGCGACGCACCCAAGGTCGCCCGCGAGACGAACACCTTCATCGCCCGGTCGGTTGAGCGCCATCCCGACCGCCTCATCGGACTGGGCGTTCTCCCGCTGCCGGCCGTGGAGCCAAGCCTGCGCGAAATCGACCACGCGGTTGACGAACTCGGATTGAAGGGGTTCCTCCTTTATTCAAACCTGAAGGGCCGGTTACCCGATGATCCTCGCTTCGAGTCGATTTTCGCCCGTCTGGAAAGCCTTGGACTCCCCCTCTTCATCCACCCGGCCAAGCCGGTCTGGGTTGATCCGTTGGCCGATCTGGAAATGATCGCCGCAGTGGGCAATATGTTCGAGGACACGGTGGCCCTGCTCCGCCTCATCCTCTCCGGAGTGCTCGACCGCCATCCCGGTCTCAGGCTGGTTTGTCCTCACCTCGGCGGTGCCCTCCCCTTTCTCATTGGCCGGATCGAGCATCAGATGACGGTGCTCAAACGCGGTCCGCGCCACTTGAAGAAGCGACCCGTCGATTACCTGCGGCAGGTGACCTTTGACATCGTCTCGCCCCAGCCCTCGGCCATCCGCCTGATGCTGGATCTGGTCGGCCCCGGACAACTGGTCTTCGGAAGCGACTACCCCTGGGTCCAGCCCTCGCTCGTTCTCGACACCCTCGAGTCCCTCCGGCTCAAACCGGCCGAGCTTCGAGCCATCCTCTTCGAAAACGCCCAACGCCTCTTTGATTGAAAATGAAAACCCAATCCCGAGCCTTTCCTCCGCCGGCCGCCGCATTCCTCGCTCTGTCCGTCCTCCTGTCTCCGGCCGACGCCGTGCCGCCCAAACTCGATCTGTCCGGACCCCTCATCGCCGAGTATATGGGCACCGAGAACACCGACCGCGACGTCTATCACGGCAACCTTCGTCATGCCGTGGGCGTCCATCGCATCCAGGCGGTGAGGGCCAACCGGATGGCCCCTCCCGAAGCGACCGGCGACCTCGTCGGTTGGACTTACAACCACGCCCCGATGCTGGCCCACTGGCAGGGCCGCTTCTGGGTCGAATACGTGACCAACCTGAAGGAAGAACACGGGGTGCCCGGCCGGACCGACTTTCTGTCATCTCTGGACGGATACCACTGGACACGGCCCGAGGTCGCCTTCCCCGTTCTGCACCTCCAGGCCTTCCAGCCCCCGCCACGCTATTTTGACGGAGAGCAACTCGAGCCCATCCCGGCGGGTTTTCCCGGCATCATGCACCAGCGCATGGGCTGGTACGTGGCTCCAAACGGCCGGCTTCTCATGTCAGGATTCTACGGGTACTCACCAACGCCGCGTTACGGACCCAATCGAGGGCAGGGCTTGGGGCGGGTCGTTCGCGAAGTCGGCCCCGATGGATCGGTTGGCCCCGTTCATTTCATCCGTCTCAACCGGGAGGCGGGCTGGAAGGAATCGGACCTGCCGTTCCCTTTCTACACCTCGAGTCCGGACACCGGTTTCATCGAGGCCTGTGATGCCCTGCTGGCGGACCGGCTGATGACCCTGCAGTGGTGGGAGGACGACCGACAGAAGGATGGATTCTTCCCTGAGTTCCCCGACGGGATCGAAGCCAAGGCCCTCAGCTTTTATGAGCGCGCCGACGGGATGACCGTCGGCTTGTGGAAAGGAGGATTCGCCGGCCTGACCGCCGACAGGGGCCGGACCTGGCAATGGGGCCGACACAATCTTCCCGAGATCAACGCCAAGGTCTGGGGTCAGCGCCTGAGTGATGGCACCTATGCCCTGGTTTACGACCACAGCGCCTCCGGTCGCAGTCGCTATCCGCTCTCCATCGTCACCGGGAACGACGGACGGTCCTTCGACCACCTCCTGGCTGTCCACCCGGAAGTCCCGCCGATGCGTTACCAGGGCATTCACAAGAATCAGGGACCGCAGTATGTCCGCGGGATCATCCCGGGCAACGGCGAAGCACCCGACGGCAATCTCTGGGTGACCTACAGCGTGAACAAGGAGGACATCTGGGTCGCCCGCGTCCGGGTGCCGGTCACGGACCGGGTGGAAGATCCGGTTGATGAGGCTTTCGACAGTGTGGGCTCAATCCGCGACCTGACGGATTGGAACCTCTACCTGCCGCAGTGGGCGCCGGCCTCGATCGTCGGCGATCCTCTCGATCCTTCCAACCGCTGCCTTGAGTTGATCGACGATGAACCGTGGGACTATGCCAAGGTCGAGCGGTTCTTCCCCGAATCGGTCCGCCTGAGAGCCTCCTTTCGGGTCTTTCTCGCCGAGATCGGACACGGCGCTCTGGAAATCGAAGTCCAGGGAGCCCGCAGCGAACGCCCCGTGCGTCTTCGTCTGGACCCGGCATGGTTGATGTTCGATCACGGAACGGTCGAAGCCAGTCCAACCCGGATCGAAACCCAGCGCTGGATCACGATCGAGCTGGACCTCGACTGTGAAGCCGGTGAGTACCGCTGCACGGTCGACGGACGTTCTCTTCCGGAAGCGATCTCTTTCAACGGGTCCGTCGAGACGCTGCAGCGACTCGTGCTCCGAACCGGACCCTGGCGGATGGATGTGCGGGCCGCCCTCCGGGATGGTTACCCCGGCAATCCCGGCCTCGACCAGGAGGACCTTCCCGGCGCGGGAACCCGCGCCCCCCGCAGCCGCTACCTGATCGACGACGTCGTCATCCGTCCGCGCTGAGATCTCCCGGCTGACGGCCGGTTTCCAGCCTTGAGCTGACAGGCCACGATGCGTTTGGAGTGCTCGGACTCCGTTTCTCCTGTACGCGGACAATTCTCCCGAGCAGCCGCAGGGTCACCAAGCCTTCCATCTTTGGGTGTGTGTTGATCCGCTAAGGTGGCTAAAGGTCCGTCAGCAACTTGCGAAGGGAATCACGGGAGCCCACATTTCCCGGGAAGATGATGTATTTGAGTCCCGGATAAAGGCTCTCCTCGCCGATCTGCCAGACGGGAACACCGGCGGCGACCTGACCCAGAACCAGCGCACTGCGGACCCCCAATCCCTTGACCGCGAGATCACTGGAGGTGATGCCTCCCTTGGCCAAGACAAACGAAGGGCGCAATCGGACCGAGCGCAGGACACCGACCAATGCGTTCGAGACCACCTGGGCCACCTCAAGTGATCCTGCCCGACCCAGCGCACTTTTCTCCGACCGACTGGTAAAGACCAGGGCGGTCACACCACGGCCGATGGCCTCGCCGGCTGCTGCCGCGACCCTTGCGATCTCAAGATCGCCCTGCCGGCGATCGATCAATCGGTCCACGACCAGTTCAATCGGCTCCACTCGGGGCAACGACAACGCCTGTTCCAGCTGTTCCGAGGTCTTCTTCACATAGGATCCGACGACCACCAATCCTCCATTTCCACTTCCGTCCCTGATCTCTCCCGCGGCCAACAGCGGCTGTTCCGTGATTCCAGCACGAATACGGACGAAGCTCGCCGCGGTCCTGAAGAGGAAGCGCTTCCCGTCGCGCTCAGCCAGCAACAACCCGTGAACGAAAGCCTCCATGTCCCGGTAATTCTCCGCGTTGACGATGATCAGCCCGGTCCCATGGACGAGAGCCAACCGGGCCCGGACACCCTCCGCCCCGGCCGTTCGCAGTGTCTCCAGGGAAATCGACCGAACCTGGCCGGCCTTCACCACACCCCTGGTCTTCTCCTCGATCCATCGGGTCAGATCCGAATGGCGAAAACCGAAGGTGACATCCCGGGCGAACTCGGTCTCGGCGGCCGGGATCAGGACATCGCCCTGGGCAACGTAATGGACGTTTTCGATGGTATACCGGCCGCCCTCAAAGAAGGCCGGGATGACCACAATGCCATCGACCGGTTCGATGGATCTTTCCGCCAAGACGTTGATCTCGGCCGCGAAATGCCCACGCAGGGTCGAATCGCTTCGGCTGATGATGGAGAAGTCGACTCCAGAAGTGACGGCCGCCTTCCGAAGGTTGTCGGCAATCCCGGCGTTGAGGGCAACCGCTGCGGGTTCGCTCAATGCGCGCGAATTCGTCAGGATGAAGAATCCGGGGCGCACATCCTTCAGTCCCCGCTCGAGTGCGGGAACCGACCACTCCGTCAGCACTTCAAGTCCATGAATGGTTTGCGTCCCGGTGGGATCATCGTCCAAGACCACGATCTTGCGCGATTCTTCACGGATCAACCGACAGACCGCGTCGAAGTCGTCGCCGGCCGCACGACCGGCCGGAGCAGGCAAGGGAAGATGAGCCATCTGCTTGAGGTATCGGGAGGTATCCTGTGATCATTGGACACCTCCGTCGAGCATCCCGTCAGCGCTCCAGCGAATAATCCGGCAAGACGGCGAGGGTCCCGCCGCCGCGGTCGTCCCGTTCACCGGTGATTTCGCCCCAGACCCGCAGGGTGTTTCCGGAAGACGAACAGATCACGCTCCACCGGTCACCCACCCGCATCGCCCGGCCGACCAATCCCGCAGCGGGTAAGGCCTCATCGACCACGAACTCGGTCTGGTGGAGGCGTTCGTCATAAACCGCACCCTGGATCGGAAATTCAATGCCCGGAGCCTCGATATCCGTCGCGACGGGCTCTTCGGTATTGCCTTCCACGATCGGTGATAGACCGGCGTGAGGTTCGATTGAAATCTCACCCGACTCATTCCCCGATACGTGATTGGCTCGAATCACGGACGGCTGGTAGTGGACGAATGTCTGGCGGTAGACCAGGCCGGCCCCCCCCCGGTTCTCCGCGATCAGGTTTCCTTCCACCAGGGCGTGTCCGTCGACAAGGGAGACGCCCCCGCCCGACTGGTTCCGCACGATGATATTGCCGATCAGGCGCATCCGACCCTCCTTGCTCAGGCGAACACCACCGACCCCTCCACCGGTTGTCCAGTTGCCCGCGATCAAATTGCCCTCGATCAGAGGTTCTCCGTCCCGCATCGAGTAGATGCCGCCTCCATCGTCATCACCTTCATTGCCGACAATCCAGTTTCCGAGGATCCGGGGAGCGGAATAGTATTCCACGTAGACGCCACCGGCATCGCTGCGTCCCATCGCCCGGTTCATGGCGATGACGTTGTTGCGAATCTCCGGATCCGACTCATGACTGCAGACAATGGCCCCGCCGCTGCTGCTGCGGGTCCGATAGAAGTCCTTCGTTCCGGAGCGGTTCCCCACAAAGACATTGTCCTTGATCAGCGGCTGCGGGCGTCCCTCCAACCGCGACCATCCATAGACGGCGACAGCGCCGCCATCTCCGAATTCCGTCCAGTTTCCCGAGAAGAGGTTGTTCCGGACAACGGGAGCCGCGTCATACCAGGCCGCCAATGCGCCACCCCGGTTACCCTCCTGATGGATCCGGTCCGCACGGACGTTCGGAGGAGACAGGGTGTGATTGCCCAGAAACTGATTGTTCGAAATGAGAGGCGAGGTATTGTCGCAGAAAAAGCCCCCGCCCGGTCCGTCCGCGCGGCCGTTCCGGATCACGAATCCATCCACCTGACATCCGTTGGCACCGACCAGAACCCGACGGGCCTGCTGACCGTCCAGGATCGTTTCGAATTCGAATATGTCGCGGTCCCAGGTAACGGGCGAAAATCCGCCGTAAAGGCTGACAAAGGACCGGCAGACCAGGGTCCGGCCACGGTACTCGCCGGCGGCCACGAGCAGGGCGACCGGGGAATCCATGGTCGCATCCTCCACCGCCGCGAGTGCCCCCGAAACGGAAGCCCAGGGTCGTTCGACAGATCCATCCCCCTTGGCGTCGCTTCCGGTGGAGGCGGAAACGTAGTAGACTCTGGCGAAGTTCCCGATCGCCACGGCTTCCGTGCGCGGGCCAACCCGCGACATGTCGCCCACCGGACGGCCGAAGGCAGGATTCACGGGCAGGCAGGCCATCCACACCATCATGGCTGCCGGAAGAGAAATGAATCGGCGGATTGAATCAAAGGTGAGTTTCATGGCTTCTTCAGGGGGTTCGGTTCGAGGAACGGGATTTGGGCGCCAGCCGGCGCCACTAGCGAAATTCGACCTCTACCGAGGTCAGCACCGGCGAGGCGGCACCGTTTGCCGTATCCAGAATTACCCTATACTGGATCCAGCGCCCGGCATCCGGGGCCGGCAGTTCAGCCCCGGTCCTGTCGTAGAAACTGTCCGGACCGTCCGGTCCACGCCACTCCGCCGCGGCCAACGCCTCCGCGGTCGGTGCCGATCGAACCTGGAAACGGATCCGGGTTTGCCCGGGTGTTTCCGCCTCCCAGAGCAGGCGCTTCCAGACCGCATCTCCGGCCTCATAAGCGGACGATGTGTATTCCCACTGGAAACGCCGATCGTTGATCCGGCCGATGTCCATGCCCATGTCGTAATGGACGCCCACCGTGGGAATACGCAGGTATTTCCCGGCACTGAAGCCTTCCGCACTTCCCCAATACAGACGTGAATCGGTCTGGTGGTCGGCATACTGCCCCGGCGTGTTCGCGTCTCCATCCGTCCGGTGACAGAAGAAGAAGATGTCCTGGTAGCCGTCGGAATTGAAATCGCTGACCAGGCTGCCGGTGGCACCGTCCGTGGGCAGGGTGATTCGGCGGTTGAGATCGAAGCCCGTCGGTCCGCCGAGCAGGACGCTCGAATCCAGCGATCGACTTCCCCCCTGCTTGTAAAGAGGGCAGACCAAGTCGAGCCATCCATCCTGATCGACATCCGCCACCGTCATCGTCTTCGAGTCGATGGCCAACTCGACGTGATCGTCCTGCGAATAGACGGACCCCGCATCCCCATGGTAGATCAGGACCTTGCTTCCGGCGAAAATGATGTCGAGAAAGCCATCCCGGTTCAGGTCGGCCACTTCGGTCTGATGGTTGGCGGTGCCGAGGGTGCCCTCGAGAAACTGGCGGCGCTCATTGCCGTAGCGTCGCGAGCCGTCACCCCAGAAGATGGACGCTCCCTCTCCGGCAAAGACCAGGTCCAGGTGTCCATCTCCGTTCAGATCCGCGATCGACGGTGACCGGCATTGCCAGATCGGCAGTTCCAACCGGTCGGTCACCACAAAACCTCCGGGCGCGCCCCAATAGATGAACGAGCCGAGCGAAGGTGTCTCCCTGCCGTCTTCATCCCGGGAGGAGGCATAAGGCTTGTTGTTGGCAATGATCACGTCCAGATAGCCGTCCCGATCCAGGTCCGCGATCTCCACCCCCACCCCGGCATGGGCCGGCAGCCCCGAAACCCGCCAGGGATCAAACTGGTTTTCCTGATTCCAGTAGATGAACGCCTCGTTTTCGTAACGCGTGACCTCTCCCTGGTTGAGGAGGACAATGTCCACCCGGCCATCATCGTCGATGTCGGCCATGGCCTGCTCATAGGGCTCGCGACCCGGAAGGAGAATCCGGTCCGTCGTCGAGTATTCGCCCCGGGCATTTCCGAAATAGAGGTAAGAGGGATCATAGTCGCCCCGGGACCGCCCCATCATCGATGTGATCAGGACATCCGGATGCCCGTCGCCATCGAAATCGGCGATGGCATTGCCCTGGGCGCCATGCTCGTAGAGAGGGGTTCTGAGGTTCGTCTGAAAGCCGTCAGGACCGTTCCAATAAATGAACGAGGGGACCTCAAACGAGTAGTGTTCCTGGAAATTGCAGACCAGCAGATCGACCCAGCCATCCTCATTCAAATCCGCGGCACTCGCCCCCCAGGCCCCAATCGTCTGGAGCTCCTGCCGGCGAACCGGATCAAAGCCGTCTGCTCCGCCGAAATAGAGGAACGAAGTCGTCATACGCGTGCCGAACCGCTCTTTTCCCTCCTCGGCAAACAGGTGGTTGGTGAAGAAAACATCCGCCGCGCCATCGCGGTTGAAATCCGCCACCACGACATCCTTCGCATAGTGGGTTTGAAAATCCACGCGGTGGTCGGGCGAAAAGTCGCCGGACACGTTCAGGTAGGCGGTCGATACCGGTCCGGATTCGTTCGCGAACAAGACATCAACGTCACCATCGCCATCAATATCCGCCAGGCAGGTGGCCTGGGCGCCCGCGGTTAACAGACCGACCCGTCGCTGCTCCGAGAAACCGTCAGCGCCACCGAAGTAGATGTAGGACTCTATCCCCAGACCGTTGGAAAACGCCAGATCCGGCCAGCCGTCACCGTTGATGTCCGCAGCCGCGACGTCGGTCGCACCTTGCGTGTCGAACGGCGTAAAGTCGTCGCGCGCAAACCGTCCCTGGCGGTTCCAGTAGATGCGCGATCCCGGGACCGGACCCGTGCCCCGATATTCCCAGAAACCGGCGGACATGGCAAAAACGATCTCCGGGTACCCATCGCGGTTCAGGTCCGCCTGAATCACCCCCTGGGCGTTCTTTGTCGGGAGCATGGATTTGCCGCGGAACGGCGGGCTCACCCAGTCGGCAACATCCATCGCAGAAGGATCCCTTTCACCACCCCAGTAAATGGCCGAATCCATGCTGGTCCAGGTGCCATTGGAATAGTTGGCGACCACCAGATCAATCGAGCCGTCGAGATCGAGGTCGCCGGGGGCCACCCACATCGGCCCGTCAGCCGGGACATAGCTGTGCCGGCGAATGCTGAAATCCCTGCCGTTCCCCCAGTAGATCGACATGTCGAGCATCTCGAGAAGGGGATGCGAGTTCGGGCAAAGCAGATCGATGAAACCGTCCCCATTCACATCCCAACGGTTGACGAGCTGCAGACGACCGGAGGCCGAAACGTAAGTGTTGGCACCGCCGTCAGAGAAGGTCCCGTCCGCAAAGGCTTCGAATCCGGACTCTTTCCAGGATTCGGATTCCTGCGCCCCTGCCGGATTCAGAAGACAACAGGCCAGGGAAAGGAGGATCAGGAGTGGGCGGTCGCCGGTCATGAAGAAAGCAATGAGCGGAAGATGACTATAAACTCATTAAACTTATATGATGTGTTACCCTTCGGATTTCCAATGAGTCAAGCCATCTTTGCCTTTCCGGCGGCGTCGGTGGACCGGTGGGGCTCCGAGTTCGGACGGACGGCCTCATGGCCAGGCAGCGGCGATGCGGATCCAACGCCTGCCGGGGTCCCGGGAATTGTCCATTCCATCCGATCAATTACGCTTGCCTCAGGTATTGTACTTATATGATGAGTTGTTGTGCATTCAGGCAACCCAAATCCGTCCAGCCCGGGGACCTTTTCCGGCTACGCGGCGGCTCGACTGACCCGTTTCACCTGGGTACTCGTTCTCTCACTCGGCCCCATCGGCCGGGCAGCCCCAACTGCCGCCATGGAAGCCAGTGGCCTGATCGTTGAACAGGAGGGTTCTGTCAGCATTCCGGGAATCGAGAGTTCGCTGGCTTTCCAGTTCAACAATGGAACCATCGTGGTGGGAACGAAGGGCAATTGCAGTTGGTCAACGGACCTGGGGCAAACCTGGCAGATCGGTCCGGAAGGCCCGAGCGAGAAGGTCGCGATCGACCTGGGTGACGGCGAAGTCATCGCACTGGAGAGGAATACAAGACGGCGCGAGGATGATCTCTTCTCGGGCGGCTTGCGACGTTCTCTGGACAATGGGGTGACTTTCCAGAAGGAGACCCCGGTGATCGATGTCCCGGAGGCCGCTCCCACCGTTCTGGGCGGCGGCGCAATCATCGACGGCTTCCTCTTTCATCACGGGATCCTCAAGCTCAATGACGGCCGCCTGATCGCATCGATGTATGGCAACTACCGGGGCGACACCATGCTCTGTGACGGCTATCCGCCCGAACTCGGCCAACTCAAGTACCGGACCATCGTTGTCTTTTCGGCCGACCATGGTCGCACCTGGGGGAATCCGGTCCTGGTGGCCTATGACCGCATGCTCGTCCGGGGTGTACCTTCAGGGCATCCCCGTGCCGAGCTCGGCTACGAGACTGAGGACACGCTTCCATTGCGGGTCGGTCCCGCCATCACCCAGGAAGGATTCAGGGAGGCAGATCTGATTGAGGCACCCAACGGCGACCTTCTTTGTGTGATGCGGTCGGGCGGACGAAATCCGGGGGCAGGAACACTCTTCCCCACCCCGCTCTATTGCGCACGCTCCGGGGATCTTGGGCAGACCTGGTCGCCTCCGGCTCAAATCGCCGATCGGGGTGTCGGCCCCGATCTTCTCCTGCTCGAAAACGGGGTCACTGTCTGCACTTACAACCGGCCTGGAAGCTGGCTGATCTTTTCCGTCGACAACGGAGCCACCTGGGAGGGACCCTTCCAGTTCGGTCCGTCCGACGCCTACGGATATCTCGCTCACGCGGGTCCCGGGCGATTTGTCGTCTTCAACGAGGTCAAGGAAGACGGTCACACGGTGGTCAAGGGTACCTTCTTCACGGCCCGCCGGACCTGAGACCCTGTTGAACATTCGACGGATCCGGGCCGGCGTCATTCCCTCAGGAAACTCCAGCCAATCATCCATCTCTCATCCCCGCCCACCCGGACCCTGTCGATCGCCATGATCCACCGCCGCCACCACCCCGCCCACCTACGGGCTTCAACCGCAAGCTGGCCCGCCCTGCTCGGACCGGGCGGCCTTGCCCTGTGGTGGGTCACATCCGGACTCGCCGGCACGGTCTGGACCGAGAACACCTTTCAGGATTTCCGCGACGGTGAATTCCTCGACGCCGGCAGCAATCTCTACGTCTCGGCCCGCGGTCGTATCCAGATGATCAACCGCTGGGACCTGAACAATGACGGCCACCCCGACCTGGTCCTTCCTTCCGGCCACGGCCATACCGAGCATGAACGGACATTCGTTTATCTGAACAGGGGCGGCGATATCGACGGACGGACCCGCATCGAGTTGCCGGGCAACTACGCACTGGACGGCCTGGTGGCCGATTTTGACCAGGATGGGCGCAACGACCTGGTCATCGCCAACTATGCCGACAATCACTACCATGATCTGGATACATGGATCTTCTACGGCACCGAGACCGGCTACGATGCGGGACACCGGGTCAAACTCCCCGCCTACCGGAACCGCGGCGTGGCCGCGGGCGACTTCGACGGAGACGGGTGGCTGGATCTCGCTGCGGCCTGCGAATGGCAGGCGGGTGGTGAATGGCAGGACGGCGGTGACCCCATCCCCCATGGACCCCGGATGAGCTTCATCTACTGGAATTCGCCGGAAGGATTCAGCGGCAAGAACCTGCTTCCCCTGAGCTTTGCTGACGAAGGAGCCCTTGACGTCGCCGCCGCCGACCTCGATCACGACGGACGCGATGATCTTGTGATGATCGCCGCCGGCATGACCTGGACGCTCTTGTCATCGAAGGATGCGTTTGCCAATTCGGCGGGGCGGCAGGCCATGCCCTTTGCCGGGCAGAGCGTGGCGCTCGGTGATGCGGACGGGGACGGGGACCTCGATCTGCTGATCTGCCTGGTTGACCGGGTCGCCCTCCTCTACGGTCGCGAAGGCCGCTTTGAGCCCTCGGACGCGGTCTTCCTTGATGCCTCCCGGCCCAAGGAGGCCATCTTCGCCGATGTCGACGGCGATGGCCGGGACGACGTGGTCATCGCGGACTTTGCGACCCCGGGCGGAGCAACGTGGACCGATTCCCATGTTTACTATTCCGACGGCGGCGACTTCACCACCCGGGAACCGCTCAGCCTGCCGACGCTCGGCGCCAGCGGCGTCAGTGCGGGCGACCTGAATGGTGACGGGCGGCCAGAGATCGTCATCAGCAACGGCCGCGTCACCAACGAGCTGACCCTCCTCTCCTATATTTTCTGGAACGAGGGAGGTTCCTATCGCTTCGGGAACCACTCCCAGCTGCGGACTGAAGGATCCGTGGCCAACGCCCTCGGCGACGTGAACAACGACGGATGGGACGATATTGTTTTCCTGCAATACGAGGGTGGTTTTCGCGACGGACCCCAGAAATCCCCTGTCTATTGGGGCGACGGAACCCGCAATTTCTCGATCACCAGGCGAACCGAATTCCAGACCCATCACGTCTTCGGGTATGGCCACGCGGATCTGGACGATGATGGAGCGGTTGATCTGCTTTTCTGCGAGGACCGGTTCATCTCGGGCGTCGATCATGAACAGAGCGGTATCGCCATTCAATGGGGTGGTGAATCCGGCTTCGAAGCGCCAACCAATCTTTCGCTCGGATCCGCCTACGGCGGCGTGCGCCTGGCCGACCTCAATCGTGACGGTTATCTCGATATCGTATCGGGAGGCGCCGGCATCGACCCATCTTCACCCGGTGTCCACGGCATCCCCATCTTCTGGGGATCTCGCGAGGGATACCGGCACGACCGTCGATCGATCATTCCCTTTGACCAGGAGAAAATCCGGGGGCCCCTCCTGATGGACCTGAACAAAGACGGGTGGCTGGATATCACCGGGCAACTGGCATGGGGAACATTCACGACCTGGTGGGGTGACGAAAACGGTTTCTCGGCCGACCGCGAGACCACCCTCCGCTTTGCCGATGATGAACAGCTCATGTACATCAAGGGAGCCGATCTCAACGGCGACGGCTGGATCGACCTGCTTCTTCCCCATCGGGGTCCCCGGCATGGAGCCGAAATCAATTCCTATGTCTACTATGGCGGAGCGGAAGGATTCTCCAACGACCGGCGCGAGCTCCTGCCGTCCACCACGCCCTACGACAACAGCATCGCCGACTTCGACCAGGACGGCTGGCTCGATCTCTTCCTGTCCAGCTACGCGGCAACCGTGAAAGGCAATCAACCGTCACTGGTTTACTGGGGCAGCCCGGCCGGCTTCAGGACCAGGGAGCCGCTGCAGGTCGAGACCTACGGCGCATCCGGGAGCGAGGCGGTCGACTACGACGGCGATGGCTGGATCGACCTGCTCGTTTCGAATCATCGAAAAGCCGGATCCCTCGATGAACCGATTCCGGACCGGCACACCATTCCGGCCATGCTCTATTGGGGAGGTGCAGACGGATTCCGGGCCGACCGGCGCTGGGAAGTGGAGGCGGTCGGGGTCAGCGGACTCAATCTCCGGGATCCGGGAAACAGCTATGACCGGGGGTTGTATGAGGACTATCTATCCTCCGCTTTTCCGGTTCCCGACGGCGAGCAACCCGCGACGATTGCCTGGAACGCAGATACACCCCACAACACATCCGTGGTGTTCCAGATCCGACTCGCCGACACTCGGGAAGATCTCGAGCGAGTCCCCTGGTTCGGTGCCTCGGGACGAGGCAGCTGGTTCACCCAGAACCCGTCCGCCCTGCCGGAACTGAAAGGAAGATGGATCCAATACCGCGCCCGTCTCAGGACGCCCAATGCCGGTCCGACCCCCTACCTCACGGAAGTCAGCATTACTTTCGAATAGGCCTTTAGCTCGTCCCGGCCATCTCACGCGGGAACGGGGATGGCGATCGCCCCGGGAGAACCCACGTCTATTCGAAGAAACCACGATCGTCCGCCAGGTGTTCGCGGCAGACGTCCTCATTCAATTCGATCCCGAGACCGGGTCGGTCGGAAACCTCGAGGTAGCCGTCCCTGAAGAGCGGGCCTTCATGGTGGATCAGGTCCGGCCAGTGAGCCTTGTCGCCCTCGGCCGTATCCGCCTCCAAAGCCACGAATGACTTGATGGCCCTGCAGGCATGGGCCGATGCGATTGTTCCGACCGGAGTCGCACCGTTGTGACAGATCATGGGCATGGAATAGAGGTCGGCCCAGTCTGCGATCTTCTTCATCTCCAACAGACCACCCGACTTCTGCGCGTCTATGTGCACCATGTCGCAGGCCTGCGTCTCAATCAACTGCCTGAACCCCTGGCGGTGGTAGAGGTTTTCCCCGGTAAGGATCGGGACCACGCTCTTCTCCTTGATCCGACGGTGTCCCTCGATATCCTCAGGCTGAATGGGATCCTCGAGAAACCAGATATTCAAGTCGCGGATCATATGCGTGAAACGCAGGACATCAACCGACTGATACTTCCAGTGAAGGTCGACGCCAATCCGGGTATCGTCTCCCAATGCGTCCACCGTCGCCTCAAGAATACGGACCCACTTGCGCAGGGTGCCCGGCGTGATGGTGCCGTTGATGGAGCTGTCGTACTTCGGCAGGCTGTGTTTGACCGCCCGGAATCCCGCCTCCTTTGAGGCGAGGGCGGTCGCCGCCCAGGCCTGGGCATCGAAGGTCTTGCTGTCAGGCGAATCTGCGTCGTTGTAGAGCAGAATCCTGTCGTGGTAGGTGCCTCCGAGCAAGACATAGACCGGAATGCCCAGAATCTTGCCGGCCAGGTCATAAAGGGCAGTCTCAATGCCCGCGATGGCGCCGCAGAGCGAACCGGTCCGCGACCCCCGTGACCAGAACTGCTGGGTCAGACTGAAGACGAGCGATTCCACATTGAGCGGATCCTCGCCGATAATCTTCCGGCCCATCAGCGCGATGTCATCGGCGACTTCGGCCTTGGGATAGGCCTCGCCGATTCCGAACAGACCGGAGTCGGTCGTCACCTTGACCAGGTGCGTCTTGTACTTGATGTCGATGGCCGCCGTCTTGACAGAGGCGATCTTCATCGAACCGACCTTGCCGGATGGAGCGGCCAGGACGGAACCGGCTGCGCGGATCGGCCCGGCGAGCGCGCCAGCGGCCAGCAAACCGGATCCCTGTAAGAACTGTCGGCGACTGATCATGTGTTTTTTCTGGTTGGCGAACCTCTTCTAGAGAGTCGCGACCTCGCGAACCTCATGGACCACCTTGCCGTCCACATCATGGATCCGGATGGTCAGGATCGGGGCGCCATCCTCGACCACCACCCGCTGCGGATTCGCCAATACCTTCTTGGTTCCTTTACGGAAGCTGACCGTGATGAAGCCGCCGCCCGATCGGTAGAAAGAGTGATAATTGGAGTCGTATCCCGGGCCGTTGAGAACCATCTCATCGGAAGCCGGACCGCAGGCAAACTCGCGCAGACCCGTCTTGGGATCCGTCGAGGCGTACTGCCAGTGACGGTCGCCGGCCAGGATGAACAGATTCTTCGTCAGGCCATTGGCGTACGCCCACTGGCGAAACTCGTCGCCCTCGCGTCGGAAGGCTTCGTTGGCGTGATTGTCGGCCTGGTCGCGGTTGTCGGGACCGACCAGCGCAGTCGGACTGACAATGATCTTGAAGGGGGCATCGCTCTCGAGAAGCGTCCGCTTCAGCCATTCCTTCTGTTCCCGTCCCCAGATCGTCTTGTCCGGCCCGTCAGGCATGGTGTCCGGCGTTCGAAAATCACGGTTTTCCGTCAGCCAGATCTGGATACCCCTGCCCCATCGGTAGGTTCGGTAAAGATCGTCCCCGACCGGCGTCTGTTCCCGAAAGATACGTGCCCCGTCCTCATAGGTCAACGGCTCGATCCACGGGGCCTTCAATCCCGGATAGGAATCATCAAAGAAAGCGTCGTGGTCGTCCTTCTGCCAATAACTTGGTACCTGGCGCAGGAAGTCCAGCAACAGGGGCAGGGAGAACATCCGCTGCCAATGCAAGCGGCAGAGATCGACGGTGCTGCCCCGCGGATTATCCCTGTCGTAATAAACGTTGTCGCCGGTCCGCACCATGAAGTCGGGGTAATCGAGAAAGATCGGGCTCAGGTGGGCCAATGAGCGGTAAAGACGAAACCCGTTGCGATCGTCGCGCTGGTAGTAGAGCTGGCAGGTCATGACCGAGAACCAGACATCCTCCCATTCATCCGGATCGGGCGCTGTCCCGAAAGTCCCCACCTCACTCCGGGAAACCGGGGCATCCACGGTCAAACGACCTTCGATCACATAATAATAGCGCGTTCCACTCTGCAATCCGCGCAGGTGAAAGCTGTGGGAAAAGTCGGTGCCTTCATCGACCTTCACCCAATCAGTACGCTGAGCCTCTTCGCCGCAAACGGGGTTCACCGAAAACGCCACCCGGATCTCCCCGGCGATGCCCGGCACGGCGCCTTCCCATTCGGAGGCCGGGATATCCGGCGATTCAGAAATGACCCGTGTGGGGCTCATCAGGGGCATCGGAACCACGCCATCCCACCGCCGGTCCTTCTCGGCGGTCAGCCGGCTCCAGATGATGGCGGAATCCTGGGAAACCTCGCCTACTCGCGCCCCTGTGGCAAAGTAGGGAGCCGCCGCCTTCAAGGTCAACGGCAACAGACTCAAAAGCAGGGCGGTAAGAATCGCCCGGCGCGGATTGGTGTTCAAGTCATGCATGTGTCTGCTTTCCTGAGGCTGGGTTGAAAACTTAAGCTGGGATCCGGGGGCGCGGGTCAGGAAACTCTCCAGGAGGCGCCCCCCGTCTCATTCCACTGGCAATCCCTCGCCGATTTTCAGTGAACGGTTGATCTTTTCGAGAATCTTCTTCGCCACCTCCATCTCCTTCCCGGAAGCCTGCGGCCACGGAGGGGCGGTGTACCTCCAGGCGAGCCCCTGAACCTCCAGCACCGCCTTGATGCTGCCCGCTCCATTGGGCAGAATACCCAAGAGTTCCACCAATCCGGGCAGGACATGATCCGCGATCGCCTGGGCCGCATCCAGCCGCTGCTCTTCGAAGGCCCGGTAGAGCTCCACAAAGGGCTCCGGAAAAACGTTTGACGGAGTGCAGACCAGACCGTCGGCCCCCGCCTGGAGCATGGGCAGAACCAGCGCTGAATTCCCGGGAAGGAACGCAAAGCCGGCCGGTCTCCTGGGCGATGAACACGCCTCCAGCATCGCAGGAGCGTCTGCGTGGGTGCACTTCAGTCCGATCAGGTTCCTGATCTCGAAGAGAGCTTCGATCAGTTCGATGGGCATCCGCCACCCGACCACTTTGGGCAGGTCGTAAGCCATGATGGGCAATGGTGAGCGCTTCGCCACGTCGCTGAAGAACGAGACACTCTCCGCCACCCGGTGAGGCCAGCCGTAGCAGGGCAGGGTCAGCACCCCGATATCCACTCCCGCTTCAGCCAGGGCATCCAACCGTCGCAGGCACCGCTCCACCGAATTGTCGATGGCGCCCCCGAGGACCGGGCAACGCCCGCCAATCACCTCGGTTGTGCAGCGGGCCACCTCGGCCGACATGGTTTCCGTCAGAAGGGGACCTTCGCCCACCGATCCCAGCACGAAGATACCGTGGACACCGGATTGAATCTGTCGTTCGAGCAGACCTTCAAGGGCAGGTCTGTCCAGACCGTGGTCTGCCGTCATCGGAGTGATCAACGCAGTCACGATTCCCCGAGGCCTGGCTGCCTGGATTGGAGAGGCATCGGATGACGGCCGGGAATTGGAAAACGGGTTTGCCATTGCGACTCAACTCATCATATCAGTACATTCTCAGTAAACCCTGTCGAGTGCTAAATGGGCACCCATCACGCGCATCCCCAGTGCCCGCCGACAGGCCGCCCCTTCTCTTTCCGGTCCATCCCGCCCCATGAAAAATTCCTGCCCCGAAAACGACCATAGGACCTACCGTCCGTCCAATCGTCCCTTCTGCCGTCGACCCTTCGAAGCAGGACTCTTTGCGCTCTCCCTCTGCCTGCTCAACCTGACACCGGAGATCCGGGCGGCCTCCACCTGGACCGAGGAAACTTTTGAAGGCTTCAGTGATGGCACGTTTCTCGACGGCGGCAGCAACCTGTATGTCTCCGCCCGGGGCCGGATCCAGATGATCAGCCGCTGGGATTTGAACCAGGATGGCTTCGTCGATCTGGTTGTGCCATCCGGTCACTCCCAGACAGAAAAGGAAAACACCTATCTCTATATCAATCGGCACGGTGAAGTCGACGCCCGCACCCGCATCGAACTGCCGGGAGGCGGGTCCAGTTCGGGCCTGGTGGCCGACTTGAACAAGGATGGACTGAACGACCTGATCGTGTCCAACGCTGCCGACAGCCACGTCAAGGAAGTCAGTTCCTGGATCTATTGGGGCACGCCAACCGGTTTTTCAGCCCACCAGCGAACCGCCCTCCCCGCCTTTTCCGGCCGGATGATCACTTCCGGCGACTTCAACGGTGACGGCTGGGCGGATCTTGCCATCGCCTGCGAATGGATGGATCCGAAGGGAGACTCCAAGGGAAAAGTCAGCCTGATCTATTGGAATTCCCCCGAGGGCTTCGATCCGGCCCATCGTCTGACACTGCCGCTCGATGGCGAACCTGCCCGCTTCGTTCTCACCGCCGATCTCGATGGCGACGAAAAGGACGACCTGATCGTCCAGACCTCGGAAAGAATCCATCTGCTGAGATCGGTTGACGGCGCCTTTGCCACGGGCGTGGCAAAGGCACATCTCGAGATGGCCGGCGATGTCCTCGCCCTCGGTGATTTCGATGCCGACGGCGCTCGGGATCTCGCGATCGGCAGGCCGGAGACAGTGACCATCCTGTATGCCCGCGATGGTCGGTTTTCCAGGGACGATTCCCTTGAACTCGCTGTGCAAATGCCCCGCAGGCTCTGTGCCGCGGATGTGGACCGGGACGGAACGACGATCTGATTGTGGCCAACTACCAGAGCGAGGGCGGTGCCACCTGGACGGATTCCCTCGTCTTCTACTCGACACTCGGCCGCCTCAGCCACAACGACGTCCTCAGACTGCCGACCCTGGGGGCCAGCTGGGTCAGCGCTCGCGACCTGAACGAGGATGGCTATCCCGAACTGGTTTTCAGCAACGCCAATGTCACCAATCAGCGCAGCATCTTTTCCTACATCTACTGGAATGAGGAGGGCCGCTTCCGCTTCGGCAATCACTCGCAACTGCCCACTGCCGGCTCAGTGGCCAACACCGTCGGCGACCTGAACAATGACGGCGCACCAGATGTCGTCTTCTTCAACGATGAGGGCGGTTTTCGCGACGGGGCTTCCCAGACCGATCTTTACTGGGGCGACGGCACCCGCTCCTTCGCCGCCAGGCCGGCGGTCTCTTTTCCCACCCACCAGATATTCGGCATCGGCCAGGCGGATCTCGATGACGACGGATATGTCGACCTCATCCTCACCCGCGAAAATTTCATCCAGGGCGTCGCGCACGAGCAGAGCGGCATCACCGTGCACTGGGGCAGTGACCGTGGTTTTCAACGGACCAGTGAGATCACCTCGGAATCATCCTATGGTGGTGTTCGCATCGCTGATATCAACAAGGATGGCTTCCTCGACATGCTGACCGGCGGAACCACCTTTGACCCTGAATACCCCGAGACCAATGGGATACCGATCCATTGGGGATCCGCTGATGGCTTTCGCCGCGAAAACCGATCCATCATCCCCTCCCGGAAGGAAAAGACTCGGGGACCGTTGCTGGCCGACCTCGACAAGGATGGTTGGCTCGACGTTGCCGCGCAGGAGGAGAACGGCACTTTCTCCATCTGGTACGGTTCAGCGGAGGGGTTCGACACCGGCCGGCACCGGACCTTCGAACTCGGTCGCCCCGATCAACTCATGTACATCCAGGCGGCCGATCTCAACCGCGATGGCTGGCTCGATCTTCTCCTCCCGCAACGCGGTCCGGCCGACGGCACGGAGACCTCCTCCTTCATCTATTATGGCGGGGCTGAAGGCTTCAGCAACGACCGCCGGGCGACGGTAGCCTCCTATGTGGCCTACCAGAACACGATCGCAGACCTCGATCGCGACGGGTGGCTCGACCTCGTCCTGATGGCCTATGGGGGCGAGGTCTCCGGCAATCGACCCTCGTTGATCTACTGGGGAAATCAGGACGGCTTCTCCACCCGACCACGAACCGAGCTGCTCAGCTATGGATCCTCCGGTTCGGTTGCCCTGGATTTTGACCGCGATGGATGGCTCGATCTCTTCTTCGCCAACCACCGTCGGTCCGGTTCCACCCTCGTGGCCGAACCACACCGGCACAGCACGGATTCGATGCTATTCTGGGGTGGACCGAATGGCTATTCGGATGATCGCCGCTTCGACATTCCCAGTCGCGGTCCCTCAGGACTCAACCTGCGCGATCCGGGCAACAGCTACGACCGCGGGTTTTATGAAGACTATATCTCTTCAGGTCATCACCTGCCCGATCGGGAAAAGCCATCCTCGATCGACTGGGAGGCGGAGTCGCCTTTCGGCACAGGCGTGCAGTTTCAGATACGAACCGCAACCTCCGAAGCGGGACTGGCGACCTCTCCGTGGATGGGTCCTGACGGAGCCTATACCTGGTGGACCGAACCCGGTCCGATCGACAATCCACTGGAAGGCGGTTGGATTCAGTACCGGGCGAGGCTCCTGAGCCCGAATGCCGGACCATCGCCTGTTCTTTCAAGGGTCACGCTCCACTTCGAATAGGAACCGGTCGGCTCCAGGCAACCCGGGCACCGGGATCGGAAGAGAGGGCCTCCCTTCAGCGCTGGCCGCGTCCCCGGACCAGAAGGGTCACGGTGATGGCCATGAGCACGAGATTCCTGAGAAAGGCGAACTGCACACTTCCCAGAATGGATTCTTCCTCGAGCAAACTCCCGAAGCAGCCACAGGATATATCGAGTCCTCTCAGCCAGGCCTGGCCGGTGAAGGCCAGGAAAGCGGCCAGCATCAGCGCCGACAGGATCAGGCCTGCCTGCTGCCAGATCCCCGTAACAATGGCGATTCCCGAAAGGATCTCAATCCAGGGCAGAACGACCACGGTAATTCGGACCGGTGTTTCCGGCAGGCCCAGGTCATAGCCATAGATTGAAACCAGGAAGTCCATCGGCCCTCCCACCTTGACCAGACCGGCCCAGATGAAAATTCCTCCGAGCAGACACCGTAGTAGGAACACGACCTTGCAGTTCATGGCTGGTGCAGGACGGGCCTTTGCTTGACCAGGGGAATCCCGTCGGGGTTCAGGGCGTTGAAGATCAGGCCAAGCGCGACTCCAACCGCGAGGATGATGGCGAGCTGGACGCTTCTTCGAGCGAGGAAACCGGGAGAGGTGCCTTTGGGCAACGACGTCATGTCCGTGCGGTTCAAGGATTCTCGTCCGCGATTTTCAGCATTTCCAGGATCTCCGCTTCGAATTTGGACCATTTGAGCAGTCCTTTGATCACCCGCCCGTTGTCCGCATGTTGCCCCTGCTTCTGAGCGAGGATGAAACTGGGGGTGACGGTCACGCCCGAGTTCTGGCCGCAGCGTTTCTCCGCTGCCACAAGCTCTCGATAGGCACCGGAGCGCATGCAATCCTCATAGTCCCCCATGTGGATGGCGAGACCCCTCGCGATTTCGGTGATCTCGTCCTCACTCAGGAAGAGACTGTTCGCAAAGAGGAGCTCACGCATCTCCCAAAACCGTCCCTGCTCGCCGGCGCAATAGGCCGCTTCGGCCGCCGTTGACGCGATGGGGTATTTCTTGCTGGGAAAGTGCAGGGCCACGTAAAAGACCTTTCCGGTGTCGATGTACTGGCTCAGGACATTGGGAAAAACCATTTCGTGAAACAGGGAACAATGCGCACAATGGTAATCAGAGAACTCGATCAGGACCAGGGGGGCATCAGCGCTGCCAAGACTGTGGACGGTTGGAATGCCGAAGTCGAAATCTTCGATCGTGTTGGAATCAAGGGTCTCGATGGCCGACTGCGTGTCGGAAGGAGTTGATTCGGAGAACCCGATCGACAAGAGCAAAGTGAAGCCGATAACGGCGGCCTTCCGGATGAAACGAAGCGTAGCCATGGTCAGGACCTACCCATAAATCGATAGAGTCGAGGGTCAAGGTCGGGGGCGAGGTACCCGAAACGCAGACAAAAGGCGGGAGAGGCTCCGCACCTTGATCCCAACGTCTGTTCGTGTCCGGGCGCCTGCATCTTTCGCGGCGAAAAAAGGCCCTTCCCGAACAAACGGGAAGGGCCATTGGGCAAACAGTGAGACCCGGTCGTCAGGCTAGTAGTTCCAGCGCACGCCCAGGCGCCAGGTCCGGCCGAATTCCTCAACCTTGTTTATTCGGCTGGAGGTATTGCCAAACCAACGGACATCTCTCTCGTTGGTGAGGTTCTTCACATTGACGTAAGCGGTCCAGTTCTCGTTGAAACGGTAGCTGGCCTGCGCGTCGAACTGGCTGCGGGGCGCCTTGTAGAGGTCGCCGAAGTTGTCATTGGGATCGCTGACTTCGTTGAAGCTCTCGTCCTGGTAGCGCCACGCGATACGGGCCTGCCATCCGCTCCTCTGGTACCAGAGGGCCACATTCGCAATGGTCGAGGGCTGCTGGAAGAACGGTGTCTTCTCCTCATCATCCTGTCGTTCCAGGATATCGATTTCCGAGTCGATGAAGGACACGTTGGCGTCGACCCCCAATCCGTCGAGGAAGTCCGGCAGGAAGAAGAGCGGCATTCCGGCCGAGAGCTCGATGCCGGAGACCTTGCCGCCCTCCGCATTGTCCCAGCCTTCCATCCTCAGGCGCGCCACCGCGTCGTCCTGGGGCAGAAAACTGCTGCTCACATCGCAGTTGCAGGAGTCCTCGACCACCGCGACGGCATCCGCCACCGTGAAGTTGTTGGCAAAATCCGGATTGCTGATGTCCAACTCGGTGTCGTAGCGATCATCCGTGGAAAACGAGAAGATTGGATCCGCGATGTCCTTGTAGAACGCAGCCACGGAAAAAGCGCCGCCCCAATCGGTGAAATACTCGATGGATACGTCGAAATTCTTCGAGTAATAGGGCTGGAGTTCAGGGTTGCGTATGCGGGCCCGAGCCTCGATCTCACCCACCTCCACAAGCGCACCTTCATCGTCATACTGCCGGGCTTCCGCGAGTTCGGTTTCCATGCGGGTGATGGGCGCGGCGTCCTCGAAGTTTGGACGACCGGTTGTCGTGGTGAAGGCGGCGCGGAGCTGCAGGTTATTGTTGAACCGGTAGATCCCCTGAATACTCGGGAAGAAGTCCGTGTAATCAAAGTTCGATTCCGAAGACTCCAGACAGAAATTCGAGTCCGCATTGGGATCATAATTGGCACACGGGGGCTCGATATCTTCGCCGAAGTCATCGAAACGGATCCAGGTATTGGCCGCGATATCCACGTCCGTCTTTTCGTAGCGGACACCACCAATCAGGGTGAACTTTTCTCCGAGATCAGTGGAGAACATCAGGTAGAGGGCCGTGATCTTTTCATCGAGATCGTAATCATCCTCAATGTTGTTTTCGGAACTCTCCACCGAATCAAAGGCCCAGGGGTAAAGGGTGTTGTTGTTCCTTGGGTCGAAGCCGCCCATCGAACTGTCCCAGGCGGGCTCAAACGAGAGCTGAGAAACCGAGTTGTACTGCCCCAGAACCTCCTGACCGGGCACAACCAGGCCCGGGAACGCCGCGGCTGATGGCCGGATGGGGTTGCCTCTCCGGAAGAGGATGTCCCCTCGATCGAGGCATTCCTGCAGATCCACCGACTCATCGCAGAAATTGGGACGGAAGGAATTATCATCAATTGTCCGGTTCCGGCTGAAATACTTGATGCCTCCCTTGAGAAAACCGGAGTTTTCGGTTCCCAGGAAACTGTCGGTATCCCACTGCAGGTCGACTCTCGGGATATAGGTATTCTCCTCAACCAGCGAGGAGTCGATGCGGTTCCGACGGTGAGCCCAGCGCGAGCCATCGACGGCCACCTGACGCGGAAGGGTCAGATTGGGCAGTTCGCCGGACATGTCGAAGAGAACCGGGACGGGGTCACCGCCCGTCGGTCCGTCGATTTCGGCGAGGCGCTGGTTGTCTTCGTCATAGCGCAGGCCGTCTCCTTCGGGATCGAGGAAGAATGGAAGCGCCGTTCCATTGAAATCGTTGATCACCGCATCTCCGTCGCGCATGACCATGCTGGCGTCATTTCCGGAGCGGCCGCGGAATTGGATCTGTCCTTCCTGCTTCAGATTCTCCTTGGCATTGCTGTAGGTGAGTTCGCCGGACAGGGTGAAGCTGTTCCATCTCTTCCTGCCGCCCAGGGTCAGATTGATCAGGGTCTGTTCCCGATCTTCGAGGCCGATGCGCTGGTCAATGGCATCCGTGGAGGGGAACCATAGCGTGGTGGGGGAAGTCAGGAAAGGTTCCAGCCGGTCATCCCGGGAGCCACCGTCGGTCAGGTAGTCCTGATCCTCATCGTAATCGAGCCTGTCGCCGCCAAGGACGACCTCGAGCTTGTCCACCTTTTCCGAAAACTGATTCCAAATGCCGTTGAGGTAAAACTCCGTGTTCTCGTCTGGACGGAATTCGATCCGCGTATTGAGTCCAACCCGTGTGCGTTCTCCCTCCTCGGGATCGATCGAAAGGTCGACCGCATAGGGGTAGTCCTCGGCTTCACCCTCGAAGACACCGTCGTTGTTGTAGTCGGTGAGGAAGTCGTCCCTGTCCCAGCGAAGCATGATGGAGTCGTTCTTGAAGGGTCGGAATTCGTAGGACGCCCCGATGGCAATGCCCCACTTCTTGTCGGCTCCGATCCGGTCCGCCCATTGGACCTGTCCGCTGTAGCCGTAACGATCGGGCTGCTCGTTGTAGGCACCTTCCAGTGACCCGGTGAACCATCCCTTTTCCCGGTCGAAGGCGCTCACTGTCTTGATTTCGACCGTTCCCCCCAGGCCCTGTGCGTCCATGTCAGGCGTGTTGGTCTTGATCACCTCGAGCTGGGAAATCTGAGCCGATCCGATGACATCCAGGGGCATGGCGCGTCCGGCCCGGCCGTCGACGCCGGGATTGGCGACGGTCGCCCCGTTCACGGTGACGTTGTTGAGGTCCGGAGCAATACCCCGAATCGAGACAAAGCGGCCCTCACCGTTGTCCATCTGAACGGCGACACCGGGCAAACGCACGAGGGCGTCGGCTACGTTGCGGTCAGGCATCTGACCGACCGAGTCGGAAGAAAGGATGTCCCGGATGTTCTCGGCGGTCCGTTTCTGCTGTAGAGCAAGAGACCGGCCTTCGCGGTAACCCTCGACCTCGACGGCCTCGAGCTCGACCACTTCCTCTCCAACCGTGATGTCCAGGTTGACCGTGCCGATGCCGGGAACGGCAATGGTCTTCGAAACCTGGTCGTAACCCATGAATTCGGCCTGGACCGCATAGTTGCCCGCATCCAGGTCGCCGAACCGGAAACGGCCTTCGCGGTCGGTTGTCGTATTCCGGTTGGTGCCGGGTATCTTGACATTCACACCGGGCAGGTTTCTGCCCGTGTTCGCGTCTTTGACGTAGCCGATGATGTCTCCGGCGCGGGAGCTGAGACTCGTGCTCAGAGCCAGAAGACCGAGCACAAACATGTGCCGTATGCTTCGAGTATTCATAGTACTGGTGTCGTTCAGGTTTTTCAGGGCTTCACGCCCCAGGGTTGTTGGATATGCGGACGATGGATGAAGGGGGGCATCTTCCGAAAGGGCCGACCGCCGGAGTTGAGGCCGGAGATGGAATGGGCGAATTCACCGGTTGATCGTTTTTCCATGGAGAACGCCAGGGCAAGTAGGGTTGCGTCGTCGTCTCGAATCAAAGGTTGCCGATTTGAGTGATGATGGAACGGGCCGCCCCGACCATGCCATACAAGGCGAGGAGAAAGACCGAGGCCATGATCGCGTTTTCCCACCAGCGATTCCTGTTTTCCGCCCCGATGAAATCCGCCCGGGCCGTGATCCACCAGAGTCCGCCGGAAATCGCCGGAATCAGAACCACTGTGAAGGTATTCGCGATGAGCGTCAACGAAATGAACTCCGCCTTTCCACCCCAGATCAACGGCGATACGATGATCCAGAGGACGATATAGCGGTAGACCTTCGAGTTTCGGAAATCGATGTTGAGAGGATCGAGGTGCCCGGAGCGCCAGCGATACCAGGCATGGCTGCCCAGGTAGGCTAGGCCCAGACCTGCCCCGAGGATGGAAGTGAAGACCGCGGCGAACACGCCCAGCAGAAACAGGATGCGACCGGGCTCACCCAGCACTCCCCCGAGCAGAACGGCCATGTCATCAATCGATGAGATACTGCCGCCCGTCTTGAAGACGAGTTCGGCGCCCAGAGTCCAGACGGCCAGGTTGAAGACCACCAGGACGATGATGGCCAGGAGGAAGTCATATCGCTGAACCCGTCGATACTCGGGCCCTTTCCACCCCTTCTGTTCGAGGAAGTAAGGATAGACCAGGTTCACCAGGGATCCCCCGACCGCTCCAATCATGCCCAAGGCAACCACCAAGGCGCCGAACGGCCCGGTGTCGGCCGGCACATCAAAGGCAAAGACGCCCTTGAGCAACGAAACCGGTTCGAGACCGACCCAGATGGCACAGCCGAGAAACGACGCTGCGAGCAGGGCCAGCAGAAACTTGAACAGGAGCTCAGCCCGGTGGTAGGCCGGGCGGAAGATGATCGATACAACGATTGCCACCCAGAAGATCTGCCACAGGTAATTGCCGCCAAATCCGAAGATCTTCGCGGAGATTTCACCCACTCCCGCCAGCATATAGGAAGTGCTCAGGTGGCCCCAGAAAAGGACGGCAACGAAGAGAAAAGGACCGTAATAGCGATGGAAACGCACCAGTCCATCCAGGACCCCCTCCCCGCGCGGATTGCATAACTGGAAGCGGGCGATCATCGAGACGAAGGCGTAGCGGACCGCGAGGGCCAGCACCATGGCCCAGGCAAGGGCATAACCGTAGTTGCCGCCGGCCACACCCGCCGAGACAATGTCTCCGGCCCCCAACCAGGTCAGAACGGCGATGAAACCGGGGCCGAAAGACCGGACATACTGCCAGAAGCTTCTCGGGATTTCAGCGGGAGGGGGCGACCCGTCAAGAGGCGGAACCGTCGATGAGACTGGGGGGGGTGGGGACATCGGAAATGACTGCCAAAGTCGGGTCTGGCCGGATTTCAACTCGATGCTTGACCCTTCATCATCTTTGTCAACTCATATTATGAGTGGACCGATTCCCCACCATCACGCACCGGGCCTTGCGGATCGGCCGAGTCATCGTAATGTCCCAAAACCCACCTTCTCTATTGAGTCGACTGGTCAGATGATTTTCCATATCCGATCCCGCTCAAGATCACCCGAAGACGCCTTCCCTGCACTGTGACAAACGAATCAATCAAATCCGTCAGTATCGTCGATGCCATCGAAGGCCATCTCAAGGCCATGATCGTCAGCGGTGAACTGGAACCGGGCCAGAAACTGCCCAGCGAGCGTGAATTGCAGGACAGCCTCGGCGTGAGCCGGCTGCCTTTGCGGGAGGCACTGGCCCGTCTCCAGGCCCTCGGCCTGATCCGGATTCGCCATGGCAAGGGAAGCCGGGTGGTGGAAAAGGTGAGCAAGACGGCACTGCGCGATGTCCTCATTGCCTTTTTCCCGCATCAGAATTCCGAGCGGCTGCGCGAACTGGTCGAAGCCCGGGGTCTCCTCGAATCCGAGATTTCTGCCCTGGCCAGCAAGAACGCGACCGAGAAGGACTTCGACAGGCTCGAGGCGATCATCCGGTCCGGAAAGAAGGCGATCAAGCACCCCGAAGACTTCGCGAATCACGACTACACCTTCCATCACGAGGTGGCCATTCTGGCGAACAACAGCTTCCTTCTGCTCATGCATGAGGCGCTCGGACCCCATATCCGGTCCTTCATCATGGCCTATGCCAACTCGGAGAAGGACCGGGCCAGCGCCCACAAGAGGAATCAGGCTCTCCTCGAGGCGATCAAATCGCGCGATCCCCTGCTGGCCGCCCAGAAAGCCCGTGAACATCTGCAGCCCTGTCTGAAGGGCATCGTTACAACCTCAGACGAAACGACGGGAGTTCCGGTCGGCGATACCCCTTCCGGACAATCACCACCGGCAGCCAGGATTTCGCCCTCGATCAAGGGCCGCAGAAAGTCGCCCGCCGTTGCCGGCCGGTGAGTCAGGGCTCCGGACTCCCGGGGCGCCTCACCCTCCAGGCCCAATCCCATTCCTGATTTCGTCGGCTACGCCCTGAAGGGACCAGCCGTTGCCCGCTATCCGGGCCAGAAAAACCGTCATGGCATCGGTGAAGGTCACCTGACTTTCCAGCGGATCAACCGCGACATCTGCCAATGGGCCGGCCACACCCCGCTCGCGATGACGCCGCACCATTCGCATGAACCGGGTGCGCCACTCAATCTCGGGCATGATCACCGAATAGGCCCGATCGGGCTCCAGATCCGAGACCACCGACAGATCCCCGAACACTCCTTTCACCGTCCGGGCGGTGAATCCCGACCAACGCGTGGGTTCCCGACCTTCGGCGGCCAGTGCCTTGATGTAGGATTCGACCTCCCGACCGGTCAACCGGAAGAGTAGATTCTCATCAGCCCGGAACCCCCCGGTCAGGAATACGGCGTTCACGTCAACGGGTCCCAATGGCAGGCGATCCCGAATAACCTGGCCCTCGTGGCAAAAGGCGATCTCCGTGCCGGCCGCCCGCCTCAGCGCTTCGGCTCCGAGCCAGGCAAGCGCTTCACCCGACAGCAGCTCGCTGTTGTCGAAGAGGAACTCACTCGCTTCCGGGCAATGGGTCTTCTCTTCTTCCGCGACCCAGTCCATCATTGCGCGGTCGACAGGTATCGCTTCGTGCCGCATCTCGACCAGGCGGCCATCGATGGCGGCGATGCCTCCTTTGTCCAGATCCACCTCCAGGTCCACCCGGCCGACGGCGCTCGCATAGAAGCCGGCCTGCACCATCCAGGCTCCGGTCTCGGAAACCTGCACCGGCGCTTCCAGCGGATGATGCGAGTGCCCCGTCACAAACAAATCGATCTCCGGTGCTTCCAGGGACCATTGACGACATTCTTCGGCCGATTCATGGCAGAGCGCGATCAACAGATCCACCGTCCCCCGCAAACGCTCACTCTCAGCGGCCAACGCGCGCCCGGAAGCGGCTTGGTCAAGCGTGCCGGAGTCCTGCGGTACCATCAATCCGATGATACCCACCCGGACCTCACCGATCTTCAAGACCCGCGAACCGGGGAAGAGGCTTTCGCCGGTCCCGTCGACCCGGTTCAGGCACAGAAGCGACTGCCCGAGGGCCTCTTCATAACGGCGCAAGACATCCAGGCCTGCGTCATTGTCATGGTTCCCGATGGTCACCGCGTCATAACCGACGCGGCGCATGGCCCGGTAAGTCAATTCTCCCCCAACCACGTGCGCAACCTGATCCCCCTTTTCCGTCACATCTCCCGCGTCGAGCACGAGCACGTTGGTCTCTTCTTCGCGCACCGCATGCACGTAACCCGAGACATAGGGCAGGCCTCCCGATCCATTATAACCCGGGCGGACATGGTCGTGCACATCGTTCGTGTGCAGAATCACAAGGTCCGCCCGGTTTGCGCCGACCAGGTTTCCGGGCACCAGAGTGGCGACCAAGGTGAGAATCGCCAGGCCCCTTCCGCCCCACTTCCCGCTCCGCCCGGCCGGTCCGGATCCGGGGTGCCGGGAAAAGGACTGAGCCCGCGGTGTAAAAAATGAACTTGTCATTGTACTCATCATATGAGCAGGGTTTATGTCTGGATAGCGAACCCCGTTCAACCATGTCAAGATACATCCCTGTCCTCCGGCTTCCGTCCCTGCCCGTGCTGGTCTTCCTGGGCCTGGGCCCGGGCATCGGGCATCTCTTCGCCGACGAGGCGACCCGGACCTTTCTGGAAGAATCCACCGCCGACAAGACATTCTGGGGCGAGCCTTACGAACTCGCCGGCACTCGACTCTACTTCACCGATTATTTCCATATCCGTCCCGGTGTCCTCGACTGGCTCAATTCCGATGGAGAGAGTGTCTACACCGCGGAGGAAAGGTCCGAGAATCCGACCTACGGCCCGCGGGATGCCCAGATCAGCCGTCCGTCTTCACCCTACGGGATCAGCATTGTCGCCCAACCGGCCACCCGCATGGGGCCGATCATCCAGCGCGAAAAACCCTGGGAAGAACACTACGTAATCTTCAAGACGGTCATCAGGGACGGCGATCTCTACCGGGCCTGGGGCAAGAGCGTGCCGGGCGGGGACTGCTATTTCGAGTCGGTGGACGGCATCAACTGGGAACGGCCCATCCTGCGCCAGCGCGAGTTCAACGGCAGTCTCGAGAACAACCTGCTGCAAGGCGGTCCCAACGGCACCGTCTTCATTGATCCGGCCGGACCGCCGGAGGAGCGCTACAAGGCGGTGGGAGGCACAAAGAAGCACTTTGACGAATTCAAGGCGTTCGTGGAGAAGCACCCGGATCGCTGGGAGACACGCATCCTGCGCGGCGACTGGGACGAAACCGAGGCCTACTACTGTATCCGCGGATCCGTTTCTCCCGATGGACTGCACTGGACGACCCTGCCCGAGCCCTTCACCTTCGAACATTCCGACGGAATGGAAACCGGATACTACGATCCGGACCTCGGAAAGTATGTGATCTACACCCGCACCTGGATGGTGGGTGCCCGCTCCCCGAAATGGACCGGTGACCGTCGCAAGATGACCTGGGCCGGGGAATTCCACGGTTCCGGTCGCCGGGTCATCGGGAGGATGGAAAGTGGGGTCTTCGGAGAGTTCGAGGTTTCTGAGCCGGTGATCGTGCCGGTCCCCGGCGAGACTCTGCCGTCCGAATCGTTCTACACCAGCATCCACACCACGATGCCCGGAGCTCCGGATATTCATCTCATGTTTCCCACCGTCTGGGACACCCGCGACGATTCCACTTCCATCGGGCTCTGGTCCAGTCACGATGGAAGGATCTGGAACCGTCTTCCCGGAGGGGCCGTTCTGGATACCGCCCCATTCGGGGAATGGGATGGCGGTTGTATCTTCTCCTTCCCGAGTCTGATCGAACTTCCCAACGGGGATTTCGCCCTGCCCTACAAGGGCTACAACCTGCCGCACAAGTACCCACGGGGCACCATGGAGCTCTACGCCGGCTATGCCATCTGGCCCAAGGGACGCATCGTGGCGGTCGAAGCCGAGGAAATCGGCGAGTTCGCCACGGTCGGCATTCTGCCTCCAGGCCGAACCATCCAGATCAATGCCCTGACCGAAAGGGCCGGTGGCGTCCGGGTCGAACTCAGCACCGCGGATGATCGTCCCATTCCGGGACGCGCCTTCAGCGACAGTGACCCGATCCAGGGCGATGCTTTCTGGCAGACGCTCTCCTGGCATGGGGAAACCGACGTCAAGACCGCCCCGGGCGAGACCCTCGTCATCAAGTTCCGAATCGATCGCGGCAAGATCTTCGGCCTTCAGTTCCAGTAGACCATACACATTCAAAACCCCGAACAGCCCGAAACCTGATCGCCCCGGCCCGACCTGCGACCGCCAACCGGCCAAACCTCATCATGTCGCCGTTTCCTTCATCGCGATTTCTGTCCCTCCCGTCGGTCGCCGCCTTTGGGGTCCTTTGCGTCCTCCCGATGATCCTGAACCCTTGCGCCGCCGCAACCATGGACACCCCGATCACCGCCGGACCCGGTCCGCATCTCTTCATCGACGACCATCTCATCGCCGACCAGTCATTCCTGACCCGCACGGTCAATCACCCGGCGAAGCTGCCCGAGCCCGTGATCACCGGCGGTGCAGGCGGTGATGACAATTTCCAGCCCTACATGAGCGTTCTGCGCGATCCGGAAACCGGGCGCTTCCGCATCTGGTATGGAACCCCGGAAAACAGCAACCAGTCACACCTCGCCACCATGGACTCACCGGACGGGATCAACTGGATCCGTCCGCACCGCGTCCTGGCCGATCCTCATCGGATTCGCTTCGGAGTCAGCGTCCTTGACCGGGGGCGTGACTTCCTGCCGGCAGATGAACGTTACCTCTTCGCGTTCTATGAAAACGACGGCATGAAGATCGCCCTTTCACCCGACGGTCTCGAATGGCGGATGCTGACCACCGATTCAGTCTGGAAACACAACCACGATATCAACTCCCTGCACTGGGATCCGATCCGACGGCGGTTTCTGGCCATCGGCTCGGTCCTTGTCCGACCGCCCGGAGGGGAATCCCGACTGCGCATCCCGCACCAGAGCGTCAGCCCGGATCTCCTCAACTGGGAGCCGATGTGGCCGATCATCACTCCGAAGATAGGGGCGCCGATCGAGCGCGGGGAAACCCAGTTCTACTCGATGTCAGGTGTCATCACCCGGGGCGACCTCTTGATCGGTCTGGTCAAGGTGCTGCGCGACGACCTGAACGCAACCCCGGGAATGACGGCCGCCGAGATGGGCGAGATGGACCGCAAGGCCGCCGGCCTGGGCTACACCGTGCTGGCATGGACCCGCGACGGCGTCCGCTGGCAGCGCGACGATCAGCCCTTCATCCCGAATGATCCCGTGCCGGGTCGATGGGATCACGCCATGGCCTGGGGCGACGAGCAGATCGTGGTCGGCGACGAAACCTTCGTCTACTACGGCGGCTACGCACGGGGACACAAGGTGGCCCGCTTCGATGAACGACAGATCGGACTGGCCATCATGCCTCGCGACCGCTACGTCGCCCGTGAGGCCGATCTCAACCCGGGCCGCCTCGTGACCAGGCCGCTGCTCCTCAACGGATCCTCACTGACGGTCAACGCCCGGGTGGTCGGCGGGCTCCGGGTCCGGTTGCTTGACCGGGATTTCGAACCTCTGCCCGGATTCGGCTGGACCGAACTCTCGGGGGATTCGATCGCGATTCCCGCCAACTGGAAGGAACCCCTCTCCTCGCTGACCGGAAAGGCCGTTCGCCTTGAGTACGAACTCACCGACACATGCCTCTATGGCTTCGACCTGAGATGAGACCACCTCCCCACCCCGCAAATCCCGAGACGTTGACGATCTCAGAAAACCATCTTCCGCCTTGTCCGGACCGGACGGGCCAACCGCAGACGCACCCAAGACCCGGATACGGGCAGAGCCGATGACTGACACGGAAAAAGCAGAACTCCAGAGAGTGGCCCATACCATCAGGGCTTTGAGTGCAGACGCGATCGAAAAGGCCCAGTCCGGCCACCCGGGCCTGCCGCTGGGGGCAGCCGAGCTTGGCGCCTTTCTCTTTCTGAAGGTTCTGCGGCACAATCCCGCGAACCCGGATTGGCCGGGCCGGGACCGCTTCGTGCTATCGGCCGGGCATGGGTCCATGCTCCTTTACTCCCTACTGCACCTCTGCGGTTACGACCTGTCCATGGACGACATCAGGGCGTTTCGGCAATTGCACTCCAGGACGCCTGGACACCCGGAAGTCGGAGAGACTCCGGGAGTGGAAACCACCACCGGCCCGCTTGGGCAAGGCGTCGCCTGCGGGGTCGGCATGGCGATCGCCCAGAAGATGATGGCGGATCGCTTTGGCACCGGCCTGTTCGACTCCAAGGTATGGGTCCTCGCCGGCGACGGGTGCATCATGGAAGGCATCAGTTCCGAAGCAAGCAGCCTGGCCGGGACCCTCGGTCTCGACAACCTCGTGGTGCTTTACGACGCCAACAGGGTCTGCCTGGACGGACCGATCGACGAAGTGATCCTCGAGGACACGGCCAAACGCTACGAAGCTTATGGCTTTCGGGTGCTGGACATAGACGGATACGATTGGAATCAGATCGAGGAGGCCTGCGCCACCGCCCGGGCAGAGACCGCAAAACCGGTCTTCATCATCGTCCACACCGTCATTGGTCGCTTCGCCCCCGCCAAACAGGGAACCCTCAAAGCCCATGGCGGCCCGCTCGGCCTGGACGAGATTGAGGGAATCAAGAAGGCCATCGGCTGGACCGAACCGCCTTTCACCGTCCCCGAGGATGTTCGGGCGACCTGCGAGGCCTGTCTGCCGCTCTGGGCAGCACTGGAAGAGGAATGGAATGCCCGGTTCGCGGCCTCCGTCGCCGCCGATCCGGACAAAGCGGCCCTGTGGCGGATTCATCGAGAAAAGAGACTTCCGGAAGACTGGGAGGCGCAGATGTGGGGACTCGACATCCCAAAGGACCTTCCCACTCGAAAGGCCAACGAGTATGCCATCAACAAGGTCTGTTCCCTTCTGCCATGGGTCATCAGCGGATCAGCCGACGTGTCCAGTTGCGATTTCACCTGGTTACTGGGTTCGGACATCGCGGCCAAAGGGAAGTGGCGACCCCAGCAGATCAAATTCGGGGTGCGCGAGTTCGGCATGGCAGCCGCCGCCTACGGCATGACCCTGCACGGTTTCCTGAGACCCGCGGTGGGCACCTTCCTCACCTTCTCCGACTATATGCGGAACGCCATGCGCCTGGCCGCCCTGATGAAGCAGCCCGTCATCTTCGTCTATTCCCACGATTCCATTTTCCTGGCGGAAGACGGGCCCACCCACCAGCCGGTTGAACACCTGATGTCCCTGCGCCTGATGCCGAACCTGACCTTGATTCGCCCCGGCGATGAGAACGAGGTCAAGATGGCCTGGGCCGCAGCCCTCCGGATAACCGACGGCCCTGTCGCCCTTTGCTTCACCCGCCAGCCGGTGAAGAGCACCGTCAGCGCCTGCACCGCAAGGCACGCCCGGACCGGCGTCTCCCGTGGCGCCTATGTGCTTTATGGTGAAGCGGGACCAGATGCCGAAATCCTCATTCTGGCCACCGGTTCAGAGATCCACCAGGCGGTTGGAGCCGCGAAGAAACTCGAGACCGACAAGATCAAGGTCCGCGTCGTTTCGATGCCCAGCTGGGAACTCTTCGAGCGCCAGGACCCGGCTTACCGCAAAGAAGTGATGCAGGGGAGCTTTCGCCTGCGGGTCAGTATCGAGGCCGGAGCTTCGCTCGGCTGGCAGAAGTACGTGGGCCCGGATGGTCTGACTGTTTCCGTGGACACCTTCGGCGCATCGGCGCCTCCCGGGGTCCTGGCCGATCACTACGGCTTTACGGACGAGAAGATCTACGCCCGGATCAAACAGGCACTCAACCGGACCTGACCCATGTGCGGACTCACCCTTGGAAGATATCAGATCGAACCATGAACCGCAGCGGACTCTTCTCCCTGAATGACAGAATCGCACTCGTCACCGGTTCCAGCCGGGGGCTGGGCAACGTTTTTGCCCGGGCCATGGCCGAGGCCGGCGCCACTGTCGTGCTCAACGGAACCAACGCTTCGACTCTCGAGGCGGCGGTGCAGCAGATGAAGGCGGATGGCTTCGCCGCTCACGGACGGGCCTTCGACATCGGCGACCCCGAAGCCTGCGCACGGAGCATTGCCGGGATCGAAGCCGGCATCGGCCCGATCGACGTGCTCATCAACAACGCCGGGATACAGCTCAGGGCCCCCATGCACGAATTTGACGATGCCGACTGGGAACGTATCCTGAGGATCAACCTCAGCTCCATGTACTATGTTTCCAAGCACGTAGTGCGCGGCATGATGGCCCGACGATCGGGCAAGATCATCAATATCGGTTCAGTCCAGAGCGAACTGGGGCGGCCGACCATTGTCCCCTACACCGCCACCAAGGGCGGGGTGAAGATGCTGACCAAGGGAATGGCCACCGAATACGGCAAATACAATATCCAGGTCAATGGCATCGGTCCCGGATACTTCTCGACCGAACTCACCCGTCCCCTGGTCGAAGATGAGAAATTCAATGCCTGGCTCTGCGCGAGGACGCCCGCCAACCGCTGGGGCGACCCCGACGAACTGAAAGGGGCCGCCATCTTCCTCGCTTCCGACGCTTCCAGCTACGTCAACGGGCACATGCTCTATGTCGACGGCGGTATGACAGCCTGCGTCTAGTGTCGTGTCAGAGAAATCGCTCCGGCTTTGGGACTCAGTATTTCTCTGACACCACACCAGGAGACAACCTCCGCGATCATCCCCCGTCGTCCGGCTTACCGGCTTCGGGCAGGGAAATCCCGGTCAGCTTCGCGAATACCCGGATGATCGAGGTATCATCATCCCCCTGCATGCCCGCGGCGGCGGCCATCTCGAACATCTGCAGACCCGTGCCCGCCATGGGGACGGGAAAATGGTTCGCACGGGCGGTATCCATGACGATTCCGAGATCCTTCGTGAAGATGGACGTCGCGCTCTTCGGAGAATAGTCGCCCTCCAGTATATGCGGAACCCTGTTTTCGAACATCCATGACGAACCCGCCGCATTCGATATGACCTCGTAGACCTGCCTGGGATCCAGTCCCAATCGAATCGCCAGGGCCATCGCTTCACAGGCGACCGCGATATGGACGCCGGCCAGATGCTGGTTGATCAGCTTCATGGCCGAGCCGACACCGGGTTCATCGCTCAATCGGTAGACCTTCGATGCCATCGATTCCAGGACGGGGCCCGCCTTCTCAAAAGCCGTCGCAGAGCCCGAGGCCATGATCGTCATTTCGCCCGACTGCGCCTTGGCCGGTCCGCCGCTGGTCGGCGCATCCAGATAGTGGCGCCCGGTCACCTCCAGGCGCCGGGCAAAGTCACGGGTCTTTTCCGGAGGCAACGTGGCGCAAGACAAAAGCACCGAATCCGGTGGCATGCCCTGCGCGGCCCCATCCTCGCCAAAGATCACCGATTCGGTCTGCAGCGCGTCGACCACAACCGAAATAACAACCTCCGCCTTCCGGCAGGCCTGTCGGATTCCCGCCTCAAAGCGCCCCCCCATCCGCTCAATCTCCCCGCGCCGCGCCGAGACGATATCGACACCGACAACGTCATGTTCGTCGCGGAGCAGCGAAGTCGCGATTCCCATACCGATTGAGCCAAGACCGATGACCGTTACCTGCATGATTCACCCTCTTTATCAACGGCCTTTCTGGAAGTGGCAAACACTCACTCCATCAAAACGGTTCCGGACGACCGGCCACAGCCGGGGTCCGTCGGCAGCCGGTGCCTCGATCAACCCGCATTAAAGGAGACCTCATTCAGTCTGATTGAGCCGGGATTCCTTCGCGGAACTGAAAGGCAAAGAGGCGGGCGTTCCGGATCTCGATCTTCAACCGGACCGGACGACCGGCCAGGTTTCCCAGGGCCGCGCCGGATCGCCAGCTCACCGTTTCGGCGGTCCCGTCGCCCTCCAGGGGCAGGCATTCGTCCAACCCGAATCCGGGAATCGGCGTTCCGTCGGATTCCTCCAGCCCGACCCGGACCGATCCGCCCGAGGCGTCCAGGTTCAGCTCGAGGCGTTCTCCGCTGAAGGTGAAAGGACGGGTCACCAACCGGCCAGGCCCGGCCGCCGGGTCCATCGGCTGGACCGCGACAAAGCCATCGAGGCGCTGAGCCAGGCGAAGCAGGCGGTCGTGAATCCCCCCGTCGTATTCGACCCCACCATACAGAGCACCCCCATGCTCGGTGAAACGCACCGTCCCGTACTGCCAGATTTCGTCGCCCCGTCGAATCAGGCCGTGTTCGGTCAAGGCCTCGAGCACCTCCCGGCCGTCCAGTTCCCAGCCTCCCGGGAAATAATAGGGTTCCTCGTAGCGGGTCCAGTCCGTCCCGTCCCGGCTGACCATGAGGAAGCTGCCCGGCCGGATATTCGTCTCGCCGACATAGCGCCAGGGGAAGGCCAGATACACGTCCGGTGCCCAGGCATACTTGTGAGCCTTGAATCGGTATACCTGGCCACCGGTTTCAATGACCGGGATTTCACCGCGGGCCGGGCGCGCCAGCACCAGGTCATCGATCCAGGGCCACTCCACCGGGGTGAAGGGCCACGGCTCAAACAGGTCGGGGATCACCACATGACCGGTTCGGCGCTTGATCCTCGCATCTTCGGAAATCGCGCGGAAAAAGGCATGGTAAAATCCGCGTTGATCGTCCCAGAAGAACGTCGTGCTGCCGTCGGTGTCGAACGGGAGGCCGACCGTTTCGTTGCGTTGAAAACGAACCCCGTCCGGCGAGGTGTAGAGATAGTATCCCCGGTAATAGGTCCATTGGAGCATTTTGTATCGTTCACTGGACGGAGCCAGAGGGTTGGGATCCTTGATCAAGGCCCCCTGACCGGCATTCGGGATGACGATATTGGTGGGGAGTTCACCGTTCCAGTCATGAAGGAACAGGTCGGGCTTTTCCCAGTGCAGACCGTCCGCGGATGTCGCCAGGCAGACCACATGGGGTTTCCCGCCCCACATGCCTCCATTGGTGTAGATCATGCGCAACTCGTCACCCTCATCCCAGATGGTGCTGATGTCGGGAATGGTTGAGCCAAAACGCGGGTTGGGCTCCCAGGGTCTGGTGTTGCGAAAATCGGTCTCCTCCATCGTCACCGGTGGCTGTGGACGAAACGCAAGGTTGGTCGAGGATTCGACCAGGGCTCCATCGATGAACAGGTGCTTGCGGGAACCGAGATCGACCGGGACGTCCAGGTCTTTGTTCGACCCGAAGAGAAGCGGCGGGCCGTCGGGTTGGTTGACCGGACGCGCGACTGCCCCGAAACGGCTCGAGAAACTTCCGGGGGCTCGAACCCGCCGGCATAACGGGCCGTATCCGAAATCCGGTACTCATCGAGCCATCCCTGCTGGTAGGTCCCGATGGTCAACTCTTTCAGGACCCCGATCATCGGCAGGAAGCCGCCTTTTCCGGGCAATGGCTGTAGGCTGCCGTCGAGGAAGTGCCGCAACTGACGATCGGGGGCGCTGAAGCAAAACGCAAGATGATGCCAGGAGCCGTCGTTCAGGAGGTCGGCATCGGTCGGGACCGTCAATTCGAAGCGGAAGGTATTGGCCGGTTCCCCGTTCGCCGCCGCGGTCGACATCGTGGTTTCGCTGACCAGACGGAAGCTCGATCGGCCCGGTTCGAGGCGCAGGGCGTTCTGCATGGGCAGACCGCGCGGGTAGTCCTGCTCGTTGCGGACCTCAAAGACGGTGGCCTCGATCGGCTGGGCACCTTCCGCCTTGAACCAGAACTCAATCGTCCAGTCGAAATAGCCCAGGTTGAGGCGTTCGGGCACCTGGTCGACTTCCCCGAGCATGGAAGCCGAGCTGTAGCGCTGACGATTGTCCGGCCAGATGACCCGGGCGATCGAGGGATCCGGAACGTAGAGGGCGCGGCCGAATTTCCCGGGAAGCAGTCCGTATCGGCCGTCCACATGGAGCGGTCTCGCTGGAGGCTCACCCTTGCCCTCAGCACGGACAGCCCATTCACCATAGGCCGACTGGAGACGCAAATCGTAACCGTGGGGACCGGCGTCGGTCAGAATGACATTCGGGTAGGTGGGTTCGTCGAACAGCCAGAGCGCCAAGGTATGTTCATCCACCCCCGGCGAGGCGGCGCCCGACACCGTTGGAAACCAGCCAAGCAGACAGGTCAGCCCGAGTACCCGCCAGTTCCAGAGCATTGAAGCGACCGGTTTGCGGTGATCGGAAGTCCGGCGGGAGCAGGCGGCAGAGAGTGTCTTCATCGTAATTGGGTTCAGGAACCGGATGCGGTGACTTCGGCGGCCAGATCCCGGGCATACCGGGCCAGTTCACCGATCAACTGTTGTTCAATCGCATCGGATTCAGGTGCCGAAGTGCGGATGCGGGTCGTGGAAAAAACACCATCCGTCTGAAGCAGAGCCTTGGTGAAGCGCCACTGGATGTTCTGATGGGTGGCCATGAAGGTGAGACAGGGCAGCAATCGTCGGTAAAGGCTCACCGCCCCTTCACGATCATTCCTTCGATAGGCCTGCCAGATCGCCCGATAGACACCCGTGGTGTAGGTCGAAAGGTAGGCCCGGGCCCCCCGGTCGAGCAGCTCGATCAGGTCCGGACCGGCCGTGCCGACCGCCAGCGATCCTCCGGTCGCCTGATGGATCGCGCTGATCTTTCGACAGCGGTCTGCCGTCTCGACCTTGATCCACTTGAAACAGGGAACCTCCCGGTGCAGCCGGGCGATCAATGCCACCGGGAGCGGGGCCACGCCGAGATCAAGATCCTGAATCATGAGGAAGCCCGGCGAAAGCCGGTCGAGATCCCGGACGGCCGCTTCGTAGGAGGCATCGTTCTCATACTTGATATAGGCGAGGACACCCGTGCAACCCATCTCGATAAATCTCCGGACGTGACGAAGCCGGGCTTCCGGGTCATGATCGGTGGCGCCACCGATCACCGGGACCCGCCCCGCCGCCTCTTCAATCAGAATGGAGACGATCTGCTCGCGTTCGGCTTCGGTCAGGGTATCGACCTCGCCGGCCACTGCCGGAGCCAGGAACCCAACGGCACCCTGGCCCAGAACCCGACGGGCATAACGGCGCAGGGATGCCTCATCGATCCGATTGTCATCCGTAAACGGCGTAGCCGGAACCGCGATGATTCCGTCAACCCGGGTCATGCCATCAGCTCCAATTTGTCGCCATGGCCCGCCTGCCAGGTAAGGATTTTCCGACTCAACCGGCGAAGCCGCTCCTTCTGGGCCGGCTCCGAAGCAAGATTCGTCAATTCCCCCGGATCGGCCTTCAGGTCATAGAGCTCCGGCCCGTCGCCATTATAGAGATTGAGCTTCCAGCCATCCGCCGTGACGAGGCTGCGCCCGCTGATCGTCGGATCACTTCCGTCATTCCATTCGACCACGATGTCCTCATCCTTCCAACTCGATGGATCGGCCAGGCAGCCGGCCCGCGAAACTCCATCGAGTCCATCCGGTACTTCCTGACCCATCAATTCGAGCAGGGTGGGCACCAGGTCGATCTGGCTGAAGGGACCATTGAAATCGATCCTCTCCCGCGAAAGCCACGGAACATGAATGGCCAGCGGAACGGTCACCGCCGCCTCGTAAAAGACGCTCTTCTGCATCAGTCCGTGATCGCCCAGCATCTCGCCGTGATCGGAGGTGTAAACGACGATGGTGTTGTCGGCCTGGCCGGACTCCTCAAGGGCCTTCAGGATCCGGCCGTAGGCGTTGTCGACCATCGTGATGAGGCCGTAGTAGTTCGCCTTGAGGCGCCGGAAATCATCATCCGTGTCGATTGGGTGATTCTTGTATCCCTTCTTCCGGAACGCGGTGTAGGTCTCGCGGTGAAGCCGGGACGCGCCGGGACCCGGCGGTTGGTTGAAGGCGGGGCCGGTTGCCATCGCGGCGGGGTCGTGCAATTCATTGAGCGGCCCGTAGGTCGGCGGGTGCGGCTCCAGGGTATTCACGCTGAGTATCCACGGTTTACCGCTCTTTTGGCTCCGGATGAACTGTTCCCCTTCATTCGCAAGAAAAGAGACCTTGGTGTATTTCTCCCGCATGGCCGCCGCCATGGAACGGGGAAAGACCGGCTGGTTTGAATCTTCGTCGATCTCGCTGGGAGGGAAACCCCGGCTGACGAGAAACCGGTGGTAGTCACTCGGCGTCGTCATCTTCGACGGATCCGTGTAATACTGCCGGTAATTGTCCTCGATGCTCTTCCACTCATCGAATCCGTGCTGGGCGAAGGCTTCGTCGCCAAGATGCCATTTACCATAATAGGCCGTGCGGGTGTCGTCCGGAAGGTACTCGGCGATTGTGCGCACGGCCGGATCCAGGCGGATATTGTTGGTGTAGGAACCATGGTTGTGCGGCAGCAGACCGGTCATGATCGATCCCCGGGACGGCGTGCAGACCGGTTGGGTGCAATAGGTCCGCTGGAAACAGAAGCTGCGTTCGCCGAGGGCCTTGAGGTTGGGGGCGTTCAGCACCCGGTCGCCGGCCCAGGGAACGGCGTCGCCGCGATGCTGGTCGGTCCAGAGAAAGAGCAGATTGGGCCGTACCGGGCGTTCGGATACGGCCGGTCGCGCGGCTTCGGAGGACTGGCCCGACAACCGGGCAGCCGCAGCCAGGGTGGCGGTCCCAAGGGTGGCCTTCTGCAGGAATTCACGACGGGTCTGTGGTGTTTTCATGATCGATCATTTCAGGGGTTGGGGCCGACTCCTCACCCAGGATGCCCGGGACAGGCAGGCTGAACCGCTGGTCCTCCTCATCGCGCCACTGGTCAAGCCAGGGAGAGTAGGTGTGGACATCGAGGGTGTCATCGGCGGGATTGAACTTGAGGATGCGAAGAAAGCCCTGTCCGCCGTGGGACAGAAACTGGTAGTTGGAGAGCATCTGGACCACCGGGCCGCCTTCGTTGTTTTCCGACACCAGCAGACCGGTTCCGTCTCCCTTGACGTGGCCCGAGAGAACCATGACGATATTCTCCCTGCCGGCGACCAGCTTCTGCCAGATCTGCTCGCCGTCGTTCCAGTACTCGTTGACCTTGTGGGGATTCCATTGGTCGCCCTCACCCAGCCTGGTGTCGTCATCATACATGTAACAATGGGTGGCCAGGATAACCCGCTGTTCGTGGTTGCTCACCAGGGAATCCGCCCACTGCAGGGTTTCGTCGGAGGGCCCGTATTCCAGACCGAGAACAAGGAACTCACGATCCGCCGCCTTGAAGTAGCCAAAGCTGTTGTCACCGGTCACGCCATACGAACCACCATACCAGGGCCTTCCGGCAAAACGTTTCGGAGAAAAGACCGCATTGAACCGGGTGGAGGCCCGCAGGCCCTGTCTGGCCGGCGCCCGGTCCAGGTCATGATTGCCGGGAACCACCAGGTAGGGAATCCGTCCGTCAAGCATGGAAAAGGCCTGGTCGACCACCCGCCATTCGTCTTCGTGACCCTCCTCGACGAGGTCGCCGAGATGGATGACATACTTGACGTTCAGCAAGTCCAGTGAATCGCGAATCCATTCAAACTGCCTCAGGAGAATCTCCGGAAAGTAGGCGGCATAGCGCTGAGTGTCCGGCACCACGATCAGGGTGAACTCGCCCTGCGCCGGGTCGACCGAAAGCTGGAACGGTTCAGCGGTGGGATCACCCGGATCGGGCTCGGCGCCGAAGCCAGGCGACACCAGGAAAAGGAGGACCGACACTGGAAAAGCCAGCCATGTCCGGGCCGCAATCAGTCGTGGAACTTTCATCTCAAACCCTCAACTCAAGCCTGTCATTGAATCTCGCTTGCCATTTCTTCAGATCCGCAGCCATCTGCCGAAATCGTCCTTCCGTGGAAGTCTCGCCCGCCCGGTTGTTCAGCTCGGCCGGGTCCTCGTTCAGGTTGAACAACTCCGGCCGGTCATCATGGTAGAGATTGAGTTTCCATCCATCCGGTGTGACCAGGCTTCGGCCCTCTTCTTCCAGGTAGTCCGGATCATTCCAGCTGACCACCACTGAGCCGTCAATCCGCGCAGGCCCACCCTCCACTGCATCACGCAGCATCCCGGCCCGCGTCGTTCCCTGAAGATGATCCGGGCACTCGACTCCGGCCAAGTCGAGAACCGTCGGCCCCAGATCGATCTGGCTGACCGGTCCCGTCACCATGATCTGTCTCTTCGATAGCCAGGGAACGTGGATCATCCAGGGGATACGGACCGCTTCCTCAAAAAAGACGCTCTTCTGGGTAAGCCCATGGTCACCCAACATCTCCCCATGATCGGAGGTGTAGATGATGATTGTGTTCTCCGCCTCACCCGACGCCTCAAGTGCCGCGCGGATACGCCCGAGGGCCCGATCGACCAGCGCGACCTGGCCGTAGTAATTGGCCTTCAGCCTGCGCCAGTCCCACTCAGACTCCAGCGGATGGTTCTTGAACCCCTTTTCATGCATGGTCGCCAGAACCCGTCGAACATGCATTGACCGTTCGGCCGGTTCCCGGCCGAAAGCGGGACCGGCCGGGACCTCCGCCGGATCGTGAAGCCGGTTGAGGGGACCGAACAGCGGCGGATGGGGTTCGAGGAAATTGACGCTGAGCAGGAACGGGCGGTCACCCTTGCCGCGATTCTGCAGGAACCTCTCGGCTTCGCCGGCCAGATAGGAAGCCTTGGTGAAGGACTCCGCCATGGCGGCCGCGAAGGTACGCGAATAGAGGGTGGCGCCCTCCGCGTCGGCCGTGTCCGGCGGGAATCCTTCCCTCAGGAGGAACTCATGGTAACTGCTCCGCCGTTTGAGGTCGTCGGGATTGGAATAATAGTCCCGATAGATGCCGTCCTCGATGCTGCGCCAATCGGAGAACCCATGCTGGGCCGACAGCTCATCGCCGAGATGCCACTTCCCGTAATACGCACATTCGTAATCCGAAGGAAGCATCTCCGCCAAAGTCGCCGTGTCACGACGGAGCGCGATATTGTTGGTCACACACCCGTGGGTGTGCGGCCAGAGACCGGTCAGGATCGACGCACGCGAAGGCGTGCAGACCGGTTGCGTGCAATAAGCCTGCCGGAAAACGAAACTCTCCTCACCAAGGCGCTTCAGGTTCGGGGCCCGGATACACTCATTGCCATGGCAGGGAAGGGTGTCATTTCGCTGCTGGTCGGTCCAAAGGAGAAGGATATTGGGAGATCGGTCGGCCATGGTTATCCGAAGTTGTTGAATGAATACCGCGTGGCGTAGCCCATCAATGTCTTCAGCTCGTGACGTCGGTAGAGGGTCGGTGCCTCCTCCTCCAGCTGGTTGAGCCGATCTCGGTGCCCGAGTCGCCTCTGCACGGCCCATTCCGAAAGCCGGGGCGTCCGGCGTTCTGCGTCGTTGAGGCAATAGCCATCGGCGCCCGCCTCGTAGTAGCTTCGCGCCAGGCGGACAAAGGCGGCGCCCGGCTGAGCCCGGGGCATCAGGTCCGGCCAGATGGAGAGGCCGGCTCCGCCGATCGCCCGCAACGCGCTGATCAACTCCGGATCCACATGCCCCATCGGGTAGACAGAGTCGACCAGCCCCTCCCGGACCCAGGTCTTGACATCGCAGGTGTAGACAACCGGGTCGAAGCCGCCGGGGATCGGCTGGTGCCTGGTCGAGCCGAAATCTTTTTCATCCTTGAACCGACGATCGTAGCGGGTCGGACAACCGAAGAACGTGACGCCAAGTGTCCGGCCGGAGAATTCATTGACCAGCTGGCGGGCCTCCCTGACGAACTGCGTGACATAGCCGGCACAATGCCCGATCCAGCGCGGATCGTCCTCGGGGAGCTGTCGGGGATCCTCCCCATATCTGTCGCGGAACGCGGCCACGACCGGCTCTTCGTAGAGGACGAAAGGATGAAATCGATGGAAATAAAGAACGACCCCGTCGATGTCCCGTTCCAGTGTTTCCCGGAGCAGGGAAAGCCAATAGCGCCTGACTTCCGGGAAGGCCAGGCTGAGGCTGGTCGTCGGGTTGCCCTCCCGGTCCCGCTTGACCCACTCCGGATGGGCAAAAAAGTGACGCGACCACGAAATGGGGTACCGTTGCATCGGGTAGTTGGCCCCGATCATGCGCAGGCTGGCCATGATCTTCAGGCCATGTCGGCGGCAGGCCCGGGAAAAGGCATCGAGCGGATCGATCCAGCCCTCCGGCCAGGAATTGTCTTCTGTCCCGACATCACCGATACGGGTGCGGTAGGCGCAGAGGTGTCCGCGGACGGCCTCGAAGATAAAAACCGACAGATCGGAGTCGAGGCAGGGCTGGATTTCGTGGGCGAACCAGTCTTCGGATGTCGGGTGGAAATCAAAGGTGCCCCGGATATGCCCGGTCAGGATTCCGCTGCAGTAGATGAAGGCCCCGCAATGGGTCTGCCCGGTCGGTTGCCACTGGTTCCAGCGTTCAATTTCGTCCCGGGTCAGGGGTTCGAGCCGCACCCAGGTCAGGTTCGCGATATCCCGAAGCTCCTCCCGATTGTATGGGGGCCCCGGCAGACGGAAGACCAGGTCCTGTCCCGTCAGGTCGGCCGTTTTCCAGTAGCTTTCCTGGATGGATCGGTTGATCAGCTTGCCCTTGCCCATTTTGCCGGTGGCTTCCCCCTCGTCGAGGGCGCCCTGTTCCGCCGCCACGCGGGTGAAGCCCGGGTCATCACTGAGGCGGACCTCAAGCTGACCGTAGAGCGACCATTCCAGGTAATGCAGCCGGTCGCCGTAGGAAGACTTCGAATAGTTGATCCCGAGAAAGACCCGGTGAGGCCCGGTCAGGCCGAGCCGCAGGGTCAGTTCGGGCGCGCCCAATTCCGGATCCGCAAAGACCATCTGTCCCCTCACCCCGTCCACGGTCTCGTAGTCGACAAGCCTCCAGTGTCCCTGTTTCCGCTGACGACTAAGGGCGCCGCCCGGTTCACAGCGCGACAGATCGGTCAGAAGGATGCCGTTCTCGGTCATTCAGGGATGGGCCGTCAATCCACCGGCCAATGGGGATCAGGTGTATGGCTGGCATCCATGACCGCAGCCAGGGATGAGGCGGTCTCCGGGTATTCGGAGGCGACGTCATGCGTCTCCGCGGGATCGTCCTCAAGGTTGTAAAGTTCGAGGGGTTGGTCCGTTCCTTGCCGGACCGCTTTCCACGGGCCCAACCGGACCGCCTGCCAGAGCCGATCCTTCGGGAACTCCCAGTAAAGGGCGCGTTCCGAAAGGTCCTGCGGTTCGCCGGTCAGCAGCGGCAGGACGCTGATCCCATCAAGACCGCCCGGCACTTCGGCCCCAGCCACCGCCAGCAGGGTGGGAAAGACATCGACAAACATCCACGGACCGTCCCTGGCCTCATCGGCAGGAACGACACCGGGCCAGCGGGCGATCAGCGGCACCCGCAGGCCGCCCTCGTAAACCGTCGCCTTCGAACCCCTGAGACCACCCGCCGAATTCAGAAAGGTGGTCCGGTCCCCGCGAAGGGGACCGTTGTCCGAGGTGAAGATGACCAGGGTATCACCCGCCAGATCGAGTTCGTCCAGCTTCGCCATGATCTGACCCACATAGTTGTCGAGCCGCGTGACCATCGCCGCATAGGCCTGCCAGGGTTCAGGCCATCCGTTGCCTTCATAGCTTCCGAGATCGGGGACCTCCATGCGGTTATGGGGAATCGTCACCGGAAGGTAGAGAAAGAACGGCCGGTCGCGATTCTGGCGGATGAAATCGAGGGCAAAATCCCGGAAGAGGTCGTTGCTGTAGACCGTTCCCTTCACCCCGTCATTGCCGGGAATCTCCATCCTTTCTTCGTTCCTCCATAGGTAATCCGTGTAGTAGTAGGCGGCGTGGTTCTGGTTGAGGTAGCCGAGCCACTCATCAAAGCCCATCCGGTTCGGCGTTCCCGGTGTATCCGGCTCGCTCAGACCCCATTTGCCCGCTGCGCCCGTGCGGTAACCCGCCTCGCGCAAAGCTGCCGCGATCGAGGCCTCCTCTCCCGTCAGGGACAACCGGACCCCGCCCTCACCGAAAGCTTCAATCTGCCCGCCGACGATGGGGTTGTTGTCTCGAATCCGGGCATGGCCCGTGTGGACGCCGGTAATGAGGACACAACGTGCCGGTGCACAGACCGGTGATCCGGAGTAGGCCTCGGTGAAACGTGTTCCTTCCCGCGCCAACCGGTCGATGTTCGGCGTTTTGATCATCGTCCCGCCGTAGCAGCCGAGGTCGCCATAACCGAGATCGTCGGCCATGATGAAGATGATATTCGGCGACCGGGAATGGCCGGTGAGGCCAACGGCCAGGACGATCAGGGAAAACAGGAACGGCTTCATCCTGAGACAATCTCACTTGCCCGTGACCAGGCCTGTTCCAGGGTATCGTGACAGTGAGCCACCACTTCCATCGGCTGCATCGAACTCGTGGTCATCACTTCACAGAAGACCCTCGGGCGACTGATCTCGGACAGGAATCCGGAACGCGCGAAGGCGACCATCAATTCGGCAATCCGGTTCACATCGACCACCCCGGGCTCCCCGAAGGGTAGGTGACGGTCCCCGAACAGGGTATGGGCGCGATCCGTGACCGCATTGCAGAAATGAAAATCAACCATCCGTGGTCGTGCTTTTTCCACCGCCCCGGCCACGTCCTCCCTGTTCAGGATGAGATGGGCGGTATCAATGCAGAGGTTCAGACGGAGATCGGCTCCCGCCAGCCTTCGGCACAGCTCCAGCGCTTCTTCCGTCGATCCCAGGGTAGCCCGCTTGTGCGCCTCATAGTCCAATGGCTCGATCACGACGTAGAGGTCTCCACGTCGAGCCGCGGCCTCGCAGATCTTCGTCATGGTCTCTTCAAGGCCGGCCAGGGCCCCCATCCGCTCGGACGGGTCCTCCGGTCTTGATCCGCTGACCACGGTGATCGATTGGGCACCGGCTTCAACCGCATCGTCCATCTGCCGGATCACCGCTTCCCAGGTCTTTCTGCGGATTTCGGCATCGAGTGACGACGGATTGAGGTTCTGCTCGGCGAAGATCCGGGTCAGGGTATAGGTGTGCGAGTGGCCCTGGTCGCCGATCAACTTCCGGAACGCACGCCGCTCGCCGGCATAAGGAATGTCCACCGTCTGGAAGGCTTCGAAGAAAGGGTGACGCTCCAGCACCTGACGCGTCGCGGCAACCGTCGCTCCCTCCTCGAGGCGCGATTGCGGCCAGGCATTGGAAATCATCACCCCGGGCGTGGCCACTGCGGCAAAACCGGCTCGGGGGTGAGTTGGAGAGTTCTTTTTTTGTTTCATGAAACAAGGTAACGCGGGGGATGGAGACAGGGGTTCTGCGTCGCTTGATTAGAAGGCATCTTTCGATTAAGGCAACGGGCAATTATTTCATTTGAGAGATTGCGTTACTTCATGAATATTTCAATTCTTCACATTCAAGCCGGCCGGATCATCCGGCCTGTATCCGTCGACTGAATCCCCCCGGGCTCCGGACAGAAACCCCGACCCGGCCCAAACCGAATCATGAAAATCTCCCATCAGACTCTCGCGACGCTGCCCCGCGGTTACAGCATCGCTGTTCTCGCCGACGACTCGGCTGAAGGGCTCCCTGCCTTCGTCGCCGGAAGTGAAGGCGATGATCGCCTGCTTCTCTTCAGACCGCCCGATTTCGAACCGATCGTCCTGGCGGAAACCCCGGGCGGCTTCATCAGCACCTGGCCGGTGACCCAGGGGGGCCGACGTTTTCTGGCAAGCTCAACGCTCTTCAAGCCCGGTTTCGACGCCGCCGGCGCGAGCCTCATGCTCTACCCGCTGGACCGCGGGGAGAAGCCGGAACCGACCCTGATCGGCGACCTGCCCTACACCCACCGGGTCACGGTATTTGAGAAGAACGGGGTCAACTACCTGCTCGCTTCCACGCTCTGCGCGGCCAAGGCATTCAAGGAGGATTGGACCCAGCCCGGGGGCATCCACCTGGCCCGGGTCCCGGACGATCCGACGCAACCATGGCCCTTCCGCCAGATCGTCACCGGGATGAACAAGAACCACGGTATGGACCGGGCCCGGCTGGGGAAGGACCATCGCGATGGTTTCCTTCTCTCCTGCATGGAAGGACTGACCTTTCTGCCCATACCCGATGATCCCGATGGAGAATGGAAGACCGAACCCGTCGATGCCGCGGAAACCAGCGATGCGATCGCCTTTGACTGGGATGGAGACGGAGTCCCGGAGATATTCTCCATCAGCCCGTTCCACGGTCATGTCCTGGCCCTGCACAAGAATGGGTCCGGCGGATGGGAAAAGAAGGTCATCCACGACGACCTTTCCATGGGTCACATCGTCTGGGCGGGAGATCTGCTGGGCGGCCCCGCTCTCCTCGCGGGCAGCCGGCGCGACCACCGGGAACTGCGCCTCTACCGCCCCACTCCGGACGGCGGCGTCGATCCGGACTATGCACTCATCGCCGAAGGCATCGGCCCGACCCAAATCGCGGTGCTGCCCCAGGGTGACCACAAGGCGGTCCTTTACGTGGCCGCCCACGGGGTTGACGAGGTGCGCGTCTACACCATCGAGACCTGATCGATTTCCCGTTCATTGAGGCCCGGCCTTCAAACCCACCCCCTTCATGCGCCATTCCGAAATGTTCAAGATCCGAGTCGCCCAGGTCCGTGCGTATCCAAAGAAAGGCGACATCGGCGCAAACGGCGCGCGCCTGCTCGAGATTCTCGGGCAGATCGCCCCCCAGCATCCGGATGTCGTGGTGACACCGGAATGCTTCCTCGATGGATACGTGGTGACCCGGCCGGACGTCAACCGAAGGAACATCACGAGCTACGCGATCGACCCGAAGACCTCCGAAATCGGCCGGGCCGTCTCAGCCTGGGCGAGGCAGAACCGCGCCTGGGTCGTGCTCGGTTGCACCATGCAGGTTCCCGGAGGTGCGGCCAATGCCGCGGTGGTCTACAATCGTGAGGGTCGATTTGTCGGGCACTACGACAAGACCCACTGCCGGGGACATGACCGGAAATTCGTGGTCGGTCGCGAATTGATGGTCTTTCGAGCCGATTTTGGAACCTTCGGTATTGTCATCTGCGCCGACCGGCGGTGGCCCGAAACGATCCGCACCCTGGCCCTGAAAGGCGCGGAGGTGATTTTCAATCCGACCTACGGACAACACGACGAAAAGAACAGCTGGGTCATGCGGACCCGTTCTTTCGAAAGCGAGATCCCCATCGTCTTCACCCACCCCCGCCAGTCACTGGTCACCGATGCCAAGGGAGAGATCCTGATCAATGAAACCTACGCGGTTCCCCCCTTTTCCGTCTGCGAGGTCAATCTGTCCAACGTGCGCAAACTCCGGGCAGACAAAAACTCCTTCCTCAACCAGCGCCGCCCCGACATCTATCGGCTCTGATCCCTGTATAGGATTTCAACCATCCAACGGAATGGCCAAGAAAACCAGAAACTCCCCGGCCTCGCCGGTCCGCCGACCGTCCGATCTCAGGGTGGCGGCCGTTCAGCTTCGGTCCACCGATGATTACGAACGCAACGTCCGGCAGATTCAGACCATCCTCGCCGAATGCGCCTCCCAGCGCGTGCAGGTCGCGGCCTTCCCTGAATGCGCGGTCACCGGGTACGACGCCGAAGCCATCCTTCGGCCGACCCTCCGGGAACTGCGCCGGACCGAGCTCGAGCTCGCGGAAACCTGCCGGAAACTCCGGATCCACGCCCTGATCGGAATTCCCTGGCGTTCCCGCGGGCGGATTCACAATTCCGTCATCGTTATCGATCGGACCGGGCGGCTCGTGGCCCGACATCTCAAGGTGCACCTTGTCGGTCAGGACCGGGCCTGGAACTGCACTCCCGGAACCATGCCGTCTCCGGTTCTTCCGATTGGCCGGGCCCGTTGTTGCGTGGTGATCTGTCACGACTCCCGTTACCCGGAACTCACCCGACTGCCGGTTCTGGCCGGAGCGCGTGTCGTTTTCTACCTGTCCCATGAAGCCTCACTGAAGAAGGAGTGGAAGATGAACCCCTACCGTGCTCAGGTCCAGGCCCGGGCTGCCGAGAACAGCGTTTTTGTCGTTCATGCCAACGCCCCGGCCAACGCCGACCTGACCGCCTCCCACGGCCAAAGCCGGATTGTTGATCCAAACGGAACCGTCCTTCGCGAAGCCTCCCAGTTCGGGGAGGAGGTCCTCATCGCTGACCTGCACCTGCCGGAAGCGACCGCTGAGAATGCCCTCCGCTCCCTCGAGCTCAGCCCTCTTGACCGTTGGTGGCGCGAGGGTCTGCGTCACGTCACCGTCATCAAATAGTCGGAACACCTGGAAAATCACCGAATGAAACGCGATCACCGTTCAAGGCCATTCCGGAAGATGGTCACCATTGGAGAAAGCCACACCTCGGGTATTTCAGCAACACGGGAAGAATGGGGCTGGGCCCCCGTCGTAAAGGGCTTGATCGACCAGTTTCAGGACAAGCCGGTGACCCTGCTCAATCACGGGATCGGAGGCGACATCCTTTCGCCAAGCTGCCCGATCTACGCTGAGTTCCGGGGCCGACGACCAATCGGCCTCGAACGCTATGAAAAGCACGTCATCGATCCGAAGCCTGATCTTGTCATCATCAGCTACGGCTACAACGACCTGCGGGGGGGCACGCCCGCCGCCGCCTTCGAGCGGGACCTGAACACGATGGTCGGCGACGTCAGGAAACGGACCGGGGCCGTCATCGTCCTGCTCAGCACCTATTTCTGTCCGGAAGCCGGACTTCGACACCGGACCGGCGGAACCGAGGATGGCTCGGCCTGGGATCGAGGCGGGCTGCGGGTTCAGGCCCGCTTCAACCAGATCCTGCGCCGGACTGCCCGCGCCCATGACGTGCTTTTTGCCGACGTCTATGCCGCACAAGCAGCCGCGGAATGGTTGATCTGCACACCGTCGGGTAAGGGCGATATCCACGCCAACGATCTGGGACACCGGATCATCGCGAACCGGATCTTCGAAGTCCTGGCCACGAATTGCAGCGGGTTGAGCCTGAAAGCGCAAAGGGACCGTCGTCGCGTCGGAAAGAGTCCCTGGCGCTACCAGCCGTGGAAACCCGGCGCCGACTGCCGCTGGGAAGACAAGCTCATCCGCGACTTCCACCCGGACCATCCCGCCAAATGGGCGGACCGCAAAGACCAATGAGCCAGCCCATCCTGACCAGTTCAATCGACGGCGTCTGGCAACAGCCCGGCCGGCGGGTTCACGAACGGCGAAACCCCGGACGGACGGACCGGATCGCCGCTCGCTGGTCGCCGGCCACCCGGTCCCAGGCCCGGAGAGCCATGGACGGAGCGGCCCGGGCGGCCGCCCACTGGTCGTCGAAAGGCCCGAAGACCCGACTCGGGCTTCTACGCGAATTCCTGAAACGGCTGGAAGGACAGGCCGGACCCCTTGCCCGAATGATCACACGGGAGAACGGCAAGACATTGGAGGAATCAGGGGCGGAGATCAGGGCGGCTCTTGCCGACGGACGGTATCTGCTCGACCAGGTCCGAAACGATCTGCTCCGGTCACCCGGGTCATCCGGGAATCCGAAGAAGGCCCTGATTCATGAACCGGTCGGAGTCACCCTCCTGATCACCCCATGGAATTTCCCGCTGGCCACCATCGTGCGGAAGATCCTTCCGGCCCTGGCGTTCGGAAATACCGTCGTCCTGAAGCCCTCCGAACTGACGCCCGGCCCGGCGGTGGGCCTGGTCCGGATCCTTCAGTCCATTCCATTCCCCCCCGGGGTGATCCACCTGGTGCTCGGGACCGGCGCCGGAGTTGGCCCGACCCTGACAGGACACCCGGCCCTGCGTCTCATCTCCTTCACCGGTTCAAACCGGGTCGGGCTCCGGCTGGCCGAACAGACCGCGGGCCGGGACGTGCGCCTGCAACTCGAAATGGGGGGCAAGAACAGCCTCGTCGTGCTGGCCGATGCCGATCTGGACGCGGCGGTCGAGGCCGCTCTGACCGGCGGCTTCAGCTGCGCCGGCCAGTGGTGTACCGGAACCGGCCGGGTCATCGTCGAGCGCTCTGTGTATGAACTGTTTTGTGACAACTTGGGCAGGGCTGTCCGGGCCCTGAGGACGGGACCGGGTGATCTCAAAAGCACCCGGGTCGGACCGGTCATCTCCGCTCAACGCGTCCGCTTTGCCCGCCGGTCCATCCGGGAGGCGGTCGCCGCGGGGGCCCGCCTTGTCTGCGGTGGCGCCGCCCCGCTTCCGACGACCCGGGGCCGGTCCGGCAACTATGTCACCCCGACCGTCCTGGCCGATGTCCTGGAGACGATGGCCGTCTTCCACGAAGAACTCTTCGTGCCGGTCCTTCCGGTGACCCCGGCCAAGGACGAAGCCGACGCGTTCCGACTGGCCAACCTTGGGCGATTCGGGCTGTCGGCCTCGGTCTTCACATCCAGCCCGAAAAAGGCCGGGCGGTTTATCCGCGGAGTCGAGGCTGGCATTGTTCATCACAATCTGCACACCGCCTTCCGGACTTCGGACCTGCCTGTCTCGGCCTGGCGTGACTCGGGTCGAGGCATCCCGGAGTGCGGTCATTATTCTGCGAGCTTCTTCGCCCGTCCGCGGGCCGTCTATCTCAATGACTGAAATCCCGTCATGACCCGGATCACCAGGATTCTTGCACGGACGGTTCCCCTCCGGGCGGAAATCAGCAACGCCCTGGTCAACTTCGCCGGCATGACCGGATCCGTGGTTGCCCTCGTCGCGGAAAGAAAGGGATCGGCGGCCCCGGTTGTCGGTTACGGGTTCGGTTCGATCGGCCGCTACGCCCAGACGGAGATGATTCTCGAGCGCTTTGCCCCGCGCATCCTGGACGCCGACCCCGGGGACTATTGCGACAACGCAGGTCAACCCGATCCGGTCCGGATGCAGGCCATCCTCCGTCGGAACGAAAAACCCGGCGGCCATGGCGAGCGCAGCGTCGCGGTCGGCGCGGTCGACATGGCGGCCTGGGATCTGGCCGCCAAGGTGGCCGGCCGGCCGCTCGCATCGCTCCTGGCCGGACGCTTTTCCGACCGGCCCCCGGCGACGGAGGTCGAGGTCTACGCCGCAGGGGGCTACTATCATGCCGACGGCGGTCTCGAATCGCTGAAAGCCGAACTGACCGGCTACCTGCGGGACGGATTCAAAGCGGTCAAGATCAAGATCGGCGGCGCCGAAATCGGGGAGGATCTCCAGCGGGTCGAAACGGCCATTGAAGTCACCGGTGATCCCGGTCGGGTGGCCGTCGACGCCAACGGCCGCTTCGGCCTTGACGAGGCCATGGCCCGGGGGGCCGCCATGGCACCGTATGGGCTTCGCTGGTACGAAGAGGCGGGCGACCCGCTCGATTTCGAACTGCAACGGGCGCTCGGTGAAGTTTACCCCCACCCGATGGCAACCGGTGAAAACCTCTTCTCCAGGCAGGATGTGCGCAATCTTCTCCGCCATGCCGGACTCAGGCCCGGCCGCGACATCCTGCAGATGGATCCCGGCCTTTCCTACGGGCTTCCGGAGTACCTCGGGATGATGGTCGAGATGAAAGCGTTCGGGTGGAATCCGGCCTGCTGCTTTCCCCACGGCGGCAATCTCTTCAACCTCCACGTCGCCTCTGGACTCGGTCTGGGGGGCACCGAGGCCTACCCGGGCGTTTTTGCCCCGTTCGGAGGATTCGGCGACGAGGTCAGGGTGATCGATGGAACCGCCAACATCCCGACTGTCCCGGGTATCGGCTGGGAGACAAAGCCGGATCTTCTCGGGATCTTCCAGACGCTCATCTGAGCGGCGGGTGGCAATCGGCAGGTTTCCGGTTGCCACACACCCGGATCTTCGACCAGAATACCCGAAGAAAACGCCAGCCCAGCTTGGGGCGTCTACAATCGGCTCCGCTGGACTGAGTCCATCATCGTGAATCGATAGACGGCCGGGAAGCCCCCAAGCACATGAACAGAATACCCCTCGTCATCGCAGCAGGATCGATAGCGGCCTGCTTTGCCACCGCCTTGACTGGCGGAACCTTCACCCCTCTCGGATACCTGTCCGACGATCCCGACATCGAATCAAGTTGGGCTTCGGACGTCTCGGCGGACGGCAAAGTGGTTGTCGGTCGGAGCGCGGCCGGCGGATCCATCGGCAGTGTGGTCATCGAAGCGTTCCGCTGGACGGAAGAAACGGGCATGGTGAGCCTGGGATCCCTCACCGGCAACAATACTCATGCGAACGCCGTCTCAGGAGATGGTTCCGTCATCGTGGGGATCATCGTTAATCCCGTTTCTTTCGAACAGGAGGCCTTCCGTTGGACCAGCGAGACCGGAATCGTCGGATTGGGAGATTTTGACGGCGGCAACTTTGCGAGCACCGCCAGCGGTGTTTCCAACGATGGGACAGTTATCGTCGGAAGCGGCAGCCCACTCAACCAATCGATCGGGTTCAGGTGGACAAGCGAAGACGGCATGGTATCGATCGGTGACCTTCCGGGAGGCGTCACCCAAAGCAACGCACAGGCCGCTTCGTTCGACGGGAGTATCGTGGTTGGGTCCAGTTACATCTTTCAGGCGGAGATCCCGATCCGATGGACGAGCGATGAATTGGTTGGACTTGAGTTGGGCGAAGGCTTCCTTGGCGGCATAGCAAAGAAGACGACACCTGATGGTTCTGTCATAGTCGGTAACGGCACCCGTGCACAAGGGGCCCAAGAAGCCTTTCGCTGGTCCGGCGAAAGCGGAATGGTCGGCCTCGGCTCACTCCGGGACGGAGCAGGAGCCTTCAGCCAGGCTTACGATGTGACTGCCGATGGCCAAACTGTGGTCGGACAGACTTCGTCACTCAACGTCGATACCGGATACGAAGCGTTCATCTGGGACGAGGTGAACGGGATGCGCAGCCTGAAAGAGGAACTCGAAGCCGCCCATGGCCTGAACCTCGAAGGATGGGTTCTCGATGCGGCAACCGGGATCTCCGACGACGGCAGCGTCATTGTCGGCCGTGGGACCAGTCCGGCTTTCAAGGTGGAAGCCTGGCGGGTCGAAGTCACACCGGTGACGGTCGTTGTTCCGTCGACCACGACCCTGGAATTCTCGGGACCGCTTCTCCTGAAAGAAGACGCAATCGGGACAGCCACCTACTCGGGAGTTGCCATCGATGCGACCATGAGCGGCCGGTTCACCATCGGCGCGACTGACGCCGGATCGGTAACGGACGGCCCCGGCAGCTTTCTCTTCGGCGGCTCAAAATTCTTCGGCACGCTCCTGGGTGACGGCATTGAAACCAGCACCGAGGGATCGACCGATCCCTTGGAGGTCCGGTTCAGCGACGACACAGTTCCCGAAGAGGACGACTGGGCTCTGATCAATGATGTCCTGGGGGCCAGCCTGCCCACCGGAACAGCTTTCGACCTCGCCGAAATCGAAACCCGGATCTCCGAGGGCAACCGGACGATCGAGTTTGGCATCAGCTTGATCTCCCGGGACCTCGATCTCCTCGACGGATCCGACTACCGGAGCTTTCCGTCCCTCGATCAGGCGGACGCCGCCATCTACTTCGTGGTTGAGTCGATCAACGGCGAGGAGACTTTCTACGCCCTCGGCCGGGTCTCGGAGTTCTTCACCGCTCCCACCGACGTCACGATCACCGATGTCCACTATGCGGACGAAACGGTCACGATCGACTTCGAGTCGAAACCCGGTGTGGCCGGCTGGCGACTGACGCAGGACACCAACCCGGGCGGCACCTTTACAACGGATCTCACCCTCCTCGGGACGACGACCATCATGGAGAGCACGGAAACACCGGGCCTCTACCGGGCCTCATTCGCCCTGACCAACCTCGAGTCGGCCGTGTTTGTCAGGATTGAACGCTGAAGGGGCTTCCGCCGCGGGGGAAGACCCCGGGGATCAGGAGCAACGGTCGGGCAGGCAGGCAGGCCGTCCGGGCAGCATGTCTTCCATCTTCCGGCGGCGCAGAGTGGGACGTGGCTGCAACAGGGCCGGGGCGGAAACCCCGCATCCAAAACAAACCGCAGGATGCGAGTCAACAAACCGAACTATGCTAGAATGGCGCTTTGTTGGCGAAAGAATCGGATCAATCAACGAGGTGTTGACTGCTTTTCAACGGCGGGTCCGGAGGCCCGCGCCCTACCACCTGAAATCGGAGCATCCGTGGTAGATGACATGTAGCCGACAGGCGACGCAAAATGCGTCAACCTGCCGACTGTTATGTCAAAACGAAGAACGGATATACACAGGTGTCGGCTGTCAGTCGAGACGGCAGACGTGATCAAGTTCGGTTTGGAAGTCCACAAGGCGCAGACAACGGTGTGCCGTCAGCTGGGAGGTCGCTTACCCCAACCGGCTCAAATGCTTGGCTGGGATCGTGCGATCGACTGGATAGGCCAACACAAGGCAGCAGGGCTGGACGTCCTCTCCGAGGCGTAGGCTCGACGAGCCGGAGGCCCGACCAGCCGCAACGGTTGTCCGAGACCTAACAACGATAAGCACCCTTAACTGAGCGCCATTCTAGCATAATACGGTTTGTTTGAATACGATCCGCACGCGATTCCCCCAGAGATTCGCTTCGACCCACGACACAAGATCTCTATCAACCTTCGGACATTGCCACTCGAAATAGCGGTCGACACCTCAATTCGTTGACACCCAACGGGCTTCCGAACCGGGGTTGCAAGATTCCGAAATTCGCATTCGGCAGAGATTGACGGCAGGAGACTGGAGACGCATGCATGTAGCCCGACAATCAAGAGTGGTTTACGGAAAATACAGACTAATCGATCTTTTTTGCGGCTGCGGCGGGATGACCCAAGGTTTCGCCGAGACGGGGAAGTACATTTCAGTCTTCGCGAACGATTGGAACTCCGACGCAATCGACTCTTACCGTGCGAACTTCGACTGTTCAGGGAAGCACAGCTTTCCGGGTGACATCGTTAACCTGGTCGATGATCCGGGGTTTTCCTTTCCGAAAGCCGATGTCGTTATAGGCGGTCCTCCATGCCAGGGCTTTTCTCTTCTGAACAAACAGCGTCTCGATGACCCACGCCGAGCTCTCTGGTATCAGTTTATGAGAGTGGTCGAAGCGAGCGAAGCTCAGGTCATCGTGATGGAAAATGTCCGTCAGCTCCTCACTTCACCTGAGTTTCTGCAAATCAAGGACACGCTCCATGACTTCGGGTTCGAGCATGTCGAAGCCAGAGTCCTTCTCGCAGCTGATTATGGAGTGGCCGAAATGCGTTACCGCACCATCATCATGGCGAGTCGCGCCAATCCAATTTCTCTACCACGACCCACTCACTGCGACCCTAAGCTGGTTTCGCAGCTCCGACAGCAATCAGATTTCTTCGGAAAAAGGACCCTCAAGAGTTGGAGCACGGTTCATGACGTGATCGCAGATTTACCGCCTCCCTTAGGTACCGAGATTCGGCCAGACCATCCACCGCTCGATCTCCATTTCGGAAGGAACCCCACTCCGGTTAGCGTCAAGCGCTATCGTGCCATCCCAGCAGGAGGCAATCGCTTTGATCTCCAGAAGAACAGGCCGGACCTTACTCCTGGATGTTGGATAAGAAAGACCTCCGGCGGCACGGATTTGATGGGTCGCCTTTGGTGGGACCGGCCTTCGGTCACGATTCGGACGGAATTCTTCAAACCGGAGAAAGGTCGATATCTGCATCCCGATCAAGATCGACCGATCACCCATCGCGAAGCCGCCAGGATTCAGTCGTTTCCAGACAATTTCGCCTTTCGCGGCTCAAAAATCGAGATCGCTCGCCAGATTGGAAACGCGGTGCCGCCAAGAATGGCAAAAGCGATCGCGCGGCAGGTCACCTCTTGCCTCGAAGGAAGGACAACTCCCTCTTATGTCGCAGAGACCCGAGCGGCCTATGAGGTCATGAAGAACGGCAAGATCCCATGAAAAAGGTAGAGAAATTGCGCGAAGAGGTCATCGGCCTTCTCAACCGCTTCGAGACAGTCGTCGATACGGACCTCCGAGATCAGGTGCGAGCCCTGATCCCGATCTGGAATAAGCTCAATGAAATCGGCAGCGCTCTCCTACCCCATGAAGTTCGCTCTGCCGCCCGTGATCGGCTTCTTTACTATTTCCGCCGTTACCCGATGACAGTCTTATCCCAAAACGAACTGGCAATCGTTGCCGGGATCAGTGAGTGGGCACGCCGGGTAAGGGAACTGCGGGTAGAATTCGGCTGGTCAATTGTCAGTGGAACTGCAGCTCGCGAGATGATCAAAGAAGGGGACTTGGATTCGTCGGTCCTCGATTCCGAAGACAACATTCATGCCGACGACTACATCATGGTCTCGACTGAGCAGGACCGAGAAGCAGCATTCAGATGGAAAGTCGCCAAGGAAATCCGAAACAAGAAGCTCAGCGTTCGGAACAAGATTCTCGAATACCTGCGGATGAATATTGGGAAACCGGTCTCAGGCGAAGAACTTCGCTACGTCGCGAAAAACAAGACCGAATGGGCTCGACGAGTTCGGGAACTCAGGACGGAAGAAGGCTGGCCTATCAGCAGCTATTGGAACGGTAGACCAGAATTGCGCTCGGGGCTTTATCTCCTCGAGCAGGATCGACAAACGCCGCCCCACGACAGGAGAATCCCCGATCCGATGCGGCGAGCGGCGCTCGTGAGAGACGGTTACGAATGCCAGAAATGCAGGTGGACAAGGAAGCAGTGGACCCGTGACGATCCAAGGCATCTTGAACTCCACCATATCGAACATCATGCCAAAGGCGGCGCCAATGAGACCGAGAATCTTATCACACTCTGCAACGTCTGCCACGACCTCGAGCACGCGAAGTAATCTGTTGTTCTCTGCGGTTACATTCGAGACGCATTCTCTCTTCCGCAGTCTCTAATACTCTTTTGTTTGATGGCAGATAATCCGGATTAAGGTCTCTACTGGAATCCAAGGCTCGACCTAACTCGATCACGGCTGCCTTCAAATCCTTCAGGAGGTCGCACTCCCAGACAGTCAGAACTCTCCAACCCAATGCGATAAGTCGCTCGCGAGCAAATTGATCCCGCTCAACGGTGGCCGTGAATTTCCGAGTCCAAGCTGAACGGTTCGCCGAAGGCATGGACGCTCTTTTGCACCCCTGATGACGGTGCCAGAAGCATCCATGAACGAATATCACGGTCCGATACCTTGGAAGGACGATGTCCGGAGACCCAGGCAGGCTGCTTACACCTACCCGAAACCGAAATCCCATCCGATGGAGTAGAGATCGAACCGCCAATTCGGGCTTAGTGTTCATGCCGCGAACCCGTGCCATATTACGGCTCCGCTGCTTAGCTGAAATCCGATCTGCCATATTCTACCATTCCCTCCGCTATCCCCCAACCAGATCAGTCGACCGGAGGGTCGATCCGGCCCACGATAACTTCCTTGTTGCGCTTGAGTATTGTCCAGAGAACCCAGGGATCTGCCGGGTCAAAGCAGAGCGCCTGGCCCTCGGCCTCGATTGGGATGGTATCGACCCACTTGAGGATCGAACCGGCCTCCGGGAACTCAACGACGTAGAGTTCCTTCTCGTCGTGACCGGTCACATACATGCGCCCGTCCGGTCCGAAGGCCCCGCCCGAACAGCTGTAGTTGGCGAATTTCTCGATCAGGCCGTCCGGGAAGACCCAGCCTTCCAGTCTTCGGAACCGCTCGTCGAAACGGATGATCTGGGTCCAGGATGGATCCCGTGCGGGCTCCGCCGCCCGGTTGCCGTAGAAAGCGAAGCAGGCGAACCATTCACCATTCCACCGGTCCAGCCACGTGAAGGAACCGAAGCCATGGCCCAGGCTGATCGAGTCGACAGGCTCCAGGGTCTCCGCATCGAAGATCTCGATCGAACTGGTGGAGGGCACGCCGGGATAGTTGGAGTGCGACAGGTAGAGCCGACCCTCAAAAAGCATCCCGTCATTGAAGTGGATCATCGGTTCCCCTTCCGGACAGGACCATTCCGCGACCCTTTCACCCGTATCCCGCCGGTATTTGCCGATGGCGGAATTGTTAACCACGTAAAAGAAGACCTCGTCCACCGCGACCCCCTGACGCGCTTCGGGCGCCTGGTAACGCCTGATTTCCTGATGCTGCCGCCCTTCGGCCAATGACAGGACCCCGCTGACGAACAGGAGGGCAAAAGGTAGGGGTAACCGGCGACGGATCATGACAGGCCTGGGTTGTGGTTCAGCGACTGTAGGGATCGGCGGCGTCCCTGAGGGCATCGCCGAGGAAATTGAAGGACATCACCGTGACGATGATGCTGATGACCGGGGTGAGGAGCCAGGGCGCGGTGGCGATGACCTGGACATTCATGCAATCCTGCAACATCACCCCCCAGCTGACGATGGGCGGGCGCAGGCCGAGTCCGAGAAAACTGAGGGCTGTCTCACCGAGAATCATGCCTGGAACGGCGAGGGTGATGACCACGATGATATGGCTGGTGAATCCCGGAAGAAGGTGCCGGATAAGCACCCGCCGGTGGCTCGCGCCAAGCAGCCGGGCGGCCACCGCGTAGTCCTCCTCCCTCAGCGAGAGGATCTTGCCGCGAACCACCCGCGCCAACTGAGTCCAGCCCAGCAGACTGAGGACGATGGTGATGGCAAAATAGACGGCCAGGGCGGACCACTCCCGAGGCATGATCGCCCCGAGCGCCAGCCAGAGCGGCAGTCGCGGGAAGCTGTTGAGGATCTCGATGCCCCGCTGGATCACATTGTCCACCCCGCCTCCGAGATAGCCCGAGACTCCGCCAACCGTGATGCCCAGCATGAGGGTGATGGCGATGGATATCAGGCCGATCGAAAGGCTGATCCGGGATCCGTAGATCACGCGGGTGAGGATATCCCTTCCGTATTTGTCAGCGCCGAGGAAATGGATCGAGGGAAGCGGCGAGTCCGTTCCGTACTCCGCACGATAGGCCGCGCGATCCAGGCCCAGCAGATGACGGTCCCAGGGAATCAATCCCAGGAGTCTGTAGGGCGTTCCGGCCGCCAGGATTTTCAGCGGCAAAACCCGCTCCGGATCCTCGTGGTAGCGGTTCTGGAGGGTGACCGGATCCTGCTCACGCATCATCAACGGAGCGTGCAGGCCTTGGGAAAAACTGAACCGGGGCAGTTGGGGCGGACAGAACAGATGGTCAAGATCCCGACTCTGTGGATGGAGCGGCGCAAAAAACTCGGCGAAGCACGCCACGACATAGAAGCAGATCAGCACATCGAGGGCCAGTCGACCGATCCGGTGCCGCGAAAACCGTCTCCAGATGAGCTGCCATTGGGACAATTGCGCAAACTCCCGGGCCGCATCGGCGACACCCGGATCGGCCTGGACCATTGGGGAGCGGTCATTCATGACGAAACACCTGCCATTCGGATTCGGGGATCGAGCCACATGAGGAGCAGGTCACTGATCAGGGTTCCCATGATGCCGAGGAGACTGAGCACGACAAGCATCGAACCGGCCAGGTAGATGTCTTCATTGAGGAAGGCACCCAACATGAGCGGACCGACGGTCGGCAGCCCGAGGACGACGGAGACGATAGCCCCCCCGGAGATCAACTCCGGGAGCAGGCTCCCGACCCCGGACACGAACGGGTTGACCGCCATACGGACCGGGTACTTCAGGACAAGCTTGAACGGACGGAGTCCCTTGGCCCGCGCGGTCACCACGTAGGGCTTGTTGAGCTCATCGAGCAGATTGCCCCGCATCACCCGGATCATGACGGCCGTTCCTTCCACCCCCAGGACGAGCAACGGCACCCAGATATGCTTCAGCAGGTCGAGGACCTTTCCCCAGGTCCAGCCGGCCTGGCTCTCGTAAGCCGGCGAGAACAGACCCGTCAGATCGATCCCGAGAAACCGCCCGCCCCAGTACATGATGAGCAGCGAGAGCAGGAACCCGGGCACGCTCATTCCCACGAAACCGACAAAGGTCAATGCGTAGTCGAGAGGCGAATACTGGCGGACTGCGGAAAGGATGCCGATGGGCAACGCCAGCGTCCAGGTGAACAGGATCGTTCCCGCCGAGAGGAGGACGGTAAAGAGTATCCGGTCACCCACCAGCTCATTGACCGGCCGGGGGTGCAGGGGGTCGCTGAGGGAGACACCCAGGTCACCCTGCAGCAGTCCGCGATCGTTCTCGGCAAAGCTGACGAACCAGGGAATCCCGATCCACCGCAGATAACGGGTGAGGAATCCATCACCGAGGTGGAATTGCGCCCGAATCCGGTCGATTTCCTGCTGACTCACCGTGGTGCCGCTTTGCTCGAGAGAAAGCAGTCGCGTCTCGATGATGTTGCCGGGCGGGATCTGGATGATGGTGAAGGTCATGAAGGAGATGACCAGTAGCATCGGCAGAAACAGCAGGAGACGCCTGCCGACAAACGGGTGGCGCACGCAGACCATGACCAGGCCGACCAACCCGAGAAGCCCGATCACCCACTGAAGAAGTCGGTTCAATCCCTGCGCCCCTCTCGAAACCGGATCCACCCCTGAAAGGCCGAGTAAGCTGAACGATCCGGGTGCCGCAAGATCCCGCTTCAGCTGTGCGAGGGAACTCCGCGACATGGCAGGCTCGGCCAGAAAAAAGGCTTCGGATCCGAGATTGAGCGGAGTGTGGAAAATGTTTCCCCGCAATCCGTGCTCGGGTACGTTGCGGAATCCGTCGGAGATGACCGCAATGCCCGGAGGCGCCGAAGCGACGGATATCGTCCAGGTGTTTTCGGCGGCCAGGTCGAAGATCTGCCGAAACCTCATCATGCCCTCCGACCGTGTAGGTGCGGTCATGGCCTGGTCGTAGAGCTGGATCACCCGATCAAACAGACCGCCGACGGGCGGCCGTTCGACCGGGACCCCGGTGTAGGGGGCCCCCAGCCGGAGCTGACCCTCATACCAGGTTCCCGCGACCGGGGCAAAGACCGAGAATCGATCAACCGGAACATAGCTCTTGGGATCGATGACCGGAACAAAATCGGCATAGCTGGGCGACGCCAGGAATTCGAAGGTCGCCGACATGCGCAAGGTGAAGAGGAGACCCCGGTTCACGTAACGCTCGATTGCGCGAATCCCGACCGCCGCCCAATCGTCGATGACGAACTGGAAGGGCCCGGGTGCCACGTTCTCCGGATGGAGGATCGACCAGACCATCGGTGAGCCATCCGGAAGCGTCCGGTAACCGTCGGCGTCACGACCGGTCAGACCGATCCCATCAAGCAGCCGGTTTGCTCTGTCCGGATCGTACTCGGTAAAGCTGCGGTAGAGGCCCTCATGGTGAAACGGGGAGCCCGGACCCGGAGAGATCTGTGCCGGTTCCCCGAATCCGTGGAACTCCGCCCTGATGATCGCGTTCCGGTTGATCGCGATCGAGAGGGCCTGCCGGAAATCCCTGTTCTTGAGCAGCTCCCGTTTCTGTCTGCCCGCTTCGTCATCTCCGGCGTGGTGAAGGTCCTGATTGATCCCGATCGACCAGAGGCTGCTCAATCCGGACATGAAATGGCGGACGTCGAACCCGTGCGGACCGCGTGCCTCCATGTAGAGGGCGTAGTTGGACAGATCGAGGTCGTCGGATTCAAAGATGGCTCCGAATCCCCCGGATGAAGCTTTGAGGGAGAGGAGCTCCCGCGTCATCACGTCCTCGGTAATCTGATCGATGTAGGGAAGCTGGTTTCCTTTCGGGTCGACCGCCCAGTAATACGGATTTCGCACGAATCGGTGCGGCGGATACGGCGAGTAACGGCGGTAGATCCAGGGGTTGATCCGCGGATGCTCCGGGTTGTCTTCCCGCTTGACCTCGAGATAGACCTGCGGGGCCTCCGAGAACTTCCGGCGTGTCATGATCTCCGCGATGAGTTCCCTGTCGCCGAGTTCCGGATGAAACCGCTCGAGATAGTGCCGCGGGGCAAACAGTTCCTTGACCGAGGTTCCCGCCACCATCTCCAGAAAGAACGGGTTGGGATGGGGGAAGATGAACTGCACGGTCAGGTCGTCGACGCTCTCGACTCTGCCGAACTCATTTCCGCTTCTGAGCAATCGGTAGCCCTCATCATTGAGGGCGTAGCCCAGACGTTGGAAATAAAGAACCTCCCAACGGTACCAATAGACGAAGTCCCCGCCTGTAAACGGATGACCGTCCGACCATCTCATCCCGCGCCGGAGATGAAACGTCCAGGTCTTGAGATCGGGAGATGATTCCCAGGATCGGGCGACATGCGGAAGGATCGGGTAGCCGTTGGGTGACCACCGAACCAGGGTGACTCCGGCGTTGTAGCGGTTCATCCGGTCCCAGACCTGCGAATCCCAGGTCACGGCATCGGCCCAGTCTCCGCCATACCTTCCGATCCCGTCGGGACCGCGCAGGACCAGCGGCTCGGGTCCCGTCCGCTCGTCAACCGGAGGAAGCGCTCCCTCACTCACCAATTCCGCCAGAACCGGAGCCTCCGCCTTGGGATACCAATCCGCGTGACGGCCTTCTCCATAATCCACTTCCACAACCGGATGATGGGCCTTGGCCGGATCCAGATAAGACGCCCGGATCGTCGCCAACTCCTCAATCTCTTTGCTTGATCGGACATCGGCCCGGAAGTCCGGGGGCCGGGTGAACCTCCCCCACCCCCACAAGGCCATGCCCAAGCCGGCGGCCACCACCAGAACCCTGAGAAACGGATGCCGCAGGGTTGTCATGGCAGGCACGCCCGGGGTGACTGAAAACGTCTAGCCATCCTTGTAGGAAAAGGCCGCTGAATACCCCGCCAGTTTGCTGAGGGGGACGCGACGGTGCAATCCGCGGGAAAGCTCCTCCAGCAGGTCCAGCTCATCGCGATGACCCAGGTGGCGCATGATCGCCCAGTGGCTGGCATGGGGCGGTCGGCGCTCGCCATCCCACATGGCTCCCCGTCGGCGCCCGCCTCGTACATCTCCCTCATCATGGGAACGGATACCGCGCCCGGCATCACCCGCGGCTGAAGATCGGGCCAGATGTGCAGTCGGTCACCGGCGAGTTCCCGCCAGCGCCGGACCAGACCGGGTTCGACCGTAGGGGTCGGCATGAGGTAGTCGATCAATCCTTTCCGTATCCACGTATCAACGTCACAATTGTAGCGGATCGGATCGAAGTTCTCGACCGCGTCGAATTTGTAGGGTCGGCCATACACGGATACGGCAAGCTGTCGCCCGGGCTTTTCATCCACGAGTTTCCGGACATCGCGCAGGAACTGCGTCACATATGTCGACCAGTGGCGCAGCAGCCGTTCGTCGTCCATCGGCAACTCCCGCGGGTCCATTCCGAATTCCCGCTGGAACGCTTCCACCACGGGTGCCTCAAAGAGGGCGAAGGGCTGCCCACGATGGAAATAGACCATCACTCCGTCGATTCCGTAGTCGAGGGTCTCGCGAAGCAGGCTCAGCCAGTGCCGGCGCACTTCCGGAAACGCCAGGCTCACATTGTTGGTGGGTGTGCCATCACGGTCCCGCCGGGCCCATTCCGGATGAGCGACCACGAAACTGGCCCTTCCGATCGGCGCATCAACCATGGGCAAGCCGCGGCCCATCATGCGCAGGGCGGCGAAGATCCGCATTCCGTGATGCCGCGCCAGATCCCGAAAAGCAGCCAACGGATCGATCCATGAAGGCTCCCAGTGGTTTGCCGGCGGATCAAAATCGCCGATACGGGTGGGATAGGCACAGAGATTCCCCCGGATGCATTCGAAGGCGAAGACACCCACATCGGTGTCGACGAAGGGAGCGATTTCATCCCGGAACCAGTCCATCGAAGTGGGATGGTACATGGCGGAACCGATTGCGTGACCGGTCAGCATTCCACTGCACCAGGTGATGGCCAGCCTGCGGGTATCCGGTCGTGGCCGGAGCCGGTCCCAGGCATCTCCCTCGTCCTCCCCGATGGGGACCAGTTTCAGGTAGGCCAGGTTGGCAAGACGGGATCCCGCTTCATCGGAGTAGGGCGGTTCCATCCCGGCGATGGTCAGCCGGGTGGGTCCTGTGAAGTCCTTGATCCGCCAGAAGCTCTCCTGGATGCTGAGGTAGATCTGCATGCTCTTGCCGACCCCGCTGCCGCCGACCTCCCCTTCCATCCCACCCTTCAGCTTCCACCCCGAATCCACCTTCCATCCAACCTCAAGGGCAAACCGCGTGAATCCGGGGTCGCCTTCGAGCTTCAACTGGACCTGCCCGTAAATGGGCCACGGAGAATGGTGGAGAAAATCACCGCCGGGAACCCGCTGGTAGTTGATACCGACATGGACCCGATAGCGTCCCCGCACATCGATCGGCAGGGTCACCTCCCGGGTTCCCTCATTGGGATAGGCAAAGATCATCGTCCCTTTGATGCCATCGTCAGTGGCGTAATCCACCAGTCGCCAGCACCCGGGTTTCCGCTCGCGAGACAATCTCGTTTCCGGCCGGCATGCCGACAGATCGGAAAAGACCAGTGTCGGGGGAGTCGAATCATTCATCACCGTGTTCCTCCTTCCATTCGGATCCGCGGATCCAGCCACATCAACAGGAGATCGCTGACCAGCGTCCCCAACACGCCCAGCAGGCTGAGCACCACCAGCATCGAACCCGCCATGTAGATATCCTCACTCAGAAGCGCCCCGAGCAGCATCGGCCCGACGGTGGGCAGCCCCAGGACCACGGCTACGATGGCCCCACCCGAAATCAACTCGGGAAAGAGACTGCCAATGGTCGAAACAAAGGGGTTGAGCGCCACCCGGACCGGATACTTGGCAATGAGACGGAATGGACGAACCCCTTTGGCCCGGGCCGTGGTCACGTAGGGCTTGCGCAATTCATCGAGGAGGTTGCCCCGCATGATGCGGATCATGGAGGCGGTGCCCTGAACCCCGAGAACGACGAGAGGCACCCAGATGTGCCGCATCAGGTCGGCGACCTTGCCCCAGGTCCATTCCGGTTGGGCTTCAAACTCGGGCGAGAACAGTCCGGTCAGGTCCAGGCCGAAAAAGCGCCCGCCCCAGTACATGATGAGGAGCGCCAGGAGGAAGCCGGGAATGCTCATGCCGATGAACCCGAGAAAGGTCAGTGCGTAGTCGGCGATCGAATACTGGCGGACCGCTGAAAAAATGCCGATGGGGAGGGCGAGCGACCAGGTGAAGAGGATCGTCCCGAGCGATATCAGCACGGTGAAGAGGATGCGGTCGCCGACCAGTTCGTTGACCGGTTGCGGGCGCCGGGGATCAGTCAATGACACGCCGAGGTCGCCCTGCAACAGGCCCTTGTCCTCACTGGAGAAACTGGTGAACCAGACGGCCCCGATCCAACGCAGATACCGATGGACAGGATGCTCATCGAGATGGAATTGCGACTTGATCCGCTCGATCTCATCCCGGTCGACCGGCGTGCCGCTCTGTTCCAGTGCCAGCAGGCGCGTCTCGATGATGTTGCCCGGGGCGATCTGGATGATGACGAAGGTCGCCGCCGAGATGACCAGGAGAACCGGTATGAACATGAGAAGACGCCGGCCGACGTAGGGGTGCCGCACCCCGACCATGACGGCTCCCAGGAGCACAATGCCGAGGCTGACAAACCGCAGAAAACCGCCCAGGCGATGGGATTCCGAAACTCCGGATTCCACCGCGGACAGAACGGGGGAGGAGGATGGCTTCACCAGGTCGCTCTTCAGCTGCGCGATGGCTCCCGCCGAATCCGTCGGCTTCTCAAAAAAGAAGGTTTCGGATCCCATGTTCAGGGGCGTGTGCAGGAAATTGCCGCGTATGCCCTGCCGGGGAACATTCATGAAGTCATTGCGGATCACGGCGATGGCCGGCGGAGGCGAGGCGATCGAGACCATGAAGAGTTCCTCTGAGGTCGTTTCCAGAATCTCCTGGAAATACCGCAGGCCTTCCTCCCGCGACGGGGCGGTCATCGCCTTCAGGTAATTGTCGAAGATCCTGCGGATGAAATGTCCTTCGGGAGGCGGCTCGACCTCGGGGGCCGCCATATGGTGACTCGCGCGAAATCGCGATTCAAACCAGATGGCCCAGAGCGGAGCATGCAATCCGCCTCCGGAAAACGGGACAAAGGGCGTCGGATCCCAGATGGGAACAAAGTCGACGTACGCCGAATGGATGTAGATCTCGTAGTTGGCCGCCATGCGCTGGGCACTGATCAGGCCATCCGAGACCTGCCGGGCAATGGCCCGGATGCCGACGGCCGCCCAGTCGTCGATGACAAATTGAAACGGACCGGGGAGGGTATTCGATCGGTATGGGATGAACCAGACCATGGGCGATCCATCGGGGAGGGTTCGAAAGCCATCGGCATCCCGCCCGGTCAGTCCGACTTCGTCCAGGAGGCGATTGGCCTCCTCCGGATCATACTCAATCGCCGAGCGATAAAGGTCTTCATTGTGGAACGGCGAATCCAGTCCCGGATCGGCCTGGGCCGGCTCGCCCATGCCAAGGAACTCGGCCTTGATGATGGCCTCGCGGTTGATGGCCAGGGAAAGAGCCCGGCGGAATTCGCGACGATTGAGCAGCACTGCCTTCTGGGCCCCCAGCTTGTCATCGTCCGCATGCACCAGGTTGAGGTTGAAGATGATGGTCCAGAGACTGCGCTGCCCGGAATAGAAATGCCGGACGTCGAAGTTGCCCGAATCGCGCGAGTTCATGTAGAGCCCGTAGTTGGACAGCCGCAGGTTTTCCGTCTCGAACACGGCCGGGTAACCACCGGCCGCCGTCTTCAGCGCGAACAGTTCCGGGGTGTCGATGTCCAAGGTGATCCGGTCGATATAGGGCAATTGGTTGCCTTCGGGATCCACGGCCCAGAAATAGGGATTGCGGACAAACACCTGGGGCGAGTTCGTCTTGTAGCGCCGGTAAAGCCAGGGATTGAGCCGCGGGTGCTCCGGGTTGTCGTCCCGCCGGATTTCACGGTAGACCTGGGTACGGGTATTGAGCCCGCGCCGCTTCATGATGCCGTCAATCAGCTCGGCGTCACCCAGCTCCGGATGAAACCTCTCGAGATAATGGCGCGGGGCGAAGATCTCCTTGAGCGAGGTGCTGGCGAGAATCTCGGGAAAAAAGGGAGCCGGGTTGGGAAAGACAAATCGAAAGGTCAGGTCATCGATCACTTCGAGCCGCCCCATCCCGTCCGCCGACCGCAACACCCGGTAGCCCAGCATGTTCACCGGATCGCCCATCTCCTGGAAATAAAGAAGCTCCCAGCGGTACCAATAGTCGATGTCTGCCGTGGTAAAGGGGTAACCATCCGACCAGCGCATCCCCCTTCGCAGGTGAAACGTCCACACCCGCAAGTCATCGGATGCCTCGTAGTCCCGCGCGACGTGAGGCACGATCGGGTAGCCCGAGGGCGACCAGCGCAGAAGGGTGACTCCGGCGATATGCCGGTAAAGGCGGTCAAAGACTTCCGACTCCCAGGTGACGGCGTCCGCCCAATAGCCACCATACTTCCCGATCCCGTCAGGCCCCTCAAGAACAAGGGGTTCCGAACCCACCCTTTCGGCCACCGGCGGCAGGACCCCGGAAGCAACCAGTTCTTTCAGAACCGGCGCTTCATTCCTGGGAAACCAGTCAGCGGCCGCCCCCTCGGAGTAATCGACATCGCGAACGATCCGATCGTCGCGATCCGGATCCAGCCGGGGCTGACGCTCGGCTTCGAGCACCGCCTTCTCCTGATCGCTCAGGGTTTCCGGAAGGGCATTCCCGGGCTGGAGCAACCGCCCCCAGAGCCAGACCAGGCCAAGGACAATCAGGAAAACAGTGAATAGGCGTGTCAGTGCCGGTTTCGGAATACGCATCGGAATGCGGGGTGCCATGAGCGCAGGGTGCTTGCCTCAGGAGGGTTTCGGAATCAGCATGGCTTTCCCGATGAAAACTGAAAGGCCGAATATCCTCTTTCTCGTTGCCGACGACCTGGGATGGGGGGATGTCGGCTGGCACGGATCCGCCATTCGCACACCCAACCTCGACCGGCTCGCCGCAACCGGCCTCGAACTCGACCAGCACTACGTCTGCCCGGTCTGCACGCCCACCCGGGCCTCGCTGCTCACCGGAAGATACCCGGGACGCTTCGGAACCCACGCCACCCAGCCCTCCAACGCTCCCGTATTCCCCGACGGGTATTCGACCCTCGCCGGCGCTCTGCGGGACCATGGCTATGAGACCGGTCTCTTCGGCAAATGGCACCTCGGTTCGAAACCGGAGTATGGACCGAACCAGTTCGGCTTCGATACCGCCTACGGAAGCCTCGCCGGCGGTGTGGATCCCTACAATCACCGCTACAAAAAGGGCCAGTACAGCGTCACCTGGCATCGCGACGGCACCTTCGTCGAAGACCACGGCCATATCACCGACCTGATCACCGACGCAGCCATCGAATGGATCGGACAACGCACGAATCCCTGGTTCGCCTACGTGCCCTTCACCGCCGTGCACTTCCCGGTCAAGGCTCCCCAGGAATGGCTCGACCGCTATGCCGCAGACCACTTCGATGATGACCCCGAACGTGATCGTTCCTACCGGACCTACGCCGCCTACGCCAGCCACATGGATGCCGCCATCGGTCGCCTGGTGGAGACCCTCGAACGACTCTGCCTGCGGGAGAACACCCTGATCTTCTTTACCTCCGACAATGGAGCGACCCCCGGAGTCCCGGCTTCCTCCACCGCCAAGTACCCGGGGTTTCAGCCACCGTCGCCGAGACTCGGCAGCAACCTGCCCTGGCGGGGACAGAAGGCCCAGCTCTATGAGGGAGGCATCCGCACCCCCACCCTGGTCAATTGGGCCGGACGCCTCACTCCCGGCCGGATGAGCCTTCCCGTTTCCGTGGCCGACTGGATGCCGACCGTCTGCGCGCTGACCGACAGCCCGCCGAAGGCCGATCCCCAATGGGACGGTCGGAATATCTGGCCGCTCCTCGCCACCGACTCCCGGGTCCGGCCTCCCGAACTGACCGACCGGTCCCTCTACTGGAATCTGCGGGGCAACCAGTTCGCCGCGCGCAATGGCCGGTGGAAACTGATCCTGCGGGAGAATCCAGGCGGCATCCCCGTCGAACTCTTCGACCTCGAAGCCGATCCCGGTGAAACCACCAATCTCGCCGAACGAGAACCGGAAACGGTCCGGCGTCTCAAGGAGTGGATACAAATGCAGCGCTCGAGGGACGGCGCCAGCGCCCGCCCCGATGTCACCGGACCCGACGTGGACAACCCCGAGACCGAACCCTGAAGTCCGGAAACGGCATCAACCGGTCCGGACGGGAATCCCCCTGCCGGCCCCGAACGGCGGGTTGACATCCGTCCCTCCTTTCTTCTACAATTGTAGAAGAAGGGAAAGCCATGAACAAACACTCACCCCGCCGGCCAGAGGTGCCGATCCGGTGTCCGCACGACGGACCCCGCTCCATCCTGGCGTCGTGGATCGCTACCGGACTTCTGCTCATCCCGGCAGTGGTCTTCGCCGACGAGGTTCAGCTCCCGGAGGCACCCGAGGAATTGCCGATCGTCGGTCTGGATACCATCGTGCGACTGACCTTCGAGCACAACCTCAAGGTCACGGCCGCCCGCTATGACGTGGACGCATCCGAATTCCAGTTTCTTCGATACGAACGGAATGTGAGTCAATTCCGGCCACTCATTCTGGAATCCGGGATCACTCGTGATCTCGAGAGCGAGATCATCGCCGGCGATCGCAGGGAAGAATACGAGGATGTCGGGCGGGTGGCCGTCGGCATGGAGAAGGAGTTCTTCGACGGCACTCGCATTGGAGGAAGCACGGGCTATCGCTCGACCTGGGACCAGGACCAGACCAACCGGAATCCATTTGTCGAGTTTGCCGGGCGGTTTCCCCTCTTCAGTTCTTTCACCCGGCTGGAACGTGTGACCGAACGAAGTTTCGAAGAGAGCGAGATGCTGGGCTCATGGCTCGATTTCATCGAGACCGTCCGCGATACCATCTCCGAAAGCCACCAGACCTATTTCGAGCTTCAGAGCCTGCTCGCCGTTCAGTCCGTCGCCCAGAGTGCCTACGATGACATCGAGGCGTTGCTCGGCGAATCGCAAGGGTTGAAACCGGAGAGGGATCTGAGCCAGATGCGGGACCAGCTGCAGGCCTATCAGTCGAGATTGGTGGAGAGGAAAGGCGATATCGCCGCCAAGCGGATCGAACTGCTCGACCGCATCGGCCTGAACGCCCTTCCTCTGGAAAAGATCGAGGTCCTGGATCTCTACTCCGATCGATTCCACGGAGGCCAGTATCTCGCAAGCAGTCCGGCCGAAGTCCTCGAGCAGGCTTTGGGCAATGACGTGGAGATGCAGGTGATGAAGACCGCCCGGGACAATGCCCGATTGAAGATCAGCCTGGCCGAACGGGGGAAGTGGGACATCATCGGTCACATCTTCGGCTCCTACGATTTCGATTCACACGGAGACAATCCGTCGCGCCAGCGAGCCTATCAGGCGGGCATCGCCTTCTCGATTGAACGCAATGATCCCAAGCTGCTCATGTTGTCGTTGCGGCGCGCCCAGGCGGAAGAGCGGAAGTTCACGGCCCTGGCCAAGTACCGTGAACGTCAACTGGAGAATGAAATTGACCGGCGGTTCGGTCAGGCCACCAATCTGCGCGGAGTGGTCCGGGAGCTGAAGCTGAGTCGGGACTCGCGGAGGGCGGTCTTCGAGGAGAAACGGAGTGCCTATCTCGAATCGGACGAATCGCTGGACAATGTCCTTCGCGCCCGGGGTGAGTTGTTCAGTACGGAGCAGGATCTCCTGGACACCCTGGACGATTTCTTTGAGGTCATCGTCGACCTGGATGTGGCCTCAGGAGCCTATTACGCTCAACTTGAAGATGAACTGGCCCGGTTGAGCAATCTGGGAGACCCGGCCGGCCGGAAAGATTCGAGTGAGCAGGAGGTCAGGAACCCATGAAGAACAATCGGCACAAGGCCCTGGCCACTCCCCCCCGGAGGAGTGCCGCCGGTCTGACCGAGTTGGAAACCGAAATCATGCTGGTTCTCTGGGAGCAGGGCGAATCCACCGTCGCCCAGGTTCGGGAACACCTGGCCAGGTCGCGTCCACTCGCGCACACGACTGTCATCACCATGCTCGACCGCATGTGCGACAAAGGCGTCGTTCGCCGGGTTGATCGACACTCGAAGGCCAAATCCTACAAGTTTGTTCTGAAACGGGAGAAAGTCGCGGATCGCCTGCTGCGCCGGGTCCGGAAACAGTTTTTCGAAGGGTCCTCGGCTTCGATGTTCGCCCATCTGCTGCGCAGTGGCGAGGTCGATCAGGCCGAACTCGACGAGATCCGTCGGCTCCTGGACCAGTCTGGACCCGGCTCAGACTTGACCGGGAAAGCTGGCCATCGACCGCATTCGGGACTATAGGATAGACGTATGAGTGGGTTGGAGCACCAGCTTGTCCGGGTCTGCGTCGAGGTGACCCTGGTTGCTTTGGTGGTGACCGGCCTGACCCGGCTCGCCGGGAAAAAGCGCGCCCGCCTCTGCGGCTGGCTCTGGCTGCTGGTCCCGCTGAAGGCCTGCCTCGTCTTCATCCCGCTCTCCGGCAGCCCGTTCGCACTGTCCATTCCGGACAGGTTGACAACATCCTCCGGCCGGCCCGAGCCGGGACTGATCACGGCAAGACCCGCCGGGCTTGAGCCGCTGGCCGAATCCCTTGGGGCCGAGCCCGCCCCGGCGCCCCTCTCAACCTTCACTCCCGACCAAGCCCGGCGCCTTGATTCCGGGTCGTTCCCGATTCTCCCGATCTGGCTCTCCGGTCTGCTCGCCGTCTTGACCTGGCATCTCTATGGGCGGATCCAGATCCGCAAGGTCCGATCATCCTCGATTCGCCCGCCGCCAGATCTCGCCCGGCTTTACCGAGAGGAAGTCAGTCGATGCGGACTCAAATTCCCGCCGACTCTGATCGTCAACACCCGGGCGGTTGGTCCGCTGGTGACCTGCGGCCTGCGGCCCTTCCTCCTTCTGCCGGTTGAACTGGTTGAACACACGATCCCGTCCAGGATGCGCTGGATCCTCAGGCACGAACTTGTCCACATCCGTCATCTCGACCACCTCAGCATGGTGGCCTGGTCGATGGCCGAGGCGATCTTCTGGTTTCACCCGGCCATCTGGTGGGCTCACCGGCAATGGCGACACGAAATGGAAAAGGCCTGCGACGACGCGGTAGCCGGGAGTCCTTCCGAAGCCAGACACTATGCGGAGGCCCTCTATTCCGTCCTGGTCAACCGTCTCAATGCGCATGGCAGCAGGACGCCACTCGCGGGCCTCGCGGCAACTCGAACGGAGATCGGAAATCGGATCGGACGTTTGCTCAGGCGCGACGAACTGAATGCGCGGAAAACAGGTGTGCTCGCCCTGGCTGCCTGGGGAGCGGGTGCCATCGCCGTCGGATTGTTCGGCTTCGAATCGGTCGAGGCGGGCGCCGGGACGGCGCCATCAGCCCGCACCGAACTGAAGATCGACTTCGGTCCGGACGATCAACGGGTCGAACCCGGGTGGGAACGCTGGTCCGACGACCGGGATCAGGATTATTCCTGCGGCTTCGATCTCAAGTTTGAGATCGAGATCGACCGCGGACCGGCCTGGAGGGATAACGGAGCCCTTGAGGAATCGATCCGCTGGGGATCATTGCTCCGAGACGGCATGCGGGAGCGTGATGACGACGCGATCCGGATCAAGCTCAAGGGCCTCGATGCCGGCGACTACCTGTTGGAACTCTACAGCTTCAATGGAGGCGCGGATCAGACCCGATCGACCGGACGGTTTGACCTGGTGATTGACGGGCGGGTCATGCTGGCCGATCAGGTGACGGCCCGGCGGGGATCCACGTCCGGGGCGAAGCTTCCACCCGTCACGCTCTCGAGCGACGGCCACGACGTGGTGGTGGAACTGGCGCGACGGGAGGGTGAGATCTGGCTCAACGGGCTGGTTCTGTCCGGGCCGACCCGATGGTCCGGAGATATCCAGCTGGGCAAGATCAACCTGACCGAAGCCCCGGATCCTGTTCAGGCCACCATCGCACGGGAGTTGGCAGACGCGAAACTCGACGATGTCCGACGCCGCGAACGCAACGGCGATCTCGTGTATTCGGTGGATGCGGACACGGCACAAGGTGATCTGGAACTGGAAATCCAACCCGACGGCGTTCTCGTTGAACGGAGCGAGGAGATCGCGGCCGATCGTGTTCCCGAGGCAATCGCGAGAATTCTCATCGATTCCGGTAAACCGATCGAACTCCGTCGGGTGCGGTGCGTGACCGTTCAAGGTCAGCAGACCTATGAAATCGACACGCGGATCGACGGAGAGCGTCAACGCCTGGTTTTTGACCCGGACGGAACGCTGATTTCGGGCGGGATCTGATCAGTGAGAGCGGAGTCGATTTTTCCGACTCCCTGTTTAGTTCATGAAACAAAGCATTTTGCCGACCGCGGACCACAAAACCGGCCGTGATCGTCACCAAAAGTCCGCCTCTTCGGCGTTTTCGCCTTTAGGCGGCTCCACGGATCGTCTTTCCTGTATCCATGCAAATCCTACCCCGCGTTGCCATCTCCTCGCTCGCCGGTCTCATCCTGGCGACCCATGCCCCGGCCGACCCTCCTGAAGACCGGAATGCCTGGACGAGCGCCCCTCATGGCTGGCACCTGGACCAGCTGGGCCCGACCACCCGCGCCGTTTCGGCCAACGCCTTTGCCGTCGTTCTGCATGTCTCCGCCGGAACCGGCGACGACGCGACCGGCGACGGTTCCGCCACGGCCCCGCTGGCCGGCCTGGCAAAGGCAATCAGCCGGGCCTCGACCCTTCTCGAATCGGTTGGATCGGTCGGCATCTTTGTGGCCGAGGGCACCTATTCCGAGACACCTTACACCCTGCAGGCGGGCATTCACCTATACGGTGGCTTCAACCCGGAGACCTGGGAGCGTGATATTCATCTCAACCCGACCGTCCTTGATGGCGGCGGCAGTCGCCGCGTGCTCATCGGGGCGGATGATTCGACCATCGACGGTTTCGTGGTCGCTCACGGAAAGGTGGCGGATCATGGCGCCGGACTCTACTGCCACGAATCCTCGCCGACAGTCACCAACAACGTCTTCCTCGGAAACCATGCGGCGGAGCCCGCGGACTACAGCCACGACAAGAACCGCCGTCGACAACGCGGCCATGACGGCGGTGCCATCGCCCTGGTCAACTATGCGAACCCCGCGATCCTGAACAACCTTTTCATCCGCAACAGCACCGGTGTCGGCTACGGCGCCGCCATCTCCGCACGCGACGACTGCATTCCCAAGATCGGCTACAATGTCTTTTGGGAGAATATCTGCGGCACCAACGATGACGCGATCACCCGGTCCTCCAACGGGGGAGCCATCGGCCTGCTGAATTCCTCCCGGGCCGCCATCATCCACAACCTCTTCGCCGGCAACCAGGCGCAGGGCGGCAGCGACGGAGGCGCGATCTTCTGCGAGTACTTTTCCTGGCCGGAGATCCGGTGGAACGTCTTCCTCAACAATTATGCCGGCGATGACGGAGGAGCTCTCGACTCGCAGAAATTCTCCCATCCCAAGGTGAAGTACAACCTCTTCTTCGGCAACCAGGTCGACGGGTCGGGCGGCGCCGTCCACCACGATGATGCGGCGGTCGAACTCGAGAACAACGTCTTCGCCTATAATGCCGCCCACTCTCAAGCCGGGGCCTTCGGTGGTTCTCACGGATGGATTCGAGCGGTCAACAACACGGTGGTGGAGAACCGGGCCGTCGGAAAAGGCGGAGGAGCCGTCCACCACTACAACATGAAAAACCCCTACCTCAAACCGATCCTTCTCCGGAACAACATATTCTGGGGAAACCGGCCCGACGAACTCTTTCTCGAGTCGGGGGGAGACGTTCACTACAATATCGTCGAGGGCGGCCATGATCGCGCATACGGTTGGTACGACATGGATCCCGCCTTCCGCCGGGATGAAGTGTTTGTTGAGGTGGTGCGGACCGACCCGGCTGCGGGCCTTCACCAGACCCGGATCCAGGTCAAATCGGAAACCCCGCTCGCAGCCGGCTCACTCAAAGGGAGAGTCTTCCGACTGCTCGCCTGCCTTGATCCGGCCGTGGAAGACGAAGTGGAAACTGCCGGATCGGGAGATAATCCGGACCAGATGACCGCCGAGGACGGCGTGACCGAAAATCGTCCCCAATTCCGCCAGCAACAGGCCGCTGTCTGGAGTCTGATCATCGACAATGGCACCGACTGGATCCGTGCCTGGGGACCCCTCGAGCTGACGGCCGGCGGGCAACTCGAGGTGATCAAGACCTTTCACCTCTCGCCCGAATCCCCTGCCATCAACAACGGCCTCTATCAGGACTATGCGGCCGACGACTTCGACGGACAACCCCGCTACACCCCGACCATCGATTTTGGAGCCGATGAATATGTGCCCGAGGAGTCAGGGACGTCCGGGCCGGATTAGTCCACTCCCGAAGGAGTCACCGGCTCTTCCATTCGCAGATCCTCCTCAACCTCGACCGGAGCCAACCTCAACCATTCACCATGAATACTCACAAAAGCCCAAACCCGTCCCGCCGCTTCGCTCTTGTCCTGATCGCCTTGCTGCCGGTGATTCCCGCCGGAGCCGCCGGTGCCACTCCACCGCCCATCTCCGAGATCGCCGATCATCCCGTCATCTATACCGGGTCCGAAACCGGCGACAAACGCAGGTACGACGGAGGCTTTGCCCCGGCCGTGGGCGTGCACAAGATCCAGGCCTTCCGGGCCAACCGCACCCTGGCACCCGAAGGGGGCGCGGTCGGCTGGACCTACAACCACGCGCCCATGCTGGCCTGGTGGCAGGGACGGTTCTGGATGAACTATGTCTCCAACCTGGTCGAGGAGCACGGGCGGCCGGGCCGCACCGGCTTCCTGTCTTCTATTGACGGATACAACTGGGAGAATCCCGGTGTGGCCTTTCCGGTGGTGCGCCTTCCGGAGATCCTACCCCCGCCCCGCTATTTCGGGGATCGCGACCTTCCGGTCCAGCCGGCGGGCACGGAGTCGATCATGCATCAGCGGATGGGATTCTACGTGGCCCCGAGCGGCCGGCTGCTCACCTCCGGATTCTACAGCTACTGCCCGAACGTCCGCTGGGGTCCCAATCGCGGGCAGGGGCTCGGACGGGTCATCCGCGAGGTCTACCCCGACGGCAGCCTCGGACCGATCTTCTTTGTCCGCTACAACCGGCATGCGGGCTGGGACGAATCGAACACGCCCTTCCCCTTCTACACCGAGAGTGATGATCCCGGACTGGTCGAAGCCTGCGAGGCCCTGCTGGCCGACAAACTCGTCACCCTGCAATGGTGGGAGGACGACCGTGGTGATGACGGGTTCTTCACCTTTCGGGTTCCCATCAACCTGAGGACATCGGACCTGACCTTCGGGCCGAACTACGAGGAAGACGTCAACTATATCGAACCCAAGGCCTTCAGTTTCTACACCCGGCCAGACGGCGTGACGGTCGGCCTCTTCAAGAGCGGCCTGGCCGCCCTGAGTCCGGACAACGGCCTGACCTGGACCAAGGGCCGCCATCCGTTTCCCGAAAGTGCGGCCAAGATCTGGGGTCAACAGACCGACGACGGCCGCTACGCCCTCGTCTACTCGCACAGCGCGACCAACCGCAACCGCTTCCCGCTCGTCGTTGTCACCGGCGACGACGGCTACGCCTTTGACAACCTCCTCACCGTCCATACCGAGGTCCCGCCCATGCGTTACCGCGGGGTCAACAAGGCCGTCGGGCCGCAATACATCCGCGGCATCATCCCGGGCAACGGCAATCCTCCAGGAGACCACCTCTGGGTCACCTACAGCGGCAACAAGGAGGACCTCTGGATCGCCCGTATCCGCACGCCCATCACAGGGATCCAGCCGGAACACCTGAACGAGACCTTCGAATCGGCAAAAACCCTGGCCGATCTCGAATCCTGGAATCTCTATGTCCCGAAGTGGGCGCCCTTGTCCCTGGTGTCGGATCCCTGGGACAGGCAGAACCAGGTCCTCGAGCTCCGGGATGAGGAACCCTACGACTATGCCAAGGCCGAGCACGTCATCCCCTCCAGCCAACGCGTCCGGATCAGCTTTCGCGTGATGCAGGCGCAATTCGGTCTGAACGGACTCGAATTTGAGGCCCAGACCGCACGGGGAGGCCGACCGCTGCGGCTTTGGTGGTCACCCGGCCAGCTGGGCTTCGACGTGGCCGGGACGGAGGTGGAACGCACCTCCATCGAAACGGGCCGCTGGCACCGGATCGACCTCGAACTGGATTGCGGGGAGGAACGCTATTCCGTCTCGGTCGACGGGGTCGTCATTCACTCCGATCTCGACCTCGAGGATAACCCCGAGTCGATCGACCGCCTCGTCTTCCGGACCGGAGCGTGGCGGATGGACGTGCGTCAATCCATCATGGACAAGGGCGAACCCGGCGCGCCCGGGGTATATGATGCCGATCTGCCCGGAGCGGACACCAAGACGGCAGCCTCGATCTACCTGATTGACGACGTGACGACCGAAGCCTTCTGACCGGCGGCCCAACCGTCGCGGTCCTCATCGATCCCCGAACGAACCGTCCGGCCACTCGTGGGCCTGCCAGTCCTTCGGCTGATACGGGGATCGCGCCGCGACCGCTTCATCGAGCTCGAGTCCCAGGCCCGGTCGGGTCGGGGGCAACGCAAATCCATTCTCAAAGACAACGCCGCCTCCGTAAAAGAGATCCTCGAAATAAGGGGACTGACCCGAACCGATCTCCAGCAGATTGGCATTGGGCGTCGCCATGCAGACGTGCAGGCTGGCCATGGTCGACACTTCGCTCTGGGGGTTGTGGGGCGACACATCGATCCGGAAAGCCTCGGCCAGGGCGGCGATCTTGCGCATTTCCGTGATGCCGCCGCAGTGCACGACATCCGGATTGATCACGTTGACGAGATACCGCGCACAGATTTCGCTGAAATCGTACTTTGAAAGGTGCCGCTCTCCCGTGGCCAGGGGCACCGCAGTCTGGGAGCGCAGCAGGGCCAGTTCGCCCAGGTCTTCGAGCTGCGTGGCCTCCTCCACAAAGTAGGGACTGTATTCCTCGGACCGCCGGCAGAAGTCGATGGCCATCGCCGTGGTCGGCTTTCCGTGCAGATCGATCAGGATGGCGAAATCCGGACCGACCGCCTCCCGGACCTTCTTCAGATTCTCCAAGCCCGAACGCACCATCTTCGAGGGCTCCACCCGGTTGTCCTCCACCTCCATGAAGGTGGCCTTGCAGGCCGTCCAGCCCTGTTCCTTCCGCCTCAGGAACATCTCGGGATAGGACGGCTTCTCCGGAATGGAGGCGCCCGGGGGATAGTGGAACCTCGTCAGCATGTTACCCGACCATTCATGCGGATAAACCCAGACTTTGTCCCGCACCCGCCCCCCGAGCAGCTGCCAGATCGGCTGCCCGAGCGCCTGCCCGAGGATGTCCCAAAGCGCGATGTCGATCGCGCTGATGGCCGACATCATGACCGCGCCGCCGCGGTAACGCGGCCCCCGGAACATCCCCTGCCAATGGCGCTCGATCTCGGACGGATCCTTGCCCACCAGGTAGCGTTTGTGTTCCTGAATGGCCGCCTCCACCGTCCTGGCCTTGCCGGTCAGAGTGCCCTCCCCCAGCCCGACCAGACCCTGGTTGGTGTAAAGCTTCACGTAGACGAAATTCTCGTCGTTGCGGGCATCCACCACAAAGGTCCGGAGATCGGTGATCTTCAGGTTGAGCGGTTGGGCGGCTTCGTAGTGATGACCCACCGTGGGCGATTCGCCCAGGAGGCGGTTCAACCCCACACCGGCACCGGTGGCCAGGCCAAGTCCGAGAAAGTGACGACGTTTCATCGTGAAATTCCGATTGAGTTCGCAGGGGGAACGGGTGTTGACTGTAAGGCCTGGAAAGACTCCATCAGCGCTGGATCGAATCAACCCCGCCCCGGTCTTTTCATCAAGGTTATTCTATTTTCATGCTTATTTCATCAGCACTACGAGGAAATCTCACACCCATGCCCCGAGTCTCCACCGCCCTTGTTCTCACACTGCTCCTCATCTCTTCGGCCCCGGCCCGAACCGATACCCTGGTTATCCTCCACACCAATGACCTTCACGCCCATCTGCGTGACGACTACGACGGCAGCGGCGGGTTGCCCTTTGTCTCCGGTTATATCCGGCAGGAACGCTCCCTCCGGCCCGATGTCCTCGTCGTCGATGCCGGTGATGTGGCGGAGAAAGGGGATCTCGTGGCCTTTGCCACCGATTGCGAGATCGTCTACGAAGCCCTCGGACGCATCGGCTACCACGCAGGCGCACCCGGCAATCACGATCACGACTTCGGTCTGCCCCAACTGCGGCGCTTTGCCTCCCTGGCCCATCCCATGCAGATGCTCTGCATCAATCTCCTCGAGGACGACGGCACCACCAGCTTTCAACCCTCCGCCATCTTCGACATCGACGGGGTCAAGGTCGGAGTGATCGGCATGATCGTTCCGCGCAATGAAAACTGCCTCGACGACGAAGAAACCGGAATCGCCATGTCCAAGGAGGCGGAACGACTCGAACCCCTGGTCGATCTGACCATCGCAGTCTGTCACGACGGTGCCCAAGCCTGCGCCGCGCTTTCCCGCCTGGCCCCCCTGATTGATCTCTTCGTCTCCGGCCATTCCCATGAGGCACTCCACGAAGCCGTCGTGGTTCCGGAGACCGGCGCCCGCATCGTCCAGGCCGGGAGCTACGCGGAATACGTCGGCCGGGTCGAGCTCGTCATCGACCTCGACACAAAGGAAATCGTCCAGGCCGAGAGCCGTCTCGTCGCAATGGAGCATGACTCGGTGCCCTGCGATATTGGCATGCTCGAGTGGATACGCGAAACCGAGACCCGACTGACTCCGGAAGCCCGCCGTCTCGTGGCCTGGACCGACCAGACTTTCGACTACCGCCAACTGGCCGATCTCGGGGCGGCGGCACTCCGTTCGGCGACCGGAGCCGAAATCGCCTTCTGCGCACCCGGTCAGATCATTCGCGACTCACTTCCCATCGGTCTGATCGACGTCAACGCCGTTTTCCGCACCGGCGGCGAACGCGCCCACGAGGTTGTTGAGACCCGACTCCTCGGTTCGACCATCGAGTCCTATCTCCGGGGCCTGGAGCAGAGTGATTGGTACCAGACCTCATGGTCCGGATTTCGCGCTTCGATCGACAAGGGACCAGAGGGTCCCCGCGTCTCGACGGACCTGGATCCGGACCGGACCTATCGGGTCGTCCTGCCGAAGCTCGAATGGGATACCCGGTTTCTCCGTCTGCTTGACCGGGCACAAAAGAATGCCGGGGAATGGAACCTGAACCTGCCCGAGACCGCACCCCCAGCCCACCCGGTCGCCACCTCGTTCACCGAAGCCGTTACGAGGTATCTTGAACCCGGAATCAAGGGCGGCATCAGCCTCGATGAGATCATTCGTCAGGCGTCCGCCGCATCAAAGCCATGAAGAGACCACCGAACGCCAACAGCCGCAGACTGATCGCGGTCCTTGCCGCTACGCAAATCCTGCTCCTCGGAACGTTCGCACAGACCGAAGGCGAACAAGGGATGTCCGCCCCACCGGAAGCCTACGAACCCGGCAACCCTTTCCCCTACTTCGGGAGTGAGAATCCCTGGAATCGTCGCATGTTCGGCGAGCAACCGGCCGAACTCTTCTACAAACGGCGCGGACAACGCCAGATCCTCGCGACCCTTGAAGGCCATCCGGAAGATGCCGCCCAGTGGTGCCGGGAACGTCTCGCCATCGACCCGACCGATCAGGAATCCTGGTTCAATCTGGTTGTGGCGCTCGGCCAGCTGGGCCAGACCGATGAGATGATCGCCGCCTTGCGGGGCGCGCTCAATTGCGGACTGCCCTTTGCCCGGTTCATCGCCGGTCCGCGCGATCTGCTTGCTCCCCTCTACGCCCATCCCGAATTCATCGGGCTGAAACGCGAAATGGGCATCCAACTGGTCCATGGCCCCATGCTCGGCGCGATGACCCCCCATTCCGTCCAGATCTGGGTCCGCACCGCAAACCCGGCCCGGGTCCGGGTGGATGCCGTCCCTCTCAGCCGCCGCGGAGACGCCGTGAGCACAACCTTCGAGACGACCGATCCACAGGATCAGAGCGGCGTCGGTATCCTGACCGGCCTGGAGGCCGCCACCGTCTACCACTACCGGGTCTTTGTCGACGGCCTTGAAGCCTCCTTTCCCGGGGAAGGCACTTTCCGGACGGCACCCGAAACCGGCACCCGCGGCTCCCTCACCGTGGCCTTCGGCGGATGCGCGGGCTATACCCCCGTCTTTGAACCGGTCTGGGACACCATTCTTGAGCGCAGACCGGATGCCCTGCTCCTGCTCGGCGACAATGTCTATCTTGACCTCCCGGAGACACCCGGGGCCTTTCATCGGTACACCTACTTCCGGCGCCAGTCCCGGCCGGAATTCCGCCGCCTCGTGAGTTCTGTAAGCACTTACGCAATTTGGGACGATCACGATGCCGGAATGGATGATCTCTGGCTGGGCCCCTATCCGGACCGTCCCGACTGGAAACTGCCCAATCTTGAGTTCTTCAAACGCAACTGGAACAACCCGGCCAGCGGCGACTCCGCTTTCCCGGGCGTCTGGTTCCGCTTCACCATCGGGGATGTCGAGTTCTTCATGCTGGACGGACGCAGCTACCGGACCAATCCCTACGCCCCGGAGCGCACCATGCTCGGGCCGGTCCAAAAGGCGTGGCTGCTCGACGCCCTGGCCGGCTCGACCGCCACCTTCAAGGTCCTCGCCTCGCCCGTCGCCTGGTCCGATCTCTCCAAGGAGGGCAGTTTCGATACCTGGAGCGGATTCAAGGCCGAACGGGACGAAATCTTCGACTTCATCCATGAGCGGGGCATTTCCGGCATCGTCCTGATTTCTTCCGACCGCCACCGGTCCGACGCCTGGGTGATCGATCGGCCCCTCGGCTACAGGTTCTACGAATTCGGCAGCGGCAAGCTGACCAATATCCATACCCACGAACCCATCCCCGAGGCCATCTTCAGCTACAGCGACAAGAACACCTTCGGCCTGCTCCGTTTTGACACGACCCTTGAAGATCCAACCGTGACGAATGAATTCTGGACGATCGACGGCGAGAAGATCTTCACCTCCAGCGTGCCCCTGAGCGCCCTGCAGGATCAAGCCGGAACCGACTCAAACCAACCGTAGCATACTACGTAGGGTTTTCGCGCGCAAAACAAACGGTAGCATGCTGGAATAGCGCTTGGTTAGCGCCAAGGCGCAATGAGCCAACAAAGCTCTGTTTGCTCTTCGACGGCTGAAAACGGAGCATGCATGGTAGCAGGGCTGGACGTCCCCGGCCAGCCGCAACGATTGTCCGAGACAAAACAACGACCAACACCCTAAACCAACCGCCATTCCAGCATGCTACGGTTTCTTTCAGCCGCCGCCGAGACGGTCGCCGAATTCCCGCTGCAGATCGGCCCGATCCGCGGCGGGGAGGCGGGAGCCATCCTGGAGGAGTGACTGGCCGAAAGCCGGATCAAAATGCTGCGACCAGGCAAGGATCTGCCGGAGAGCCTGCCGGCGCTGCGCCTCGCTTCCGATCTGGAGGGCATCGGCCACCGCGGCCGGAGCATTGTGCTGGAGACGGGTGCCGACCAGCATGGCCAGTCCCTGATCCTTCACGCCGGGCGGTGCTTCCGACTTCAACCAATCCGAGGCCCGGGCTTCGTCACTGTGTATCCACTGGGAAAGCGCCCCTGAGAAAAGATGCGGCTCGATTCCCCGATCGCTGAAGGCTGCGAGGGTCTCGACCGCCGCTTCCGGATCCTGGTTGGCCCAGGCGGAGGCAACCCGCGAGACGTAGTTGTCCCTCGCTTCAGGATCCGCCTCCGCCATGGCATGCAGAAACGCACTCTGCGGATCCTGCTGGGCCCACTGGTAGAGGACATTGCCGGTGGCCTGGCGGCGGGTGTTGGGCGTGACGATCCGATTGGTCCAGTCCAGGGCGGTTTCGGGGTCTTCCAGGGCCAGCTGCATCGCCACCTGATGCTCAAACATATCCCTCGACTGTCCGGGTGGCATTTCTGACGCGAGGACCATCGCCTGATCGACGTCCTTGCGGGTCATCACCGGTGCCAGCGATGAGAGGGCCTGGTTCCGGTCGCTTTCGGAATCCAGGCCGGAGGCCCACCTGAACGCCCCCAGAGGGTCTTTCTCCGCCCAGACCCGGACCACCTGACCGATGGCATTCGTCCGGTATTGACCCGGGGGCACCTGGTCGATCCGACGGGCGGCACTCTCCGGATCGCGGGTCGATTCGTTGGCCAGCACCGCCACAAGGGTTCGTGCCTGAACCTGACCGTCGAGGTTGGACTGGATCCACGCAATGGTCCCGTCGGGATCGGAGGCGGCCATGGTGGGAAGGAACTGCTCATAGGCGGCCTGCCGCGATATCACGTCCGTGAGTCCCGCAATCGCGGCGAGCGCCGACGCGGGATCAACGGCATCCAGACTCCGGACCGCCCGCAAGATCGCCTGGCGCCGTTGACCCGGATCCTCAATCGAGCTGGCCATGTCCAACCCCCTCTGCGGGTCCGTCTTCGAGGCTGTCTCGATCACCTGCATGACGACGGCATAAACCCGGCCCTGATCCGAAATCCGTCCAGCCGCTTCGAGCGCCGCCCAGGGATCCTTATTCGCCCACGACCCATAAGCCGCAATAGCCGCCATGTTCGCAAGGCCCTCGTCCGGAAGCTCCGAGAGAAGGGCCACCGCCCGCCGGGGGTCTGTCTCAGCCAGCACGTCGAAGAAGGATTGCCACGACCGAAAGTCCTTGTTCCCGCCGGCCCAGTCCTGCTGAATCTGCCGCCAGGCGGCATCCGGATCGCGACGCGTGATCAAGGCAATCGGATCCATCCGTGGCGCCTTCTGAAGCAGGGCGGCCAACCTCCCGGTTTGGAGCCGGGCTGCTTCAGGATCGATTCGTCCCAAGGCACTGATCGAGGAAGTGACGGCCACGTAACGAAAACCCCGATCGCCGTGGACCTGGGCCAGTGCGAGCGCCTTTTCCGGATCATTGAGCGTCCAATTGAAGAAGACATTCTCGATGACCAGGACAAACCGGTCGGTCTGCGGCTGCCGGGCCATCCACTGGACAGCCGATCCCGGTTCGCTCTCCACCCAACGGAGGAGGAGGAGGATGGGCAGATCGAGATCACGGAATGCGACCTCCATGTCCATGACCACATCCATGGCCGCTTCCAGCGAATCCGTCGGCACTGCGACGGCCGCCTCCGCCATGCCGGCATGGCGGGCCACCATTGACCCGAGAGAAAGCACACGCACCAGTTCGGCTCGAAAAGCCTCCTTGGAGAACGGAGCCTGCACCGTCGCCGAAGCCACCTCTGCCGACTCCCACGCGGCGAAGACAGGCCCTGTCGAGTCCACCTCTCCGTCTTTGCGCCCGCACCCTGCCAACACGGTCACTCCGAGCAGGCAGGCAACCAATCCCGGAGCCCGGAACCGACCCAAGGAAAGAAATAGTTTTGTTCTACCCATCGCTCTTCCGCATTCTCGAAAACAATCATGACAGCATCAGGCGAAAACGGATCCAAACCAATCAATATCCTCTGGATCTCACTTGAAGACACCAGTCCCCGATTCGGCTGCTATGGAGATTCCCTGGCTCGAACCCCGAATATCGACCAGCTGGCCGCCGAAGGGTGCCGTTTCCCCAATGCCTTTTCCACCGCCGGGGTCTGCGCACCCAGCCGATCCGCCGTCATCACCGGCATGTATGCCGTCTCCATCGGCAGTCACCATATGCGGACCGCCCACACCCATCCGGCGACTCCCGAATTGCCGACCCCTTACGAGGCGGTTCCCCCGCATTTCGTCAAGGCGTTCCCGGAATACCTGCGCGCCGCCGGCTATTATTGCACCAACAACCACAAAACCGACTACCAGTTTGAACCACCGGTGACCGCCTGGGATGAGTGCAACCCCAACGCCCATTGGCGTCACCGCAGGCCCGGCCAGCCCTTCTTCGCCGTATTCAACCCGACCTTGACCCATGAGAGCGGCATGTGGCCCAGGGATGACGAGACGATCGAGACCGACCCGGAATCCGTGAGTCTCCCGCCTTACCTGCCGGATACCCCGGTCACCCGACTCGCCCTGGCCCGTCACTACGACCATATTGCCCGGTCCGATACCATTGTCGGGCAACTGCTTGATCAGCTCGAGGAGGATGGTCTAGCCGAGTCCACCATCGTGGTTCTCTGGAGCGATCACGGCGAGGGACTCCCCCGCGGCAAGCGCTGGCTCTACGATGCCGGTATCCGCATCCCCATGATCATCCGCTGGCCCGGACAACTGAAGGCCGGAAGTCAACGCGACCAGTTGGTCAGCCTGCTGGATCTGGGACCGACCATGCTCTCGGTGGCCGGCCTGTCCGTTCCCGCCCACATGCAGGGCCGGGCCTTTCTGGGCCCCCAGCGCCGCGATCCCCGCCGTTACGTCTACGCCACTCGCGACCGCTTCGACGAGGCCTACGACATGGTCCGCGCCGTTCGCAACCGACGGTTCAAGTACATCTGCAATTTCCGTCCCGAACAACCCTATCTGCTCTGGATTCCCTACCGGAACCGACACCCGATCATGCAGGAGATCTGGCGGCTTCACGGCGAGGACCGGCTCGAGGGCCCACAAAAGCTGCTCCTGCAGAACCGGAGGCCGGTCGAGGAACTCTATGATACCGAAGCAGACCCTTTCGAACTCAACAATCTCGCTCTCAATCCCTCCCATCGGGCCGAACTTGAGGAGATGCGCGAGGTCATGAAGAAGTGGCAGCGCAAGGTGAAGGACATGGGGGATCTTTCCGAAGCGGAAATGGTCCGCCGCTGGTGGCCGGGAGGCACCCAACCCGTCACCGCCACGCCGGTCTTCATCCCGATCGGACCCGACCGGCCGGGAATGGAAACCGCCACTGACCGATTGGAGACCCGGGGCCCCCTTCACCTCCAGCTCCACTGCGCCACCCAGGGTGGATCCATCGCGTGGACAACCGGGACGGAAGAGCATTCTCGCTGGCAGCTCTACACCGGGCCCGTCCGACTGGAATCCGGCACGACCACCCTGCGGGCCGTCGCCCACCGCATCGGCTTCAAACCCAGCGCGGAAGCGGCACTCGAGGTGACGGTAAGTTGAGGCGTGGTGCCTCGCCCCATCGCGGCGGCGGATCGAGGCTCTTCGGGTGGAGGCGCCCCCGAGTGTCGCGCCACAGCTCCAGCGAAGCCGGATCTCTTGGGGCGTACGCGACGTGGATGCGCGGCAAGAGACTGCCGCGGCTACAACCCAAAGAGAGCGGCCCGGTCTCTTTCCGCATGAAACACGACTCGTTTTGCGGCAGCGGCCGGATCGCTCCGAGCTCACACCAGCTCCACCGAGAAAGCAAAACGATGGATTCCCGGCAGTATCCGATACTCCGGCAGGGTGTCCGGCCCGCAACTCGCCCCTCCAAGCCCGCGCTGCTTCATGTCTAGCGTCAGAAAAATGGAGGGCCGGGGCGCCAACTCGCAGGTATGGGCGGCCTTCGTCAGATCCGCCGCACTGAAGCGCGAGACTCCCGCCTCCAGCAACGGGCGTCCGATCACCCGGAGGCCTCCCCCTTCTCCATCGACGAGCCGAAGCCACCGCACGTCCGTCTTGTTGCCGTGTTCCTGAGGCAGGATATAGGGCACGTACTGTCCGTCGACCGTTCCCTCATACAGCCCGACCCGGGCGCCCTCCTTCCGGTCGATATAAGACTCGTGTGGCCCTCGTCCATACCAGGACAACCGCTGCAGAGTCTGCCTCAGCGTCATGACCACCCCGATCCGGGGCAGCTCCGGCCAGCTCTCCGGAACGACCACTGTATTCCGAAATTCAATACGACCGCCGGGCCGAACGATCATCTCGCAGCGATGCACGACCGGAGCGTCCAGGCGACGCGTCCGATAGGTCCTCTCCGCGATCAGGACCACCCGCCGTTTCGAGGTCGAACCGATGGTCAGTGACGACTCTCCGGTTCTGAGACGATCGATGCCCGCTTCGAGCCACTGCCCGAGCATCTTGCGGGCATCCCTCGGTTTCAGCTTGATTCCGTCATTGTCGGTCGGCGCCCGCCAGAGGTTGAGCACCGGCCCCGACTCCACCCGGACCTCTCCACCCGCAAGCATCCGGGAAATGCCGGCCTTCCTGCGGTCCAGAGTGATCTCACGATCTCCGTCGCGCACCGTTATCGTATTGCCGGAATCCTCGACCAGAAGATTCGCCCGGCCCTTCAGCAGACTGCGGGAGCGGCGGCGGCGCCCCGGCACCGGAAACTGCTCCCAGGCGACTTCATGTCCGGCTTCCGCCCAGGCGGTCTTCTGGGAAAGAACCGCCGTCACCGTGATCAGAGCTTCGCCCTCCGGCATTTCCTTGCCCGCCGCATAAGGCACCTCGACTGTCCGGGAGGCACCGGGTTCAAGCGGCAGACCCGGCAGCCGGCCCTTCCGGACAACCCGACCATCAACGATCAACTCCCAGAGCAGGGTCATGCCCCGCAGGTCCGTGAAGTCATGGCGATTGGTCACCACGATCCGGCCCTTTGCCGGGTCCTCGGCCCGGAACCGGACCGGCTGCACGATCTTCTTGAATTCGAACATGGCCGGGTGGGGCTGTCGATCCGGCCAGATCAACCCATTGATGCAGAAATTCCGGTCATTGGGCTCATCGCCGAAATCGCCGCCAAAGGCCCAATAGTCGCGTCCGGATTCGTCCTTGCGGATGAGTCCCTGGTCAACCCAATCCCAGATGAACCCCCCCTGCAGACCCCGATGGGTCTCGATCGCCTCCCAGTATTCCTTCAGGTTGCCCGTACTGTTGCCCATGGAGTGCGCATACTCGCACATGATGAATGGCCGGGAATCGGAGGCTTCCTTCGCCCACCTGATCATGTCCTCAATACGTGGGTACATCGGGCAGACCAGGTCGGTCGCCGCATGACCGGCATTCCAACCCTTGCCCATCCAATCATTGATCGCCCCCTCATAGTGGACCGGACGGGAGGGGTCCGCCCCCCGGATCCAGGCGGCCAGGGCGTCGTGATTCGGCCCGTAACCGCTCTCATTGCCGAGGGACCAGGCGATGATCGATGGGTGGTTCCGGTCCCGCAAGACCATCCGCGATCCCCGATCGAGGAAGGCGGCCGCCCAGGCCGGATCCTGGCAGAGGCGGTTGTAGTGATGGTGGGCCTCAATATTGGCCTCATCGATCACATAGAGCCCGTATTCATCGCAGAGGTCATAGAAGTGGGGATCATTGGGGTAGTGACTGGTCCGCACCGCGTTGAAATTGAACCGCTTCATCAGGAGGACGTCGGCCCGCATCGACTCACGGCTGATCACCTTGCCGGTGCGGTCATCGTGATCGTGTCGATTCACCCCCTTGATCAGGACCGGCCGGCCATTGATCAGCAACTGCCGGTCACTGACCTCCAGCCGCCGGAACCCGGACCGGATCGAAGCCGCCTCAGCGAGGGAGCCGTCCGGCCGGATCAAGCTGATCCCCAACCGGTAGAGCTCGGGGACTTCCGCCGACCAGAGCCGCGGCTTGCGGACCTCCCCCGTCAACCGAACGAGCGGTCGACCGCCGTGCATCTCCCCCGGATCAAAGGGAATGACCTCCGCCCGCAGCGGTTCCTTCCAGACTCCCTTCCCATCCGGTCCGAGCAGGACCGCCTCCACCCGCCAGCCGGGTTCCAACCCGTCGAGACCGGACACATCGACCTCGATTCCAAGGGTGCCGATCGAGAAATCGTCATTCAGTTCGGGCCGGACGACCAGGTCCTGGAGGCCCGGCCGCCCGATCGAGACCAACTTGATCCCGCGATGGATTCCGGCCTGCCACCAATGATCCTGGTCCTCAAGGTAACTGCCGTCCGACCAGCGGATGATCCGCAGCGCCAGGGTATTGACCCCGGAGACGAGACGGTCGCTCAGGTCGAATTCCGCCGGCAGGCGGGAGTCCTTGCTCATCCCGATCCTGTGCCCGTTCAACCAGACTTCGACCACGCTCTCGATGCCGCCAATGTGCAGGATGGTTCGCCGGTTCTTCCAGCCCCGGGGTTGATTGAAGGTGGTCCGGTAATGACCGGTGGGGTTGGACGCCGCGGGGACTTTCGGCGGTTCCGCATCAAAGGGCATCCGGATGTTCGTGTAAATCGGTATGTCGTACCCCTGCATGGTCCAGAGACCGGGCACGTCGACTTCATCCCAAGAGGCGTCATCCAGGCCGGGCTCGGCGAATCCGTCGGGTGACGCCTCCGGCCGGGCGGCCAGTTTGAAACGCCAGGTCCCGTTCAGCGACCGCACGAAAGCGGAGTCCTCTGATCCGGAAAGCGCCGTCTCAAGATCCGGAAAGGAAGTGAAGGTGGTGCGGGCCGGGACCCGGTTGAATCCCGTGAATCCGGGGTCTTCCCAAAAGCGGGTGTCCATACCCCAAAAGGGTGAAGCCGTTCCGTTCCAAGGCAAGACGGCAGACACCCCCAACCCGGCCGTTTGCCGGGCAGGAGGGCAAATCCTCGCCGTAACCCTGGAGCCTGTCAGGACCAACCCGGTCCGGTCCCAGGCGGGGGTGCACCTCCTGTGCGCCTTCCACGCCCCGGTCACCCGGACCGGAGTGCGTTGCCGATGGGCGCGGACGAGCCACGCCCCGACCTTCCCGACCTGCGTCCTAGGCGAGGGCGAAGATGCCGTCCAGAGCCCGCGACGTGTTCTCGATCAGGGTTTCGGGACAATGCTTGTAGAAGGGAACCGGAGGAATCATCTCCGCCGCAATCCATCCTCCATACTCGATCGACTTCAGGGCAGTCATTACCGCAGGCCAATCCACGTCACCAGAGAGCAGGTCGACAAAGCCGTCCACCGAACCGACCGCACGGCGGTAATCCTTGAAATGGATACGGCGGATCCGCGGACCCAGTATCCGGATCCACTGCTCCGGGTAGCCGGTCGCCAGCGCATTGCCCACATCGAAATAGGCACCCACACAGGGATCGTTGAATCCGTCGATGAAGGAGACCATCTCGAGGGGGGAAAGCAGGAATTTGTTCCACACGTTCTCGATCGAGAGGGAGATCCCATAGCGGCGCGCCAGCGGGAGTGCCTCGCCGATCAATTCGATCGCCCGCGCCCAGGCCAGATCATAGGGCACCACTTCGCAATTCGGGATGAAGTCGGCCCCGACCGCCCCGGGGATGACCAGGATGGCATCCGTCTCCAGCCTCGCAGCGGTCTCAATCTGCTTGCGCAGGATCCGGGCGGCCGACCTGCGGACGGCAGGCTTGTCACTGGCCCCATTCGCCCCCCAATAAAGTCCGGTCGCGAGAGCAGACACCTCGAGGCCATGACTTCGAATGAGCCGGCCCGCTTCGCGGACTTCCCCGGCGGTCGATTTCAGATTGAGCGGGCCGTCCTCGGTCAGGTCCGGCTCGAAACCGGCAAAGCCTGCTTCCGCGGCTGTCTTCACTTTCCGTTCCAGGCTCCACTCCGCCGGGAAGGACCAGATATTGATGGATTTCTTCATGATTGGATGACCGTGGGCTGACCGGATTCGGCCGACTCGATTTCCGCGAGGGTGACCCGAAGTGAGTCAAACGCATCCCGACCGGTGCTGGTGCGCGGAGCCTGGCCCTCCTCGAGGCATTCGATGAAATGGGTCAATTCAAAGAAATAACCTCCGAGATCCGAAACATTTCCCTCGCCCAGGGTCGAGGATCCCGCTTCCGCCTTGGCCAGCTCGGCCGGCCTGGTCGCAGCCTCGGCCAGGGTGACCCGGGTGGTCGGAACGGTATTGGAATCGTATTCCATGGCGCCGTTCTCAAAAATCGCCTGGAAAGCCATCTGGAATCCCCACTTGGGCGGGTAATTCCACCCCCCCTCCACCCGGACCTCGGGTCCATCCGGGAAATCGTAACGGGTGAAAATATGGCTCCACCCGCCGTGGTCGCACGTTCCCTGCGAAACCACGGAACGGGGCAGCCCGAGCAGGTGGAGGACAAAATCCGTATCATGGATGTGCAGGTCGAGCGCCGCGCCGCCGGAAAGTGAGGCGTCATTGATCCAGTTGTCCACCGTGTAGCCGGGACGGGCAGACCGCCGCTGGAGAGTCAGGCTGAGCAGCCGACCGGCCTCGCCGGAATCGATCAGTCTTTTGAGCGCGACGTATTCCGGCCAGAAGCGGATGCAATGACCGGCCATCATGATGATCCCGGCCGTTTCGGCGGCCCTGACCATGCTCTCGCCCTCGGTCACGCTCATGGCAAGCGGCTTTTCGCAGAAGACGTGTTTCCCCGCCGCGACCGCCTCAAGGACGGCGCCGGCGTGAAGATGAGTCGGCAGACAGACGTCGACAAAGTCCGCCTCCACCGCGGCGAGCGCTTCACCGAGGGAGAGGAAGTGTCCGGCTTTCAGGCCAAGCTTTTCGATCTTGGCCCGGGCCGTCGCCGCATCCGTATCCACCACGGCCACGATCTCCGCTTCCCGCAGATTCCTGTAAATCTGGGCGTGCATGCCACCCATGAACCCGAAACCAACAAGTATCCCTTTTTTCATGACTTTTGAAACGACTGCAGGTTGACCGGACTCGGAACCCCTCCCCTCAATGCATCTCGACCGAACAGGATCCCAGACCACCGCGGTAATAGTTGAACTGAACGTTTGGATGATCGGCAAGCAGAGACATGGGAACGGCCGAATCCGCGATGCCTTTCGAGATCATCAGCGCGGTCAGGCGCTGCCCGAGCGGGTTGTCATGCACGCCGGCGTGCCAGATGGAGACTTTCTCCGCCATCCAGGTTTCGCGCGGACCCACCGAAATCGCTTTCTTCGGAACCATCGTGATGTTGCCTCCCCCCGAGGTCCTGGCGTTCTGGGAGAGCGTGGCCGGATGAAGGTCCACCACCCGGGTCTCCAGCCTGCGGTATTCGGCCGGGGTCGGCGGTCGGTTCCGGTAACGGCCCCGTCGCGGCAGGGGATCATTGAAGGCCCAATGCTTGATCTCACCCTGCCCGCCCTGCATGACCGCGCAGCGCACCCCGGTATTCCAGGAGGCTCGGTAGGCGGCCACGTCCGCTTTGGGAAAATGAAGGTGGGACTCCGGCATCCGCAGCCTCCTGTCGATGCGGTTGAAACAGAGTTCGCGATCCGCCCGCTCAAAGGACAGCGGATGCGTGACGGGCACCTCGCGTCCGGTCGTCTCGTCAAACCACTCGTCCATTCCCCAGAAATGAGCGTGCTTGAGGGAAAGACCGAGCTCATTGACCAGCCGCGCCACCAGGGGCAGTTGCTCGGTCGGGCCGATCGGACCACAGATGCCGACCGGATTGTCGGCCGTCGCTGCCTTCCAGGCGCTGACGTACTCCAGTGCCTCGGCAAGGTAGAACTCCTCGAGTGTGTCGTAGAGGACAACCTTGAAGCCCGGACGTGACAATTGCCTCAGACCGCGCTCCTTCATGCGGGCGGCATCGTTGATCAGTTCGTCCTCAAGGGTCGTGTAGTCCCACCAGTCCGGTGCGAGGTGGCTGAGTTTTCGTGGCATGATCGGGTTTGGTTTTCTGCTACCGGGCGCCCGCCTCAGAGCGCCGCTTCATAAGCCGGGTTGATCCGGTAACGTTCCCCCAGGATCGTCCGCAGCGGATCGATCTCCCTGGCGCTGAAACCCAGGTGAAGATGGCGGCGCCATCCTTCCGCATAGGCAAAACTGCCGGACATCCGACCGACTTCGCGGGCCATCTCGTGCATCGATTCCACGTAGGAGTCCATCCCCTGGGAAACATCCAGCCACTCCCGCTGGCTCCGGTGCAACGCCAGCGCTTCCGCCTTCCTTTCCTGCACCGAGGTCGTGTCCACATACGCCTCCGCCACCACCCGTTTCCTCAACGGATCCCTCAGGCCGTGCGGCATCGCGTGGTAGATGGTGACGTCATGGGTGTAACCCGCCCTCGGGGGATCCGTCTCGAAGTTGGGCGCGCCGCGCGCGAACGCCGCCGAGACCGCCAACCGACACGCCATCATATGGTCCTCCATATAGTCGGATGGGGCATGAGTCAGGACAATGTCGGCGCTAGCCTCCCGGACAATCGAAGCCACCCGGCGGAGCATCGGTGTCGTGTAGGCGAGTTCCAGGTCGTTCGCAATCGGAGGATAATGTCGGGCCCCCAGCAGGCGGGCAGCGGCCTTGGCCTCAGCCAGCCGAATCCCCGCTATGGTTTCCGCGTCACGTTCGATGGAACCGCAGTTGCCATTGCAGAGGTGGGTGACGTGAAGATCCCACCCCGCCTCACCCAGAAGAAGCAAGGTGCCGGCACCCACGAATTCCAGGTCATCGGGATGGGCGAAAATGGCTAGGCAGGAAGGCATCGGTCAACGGGGCCACGGATCCGACCTTGGTCGATCGTCCGCGCAAAGACAATACCCGTGATGGGTCGAAGGCAGTCCCGAAGGCCCGAATGCATCCCGCCTCGATCCATCCATGCCCCTCTCTGGCTATCGTCGTCGGAGGGTGACGACACACTCGAGATGCCGGGTCTGAGGGAACAGATCAAAGGGCTGAACTCGTTCGACCCCGTAACCCGCCTGATGAAGCCGGACCAGATCCCGGGCCTGGGTGGCCGGATTGCAGGAAACATACACCACCGTTCCCGGACCGTAGGCGATCAACTGCTCCAGAAACTCCGGAGTCGAGCCCTTCCGAGGCGGATCAATGACCACCGTGGTTTCCCCGGGGGGATAGGTCACCGTGCCAAAAATCCCGGCCGCATCCCCGACTTCGAAATGGCAATTGGTGATTCCGTTGGCCTCGGCATTCTCCCGGGCCCAACGGATCGAGAGTTCACTGATTTCGATGCCGGTCGCCTGCTCAAAAGACCGGGCCGCGGTCAGGCAGAACAGCCCGCTCCCGCAATACGCGTCGATCAGGCAGCGTCGGCCGCCCGCGGCCGCCTCCGAACGGACATGGGCGGTGAACGCCTCCAGGATGAAAGGATTGTTCTGAAAAAACTCCCCGGCCGGAAAATGCAGGATCAGATCGCCGATCTTCTCGTGGATGATCGCCTTGGGGTCCGTGGTCACGCCTTCCCGGGCATCCCGAAGTAGCAGGGTGGCCCCGCGGGCATAGCTTTCCCGCTGAGCCTCCACTTCCTGCCGGAGTGTCACCAACCGTTCATTGATCGCGTCCGTCGCCAGGAGGCACCGCGATACGTCGACCACCCCTCGGAAATGGCCCTCGGGCCGAAAACCGATGGCCAGTTCCTCGCCCGGCTTCGGACGCTCGAAATGCGGGGTGATCTTCGACCGGTAACCGTAGGCTTTCGGCGAGGGGATGACCGGATCCACCTCCACCTCGATCCGGGCCAGATGTCGGAGCAACTCGCCCACCTGTCGGCGTTTCCATTCAAGCTGGCTTGAGTATTCGAGATTCTGGTACTGACAACCGCCACACCTCCCGAAGACCGGGCAGGGCGGCTCGATCCGGTTGACCGAAGGTTCCAGAACCTCGATCAGGTCGGCCTCGGAGAAATTCTTCTGGTTGCGCCAGACCCGCGCCCTTACCCGGTCGCCCGGCAAGGCGAAGGGCACCAGGACGACCCACCCCGCCCGTTCCGGTTCGTTTCCGGGCAACTGAATCCGCCCGAGGCCCTGGCCTTCATTGGTCAGACTCCGGATTTCCACTTCGATCTCCGCATGGTAATCGAAAGGGAAGGCATTGAAGGGTTTACGGCGGCGCACCCTCCCAGAAGAACGCGCCGACGCCCGGGGTCAATCTTCCGGACAGCCACAACGATTCGGTCTTTCCTTCCGCGCCACGGCCTCCACCATGACCGGCATGGCGGTCGAGATCATCACCAGTCTGCAGAATCCGCGGATCAAGAATCTGGTCCGGCTGCGGGATCGTCGTCCCCGTGACGAACAAAGGGTCTTCCCGGTCGAAGGCTACCGGGCCATCAGCCGGGCGCTGGAGAAGAAGGTGCCCATCCGGGAGCTCTATTACGCACCCGAATGGTTTCTCGGCACCAACGAACGTGAACTGATCCAAGCGGCGGAAACCGCCGGGGCCCGCCTCTTTGAACTGACCAGGCCCGTCTTTGCCAAGGTCGCCTACCGCGACCGCCCGGAAGGCCTTCTCGCCATCGTGGACCAATGGCAGAACGCCCTCGACGATCTCGAATTGGGCCGGCCGCCCTTCCTTCTCGTCGTTGAATCGATCGAAAAACCGGGAAACCTGGGCACCATCCTGCGCAGCGCCGATGCCGCCGGGGTGGACGCCGTCATCGTCTGCGATCCCGTGACCGACCTCTTCAACCCCAATGTCGTGCGGTCCTCGACCGGCGTCCTCTTCGCGGTCGACGTCGCTGTGGCCTCGTCCGAGGAAGTCATCGCCTGGCTCCGGAGCCGGGGCATCCGGACCGCGGCGACCACGCCCCATACCGATACCCTCTACACCGCAGCCGATCTGACCGGACCCCTCGCCGTCGTCATGGGCAGTGAACAATTCGGACTCAGCAGAACCTGGCTCGAAGCCTGCGATCTTCCGTTGCGAATCCCCATGGCCGGCCAGGCCGACTCCCTCAACGTCGCCATGGCCACCCTCATCACCCTCTTCGAAGCTGTCCGCCAACGCACCGCCGCTCCCTCCACCTGATCTTCCCTGCGGGTTTGTAACATAATACGTTACAAACCCGCAGGGATCCGTCGGCGTTCGGGTCCCGCCGACCGGTTCAGCTCACTGGTTGGGCATGTCGTCCGGGCTTGAGGGTCGACTCCTGAGCGGCCAGCCACAGCAGGATGTGGAGGATGCCTTCACTGTCCGGCATCATCGTCCGGCGGGTGAAATAGTCATAGATCCGTTGGCGGGGCAGACCCAGAACCCGGGCCAGATTGCTCTTGGCACCGCGCTTGGCCAGATGGGGCTGAACCCACAGGACGAGGGCATTCCACAAGGGCGTATCCGGTCCCGGTTTCCGCGCGTCTCCGATCCCTTTCCTACGGGCAAACTTCCGGTTGGCGGCGACTCGCTTTGCGTGGTCAACGGCCGCCTCGGCCAGCATTTCGATGAGATCGGAGTAGAGGGTGAACCTGGCAGGGAGAGGAATCATATCCGGCATTCCTGATACCTAAACCGCCGGGGCTGGTTTGTAACGCATTATGTTACAAACGGTCGGGTTGTGCCATCCGGCTTGCTTGGGAGATGCGGGGGAATCAGAGTGCGCGGGATTGATGCGTCCTGAGAATGTCAAAGGGGGGGTTGCGGCCGCTTCGGCTTTTCTGCTCTGGGGATTTCTGCCCATCTACTGGAAGCAACTGGCGGCCGAACCGGCGTTTGAGGTGATTGCCCACCGCTGGTTCTGGACGGCGCTCCTGTTGACGGGAATCCTGGCGTCAACCGGCCGGCTCGGGCTGCTCCGGGCGGAATTCCGGTCCGCTCCGATTTTCGCCTCCCACGCGATCCGTGCCGTCCTGTTGGCGACCAACTGGCTGACCTATGTCTGGGCGGTCTTTCATGAACGGATTCTCGAGGCCAGCCTCGGCTATTTCCTGGTCCCCCTTGTCAATGTGGCTCTCGGGATGATCTTCCTGAAGGAACGGTTGAACCTCCCTCAATGGATCGCGGTCGGCTTTGCGGTGATCGGAGTGGGTTTCTTCGCCTTCCAGACGGGTGGCCTGCCCTGGGTCCCGCTGGTCATCGCCTTTTCCTTTGGCTTCTACGGATTGCTTCGGAAGCGGGCGTCGGTCGGTGCCCTCAGCGGGGCGGCGATCGAGATGAATGCCCTCCTGCCGATTGCCTTCATCGGGCTGCTCATTCTTCAGGTCCGCGGCGAAGGCGTATTCCTGCACGAATCGACCCGGGTGGACCTCCTTCTGGTCGGCACGGGGGTGATCACGGCGATCCCGCTCGTCCTCTTCGGCTACTGTTCCGGGCGGATCACCCTGACCTCGATCGGCCTGTTTCAGTATCTCGCGCCCACGGTAAAATTCGTCATCGGCCTGTGGATCTATCACGAACCGTTCACCATGACACAGCTGGCAGGCTTCGTCTTCATCTGGACCGCCCTCGCCATTTACTCGTGGAACGGCCTCTGGTTCGAGCGGAGGAGGCCGATTCCGGTTGTGCCGGAGTAGGCGAAGTCTCCCGGTCAAGCTTCCGGCGGGTCGGGTCAAAGGGACCGGTTCGAGAGATTGACGAGCAATTGCTCCAGTCCCTCCGCCATCGAGACGCCCGGAACGTATCCCAGATCGGCCCGGGCACGTCCGATGGAGAACCAATGGTCTTTGGCCAGTTCGGAAGCAACGAAACGGGTCATGGGCGGTTCACCGGGCAATCGGAGGGTCGACCAGAGGCCTTCGCAGGCCGCTCCGAGGCGACGGGCGGATCGGTAGCTGATCTGTTTGCGGATCGGGGGGATGTTCAACTGTTCGAGCAATTGACTGATCCAGTCCCAGAGGACGACCGGTTCATCATTGGTGATAAAGTAGGCACGGCCCCCGACACGGTCCGGAGTTTCGAAGAGGCGACGTTCCGCCTGAAGGTGGGCCTCAACCACGTTGTTGATATGGGTCAGATCAACCCGATTCTTCCCATCTCCAACGATGCGGAGCCGACCCGCCCGGGCTCTCTCGATCACTCTTGGAACAAGATTGGTGTCACCGGGACCCCAGACCAGGTGCGGTCGGAGGGCGATGGTCCGCAATCCGCCCGGGTCGTCCGCTTTGAGGACAGCTGCTTCGGCGAGGGCCTTGGTCGCGGCGTAGTGGGCGGGAATCCTCCTACCATAGGGGAGCGACTCGTCGGCACCCTGCAACGGTTGACCGTTGAAGACGACACTGGGCGAACTGGTGAAGACGAGGCGCGGCACCTCGAAATCCCGACATCCATTGATCAGGGCCTGGGTTCCTTCGACATTGATCGACTGGAAATCGGCCAACCGGCCCCAGATCCCCACCTTGGCCCCGACATGAAAGACCGTCCCCATCCCCTGGCAGGATCCGCGAATCGCAGCCGGATCAGCCAGATCCGCCCGCACCCATTCGGCACCCCTTGCCTGCAATGCCGGGACCGGTGAACGGCAGACGACCCGGACCTTTCGTCCCTGGTCGAGGAGTCGATTGGCCAGAGCGCCGCCGACAAAACCGCTGGCACCCGTCACGAGGACAGTGCTGTCGAAAGGTGGTGAAGGATCCGGCATTGGCGGCCAGCATGGTTGCGGCGCATCGCTTCGCAACCCCGGATGAGACTCTCCATGCGCTTGCCAGTGGCGGGAATCAGGCCGACATTTGGCCGGATACCGAAAGCCATGAAACCGAGGAGGACCAGATGGTTACTGATCGGTGGGGCATCTGTCCTGATGCTGCTTCTGGCCGGTTTTCTGGCTCTCCGCGCCAACGCGGAGTGGATCGTCTCGAAGGTCCTTGAGCAACAGCTGAAGGTTCCCGTGCAGATCGGTGCCCTGGATCTTTCCGTATCTGGAGACACCTGTTCAGTGACCGGTCTTCGCTTGGGTCAACCCGATGGATTCGGCGCCGAGCCGATGGTTTCGGTGGCCCGGATCGACATCGCCGGCTGGAGGGGCGCCATCTTTCCCGATCGCCACTTGAAGGAACTGCGGGTGAACGACCTCACCGTCGACGTCACGACTCTGGCAGACGGTCGGACAAACCTCAGCGTCTGGATCGAGTCGCTCACCGCCAAAAGAAAGAAGACATCGGATCCGGTCTCGCCCGCCACGCCGGAAGAACCGGCCAACCCATTTGCCATGAAGGTTGACCGGATTGAGGCGGACGGCATCAGCATTGTCCGCCGGGATCGTTCGCTTGGAGTTCCCGATTTCCTGCTGACCATTGACCGGGGGACGCTTGAGATCAACGATCTCATCGTCGGTCCCTATCCCGACAACTCGATCGGGTCTCTGGAGATTCACTGCGAGATCGTCCAACCGGAGGTCGAAGGTGCACGGATCGCGGTTGCCTCACGTTTCGGCCCGTTGGCCACCGGGATCCCCGTCCTACTGGGAGCCGTTCGGATCACGGGGTGCCTCTATGAAACGTTTGTGCCGGCCATTCCCGACAACACCGACAAACTGTTGGGCGGGGAAGGCTTCGATCTCGATGTGGACTTCGCCACATCCGCAGGGGTTATTCAGGTGACCGGAACGGTCACCACCTCGAACAGGAGTGCCTATCCATTCCGGGTCCAGGGCCCGATCGATGCGCCCGTGTTTGAGTTGCCCGAAGTCCTGGCCAGCGTCGCCACACGAATGACGGGAGGTATCGGCCGACTCTTGAACTCCACCTTGACCTCAGGCAGGGAGGTGCTGGTCGGAGCGGTTGGCACGGCGACCTCAATGGCCAAGGGTGCCGTCCATGCGACCGGTTCATTGATCAAGGGCGCCGGTCAGATGGCGACCGGCCTGGTCTCGGCCAACAGGGAGAAGAGCAAAGCGGGCTTCGACAGCATGACGACCGGCAGCGGCGGTCACCTTGCCGGCGGCATTACCGGTTCCGTCGACGCCATCAATCAAGCAGGAAGCCGAACCTCGGAGGCGCTGAGGACCAATCCCGGCTTCAAGAAGTGGGTGACCGAATCATCCACCCGTCACGAAGGCCGAACCCGCGCTTTGATGGAGAAATTGCAGGGTTTGCCCTTTCCACCCCGGATTGCCCTTCCGAAACCCCGGGGCTGAAAGGGCCGGCTCGCCCGGCACCGAACCAATTCAGACAGGCCTGATCCGAATCCCAGGTCTGCCTTTCAACGAGGCTTTGCCTCACTGATCCGGCCCGGCGGGCACAACGACAATCTCCCCTTGCGCCAAGAGACGAGGTTGCTTCGCGCGGCTGGCGATCTCCGTACAGGTGCGAGTTTCCGAGGCCCGGTGAATGGCGAGAAGGATTTCGAGGGTGTGGAGCATAAGATCCCCGTTGGCGAGGGGTTCCCGACCGGCCTTCAAGGCGGCGGCCATCTCGGCCACTCCTAGGCCCCGCTTGGGCGAGACATAACCATCTCCGGGTCCTGGTTCAATGGTTTCCGACCCCGAGTGGGTCTCCACCTTGATTGGTCCGGAATAGGCATTGGCATCGCTCAAGGTCATTCGACCCGTCGTGGCAAAGACCTCGACCCGGGGAAAGTAGCCATGCACGTCCTCCGAGGCGAGAAAGGTCGAGGTCACCCCCGACTCGAATTCCAGGACTGCGGCGGCGGTGGAAGCGCGTTCCAGTTCAAAAGTCTCTCCCGAGGCCGCATCGATTTTTGTCGGCGAACGCACCGGCGCGAGCCCGACGACGCGCCGGACGGGACCAAAGAGATGGACCAGCGCGGTCACATAATAGGGCCCGAGATCGAGAACGGTTCCCTTGAAGACCTGATGGTAGCGCCGATTCTGTCTCATCGGAATGGATACCAGGGTGGTGCAGGCGACCGGTTCACCAATACGCCCGTCTTCAATCAGCCGCCGGGCCATTTGCAGTCCCGCGCCGAGGAAGGTATCGGCCGCTCCCCCAACCGAGAGGCCGCGGCTTCGGGCCAGGTCAAGGAGGCGGGCCGCATCGCCGAGATCCAAACAGAGCGGCTTTTCCGAAAAGAGGTGTTTTCCCGCCTGCAGAATCATCGTGCTGACCGCCAGATGAGCCGGGGCGGGGGTGAGATTGAGGACCAGGTCGATCTCCGGATCGGCCAGGAGGACTTCGGTCGGGCAGGCTTTCGCAATCCCGTATTTCTCGGCCAGCTTGACCGCCAGCTCGTGATTCAGGTCCGAACAGGCCACCACCTCCAAACCCGATGAAAGGTTCCCACCGAGATTCTCCATATAGGCCGGGGCGATCGCTCCGCACCCGACGAGTCCGACTTTCACCCTGGAATGCATGATCGTCAGTCAGTTGGGAATCAAACACTCTCGTCAAACCCTTTGTCCCCTTAACCCGTTGAGCGCCTTGATCGGGCTCTTCCGGGTCTGGAGAATGGAAAAGAGGAACGTCCGGATGAGCCAGCGAGGCGATCCGGATCACGCCTCCATCGGTTTCTTCCCTGCGAAATGGGAGGCCAGTTGGAGCCGGTGGATCTTGGCGTTATGCCTGACGTCGACCGGAAATCCCGGGTGGAAGAAGAAACGGCGGATCGAGGCGGTATGGGTTTGGGACCGGCCCAGTTCGGCAAGCTCTTCGACCAGGCGTTGCTCGGCGCGACGGTTTCCGATCACCGTGCCCCGAACGGGCTCAATCACGATGGCCGGGACGACTGAGCCTTTGTCCTTCCATCCGATCAGGGCGGTGCGCCGGACCTCGCGATGTGCGTTGAAGACCGCTTCACAGCAATCGGTATGGAAGATCGCGTCCACGGTCTGGACGGCTTCGGCCTGACGACCGCAGAACCAGAGTCGGCCCTCGGTATCGAGATACCCGAGGTCACCCATCCGATGCCAGACGCGGTCCCCGTCCCGAACCTTGGCCCGGGCGGTGGCCTCGGGCAGATGGTCATAACTGCGGGTGACGGTCGGCCCGGTCACGAGAATCTCGCCGATCTCTCCGGCCGGCAGGCTGACGACGTCGTCGATGGACGCCAGCACGGTGGGAGTCGACCGGATGATCCTGACCTCGACTCCGGGCAGTGGCCGACCCACACAAGTGCCTGCGCCGGACCGGGTGCGCGCTGCGGTCTCCTCCAGGACAGCGGTGTCCCGGATGCTGGCGACCGGCAGCACCTCGGTCGCGCCGTAAGGCGAGTGGGTATGCCCGTTGGGGGCGATCTTGCGAAAATCCCGCATCAGATCGGGCGGTACGGGGGCCCCGGCCATGAGAATCCGTTTCAGGGAGGGCAGGGTTTCGCCCATCCGGATGCAGTGATCGGCGATCTTCTTCCAGAGGACCGGGGACCCGAAACTGTTGGTGACCGCGCATTGGCGGATCGCCTGCACGATCGCCGCCGGATCGACCGTGGCCGGCCGGCTTGGATTGATCTCCGGGACGACGGTGGTCATTTCCAGCGCCGGGTTGAAAAGGGCAAAGATGGGGAGCATGGGAAGATCGATCTCTCCCGGGCAAATGCCGTAGGTTTCGCGGACGGCGGTGACCTGGGCCTCAAACATGCCGTGCTCATAGCAGACCCCCTTGGCCGGACCGGTGGAGCCCGAAGTGAAGAGCACCGCCGCCAGGTCCCGATCGGTCGTCGGGGCAATGGGAAACGGTGACAGCGGCTCCCGACCGGCGATCGGCTGGTCGTGCCCGACCCGGGAACGAATCTTCACGGAACGGAACATTCGGGCAAAAACCCGCGAGACGACGATCGCGAGAGTGGTCCCGACGACCGCCTCTGGTTGCGAACGTTCGACACAGCGGAGAAAGCCCTGCAGCCCCATCCCCGGATCGATGACCACCGGGACGGCGCCCGCCTTGAAAAGGGCGAAGCAGATCGAAATCAGGGAAAGTCCCGGCCTTACCATGAGAAGGATCCGCATGCCGGGTCGGACCCCGGCCTCAGTCAGGCGCTGGGCCCAGGCATCGGCCTCCGCGTTCAGCTCGGCTCGGGTGAGGGCCAGGTAATGAATCGACCCGTCCGGCCGGCGTCCCCTGGGAACGAGCAAGGCCGGAGAGTGGGGCTGACGGACCGCACCATCCGGGAGATACCGCGCCACATTGGCGGGTCTGCCGACGACCATAGGATCCGTAGCCGGCCTACTGATCGACGTAGGTAACCAGTCCCCACAGGATGGAAACCTTGTTCCCGGTCAACCGGCTGGACGGTGACTCACGCTCACCGTTGATCGGGAACGAATTGTGGGATTGCTTCTCGAATGCCCCTTCCCTCGATTCATAGAGACCGCCGAGCAGGATCGTGGACGACTTGCCATTTGCCGTATGGGTCGTACATCCGCTCCCGATCCAGGCGAAGGTTGTGGTGAGCAGGAGGAGAGAGAGGGCACGGAAGATCTTCATGGCGACAGGGTGCAGGAGGGTTTCTACCACAGAAACCACCTTCATAGATCAACCCGAATGCCCGGACCGATCAAGCCCCATTTTTGGTCTGAAAGACCCGGAAGAGAAGCGGTTCAACGCTTCCCGGGGGCTTCAAAGAATCCCTCGCCCAGTTCGGGGTTCCCGTCCATCGACTCATAGACAGTGATGACCGAGAGGTGTTCATCCTGGACCATCTCAACCCTGTGGGGCAACCAGACGCCGGCCACCGGCTGGAAATCGCTGTATTGCTGGAGAACCTTGACTTTTCGTCCCCGGATGACCGGTTCGAGCCGCTTGGCGGCGATCTGGTAGGTATCGTCAGCGAGGAGAACCTCACACCACAATTCGCCGTTCCGATTGACCCGGATGAGAAAACCCCGGTCCTGGCCGATGGTGGAGATCCCGCTGTAGTCGAGCTCGAAGCCCCGCAACTCGGCATCCACGAGGGGTCCCCGAAACCAGGCCTCATCCACAAACTGCCGTTCCTCGTCGGGCGACATCGATTCGGGCCGGACCTGTCCATCGACGACGCGCACCTGCCAGGCCTCATGCCCGTTGAACCCCTGTATGAGGGTGGTCGTCTCGCTCAGGCGGGTCTCGATTCGAATGAGGTCGGGATAGGCGCTCCAGATCTCGATGGGAATCCGGCGTTCCCCGAACTGGTTGTATCCCTTCTTGTGAACCGCCTTGAGATCATCCACTACCGCGCGCCCACCGATGGCATCAAGGTGAAGGACAACGAGATCCTCCGCGATTCCCGCGTCCGCCACGTTCCGCCCCATGAGGAGGACGAAGATGGGGAGAGCGAAGCGCAGGAAGGATGAGATCATCACGCAGACAGCAACGGGCTGGGAATAAGACGCATACTCATCGACCGGCCGAAGGCAACCCAAGTTCCATCGGACTGGTCCGGCGGACCGCGAGTCCGGGTCCGGACCTCTCAGAGCCTACGACTCCAGCTCCGCACTGCCCACCTCGGCGAGAAGAGCATCCAGCGCAGGCTTAAGGAGATCTGCCTGCCATCCCAGAAGCACTCCGGAGGTGGAACCGGGGTCCCGGGCCAGCTGGGCCAGCTGAAAACGACTCGCGATCAGGGTGGGATCGATCCCGATCCGGTTCGCTTCCTTGTCGCGGCAGGCCTTCAGGGCGTCCTGCCGGCGCAGCTCCTCATGGGAGAGCGGCTGTCGGTCGCTGGAATTGCGGGGACGGCGCGGGAGGGACTTGGGGTCGCGGCGTTCACCGCGCTTCAGGGCTTCTTTCAGACCCTTGGCCCGACCACGTTTGAAACCAGCAGGAAGTCCCTCGTAGACCTTGCCGATGGTGCCATCCGCCACCGCGTTGGAGAGCTTGATCAGGTAATCGTTGCTCATGACCTTGAACGGAGGACGATCCAGACGCCGCGCCTCTCCATCCCGCCAATGCCAGAGTTCATACAGGGCCACCAGGGCCTTCGGCGGCAGCCGATGGTGGGGGCCCACCTTCCAGGCAAACTCATCCTGCTTCGGAAATCCGGACTTGGCGGCCTCGATCTGCCAATCACATTTCTGCCGATGCCAATCCAGCCGACCAAGCTGGCGCAACCGGTCTTCGATGATCTTCTTCAGAGCCGGCAGGTGAGCGACATCGCCGACCGCGTAGCTGAGCATTTTGTCGGTCAGCGGTCGTTTCGACCAATCGCTTTTCTGGCTGTCTTTCGGGTGGTGCACACCCAGGCATTCCTCAAGAAGCGAGGAGAGCCCGATCCGCTTCATCCCGATCAACTGGGCCGCCAGCATGGTATCGAAGACCTGGGCCGGCTGAAACCGATCCAGTTCCCAAAGGAGACGGAGATCAAAATCGCTCCCGTGCATGATGAGGACCTTGTCCTTCAGGGCCGTCCAGAGAGGATGGAGGTCGATGCCTGAGAGCGGATCGACCAGGTAATCGTTGTCGCCGGCCCGTAGCTGAATCAGGCAGACGCGGGTTTCGTAGTGATGAAGATTGTCCGCTTCCGTATCGATCGGGACTTCCCGGACCTTGGCGAGGTCATTCAGGAGAACCTTGAGATCGGCCTGTTGATCGATGAAGACGAAGTCGGGCATGGACGCAGTCGGAGACACGTCGGCTATATGTCCAGATCCCGACTGATTTGCCAATGCTGCATTTAGCGCTCGGAAGAACCGGCGGATCATCCGTGGATCCACCCTTCCAGAAACTCCGAAATAAGGAGGGGGAGTTCGGAGCTGTAGCCTCCCTCGAGGATGGCCGCGGTTGGCAGATGGGCCTCGGCCAACCATTGGCCCAGGATACCGAAGTCGTTCTTATCCAGAGTCATCTGAGTGATGGGATCGTTGCGGTAGGCATCAAATCCGGCCGATACCAGCAGAAGATCCGGCTCGAAGGCAAGAACCGCCTCCCACGATTTCCTGAGAATCGCCATATGCGTCGTGGCGGGAGTCTCCGGCGCCACCGGGAAGTTGAAACAGTTGGCAAATGTTTCCGCGCCGGTTCCCGGATAGCCCGGAAGCTGATGGACCGAAGCGAAGCGGATCCCTTCGACACCCTGCACGATGGCCTCGGTTCCATTCCCGTGATGGGCGTCAAAATCCCAGATGGCCACCCGCCCCACCCCTTCGGCCCGGGCGACGAGGGCCGCGATGGCCACGTTGCTCAGGTAACAGAATCCCATGGCCTGATCCCCCGTCGCATGGTGTCCCGGGGGGCGCATCAGCGAGAAGACAAGGTTACCGGCCAGGGCGGTGCGCATGGCCGATACCGCGGCACCGGCCGAACGCCGGGCAATATCGGCGATGCCCTCGTAATGAGGCGTGTCGGCATCGAACGGCCGGGCTTCATGAATCCGCTCCCAATGCCGCCTTGAGTGGGCCAGAAGCAACTCCGATTCCGGGATGAGTTCCGGCCGGCGCCAATCGGCCGGTTTGACCGTCTCCTCGAGGAGCGAAGCCGTCTGGGTGACCCGCTCCGGGCGCTCGGGATGACCCCGCATGGCATAGCCCGCGCACTCTGGGTGATAAAAGAAGACCATGTTCGAGAACCCGCATTGAGCCAGAAATACCTGCCCTTGAACAGAAAAAGACGTGTCCTACTTGAGATCACTCGGTAGGCTTGCCCGAAAGCACCCCCCTTCGATGTCAAGCCGATCCGTTTCGACCAATCCCTCCCGACTCTGCCGTCTTCTGATTCTGAGCTGTCTTCTTCCGTTGGGCTGGATTCCTGTCTCCGGAAGTCGCATTCCCGTCGAGGACCTTTTCAGAGAGTCTCAGGCAGCCGCTTTCAGCCTCTCGCCGGACGGGCAGTATATCGCCTTGATTGGCCGCAACCCGAAGGGAAAGAAGTGCCTCTACGCCCGGAATCTTGAAACCGGCGCCACCCAGTCATGGACGATTGACGGAGGAGGCAACGAAGTCGCTGAATACTCTTGGATCAGCAATGAGAGACTCGTTTACCGGGTCAGCCGTTATCAGTACTACTTCCGCGGTCTTTATTCGGTGCAGCGTGACAGAGACACCATCAACCAACTTGATTTTGAAGCGGTCAACATTGTGGTTGATCCTCTGATGGGGCGCGATTCGGTCCTCGTCCTCCGACGCATTGGTGATGGTGAGATCACCCCTTTCAAGTCTTCTCTGGTCGAAATCGATTCTGTCAACGGATACCCGATTGAAACCGTCTGGACTTACAATGACGGCCTGCCTCTGAACACCATGACCGACCTGTCTGGGCGGGTTCGACTCATTCAGACTTTCGAAAAGGGAGAATACCAGTTTCGTCTCCGTTCCCAACTCCACAATGGTTGGAGTTCCCTGGACTTTCCGCACGATGTCAATCTGCTCAGTTTTGGACCGAGCGGAGAAACCATTCTTCTCTCCCATTATTTCGGCAAGGATCATTCGGGTCTCTATCGGTATGAGCTCGATAGAGAACAACCCGGAACGTTGATCTATGAGGATCCCGATTACGATCTGCACACCTCCGCTCAAGTGATCCTCGATGTGGAAAGGAAGGTTCCCCTGGGGTTCCGTTACCAGGCAGATCACGAAAAGACGGTCTGGTTCTCACCGGAAATGCAGCAGATTCAGGCGATCTGCGATCACCACAATCCGGATACCATCAACCGGATCGTCAGTGCCAATCTGAAAGCCGGCCGGTTCCTCTTCCAATGCTACAGCGACCGGCAACCGTCGATCTATCGCATGCTCGACTATGGGCAACGTCGGATCACCGATCTGTGGCCGACTCGGCCACAGATCGATCCGGGGACGATGGCCCCGACCGAGTCCATCCAATTCGTCACCCGCGATGCCCTCAGTATCCGGGGCTACCTGACCCGGCCGATCTCCGGAAGTCCGCCGTATCCCACCGTTGTCATGGTTCACGGCGGTCCCTGGGCCCGTGATACCTGGGGATTTGATCCCGAGGTTCAGTTTCTCGCCAATCGGGGGTACGCGGTCCTCCAGATCAACTTCCGCGGCTCCACCGGGTTTGGTTTCCCGATCAGCGAGAGACTCAAGGGTGACCTGGAAGGGATGAACAATGACTTGGAGGACGGCGTCCGCTGGGCGATTGCCCAGGGGCACACCGACGCCAACCGTGTCGGCATCATGGGCGGGAGTTTCGGAGGATATGCCGCCCTTTACGGGGTTGCCTTCAAACCGGACCTCTACAAATGCGCGATCGGCAATGTCGGCGTCTACGACTGGCCCCGCCATGTCGACGAGAAGAAGGGCGATCTCTCCAACTACGTCTTTGACTATTACCAAGACATCTGGGGTGAAGACTACCGGGAACATCTGGAGCAGGTCTCTCCACTTTACCGGGCCGCTCAGATCAAGGCACCCGTCTTCATTGCTTATGGCCGCGATGATCGGCGGGTAAAGCCCGAGCAATCGAAATTGATGATCGCGGCCTTGAAGAAGGCCGGAAATGAGCCCGAGGTCTTCTCAAAATCCTGGGAAGGCCATGGTTTCTTCGACGAGGATGTCCAATTCGGCTACTACCGGGCGATCGAAGCCTTCCTAAAAAAGAACCTCTGAAAAACGTCGATGTTCCTCTCCCGATCACTCTTGGCACTCGTCCCGGGCCCGACGCTTTCGGTGGTGTCACCGCCGGAACAAGGGGAAGCAACCTACCCAGGCAAAGCAGATGCGAGACCCGGGACGATAAGCCCGATTCAGCGGGATAGGCGTGCCCGGACACAGAAGAGTCCGGAAAAGAGGCGCGGAACCCTCCTGGACGACCGCCACGGCTGTTTCCCGTCCAGGATGAGGCTACGGTCTGTCACTGCCCTCCCACCACTTCAACGTATTCTTCGCGGAGTCGCCATGCTGGTCCTATTCGGCCCGGCTTTCGCCGATCCGATTGCGGTAGAGACTCTCTTCAAGGAATCGAAAGCCGACAATTTCACTCTGTCACCGGACGGGCGCTATATAGCCCTGATCGCCGAGAACCCGGAGCACAGACGAGCCCTCTACGCCCGCGATCTGGATAACGGTGAGACTCACTCGTGGACGCTCAAAGGCGGCAACGCCTACGTGAACTCGTATTTCTGGACCAGCAACGAATGGCTGTATTTCACCTCCGCCCGGCCATCGCGGGGGATGGTTGATTCTTTCGTTGCCCGACGGGACTCGGACAAATTCCGCGTCACCGATTTTGAGGGCCGCACCAACCTGATGGTTGATGCGCTGATCGACCGTGAACCCATTCTCGTTTTGCGCCCTTCGGAAGTGGAATCGTCCCTGGTGGAGATACATTCCGAAACGGGCGTGCAGCTCAAGACGGTTGCGACCTACCGCGGTTACGTTCGTGGAGCAACCACTGATCTCAATGGCAATCCGCGGATTCTCCGGTTGGGTGAGGAACGCCTCGAAGAGCGACTGATCCATCGGGCGGCGGACAGCGAAAGCTGGGAACCGCTCGGTCTGCCAATTGATGCGTCCCTATTGGGCTTTGGTCCCGACGGGACGACCCTGCTTGTTTCCGACTACTTCGGCCGGGATCGTTCCGCTCTATACCGCTACAATCTGGCGGCGAAGGAACTGAGCGATCCGCTATTCGAGGATCCGGTTCACGATCTTCATTCGACGGCCCGACTCATACTGGATGTCAGCCGAAAGCGGCCGCTCGGCATCCGCTACGAAGCCGATCGTCTGACCACGATCTGGTTTTCACCGGAAATCCAGCAGGTCCAGCAGATCCTGAACGACCGCTATCCGGAAACCATCAACAGCATTCTCGGCATCGACCTCACCCAGGGTCGCTTTCTCTTCAGTTCCTACAGCGACCGCCAACCCCTGATCTACCGCCTGCTCGACTACGCGCAGAAGAAAATCAGCGATCTTTGGCCGACCCGACCGCAGATTGATCCCGCACTGATGGCGTCAACCGAAGTGATCACCTTCAGCAGCCGCGACGGCCTCTCCCTGCGCGGCTACCTGACCACTCCACGTGAAGGTCAGGGGCCTTTTCCGACCGTTGCCCTCGTCCACGGGGGTCCGTGGTTGCGGGACACCTGGGGCTTCAAGCCGGAGGCGCAGTTCCTCGCCAGCCGCGGCTACGCCGTCCTGCAGATCAATTACCGCGGATCTGCCGGCTTCGGGCGAAAGATCTCGTATCAGCACCGCGGCGACTTGAAAGGGATGAACGACGACATTGAGGACGGTGTTCGCTGGGCGATCAAACATGGATACACGGATCCCGACCGGGTCGGCATCATGGGTGGGAGTTTCGGCGGCTACGCCGCGCTCTACGGAGTGGCGTTCAAGCCTGAACTCTACAAATGTGCCATCAGTGAAGTCGGTATCTCCGACTGGCCCGAACACATCGACAGTCTGAAGAAGGATCGGGAATATGTTTATCAACTCATGATCGAGTATTTCGGACCTGATTATCGGCAAACCCTCGCGCCGCTCTCTCCGATCAATCAGGTCGACGCGATCACCGCGCCTGTCTTCATTGCGTTCGGCCGGCAGGATTCGAACGTCAGCCCGAGTCAGTCCAAGCAGATGATTCAAGAGCTGACCAGGCGCGGACACCCTCCAATCGTCTTTGCCAGGCATTGGGAGGGTCACGGGTTCTTTGACGAAAAAATCCAGTCCGACTACTACCGGGCGGTCGAAACCTTCCTGGCGGAGAATCTCTAGTGCGGGAATTGGGCGTGCCTTTCGAGCGCCGTCGGCCTGAAATGAGCCCATGAAGGTGATTGTTCTCTGCAGCGGGGGGATGGATTCGGTCGTCGCCCTCCACCAGGCCCATCGGGATCACGAAGTCCTGATGGTCCTCAGCTTCCATTACGGCTCCAAGCACAATGACCGGGAGATTCCCTTTGCCGCTCATCATGCCAAAGCACTCGGCCGGCGCCACGAGGTGGTGCACCTTGACTTCATGAACCGGCTCTTTCGCTCGGATCTGCTCCAGTCCGGAGGAGCCATCCCGGAGGGCCACTACCAGGAAATCACCATGAAACAGACCGTGGTGCCTTTCCGCAACGGGATCATGCTGAGCATTGCCGGCGGACTGGCCGAGAGCTGCGGGGCCAAGGCGGTTGTCATTGCCGCCCATTCAGGGGATCATGCCATCTACCCGGATTGCCGGGAGCCCTTCATGCAGGCCATGGGGGACGCCATCCGTCTCGGGACCTACGAGGAGATCGCGCTCCTGCGTCCCTTCATCGATCGGAACAAGGCGGGGATCGCGCAGATCGGCGCCGATTTCGGCATCGATCTTTCGAAGACCTGGTCGTGTTACGAAGGCGGGACCATCCACTGCGGCCGCTGCGGCACCTGCGTCGAGCGGCGCGAGGCCTTTATCGTGGCCGGGCTGCCCGACCCGACCATCTACGAAAGCACGGATCCCCTGCCACCGGCGCCTTCCGGTTGACGCCCGGACCGTTCTTCATTTCCGTCGGGCCGCCGTGCGCATCGCTGAAATCTTTCACTCGGTTCAGGGCGAGGGTTCCCTTCTGGGGACTCCCTCCAGCTTTGTGCGCACATCGGGCTGCAACCTCCGCTGTAGCTGGTGCGATACTCCCTACGCGTCCTGGCAACCCGAAGGGCCCGAGATGAGCGAGAAGGAAATCCTGGAGGAGATCGAAAACCGCGGTGCCCGCCATGTGGTGCTGACCGGTGGAGAGCCGATGATCGCCGCCGGTATCCACAGCCTCGCAGCGGCGATCCGTGGCTCCGGCCGCCACCTGACGATTGAAACGGCGGGAACCGTCGCGCCGGACGGGATCGCCTGTGACCTGGCCTCGATCAGTCCGAAGCTGGCCAACTCCTCTCCCGGCGAAAAACTCGGTGAGGCCTGGCGGCGGCGGCATGAAGGGCGTCGCTGGCAACCGGAGGTCGTCCGCGCCTGGATCGAAACCATCCCCTTCCAGCTCAAGTTCGTGGTCTGTGATCAGACGGATCTTGAGGAGGTGGAATCGATGATCGCCCGGCTCGGTCCACTCGTCCGACCGGAGAACGTCTTTCTCATGCCCGAGGGGATCGACCTCGAAACCCTCCGGCAGCGGGCGGCGTGGCTGGTCGGGATCTGTCTTCGGCGCGGTTACCGTTTCGGGCACCGGCTCCAGATCGAGTTATTCGGGCACACCCGGGGAACCTGAGGCTTGCGGACAGGATAACCGGGAACGTCGGTAAAGTTCCGGAGAATCCGATTGTATCGCCCCGGGAGGCAGTCAGAATCCCTGCCAAACCCAACCACCATGAATACACGAATCTGCCTTACCCTGCTCGCGGCCGTTTCCTGGACCGCTTCCTACCTCGCCGCCGAAACCGATCCCGTGGTCGAAACCGTCAAGGAGGCCATGGACTATTACAAGGAGGGCGACTATGCCGGGGCCGCCGCATCCCTCGACTATGCCTCGCAGATGATCCGCCAGAAGCGAAGCGAGGGGTTGACCGAATTTCTGCCCGAGCCGCTGGAGGGGTGGTCGGCCGAGGACGCCTCGTCGCAGGCATCCGGCGCCGCCATGTTTGGCGGGGGCACGTCAGCCGAACGCGAATACACGAAGGGCGATGCCAACGTGAAGGTCCAGATCATGACCGATTCACCCATGCTTCAGGGCGTCGCCATGATGATCAACAACCCGATGTTTGCCGGCGCGGACGGAGGCAAACTCGAGCGGATCAGCAAGCAGAAGGCCCTCGTCAAATACGATGACGGCGACCGCTCCGGCTCGATCAATCTGATGGTGGCGGGGACGATTCTCATCACGATCGAGGGCAACGACGTCGACCTGGACGATCTCCGGGCCTACGCCGAAGCCATCGATTACGCCGCCATCGCGGCTCAGATCTGAGGACCGGCGTTGATCAGGGGCGCGCGCCCTGTAGGAGAGGCTTTATGCCTCGATCCAGCGTCAAATCGAGGCATAAAGCCTCTCCTACATGGGAGAATACCGGTGAGTCGATCAGGACGCCTTTCAGCAGCGCGCCGGCCTCGATTCAGCATCAAATCGAGGCATAAAGCCTCTCCTACAGGGGAGAAAACCGGTGAGTTGATCAGGACGCCTTTCAGCAGCGCGCCGGCCTCGATCCAGCGTCAAATCGAGGCATAAAGCCTCTCCTACACGGGAGAATACCGGTGAGTCGATCAGGACGGCTTACAGCAGCGCGCCGGCCTCGATCCCCGCCGCGCCCGGAAAGCGTTTCCTCCAGCCCTCCACGGCTCGCACGAAAGCGTCCACCTGGGCCGGGGCCGCGCCGACAAACCGTTTTGGATCACTGACCAGGGCCTGCAGGCGTTTCTGATCGAGAGGCAGGCGGCTGTCGCCGGCCAGGCGTTCGATCAGGTCGGCCTCCTCTTCCCTTCCGGCCCGCCGGGCGGCGGTCGCGGCCAGGGCATGTTCCTTGATGGCGGCGTGGGCCGATTCACGACCCGCGCCGGCCTTGACCGCCTCCATCAGGATCGAGGTCGTCGCGAGGAAGGGCAGCTCCCGGCGGTTTTCCGTTTCGATCGCGGCCGGAAACGCCTCGAACTGGTCCAGGACGGTGAGGAAGGTTTCAAGGAGGCCGTCGAGGGCAAAAAAGGCGTCCGGCAGGACCACCCGCCGGACGACCGAACAGGAGACATCCCCCTCGTTCCACTGGTCACCGGAAAGGCCGGACGCCATGGTGACATGCCCGGCCAGAATCGTGGCAAAGCCGACGATACGTTCACAGTTCCGGCAATTGATCTTGTGCGGCATGGCGGATGAGCCGACCTGGCCCTTGCGGAAACCTTCCGTGGCGAGGCCGTATCCGGCCATCAGGCGGACGGTCTTGGAGAAACTCGAGGCGCCGGCCGCCAGCTGGCTGAGCGCACTGACCACATCGAAATCGAGGCTGCGCGGATAGACCTGGCCGACGTTCTGCAGCACCCGGGCCAGACCGAGATGCGCCACGACCTTCTCTTCCAAAGCGGCCACCTTGGCCGGATCGTTCTCGAAAAGCGTCAATTGATCCAGCTGGGTTCCGACTGCGCCCTTGAGGCCGCGCGCCGGATAGCGGGCGACCAGATCATCGAGGCGCTCCACCGCAATGAGCACCTCCTGCCCGGACATGGCGATCCGCTTGCCGAGGGTGGTGGGCTGAGCCGGCACGTTGTGCGTCCGTCCGGTGATCATCAGATCCCGATACCCCTTGGCGCGACCCGCCAGCCTGGTCAGGGCGGCCACGCTCTTCAGGCGGGTCAGCTCGAGCGAGCGAAAGACCTGCAATTGTTCGACGTTTTCAGTCAGGTCACGGCTGGTCAGGCCCAGGTGGATCAACTCCCGCCCGGCCAGGCCGTTGAACTCCTCGATCCGGGCTTTGACATCGTGAAGAAGCACCCGCTCCCGCTGATCGATCGATCGCAGATCGACCTGGTCGCGGACCCGTTCGTAGTCGCGGATAGCGGCGGCCGGCACATTCAGGCCCAGCTCGCGCTGCGCCTTGAGCACCGCGATCCAATAGTCGCGTTCCAGGCGGATGCGCCCGGCCGGGGACCAGATGGCCCTCAGGGCGGCCGAAGCGTAACGCTCGGCCAGGACGTTGGGAATGGTTTCGACCGATTCGTTCGTGGCGGGCTTTTTCTTCATCACGGATTCAGGGGCCGATCAGCGGGCCGCCCAGAGCAGGCCCCGCCGCTGGATCTCAAGGGCTTCGGGCACCTTGAAATCGTCCGGCACATGACCGAGGGAACTGTAGAAAACGCGGCCCTTGCCATAGTGCCGTTTCCAGACCACCGGCATGACGGTGCCGTTGATCCAGTCGGTCGACCGGTCGACAAAAGTGGTCGTGGCGAGGACCTCATTCGAGGGATCCGTATGCATGAAGTACTGCTCCGAATGCATCTGGAAGTCCTTCAGTCCCTTCGTGATGGGGTCGTCGTGGTTCACGATATTGACGGTATAATCGATGATATTGTCCGGGTGCGCCACCCACTGGCCGCCCACCATGAACTGGTAGTCGGTGTCGTTGCGGAACGAGTCGCCCATCGTGCCGTGGTAGCCGCCGAGGCCCACACCGCTCTTGACCGCTTCCCGCAGACCCTCGGACTGCTCCCGGGTGATCGTGCCCATCGTCCACATGGGAACGATAAGGGAGAGACCGGCCAGCTTTTCGCGGTCAAGGTAGCTGTCGAGGTTGTCCGAGACTTCCACCTCGAAACCCTCCTTGCGCAAGAGGTCGGAAAAGAGATCCGCACCTTCCTTCGGTTTGTGGCCATCCCAGCCACCCCAGACAATCAAAGCCTTTTTCATCAGATGCCCATTAGAGCAAACCCGGCGGGGATCTGACAGCAAAAAGCGGGTCTTGTTGTGGCCAAGGGGGTCTGTCCCCAATGGGGCACTCAGATTAACCCGGCCTCCGGCTCAGAAACGGCATTCTCTGTTCATCTGGTTGTTTGGTGTAGCCGCCCCAGTCTCTTGGGGCGTTTCGACATGGATTCGCGGCGAGAGACTGGATCGACTGGCTCACCACCGATGCCGCGACTACAGCTCGTGGACTGCCTGAAGACCCGCACTCCTGAAGCCAATTCGGATTGAACCGATTCAATTCCTTACGGACTTGCCATCCGTCGACAGAACAGCCAAGATCTCCTCCGTTCCAATCCGGACAATCCACCCCGCAACCTCCAACCCTTCACCGCTGCATGACAACCCTTGCGACAATTGAGACCTGTCCTGTCCCCGCCAGCGGCTGCGGTGGCGCCTGAAGGCGCTTCTTTTGAGTTTCTCAAGGCCGATCCCGCGGGGGTCGGCCTTTTTTGTCGCCCGGGACCGACCCGGTCCTGTTTTTCTTCTCCCTTCCAGACGCGGAATTCCGCAAAGTCTCCTGTCTTCTCACGATGAATCTCTATTCACTCGGCTGGGATCCCTTTTTCGAGAAACACTTCCAGCCTCATTCTGCCAACGGGCTCATCCCCGCGCGGGTCGCCGTTGAACACGGTTCCGCTTACCGGCTGCTCACCGAGGACGGTCCCTCGACCGCACGCTGCAGCGGCCGTTTCCTGCATCAGCTGATCGACCGCTCCGACCGGCCCACGGTCGGGGACTGGGTGGCCATCGCCCGCAAACCCGGCGCTTCCCAGGATGATATCCAAGCCGTCCTCCCCCGCCGTACCCAATTCTCAAGGGCGGCGATCGGCAAGGAAGTCGCCCGCCAGGTCATCGCGGCCAATATCGACACTGTCTTCCTGGTCACGGGCCTCGACCAGAATTACCGCCTCCGAAGGATCGAGCGTTACCTGGCGGTTGCCGCGGAGAGCGGTGCCGATCCCGTCATCATCCTGAACAAAACCGATGTCTGTCCCGATTCCGACGCCCGCCTGGCCGAGGTCGAGGCGATCGCCCGGGGGGTCCCGGTCATCGCGGTCAGCGCCATCACCGGCGAGGCGTTTGCGGAAATCAGCCTCTTCATCCGGCCGGGAAAAACGATCGCCCTGCTCGGGTCCTCCGGGGTCGGCAAGTCCACCCTGGTCAACCGCCTGCTCGGCGAGGAACTCCAGGATACCGGCGAGGCAAGGGAAAACGACGGGCGGGGCCGTCACACGACGACGACCCGAAACCTCATCGTCCTGCCGAACGGGGGCATCCTGATCGATACGCCGGGCCTGCGGGAAATCGGCATCTGGGATGTAGGCCCCGGCCTTGAGAGCACCTTCGACGACATCGCGGAACTGGAGCGGCGCTGTCGGTTCACCGACTGCAGCCATGACAACGAACCGGGGTGCGCCATCCGGGAAGCCCTCGAAGACGGAACCCTTGATCCCGACCGCTACATCAGCTGGCTCAAGCTCCTGAAGGAACAGGCCTGGGTTGCCCGCCAGCAGGACGAAGCTCTCAAGCGGCGTCACGCCGCCCAGTGGAAACGCATCGCGACCGCCTACCGACAGAAAACCCGTTTCGAACAGAAGCAGCAGGATCAGCAATAGACCGAGGCACGAACGTTTGGGTATCGCATCGCCAACTACAGCTCAAGGCCGAGGCTGAGGATGAACTTGATGCCCTCGACACGGGCCAACCGCACGGGCTCGCCATTGATATCGAGGTGACTTGGGATAGGCCCATTTTGATTGAGGACATTCCGGACGTTCAGACTCACGGTGGTGGCGTGATCGCCCATCCAAGAAGTCTCAATCCGATAACGAGCCAGAAGGTCCAGATACCACTCTGCCTTGCCATAAAGCGGTTGGGTGAGGTCAAGCAGTTCGAAACCCTCGTAAACCATTCCTCCGTAATTCAGAAGAGGCGCCTCGCGATAACGGAAAGCCCCGCCAAGTTTGAGACCACGAAAAGGACCCTCGGTGAAGCGATACATCGCGTTTAGGTTGACCCGAAGATCCCGGATAAAGGGGTTCGACTTGCCATCGTACGACTGAGTTACTTCTCTTCCATTGATACCCTTGATCACCTCGTTATCCCAATACGTCGCCAACGTCTCCTCGGGAATCTTGTCGTCCATCCGGGCTGTTTCCCATGTCCAACGACCGACAACCCCATCGCCATCAATGTCACTGGGATTCTCAACGCCCCCTTCCGGCACATCCAGCGTCTCATAGACGGGCAGGCGCTGATCCATCCACTCCCACCACTCCAATCCAATATCGGTTTCCGTAACCTCCAGGTCGGCAATGCTGAAGCGCATTTCAAGGCTGCTACCCAGGCGCCATCGTCCCGATATCTCGTAGCCCGAGGACAGTGCGTCGCTCATCACCATGTAATTGAATTGGCTCAGAGGAAGCGGGTCGGTGAACCCTATTCCTGAAGGACCGGTCAAGCGGGGGAAATCCGGATCAAGCTCGCGCACCCTGTTTTCAAGGATCCCCAGGATTCCCATCGTTCCGCGGTAAAGCGAGGGGTTCGGGCGCGAATAGACATCATATCGGTTGACTTCCAACGCAAGATCATCGCCAAAAAGCGAGAGCCTGATCCCGGCATCCTTACCTTCCCCATGAGAACCCGCATAACGATTGCCAAAGGGATCATGCCAGGCATCTGCTGGCAGCGTGGACTGTGATTGATGGTAATAGAACGAAAGGTCGGCCCGTTGCGGAAGATTCAACCAACCACGGAATGGAGCCACCGCGATCCCTTCCATATGGGTAGTCGCTGTACTGGCAAAACTGGGTTCCCAGGAACGAAAAGAAGCATCCCGAGAATGCGGTCTCAAACCCGTTGCATAATCTGCGCGCCAAGGGAGTTCAGCCGCTTTGATATCGGACGCGCGATAACCATAGGTCACGATAATTCGATCGTCCCAGAAGCTCCCCTGATAAGACAACTGGGTCACATCCTCTTGCCACTTCAGGGAGTTTCTGGTCGTTCCCCGAATAAGGCGGTGGCCTTCCTCGTCAAAAAACCCCGAGTTTTCCGGATCGATGGTAAACGAAGCGCCAGCACCATCAACCAGACTTAGCGGCCTGCCAATAACAAAAGGTCGATGAGGGACGACCTCGCCATTGGGTGGATCCAGGTAATAGCGAAACTTCAGTTCGGTGTAGTCCTGCCACGTGAGGTGTGGGTATTCATCAGGATCCAGTTCAGCTCCAGGGATATCGGGGTAACGTATGGCCCCGTTGGCCAGCACTTCCGGCATCACGGTGTATCTGCGGACCTGTCCTCTGGTCTCCGCCTGCTGCATGGAAGCGATGCCCACCAATCTGTGCATCCCCAGCCAGCGCACCCAACTGTCTTCGTTCTGATTGAAGTCATATTCATAGGAAAGCGCTGCCCTCAAGAAATCGGACTTCGCGGAGTTGTCCATATAGGCGGCGACCTCTTCCATGTAGAGTTTCCCGACATTCGGATTGAGGGTGACTCCATCCGGCAGATAGGCATTGGCATCGACTTGGATGGTTGTGGTGGCTCCGTCGACTCCGTAGGTCTCAAGATTCTCCATTCTCTCTGAATTTCCAGAGATTTCGAGGTTCAGTCCGTCAAGGATTTTCTGATTGAGAACCAGATTGAATATATTGCCAGTCGCGTGGCTCTGGTTGAGCGCGGCCATCAATGCAACATCCGTAGGGAAAACTGTATCATCGCGCAACGTATAGTGGACCCGCCAGTCCTCCAAAGCAGAACGACCTCTCCAAGTGTCCGGATATCGGATACCTACAGAATTTTCCCACGAAGCCAGAAGTCCCATGTATGAGCTGGTCTCATTTGGGACAATAGATATGGTTTTCTTGTATCCCGTAGTAAAGACCTGCTGCTGTTCCTCGAGGAGCCGTTTTTCCGCCCAGGCCAGATCGTTGAGGAAGATCGGTCGATCGTCCGTGTATCCCGAGTTTGGCAACTCGCCTGCCCGGTGCCATGTCGTGACCAGATCGTCGGGAAGCGATCGATTCGGGATGCTGCGCTCCAAATCGACCGTCTCGAAATAGCCTTGGATCACGGTATTTGTAAACGGCTGATAAGTTCCGGTCAGGAACAGCCTTCGATTGAGATCCCGACCCGGGTCAAACTCATACCGGTGATCGTCATAAAGAGCCGCAACTCGAACTGAGAGAATGTCCTCAACCAACAGCTGATTGTAATCGAGCTCGAATCGAACGCTCCCGTTTGAATCAACCTGCACCTCCAGGCGACCCCCATTTCTGTACTCGGCGGAGGTCGGAAGGGCGTTGATAGTCCCCGCAAGTTGAGCCGTTCCGAATAGAATGGAGTTTGGCCCGTAAGCGATCTCGGTCCGACTGAGATTGTATCCGTCGGTCGGGAGGAAAGTCGGGACATAGAACCGTGTCTTGCTATCCTGCGTCAACCCGCGAATCCTAAAAGGCCTGGCTAGACCTCCACCATTTTGGCTCCCCGACACCAATTCTCCACCAAAGCCGAGCCCCTCTACAAATTCATCGGGTGATTCCACATTTGTGGTGTAGATGGCGGCATCCTCGATCGAGTTAACGGCGAAATCCTCCATGAAATCCGGCGTCAAAACCTCGATCTGGGTTGCCAGATCTCTGTAGGGAGATCGGATTCCGGTTCCAATCAACGTATCCTGCGCCACCCAGCCTTCCGACGGGCTGACCTGGAAGGGCGGGAGTTCGATGACCGCGTCGTCGGGTTGGGGCTTGGGCGGGACGACGGACGGCTCTTCGATGGCCTGCCCGGCAGCCGCCGAGATCAGCAGGGGTATCCACAAGAAAGCGACCAACCATTGACCGTTCCCTTGCCGGAAGCGGGGAGCGCGGCGGCGGCTTGCAAAAAGATCCTCCACGACGGAACCCTCGGGGTGCATCGGCACCTGTCAGGGCGACACCGAGACAGGCTAAGCAATAACGATCGGGAAAACGTCCGTCGAGCCCGATTGAGCGTTCGGCCGGCCTCGAAAGTCATATAGAAGCGATGGTAGATCGCGTGATAACCCGGTCTTATATACCTCGTTGGTATCCAGAATTCCGGGATCCGACCCGTCCGCTCCCTGGCCTGCCTGCGTCGCCCGGGCGAACGACAATTTCCGGAAGAGTGCGGGTTCGCCCGGTCATCTGCGCATGTACCCAGTGGAGGACAGTCATGTACAGCTCCCGGCACCTCTGTCATGTTGACCTTGGGACCTCTGGGTATATCCTGACCGGAGGATTTATGGACGCGTGGCGCCAGGTGTCGGACCGTGCGCGCCGTGCCGGTGGCCCCTCAGCGGATGAAAGCCCATGACGAACGGTGATTCCAGCAATTCAGGTTCCCGGCTTCGTGAGATCTTCATCCAGGCGCGGGAGATCCCCGATGGCGGTGAACGCAAGGCCTACCTGGAAAAGGCGTGCGCCGGCGACGATGCTCTCCGGAGAGGAATAGACTCCTTGCTGGGCAAGGAAACCGCTTCCGAGGCCTTCCTGGAAGGGGCCACGGTCAGTCCCGGCCAGGTGGAACGGGAGAATCTCCTCGGCACGGTCATCGACCACTACCAGATCGTCGAACGCCTCGGGGAAGGCGGTTTCGGCGAGGTCTTCCGGGTGGAACAGACCGAGCCGGTCCGTCGCGAGCTGGCTCTGAAGATCATCAAGCCGGGCATGGACAGCCGGGAGGTGATCGCCCGGTTCGAAGGTGAGCGGCAGGCGCTCGCCCTGATGGACCATCCGAACATCGCGCGCGTCGTTGACGCCGGAACCACCAAGACCGGCCGACCCTATTTCGTGATGGAGCTGGCTCGGGGCAAACCCATCACCACCTACTGCGATCGGAAACAGCTCTCCATCGTGGATCGACTCCGACTCTTCGCGAAGGTGTGCGCAGCGGTCCAACATGCCCACCAGAAGGGCATCATCCACCGCGACCTCAAGCCGTCGAATATCGTCATCACCACGAGCCCGGCGACCGGGGAGGCCATTCCGAAGATCATCGATTTCGGAATCGCCAAATCGCTGCAGGGTCCCCTGACCGGCCGGACCCTGATCACGCAGCGGGAGGTGCTGCTGGGAACCCCGGCCTATATGAGCCCGGAGCAACTGGAACTGGGGAGCGACCGGCTCGACACCCGCACGGACATCTACGCTCTCGGGATCCTACTTTACGAGCTTCTCGCCGGTGTCCAGCCGTTTGAACGCAAGACGCTGGAACGAGCCGCCTTTTCCGAGGTGCAGCGCATCATTCGCGAGGTCGAACCGCCCAAGCCGTCCGACCGCGTCCACACGCTCGGAAAGAGTGCGGCGACCGTCGCCCAGACGCGGATGACCCCGAAACCAACCCTCGAACGCGCCCTGCGCGGCGACCTGGACTGGATCGTGATGAAGGCGATTGAGAAGGAACGGGATCGCCGCTACCAGGGAGCAGCTGAGCTGGCGGACGACATCAGCCGCTATCTTGAAAGCAAACCGGTGGAAGCGGGCCCACCGGATCGCGTCTACCGGATGAAGAAATTCGTCCGGCGCCACCGGGTGGGGGTTTCGCTGACCAGCGCCCTCGTCGTGGCGATTCTCACCGGATTCGTCCTGGTTACGATCGGTTTCACCCGGGCGAGCCGTGAGCGCGACCGTGCCCGGCTGGCCGAGTTGGTCGCCGAGGCCGAAGCGGTGAGGGTGAAGGCGGTGCAGAGCCTTTATGAGCCCTACCGCTGGCATGAACCCAACCTGCTCCGCCGCTACCTGATGCTCGGCTCGAACGAGGAGCCTGCACCCTCCAGCCGGGACCTCAGGGACTCACTGAACAACCTGGCCTCCCGCCTCGATGAAAATCCTCCCGGGCTGCAGGAGGTGGAGCGCCGGCTCCGGAAGACGCTGGCCGACAGCTATGTCAGCCTGGAAATGACTGCCGAGGCCATCGTCCAGCTCGATCGGGTGGTGGAGATTGCCAGGCAGACCTACGGCACGGATGATGTCCGTTATGCCGACAGCCTAGTGGACAAGGCATCGGCCCTGAATCGCGGATTCAGTGGCCTGGTGGAGTTCAGCTTCGGCTACTCCCACAGAAAGACCAACCCGGTGTGGCAGATCGAGGAAGCCGCCCGGCTCGGTGCGGAAGCGCTCGCCATCTATCGGCGCCATGATCATGTGAGCCCGTATGTGATGACCGCCCTTCAGATGGACGCACTGAACGACCGCGAAGGTTGCGACACCCAATGGCTGGAAATGGCGGAACTCAGTCAGAAGATCTATGGCCCGGATTCGATCATGACCCTGGGTTGCCTGCAGCAGCTGGCCATTTGTCTCGGCTGGAAGGGCCGATTCGAAGAGGCGGAGCCTCTCATCCTGCAATACCAGGAGGCACTCCGGCGGGTCGATGACGGGCCCTACACCATTCCTCACAGCATGGCTCCAACAGTCGGACTCTTCTACAACCGGGCAGGACGGCCAGAGGAGGCCGAGCGGATCTACCGGGAAGAAATCACCCGCCTGGAGAACAAGGTGCGGGGAGTATTCAATACGACCTATGGCGGCTCGCTTCTCCGGTTGGATAAGTTGCTCGACGCCCAGGGGCGCTCCGATCCCGAGGTCAAGGCCAAGCTGGCGCAGATTAACCTGTGGAGGGAGCTCGACCCCGCGCTCTGCAGGGTTGATTACGCCCTCCGGATTCCCGAACCAGGCCGCTACCGGCTCTACCTCCGGTGGGATGGATTTGATGCCAGGAGTGACAATATCGCCGTGCGCCTACGCGAGCTTCAGGACGGCGTGGGAGGTGAGATCGCGGATGTCTTTGGTCTCTGTATTCCGGGATTTCCCGGTGACGCGGATTTCGCGACGGTCGACCCCTGGCAGGATCGGGCAAACTTTGAAACCAACGGCAACCATCAGACTGGAACACACGCGACCGAGTGGCTGATCGAGGAGCCCGGGACCTACACACTCCAACTGATCGGCACCGAAACCGGCGCCGCGGTCGACGCCTTTATCCTGCAGCGTTCGGACTTGCCCCGCCCTGCCGGGGTGGGGCCCCCGCGGACCGCCCAGAATCCGGACCGGTCCTATTCGATGGCGGATGGCCGGGTTGTGGTCGAAGCCGAGAACCCCTCGAGCCGACTCCCGGGCCGGATTACGGATTGGGTTTCCGTTCCCGAGGACCTCGGCGAAGTCGTCGGCTACATCCATTTCACCGGCAGTGGCTACCTTCAGGTCCTTCCTGAAAGCGATGGCATCACAAACAGCGAACTCCTGCGCAATCGCTCCAGCGCCGCTCTGATCATGGGCGATCCGTGGAGAGCGCTCGAACTCACCGATCAGGCGGTCGCCCTGGATCCTTCGGCCGAAAGCTATTTTCGAAGGGGGTTGGCCAATGAGAGCCTGGGCGACTACAGGTGCGCCCTGGAAGACTTTCAAAAGGCCCTGGACATCAATCCAAACAATTGGGCGCCGTATCCGCACCTTTGGGACAGCCACCTCAGGGTGGGCAACAACGACGTCGTCATCGACCTGATCCGGCCCTACGTGGAAGTCGAGGGTGGCATGGAATGGCTCAAGTTGAAATACGCCCGGGCCCGCGCGAACAAAGGACTCTGGCAGGAAGCGATTGACGGCATCCAGCCCCAGGAACCCGGGGACACCCTCTGGCTCATGCGGGGTGATCTCTACGCCGATCACGGCCACTACCCCGAAGCAAGGCGGGAATACTCGAACGCCGTGAAGAACGGTCGAAGCAGTCTTCGCCCCTACGGCAAACTGGCTGCACTTTACCTCGTGGACGGCGACCGGGCGGCCTACGAAACCTGCCTGGAGAGTATACCCCCGCTCCGCGAGAACGACCTGGACAGCTATCGTCTCTATCTCTGGCAGAGCTCGCTCGGGCCAGACACCTGTCCGGATCCTGAGGGCTTGGAAGCAATCGCCAGGCACTTCCTCAAGCTGTCTGAGCCGACGACCGAAGAAGGCCGCCTGCACCGGGCGGAGCTGGCCGGTGCCGCCCTCTACCGGGCCGGCGATTTCCAGCAGGCAGTCGGTCTGCTCACGGAGGCCCAGGAGATCGACGCGAAGCCTTATGGCACCTACAGATGTCGCTCGATGTTCTTCGTGGCCATGGCCCTCCAGCAGGAAGGACGCACCAACGAGGCAATGACCTGGTTTGCGAGGGCCCGGGACTGCCTGGCTGAGGAACGGGAGTCGATCCCGGCCAACGAAGACCCGGCCTACCCCACTCCCTGGGACCATAAGGTCGCAGTGGAATCGCTTGAGCAGGAAGCCGCGAATCGACTGACCATCCGCGAAGAATTGGACCAATTTGCAGCCGGCAACTGATGCGCACCGACGATAGCACCCTCGCTACGACGACGGTCCGGACGGATCCTGAAACCGCACAACATGAAATCACGCGGATCCTCCAGGCACTGCACCAGGGCGATGAAACATCGACCAACGCCCTGATTCCCCTCGTCTACAACGAACTGCGACACCTGGCCGCCTACCGGCTGTCGCGGGAACGGTCCGCCCAGACGCTTCAGGCCACCGCCCTCGTCCATGAAGCCTACCTGCGCCTGCTTAGCCCCACGGAGCAGTCGTGGTCGAACCGTCGTCACTTTTTTGCCGCGGCGGCCGAAGCGATGCGGCGCATCCTTATCGAGAATGCCCGACGCAAGAAGGCGATCAAACGGGGTGGCGACATGGAACGACTCGATGTGGATATGGATGCGATCGCCGCGGAGACAACCGGAGTGGACGTCCTCGCGCTGGACGAAGCCATCCTGAGTCTCGAGAAAATCGATACCCCGGCGGCCGAGCTGGTCAAGATGCGCTATTTCGCCGGTCTGACCATGAAGCAGATCGCCGAGATCCTCGGTGTCTCCCTGCGAACGGCTGAGAATATCTGGGCTTTCGCCCGTACCTGGCTCTACCAGGAAATGACACGCAACGACTGAGCGCCGGCGCTCGGAAGGTGTCGTCGCGACACTACTGGTCGGACATGCATGATCTGACGGGTTGGGCAGGAGAGACTTACGCCTCGATTCTTGTGCAGACCGGCTCTGGATCGAGGCGTAAAGCCTCTCCTACACACTCTCGTGGATACCTGATACCCATCAGTTGATCAGCGTCAGTCCACTGGTGGTGAGCGGGTCGAACCCATCTCCCGCCTTGCCCGCGGAAGCGAAAGGCCAGGGGAAAGACGCGGGGGAACCGAAGGTAGGGCGTGGCTTGCCTGCCCTGGCGCAGCCAAGCGAAGACGGGCTCGCGCCTCTCCGATCCGCCGACCCCAAATTCCGGGATAACCCGTCGAAGACGCACGCAAGATGGGCCCTCACGAATTGTGGCTGATCTCCAAAATCTCCCGGAGCAGCTCAGCCCCGGAAAACATCAAGTCCACGATTCTGCGCTCCAGGTCAGGCGCTCTACGCAACCGGTCGGCGACAGAAAGCCTCACCTTCTTCTGCACAAATCACCTTAACCATGCGCACGTACCTAGTAAGGGGACATCACATTGGTGGCTCCGACAATCAGAAAGGACGTATCATGAAAAGAAGCTGCATCTCACTTTTCGTGGTCGGCGTATTGGTCGCTCTGATGTTCAACCCACTCGTTGCGGGCAACCAGAAATCCGGGGATCAGAGATCCGGCCCGATGATCATTCCGATCTCCGGGACTGGAGGTGACGAGGTCGTTTACGGGGTTGATAAATACCTATTTGATGATGAAGGAAATCTGATTGGCATTCGTGGGATGGATATAGAAATCACATCGATCGTCGACATTCCCATGCTCGGAATCGAGGGGTGGGTCATCCCCGTAAGGGGACTGCTCGATCTCGATTTCTATGGCGGGGACCCCTATATCCTGAAGTTTCGGAGCTAGGGATCAGGGATGGTCGGCGAAGATGAGCTGATACTGGAGAGTACGTTCGGTCTTCACAGGATCATATCCGCGACCATGACGGAGAAGTATATCACATCTACGGATGTCTTTGTCGCGGGACCATTGGAAGGTGTCGTCATGACGAGGGTATCACATACGGAGGAGCCTCTGGTCGATCCACCTCCTTTCACGTCCACCTTCACAGGCTTTCTCTACGTGCCCGCGCACGTCGATCTGGAAGACCTGAAGAACCAGGGAAAAAGGTTCGGGAGTCTGAACAAGTAGCCTCAAGGCAACCCGCCGCATCAAGCCGGCGGACTACAGGATCGGGACAAGCGGCGCTTCGCCGATGAGCGAAGCGCCGCAATCATTTGCATGAAAGGTATCCCTGGAGCCGCGGATCAGCCGCAGAGCGAGGTCAGGGGGCTCTATCGGGATTGAACGACCTTCTTCTGCACGTTTTCAGGTCAGCGCGCGCTTCTACTAGATGAGGGACCATCATGAAGATGGAATCGGAGAAAAGAGAAAACTCGGAAAAGGGAGGAAGAACGATGAAACACACACATCGAAGAATTGAAAAACGGACCGGAGCGTTCCTCGGAGCGACTCTGTTGGTGGGCCTGGTCTGCGCACCGCTTTCATGGGCCTATGTGGATGAAAACCTGTTCGAGAACACAGACGGCCTCTGGTTCGTCACCCCCGCAACCGACCCCGAGAGGGACGCCGACACCGTCCAGTACGTGGTCGATAGCGCGGCTGAAGGCGATGTCATTTACCTCCGAAGCGGCACCTTTGATTTCGGGACCATGGATTCGCAGAATCCCGAAAACGGCAAGGAGGTTACTGTTTCGAAGAGACTCCTCTACATTATCGGAGCCACCAATGACAATGTCCTTGGAGAGGTTGAGGAATACCTGACGACGATCCTTGCGAATGGCGCCGGGATCAATGCCTCGTCGAACGGTGTATCGATCGAGGGGATACGCGTCAGTGGAGGATCGGGGGGCGATCGCTACTTTGAGAAACCGAGGACCAACGGCCAGATGATGAATATGTCGGTGCGGGTCGCACTGGAACATGCCTGCAAAGCGATTCCAGGCTTTGTCATCGGCACCGAACCCCGGATGGTGCTGATCCGTGCGGTGGGCCCGGGATTGGCTCCTTACGATGTTCCAGATACTCTCGAGAATCCCAGGATCGCCGTCTTCCAGGGCGACAAGCTGATCGCGGAGAACTGCGACTGGTGCAAGTGTGCCGACAACGGTGCCAGGGTCGAACTCGCCTCCAAGCGCTGCGGGGCATTTCTCCTTGAGAGCAACAGTCTCGACGCCGCGCTGGTCGTGACGCTCGAGCCTGGTGTTTACACCGTCAAGGTCTGTGATGAAGGTGAAGGCACCGGCGAAGTCCTGCTCGAGGTCTATGGGGTGCCCGCTGGGGTGCCCGCCAAGTGAAATCCTGCTGGGTTCATGAACAGCAACAACAACCGGAGCCCCGACTGAATCTCGATACTGAGCGCCTCAGACCGAAGGGGGATCGACAGTCGTGATCCGGCAAAAGCCGCCCGTCACTACGGGAGAAAGGAGGGAGTGGTGATGGGCGGTTCACTTTGTACTGCCCGATGAAGGACCTGCCGGATTCAACCCTCGATATCGACGACCTCGACGTAGAAGATGAGGGTGGCCCGGCGGGGCACTTTCTCGCCCAGGCCGCGCAGGCCATAACCGAGGGCCTGGGGGACGATGAGGACCCGTTTCTCTCCCTTGCGCATGTCGGAAAAGGCTTCTTCCCAGCCGAGGATCACTTCCCCACTCCCGAGCCGGAAAATGAAGGGATTCTCGCGGTCGAGGTTCTCATTGAACTTGGTGCCATCGATCAGGAAGGCGGTGTAGACCACCGAGATCTTCATCCCCCGCAGGGGTTTGGGACCCGTCCCCTCCTGCTGGACGATGTAGCGCAATCCGGAGGGCGTTTCCATGTATCCCGGCCAATTCTGGTCGATGACATCCTCGTCCTCCGCCGGGTAGGTTCCTCGGGGCGCGGCATCCAGACCGATCGAGGCGAGACAGAACAGGAACAGGAGAGATGTGAGGGATCGGGTCGACGGGATCATGGGAAACACCTTGTTGACGGGATTCTCCACAGTCCCTTGTTCCGGACAACGGAATTTTTTCCCGGGCCCATTACGACGGGTGCAAACTGCAAACCCTGTCCGTCGGCCCGGTATGGAGCCGCTTCCGAATGGACGGCCCGGCGGTCCGTCCCGACCCACCACAACTGCCATTGGGCGCTTGCCCGTCCGGATGGTGACCCGCAGATTTCCCGCCGTGCCCACCTACTCCGCCGACGATCCCAGGAATCCCGCCTTCGCCCCGGTAACGGATCTTCCCCATCTTCCGCGCATTCTCCTGATCGGCGATTCGATCTCCATCGGCTACACCCTGACTGTCCGGGAGCGCCTGGCCGGCAAGGCCAACGTTCATCGCATACCCGAGAATGGGCGGGATACCTCTCATGGACTGGAGAATCTCATCCGCTGGCTGGGTAACACCCGCTGGGATCTGATCCACTTCAATTTCGGCCTGCACGACATCAGGCGCATCAGGGACGACCGGATGGATGTGACCGGTGTCCGGGTCCGCTCAGTCGAGGAGTATGCAGCCAATCTGCGGCAAATTCTCGATCAACTGAAGAATACCGGCGCGCGGCTTCTTTTCGCCACAACCACACCGGTGCCCGAAGGCGCCGACGGACGGTTGCCCGGCGACGAGTCGGAGGTCAACCGACGGGCCGTGGCCCTCATGACCGAAGCCGGGGTGAGCGTGACCGATCTTCACGGTTTCATCCGACCTTACCTCGCCTCGGTCCAACTCCCGGCCAATGTCCACTTCACCGGGGAAGGAAGCCGGCTTCTTGGTGAGGAAGTGGCCCGTACGATAAATCGTACCCTGCGCCTCGCTTGAGCCGACCGCTCAGGGCCGGACGAAATCCGGGTGGATGTCCCGCAGGGCCGGGAAGCGTTGCCGGTATTCGTCGAGTGCCGCCGGATCGATATCCGCCGAAAGGACAACCTCTTCGTCGCCCGCCCCGGCGAGAACCTCACCCCGGGGATCGATGATGAGGGAGCCGCCCCGGTATTTCACATTCGGATCCGATCCGACCCGGTTGACGCCGACGACGTAAGCCTGGTTTTCAATGGCGCGGGCCTTGAGAAGCTGTTCCCAGTGCATCTGACGGGCCCGGGGCCAATTGGCGATGACGGCAAAGCACTCGGCGCCCCGGACCACCGCCGTCCGGAAGACCTCCGGAAAGCGCAGATCGTAACAGACCAGGGGGCAGACCTTCATTCCGTGCCACTCAAAGAGGACCGGTTCCCGACCGGCCGCGTAGTGCTCGTCTTCCCCACCGTAACTGAACGGGTGCATCTTGCGGTAGCGTTGGATCACCCGGCCGTCCGGTCCGACCACGATCGCTTCGTTCGAGCCGAGTCCGTCCTCCGCCCGGCTGACCCGGCCGGCGATGACAAAGCAGCCATGGCGGGCGGCCAGGGAACCGAGAAAGACCTCCGTCGGTTCCTTGCCCTCGTCGACCACCGCGTCGACCTCCATACTGAACCCGGTGGCGAACATCTCGGGCAGAACGATGAGCGAACCGGCCGGCGGACCGGCTTCGGCCACCAGGTCACCCACCCGGGTGAAATTGGCGGGCTTGTCCTGCCATGTAATTGAAAATTGGATACCAAAGATTTTCATTGCTTCCCGCCCGTCGAAAGGCACCGCAGCATCATGGCCCGGAGAATGTCTTCCTGGTCGTTCGGCCGCTCGATTGTCTCGGCAAAAGCCCGGCGGAACTCGAGCTGATGATTGATCAGGCTGCGCAGGCCGGGCAGCTCCGCCTTACCGACCAGCTTGCCCATGTACCAGGGATTCTGGGTAAAGACGTTCATCGGGTTCTTCTCCTTCGACGAACCGAAGACGCCGCCATAGCGGGCGGCCGAACGCTCGAAGGATTTCTTGTCGATCCCGCCGCCGGCCAGGCGCAGGAATCCAGAGTCCTTGAGCGAGCCCAACTGGATGAGGAGGCGGTTGCGGTTCTGCAGCGAGCTCAGCAGGGGGCGGGCGTCGTTGCCTGCGAAGAAATGACGTCGAAGGGCCTGCACGCACCATTCGGGGTCGCGGGCAAAGAAAGCTTCGGTCGCCTCAAAGAAATCCCCTTCCCCAAAGGACGGGACCAGCTCGTCGATCATCCGGGCATCGATGACCCCACCGACTTCATCGCAATAGGTGATGAGCTTGCGGACCTCTTCGACAAAAAGACGGGCGTTCCCGTTGATCTTGGCGACCAGCAGCTCGATCGCACCCGGGGCGAACCGGATATCCATCCCCGCCGACTCCTCCGCCGCCAGGTCCTCCCAGCCCATCCCTCCCCCGCTGTCGGTCACCAGCTGAAAATCGCTGTTCTTTTCCATCCACTTGGGAAAGACGCGGCGACGATCGACCGGCGAGGCCGAGATGAGGAGGGCGACTTCGTCGGCGACAATTCCCTCGAGGATCGCTTTCAGCTCGTCCAGCAGCTTCAGGGTACCCTCCGCCCGTCCCGTGACCGAGTCGGCCAGGAAATTGACATCCTTGAGCCAGACCGCCTTGCGATCACCGAAAAGACCGAGGGTCTGGACTGCGTCGCGCAGCCGGTTGATCGTCGCCTCCACTTCGCCGATGTTGTTGGTGAAGCCGCTGATGACCTCCGAGGAGAATTCATCCAGACCTTCGGCCATCCCCGCGAAGCGCACCCGGGCGATCCGATTGACGAGGAAGTCATCGGGGCCGCAGATATAGGTGAATTGCCGGGAATCGGTCGCCATGGGAGATGGGAAAGGTCCAGACAACACCGCACGCGTCTCGGAATCAAGCCAGCGTCGACCCTTCCAGCTCAAGCCGCATCGGGAGATCCGCCCGGGCGTAGTGGTCGCCCGCCGGCGGCACTTTGTCCTCCACCCATCCGCGACTCCGGTAGAGATTCACGGCTGTCTCGAGCTTGCGGTTGGTCTGGAGAAGCAACGTCTTGGCCCCGAGCCGTTTCGCCTCAGCGATGACATGATCGCAGAGCCGTGCGCCCACCTGTCGTCCGTGGGCCTCGGGAGCGACCGCCATCTTGGCCAGTTCGAAGGTAACGGAGTCTCTCTTGAGCAGGGCGCAGGTGCCCACGATCTCCGCGTCCAGCCGGGCCATATAGACCTGTCCCCCCGCCTTGAGGATGGTCTCGCGCGGATGGTAGAGAACCTGCCGATCCGGTTCCTCCATATCAAAATAGGCCTCAATCCAATTCCGGTTGAGTTCGGCAAAGCGGTCCTCCTCGCCCGGCGCCATCGGCTGGATCACGACCGCTTCATAATCCATGCGGCGTAATTCCCTGCGGATACGCTCGTCCATCGGCTCACGATCAAGCAGGGCTTCCAGGGAAGTCAGGATGGCGGAGAGATCCACACCGGCCTCCCGGGTCCAATGCTCGATCGCGGATTCCTGGGCCTGCCAGAGCACCCGCAGCTCATCGACCAGTTCCCTTCCCTTTCTGCTGAGGACGATGAGACGGCGACGCTCGTCGTTCGAGTCACGCCGGTCGCGGGTGAGACCGCGGACATCGAGGGTCCGGGCCAGCTGCACGATGGCCGGATGGGTCTGCCCGAGGGACCGGGCGATCTCGGTGATGCCGAGTGGTCCGTGCTCACCGAGGAGCCGCAGGCCGGCAAACCACCGTGGCTCCGCCTCCAGTTCCATCTCCCGTGTGACGGTGTCGACACCCTCGGCCGTACGCCGACCCAATCGATGGAGTCGTGAGGAGAGGTTGAGCAGATCGGGTGGATCGGAGGGGGTCATTGCCCCATTTAAGTCATTGATTACGTAAGTGACAACATAAAAGAAGGGGAAAGGGAGGAAGGCTTTACGCTTCGAGTTCTGACGATCGAGGCGTAAAGCCTCTCCTACAGGCAAGACGAGGATCGAGGCGCAAAGCCTCTCTTGCAGGCAAAACCAAACCAGGGGTTCTCCTATCCTGTGCATCATCCTTTTCCGGCCGCCGATTCGCCACCCAAAGCCTTGCCGTGCAGGCACAATCCGGATTATCTGGGACTGAAGAATTCCTCCGATCGGTCGAAGGCCAGAGCTGGGCCGATCATCCGTCTGCCCGTCCGCATTTCATGACCAGAGACACCGATCGCGAAGCCGGCCCCGGCGATATCCTCCTTTCCCAATCCTGGGAGGATACCGACACCCTCCTTGATGCCCTCGGGACGCGGCCCGGAGAATCCGTGGTCTCGGTCGCCGGCAGCGGCGATCACGCTCTCGCCCTGCTGACCGCCGATCCGGGTCAGGTTATCGCGGTCGACCCCAATCCGGCGCAGATCGCCTGTGGAAAACTCAAATCGCTCGCCTTCAGGACTCTCGGGCACGGTGAGCTCCTCGAGCTGATGGGTTCCCGGGCCAGCATCCGGCGGCCCGCCCTGCTCGCAGACGTCCTTGAATCGGCTCCGGCCGCTGAAAAAGCCTTCTGGAAAGCAGTCCGGCGGGTGGGATCCGACGGGATCGGTGGCATCGGGAGATTCGAGCTTCAGCTGGCTGCCTTCCGACGGCGCCTTCTGCCAACCGCCGCGGGCAAGGCCAAGATCGATGCCCTGCTGACCCGAAGAGACGAGTCGGAGCGCGCTCGATTTCATGATTCCAAGTGGAACACCCACCGCTGGCGGATCGCTTACCGGGCGGCTTTTTCGCGATTGGCCGCGGTCGGTGACGAGGATGCGGGAAAGAAGGTATCGCTTGATAAGGGAGCGTGGGACGGGATCTGCCTCCGGCTGCGTCAACAGCTCGTCAGCCAGGATCCGTCGGCCAATCCCTACCTTCACTGGATGCTCCGGGGCGACCACGGCGATGCCCTGCCCACCCTCTACCGGGCACGACACCATGCCGCCATTTGCGAACGCCTCGATCGGATTTCCTGGCGCGCCCAGAGTCTCGAAGGTGCTCTGGGCACTCTTCCGGCCGGCAGCGTCGACCGCTTCGACCTCGGCGGACTGTTTGAGGGCACCTCGGAGGCCGCCTACCAGCACCTGCTCAAGGCGATTCTGAGAGCGGCCCGACCGGGAGCACGGCTCGTTTACTGGAATACCCTGGTCAACCGGTCCCGCCCGGAATCGCTGAAGGCGCAGATCCGGCCGCTCGAAGATCTGACCACCCGGCTCAATGCAGCCGACAAGACCCTCTTCGGGCAGCGTCTGGTGATTGAGGAAGTCAGCGGCTGAAACCGGCTTACTTCTTTCCACCCTGAAGAAACGCGCCTCTTCAGGCCGCTTTCTTCCGGATGACCCAGCGGGAGAGGATAAGGAAGACCACGGCCAGGCCGAAGGCGACCAAGAGCACCTGAACGGCGCGCCGGAAGGTCCGATCGATCATTCCATCCACACTCTGGGTGGATTCCTGGAGAGCGACAGCGGTCACCTTGCCGGCACCTTCGATCACCCGCGCAAACGAATCGCCGTCGAGGGTGGTTTGAAGTTCGACCAGCAGCGACTTAAGCTCGGCGGAAGCCGCGGTCAGTCCGGCCAACGCAGTCGTGTAGTCGTTGATGTCGAAAGGCTTGGACAGCGTCTCCGGTTGGGCCGCCTTTCGGGCGGCCTCCTGTGCTTTCTCCTCCGGGGTGGCCGGCGGATAGAGCGTCATCATGGTGTCCTTGTAGGTCTTGAGCAGGGCATCGAGGGAACCGGCGGACGTATCGAGCGCGGTGACCGTGCGCTCCACCGAAGTCGTGACCGTCTCGGCCTGGCTTCCAATGACCTGCACATCCTTCAAGGCGGCCTGCACCTGTTCCAGGGCCGTCTGCACCGCGGCCATCTGTTCATTCGACTGGGTGAGCAACTCATTCACATCGCGACGGCCGTCGAGCATGAGCATCTCCAACTGCCACCCGATATGTTCGGGCATCCGCTCAACCACCGTGGTGAAGCGGTTGGCCACCGTGACGAGACTCTCGGCTGCGTCGCCGCCCTTGCCGACACCTTCCATCGCCCGGAAAGGAGCCATCGGAAGACTCATGACCCCGCCAAGCATCCCGCCGACCGCCGTATCGGTAAAACTGATTCGGGTGACGTTGGCACCCTCTCCGGCAATGGTGAAATTCCGGACATACTCATCAACGCCGTCGATCGCCTGTTTCAGGCTTTCCGGGGGAAGGAAGGTGGCCGCTGTCTTCTCGAAACTGTCATGGATGTTCTTGAAGAACGTGATGTATTGCGTCCGGTATTCGCCGAGTTGGCTGGTGGCGTTCTCCACCTCCAGCCCGTTTTCGAAAAAGACCTCCATCTGATAGGCCAGGGACCAGAGATCCAGGTAAGCGGTCATGGCGCTCGGGTTGTCCACGGCGGTCTCGATGATGGTGATCACCCGCATCTTGAGAAAAAGCACCGCTCTTCGGATATCATTGTCGGCCGTGTCCGCCGAGACCCTCAAGGAGAGGGAACCGAGCTGTCCCGAAAACGAATCCGCCATGACTTCGACTCTCGCCCGAAGTTCCTCCTCGGAAATCGATGCGGAGTTGCCTGCGGATTTCTTGGCGGGCGCCTGGGAAGAAAGGAGTCCCAGCACGACAACCAGAGTCAGGAGGGGTCGAAGGAAGCGGAACCGCGTTGGCATGACGGGATGTTCCGCGAGTCTCGTTTCGAAAGCAAATCCCGTTTGCCCGCGTAGCCGCCGGCCTAAGCGGGGGTGCCGTCTCCCGGTTGCAGCTGGATGATTTTTCCGGCCTCGACCCGGGACGAGCGTTTTCCATCGCCCCCGTCGCCCTCGTGAGCAACAAGGACGCGCCGAAGCCAGTCGAGAGCCGCATTGACCGCCCTCTGTTTGACGGCGGTTCGTGAACCCGGATAATTGACCCGTTTGGACCAGATCCCTTTCGGGGTGTGCAGTCCGATGAAGATGGTTCCGACGGGATTTTCGGCATTACCGCCACAGGGACCGGCAAATCCTGTGATACTCAGACCGAAGTCCGCATCGAGCCGTTCCGCCACCCCGGCTGCCATGGCAACGGCTGCTTCCGCACTGACCGCCCCATGTTGTTTGAGCAGACATTCGGGCACGTCGAGCATTTCGACCTTGCAGGCGTTGCTGTAGCAGATGATGCCGCCGGAAAAGAACTTGGAGGCGCCCGGCAGATCGGTGAAATTATTCGACATGAGCCCGCCGGTGCACGACTCGGCAATGGCCAGCTGATAGCCGTGGTTGCGCAGGAAATCGGAAATGACCTTGACCATCGATCCGTGTCCAAAGCACACGAAATCATCGCCGAGTTTCTCCCGGCAGGCCTCCGCGATCTTCTCGAGCTGTTCACGGTCGATTCGTTCCCCGGGTGAACTCAGACGGACGTCGACCTGGCCCTGATGGGCGCAATAGGCCACGTTGAGCCCGGGGTGCTGGTTGAAGACCGGCTGCAGCAGTGTCTCCAGGGCAGACTCCCCGATCCCTGCGGTCCGGAGCTGCACATAGGCTTCCTGTGACGAGAGCCAGCCCCGCTCCGCCAGGCGGGGAATGACAGAGTCCACCAGCATGGGCTGGAGTTCGTTGGGCGGGCCCGGAAGCATGATGAGGATCTTTCCATCCTGCTCGTGCCAGATGCCGGGGGCCGTCCCGTGGGGATTGGCGATCACCTGGGACCCCTCAGGATGGTAGGCCTGCTTGAGGTTGTTCGGTGTGACCGGCCGGTCGAAGCGCTTGAAGCGTTCTCGAATGGCCGCCTCGGTTTCGGGATCAAAGACCAGTGCCCGGCCCAGGACCTCGGCAATGGTCTCCCGGGTCCGGTCATCGCAGGTCGGGCCGAGACCTCCCGTGGTGATGATGACATCCGCGCGGGCCCAGCTCTCGCGGAACTGCCGGCCGATGCCGTCGGCATCATCCGGTATGGTGACGTTCCGTTGCAGATCGACGCCGTACTTTCCGAGCTGCTGACCAATGAAGGTCAGGTGGGTGTTGGGGGTCAGTCCGAGTAGAAGTTCCTCGCCGAGGGTGATCAGCTCAAAGCGTTTGGGGATTCGCATCCGTGTTTTCTGTTCTGGTTTCAGCGCACTTTGTTCTCCCTCATGCTTGGCAGATCCCAACCGTACGCTAGTTTGCACGAAATGCGAGCCCAGGGTCCATGTTCGAGGAAACTTTGACCTCCGTGCCGTCTTCCCCCTCCAAAGTGCCCACCATCAAGGAAAAGGTCCGCCATCTCCCCCAGGGACCCGGTGTCTACCTGATGAAGGATCGGCTGGGCTCGATCATCTACGTCGGCAAAGCCAAGAATCTGCGGAAAAGGGTCAGTTCTTATTTCCAGCCCTCGCGCGGCATGATCCAGCAACCGAAGATCCGGGCCTTGGTCGACATGATCCATGACCTTGAAGTGATCGAGGTGAAGTCGGAGCCCGAAGCCCTTCTGCTGGAAGGTCGCCTGATCAAGCAATACCGGCCGAAGTACAATACCGACTTCACGGACGACAAACGATTCCTTCTCCTCCGCCTGGATACCTCCGTCCCCATCCCCCGGTTCACCCTGGTGCGCTACCGGAAGGACGACAATGCACGCTACTTCGGCCCTTTTCCCCATTCCGGTCACCTCCGCCGCACCCTGACGGAGCTCCGGCGGCAATTCGGCATCATCCTTGCCGACACCCAGCCCCGGGAGGTCGCGCCGGGCAGGTATCGGCTCTACGACGACGTCCGGGCGGAGCTCTACGGTCACCCCAATGAAGTTACCATCGCCGAGTTCAAGGACCGGCTGGACGCGGCCTGCCATTTTCTTGAAGGGCACAGCCGGGCCATGCTCGGAGAGCTCAAACAACAGATGGAGGGGGCGGCAAGAGAACAGGACTATGAAAAGGCGGCCGCCTTGCGGGACGTCTATTTCGCTCTGGAAAAGACGCTTTCCAAGACCCGGAAGTTCGCCCGCAACCCGGTCCCGGCTCCCATCGAAGAACATGCCCTGGAGGAGCTGCAACGAGTGCTTGCCCTGCCCTCTCCCGCCCGGCACCTGGAATGTTTCGACATCTCGCATATCTCAGGGACATTCGTCGTCGCCTCGATGGTCCATTTCACCGAGGGTCGACCGGACAAGGCCCAGTACCGGCGCTACAAAATCCGCAGTTTCATCGGCAACGACGATTTCCGTGCGATGGAGGAGGTTGTCGGCCGCCGCTACCGACGACTGGCCGAGGAGGGCCGCCCCTTTCCCGACCTCGTGGTGATCGACGGCGGAAAGGGCCAGGTGGCGGCCGCGCTCAAGGCTTTCCTTATTCTTGACTTGGAACCGCCCCCACTCATCGGCCTGGCCAAGAAGAAGGAAACCGTCATCTTTTCCGACGGCCGCGACCCGTTGAACCTGCCCCTCAACCACCCCGCCCTTCAATTGCTGCAGCGTCTGCGCGATGAAGCCCACCGGTTCGCCAACACCTTCAATGCCGACCTGCGGACCAAGCGGATTCGCGAGTCCATCCTCGATTCGTTTTCCGGACTTGGACCGGTCCGCCGGCAGGCCCTGATCGACCATTTCGGGTCGATTGAGCGCCTCAAGGCGGCCAGCGAAGCCGACCTGAAGGCCGTGGAAGGGATCGGTCCCAAAACGGCCGCGGAGTTGCGTACTTTTCTTGATGCCAATCAGTCCGACCGGGCGACGCCGGCACCGCAGTGAGGACAGGTTCGTTTGGCATCACCTCGCCAGAACGTTGTTACGGATGAACATCCCGATTCCTGCTATCCCTTTCCCCCCGGAGCCCTCTTCCTTTGATTCTTCCGTTTTTGTGGTTAGAGGCTGTTATGCACTTTCAACCTGGATGACCCTGTAGGAACAGCTCGCCAAGGCGTCAGATGCGAAGAAATGTAGCAACGCCGCTGTGTCGGCGTTCTCGAGGCAAGGGAACACTTCGACACAGCGAAGTGGCTACACCAGACCAGCAATGACTTGCGAAAGTGACCATGAATCCAAAGTGAATAACAGCCTCTAGGTTGCCCGTGTCCCGGTAGCAGTCTCCAACTCCCAAACGCATCCCTCCACCAGTCTCACCGCGCGTCATGATCCGAACCTTCCGTTCCTTCGTTTTCGCTTTTCTCCCCGGCCTTCTGCTCACCGCCCTTTCCGCTTCGGCCGAGTTGCGGCTCGCGGCCATCTTCAGCGACCACATGGTCCTGCAACGCGAACAGCCGATCCCGGTCTGGGGATGGGCCGATCCGGGAGAGGAAGTAACCCTGCGCTTCCGCGATCAGTCTGTCACCACGGCAGCCCGGGCCGACGGTCGATGGAGCGCCACCCTTGCTGCGGAAGGGGTCGGAGAGCCGGCCGATCTCGTGGTCGTCTCCGGCGAAGAAGTGGTCGTCCAGGACGTTCTCGTCGGGGACGTCTGGCTGGCTTCGGGCCAGTCAAATATGGAATGGAAGGTCGCCGACTCCGATCGGGCCGAGGCGACGATCGCCGCGGCCGGGAATCCCCTGATCCGGCTCTTTACCGTGCCGCATCGAGTCTCGACCGAGCCGCTTGACGATGTCGAGGGTGCCTGGCGGGTGGCTTCACCTGATACGGTTGCTCCTTTTTCGGCCGTGGCCTGGTTTTTCGGACGTGAGATCCAGAAGCGGCAGAAGGTGCCGGTCGGCCTGATCCATACCTCGTGGGGCGGCACCCCGGCCGAAGCATGGACCGGTCTCGAAGCCCTCGCCGCAAAACCGGGACTAACCCGCCTGGTGGATCAGCGGACCCGCGACCTCGTCGATTATCCGCAAAGGCTGGTGGAGTACCGGGCCGCCGTTCATGGGTGGGAGCTGCGCCAGGCACAGGCCGCCGCCACCGGATCCCCCTTTACCGAACGCAAGCCCGATGAGCCCCGCGGTCCCCATCACAAGAGCCTCGCCGCCGGACTCTTCAACGCGATGATCCACCCGCTCATTCCCTATGCCACCCGCGGAACCATCTGGTACCAGGGCGAGGCCAATGCCGCCCAACCGGAAGAGTACGCCATCCTCTTTCCCACCCTGATCGAGGATTGGCGGTCCCTCTGGGGTCAAGGCGACTTTCCATTCCTTTTCGTCCAATTGGCCGACTTCAGGGTGGACTGGGATTCCAGCGGGCGAATCTGGGCCTTTCTCCGCGAAGCCCAGACCCAGGCCCTCCGCCTCCCCAAGACCGGCATGGCCGTGACCATTGATATCGGCAATCCCGACGACATCCATCCCCGCAACAAGCATGATGTCGGCAAACGCCTCGCCCTTGTTGCCCGCTCGGTCGCCTACGGGGAATCGGTGCCGGCCTCCGGACCCACCTACCGGGGAATGACGGTTGAAGGCTCGGCCGTCCGCATCGCGCTGGATCATGCGGAAACCGGGCTGATGACCAAGGGGCCGACCCTGCTGGGATTCGAGGTGGCGGGACAGGACCGCCGATGGGTCCCCGCCAAGGCGATCATCGACGGGGTCAAAGTCGTCGTGCACAGCCCCGAGGTGGCTGAGCCGGTCGCCGTCCGTTATGCCTGGAGGAACAGCCCTGAGGCGACCCTGACCAACGGAGCCGGCCTGCCTGCCGCGCCGTTCCGGACGGATGACTGGCCGAGGAACGACGGGTAGGCGGTTCCCTACTTCTCCACCACGGGCATCCTGCGTTCCCGCAGGGCAGCGATCAATTCGGCGAAGTGATCCCGGTCACGGGTCTCCACCGTGCACAGGCAATTGACAGCAGCCACATCGGGCCCGGCAAAGGCGCGATCATGCGTGATGTCGCGCACCCCCGCCCCGGTCGCGGCGATGGCCGCAGCCAATTCCGCCAGACCACCCGGCCGGTCGCTGATCGTCACCGTGAACCGGCAAAGACGCCCATCGGCCACCAGCCCTTTCTCAATGACCCGGCTGAGTATGCCCGGGTCGATATTGCCGCCGCAAAAAAGGAGTACGGTTTTCCGCCCGGCCAGCTCCGGCAATTCACCGGCCAGGAATGCTGCCAGGGGTGCGGCCGCCGCCCCTTCAACCACCCCTTTCTCAAGCTCAAGGACGCGAAGGATGGCAAGGGCCAGGTCGTCTTCACCCACGGTCACGATCCGGTCCACCCGATTTCGGGCCAGGGCAAAGGCATTTTCGCCCACGATGGAGACCGCGAGACCGTCGGCCAGGGTCGGCCGGGTGGCAAAACGGACCGGTTTGCCGGCGGCCAGGGCCGCCTGAAAACTGGAAGTCGCCTCCGCCTCCACTCCGATCACCTGAACCTCCGGCCGCAACGCCTTGAGGGCGATGGAAACACCCGCCAACAGGCCCGCCCCACCCACGGGGCAGACGACGGCCTCAAGTCCGGGAACCTGCTCCAGGATTTCCAGGGCCATGGTCCCCTGTCCCGCAATGATCGCGGGATCGTCGTATCCGTGAATATAACTCAACTCCTCTGCCGCCGCGATTTGATCGGCTTTCTCCCGGGCTTCGGCAAAGGAGGTTCCTTCCAGGATGACCCGGGCGCCCAGACGCTGGCAGGTGTTGATCTTGATCAAGGGGGCGAAACGCGGCATCACCACCGTGACGCCGATGCCCAGCAGGGAACCGTGGTAAGCGAGGCCGAGGGCATGGTTTCCGGCCGAGGCGGCGATGACACCGCGCCGCTGACGTGCCGGCTCGAGCAGAAGGAGGGCATTGCGGGCACCGCGTTCCTTGAAGCTCCCGGTTCGCTGAAGATTGTCGAGTTTGCAGAAAATCCGGGAACCCGTGATCTCGGAGAGCGGAACCGACTCCGGGCAAGGCGTCATCGGAAGAGCATCGGCCAATCGCGCCCGGGCCGCCTGGATATCATCAATCGTCACAGAGTCAGGCATAGAGGACCCATCATGCCGTGCCGTTGTCGCGGAGCAAGCACCGGCCGATTGAGCCAGTCCGAACCCTTTGGTCCCAAAGGGCATCCTCCGGCCGTCTCAGCGGGAGGTTCGTCCTCCATCTTCGTCGATTCCCTGAAATGGAGGGTCGTCTTCCTGTGCGACCGGGTTTCTGCAACAGCCCCAGAAAACTCAAACCCGGGCATCGGCCCCCACCGATACCCGGGTGTTTTTCCCCCTGGCCCACCCCGTGTCCGATCGGTGGGCCGAAAATACCCGAAGTGCTTACTCTTGCTCCGGAGGCGGCGGAGGAGGAGGAGGACCCTTCTTGCCGGCTCCCTGTCGAGCGGCGTGGGCAGCGGCGCGCTCCTCATCCGAGATCACGCCGTCTCCGTCCTTATCCATTCGCTTCATCATTTCAGCATGATTGGGACCTCCCGCCTTTCCCTGGCCGGGACCACGACCCCCCATTGATTCACGGGCCGCCTGCCGCTCTTCCGGCGAAATCTGGCCGTCTCCGTCCGTGTCGAACCGCTCCAGCATCTGCTGACGATTCATCTTCCCCCTGGCCTGCATTTTGGCCCGCATCGCCGCCCGTTCCTCGTCCGAGACCACTCCGTCACCATCGGTATCCGCAGCCTTCATCATCTGTTCATGATTCAATCCCGAACCGTCTCCCGGACCCCCAGGCCGGCCCTTGCCTCCCTGAGGTCTTCCCGGAGGCCGGACTCCCTCTGCCTGCAGGGTTTCACGGGCCACGGCATGTTCTTCTGCGGACAGGACACCGTCTTTGTCCGTGTCAAAACGCTCGAGCATCTGCTGGTGGCGGGCGGCCGACGGCGGAGGAGGCGGGGGCAGCGGCTCCTCGTCCTGGGCCAGACCGGAATTGACGATAAACATTGCAGGGACCACCGACAAAGATAGAAGGTATTTTTTCATTTTTGGAATCTTCCGAGTTGCATTCATACCGGTGAGACGCCGTCCGGCGGCATCGGTTACAGCATGAATGAAATTCTGCAGGTCCAGGACTGTGTCCTTTCATGTTTCAGGTAACCTTCAGCGACCAGAGCATTCGGGAGCTCAACAAGCTCGATAAACTCGCCCAATTGGACGTGATCGAGCCCTTGAGCAATCTCACTGCCCACCGCCTGGCCAATCCCCGGGAGCCCCTGGGTCGATTCTCACGCGAGGGCACCACCTTTTACCGCCTCCGGGCAGGCGACTATCGGATCTACTTTGAACGGCGCGACTCCGACACGCTCTACACCCACTACATCCTTCACCGGAATTCGCTGACCGATTTTGTCTTCCGGACGAAGCTTCCCATCTCCGAAGAGCAACTCCTCGAGCAGCATCAGTCATTCTGGAAATACCTGGAAACGCTGAGCAAATAGAACGAGATGGAAAGACCCGGACCCTCCAACGACCCGCTCAGCAGCACCCAGGCCAGTCGGATCTATCTTCTGCCGAACCTGATGACGGCGGGGAATCTGTTCTGCGGGTTCGTTGCGATCATCCGCTGCATCCAGGCCCGTTTTGCCTCGATGATCGGCGAAGGTGCTCCCGACGACCTCTACCGCGAAGCCGTCTGGTTCATTCTCGCCGCCGTGGTCTTTGATTCCCTCGATGGAAGACTGGCCCGCCTCGGCGGGCGCGAGTCCCTGTTCGGGAGGGAGTTCGACTCGATCGCTGACGTCGTCTCCTTCGGGGTGGCGCCGGCCCTGATGGTCTTCTTCCTCATCCTCTCGCCGGATCTCCTGCCGGTCTTCCGGCCGATTGGCTGGTTCATCGGATTCATCTATCTGCTCTGCGCCGGGGTGCGCCTCGCGCGCTTCAACGTGATCACCCACCCCGCGGTTTATTCGCTCCACGATATTCACGCGACCAAGGACTTCGTCGGCCTTCCGGTTCCTGCCGCCGCGGGCATGATCGCCTCGCTCGTCCTGCTGCTGACCGAACAAGACCTCCAACGTTGGGCCGTCCTTCTGCCCGTCCTGATGCTCCTGATCGCCTATCTGATGGTCAGCACGGTGCGTTATCCGAGTTTCAAGGAGATCGACTGGCATACCAAGGCGCGTTTCCGGACGTTCATCGCTGTTCTGGTCGGGGTGGCCCTGGTTTTCCTGTTCAGGGTCTATGCCCTTGTGATCATTTTCCTGTCCTACGTCTTTTTCGGGCTGGTGCGCCACATCATCGTGCTGCGCCGCCGGAGCAACCGCCTCCGCAAGCTGAAGTCTGATCGAAATGACCTTGTGAAGAATCCGCCCGAAGGATCTGAATAACCCTGAACAACTTTCCTGAAATCCCTTCGATTGGGCAGAGCCGTGAAGAAGACGTTGGTTTGTTCACAGCGAATACAACCGATCCGACCTTGCGGCAGAGGGAGTTAACGCTTTTCTCCCTGTTCTTTACCGGGCATAGTAATACGACTGATTATTCTGTTAAAAACTAATCCTTCATAGGATTTGTCAGTAAAGGGAAAATCCTCCTAACTCAGCTCAGCATGAAATTCAAAATCAACCGGGACCACTTCAGCAACGGTCTGGCTCAGGTCCTCAACGTGGTCGGCTCCAAGGCCACCATGCCCATCCTGAGCAACGTCCTGATCGAGGCCGACGACGAGTATCTTTCGCTCACCACGACCAATCTCGATCTCGGCATCCGGTGTCGAATCAAGGCGACCATCACCGAGTCCGGAGCGATCACCCTGCCGGTCCGGCGCCTGGCCACCATCGTTCGCGAGCTGCCCAGCCTCGACGTTGAAATGGAGACATCGGCGAATCAGCAGGCCAAGATCACCAGCGGTGCTTCCAGTTTCCGGATCATGGGCATGGCCCGGGATGAATTTCCTCCACTGCCGGAATTCAGCAATGAACGGCTGTTCGAGCTCGGGCAGGACAATCTGGCCGGCATGCTCAAGAGCGTCTCCTACGCCCAGTCAACCGATGAGACGCGTTACATCCTCAACGGCGTTTATTTCCGGTTCGAGGAAGGCAAACTCACTCTCGTGGCGACGGACGGTCGTCGCCTGGCGTTGACTTCGGAAGAACTTGAAATCGCGGCGGACCAGGGCGGAAGCCTCATCCTCCCCGCCAAGACAGTCGCCGAATTGGTCCGTCTGCTCGGCAAAGGGGATCGTCTCAAGGTGGCCTTTGACGAGCGCCGGGTCGCCTTTCAGGTTGAGACGGCCGACGAAACCAACGGATTCATCGGCGATATCTTGCTCGTCTCCAAGGTGGTGGAAGGCAACTACCCGAATTACCAACAGGTCATTCCGAAGGAAACCCATCAGCGGATCAAGGTCGAGCGGGAGCTTTTTCTCCAGTCCGTCCATCGCGCCGCGCTCGTCACCAGCGAAAAGTCCAATTCGGTCAAGATCAAGTTGAGCAACAATCTGCTCGAGATCCTCGCTTCGAGTCCGGACTTTGGCGAAGCCCATGAAAAGTTGGTGGTGAACTACGATGGGCCCGATCTCCAGGTGGCATTCAATCCCCAGTTTGTCATGGACCCCCTCCGGGCCTTGAGCCGCGACGAAGTGGCCTTCGAAGTCAAGGACGAGGTCAGTCCGGGTGTCTTCAAGACGAGCGACAGTTTCCTCTGTGTCATCATGCCGGTGCGCCTGAGCTGAGGGTGCCCCGAGGTGCCTTCTCCGTGACCCCGCCGAACCTCGAGTATTCGCTCCCCATCCTGGGAGGGCTGGCCTTGCTCTTGGTTCTGGCCTATCTCAATCGCAGCCTGGCCTCGCCCACTCTGGCCATCGTCGTGCGGTGGGGTCGCTGGGTGGCTTTCTCGTTTGGCGCCGCCTACCTTGTCCAGTCATTCGGATGGAGTGGCCGGCCCTGGTGGGTGCTCGTCCTGAGTGCCTTCCTTGTCTGGATGCTCCTGGAGACGCTCTACACCTGGTTCGCCATCAGCGCCTTGAGCGTGAGTCCGATTCCCCTTTTTCCCCGTTTCGCCCCGAACCAGTCCGGGGAGGAATGGCCCGCCCGCAAACGCATGATGGCCCTGCGCGACTGGCTGAGGAGAAACGAGTACCGGCAGATCCAGGCTCTCGTCGCCGAAATCGGCAACGACATCCATCTCCGGGTCTCAGTCTACCAGGATGGGTCGAACCTTCGCCGTATCCAGATTCTCTTCCTTCCGATCCGCGGCGGCAGTGTCACCACCTGCTGCAGCGTCAGTAGCCAGACTACGGATGGTCTCCGCTATATCACGGACAATCTTTTCCTCCCGTTCGGCGGGTTCTACCCGGAGGATTGGTCGGTTCACCGGCGACCCCTGGTCCGAAGACTCCCGAGCCTGATCGCAATCCACCAGGGCCGTCTGGAAAAAGACGGGAAGCAGGCGGAAGCGTGGAGCGATGAGCCGCTCGATGACCTGAACCTTCAGCAGTCGGAATTGGAGAAAGTGAACACCGACCTCGGTTTCCTCTTTCCCCGCAACCTGCGGGAAGAATACGGCAAGATGACCTTTGAAGGGCGTTACCGGGTCTGGAAAGAGGTCTGGATGCTCAATTACCTTGGGCTGCCGCGCCGCTACTGAGGCCCCGCTGGTTAACGGTCTGTCTGCCGGTCTTTGATTCCCTGCCTCATCGACGGAATTTGCCCTTGCCGTCCCTGGCCTTTCGGGGCTTCCGGACCTTGGTCCGGACTTTCTCCGGTCGGGCGGGACGGTTGACCCCGTCAACTGGAACGGTGTTCCGACCGGGGAAGATCTTGACCTTCAAGGGCCGTCCTTTGAAGGGCGCGCCGTCGAGGGAACTCAGGACTCGCGTGGCGAATTGTCGTTCGATTTCAATGACACAACCCTTTGCGCCCAGGTCGATCGTTCCGATCGTCTCCGCTTTCACGCCGGCAGCCCCGGCAATCAGGTCGAGGATGTCCCGAGGACCGAAATCATCATCCTTTCCGATGTTCATCGATATCCAGCGGCTGGTTCTCTCGGGTTTGGTGGCGGGAGGGAATGACCGGGCGGCGGGGGCTTTGGCTGAGGCTTTGGCCGGGGCAGGTTTCGGGGTGGTGGGTTTTTCCAACGGCTCCCCCTCGCGAGGGGCCTCCTTCCGCGGCTTCTCTGCGACCGGTCGGCTCGGGGCGGGCTTCTTCTCCGCCGATTCCGGCGAAGGACGGCTTTCGCGGTTCCTGGCCGGGGCCGGACTGGAAGGATTGTCGGCGGGAGAACCCAGAAGATGGTGGACGAGAGCGGAGGTGATCTCCGTCGGGTTGTAGCCCAGCTCGAGGAGTCGGTCGACAAAGGCGGTCTGAGCGCGGAATTGTCCGTCTTCCAGGGTCGCCTGGATCTTGTCGAAAAGGATGTCGGTGCGCCGCTCCTCCACCTGGTCCATGGTTGGAATGGTTCCCCGCTTGAGCCGCGTCCTGGTGAAGCGCTCGATGAACTGGAGCTTGTAGATTTCCCGTCCGGAGACAAAGGTGGCGGCAATGCCACCGCGTCCCGCCCGGCCGGTGCGTCCGATCCGGTGGACGTAGTCCTCCGCATCATAGGGCAGATCGAAATTCACGACCAGGGCGAGATCGTCGACGTCGATGCCGCGGGCGGCCACGTCCGTGGCGACGAGGATCTCGAACTCGGCGTTCTTGAATTTGTTCATCACGCGGGTCCGCTGGGCCTGGGGTATGCCCCCGTGAAGTCGGTCGGCCGCGAAACCTTGAGCGAGCAATTGGTCGGCCAGTTCGTCGACCATCCGCTGGGTATTGCAGAAGACAATACCGAGTTTCACCTGGTTGAAGTCGAGGAGCCGGATGAGGGCCTCGACTTTCAGCCGGGGCCTCACTTCGTAGTAAAACTGCTCGACCGTCGGGACGGTCAGGGCTCTTTGCTCGATCTGCACCGCCTCGGGATCCTTGGCGTAGCGCTGGATCAGCTGGCGAATCTGGGGCGAAACCGTGGCGGAAAAGAAGACGGTCTGTCTCTGGGTCGGAGTCGCGTCGAGGATGGCTGCGATGTCATCCCGGAAGCCCATGTCGAGCATCCGGTCAGCCTCGTCGAGTATGACCATCTTGATCCCGTCGAGCTTGACCGTGCCGCGCTGCATGTGATCCATCAGCCGACCGGGGGTGGCGATGACGATCTGGACCCCTTTTTTCAGTTCGAAGAACTGCCGTTCGTAGGAGGCGCCGCCGTAGATCGGGAGTTCGTGGATGCCGGTCTTGTAGGAGGAGAGCTTGTGCACTTCGTTGGCCACCTGGGTGGCCAGCTCGCGGGTAGGACAGAGGACGAGGATCTGGATCCGGCGGTCCTTGGGATCGACTTTCTCGATGGCGGGTATGGCGAAAGCGGCCGTCTTGCCGGAACCGGTCTGGGATTGGCCGACGAGGTCCTTGCCCCGCAGGAGAATCGGAATGCTGGCGGCCTGGATGGGCGAAGCCTCTTCGTAGCCGAGGGCGGCGATGGCTTTGAGGATTTCATCGGAAAGGCCGAGAGCGGTGAATGCGGGTTTGTCCATGAGAACCCGCCATCATCCTGACAATCGGGTCTGAGGTCGAGACATTAGCAGGGGGCGTGAAAGGCACGAAGACGGGGCGTGTTCCGGCTTCCGGGCCCGGCAGTCCCTTGCCGGGTCCGCCGGGTGGAGCGCGAAGCACCCCGACTTGGGCAAGACCGCCGCTCACCCCCCGATATAGGACATTTCGACCTTGCCGCGCAGTTTTGCGCCCGCCTCGAAGCGCTCCTCGGAGTAGCGGTCATGACGGCCCTCCCAGGTTGTTTGGAGGAGGTCCCAGAGTTTCTCATCGGTTGCTCCACCACGGATGAGCGCTTTCAGGTCGGTTCCCCGGGTGGCGAAAAGACAGGTGAAAAGCTTGCCGTCGGCCGAGAGGCGGGCCCGGTGGCAATCGCGGCAGAAGGGTTCGGTCACCGATGCGATCAGGCCGATCTCCGTATCCGTGCCCTGGTAACGGTAACGCGAGGCGACTTCACCCCGGTAATTGGGATCCATGGGCTCGAGTGGATGATCGGCGCTGATCCGTTCCACTATTTCCAGTGCGGGGACCACCTGGTCGAGGCTCCAATGATTGCAGTTGCCCACATCCATGAACTCGATGAAGCGGAGAGTCAGGCCACGTCGGCGGAAAGCCCGGGCCATCGGAATGAGTTCGCCGTCGTTGATCCCTTTCTGGACCACCATGTTCACCTTGACCGTCAGTCCGGAGGCCACCGCGGCGTCGATGCCGGCAAGAACCCGGGCGGGACCGTGACCCCGGCCATTCATCCGACCGAAGATGGCGGGTTCGAGGCTGTCCAGACTGACGTTGATCCGCTGGAGTCCTGCCGCGGCGAGGTCCCGGCTCATGCGTTCGAGCAACCAGCCGTTGGTGGTCAGGGCAAGGTCTTCAGCTCCGGGAAGAGCGGCGATCGCGGCGATCAGATCAACCAGGCCTTCCCGTAACAGGGGCTCGCCGCCGGTCAGTCGAATCTTGCGAACCCCGCCCCGGATGAAAAGGCGGACCAGGCGGACCAGCTCGTCGTTGGAAAGCATTTCACGCCTTGGAAGAAAGGCATAATCCGGGCCGAAGATCTCCTTGGGCATGCAGTAGGGGCACCGGAAATTGCACTGGTCGATCAGGGATATCCTGAGATCGTGCAGTGGCCGTCGGAACTGGTCTCGGAGATGGTCGGTCATGGAAAAGAGGCGGGCAGGGCCCGCCGGAAATGGAAGAGGGCAGATCGAAGATGGGTTTTCTGACGCATTGGTCAATTCAGCCTCTTCTCTCTGCGCCTCGGCGGCTCGAGCGCCGTGGGCGCGGCTTCGTCCGGATCGGTTGCTTGCGCGGAGGCGCGGAAGTGACGGACCCCCCGTTCTCGCGATGGACCGAGATGAGCCTTTCACCGGGCCCCCCTCTCCGATAAGCTCTCCCCATGAAATCCCTCCTGGACGACCTTTCCCCCTATATCTACGGGACGACCCGACTCGGTGATGGCAAACTGGCCTTCGAGCAGCGCGTCTCCATGGCACGGCAGGCGATGGATGCCGGCATCTGGTTTCACACCAGCCACCAGTATGGCGATGCGCTCGCTGTCCTGCGGACGGCCTTCGATCAGGATCGGTCCTCGGTGCCCAAGCTGATTTTCAAACTCCATGGCGGCACCCTCGGCGAGATCCGGCATTCGGCGGCCGATCAGACCGGTGCGGTCGGCATCGACCATGTGGATCTCGGGCAGCTCTGCATCGGGGGCGCCCTGGCTGAAGACCTGGCCGCCGGAGGTTCCTGCCGGGAGGGATTTCGGCAGCTCAAGACTGACGGACTGGTCCGGCGCCTGGTATTGGAGGTCTTTCCCTGGACATCCGCCGCGCCGCTGAAGGCACTGCAGGGCGGTCACCTCGACGGTGTGATCGACGGCGTCATCTTCTACCTCAATCCGCTCCAGCGCTTTGCCGCCAATCCGCTCTGGGATCTCCTGGTTGAACGGCAGTTTCCCATCGTGGCCATGCGCACGGTGTCGGGCGGACCGGTGCACCAGATGCGGGATGTCCCCGGATTTGCCTGGCGGGATTACCTCCAGAAACGGGCCGTCGAAGTGGCCCCGATCTTTGAGCGCTCGGGGATCAAGGACTGGACGGAGTTTTCCGTCCGCTTTGCCTTCAGTTTTCCGATTGTGCGCGCCACCGTCGGTTCGACCGGCAGGCCGGAGCACCTGAAATCCTTCCTCTCGGCGATCGGAAACCTCGAACCTCTCCCGGCCGATATCGTCGCCGAGATCGTCGCGCTTCAACGGCGCTGGTCGGATGAGACCGACATCCAGGCCGAGCCGTGGTCGATGTGAGGATGGCTTCAGCGATGAAGGAAGCCGAGATCTGGAACAAGCGTTATGCCGGAAGCGATGCAGCCAGACGGGCGGCTTACGATCCCTGGCTGGACCGCTGGTCGAGCCTTCTTCCGCCCGGCGGGCCCGCTCTTGATATCGGCTGTGGGTTGGGATTGGATACGGAATTCCTCCTGGGGAAAGGCTATGCGGTGACGGCGATCGATTTTTCGGGGGAAGCGGTCCGCCTGACCCGGGGGCGGAACCCACGGGCCGATGTCCGCCTGCTCGGCATCGATGAACTGGCCACCTTGAAACCGGCCCGGTTCAACCTGGTTCTGGCGAACCTCTCCCTGCATTACCTGACGAGGGAAGGCACCGAGCGGGCGTTTGAGACGATCCACCAATTGTTGATGGCGGACGGACTCTTCGCCTTTCGGCTCAACGCCTCCGATGACCGGAACTACGGAAGCCCGGAAAACGCCTCGTCCTGGGACCGGATCGAAGTGGAGGGGATCCGGAAGCAGTTCTTCACCGAGGAGAAGATCCGGACCATGACGGTGGGCCGGTTCGAGATCGTTTCGCTGGAGAAGATGACCACCGGACGTTACGGAAAGGAGAAGCGGCTCTTCGAAGGATTGGTCCGACCCCGTTCGGAGGGCTCTTTCAAGAACCAACCGTAGCAGACTACGTATTCTTTTGGGTTTGAAAACCATACGTAGGATCCTACGGTTGGTTTTCGGATGCCACCGCCTCGAGCCGACCGAAGACCGGCCAGTCCCAGCGGCCGTCGCCGGCGGGGCCGTAATCGACGCGCAGAACGAGCCGGGTATCCTCAACTTCAGACAACGGGACCTCCAGCCACTGCAGCCCCCGCTGTTCCTCGTGGTCCCTGGGATTCCAGTGGACATGGAGGACCTCGACTTCGGATGTGGGGGAACCGACGGATAGGCGCAGGCCCACCCCGTCGGAATCGCCGCCGTCGGAATAGGCTCCGTCGCGCAATCCGAAGAGGAAATGGATTTTCCGGGTCCCGGCGGGAAGTCCGAAGACGACGGTGGATTTCGGCGTGAACTGGTGGACGGGTTGGCCGTCCATGGTGAAGGACTGCACGGGATAGGAGAGTTCCCACCAGACCGGCTGGAGACCGAATCCCTCGAGGGGGCGGACCGGTTGTGAATCCGTCTGATGGATACCAAGGCGGGAGCCGGCGGCGCCCCAGGAGGTGACCACGGAGATCGTCGCGGGATCGAGTCCGAGGTTGTGGATGAGCCCGCGGGCCTTGTTCACGGTGGGATCGGCGAGAAATCGGCCGTAGCCGTCCGGTTCGCGGCCGCTGTAGCCATTGACGGTTTGTCGGTCGGAGGCCAGGGCGGCCGCCCAGGCGTCGAGATGGATGGAGGCGGGATCCTGGTTGGAGGGTGCCGGGGCGAAAACCAGGATGGGCCGGTCGCCTTCGCGCCGCCAGGCTTCGAGGACGGCGTGCCGGCGTGCCTCGAGGAGGGCCTTGGGGGTTCCCGGTTGCTCGAAAGAGAGGGTTTCCAGAACGGCGAACAGGGTGAGCGCGGTCAGGAAGATCCTGCTGGAACGGGTCCTGAATCGCCGCCACGCGGCGGTCACCATCATGCCCAGGGCGAGGGATTGCATGAGGTGGACCACGAGAATGACCCGGCCGGTGGCCCGGAAGGCCCGGAGACCCTCGAGCCTTCGGGCCAGCCAGAGAAAAAGGCCTTCGCCCTCTCCGGTCCAGTCGGTGAAGAAAACGACTGCCGCCAAGGCAGTCAGCGCAAAGACCAGAGCGAGGGACTTCTCGATCGACCGGGGTCTTGACCAGGTGAGGGTCAGTCCGGAGATCAGGGCCAGCCAGGGAATCCAGCCCGAAAAGAGGGCCTGTTCGGAAAGATTGAGGGGCCTCCATCGCGGCCATCCCCCACCGTGGAGCCAGTTTCCCGGCGGTGCCGTCAGCCAGGCCTGCCAGGTGGGAGCGATGTCGACCATTTCGGTCCATGGCCGGTTGCCTCCGGAACGGGATTCCGCGAAATAGAGAAGATAGAGAAGAAGGGTCGGAAGACCGACCAGGAGAAGAAATCCGGCGGCGGCCAGGTATTGTCTCAATCGGATCTGCGATTCCGGGCAAGCGGCGGCCGACTCCCCTGGCAGGAGGATCCGGCTGAAAACGGCAAATGAGAGCAGCGCGAGGGTGCCGAAAAAGCCGAGGTAGGGCGATGAGAGAAGCAGCCAGCAGAGGAAAGCGAGCGCCAGGAGAAGATGGATGGCCCGACGGGTCTGCGCCCACCGGATAACCTGGGCAAGGGCGAGCGGAAGAGGAAAGAGAGGCAACAGTTGGATATGCCCGCCGGCGAACCAGACGGCGCTGGCGGGGGCAATCGCGAGAAAGCAGATCGGGCCGGCCAAGAGCCAGGGGGTCCGACAGACCCGCAGCAGGTAAAGGACGGCGGTTGCATTGGCGGCCGCGAGGAAGACAGCCCAGATCTGGAAGGCGGTGGCCACGGAAAAGCCGAGGGAACGGGCCAGGGCATAGAGCGGCAGGGTTCCCCAATGGCTGTCACTGTAGGCCAGGGTATCCGCGGTGGGATTGAACTGCCCGGGGGAAGTGAAGGGATAGACCCCGCGAATCGCCTGGTAGCCATGCTCCAGGATCAGGTTGTTCAGTCGGCCGTCACCACTCCCGCCGGGCACGTCGGCCCAGCCGGAGAACCAGACCACCTGGGTCAGAAGAATCGTAGCCAGCGAGACCCAGAGCAGGAGATAACCCCTCCTGAGGAGAGCGGACCGTTGGCCAGCGTTGATATCGTGCGACGGGAGCATGCGCCTGTTGAGAGGGGCTTCCGGAGAGAAAACTACGAAGAATCGAAGAAAGGAAGGGTTCTTTTTGGTCGGGAGGCGACTGGGGCCGAGTGCCGGGCGGTCGATCTGGAGGCTCCACGAAGTGCCAGGGACACCACACGAACGATGATGAACAGGATCCCTGGCCAGCCCCGCGAAACGCTCGCGATTGAACCGTTCAGGCCGGAGTCTTTCCGCTCTTCCATCGCGCCTGTTTCCTCGCCACACTGCTTCTCATGATTTCCGTTGCCGAAGCCACCCGGATCATTCGCGAATCCCTTGCCCCTCTGACCCTGGAAATGGTGAGGATCGATCGGGCGGCCGGACGATTTCTTGGTGAGGCCATTCACGCCGACCGCGAATCCCCACCCTTCAATCGGGCCACCATGGATGGCATCGCCATCCGGTTCAGCGATTGGGAAGCGGGGCGGCGGACGTTTCCCGTCGCGGCCATCCAGGCCGCCGGCCAACCGGTGGTCGAGACACCGGAGGCCGGAGCCTGTATCGAGATCATGACCGGCGCCCCGGTTGCCGAAGGACTCGACTGCGTGGTGCGCAATGAGGATATTCGGATTGAAGACGGCCAGGCCACCCTGCGCGAAGGGCTCGTCCTCGAGTCCGGTCGTGCCATTCATCTCCGGGGCTCCGACTTCGAGGCGGGCCGGCTGCTCGTTGCGGCCGGGACCCGCCTGACCGGCCGGGAAATCGCCGTGGCCGCCTCAGTCGGAATGGAGGAACTCCAGGTCCATCGATCCCCGAAGATCCTGGTGGTCACAACCGGCGATGAACTGGTCGATATCGATGACGATCCCAAGCCCCACCAGATTCGGCGGTCCAATGATCGTGCGCTGGCCGCGGCACTCCTGGCGGCCGGGTTCGGCGAAGTCGAGCGGGTCCACCTGCCGGACGAGCCGGAAATGATCCGCTGGCAACTGGAGCGCTTTCTCGGAGCGGCGGATGCGGTCGTCCTGACCGGCGGAGTCTCCAAAGGGAAGTTTGATTATCTCCCCAAGCTTCTCGAAGAGCTCGGGGTTCCCTGCCTCTTTCACGGGGTCAGTCAGCGTCCGGGCAAACCCATGTGGTACGGGGTGCACAAACGCCCGGGTGACTTTCTTCATCCCGATGATAAAAGCCTGGTCCCGATCTTCGCCCTCCCGGGCAATCCGGTATCCTGTTTCATCTGCCTTCACCGTTATGTCGTCCCGGCGCTTCGCCTGATGAGCGGTGTCGCTTCCGATCCGGTCCGCCACGCCGTCCTCGACGGCGAACTTTCCCGCCCCCCTGCCCTCACCTGGTTTCTCCCGGTTTCGCGGGCCGCTGAAACGGACGGGTTTTTCCGGGTCTCGCCGAAGCCGTTCAATACCTCGGGCGACTTCGCCTCGCTTCTCGGGACGGACGGCTTTGTCGAACTCGCGGCAGACCAGACCACCTTCCCGGGCGGTTCCGTCGTGCGGTTCTGGGAATGGTTATAAGCAGGCAGGGTTGATCGGAAGCTCTCTTCCAGGCTCGGGGGAATTCCGCTTCATCGAAGAGCCTACCTGATGAATCATGGTCCATCGAATCAATCGCAAGAGTGTCGGCGCCGTAACGGAATACAGTCTTCTTTTGCTTGGTTTTGTCATCCTCTTCGACTTCCAGCACTGGGTGGTGGGCGACGGGAAAGCCCGCTTTGACGCGCTTTCGTCACTTCTGGAGAAGGGAACCTTTGCGGATACCAAGTATTCAATCATCGGGCCTCTGTTTTCCACCCCACTTTACTATGCGGGGAAATGGCTGCAGTCACCGGAATGGTGGTGTGCCCGTTACAACTCGCTCATTGTTCTCGTGGGATTTTCCGTTCAGTTTTCGATCCTCCGCAGTTCGCGGAACGAAGCATTCCTGAGACGGTTCCTGCTGGTCCTCCTGATCGGATCCAACATCCCCTATCACCAGGTTCATTACTACGGTGAAGTCTTCACGGCGTTCATGGTTGCGATCGGGATCATCGCGATCTGTCAGGATCGGCCCATTCGTGGGTGGATCGCGGTGATCCTGGGGGTTGCCAACACGCCGGCCAGCCTCGTGGGCATGGTCATTGTTTCATTGATACTGACCTTCAGAACACGCGAATTGCGTCATCTTTTTTTTCCGGTGATCGCGGGAGGATTGGTGCTGTTGGAGAACACGGTGACGCGGGGGAGTCCGTTCGCATCGGGCTACGCCCTGGATGTCGGATTCACGACGATTATGCCCTATTCGGGCCGTCCCGGGTTCAGTTTTCCATTCTATCTGGGCCTGCTTTCCATTCTGTTCTCATTTGGGAAAGGTCTGGTCTGGTACTTTCCCGGACTCCTTGTCCCCGTTCAAAAGGATGTCTACTCGAACTGCCCGGAGATGAAGCAGACTTTCCTTCTCTGGATCGGTTTTCTGGTCGGATTGGTTCTGGTCTACGCCAAGTGGTGGGCTTGGTACGGTGGTGCGTTCTGGGGCCCCAGATTCTTTCTCTTTGCCTCTTTCCCCGCCTCGTTTGCCATCGCATCGAACCTTCTCGCAACAGATCCTCGTGAGGGAGGACGCCTGCTCAGGGATTTCCTGGTCCTGATGGCTTTGTTCTGGTCGATCTGGGTTGGACTCAGTGGTCTGGTCTTCCATCACCGGCATCTGCTTCTCTGCTTTGAGAATAACTGTGCCTTGGAGATGCTCTGCTGGTATGTACCGGAATTCAGCCCGCTCTTTCGACCGTTCGTGGTGTCTGATCCGCTCAGGACGAAGGAGATGGTCGCGCTGGTTTTCGGTTTGGTTCTGGCGATCTACCTTGGGGCTGGTCCTGCCTGCCGCCTTTCCAAACAGATCTGGCTGAACGCCAGGAATTTGGGAGCGGGCCTTTTGAATCGAAAGTGGAGGTTCTGAGCGTCGCAGCACTGGATTGGCGCCTTGCGAGTCCAGGGCGTTTTCCTCGAACTCAGTTCCAGGGGGGACCGGAAGTCCAACCAGATGCTTTTGTGGGTGGCCATCGAGGCGCCACTCGCCTAGTGATTCGAGGACAATGGCGGAATCACGGAGAACACTGGTTTCGATCGACGGCGACCGGTTCTGGATCAATGGGCAACCGACTTGTCCGGGGCGGACGGCTCGGGGACTGAAGCTTGAAGGTCTCCTGCTCAACAGCCGCATGGTGCAGGCGACCTTCGATGATCTCAACCCGAAGACCATCGGAATGTGGGTTGGGCCGGACGGGAAATGGGATCCGGAGGCCAATACCGACCGCTTCCTTGCCATGCTGCCCGCTTACCGGGAGGCGGGGCTGCTGGGGATCACGGTCAACTTTCAGGGCGGCAGCCCGCAAGGCTACAGCCGTGAACAGCCGTGGCACAATTCCGCCTTCGACGCGGATGGGTCGCTGCGGGCCGATTACGCCGGGCGGATGCAGCGGGTCATCGAGGGGGCCGACGCCCTCGGGATGGTCGTCATCCTCGGTTTCTTCTATTTTGGCCAGGACCAGCGGCTGAGGGATGAAGCGGCGGTGATCCGGGCCTGTCGTGAGGCGACCGATTGGATCTGCCGCCACGGCTTCACCAATGTCGTCGTCGAGATCGGCAACGAGATCGATATCCACTACGATCATGCCATCATCCGGCCGGACCGGTGCGCGGAGTTGATCCGGCTGGCTCAGGAAGAATCGGCGGGCCGGGTCCCCTCCCCGCTCGGCCGACTGCTCGTCGGGACCAGTTTCTCCGGAGGAAAGGTTCCCGGGGAATCCGTAGTGGCGGTTTCCGATGTCCTGCTGATCCATGGCAACGGACAGAATCCGACGCGACTCGGGCACCTGATCGAAAGTACGCGGAATCTTGGGCAGTACCGCGGGCAACCCATCGTGATCAATGAGGATGACCATTTCGACTTCGACGGCGACGACGGCAATTTCCTGACCGCGCTCAGGCATGGGGCGAGCTGGGGCTATTTTGATTACCGGATGAAGGATGAAGCGCATGAGGAGGGCTTCCAGAGCGTCCCGACGGACTGGTCGGTCTCTTCGAAACGGAAGAAGGCCTTCTTCAATCTGCTGGCTGAGCTGACGGGTTCGCCCAGGCGTTTCTGAAGTGGGAAGTTCGGGAGGACGGCCCGGCGGTCCGTCCCTACCCTTTCGACATGCCGCGGCTGAGAAATTCCTCCAACACCGGGATGTCCGCGGGCGCCCAGTCGAGGTCTCGAAGCTCGCCGGGTCCGCACCAGCGGATGGCGGCGTGTTCGTGTGCGATGGGTTCGCCCGCGGTCAATCGACAAAGCCAGGGTCTCAGGGTGAGGGTCAGTTCCGGGTAGACGTGAACGACGGCGGGCAGCGAAGTGTGCGGGTCGATGGCGATGCCGAGCTCTTCCCGGATTTCCCGGACAAGGGCCGACTGGGGCGATTCTCCGGGCTCGATCTTGCCGCCGGGGAATTCCCAAAGCAGGGGTTGGGATCCGTCGGCGGCCCGCTTGGCCGCAAGGATGCGGCCTTCCCTCTCGATCAGGGCGCAGACAACGTCAATCAATGCGCGACAGGGGTCAGAAGGGCGAATCTTCGCCGTCACCGGGCATCGATTGATCGAGCGGTTCGCCACCGGGATCGTCGGCATTCCCGGATGCCCCAGCCTCGACCTTCTCGACCCGCCACGCCTGGAGGTTGACGTAGTACTTCCCGTTGTACTCGTTGCCGCGGATATTGAAGCTGACCTTGACCCGGTCTCCGGAGGTCAGGCCGGCCAGCAATTCGACCCGCTCCTTCACGCATTCGAATTTCACATCCTGGGGAAAGCGTTCTTCGGTGGTGACCACAAATTCACGCTTGGTGAATCCGCTGGGAAAGGTGCGGAGTTCCTCGAGCACCTTGACCTTGCCTTCGAGTTCAAAAACGGGGGGGCGGCTTTCCATAGGGGCCGAGCTTGGATCGGATCATTGGGCGATGGCAATAACGGGTTCCAGGAAATGCGGCCCAAATCGGAAGACGAGGCCGGGTCGTCCTCAGGTCGGCAGATTGAGGGGGGCGAGATCGGGATCGGTTCTGGCCATCTCCGCGAAGGCGGGTTGGAGGGCGATGGCCTTGGCCAGGCGGGAATGGGCCTCGGGGAGATCGCCTGTCTGGGCGGCGTAACAGGCAAGGTTGAACTGGATGGTGGGCTCCTCAGGATGCCGGGAGACAGCCCGGAGGAGGATCTTCCGGGCCTCGTCGATGCTTTTCCATCGGCGGACGGCGTAGGCGTGGGCGATCCACCATCCGGCCTCTTCGGGTTGCAGGCGGGTCAACTGACCCGCGATCCGCGCGGCCGTCGGCCAGCGACCGGCGTTCTGATGAAGCTGCAGGGCGGCTCCCAGAAATGGAGGTTCGGTCCGGATCTCGTTGGGAATGGCCCGGAGGACCCTCCGGGCTTCTCGATCCATTCCCAATTCGAGGTAACCGCGGATTTGTGAAAGATGCCACGAACGATTCATCGGATGGCGGAAAGTGTAGCAGATCGGGTATGATGAAGCACGGATCAATGAACGGGTCTGTGTCCCCGGGCCCCGCGTTGTTGTGGGCAGGTGATTCCTGTCGCCCGGGCTTGTCCCCTGCCCTGGTTCTGCTATGAAGGTCCGGTGCGTCCCGCTCGCAATCTTGTTGTCCTGACAGGGGCTGGCATCTCGCGTGAATCCGGTCTTCACACCTTCCGCGATGCAGACGGGGTCTGGGCGCAGGTCCGGATCGAGGACGTGGCCACTCCGGAGGCGTTCGCGGCAGACCCGGAACGGGTTCATGCCTTCTACAACAGTCGACGCCGGCAACTCCTTTCGCTCGATATTCAGCCCAATGCGGCTCATCGGGCGCTTTCCCGGTTGGAAGCCGCCTGGCCGGGGGATTTTCTTCTCGTGACCCAGAATATCGACGATCTTCATGAACGCAGTGGCAGCCGCAAGCTGGTTCACATGCACGGCGAGCTTCTCAAGGTCCGTTGCGATGCCTGCAGGGGAATCGCGGAGTGGCGGACCGATCTGGGATCCGGCGCAGCCTGCCCGATCTGCGGCGAGCGGGGTCGATTGCGACCCCGGGTGGTCTGGTTCGGAGAGGTTCCTCTCGAACTCGACCGGATCTTCGATGCGGTCGGGGCCTGTGATCTGTTTGTGGCGATCGGAACATCCGGGCAGGTTCAACCGGCCGCCGGCCTGGTTTCCGAGGCTGCCCGGAATGGTGCGCAAACCGTGGAGCTCAATCTGGAATCGTCGAGTGGAACGAGCCTCTTTGACCGACATGCCTTCGGGCCCGCCACCCGGATCGTTCCGGAGTTCGTCGACCGGTTGCTCGATTCCCTGAAGGGAGGGGAAACAGTCTGACCCGGGAAAACGAAAAACGGGCGGAAACTCTCGTTTCCGCCCGTCTGGACCAAAGCTGAAAAAGTCTATCCTCGCAGGGAGGCACCCGGTCTAGGGCGAATCGACATTCAAATCGCTCTCATCCTTCGGACGGGTCTGCGGAAGCGCTCAGCCGCGTTCCTTTTGCGACAGAAGCCCTTCAAGGGATTCTCGCCGCAAAAGCGCCTTGCTGAGGCCCTCCCGCAGTTCCCGCCAGCGCACAATTTGAATGTCGATTCGCCCTAGAAGAAGCGGACCGGCTGTGACTGCATCCTGGCGTGATCTTCGTCCGAGCAGGCCTGATTGGTCGGCACGGCCGGCTGGACGCTGGAAGGCGCCACCAGATTATTGCTCAGCAGGTAGTTCTCCACCTCTTCGCCGCTGACATCGGCCAGCATGACGCCGTCGATCTCAACGCAGGGCGAGAGCGGCTGGCCCGACTTCGCGACCATCTCCGCGTAATTCTCGCGGTTGTTGATGATATCGATGTCCTCGTACTCGAGCTCGTGCTTCTGCATGATGGCGCGCACGCCCATGCTCCATCCGCATTGGGGTTTCAGGTAGGCTTTGATCTTCATGATGTTCAGGGTGCTTTGTTTGTGAGTGGGCGCAACTTACGGCGGAATTCCGTTCAATCAAGGCGATTCTTGGTTTTGATCCCGGGGATCCGGACGGCTTCGCCCGTCAAGTGAACACCTGTTCACTTTATATGCTTGTCATGTCCGTCATCTTTCGCAGGAATTTCCTTTGCTGTTTCCCAACCACTGATTCTCCTCTTCTTATGGCACGCTCGACCACACCAAGAACAATCGCGACTGACACCAACAAGACCAAGAACATCGACTTGGCGATTTCAGCCATCACCAAGCAGTTTGGTGAAGGATCCATCATGCGGCTGGGAAGTGCCTCCAAGATGGACGTCTCGGTCATTTCAACCGGTTCCCTGGCCCTGGATCTGGCACTCGGGGTGGGAGGCCTGCCCCAGGGGCGGATGATGGAGATCTACGGTCCGGAATCGTCCGGAAAGACCACGCTTTGTCTCAGCGTGATCGCCGAAGCTCAGAAAAACGGCGGGCTCGCGGCCTTCATCGACGTCGAGCATGCCCTTGATCCCAAGTACGCCCGGCGGCTCGGGGTGAACCTGGATGACCTCCTCGTCTCCCAGCCGGACTCGGGCGAAGATGCCCTCAATATCACCGAAACCCTGATCCGGTCCAATTCCATTGAGGTCATCGTGATCGACTCCGTGGCAGCTCTCGTTTCCCGGGCCGAACTCGATGGCCAGATGGGCGACGCCACAGTCGGTTCCCAGGCCCGGCTGATGAGCCAGGCCATGCGCCGGCTGACGGCCATCGTGAGCAAGACCAATTGTATCTGTTTGTTCACCAATCAGATCCGTGAGAAAATCGGCGTGATGTTCGGAAGCCCGGAGACCACTCCGGGTGGTCGGGCCCTTAAGTTCTTCTCGTCGATCCGGATGGACATCCGGCGGATCGGCCAGATCAAGGATCCGTCCGGCAAGGTCATCGGCAACCGGACCCGCGTGAAAGTGGTCAAGAACAAGGTCGCCCCTCCCTTCACGGAATGTGAATTCGACATCATGTACAATGAAGGGATCTCCAAGACCGGCTCGATCATCGACCTGGGGGTGGAGCACAAGGTCCTGGAGAAGAAAGGGGCCTGGATCGCCTATGAGGGAAACATGATCGGACAGGGCCGCGAGGCCGCCAAGGTGCATCTGGCTGAAAACCCGGCCGTGGCTGAAAAGATCCGGGCCGAGATCATCGAGAAGATCAACGTCTCCGGCGGGATGGTCATCAACAGCAGCAGTTCCGATGAGGGCAATGGGGAGAGCATCGACTCTTGATCGAACCTTGGTGCGGATCGGCTTTGTCCGAAGGAACCTGTTGATTGGGTGAACGTTGTGTAACCGCCGGAGAATTGCCAGGGAGATTCCTCAGAACTCTTTCACCGCCCCGGGAGGTGCCGCATGACAGATACGATCGCAGCCCTGGCCACCCCGCGGGGGGAATCGGCTCTTGCCCTGATCCGGATCAGCGGACCTGAAACGAGAGCGGTGGCCAGTGCCCTGCTCGGGCGGCCTCCCCTCCCCCGCCGGGCGGTCCATGCCGACTATTTCGATGTCTCCGGGCGTCTGCTCGATGATGCGGTTTTCGTCTTCTTTCAAGGGCCAGCCTCCTATACCGGGGAAGATTCCCTGGAGATCAGTTGCCACGGCGGGCCCTATATCGTCGAACGGATTCTTGAAGACCTGATGAACCGGGGATGCCGGGCGGCTGAACCGGGCGAGTTTTCCCGGCGGGCCTTTCTGAACGGCCGTCTGGACCTCAGCCAGGCGGAGGCGGTCATGGATCTGATCCGGGCGCGAAGCGACCGTGCGGTGGAGGCCGCCCATCGCCAGCTCAGGGGGGCTCTCGGGCGGGAGACGCAGCGGCTTGCCGATGCCCTCCTCGACGTGGTGGCCGGGGTCGAGGCGTATATCGATTTCCCGGAGGAGGATCTTCCGGCCGAGGACCGGCAGCGCAGTCTGGAGGCGGTCCGGGAAGTGGCCCGGGGGGCGGGCCGGCTCCTCGCCACCGGCCGTTACGGCAGCCTGGTCCGTGACGGGGTCCGGGTCGTTCTGGCCGGGGAGCCCAATGCGGGCAAGAGCAGCCTACTGAATCGACTTATTGGATACGAAAGGGCCCTGGTCGACGCCGGGCCCGGGACAACCCGCGACTTCATCGAGGAACGGGTCCTGCTCGGGGCCCATAGTATTCGTTATTTGGATACAGCGGGTCTGCGGACGGGAGGTGACGGGGTCGAGCGGGCCGGGATGGGCAAGACGCTGGAACAGGTGGCCGACGCCGACATCCTCCTGCTCGTCCTCGATGCCGCCCGGCCCTTCCCCACCCTGCCGGATCCGGTCCTCGAGCGTGCCTCGGGGGGTCCGACTCTCGTGGTCTGGAACAAGGTGGACCTGGCTCCGGCCGGCCGGGTTCCGGAGGCCCTCACTCCCCTTCCCTCCCTGTCGCTCTGCGCCCGAACCGGTCAGGGGCTGGAGGCGCTGCAGGCGGCAATCCTCGAGTGGGTCGAGTCCAGCCGGATCGAGATCGGTGACGAAGTGATCGCGATCAGCGTGCGACATGAACACGCGCTTCAGGGGATGCACGAGTGCCTGGCCCGGGCGGAGGCCAAGCTGGCGGAAGACGAAGATTTGGAGTTGATAGCCAGTGATTTGCGCGGTGCGATCGACTGTCTCGGCCTGATCACGGGCCGGATTGACAACGAAGCGGTGCTCGACCACCTTTTCGCCTCTTTCTGCATCGGAAAATAGGATTCCGGCGGAGGAAAGCGACCGGATGTCAGGCATGGAGAATCAGTTTGAGGTGATCGTCTGCGGGGCGGGCCACGCCGGGATCGAAGCGGGACTGGCGGCGGCCCGATTGGGGGTCCGCACCCTGGTGGTGACCGGGAACATGGACACCATCGGGCAGATGAGCTGCAATCCGGCGATCGGCGGCGTGGCCAAGGGTCATATGGTCCGGGAGATCGATGCCCTGGGCGGTGAAATGGGCGTGACGGCGGATGTGACCGGGATCCAGTTCAGGCTTCTGAATGCCTCCAAGGGACCGGCGGTGCAATCCCCGCGGGTGCAATGCGACAAGAAGGCCTACCAGTTTAGGATGAAGCATCGCCTCGAATGGCAGGAGAATCTGACCCTTTTCCAGGCCACGGTGACCGGGTTGATTTTCGAAGACGGCCGGGTTACCGGATGCCGGACCAATCTGGGGGTGGATTTCCGGGGAGAGACCGTGGTGGTGACGACAGGGACCTTTCTGCGGGCGTTGATGCACGTGGGAGACACCCGAACCGAGGGCGGGAGGATGGGGGATCACAACGCCAGGACGCTCTCGGCCAGCCTGGTCGAAGCGGGGATCGAGCTGGAGCGGCTGAAGACGGGAACGCCGCCGCGCCTGCTGGGCCGGAGTCTGGATTTCTCGAAGATGGAGGCCCAGGAAGGGGATCCGGAGCCGACCTTATTCAGTTTCCACGATACCCGGGATCCCGATGACCTGTTCCACGTGGAACATTCCGGGGAACGGGTGCTTGGTTGGGCGCCCGGGACCGATCAAGTCGCCTGCTGGATGACCTACACAACGAAGGAGAGTGACCGGATCGTCCGGGCCAATCTGCACCGTTCCGCCATGTACAGTGGGGCCATCGAAGGTGTCGGCCCCCGCTATTGTCCGAGCATCGAGGACAAATTCGTCCGATTTGCCGACAAGGAGCGCCATCTGCTTTTCCTCGAACCGGAAGGGCGCCATACCAACGAATACTACGTCAACGGGCTCTCGACCAGCCTCCCGTTTGCGGTCCAGCTGGAGCTGGTCCACAGTATTCCAGGCCTGGAAGAGGCCGTCATCCTTCGCCCGGCCTATGCAGTGGAGTATGATTTTGCACCTCCCACCCAGCTTTTTCCGTCGCTTGAGTCCCGGAAGGTGGCGAATCTCTTCTTTGCCGGGCAGATCAATGGCACCTCCGGCTACGAGGAGGCGGCCGGACAGGGCCTGATCGCCGGGGTCAACGCGGCCTGCAAGGTGAGGGGAGGGGAACCGCTCGTTCTGGAGCGGCACGAGGGATATCTCGGAGTGATGATTGATGATCTGGTGACCAAGGGGACTCGCGAACCTTACCGCATGTTCACCTCCAGGGCGGAACACCGGCTCCTCTTCAACCATACCAGTGCCGAGAAAAGGATGTTGCCCCATAGTGAACGGCTTGGACTGGTGCCTCCGGGACGGCTCGACCGGATGAAGGCGAAGGAGACGACCATCCGGCATTGGGTCGAGCGATTCGAGTCGGAGCGGTCCGGGGGCCAGACCTGGGCTGAATTACTGCGAAAGGGTGGGGGAATCGACGACCTGCCGACGTCCTTCGGTCTGGAGACGGCAGGCGTCCGGGATGAGGTCCTCTACCGCTGCCGTTACCACGGCTACCTGATTCGGGAAGAACGCCAGATCGCGCGCCTTGCTGAAGTGGATCAGATCCGACTGCCGGTGGATATGGATTACTCGGGTATCCGGGGCCTGAGGAACGAAAGTGTCCAGAAGCTTTCTGCCTTTCGACCGGTCACCCTGGGTCAGGCCAGCCGTTTGAGCGGCGTCAATCCCGCGGACATCAGCATCCTGATGGTTCACCTGAAAAGAAATAACCGAAACCGTTGAATATCAAAAGAAACTGTATCTGCAGCGCCCTTCTCTGGTCACCCGTGATGGCCATTTTCCTGAACGCCAATCAGCCCCGGAAAGCACGGGACCTCGCAGACGAAGGATCGCCCGGGGCTATCGAGGCGGGGAGAGTTGTCACCTAACCGTAACTTTTCGTGGTTTGCGCTGTCCGGAGCGAAACGCTATCGGCTTCGGACTGGCAGTATTCAATCTTGGAGAAATTGGGCGAATTCACTATGGAAACCGGAAAGATGAAACGGATCCTGATTGTTGATGATGAGGCGGATGTGACCGATCTGCTCACCTACCATCTGAGGGCGAAGGGCTTTGACGCCCAATCGATCAATAATCCGAATCAGATCATGGACTACGCCCGGACCTTCTCACCGGATCTGGTCATTCTTGACGTGATGATGCCCGAACTCAATGGCATCCAGATCTGTCGCATGCTCCGGGAGGACCGGAAGCTCAAACGGATCCCGATCATCTTTCTGAGCGCCCGGACCGAGGAGGAGGACCGGATTCAGGGTTTGGAGGTCGGGGGCGATGATTATATTTGCAAACCATTCAGTCCCAAAGAGTTGGTTCTTCGGGTGCAATCGATTTTTCGGCGGATGGACGAAGGGGAGGGAGCTGAAGAGCTCAAACAACTGCAGGTCGGGCGGATCTTCATCGATGTGGAACACCATCAGGTCAGGGTGGGGGACCAACCCATTGAGTTGACCGCGACCGAATTCAAGCTGCTCAAGGCCCTGATGGAGCGGAAGGGCCGGGTGCAGCCGCGGGATCAGCTCCTCCTCAAGGTCTGGAAATACGAGACGGAGATCGAGACCCGGACGGTCGACACCCACATCCGGCGGTTGCGCGAAAAAATCGGATCGGAAGCGGGGTTGATTGAAACTATCCGCGGAGTGGGCTACCGGATGGTCGAACCATGCCCTACCTGATCATCGGTATTCTTGGAATCGGTCTGATCCTACTTTATCGGCATTGCCGGGTCCAACGCAGGGGAATGGCTCTCCTGGCCCGGTCCCTCAGCGAGCGGAAACCGTTTCTCAGTGAAGACAACGACCTGCACCGCATCCATGATGATTGGGAAAACCTCCGGTTGGCCGGAAACTCACTGATTGAGGCCTTCAATCAACTCGACCGACACCAATCCAACCAGCTGAGCCAGCTTGAAGCTGCCCTGGGGAGTCTTCAGGAAGCGGTTCTCATCATTGATCGGAATAATTATATTCTATTGGCAAACAAGGCATTGCACAAGATGTTCGGAAGGAACCAGGCCATCCTCGGCCAGCGGATGGAGACGGTCCTGCACAGTGCCACCTTTCTGGAATTCGTCAGGCAGGTCCGGTCGAAAAAGCCTTCGGGACAACGGGAAGTGGAGTTCGTCGAGGCCGATCGCACCGTCTGGGTGGAAGCGACCGGAGCGGATATTCCGGATGTGGAGGATGCCAACGGTCCCTGGACCCTGTTTGTGCTGCATGACATTACCCGGCTCAAGCAGCTGGAATCGGTGCGAAAGGAGTTTGTGGCCAATGTCTCCCATGAGTTGAAGACTCCCCTGAGTGTGATCAAGGGTTACGTGGAGACTCTGGTCGACGACCATGAATCCCTTCCGCCCGCCGAGCGGGGACGGTTTCTCGGGGTGGTTCGGCGCAATTGTGATCGGTTGCAGTTGATTCTCGACGATTTGCTGGAGCTGTCGCGGCTCGAGTCGCGGAGTCTTCGGATCAGTTTGGTTGAGAAGGACTTGAATGCATGGATCACCTCGCTGGGCCGGGAGTGGACGGTCCGGATGGAGAAAACCGGGCACCCTTTCATCCTGGATCTTTCCCCAGAGCCTCTCTCCGTCCTGATGGATCCGTTCCGGATCAGTCAGGTCATCGAGAACCTGATCGACAATGCGCAGAAGTACACGGCAAAGGGAACCCGGATCACCCTCGGGGCGGCGAAGGTGGGCGAGTGGGTTGAGCTCTGGGTTGCCGATACCGGCCCCGGGATTCCGAAAGCCGACCTGCCCCATATCTTCGAACGGTTTTACCGGGTGGAAAAGGGTCGTTCCCGTGAGACCGGCGGTACCGGTCTGGGTTTGAGCATCGTCAAGCATATCTCCGACCTCCATGGCGGTACTGTCCGGGCCGAGAGCGAAGAAGGAAAGGGGACACGCATCGTGGTTTCCCTGCCTGTTGCCAGCGGTGCAACGCCGGGCGGCGCCTCCTGAGTGGCAGGGGGCGGGGAAAGCGGGAACCGGGGTCCGAGGACCGGAGACTGCCGGCCGGTTCGGCGCGCGTCCTGTCAGACGGGATTGACAGGACGGGGGCCACGATTGATGGAGGGGCCGTCGAACCCTTCCCTGAAAGGTTGGCCGACCGCAGTTCGCGGCATGATCCAGCCACACCTTGACTTCCCATCGATCCAGTGCCCAAGACCCCCATCAGTCCGAAAGCCGCCACCATCCTGGAAAACCGGCGCCGTGAGGTGACGGCGATCCTCGATGAGGTGGCGGCGGAACATACGGAAATCACGCTCGAGTTGGGATCGGGACACGGCCATTTCCTGACGGCCTATGCTTCCGCCCACCCGGATCGATTCTGTCTCGGGATTGACCGGCAGGGCAATCGGATCACCCGCTCGCTCCGCAAGCAGGATCACGCCGCCCTGCCGAACCTGCGCTTCGTCCGCGCGGAGATCGGTCAGTTTCTTGAATGCCTGCCGCCGACCCTGCGCCTGTCCCGGATCCTCGTTCTGTTTCCCGACCCCTGGCCCAAGAGACGTCATGAGAAGAACCGCCTGCTCGGCCCGCTCATGCTCAGGCGCCTGGCGCGCTTCGCTCCGGCGGGAGCGGATCTTTGTCTGCGTTCGGACAGCCTTGACTACCTGGACTGGGTCGGGACCCACCTTTTGGAAAGTGACGACTGGGAGATCGACCCGACCAGGCCGTGGCCGTTTGAATGGGAGACCGTCTTTCAGCGCAAGGCTCCCGCCTATCGGTCGCTGATCGCGGTCAGAGCAGATCGAGCCAGATCAGCAGAAAGCCCTGGGAAAGCACCAGAAGCGTCGCCATGACGACGCTCAAAATGGCAAAGTAATCGACCTGCATCGGGCGCTGGACCGAATTCCCCGCCGTGAGCGCCTCCTTGGATTCAGGTTTCATGCCGACGGACTCTGGAATTGCCGGACGGTTCTGTCGATCCCGAACCGATTATGGTATTAGCTGAGCTGGTGGAGGGTGCCTGCCCTTCTAATGATTCGACTTGAATGAAGCCCAAAGCATCTAGAGGGTTGACGGGCTTTTGGCGATGCGTCACCAAGAAAGGTTATCTTATCCTGAAGAGCTGTGTTGTTAATAGACATGATTAGTGGTCGGAATCTTCTGCGAACGGTGCCCGCCTTGCTGGTGGGCAGTCTTTTCGCATCGTCGGCCCATGCCGCGGGCGGAGCCGCAGCCGAGAAGCTTTTCAGCATCGGACCGCTTCCCGTGACCAACAGCATGGTGACCAGCTGGGTCATCTCCATCGTCCTCATTCTTGTGATTCGCTGGGCCGTCGGCCGGCCGTCTCTGGTCCCGTCCCGTGGTCAGGCCATCGTTGAGTCCCTGACCGAAGGCGTCCTCGGGCTGGTCGGGCCGGTCGTGGGCAAGCGGGTCGTCAAGGCGGCGTTTCCGCTCCTGGCCGCGCTTTTCGTCTTCATCCTGATCCAGAACTGGAGTGGGTTGCTTCCCGGGGTGGGCACGATCGGATGGGGCAACGACACCGAGCATGGCTTCCAGGTTTCAGAGGCCTGGATCCGGCCTGGCAACGCGGACATCAATGGAACCCTCGCGCTTGCCCTGGTTTCGTTCGTCGCCTGGCTTTTCCTCATCTTCAGATTTGCCGGACCCAAGGCGATCCTGTTCGATCTTTTCGGCAACAAGGCAGACAAGGGCGAGTTGCCCAAGGTCACGTATTTCTTCCTCTCGATCCTGTTCATTCTGGTCGGTTTGATCGAAATCATTTCAATTCTCTTCCGGAATGTCTCCCTGACCTTCCGACTTTTCGGCAATGTTTACGGTGGGGAAAACCTGCTCCACCACATGACCAGCATATTCAAGTGGGGGCTGCCCATCCCCTTCTATTTCCTCGAGGTTCTCATCGGGTTCGTCCAGGCCCTGGTTTTCGCCCTGCTGGTCGCAGTCTACATCGGCCTGATCTGCAACCACGGGGATGATCACGAACACGAAGAGGCGGAGGGGCAGGAATCGTCCCCGGATGCGGCACACGGCTGAACCCGGACAATTTCGTCGCCGGGACCATGCCAGGAGTGTGGGCGGCGATGTGAAACACTGAAAAAAATAAAACCAATACGAACATGTTGAACGTTCTCGCAGAAATAAATGGAAGTATTCAGGGTGCCCTGGGCTGTCTCGGCGCCGCCATCGGGGTAGCTCTGGTCGGAGCCAAGGCCGTTGAGGCCGTCGGCCGCAACCCGGGAGCCTCCGGCAAGATCCTTGTCCAGGGCATTCTTGGAATGGCGCTGGCTGAGGCTGTCGCTTTCTACTCCCTCTTCCTCTAGCCGAAAATCACTTCGGTGCCGGCCGGTCCTGCCGGCCGGCACCGCTCCTTTTTCCAAGCAACCATGATCGAGGCATTTTCCATTCTGGCAGCCGCTGATCCCCATGCTGCGGGCGAGGCGGTCTCTCTCACCCAGCGGTTCGGCATAGATCTGCCTTACCTGATCGCCCAGATCGTCAGCTTCTCGATCGTGGCGTTCCTGCTCTATCGGTTTGCCTTCAAGCCGGTGCTGGCCACCCTTGATGAACGGCGGTCCAAGATCGAGGACGGCCTCCGTTACACCGAGGAGATGAAGGTGAAACTGGCCGAGGCGGAAGCCCAGCACGCCGCCACCCTGAAGGCCGCCGCCCTCGAAGCCCAGAAAATCATCCACGATGCCCGGGATACCGGCAAGGAGATGATCGAGCGACAAACCCGGGAGGCAGCCGAGCGGGCCGAACAGATGATCGCCAAGGCGGAACAGGCCATCGAACTCGAGCAGAAGAAGATGCTCGCTGATGTCCGCGAGGAAATCGCCCGACTGGTCGTGATGACCACCTCGAAGGTTCTTTCCCGCGACCTGAGCGAAACCGAACGTACCCGTTTTGTCGCCTCGGCCACCGAGGAACTTGAACGGAACTGAAACGCCTGAACCCGCCTGATGAATCCCGACAAGAAGACGCGGCTGTTTGCCCGCAACCTCTTCAGGCTCAGTCTTGAAGACGGTCGCGTATCCGAATCGCGTGTTTCGGAGATCCTCGGCTGGGTCGAACGCGAGAAACCGCGTCAATCCGTCGCCCTGCTTCGCGAGTTTCTCCGCCTTGTCACGCGGGAGCTCGACCTCGGCCTGGCCCGGGTCGAGCATGCGGGCGACTTGTCGGATGAGGCCCTCCGGGAAATTGCCGCCGGCTTTTCCAAGCGCTACGGACGCCCGATCAAGGCCACGGCCCGACCCAACCCCGACCTCATCGCAGGCCTCCGTATCCGCATCGGATGCGACGTCTATGAAAACTCCGTGGCCTCGCAGCTGGCCGCTCTCGAGACCACCCCAATTTAGCAAGGACCGTATTTTCGGACCGACTTAACGAATCCTCCCATTTGCAGGGCAATGAGCACCATAATCGAACAGATTGAACAGCAGATCGCCAAGATCCAGAGTGGCACGGTCAAGAAGAACACCGGCAAGATCCTCGCCGTCGCCGACGGGGTCGCCCGGATCGACGGCCTCTCGGATGCGATGTACAACGAGATGATCGAGTTCTACGACGGCACCGTCGGGATCGCGCTGAATCTCGAAGAGGACGAAGTGGGCTGCATCGTTCTCGGCGATGTCTCCGGCTTGAAGGAAGGAGACGAGGCCAGGACGACCGGCCGCCTGCTCTCCGTCCCGGTCGGCCGCAACCTGCTCGGACGGGTCGTCGACGCCATCGGCAATCCGATCGACGGCAAGGGACCGATCGAATCGGAGGAGTTCTATCCGGTTGAAAAGATCGCTCCGGGCATCATCGTCCGCCAATCCGTCAGCCAGCCGCTCCTGACCGGCATCATGTCGATCGATTCGATGATCCCGATCGGTCGCGGCCAGCGCGAACTGATCATCGGCGACCGTGGCACCGGCAAGACGACCATCGCGATCGATACGATCATCAATCAGTCCCGCATCAACCGGGCCGGTCTTGCCTCCGGGGACAAGAACTTCCGCCCGGTCTACTCGATCTACGTGGCTGTCGGTCAGAAAAACTCCAACATCGCCCGGACCGTCGACGCTCTGGAAAAGGAAGGCGCCATGGAGTTCACCACCATCATCGGTGCGTCCGCGGCCGACAATCCGACAAATCAATACCTGGCACCTTATTCCGGGGCGGCCATGGGGGAGTGGTTCATGCAGAACGGCATGGATGCCCTGGTCGTCTATGACGACCTCTCCAAGCACGCGGTCGCCTACCGTCAGATTTCGCTGATCCTGAAGCGACCGTCCGGTCGTGAGGCCTATCCGGGTGATGTCTTCTATCTGCACTCCCGGTTGCTCGAGCGCTCCGCCCGACTGAACAAGGAAAACGGAAACGGCTCCCTGACCGCCCTGCCGATCATCGAGACCCAGGCCGGCGACGTGTCCGCCTATATCCCGACCAACGTGATTTCGATCACCGACGGTCAGATCTTCCTCGAAACCGATCTCTTCAACCAGGGCACCCGTCCGGCCATCTCGGTCGGTCTCTCGGTCTCCCGGGTGGGATCGGCCGCCCAGATGAAGATGACCAAGCAGGTCGCGGGCAAGTTGAAGGGCGAATTGGCCCAGTTCCGCGAACTGGCCGCGTTTGCCCAGTTCGGTTCCGACCTCGATGCCCGGACCAAGGCCCAGCTCGACCGGGGTCAGCGCATCGTGGAGCTCTTCAAGCAGCCGGCCTTCGATCCGATCGCGATCGAGATGCAGGCCGCCGTTCTCTGGGGCATGCAGAATCAGTATTTCGACGCGATCGACTCCTCGAAGGTCGCCGAAGCCGCCACCAGCCTGCGGGAATTCCTCGGAGCCCGCAAACAGACCCTTCTCAACAGCCTTCTCCAGGCCGCCGCCGTCAACGACGAGCTCGCCGCCGAGCTCAAGAAGGCCCTCGACGAATGGAAGGCCACGTTTTCCGCGTAGCGCAAAACGCGAATTAGAAATCAAGAGTGAGCTGAATCCGGACAACCAGAGCGAATGCCGACCGTTCCCTGATCGCAGTCCTTAAGTCCTCCTTCCACCATGCCCAGCACCCGCGACATCCGACGCCGAATCAAATCGGTCAAGAACACCCGCCAGATCACCAAGGCGATGGAGCTGGTCGCTGCGTCCAAGATGAAGAAGGCGCAGGACATGGCGGTCGCCGGTCGCGAATACGCCTACCTGCTGGCCGACATCCTCGCTTCTGTTTCCAGCCGTCTCTCGGAGTTCAGTCATCCGCTTCTTCAGCCGAGAGAAATCAAGACCCGCGGCATTCTCGTTCTGTCGACCGACAAGGGGCTCTGCGGCCCCCTCAATTCGAATCTCTTCCGCATGATCGCCGAGATCAAGGAGCCGGCGAAATTCGTCAGTGTCGGCCGCAAGAGCACCCAGTTTCTCGGCCGGACCAAGCGTCCCCTCATCGCCGATTTCTCAATCGATGATTCGGTCCATTTCCGTGATGTCCTGGTCGTGGCCGAGTTCATGGCCCAGCAATTCCTCGACGGGGAGATCGACACTCTCGAGGTTCTCTATCCGCGGTTCATCAATACCCTGGTCCAGGAGCCGGTCCGGGTGCAGTTGCTGCCGCTGCCTGATCTCAAGGAGATGATCCGGAACCTGCGCAAAGCGGTTTCCCGCGGGAAGGAAGTCAAGGAATTCCCCTCCGACGACCGGCATATGCTCTTTGAGCCCGATCTCCGGGCCCTCCTCAACTCGATCCTGCCCCTTTACGTCAACCGGGAGCTCCACCAGTTCGCCCTCAATGCCAAGGCTTCGGAGCACAGCGCCCGGATGGTCGCGATGAAGACGGCCAAGGATAATGCGAGCAAGTTGCTCGACGACCTCACTCTCGAATACAACAAGGCGCGCCAGGCGGCCATCACCCAGGAAATTCTCGAAATCGCGGCTGCGACGGCGGCCAATTGACCTCCTCTTTGGAACCAGAGCACATGAGCAACATAGGAAAGATCGTTGAGATCATCGGCCCGGTGGTCGACGTGCAGTTTGACCAGGCGAACATGCCGGCCATCTACCAGGCCCTGACCGTCACTTTCAAACCGTCGGGTGTGGAGACAACCCTGACCCTCGAGATCCAGCAGCATCTCGGCGACGGGCGCGTCCGCGCCATCGCGATGTCCTCAACCGAGGGTCTGGTCCGGGGAATGGATGTTCAGGATACCGGGTCGCCCATTTCGGTGCCGGTCGGCGAAGGCGTTCTCGGCCGCATCCTCAACGTGACCGGCGATCCGGTCGACGAGCGCGGTCCGGTCAAGCATGAGAAGCGTTATCCGATTCACCGTCCCGCACCCTCCCTTGTCGACCAGGATACCGGGGCCGATATTCTCGAGACCGGAATCAAGGTCATCGACCTGATCTGCCCGTTCATCAAGGGCGGCAAGGTCGGTGCCTTCGGTGGAGCCGGCGTCGGCAAGACCGTCGTCATCATGGAGCTGATCAACAATATCGCCAAGACCCACGGCGGTTACTCCGTGTTCGCCGGAGTCGGAGAGCGTTCCCGCGAAGGAAACGACCTCTACCACGAAATGAGCGAGTCCGGGGTCATCGATCAGAAGAACATCGAGAATTCCAAGGTCGCCCTCGTCTACGGCCAGATGAATGAGCCCCCGGGTGCCCGCATGCGGGTCGGCCTGACCGGCTTGGCCATGGCCGAGTATTTCCGCGACGAGAAGAACCAGGACGTCCTCCTCTTCATCGACAACATCTTCCGTTTTTCCCAGGCCGGCTCCGAAGTATCCGCCTTGTTGGGACGCTCCCCCTCGGCCGTCGGTTATCAGCCGACCCTCGCCCAGGAAATGGGCGTGCTCCAGGAACGCATCACCTCGACCAAGAAGGGTTCGATCACCTCCTTCCAGGCGGTCTATGTGCCGGCGGACGATTTGACCGACCCGGCCCCGGCCAATACCTTCGCCCACCTCGACTCGACCATCGTGCTCGAGCGTTCCATCGCCGAGTTGGGCATTTACCCTGCCGTCGATCCGTTGGCCTCGTCCTCCAAGGCGCTTGAGCCCTCCATCGTCGGCCAGGAGCACTACGACGTGGCCCGCGGTGTCCAGAGGGTGCTGCAACGCTACAAGGATCTTCAGGACATCATTGCCATTCTCGGCCTCGACGAACTCTCGCCGGAAGACAAACTGGCCGTCTACCGCGCACGGAAAATCCAGCGCTTCCTCTCCCAGCCCTTCAACGTGGCCGAAGTCTTCACCGGCACCGCCGGCAAGATCGTCCCTGTGGCGGACACGATCAGGGGCTTCAAGATGATCCTCAACGGGGAACTCGACGATATCCCGGAGAACGACTTCTACATGAAGGGCGGAATCGACGAAGCGATCCAGGCTTCCAAGACGGCGGCCGTCTGATCCGCAAGATTCCTCTCCCAATTCACTCCTCACCATGCCGCTCGTCCTCGAAATCGTCACCCCGCAAAGGAAGGTCTATGAGCAGACCATCGATTCGGTGGTTCTGTCGACCACCTCGGGTGAGATCAGCATCCTTCCGGGACATATCCCGTTGGTGACGGAACTTGATCCCGGTGAATTGCAGGTCACGTCGGAGGACCGGACCGAGCGACTCGTGGTCGGTCGGGGATTTGCCCGTATCGAAGGTGATCGGGTTTCCGTCCTCGCCGAATCGGCGATCGAGGAAGATCAGATCGATGAAACTGCGGTGGAGGCTGCCCTGAACCGCGCCCGCGAGGCGCTGAAGGATCAGTCCAGCCTGAATGCGGCCGAGGTCGACCAGCTCGAAGGTGCCATGCGCTACGCCATGGCCCAGCTGGCCACCAAGGCGCGCCGTCGCCGGTAGTTTCTCCGTGAAGTTGGTCCGGATGAATTGATCTGGAAGGAACGACGGCAACGCAGGACACAGGGGGTGTCCTGCCTGTGGGTGAGTCATCCTGCCTCGACCCGGCAGTTGAGCGGCAGGAGATCGAAGCGAAAAGCCTTCCCTGCAGGATTTGTGCGGCAATGGTCAGGCCTCTCCGCCCGACGGTCGAATGAGCCGGGTTTCTGCAGCGGGGTGATCGCCGGACGGATCGGTTTCGGTTCGACCCGGATTCTGCCGATAGGCGAGGGGACTGGACTCGATCCGGGAATTTATCCACTCTGCCTCAGGGGATTCCGTTCCTCGCGGTCGCGTCCCAACCCATTTGACCCAACCCAGATGACTCCATGATCACTCGACGCATTGGCAAACTCATCCGGGGCAAAGCCACCCCGTTCCAGGTCTTTTCCGCCGGTCTGCTCGGCGTTCTCATCGCGTTCATCCCCGGGTTTTCCCAGGCGCCCGGGCTCCTCCTTTTCTGGTTCTTCATCCTCGCGGTCCTCAATGCGAACCTCTTTGTGGCGGCCCTGGTCGGAGCCGGGGCCAAGCTTCTCGCCTTCCTCCTGACGCCGGTAACCTTTGCCCTGGGGCGGTTTCTGCTGGACGGACCGACCGAGGGCCTGTTCCGGCCGATCGTGAATGCCCCGGTCCTCGCCTTCTTTGGCTTCGATTTTTATGTCGTGGCCGGTGGCCAGTTGATCGGACTTTTTGTCGGCATCGCCGCGGGATGGGCTCTGGCTGCTTCGCTGAGTCGATTCCGCAGGCAGCTTGCCCGGATGGAAGCCGGTTCGGAAGGCTTCCAGAAGTGGAACGCAAGAAAATCGGTCAGGATCGCGACCTTCATCTTTGTCGGCGGCAAGAAGAAGAAGTCCTATGATGAGCTCCTGGCGAAGAAGGTCGGCAATCCGATTCGCCTGATCGGGGTGGTCATGGTCGTCCTCATGGTCGTGGTGATCGTTGTCGGCCTGCAGTTCTTCCAGGGGCCGATCGTGACGGCAGCCCTGCGAACGGGGCTGGAAAAGGCAAACGGAGCGACGGTGGATCTGGCATCCGCAGAACTGGATCCGACGGCGAGCCGACTCACGGTGACCGGTCTGGCTCTCGCCGATCCGAAGAGCCTGGGAACCGACGTTTTCCGGGCAGATCAGGTCACAGCGGACATCAACCTCTCCGATGCCCTCCGCAAGCGGATGGTGTTGGATCGAGTGGTCATCGATGATGCCTCGAGCGGTGAGAAGAGAAAGCTGCCCGGGCAATTGATCGGTCCCCGCCCGAAACCTGCGGGTGACAAGGTCAAGCTGCCGGACATGGATGATCTTGAGCAGGTGCTCGAAGACGCGGAAGTCTGGAAAGATCGACTCTCCCAGGCGAGGAAGTGGATGGACATCCTGGGGGGAAGCGGAGATGAGAAGGCGAACACGCCGGGCGAGCCCGGTTATCGGGAACAGCTGGAAGCCCGGGCGCGGTCTCTTGGTTACGCGAACGTCCGTGCGCTGCATCTGATCGAGGGCAGCCCGATCCTTCTGGTTCGCGAGCTGACGGTCGGCCGGCTGAAGACCGACCGGTTTCCCGGAGAGACCCTGGCGATCGACGGTACGAACCTGTCAACCAACCCCGGCCTCGTCGCGGAACCCCCGAGGGTCCGGGTGGTTTCCTCAGGGAACACCTTTGATCTGGATCTGACCATTGGTTCGATGGCGGGTGGGACCGGGAATCCGCTCAAACTGGCCTACCGGGGCCTTCCGGTGGACCGCATTGTCGGCCAGCTGAAAGTGGGTGGAACCCCGCCGCTTTCCGGAGGCACCATGGACGTGACCACGAGCGGAACCCTCAGCACGGTGGATTCCAACCTCCCGCTCTCGGTCACCTTCAGGAACACCAGTCTGAGTATTGGGGGAACCACGACAGCGGTGGCTTCCCTGACTGTTCCGGTCGCCGTGCGTGGTCCGATCGACAATCCGTCGGTCAAGGTCGATTCGTCCGCCTTCCAGAAAGCCCTCGTCGACGCCGGCCAGCAGGAGGCGGTCCGTCGGCTTCAGGACGAAGCATCCCGCAAGCTCGGCATCGAGACCGGCAAGGAAGGTGAAAGCCTTGAGGACACGGCCAAAAACGTCCTCGGTGGCTTCCTCAAGAAAAAGACCGAACCGAAACCGGCGCCCTGACTGGAGAGGGAATGACCCTGGTCCGGATGAACGGCCCGGGGTCCTGGATAACGCCGGGATCTCCGGGTTTTGAGGCAGGGCGTCCCGCACGGCCGGAGCCGATGATTCATTCATGCCCGCACGGCGGGCGATTTGCTCCGGCCTCATGGTAGTTTTCCTTGATGCGCTTGACGGACTTCCGTTAGTGTCCGCCCGAATTCGCACCGGGCCGCCTGGTCAAGGCGAGTCGCGGGATGAGTCCGCCCTTTTCTGATGTATCGGATCCTTACGTTCTGCCTGCTCTTTTTGCTGTGGCTCGTTCTCTCGGGTCTGTTTGACGCATTTCATCTGACCCTCGGCATCATCTCCTGCGGTCTCGTCACCTGGCTTTCTTCCGATTTCCTCTTTGAGGATCGCAGCGTGACCTCGGGCAACCGGATCCGGCAATTCGCGCGCCTCCCGGGTTACAGCCTCTGGCTGCTCTACCAGATCTTCCTGGCCAATCTCTACGTGCTTCGGATCGCCCTGCGCCCGGCCGGAATCGGCGACCTCAGGCCGCAGGTGGTCCGCTTCAAGACCCACCTGAAGACGGACTTCGCGAAGTTCGTTTTCGCCAGTTCGATCACCCTCACCCCCGGCACGGTCACGATCCGGATTGATGGCGACGAGTTCTTTGTGCACGCCATCAGCGAATACACCGCCCTGGGCCTGGAGGGCGAGATGGAGAAGCGCATTGCCGCGGTCTGGGAGCCCGACCTGAAGCTATGATGGACCTGACCCTCAGGTTGGTCGGGATGTTCCTTTTCCTGCTGATGCTTCCGGTGCTCTACCGGGTGGTGACCGGGCCGACTTCGATCGACCGGATCGTGGCCGCCAATGTGATCGGAACCAAGACCGCGGTCCTGCTTGTCGTCATTGGTGCCATTTTCGGGCGGATTGAGATGTTCGTCGATTTCGCCATTGCCTATGCCCTGCTCAATTTCATCGGTTCACTGGCGGTGGCTCGCTATTTCCACCGGATGAGGAACCGGTCTCAACTGCCCGAGGGCGTGGAAAAGGAACTCTCATGATACTGCAGATGATCGCGGTGCCGTTCATGTTGGTCGGCCTCCTCTTTTTTTCCGGGTGCGTGATCGGCCTGATTCGATTTCCCGATTTCTACACCCGGATGCACGCCGCCGGCAAAGGCGATACCCTTTCGACCGCCTTGATGCTGATCGGCTTCGCGCTCTTCGCCCTCCAGGCGGAAGTGACCCTGGGGACATCCCTCGTCGCCGCCAAAATCCTGGGAATCTCGCTCTTCATCATGCTCACCAGTCCCGCCAGCACCCATGCCCTGATGCGGGCCGGTTACGAAGAAGGCATCGTGCCCTACCAGGGTCCCGATTTGAAAACCAAGGAGGACGCGTGATCACCCCCTTTGATTTTGCCATCCTGATACTGCTGGTGGTGACGGCCATCATCACCCTCCGGGTCAAGGATCTCCTGGCGGCGGCGGTCGTTTTCGGAATCTACAGCTTTCTCATCTGCCTCCTCTGGGCCGAGATGGAAGCCGTCGATGTCGCCTTCACCGAGGCAACGGTCGGGGCCGGGGTCAGCACGGTTTTCCTGGTGGCCACCGTATTCAACACGCGGAGGGATTCTTCGGATTGAAAGCACTCGCCTTTATTGCCGTCCTCTTCACCGGAGGGTTGCTGCTTTCTGTGGTCGAGGATTTTCCGGCCTGGGCGGACCCTCATTCGCCGGCCAACGCGAGTGCGATATCCCGTTTCTATATCCATCATTCGATGGAACTCACCGCGGTGCCCAACCTGGTGACCTCGGTCCTGGCCGACTTCCGCGGATTTGACACCCTCTTCGAAACCGTCGTCATCTTCAGCGCCGGCCTGGCCGTATTTGCCATCCTCGGAAGGCCCGGGCAAAAAGGGGTCCGTCGCTCACCGAATGAGGACGATCCGAAGGGCAACCTGATCGTCGTCCAGACCTGCAAGCTGGTCATTCCGATCATGCAGCTGTTCGCCCTTTACGTGATCGCCCACGGACATCACAGCCCTGGTGGCGGATTCCAGGGCGGGGTGATCCTGGGCTCCAGCCTGATTCTCTGGTCCATCGCGCGAAGCCTGCCGGTCGCGCTCAAACGAACCTCCGTTCGAAAGATCGTGATCCTGGCCTGCACAGGGGTGTTCATCTATGCGGGCGTCGGTGCACTGAGTCTTTTTCTGGGCGAGAACTTTCTCGATTACGGAATCCTTCACCGCATTCTTCCGGCAACCGATTCGATCATGGCGCGATCCCACGCCATGCTCGGGGTCGAAATCGGCGTGGCCTTCACGGTTTCCGCCATCATGTTCGGCCTCTATGCATTCTTGTCGTCCCAGGGACGGGAAGAGGGGGGGCTTTAGGTGATGACCGATCTCTTCGACCTTGTTCTGGCCCGGCTCAACTACTGGATTTACGTCGTGCTGATGATGATCGGGCTCTTCGCCATGATCACCAAGAAGAACCTGATCAAGAAGCTGATCGGGATGTCCATCTTCCAGACGGCGATCATCCTCTTTTATGTCTCGCTGGGGGTGAAGGAGGGTGCGGATCTTCCCATCATCCAACATCACGCCAGGCACGACGCCACCCATCAGGCCGTCACGCCGGGCGAGGGGGCCGGGAGCCACGAAGCCGACGTGAACGCACCCGATCCAATTCCGGAGCACGAACACGACGAATCGGCAGCGGCTGCAGTGGGTGGCGCGAACGCACCCGCCGCGGATCCGGTGGCCGATGCCATCACCAACCCGTTGCCTCACGTGTTGATGCTCACCGCCATCGTCGTCGGCGTGGCCACTCTCGGGGTCGGCCTTGCCGTAGTCCAAGTCATCTTCCTCCAGTTTCGTTCCATCGAAGAGGATGAAATCCTGGAACAGATCCGCAACAGCGATGGCTGACCAAGCGCCGATTCTCATCCTGCTTTTCCCGCTTTTCGGAGCGGTCCTTGTCAGCCTGGCCGGACCGTGGAAAAGGCAGATCTGCCTTCCGGTCGTGCTGATTGCCCTGGTGGGCTCCCTGGCCTGCGCGGTCACCACCTTCCGGGAGGTGCTGCAGTATGGGGAAGTCCAGTATTTCCTGGGTGGTTGGTCGAGCCCGCTGGGCATCGGCATCCAGATCCGGATCGACTCGATCAATGGTCTGGTCGCGATGGTGGCGCCCGCCGTCGCCCTGATCACTGCCCTTTATTCGACGGGGCTGATCGAGGAGGAGTTCGAGGGCAAGGTCCCGCTTTACTACGCTCTCTTTCTTCTCTCCACCGCGGGCCTGATCGGCATGAGCCTGGCCGGTGATGCCTTCAATCTCTATGTGCTCCTCGAGGTGGCTTCTCTGACCGGATACGCGCTGGTTGCGATCGGGAGGAAACGCCGGGCCGCCATGTCGGCCTTCAATTACATCATCATGGGGACGGTCGGTGCGTCCTTCTACCTGCTGGGTGTCGGTTATCTCTATATCAGAACCGGCAGCCTCAACATGGCCGACATCCATCAGATCATCGTCGGCCAGGATCTGGCTGCTTCGAAGATCATCCAGGTCGCCTTCATCCTGATCCTGATCGGGGTCTGGATCAAGATGGCGTTCTTCCCGCTGCACGGGTGGCTGCCCAACGTGTATTCAAACGCTCCATCGACCAGCGCCTGCCTGCTCGCCCCCCTTGTCACCAAGGTGGCGATCTACGTCATGATCCGCATGATGCTCAACGTGTTTGGTCCCGACCTCGTCTTCGGTGCCTTGCCGTGGTCCCATCTTGTCGTCTGGCTGGCCGTGGTCGACATTGTAGTGGCATCGTTTCTTGCCCTGGCACAGACCGGTCTCAGGCGGATGCTCTCCTACCTGATCATTGCCGAAGTCGGTTATATGGTGGGTGGAGCCTGGCTGGCCAATCACTATGGGATGGTCGGCGCGATCTACCATATCGTCAGCGACGCCTTCATGACCCTGTGCATGTTCCTGGCCGCCGGGATTCTCTTCAGGGAGTCGGATGCACTCACCGGCTTCAAGGGAATGTTCAAGCGCAGACCCTACACCATGGCCGCCTTCATCCTGGGGGCGCTTTCCATGATCGGCATCCCTCCGACCTGCGGATTCTTCAGCAAGTTCTACCTGATCCGCGGTGGAATCGAATCGGGGCACTGGGAGTTCGTCATCGCCCTGCTTCTTTCGAGTCTGATCAATATCATCCTGTTCTTCCGCATCATCGAGAACGCCTTCTTCAGAACCGGTCCGGAGAATGCCCACACAGGTCACCACGAGGAAGGGGATGAGGAAGGGGAACCCGCTGCAGCGACCCCCTTCATCCAGTCGGCGGCCCTCTGGACAACGGCCGGCGCCCTTCTGCTGATCGGTATCTTCAACCAGCCGATCGTCGGATGGATCGAAACCACCCTTCGCCCCTTCGCGATTATCGGAGGTCAAAGCTGAGATGGAGACCGTCCGAAGCAGCCTTCCTCTCTGGGCGTGCCTGGTCTCGCTCCTCGCGGTCATCCCGATTGTGCTGAGCGGACGCTCCCCCAATCGTCGGGAGTTTTTCACCTTCCTGGCCGGTTTCATCAAGCTGGGCCTCGTTCTCGCCATGTTCCCCGTCATCTGGAACGGCCAGCAGATCGAGTTCACCATCTGGCGGATCCTGCCGAGCCTGGCCATAGAGTTTCGGGTCGACGCCTTCGGCATGCTCTTCGCCCTGGTGGCCTCTTCGCTCTGGATAATCACCTCGGTCTATTCGGTCGGCTATATGCGATCGTTGAAGGAGCACTCGCAGACCCGTTTCTTCGCCTTCTTTGCTGTCGCCCTCTCCGCCACTCTCGGCGTGGCCTTCTCGGCCAATCTCTTCACCCTGTATCTCTTCTACGAGATGCTGTCGCTTTCGACCTACCCACTGGTCGCCCACCATCAGGACAAGGAGGCACGCACGGGCGGCCGGACCTACCTGACCTACCTGATGGGAACATCGATCGGGTTCGTGCTGCCGGCCCTTGTCTTCTGCTATATCCGCACCGGTGGGAACATGGACTTTTCCAGCACCGGTTTTCTGGCCGGGGACTTCACCCAGACCGAAGCATTGGTCGTGCTGCTGCTCCTGGTCTTCGGTTTTGCCAAAAGCGGCCTCATGCCCTTCCACTCCTGGCTTCCGGGCGCCATGGTCGCCCCGACCCCGGTCAGCGCACTTCTACATGCCGTGGCCGTGGTCAAGGTCGGTGTCTTCTGCATCCTCCGCGTGATCACCGGGGTCTTCGGGGTCGACATGCTCAGGGATCTTGGACTCGGCACCGTCGTTGCCGGGATTGCTGCCTTCACCGTGATCACCTCCTCGTTGATTGCCCTGAGTCAGGACAACCTCAAGCGTCGGCTGGCCTTCTCCACCATCGGCCAATTGGCCTACATCATTCTCGGGGCAGCCCTGCTTGCCCCGAAAGGCATGACCGGAAGCATGATGCATGTCGGCATGCACGCTTTCGGCAAGATCACCCTCTTCTTCTGCGCCGGAGCCATCTATGTTGCCACCGGGAAAAAGTACGTCTCGGAGATGGTCGGGATCGGGAAGCGCATGCCGATCACAATGATCGCGTTCTTCATCGGGTCGCTGAGCGTGGTCGGCCTCCCCCTGGCCGGTGGCTTCTGGAGCAAACTTTACCTGGTCTGGGGAACGATCGAAACCGACCAGTTCCTCTATACCGTGGTCTATCTCGTCAGTTCCCTGCTCAACGCCGCTTATTTCTTCCCCATTGTCTTCAAGGCTTTCTTCTGCAAACCCGGCGAATCGGCATTTCCTGACGGCATCGAGGAATCCAACAGGTATTGTGTGGCCGCCTTGTCCATCACCTCCCTTTGCACGATCATCCTGTTCTTCTGGCCGGCCCCTTTCTTCGATCTGGCCAGCATGATGTCCAATCAACTCTTCAATCCCTGAGATGACCCCAGCCAAGCACAACCCGAACGAGGAATTGCAGGAACTCCGTCACGAGGCACAGCCCGGTTTTCGCACCGGCTTCTGGGTCGTTCTTGCCGTGACGTCCCTTGTCCTCGTCCTCGCCGTCCTGATGGGCACCGGCGCCTCCACTCACCACTGATAACGATGACTTCGAACGAGAGCAGACCGCCGGCCACCCCGGCCCCTTCCGAGGAGACCCGTCAGTGGATCATCCTCTTTCGCCGCGGATTCACCCGTCTCTTCGAGAACGTGAGCCTGATCCTGAAGTGTCTCTATGCCGCCTGTGCCTTCTTCGTCGCCCTCGAGCTCTTCTTTTTCTTCGGCCTGGCAGACAAGGAAGCCCACTACCGTTGGGAGAACGTGATCGGGTTCTATGCGGCGTATGGTTTCGTTTCCTGTGTCCTGCTCGTAATGGTGTCCAAATACCTTCTCCGACCAGTCGTGATCCGGCCCGAGGATTACTACGATCATCCCTCCAAGCACCGTGATTGATCTGCCTCCAGCATTCATCCTGATCCTGGGAGCCCTTCTGATTCCCTTCCTCAAGGGGAAGGTGAAATCGGTTTACCTCGTCGCCCTGCCCGTCCTCGGATTCATCAATGTTCTGGGATTGAGCGAGGGGATGTTCTGGACTGTCCAGTTTCTCGATTTCGACCTGGTCTTCGGTCGGATCGATCGATTCACCCTGATCTTCGGCAACATCTTTTCGCTGATCACGATCATCGGTTTCATCTATATCCTGCATACCCGCGACGACCTGGAGTACATGTCGGCCATGGTCTATGCGGGGAGTTCACTGGGGGTCGTGTTTGCGGGCGATCTGCTGACGCTCTTCATTTTCTGGGAGTTGCTGACCCTCTGTGCCGTCGGGCTTACCCTGGCCCGGCGAAAGGATGCCTCAAAGAGAGCGGCCTTCCGTTACCTGCTGGTCCACGTGACCGGCGGCCTTATTCTTCTTGCGGGCATTGTTCTCCACATTGCCGAGAACGGCACCACCGCGTTCAACTTTGTCGGGCTGGGCGGTTGGTCCGGCATTCTCATTTTTGTCGGATTCGGTGTGAACTGCGCCTGGCCCTTCCTCCATGCCTGGTTGCCCGATGCGTATCCGGAGGCCAGCATCGGGGGCACGGTTTTCATGGCCACCTTCACCACGAAGACCGCGGTATATGTGTTGGCCCGCGGCTTTCCGGGTGAGTCCGCCCTCCTCTGGATCGGGACGGCCATGGCGCTCTTCCCGATTTTCTATGCCGTTATCGAGAATGATCTTCGCCGGGTCCTTGCCTACAGCCTGATCAACCAGGTCGGTTTCATGATGGTGGGCATCGGGGTCGGCACCGCACTCTCGCTGAACGGAACCGCCGCGCACGCCTATTGCCACATCCTTTACAAAGCACTGCTTTTCATGTCGATCGGCGCGGTCATCCACCAGACCGGCAAATCGAAGGCAACTGAACTGGGCGGTCTCTTCCGCTCAATGCCCCTGACCTGTATTTTCTGCTGCATTGGCGCCGCCTCCATTTCGGCCTTTCCCCTCTTCAGCGGTTTCGTGAGCAAGTCGATGGTCATGACCGCCGCCGCCGAAAACCACCATACCATTGTCTGGTTGGCTTTGCTTTTCGCCTCGGCCGGTGTCTTTCACCATGCCGGTATCAAGATCCCGTTTTTCGCCTTCTTCTCACACGATTCGGGTATCCGGGTGAAGGAAGCGCCGACCAATATGCTGGTCGCGATGTCGATCGCCGCCTTCCTGTGCATCTTTCTGGCGTTCCCTGTATCCGGATACAAGGTACTCTACGGTCTCTTGCCGTTCCCGACCGACTACAACCCGTATACCTTCGGGCACGTCAATGGCCAGTTCCTGCTGCTACTCTTCTCCGCCCTCGCCTTTACCCTGCTTCTTCTCTCCGGCTACTACCCGTCTGAAAAACGGGCCATCAACCTGGATGCGGATTGGTTCTATCGAAAGGGCGGAGTGCTCTTCTACAACCTGGCCGCCCGCCTGCTCAACGGACTCAATACGTGGACCCAAAGAATCGTGGTCGACGGCCTGGTCGGTCGTCTGAGCGCGAACGCCAGGATCGGTCCGATCCGGATTTGGGCCCGGTTGATGAAGGTCTATTGGACGATCGGGGGGCGGAATGAGGCCGAGATCGAGAAGCGTCGGAACCTTCTCCTGCTCAATGCCCGGGGCAGTACCTTTCCAATCGGCGCGACCGCTGTCCTGGCGGCTTTGCTGATGGGGGTCCTGATCGTCCTTTGATAACCGCCGGGGAGCGGCTGCTGCAGGACGCCGATGCCCGCTGCGGAGTTGTCCGCCCGATACGGAAGTCACGACGATCAATTCGGTTGATCCGGGTCCTTGAGCCGGTCAAACTCGGCGGATGTCAATGGCGAACCCCAATGCATCTTCATCAGGAAATGCCGGCCCGGGTCTCCTCTTCTTTTGGGTCGCACTGAGTCTGGTCGCCGGGGCTGCACGGGCCGATCCACCGGCTCTGCCCGAGGCGAGCTGGGACAGGCTGCCGGCCTGGCACGGCTTCAATCTTCTGGAGAAGTTCCACCTGGATTGGAGCAACGGACCCTACAAGGAGGAGGACTTCCGGATGATGGCGGCCTACGGGTTCAATTTCGCCCGGCTGCCGATGGATTACCGGACCTATATCAAGGGCGGCGACTGGCTGGCCTTTGACGAGGCGATTCTGGCCGAGATCGACCAGGCGGTCGCCTGGGGCGGAGAGTACGGAATCCATATCGACCTCAACCTCCACCGGATTCCCGGCTATACGGTGGCTTCACCGGCCGAATCCACCAGCCTCTGGACCGACCCGGCCACCCAGGCGGCGGCGGCGGCCCATTGGCGGATGTTCGCCGAGCGATACCGGGGCATCCCCAATTCACGCCTGAGCTTCAACCTCCTGAATGAACCGGCCGGAATGCTGACCGGCACCCAGTATGCGGCGGTCGTCAAGATCCTGGCCGACGCCATCCGGGAGGAAGATCCCGACCGCCTGATCATCGCGGACGGTCTGGACTTCGCCACCCGGTCGGTTCCGGAACTGATTCCGCTCCGGGTCGCACAGTCCAAGCACGGCTATGAACCGTTCAATCTGACGCATTACCAGGCGGACTGGGTCGACGGATCCTCCAGCTGGCCCGTCCCTTACTGGCCGGGAAACGGCGTCAGCACCTATCTCTATGGTCCCGAGAAACCGGAATTCCGGAGCGCGATGGTCATCGCGGGACCCTTTGAGCGTCCGGTTTCCCTGCGCATCCGGGTCGCCGTGGTCTCGGACCGCGCACGGCTGGTCGTGTCAGGGGATGAGGCAACCCTTTTCGACCGTGTCTTCGAACCAGGGCCGGGTGAAGGGGAGTGGGAAACCGTCGTCTACAAGGAAGAATGGGGGCTCTATCAAAACACCTACAACCGGGACTACCTGATCGACGTTCCGGCCGGCGTATCGGAAATTAGGATACAAAATACGGAGGGTGACTGGTTGACGCTGGCGCAAGTGGGGATCCGGGAAGTCGAACCCGACGGCCCCGAGGCGGTTTTGCAGCCCGGGGCTGGGGACTGGGGGTCGCGGCAGGATTTTGTCCTGACTTGGGGGGTTGATGAAGCCGGACCGTCGCTCACGGCAGGCGGAGGAGATCGGGCGGATCTCTGGGAGCGCCATCTCCAGGAGTGGAAGGATCTCGAGGCGCAGGGGGTCGGGGTGATGGTGGGCGAATTTGGAGTCTACAACCGGACTCCGCATCCGGTGGTCATCGCCTGGTTGCGGGATGTCCTCGAAAACTACACCATTGCGGGCTTCGGCTGGTCGATGTGGAATTTCCGGGGCAGTTTCGGTCCAATGAACAGCGACCGGGATGACGTGGTTTATGAAACGGTTGAGGGGGGCCTTCTTGACCGGGAAATGATGGATCTGCTCCAGGAGTTCGCCGGGCATCGGGAAAACCCGTCGGGTTGAACGACCTGAAAGCTGGACCCGAACCCAGATCCGGCCCCGGGATCCTGCACCGGAGTGGGTTGATTTCGGTTGGGGCTTCGTCCAAGCTCCCGACGCGATGAACCTCCGCCCCTACCGTTCTACGGATCTGCCCTCGTTGTATCGGATTTGTCTGGAGACGGGAGCCAATGGAGGGGACGGGTCGGGCCGCTGCACCCATCCGGATCTGGTCGGGGCGGTTTTTGCCGCGCCGTATCCGGTTTATGACGCGGATTCCTGCCTGGTGCTGGAAGACGACGAAGGCCCCTGCGGCTACGTTCTCGGGGCCTTTGATTCCCGGGCTTTTGCCCTCTGGTTCAATCAGACCTGGCTCCCGGAGATCCGGGACCGCTTCCGGAACCTGACGCCGCCACCCGGCGCCTTCGATGGATGGATCCTGGAATACCTCGACCGCCAGATGGAAGTGCCGGATTTCGTCGACGACTATCCGGCCCATCTTCATATCGATCTGTTGCCCCGGGTTCAGAAGGGCGGGTGGGGGCGGAGATCGATCATGGCTTGGGCGGATCTGGCCAAGGCGCGCGGTGCCCGGGGGCTTTATCTCGGTGTTTCAGGTCAGAATCTCAACGCCGTGGCCTTCTACCGACATATCGGAATGCACGAGATTGCGGCGGAAGACTGGGGTTTTCAGATGGGGATGAAACTGGACGGATAGACGGACTCCGGATAGGGCGGTTTCCCCCGCGTTTCCTCTTAAGGAGAGGCTCTGCGTCCCGGTCAATCTTTGCTCCGAGGCGAAAGGCCTCTCCTGAAAATCTGCGGCTGAAGGAAGGCGATCGACTCGGTCCCTCACCTCTCGCCGGTCTGTCTTTCGAGCCGGAACCGAGCCCTTGGAGGTTCAATCACTTCTTTCCTCTCCATGGATTCGCAGGGTCCAGGCGTGTTCGCTGACCGCCCGTCCGGCGGGAGGCAGGGTGATCGTGGTGACCGATCCGTCGGTCTGCCAGGCAAGCGGTTCCGGGTAGCCCAGGAGATGGATCTCACTGCCTTCATCCGGAACCACCCGGGTCAGCGCGAGCGGTTCCTCCGGCCAGCGGGTGAGGATGGCGTAGACGGTGCGATCCGAACCGCGCCGGGTGTAGAAAACGGAGTCGCCCTCGCTGAATTGGGCTAGGCGTTCCGTGCCAAGAATGGCCTCTCCATTGGTGCGGAGCCAGATCCCCATGAGGGCCAAACGCTCGACGCTGGCTGCCGGGATGATTCCCTCGGCCGTCGGTCCGACATTCAGGAGGTAGTTGCCACCCTTGGCGGCAATATCAATGAGGTTGTGGATCAGGTTTTCGGCAGATTTCCAATTCCGGTCGTCTGACTTGAAGCCCCAGGTATCGTTCATTGTCATGCAGGATTCCCAGTCGAAATCGGAAGCCCCCTCGAGTATCTCCTGCTCGGGAGTGCCGAAATCACCGGCATAGTCCTGATCGTCCCGGTTCATGCCCTTCATCCCCTGGCGCCCCTTGTCCACGCGGTTGTTGATGATGATCCCGGGACTCAGGCTTCGCACATAGGCATAAAGGTCGAGGCCCTGTTGGTGGGTCCACTCCGGAATCCATTCGCCATCGAACCAGAGCACGGCTGGATTGTAGTTCTCGATCAACTCGCGGATCTGGGGCTTGAGGGTGCCCTCGACGTAACGCTCAAAGTCCGGGTTGGACTTCTCCCTGGTATTGTAGGTCGGGTAGTGGGGGCCCTGGGCATCCGGATGGTGCCAATCCATGATCGAGTGGTAGAAGCCGAGGATCATCCCCTGCCGGTCGCAGGCGGCCTTGAGCTCCCCGAGGAGATCACGGTGGATGGGGGCGAAATCCATGGCGTCATACCCGGTCACCTTCGAGTCCCACAGGCAGAACCCGTCGTGATGCTTGGAGGTGATGATGATGTACTTCATCCCGGCATCCCGGGCGATCCGCACCCATTCGTCCGCGTCGAAGGCGGTCGGGTTGAACCGTCTTGCATAGTCCTCGTACTCGGAAACCGGAATGGCGGCCTTCTGCATGATCCACTCGCCGATGCCTTCGACCGGTTTTCCGGCATGAATGCCGGCCGGAACGGCATAGGGACCCCAGTGAATAAACATTCCGAAGGTGGCATCACGCCACCAGGACATGCGTTGATCGAAGGCCTCCCGGGATTCCGCAACCGGTTGAGCGGCTGTCTCCGAGGCCAATACCAGGGAAGGACTCAGGCCGGTGGCGACCGCCGCGATGAGGAAGGCTCGAATCGGGGTTCTCATGGTAACGCAGCCTGATCGGTCCACCCGGCCAGGTCGACCCTATTGCGCATCGAACGAACCGGAAAACTGACGGATGGATTCTGCCGTTTTCCCGATCATGGTTGGAAGTGACGAATCCATTGGACTCTGTTGTCTCTCCGGATTTATTCGCCCAATCCACCCCATGAATGCGACTCTGACTGATCTCGACGTCTACCTATTCGACCTGCGCGGTTATCTCATTCTGAAGAACGCGCTCTCTTCCCAGGAAGTGGCGGAGTGCAACGCCATCCTCGACGACCTGCAGCATCTCAAACCCGGGGAGTGGCGCGGCCATGCCCATGCGCACACCTATACCGGGACCGAGGGACTCAATGTGCAGCAGATCTACGAAGCGGGCGAACCCTGGGAGCGGCTGATCGACCACCCGTCGTGGATCGCCAAGGTCACCCGGTTTGTCGGCGGCGAAAACACCTTCGACTACAATCACGGCAAGCTCTTCATCGACGAAGCCTTTGCCAGTATCCGCGGACCGGGCGATGCCATCGGCCTGCATTCCGGCGGCCACAATACACCGAAGCGCTGCCAGTTCCGCTTTCACAACGGCCTCTTTCAGTGCGGCCAGATCAATATTCTGATGGCTTTCACCGACATCGGTCCGGGTGATGGGGGTACCATGGTCATCCCGGGCAGCCACAAGGCGAATTTCCAGCATCCGGAATTCGACAGGGCTTCGATGAAACAGGGGGAATCGCGATCGGTCGACGGGGTGACCGGCGCGGTCGAGGTTCACCTGGAAAAAGGAGACGCCCTTCTCTTCGTGGATGCGATCTCACATGGCTCGGCCAAGCGGGTCAATCCGGGCCAACGGCGCATCGCGGTCTACCGCTACGGTCCCTCCTGGGGCATGTTCCGGCATCCCTACCGCCCCTCCAGGGCTCTGCTGGATCGTCTGACCCCGGAGCGCCGCGCCATCGTCTGGCCTCACGAGCACAAGCTCTTTCCGCCGGGCGAAGGACCGCAGGCGTAGGGGTTGTTGGGCACCTTTCTGCATGCCTTCGCCGCATAGAGCGGCTCAAAGAGAAAACTCCAGGGGCATCACCGGTTTCAAAGGGGTATGATGGGAAATTCCCACGGATTCCGCCGAATTTGATGGTTCTCGGCGGAGCAACCGACATTTTCTGAGGACAACCGGGAAGGCAGGACTGCCGCAACCGGCTTTTTCTTCACCCCGTGCCCTTCAACCGGCCCTCCCCATGCAAGCAACCCTGACCGATCTCGACGTCTATCTCTTCGATCTTCGCGGCTACATCATCCTGAAGAATGCGCTCTCACCCAAGGAAGTGGCGGACTGCAACGCCATCCTCGACGACCTGCAGCATCTCAAACCCGGGGAGTGGCGCGGCCATGCCCACGCGCACACCTATACCGGGACGGAGGGACTCAACGTGCAGCAGATCTACGAAGCGGGCGAGCCCTGGGAGCGCCTGATCGACCACCCGTCGTGGATCGCCAAGGTCACCCGGTTTGTCGGCGGCGAAAACACCTTCGACTACAATCACGGCAAGCTCTTCATCGATGAGAATTTCGCCAGTATTCGGGGACCGGGCGATGCCATCGGTCTGCATTCCGGCGGCCACAACACAGCGAAGCGGTGCCAGTTCCGCTATCACAACGGGCTCTTCCAATGCGGGATGATCAATATCCTGATGGCCTTCACCGACATCGGTCCGGGCGATGGAGGGACCATGGTCATCCCGGGCAGCCACAAGGCGAATTTCCAGCATCCGGAATTCGACAGGGCTTCGATGAAACAGGGGGAATCGCGATCGGTCGACGGGGTGACCGGCGCGGTCGAGGTTCACCTGGAAAAAGGAGACGCCCTTCTCTTCGTGGATGCGATCTCACATGGCTCGGCCAAGCGGGTCAATCCGGGCCAGCGGCGCATCGCGGTCTACCGCTACGGTCCCTCCTGGGGCATGTTCCGGCTGCCTTACCGCCCGTCAAAGGGATTGCTCGAACGTCTGACACCGGAGCGCCGCGCCATCGTCTGGCCTCACGAGCACAAGCTCTTTCCGCCCGGCGAAAAACCACAGGCGTGACGGGGACTGCTGTCCGCGGACCTCGGGCAATTTCCGCGGACCTGCAGCGTGGATGCCCTGGCTCTGAGTTCCAGGCTGCCGGCGATTCACTCTTCCATGTGGAAACGGACAAAGGCCATGGCCTTGCGCAGGGCGTTCTCCGTCTTGCCCGGATCGATACCGCCCAGGTTGTGGTTGGCGCCTTCCAGCAGGATCAGCTGGTGGGAGACGCCCTCCGCTTCGAGTGCCTCGGCCATCTGGATCTCCTGGTGGTAGTCCACATCGAGGTCCCGGGTTCCGTGCACCATAATGGTGGGCGGGTAATCGGGAGTCACCCCGCGATCATTCAGGTAGGGCAGGTAGTTGTCTCTTTCCGAAACCGGGTCCCAGCCGGTCAGGGCGAACGGCCACTCTCCCCTCTGGCGCCACGTGTTGTAAACCGGGGTGATATCATAGGTGCGTTCGTATTTGTTGGATACGGCCGGGCCGGGCTTGAAGGCGGTCATCTCCTCCGGGCCGAGACCGCTTTCCCGGTGTTCGGGATCGATGCTTGGTCCGGTCGCCCAAGGACCGACAAGGTCGCAGTAGCCCGAGAACGATGCCAGAACGGTTGGCGGGGGTGTCACATGGTGGCCGGCGGCAAGGGTCAGGTAGCCGCCGGCGGATCCACCGGCCACGGCGAGACGGTCGGTCCGGGCGCCGAAGAGTCGGGGTCCTTCGGCGCGGACCCAGGCGCAGGCGTCGGCCACATCCGCGATGATCCCCGGCAGCTTTGTCTCGGGAGCCAGCCGGTAATCGATGCTGACGATGATGTACCCGGCCTCGAGCATCATCCGGGGAAAGGGCTTTTCCCACTGGTTGAAGCGATCTCCCTTCATCATGGCCCCGCCGTGGATCCAAACGAGGACAGGTCTTTCCAGTGCATCATCGGCTCGGCTGACCTCGGCCTGGATCTCGAGGTTCTGCACGGTCTTGTAGGTGTAGGTGCGGTGAAGCAGGACTTTCATGGCGGTCACCTGCGCGTCGGCAGACCCGATGGCCGGTCCCGCCAGGAGCAGGAAGACAAGGTATAGCCCAGCCGGGCAGGGGAAGGTCCGGCGGGGAATCCGGGGCATGCGGACGTTGTAGACGGGGCCGTGCGCCTGGGCGAGCCTGAAGCGCACTCATCCGGGTGTGGCTGGCTGGCTTTGACCGGCTACCTGCCCGAAACCAGCTCGCCCGGCCGATAGCGCAGGAGGCAGCCGACCCCGGCCAGACGTTTGAGTGGTTCGCTGCCGGACACCGTTTCGATCTGAGTGTTCGTTTTCAGGGCCAGGCGGATCAGCTCTTCGCGGGTTTCTGCATCCTCGAAATCCTGATCGATGATCAGCATGTCGGCATACCCGTCTCTCATCGCGTCGAGGCTGGCCTCGAGTCCGGACACGGCAAGCCCTCCTTTCATGACGGAGGCCTCCAGCATATCGACCCGGTCGTGACTTTCCCCGGACTCGGCCAGGGTGAACTGATGAATGGACTCCAGGAGAATGGGACCGATTCCGCTGCTGGGATTGGCGGCCATGGAGGTGATCAGTTTCTTCCTCAGACGGGTGGGCAGAGCCTCGGCCAGACGCCCGACCATCTTCGGGCTGCCCGCCACGATGAGATGATTGTGCCCTTTTCGATTCATCAGGTCCTCGAGAATGCGGATCTTTTCGTGAATGAACTGCTGTTCCCGTTCCCGTTTGTGATTGCGGTAGTGCTCGCGGGTCCATTCCCGGCCGACCCTCTGGCGAAGTTCGGGGCGTTTCGCGAGAATCTGCTCGGTCACCGCTCCAATCGTCGTCTCGAGGATACGGGCCTCTTCTTCGGTGGTGATGACAATGACGAAGCGGTGATAGGAATCCTTCAGTTCGATCAAAGGATAGATGTGGGGCAGAGTATCCGCCACGAAGAGCGGTTTCAGCGGGACCTGAAACTCAGTGGCGGTGAAGAAGGGGTTTTCACCCCATCTGGCGTAAAGGGCCACACTCTTGGAGTGGGGGTCGAGCGATTTTTCCAGGTAGGACCGTATCTCGCCCAGGGCGTCCTCAAAGTCGGTCCGGCGCTGGCCGGTCAGACGCTTGGCGAAAAGCGAGGACGGGTAGTCCAGATCGGACATCCATTCCGAGTGCTTCCGCTGAAGATCGAGGAAGCAACTGATGAGCGGGCTTTCGTCGGGTTCGATTTCGACGAGACGATGGACCAGGGCGGCGAGTGGATCAGGCTTCATTTGGGGAAACAGTTTTCGTATTTTGCAATTCGCGAAAACAAACCCATTAAGAAGTCGGGCGCAAACCCATCCGGCCGGTTTCCGGACGATTCCCGAGCCGTCGACGGAGCCCGAGCTGCGGTGGGAAAAGATCGAACTCTTCCCGCTGATCCGTTTCCATCGAAGTCGCGGATCGGGCGCAGTAGCCGGGAAATCCCGTGGTGAGTCGTTTGAGCCGGACGAACCAACCGGAACTTTTCTTTTTGATCGTGCCTTTCCTGCGGTTTAAGTGGCAGGCTGTAAATTCCTGTTTCCCTTTATCATGTCTGCAAAACCGACCATCATCTACACCAAGACGGACGAAGCTCCCGCTCTTGCCACCTATTCGCTGCTGCCGATCGTTCAGGCCTTCGCCCGGCATGCCGGCATCTCGATGGAGGTGCGCGATATTTCCCTCGCCGGTCGCATCCTCGCCAATTTCCCGGATGCTCTGACCGAGGAACAAAGGGTGGGGGACGCCCTGGCCGAACTGGGTGCCCTTGCGCTCAATCCGGATGCCAACATCATCAAGCTTCCGAATATCAGTGCTTCGATCCCGCAGCTGAAGGCCGCCATCGCAGAACTCCAGGCCAAGGGCTACAGGCTTCCCGACTATCCCGAAGTCCCGGCAACCGAGGCGGAAAAGGAGATCAAGGCCCGCTACGACCGGATCAAGGGAAGCGCGGTCAATCCCGTCCTGCGGGAAGGCAACTCCGATCGCCGCGCCCCCAAGGCAGTCAAGGACTATGCCCGCACGCATCCCCACTCGATGGGTGCCTGGTCGGCTGACTCCAGGACCAATGTCGCCACCATGGGCAGGGATGATTTCCGTTCCAACGAGAAGTCGGTCACCGTTCCCGCAGCCGGCACAGTGAAGATCGAATTCGTCGGCGCCGATGGCTCGACGAAGGTGCTCAAGGAAAAGACCGCCCTCAAGGCGGGGGAGATCCTCGATGCGACCGTCATGCGCAGGAAAGCGCTGGTCACCTTTATCGCGGAGCAGATCGAGCGGGCGAAGCGGGAAGGCATCCTCTTCTCCGTCCACCTGAAGGCGACGATGATGAAGGTTTCCGATCCGATCATCTTCGGTCACTTCGTGCGGGTCTTTTTCAAGGATCTGCTGACCCGGCATGCTGACACCCTGAAAGGGCTGGGCGTCGACCTGAACAATGGTTTCGGGGATCTTGTTTCGAGAATCCAGGCACTGCCTGCGGCCGAGCGGGAGGCGATCGAGGCTGGAATCGCGGAGGCCTATGCCTCCGGTCCCGCCCTGGCCATGGTAAATTCCGACAAGGGGATCACCAACCTCCATGTACCGAGCGACGTCATCGTGGATGCGTCGATGCCGGCGATGATCCGCTCTTCCGGCCAGATGTGGAACGCGGCGGGGAAGCTTCAGGACACCCTTGCGGTCATCCCCGACAGCAGTTACGCCGGAATCTACCAGGCCACGATCGACTTCTGCCGGAAGCACGGGGCTTTTGATCCGCGCACGATGGGTTCCGTCTCCAATGTCGGCCTGATGGCCCAGGCGGCCGAGGAATACGGGTCGCACGACAAGACTTTCCAGATTCCCGCCCCCGGCAAGGTCCGGGTGGTCGATCAGGGCGGCGCGGTCCTGCTTGAGCACGCGGTCGAGGAAGGGGACATCTGGCGGGCCTGTCAGACCAAGGATGCCGCCGTCCGGAATTGGGTGAAGCTGGCGGTCGATCGGGCCCGGGCCACGGATACGCCGGCCCTGTTCTGGCTCGATGAAACCCGGGCGCATGACGCGCAGGTCATCGCCAAGGTCCGGGCTCGTCTGGCCGATCACGACACAAAGGGTCTCGATATCCGGATTCTGCCTCCCGCCGAGGCTTGTCGCGTCAGCCTTGAGCGGATGAAGAATGGGGAAGACACCATTTCGGTTACCGGCAATGTGCTCCGTGACTACCTGACGGACCTGTTCCCGATCCTCGAGGTCGGCACCAGTGCCAAGATGCTTTCGATCGTTCCGTTGATGAACGGCGGCGGTCTGTTTGAAACGGGAGCCGGCGGCTCGGCACCCAAGCATGTGCAGCAGTTGCTGGCGGAGAATTACCTGCGGTGGGATTCGCTCGGTGAATTCCTCGCGCTGGCTGTCTCGTTTGAGCACCTCGCCACAACCTTCAACAACCCGAAGGCAAAGCTGCTCGGGGAGACCCTCGATACGGCCACCGGGAAATTGCTGGAGACCAACAAATCACCCACCCGCCGGGTTGGCGGCATCGACAACCGGGGAAGCCATTTCTACCTCGCGCTTTATTGGGCCCAGGAACTGGCGGCACAGGACAAAGATCCGGAATTGAAGAAGGTCTTCACTCCAGTGGCTGCGGAACTGAAAGCCAACGAGACGGCGATCGCCGATGAACTGCTGGCCGTCCAGGGCAAACCCGCCGATGTCGGCGGCTATTATCAGCCCGACGATGCCAAGGCGGAGGAAGTCATGCGACCGAGTGCGCTGTTCAACAGGATCATTGCCGCGATCTGACCTCGTCGAAAGGGAAACAGCGAAGGTTCGTTCTGTGAGAAAAGTGTAGCCCCGGCACTCCGTTGCCGGGAGATCCCGTGGAGGCAACGTCTCTGCGATGGTCTGGATTCCCCCCACAGATCCGCACCATTGAGGTCGCGAGAGCGCGACCCTCCATTTCTGATCGAATTGGAGGGAGGACCTTCCGGCTTCGCAGGGACAGACACGGGCAGGAATCCGGCGTCGGGTTTCTGGCGATTCTCCCGGGCTAACGGTCAACCTGCTCAGCACTGGACGACCGGCCCCAAGGTCTTCGTCCTGTCCTGAGGAACCTGATCCCCGGCTCCTTCGCGTCCGGACCAACCATGCTACACCGTTCTTCAATCCTTTTCCTGACTCTGATGAGTGCCACTCCTTTCGCCTCCGCCTTTGCCGCGCAGTCGCCGGATGAGATCCGGTCAGGCTTGTCGAGCCATGACCGGGCTCTTCACATCAAGGACGGCTGGATCCGCGACCCCTATATCTATCTCGCTCCGGACGGCCTCTATTACCTCACCGGGACCACCCCGGAACCCGGTGACCCCCGAGAGTTTGGAGATCCCTACAACAGCGGCCTGGACAACCCCGGGATAACGGGATCACTCAAGCCGGCCGTGGTCGGCACGAAGATCCGGGTCTGGCGCAGTGCCGATCTGATCACCTGGGAATCAGTCGGACCGGTCTTCGACCTGCGGGATGGCTATTGGGCCGGGGCGGCCCCGGAGGCCTTTGCCACGGTGCCGGAGGCGGACTGGCGTCTCTGGGCACCGGAGTTGATCCAACTCGACGGAAAGTGGATCCTGGTCCATACATCGCCCTCGCCGGTCAAACAGGGAGCCAACCTCATCGTCTCTTCGGGTGGTGATCTGGCCGGTCCCTGGACCTTTCCGATGGGGGCGGAAATGCTGGGCAAACATGATCCCTCCCTCTTTCGCGATGTTGACGGGATCGTTTACCTGCTCTGGGGCAATACTTCGATCGCGCCTTTGAAACAAGGATACAACGGCTTCGCGGCGGAGCCGGTCCGGATCGACCCATCGGACCGGCGGATCGGACACGAAGGCGCCACTCTCCGGAAGATCGGCCGCAAGTATGTCCATTTCGGGACGGCCTGGTCCACCGACCAGATGCGCAAAGGCACCTACAACCTTTACTACTGCACGGCCGATACGATCACAGGCCCTTATGGTCCGCGCCGTTTTGCCGGCCGATTCCTGGGACACGGCACTCCCTTTCAGGACAAAGACGGCCAGTGGTGGTGCACCGCTTTCTTCAACGCCAACGTCCCGCCGATCAGTCCGGAGGACGCTCTCAAACCCTGGGTTGGCGACAATGCCCACACCATCAACCTGCAGGGAGTGACCCTGGTGCCTCTCGACGTCCGCATCCTTGAAGACGGCGATGTCTCGATCCGGGCGATTGACCCGGCCTACGCGAATCCCGGCCCTGAGGAAGCAGATCCTGAATAGTTCCGAGGCCTGAAAGGCCGACAACCCGTTGCCGCACCGGCAACTGCACAGGGGACTCATAATCCCTTGGTCGTGGGTTCGACGGAGCGAAGCGAAGATGGGGCGCGCAAAGCGCGAGTGCGCAGCACCTGGCAGCGCCAGCCAATCCCCCGGGGCGCTGCTCGAATCGCCAGCGCTCAGGTGATTCATCCTTCGAGTCTTCAGACTGGACGTTTTCGTGCGGTCGACCAAAAGTGAGCGAAACTGGCACGGGCCCTTAGCTCAGCGGTTAGAGCAGGGGACTCATAATCCCTTGGTCGTGGGTTCGAATCCCCCAGGGCCCACCAGCCCGTTCAGGGCTGGTGGGAGTGGGGATGAGAACCCTTGGGTTCGACGGAGCGCAGCGCAGAAGGGGCGCGCGAAGCGCGAGTGCGCAGCACCTGGCGAGGCCAGCCAATCCCCCAGGGCCCACCAGTCCGCTCAGGCCCCTGCAGAAGCCCGCGCGGCCACCCTAATGCATGTGGGAATGCGTGGCCTTGGTCGCATCCGGCCAGGGGAACCGTCCAAGGGTGATCTCCTCTGCCTGCGCTTCACCTTCCCGGACATGGTAGGCGTGGTCGAGTTCCAGGCCGGTAAGGGTCTGGGTCTCCCCGGTGCGTGGCCAGAATATCTCGACGCGCTCGATACGAGCCGCCTGCCCGAGGCCGATCTCCTGGCGCAGGGGTGAGGCGCCAAAGCTGCCTCCGCCCGTGACGACCCGATGGATGGCTCGTTCACCGTCCGGCGTCCCCACCACAACCTTGATACGCGCTCCCAGGGCGACCCGGTTGCTGCGGACCCCTTCGAGCTGGAGCTTCAGCCAGTGATTGTCGTGGCCGGGGTTGGCGAACAGCTGGTTGTGGTAGTGATCGCCTGAGAACGCCCCCCCCACGACTGAATAAATGTCCTGGGCACCGTCGTGGTTGAGGTCGCCGAAGGCCACGCCATGTCCCTTCTGCAGCTGACCGAATCCCCCGGAAGTCGTGACATCCTGAAAGCCCCGGCCCGCGTTGTTCCGGAACATCAGACTCGGAATGATCGTTCCGAGTGAGGGATCCCCCGTGCCCACGTAAAAGTCCAGCCACCCGTCATAGTCGAGGTCGCCGAAGTTGGAACCCATGGCATGCAACACCCGGTAAAGGCCCTGGGCTTCGGTGACGTCACGGAAGGTGCCATCCCCATTGTTTCGATACAGTCGGGCGCGTTCACCATTGTGGCGCGCACCCAGATAATCCGCCAGGACATCCCCGGCATTGGTGATCCAGTATCCCGTGACGAAGAGGTCGAGCCAGCCGTCATTGTCGAAGTCCCAGAACCAGCAGGGGAAACTGCGCATTGGCTCGGTCACCCCTGCGCTGGCCGCCACATCGGTAAACCGCCACCGCACCTGCGGTCCCGTTTCGTCCGGGTCGGCGGGGCCGTCGTTGCGCAACAGTCGGTTGGGTCCGACGAGCGAAGAAAGGTAGAGGTCGGGCAGACCGTCGTTGTTGTAATCACCGTCGGTGACACCCTTGATCCAATCCACGATGGCGACCCCGGATTCCTCGGCGCATTCGGTGAAGGTGCCGTCGCCGTTGTTGCGATAGAGTTCGCAGGGATCGGCCGCGCCCGATTCGGGCACACTTTCATTGCCGATGAAGATATCCAGCCAGCCATCGTTGTTGTAGTCGAACCAGGCCGCTGTCTGGGTCGAATGGAAACTCAACAGTCCGGACTCCTCGGTGACATCGGTAAACGTGTTGTCTCCGTTGTTGCGCAGGAGGGAGTTCGGGAACCGACCGTCCTTCGCCAGCCAGCCCTCGCGCAGCACCAGCACATCAATGAAGCCGTCGTTGTTGTAGTCGCCCTGCTTCATGTTCAGCCCGCCGAACAGGCCGCGCAGACCGGCCGCGTCGGTGAGGTCGGTGAACGTCCCGTCACCCTGGTTGCGAAAGAACCGCAGCTGACCCTTGAATCCCCAGGCGGATACGAGAAGGTCGAGGAACCCGTCGCGATCAAAGTCTTCCATGACCACGGACCCGGAGACATCGTCAATGTCCAGCCCGAGCGGACCCGCCACGTCCGGAAACCGCCCGATGTCGTAGTCCGCAGCAAACACCTCCGGAGGAAGCCGCCAGTTGGCCGGCACCTCGTCGGGATACTCGCCCAGGGTCATGTAGGCGACATTGAGCAGCCAGGCGGCATACGGACTTGGCTGGAGCTCGAGGAGCTTGTCCAGCGTGATGATGGCATTGCGCGAACCCCGAGGGTTGAGATGGACGCCGCCTCCCTGGATGGGGAAGAGGCAGGAATCGGCATTGTGATTGTAGAGGCAGTTCTGCTGCTCGCCCAAACGAAGCCAGGCGATCGCCTCCTGCTCGAGCAGCTGCGCTTCGACCTCGACCTTGAGCCGGTAACCCCGCGCCTTCAAGGCCTCGCGCAGGGCGGCCAGCTCGCGCAGGGCGGCTTCGGACTGGCCGCTGTTGAGCAATGCCATCGAATAGGGGAGTCTGAACTGCAGGGCCGCTTCCGGATTCGGTGCGTTCTCGACCTTGTCTCCGAAATAGGCCACCGCCTTGTCGGGAAGAAACATGATGACGGACTCATCGACATCGTGATCCAGGCCGGACAGACGCTCGATCATCTTCCGTGTGCTCTCGGGTTGTTCGGCGATCGCCGCGGGAGGCGCGGGAGGTGAACTCATCGCATGATGGACACCCTCCGATTCGCTTTCCGCTGCGCGCGCGGCGACGGAGCCGGCCACGGACGCAACCAGGATCGAGCCGAAAATCCCCATGGACAGCCATGGCCACACGCCTGACGCAGCGGAGACCCGGGGTATGTGCATCTGTCGCTCTCCCAAAGACACGCATCCATGGATGACGGCTACGATTTCGGCATGCGAGCGAAAAGGTCGTTGAGACCCAGCGCCATCCCGCGAACGGATCGGAGGCAACGGAGATTGCCGTTCCCGGGCTCTTTCGTCAGGTTGACCCCGAGAAACAACGGCATGAAAGACTTTGATGCGGTATTTGAGGCGCTGAGCCGAATCGCGGACCGTCCGGTTCCGTTCAGTCGGTACACCTCGCCCATCTTGTGGAACGATCCGCACATCTCCAAGGGCATGCTGGAGGCCCATCTCGATCCCCGCCATGATGCCGCCTCTTTTCCCGCCGAATTCATTGATCGGGCGGTCAACTGGATGGGCACCCGCTTCGGCATCTCGGACGGAACCCGGATTTGTGACTTCGGTTGCGGTCCCGGGCTGTGGACAAGCCGATTCGCGGAGCGGGGAGCTCGCGTGACCGGGATTGATCTGTCCGAGCGTTCGGTCCGCTTCGCGAGGGAGGAGGCAAGGCGACGGGAGCTGGACATTCGGTATCTGTGCCAGGACTACCTCGAGTTCGAGACCGATGAACGGTTCGACCTGATCACGATGATTCACGGAGATTTCTCGGTTTTGAGCCCGGACCAGCGGGCGGGTCTGCTCGAGACCTTCCGCGGGCTTCTTGCGGACAACGGCGCCGTCATTCTGGACGTGGAGTCGATGGCGGGTTACGGGATGATCAGGGAAAGGCGGATGGAACATGAATGGCACCCAACCGGTGGTTTCATGTCATCCGAGCCCTACCACCAATTCAACTCGACCTTCAAGTACGACGAAGAGTGCCTGGCCGTTGACAAGCACACCGTGATCGAGGCGCACCGCGCTTTTGAACTATTCACCTGGAGGCAATGCTACAGTGCGGAATCCCTGAAAACCCTGTTTGAGACGCAAGGTCTGGGGATCATTGAAATGCATGGCGATCTCGCCGGCAGTCCTTTCAACGACGACGCACCGAGGATCACCGTGGTGGCCGGAAGAACGGGTTGAAACCCGCGCCTTTCGGCCGCGGATGATCCGTTCCTGCGGAGATTATCGCATAAGAGGTCGATGCCCCGGTTTCTTGCCAATAATCGCCCGGCTGCTTCCTTCCGGAAATCGCTCGGCCCGTGCCAGTTCGGCTTCGCCTTCGCCATGTTGATCCGCTTTGCGGTGTCCGGAGGATATGCCGACCAGTTTGGCGATTTCACCTATGTCGAGTGCGTGACATCGATCGAAATCACCGATTTCCCGGATGACTTCACGGGGAATGTCGTCATACCGGCAATCCTATGCGGGAAGCCGGTGACATCAATCGGGAGCCGCGCATTCGCAGACGGCAAGCTGAAGAGCGTGGTGATTCCCTCCAGTGTCATCCGCGTCGGGGACCACGCTTTCGCGGATTGCAGGTTCCTGACTAGTGTCACCTATTACGACACGTTGGACCGTTTGGGATCCGAAGCGTTTGGGGACTGCGCCATGCTGAACAACATCCGGTTTCGCAGGCTGCACGCCAATCGGCACGGTCTCCCGGATCGGGATGGGGGAGGGTGAACAGATGGTCGCTCAGGTGACCACATGCAAATTTCCCGCCTACCTGCTGCTTCCCTCCGATTAGTCGATCCCGATTTCCGGTAGGGAAGCCGCAGCGAATCGCTTGGGAAAGACTCGAATGACTCTTGCCCCCGAGACAAAACGGACCCTACTGTCGGACCGGTTGAAACCTGCCCGGGTTGGAACGTTCCCCTATTGTTTTTCGTCGGTTCGAAAGGTCCTCATGATATCAAAGCGCCTCTTCCTGCTGTGGTCTGTTTCCGCGCTCTTCCTGGGCGGAAGCCTGCCGGCCAATCCAGTCGAACCCTGTGACGTTGTCCTTGGGTCTCACGCGGCGGTCACGCCCCTGCCGCGCCCGGAAAAGGAAGGCTGGATGCAGCGCCATCAGGGCGTTCTGGACCGGATTGCGGAGGGGAATGTCGATCTGTTGATGATCGGGGACTCCATCACGCACGGATGGGAAAACTCGGGCAGGGAAGTCTGGGACCGTTACTACGCCTCGCGCAACGCGGTCAACCTGGGCTCCGGCGGCGACCGGACCGAGCATGTTCTCTGGCGGCTGGAGAACGGCGAAATCGAGAACATCCATCCGAAACTGGCTGTTCTGATGATTGGCACCAACAACTCCAACGGCGACACCTACACGGCTGAGCAGATCGCCGACGGAATTGAAGCCATCGTATGCCTTTTGCGGGAGAAGCTGCCCGAAACCAAGATCCTGATCCTGGCCATCTTTCCCCGAGGCGATGCGGCACAGCGCCAGGATGCGGAACACGACGCCACCTACAATGATCAGTGGGCCAAGAACGATGAAGCCAGCCGGCTTTCATCCGCACTGGCTGACGGCGAAACGGTTTTCTTCCTCGATATCAACCAAGCTTTTCTTGATGAAGACGGCGTGCTGACGCGCGAGGTCATGCCGGATCTGCTGCATCCCAGGGAAAAGGGTTATGCCCTCTGGGCGGAGGCGATGGAGCCGACTGTTGCGCAGCTCATGGGCGAAACCAGGTAGCCGTTGCGGTTTCGGACGCTCCGTGTGTTTCGGACAGCCCTCTATGGCGTGAATGTCCTGGACGAGCCGAAGTAGATGAAGGAGGTCATTTCCAGGCCGACCTGCTCGAGGTAGGCAAAGGTGCCGTCGGGCCGGGTCATGATCTTCACATAGCCGCCCCCGTCGGGGTCGATGAAGAAATGGGCGTCACCGGCTTCCGGGATGATGTGGATCACGCGCCGGTTTCCCCGGGTCTTCCAGAAGTAGTCTTCACCTATCTTGACAATGACGAGGACGTTCCGGGCCGTGTCGTCGGGACTGAGCCGGGTCCGCTGACTGGTCTTGACATCGACCTGATACTGGACGCTGGGCTGACCTGAGAAAACCGGGATTTCCTCGTCCCCGAGCGCAGCACTCGCGACGAGACAGGCGCAGATGACTGCAGTGGCAATCGAAGTTCTCATGGAGGGTTGGTCAAGGTTTCTAGCGGATTCGCCCGTTAATCGGGTCAAAGGCTCGTTCTTCTGTAGATCGACCACATTGATCAAGAATGATCCGAAAAGGGGGTTCGTCGAGGATCGCGAGCGAGAAGGTGGCGATTGTGCCCAGCCCTGGTAACCCGCCAAGCTCCTGAAGCGTCATCTCTGCCATGGAAGGAAACCGTACCTGGATGGCCGCATCCTGTTTCGGAATCGATCTCCTGCCCGGCCGCATTCTTAGACTGATCGCGCCGGCCGCGCTGTCGCTTTCGCTATTGGGAAACGGGCCTGAAGAGTCCGAGTCCACGGTCGGCTCTTTTCCGCCGAACATCGTCTTCATGCTTTCCGATGATCAGGGATGGGCTGGTCTGTCTGTCGCATTGGAGACTGGCAATCCCGCGTCGCGCAGCGATTTCTGCGAAACGCCCCACCTGGAGGCACTCGCGGCGCAGGGGATGCGTTTCAGTCGTGCCTATGCCCCGGCCCCGGTCTGCTCGCCCACCCGGATCAGCCTCCAGACCGGACGAAGCCCGGCCGCCCTGCACTGGACCAAGGCAGCGCCGGTCATGACTGCGGCGGACGGATACCCTCTTGTCCCTCCGGCGAGCCGCAAGCAGATCTTGGCCTCGGAAACGTCGATCGCCGAGGTTCTCAAGCGGGCCGGCTACGCCACCGCGCACTTCGGGAAATGGCACCTGGGGGGCGGGGGACCGGAGGCTCATGGTTACGACGTCAGCGACGGAGCGACGGACAACCAGGATGCCGCACCCTTTACCTCTCCCAATCCGGTCGATATCTTCGGAATGGGCGGGCGCGCTGTCGCCTTCATGGAGCAATGTGCCCGTGACAACCGACCTTTCTTCGTCCAGCTCTCCTACCACGCCCTGCACTATCCCGAAAACGCGCTTCCCGCAACCATCGCGAAATACCGGGCCAAGGATCCACGTCGCAACGAACGGGAGATAGAGCGGGCGGCCATGACCGAGAATCTCGATACCGGGGTGGGCAGGATTCTCGCGCGGATCAGTGAGCTCGGTCTCGATGACAGGACCTATGTGATCTACATGTCAGACAATGGCTCCGGCGGGCAACGGAACAGGAATGGTCTGAGCGGAGGAAAAGGCTCGCTTTACGAAGGTGGCATCCGGGTTCCATTGATCGTGAGAGGACCCGGAATCGGTGCCGGCAGCCAATGCGGCATTTCGGTCGCCGGTTACGATCTCTTCCCCACCTTCCTGCACTGGTCCGGCTCCACGGAGCCGCTACCACCCGAAGTCGAAGGCGGCGATCTGGGACCGTTGCTGCGTGGCGACGCAGACTCGGTGAAGCGGGCGGGGGAGGCGCTGGTCTTTCACTTCCCTCACTACCAGTCAGCGGAGGGTCCAACCTCGGCGATCATTCAGGGCGACTTCAAGCTCCTTCATTTCTATGAGACTGATGCGGATGAGCTCTACAACCTGTCTCTCGATCCCGGAGAAACCCGCGACCTGAGCGGGATTGAGACCGATATCCGGGATTCCCTCAAACGCCGATTGTCGGACCATCTGTCCACGATCGGGGCGCAGTTGCCGATACCCAATCCCGCCTATGATCCGGATCGCAATCCATCCGATGACCGAAAGAATCACAAGAAGGAAAAGGCCGGCAAAACCCCGGCTTCGCGTCCTCCCCGTCAGTCATGATCAGCCGTGCCGCCAGGTGTTTTGTTGCCCTCCTTGTTCTCAGCCTGGCTCGAGCGTCTGGACTTGCGGCCGAAACCCGGGGCCGCCCCAACTTCATCATCGTCCTCGCCGATGACCTGGGTTGGAACGAGGTGGGCTTCACCGGTAATTCGTTTGTCGATACGCCGGTTGTCGATGCGCTGGCCGCCCGCGGTCTGGTCTTTTCCCAGGCTTACGCCAGTGCGCCCAATTGCGCCCCGACTCGTGCCTGTCTGTTGACCGGACAGGTTCCCCCTCGTCACGGCATCTTTACGGTGGTGGATGATCGAAACGCGCCGGGCTCGCCCGACCACCCCATCATCGCCTCCGACAGCCGTTCGGAACTCGCCACGGAGGCAGTGACCCTGGCGGAAGTCCTTCGGGACGCTGGCTATGCCACCGGTTTCTTCGGGATGTGGAATCTAGGTCGGGGCCGGAAAGGGCCCCGCACCCCGGAAGGTCAGGGCTTCGATCGTTCAGTCCAGGCGCGTGACCTCGGTTTCGCTACCGATGCCTACTTCAGCGAGACCGGCACCTACCTGACCGACGCATTGGCCGATGCCTGCCTCGCCTTCATGCGGGAACACGCCGATCGCCCGTGGTTCGTCTATCTTGCGCCCCACGCCACCCATGCGCCCTACGATCCCAAGCCTGAGCTCCTTCGAAAATATGAAGAGAAATCCATGAAGGAGATACCGTCGATGGACCCCGGGCGGGCGGCAACGATCGAAGCGCTGGATCAAAATGTCGGGCGTCTCTGGCAGGAGGTCGAAGCGGCGGGTTTGACAGATCAGACCGTCCTGTTCTTCACCTCGGATAACGGTGGAGATCACCGAACGATGGCTCCGCTCAGAGGAGGCAAGGGGACCCTTTACGAGGGTGGTCTCCGGGTGCCGTTCTGTGCGGTCGGAACTGGCATCGCGGTCGGACGGCAATCCGTCTCGCCGATCGCTTCGGTCGATCTCTTTCCCACTATGCTGGAACTTGCCGGTTTGCCGCCACCCGCTGGGCTCCCGCTGGACGGCAGAAGCCTGGTCGACGAACTCCGCGGCCAGGGATCCCTCGACCGAACGACCCTTTTTTGGCACTTCCCTTGCTATGCTGGACGCGGAAAGCCTTCCAGTGCCGTGCGCCAGGGGGACATGAAGCTGATCGAATTCTTCGAGGACGCGCGGATTGAGCTCTACAACCTGGCGCGGGACCCCGGGGAGACCCGGAACCTCAGTGAGGCCGAGCCCGGAATGGCGGCGGAGCTTCTGGCCGTTCTCCGAACCTGGCAGGGCGACCTGAAGGCGCCGTGTCCGACCACCCCGAACCCACTCTACCAGCCGGACGCCGGGCAGAACCGCTCCCGGAATCAACGTGGCAAGGGCGGCAAGAACGTCGCAAGAGTTCCCTGAATCGTTCTCCCTTCATGACCACAACGGAAAGAATCTGCTCTGTTCTCGCCCTCGTGCTATCGGTTCTCCAGCCACTTCCGCTCGTGGCCCAGAAGCGGCCCGATCCTGCTGTAAAGGCATCGCGCAAGGCGGGCTCCGGACCGTCGGAGAGAGCCCGACCTGAGGCCCGGCGCTATACCATCGAACAGGCGGTTTCCGACCGGGCGCAGCTCCACACCATCGCGTTCAACGGCCTCGCTTTCATGACCGGTGACTTTGGCAGTGACACTTTCATCCCGCCAGGCAAGGTGAGCGATTTCTTCGGATTCCAGTACATGCGGGACATCGATGCCGCCGGGAAGGGGCACAACCCGATGTTCCTCAACCGCGTGGCCGGGAATGTCCTGCAGATCCTCAACGAGGACCAACGGGCCCTGTTTCTTGAGGCATCCTGGGACCAGGCCCTGCAGATGGAAACGATCGCGCGGATGCGCTGGCCGGTCATCCTCGCCTTTGACCAGGAGCTGCGCGGTCAACGGCCTGAGGGAAGGGGAGCACTTGATCCAGGCGCGGTCTCCGATCACTTCAGCCGTATCTATGCCCTCGATGCCGAGCTTGCCTTTGAACGCGCGCGGGTTTTCGGGGCGGTCGCCCGCTCGCTCACAGAGTCTCAACGCGCAAGACTCGGCGACATGCAGTTCGGTGACTTCGATTCCTGGCCCGAAGTCGACCGGGAGGCCCTGCAACGCCAACGTCCGCGGGGTGAATCCAAAATGGTCGGGGTGGCCTACCTGACCCTGGCCAGCGAGTTCTTCAGCTGGCAGGCCGGCTCGATCGACGCAGACGTCTATTTCTGTCCGGAGCGTCATGGCACCACTTTCGGCGGATTCTACCTGAAGGATCTGCCGGCGATGGGACAGAAGGACTTCGACATTTCCACCTCCCTGACCGGTGATTCCGGCGAAGCCTTCCTCGACCTCCTGAATCCGGATCAACGCGCGAGGATCGAGTCCATCATCCCCCGGCAACGCGATGCGCTCAGGGAAATCGTCAGCTTGCGCCGGGAGATTGCCGGCTGCCTCCGCGGATTCCTCGCAGGCGAGCCGCCTGACCGGGAGGTGGTCCTCGAACTCGGTCGACACTACGGTGAGCTCGACGGATTTCTGTCATTTCACTACGCGACGGCCTTTGCGGAGATCTTCCGGACGCTGGACCTGGACCAGCAAGCAACGATGCTCCGACTCCGCAATCTGGATACGAACGAAATGGGGAATGTGTTCATCTTCTCGCAGCGTGTCGAATTGGCGGATCCTCTCGCGACCGACCCGTTCTTCACCCCTCTGTGAAAGAGACCTCCGCGCCTTCAGGTTCCCCCGCGAATTGGTTTGTCTGCCCGATTCCGGTAGGTCAGCTTCTGCCGGGGTGTGCGCTTCACAGACTAAGCGCGCACCCTGCAACCGGATGAATGAACTTCTCCTCAGGACAGCCCGCATCTCACGCGAACGGCCGCAGTTCGATCTGGCTTCCCTCACTGGTGTCCTGACCGCAGGGTTTATCGGATTGGCGTCGATCAAGCCCGGTGCGCGGATTGCGGTGGCGGCGGGCAGCCGGGGCATTGCCAACATTGCGGAGATCACCATCGCGGTGGTTGATCTGTTGAAGCGGGTGGGGGCCAAGCCCTTCATTTTCCCGGCCATGGGCAGTCATGGCGGGGCCACCGGTCCGGGGCAGGCCGCGGTGCTGGCCGCCTACGGGATCACCGAGGCTTCCGCGGGTTGTCCGATTCTTTCGTCCATGGAGGTGATTGAGCTCGATTCGTCGGGCCTTGAGCACCCGCTTTTTCTCGATGCCCATGCGGCCGGAGCCGACGGGATTGTCCTGATCAACCGGATCAAGCCGCATACGGATTTTCACGGACGCCATGAGTCCGGTCTGGCCAAGATGTCGGTCATCGGACTGGGCAAGCGACGGCAGGCCGAGACCATGCACGGCTACGGTGTGCACGGCCTCCGGGATCTGACCCCGGTCGCGGCGGCGAAGGTCCTGCGCAGTGGACGGATCCTCTGCGGAATCGGCATCGTCGAAAATGCCTTTGATGAAACGGCGCAGGTGGAGGTGATTCCGGCCCACCGGATCCTCGAGCGGGAGCCGGAGCTGCTGGAGGTGGCCCGGGCGAACATGCCGCGCCTCCCGGTCGAGCAACTGGATGTGCTGATCGTTGATGAGATGGGCAAGGACATCAGTGGCTGCGGGATGGACACCAATGTGATCGGCCGGCTGCGCATCCCCGGGGAACCGGAGTTCGGGCCGCCGCACATCCGCGGACTGGTGGTCTGCGACCTGACCGAGGCCAGCCATGGCAATGCCCTCGGAACCGGATTGGCCGACGTCATCACCCGAAGGCTGGCGGCCAGGATCGACGAAGAAGAAACCTACACCAACGTGGTGACTTCCGGCTTTCTCGAGCGGGGCAATACCCCCCTGGTGGCGCCTACCGATGCAGAGGCTTATCGCCTGGCCCTGCGGACCTGCGGCCGGCTCGAGCCCGGGAGTGAGCGGGTGATGCGGATCCGCAACACGCTCCACACCTCGGTCATCCAGGCTTCCGCCGCAGTCGTCAGCGAACTTGACGGCCGGGCGGACGTGGAGTGGATCAGCGGTTACCAACCAGCGTTTGATGGTGAGGGCAACCTCTCCGCGTGGCCGGAAGGTTGATCGGCGAGAATCCGGCAGATTCTCACACCGATCCTTGCCACAGGCCGTGGCAGTCGCCTGATTGGGACCTCGAAAATGAAGTACCGACGATTTGGAAAGACCGAACTCTCCATGCCCGTGATCTCCTGCGGGGGGATGCGCTACCAGGACCAATGGAATGACATGCCCTGGGAGAAAGTCCCCCGCGCCGGCCAGGAGAACATTGAGCGGGTCCTGGCCCACGCCCTTGAGAACGGGATCAATCACATCGAGACTGCCCGGGGTTATGGCAGCTCGGAGATGCAGCTGGGCTATGCCCTCAAGCTATTCCCGAGGGAATCCTATATTCTCCAGACCAAGGTGGGACCTGAGGATAAGCCGAAGGACTTTCTGAGGAAGTTCGAGACTTCGATGAAATACCTGCAGGTCGATCAGGTGGATCTCTTTGCGCTGCATGGGCTCAACAATCGGGAGTCCATGACCCGGGCGATGCGCCCTGGGGGATGCCTGGAGGCGGCCCGCAAGTTGAAGGCGGACGGAAGGATCAAGCACATCGGGTTCTCCACCCACGCGGCCCCTCATGAAATCCTCGAACTGATCGAGTCGGGCGAGTTCGAGTACGTGAACCTCCATTGGTACTTCACCAATCAGCTCAACACAAGGGCGATTGAAGCGGCGGCCCGCCACGATATGGGCGTCTTCATCATCAGTCCCAACGACAAGGGCGGCCAGCTCTACCGTCCGCCGGCCAAGCTGCGCGAGCTCTGCCGGCCGCTCGACCCCATGGTCTTCAATGACCTCTTCTGTCTGGCCAATCCGCATGTCCATACCCTGAGTTGCGGGGCGGCCCGGCCTTCCGATTTCGATACCCATATCGCGGGACTCGAGTACTACGATCAGGCGGAGGAGGTCACCCGGCCGATCGTCGAGCGGATCCATGCCGAAGTGGCGAAGACAATCGGCCCTGATTGGCTGGAGACCTGGCACCAGGGCATCCCGGAATGGCAGCACCTGCCGGGCCGGATCAATGTCCGGGATATCCTCCGCCTCTGGACCTGGGCCAAGGCGATCGACCTGACCGCCTTCGGGACCTGGCGCTACAATATGATGAGCGCGGAGGACAACTGGATCCCCGGCAACCGGGTGACCGATTTCGACGACCGGGAAATGGTCGAGGCTCTGCGGGAGAGTCCCCATGCCGGGAAAATCCCCGGTCTGCTCCGGGAAGCGCGCGAGATGTTCAGTGGAGACAAGGTCAAGCGACTCAGCGAAAACGAGTCCTGAGGGCTACGTATGGTTCCTGGTCTCAAAACAAAACGTAGTATAGACCGTAGGGTTTTCGAGTCAAAAACAAACCGTAGCATGCTAGAATGGCGCTTAGTTAAGGGTGTTGATCGATGAGTCCACCATTGACTGTCAGAACGGCGCGCCCAGCGGTCACGCCCTACCTGATGAGACCGATCTGGCGGTAGGGCGTGACCGCCGGGCGCGCCGTCGAACCGCCCCGGCCCATCTCGATGGTGTCGGGAAGCACAACCGAGACCCGAGATGTTTCCCTCAACGTCCGCAAACTAAGTGCCATTCTAGCATGCTACGGCTTGTCTAGGAGCCTCCACCCTGGCTCTCTATTCGCCGAGTCTTGCAGCCGCCCCAGTCCCTTGGGGCGAATCGGCGATCAAACACGGCAAGAGACTGCCGTGGCTAAACCTATTGCCTGAACTGCAGGTTCAAAACCCGTCAGTCTGAGCCGGCATGACCAACACGGTTGCTACGTTTGGTTTCAGGGGCCCCGGGCGGTTCAGTGCGCCTTGCCGCGCCACTCGCCGCCGCAGGGACCGCCGCCGGCGTGGACGCCGATGTCGGAGACGGTTTCGCCCTGCATGTTGAGGACGGGGTGGTAGAATTCGGATATGGTCTCCGTGGCCTCGTCGCAGTAATGACCGATGAAAGTGCGGCGCCACTTGTTCGCGGTCCGGTTGGGACCGGAACCGTGGATGATCAGCCCGTGGAAGAAGAGGGTTTCGCCGCGTTTGACCGGGACGGGGACGGGTCGGTGTTGCCGGGGATAGGGCGCGATATGGGTGTCGCCGTAGTTGAGCCAGGGCTCGGTCAGATCCTTGTCCGGGCAGAAGATCCCCTCGCGGTGGGAACCGGGCGCCATCCAGAGGCAGCCGTTCTCCTCGTCGGCATCATCGATGGCCGTCCAGGCGCCGATGCAGACTGCGGGCGCGGTCAGGAGATAGAAGTTGTCCTGGTGCATCCCCTGTCCCTTGGCCCCGGGCGGCTTGTAATAGTACATGGTCTGGGCGGCCAGCGCGGGTTTGCCGAAGAGGCCGTCGAGGACGGCGGCGATATTCTCGTGCAGGTACCAGCGGTTGACGGGATCGGGGTGGGTGCGGTGCGGATGAAGGCAGCGGACCTGTCCCTTGGTCCGGTCGACCTGTTCGAGGGTGGCTCCGCGGTGGGCAACCTTCAGCGGGATGGTGTTGTTTTCCAGGGCGCCGCTCGGGTCTTCAAGATAGTCGTCGAAGAAAGCCTCGATCTCGTCGAGTTCAGTGGCGGAGAAGACCCCTTTGACGCGGACGAAGCCGTCGCGGGCGTAGGCCGCGAGCCACCCGGCACGGTCGGCAAGTTCGTAGGTCCTGATGGTGGATTCGGGCATGTTCGGGTGGAATGGAAAGCGGCCGGTGAGGGATTCGGGTCGCGGCTTGGAGGGGAAAGTCAGGTTCTAATATACGACATAAGCAGACTTGCGAACATCGAGGGATTTGCTCAAAACCTTTGATATCCTGCTGGTATGTGAGCTTTCTGAGAATCGCCTGCAGGCTGCTGTTGTGCACTTTCAGATGAAATTCTCCGAATGAGACGATCCGCCAAGTCATCGGTCGCGAAGAAATGGAGCAACGCCGCTGTGCCGGCGTTCTCGAAACAGGCAAACACTTCGACGCAGCGAAGCGGCTGCATCAGACCTGCCACGCCCTGCGAAAGTAACCTCGATACCCAAGAGCAGGACAGGCGATAAAGATGCCTCTCTGGAATCACCATGGTCTCGAAGCTGCCTGAACCGATCGCCGATCCGCCCTTGGAACCGGTTTCGACCCTTTATGGAGACCGGTTTGAGCAGGGTCCCGAGTACCGGACGGTCCGGGAAAAGGGTCGGAGCGATTGGCTGATGCTGCTGACCGTGGGAGGGGTTGGACGGGTCGCGTCAGCCTTGGATATCCGGCAGGCCCGACCGGGTGCATTGACGGTTTTTCCACCGGGAGCTCCCCAGGACTATGCCACGGATCCGGAAAGCGGAAGATGGGTCTTCCTCTGGGTTCACTTCAATCCGCAGCCTCATTGGCTGCCCTGGCTGGAAGGGATGGTCCGTCCCCGTCGGATGGATCAGTGGGTGCTATCCGGCGGGCTTCTCGATTCGGTGGTGAGCGCCTGGGAGGAAGCGATTCTACATGTCCGGCGGCCCCATCCGACCGCACCGCTCTGGTCGCGGTGGGCCTTTGAGCGGGTTCTCCTCCTGCTCCACGATTCGCAGCTGGCGGCATCGGAGGACGGGCTTCTGCCGGTCCCTCTGGCCAGGGCCGTCCACTGGGGCGGTCGTTACATCGACCGGCCCTTCCGGCTTGCCGATTGGGCGAAGGCGGCCGGGATCTCGGAATCGCGGCTATCCCACCTGGCCAAGGAGCACCTGAGCGAGTCCCTCCAGCGTTATGCGGAGAAGATGAAGCTGCAGCATGCGGCCCAGCTTCTCCGTTTGACCCAGCTGAGGGTCCAGGAAATCGCCACCGCCGTCGGCTACGAGGACCCGTTCTATTTCAGCACGCGTTTCCGTCGGCACTATGGCATCAGCCCGCGGCGCTACCGGAGTTGAGTGGTCGGGTGGCCTGTCAAGCGGCTGATGTTCATGCCAGAGATGGGTCTGGCCTCTTCACCAATTTCACGGTCGAGGCGGGATCCAATTGTCCGGATGGCGGGTCTCGAGGGATGCTTCGAACTCCGCAAGCAGACGTTCCATTTCAGCGACCTTTTCCGGATGGGATTCGGCCAGGTTGGTGGTTTCCGAGAGATCCGTTTCCAGGTTGAAGAGTTCCGGCGGGTCCGCAGGGGAAGGGTTCCAACTGCCGCCGTAGCGGAAATATTTCCAATCGCCCAGGCGCAGACCGACCGGTTGGGACTTTCGGTCGAAAAAGAACAGGGCCTTCCGATTGATGCCGGAGGCGGGATGGCGGAAGAGGGGGGACAGATCCTGGCCATCGATCAAGGTGCCTTCGGGCAGAGATGCTCCGGTCAGGCGACGGATGGTTGGCAGGAGATCGATCGTCGAGGTGATCGCATGGGTGACTCCACCGGCTGAAATGCTGCCGGGCCATCGGGCGATCGCCGGAACCCGGATGCCGCCCTCATAGTTGGAGAATTTTCCTCCGCGCAGGGGGAGAGCCGATCCGGCGGCGTCTCCCTTGGCCAGCCAGGGGCCGTTGTCTGAGGTGAAGATCACGAGGGTTGACGGGCTCAGACCGGATTGATCGAGGTGGTCGAGGAGTCGGCCGACGTTGGCGTCGATTTCCTCGACCACATCACCATAGAGCCCGCGACGGCTGGACCCCCGGAAGGCGGTCGAGGCATGGAGGGGCACGTGGGGCATCGCGGGGGTGAGATAGATAAAGAACGGCGTTCCGTCCGCCTGATCGATAAACTCGATGGCCCGGTCAAAATAGCGGCGGGTCAGGGTGGCCTGGTCGGCCGGGTATTCGATTATTTCATCACCCTCCATTAACGGAACCTTCTCATGCAGGCCTGCTTCCCGGGTGGCCTCGTGACCCGTGTTTTCGTGGGTCAATTGTCGGACCAGGGCCTGATCGGCGAGGGTGGCGTCCCGGTCATAGTCTCCGGTGAATCTTGCATCAGCGGCGAGCTTCTGGTTCGGGCCGATGTACATGTCGTTGCTGTAGGGGATGCCGAAATAGACATCGAAACCCTGGCTGGTCGGGAGGAAGCGTTCCTGATCGCCGAGGTGCCACTTGCCGAAGCAGGCGGAGGCGTAGCCTGCCTGGCCGAGCATCTCGGCGAGTGTCACCTCGTCGGGGTTGAGTCCTCCGGTTTCCGGGAAGTAGACCCCACCGGTTCCATGCCGCGAGGGATAGCGGCCGGTCAGGAGGCAGGCCCGCGAAGCGCTGCAGACCGATGCGCCGACATGAAAGTCGGTGAACCGCAAACCTTCCGCGGCCATCTGGTCCAGACGGGGCGTTTGGATCAGTGGTGACCCGAAACAGCCCAGATCCTGGTAGCCCTGGTCATCGGTGAAGATGACGATGATGTTGGGTCGTGATGGTGGTTGGTCTGCAACCGTCCGGGTGGGTCCGGGTTCCTGCACCGGGGTGCGGCATCCGCTGACCGCCCCGAGCAGGCCGGCGATGAGGAAACAGAGAACGGGTCGATGGACGGCGGCGGATCGGGCAAACATGGGTGGCTTTCAGATTGGAGAGGACTTAACGTCCGTCAACGAAGTCGAATCGGGCCACCCGGACGATTCCGGGACCCCGCGCCAGAATGACTGGCCGCAGGTAGGAAAAGCCACCGAGCGAATTGTGCTGGAAACCTGAGAGTTCATACGACCGATCGGCCTTGATCCAGGACCTTCCGTCCGCGCTGCTGTAGAAGGTGGCGACATCATTCCGGACCCTGACCTTCAAGTGGCGGGGCTGATCGACGGATTGAGGTTCCGGAGCGGTTCGGCCGTTGATCAAGCGCACGACTTCCCCATCGTGCAGACCGAGGCCGACATGGTGGGTATCGGAATAGTAGATTCCGAGGCCACCGATCGTGTCGCGCCCTTCCACTTCGATTTCTATGGCGATCTCAAAGGTCTTCCCGTCCGGATTGACCTGGGCCGTGATGATTTGGCCGCCGGCCGGCTGCAGGACCATGGAGCCGCCGGTCACCGTTACCTGGTCAAATGGTGCGGTCAGGCCGCCGAACTGCCATTGCCGGCCGGGTCGGTCGCCCTCAAATCCGTCGGACCGGATGCGTTCGTTGTTGTGGTAGGACAGCTCGCCTTCCTGAACGGGATTCCGGTGGGTCCGGGGCCAGCCGTCGTCCGTCCATTCGACCGTCTCGATGACCACATGACGTCCCCAGGCGAGTTGCCCGCGCAGGTAGCCGTGGTAGATGACATACCAGTTGCCGGCGGCGTCATCGAAGAAGGTTCCGTGACCCTTCGACCAGATTTCTTCGTCGCGGCTCCAGGTGTGGACGACCGGATTGTAGGGACTTTCCTCCCACGGCCCTTGCGGAGAGCGTGATCGGGCCGTGACCACCATGTGACTGGTGGGCGGTCCGGCCGTGCCCCCCTGGGCTGACGTCAGGTAATAGTAGTCGCCGCGTCGAAGCAGTTTGGGCGACTCGAGGCAGAAGCACTCAATGTCCCAAACCTGCGGGATGGGCCACCCGTCGTAGCGTTTGACGGCATCGGCGGTCACGGTGAGTCCATCCGGGGAGAGGCGGGCGAGTTTGCCTCCGTTGAGGTAGATCAGGCGTTCTCCGTCGGGTGCGGTGACATGCCCGGGATCAATGCCGGAGACATTCAGTTTGATCGGATCCGACCAAGGCCCGGCGGGATTGGCGGCGGTCACCACGTAATTGTCCCCGGTCGAGGTCGGGAAGTAGATGAAGAAAGTGTCACCATGCTTGATGAAGTCCGGGGCCCAGACCGACCCGACGTTCCGATGGAGGGCGTAGCCGATCGGCTTCCAGTCCACCAGGTTTCGTGAGTGCCAGATCTTCAGACCGGGATGCTTGTCGTAGGAACTGTGGGTGAGGTAGAAATCCTCGCCATCCCTCACAATGCTGGGATCGGCATGGTCGCCGCCGAGGACGACCTGGAGCTTTCCTTCGGGAACTTCGGGTTGAGCCATCGCTTGAAGGGACATTGCGGATACGACGAGGAACGAGGCGAGCGGATGGAAGGGCATGATGGGAGCCGGGGGAAGAGAATCGGAGGCGGCAACGCTGGAGTCCACTTCAGGGAAACCGGGCGACAAAGGCAGTCCGATTCCGAATTGACCGTAAAGCGACTGAGTGACCCCTGGCAGGCTCCGGCCGGCCCGCGCTTCACGGTTGTCTTTTGCGGCGGGGGTTATCCATGTTGGCCCATGTTCCGCGTCGTTTCCCTGATTTTCATGAGTCTCTCCCTCGCCTCCACCCTTCCCGCCGACAACCGGACCGTTTGGATATCCGGCAGCGGTTCAGGCATCTACCGTTCGTCCTTTGATCCGGAATCCGGTCGTCTCAGTCCGCCGGAATTGGCCGCGGAGTTTACCTCGGGCAGTTGGATTGCCTTTCACCCATCCCTGCCGGTTCTCTATTCCTCGATCCGGGAAGGAGACGGAGCCGGGGTCGTTTCGTTCGAGGTGGGTCCCGATGCGGGACTGACCCGGCAGAGTGTGGTATTCATGCACGCGGGGGCTCCGACCCACCTGGCGATCCGTCCGGATGGTGCCCTGTTGGCCACCTCGCATTACGGGGATGGCGTCAGCGGATTGATAGGCCTCAATCCGGATGGCTCGCTGCGCTCACCCGGCCTGATGACCCCGCATACCCTGGATGAACCCGGACCGCACGAACGGCAGGGCCAGTCGCGGCCTCACTTCGCGGTTTTCACGCCGGACGGAACTAGGGTGCACCAGGTCGATCTGGGCACCAACGAAGTCTGGACGTTTCAGGTGAGGGTGGAACCGCTCGAGCAGACCTTCAGTCACAAGGTACGGTTGCCGGCGGGGTATGGGCCGCGTCACCTGAGTTTTCATCCCTCGATGCGGTTTGCCTATGTCAGTGACGAACTGGGCGCGAAGATCTCTGCCTTCCGTTATGATGAATCGACGGCGGTCTTCGCCCCGATCGAGCATCTGGATTCGCGGGATATGTCGGTCGCCGAGCCTTACAACAACACGTCGCATATCCTCGTGCACCCGAATGGCCGGTTTGTTTATATCGGGAACCGCGGGAATGACTCGATCGGGGTTTTTTCGATCCATGATGAGGATGGCAGGCTGACCCTGGTCGAGGCGGAGCCGGCACGGGCGCACTGGCCCCGGAACTTCACCATCGATCCGAGTGGACGGTGGTTGCTGGTGGCGGGCGCACGATCCGGGACGGCCGGGGTGATGGCGATTGATCCGGAGACCGGCGAACTGACCTTTCAACTGGACAGTGTGGTCCAGGTGCCGGCCCCGGTCTGCCTTCAGTTCCGGTGAATCGGGGGTCAGGTCGGAATGACCATTGGTTGGGGTGAGCGGGATCGCCCAGGCAAGCACTGCCGCAGCAGTCCCTTGCCGCGAACCGACGTTGTTACGCGGCAAGAGACTGCCGCGGCTACTGTTGATGATCCGTGGAAACTGTCCCTCAGGGCGGCGACTGGGGTCAAGGCGAGTATAGTCGTGGGGCCTGCATTTAAGTACTCGGCCTGACCCCTCACCAGAAATAGCGGGGATTCTCGCGAAAACGGGGAACCAGGAAGGCGGCCAGACCTTCAGTTTCGACCAGCAGCAGGCGGGCCGGACCCAAGTCGGCTTCGCGGACGATACCGGCGGCGATCAGCTCGGCCTCCGCCCGGCCGTAGCTCTCGCTCTTGTAGTCTTTGTGCGATCGGGCCATGACGGGAAGGATTTGGCCATTGGCCCGGATGCAGAAACGACGGGCCCTTTCGGTCAGCGACCAGATCTCCCCCAGACCGGCGATTTCCTCCAGGCAGTGGATGAAGGTGCAACGGTTCAGGCCGACTCCGAGGAGAAGGATCTTCCCGTTGGCCTCAAGCAGGCGGCCGTAGGGACTGGTCGGCGAACAGGGGGAGTCGTCCGTCTCGTGACCCGCACAGAATGCCGCGGCGCGATGGCCGAGGGCGGCGACGCTGTGGGTCGGGTGGATGCTGCGGACCGCCCCGGTGCGGACACGCAGGAGATTGGTCAGGGTGCCGACATGGGACGGCGTCAGGGTCTCGTGCCAGACGGGTTGGCGGTCGTTGACGACATCCCAGGTGTGGGTCGGCACGACCAGGAGGCCCTCCGGACCGAGAACCTCCCTCAGGGCATCGATGAGGGCTTCGCCGCCACCCTCGAAAGGCCCCAGAGCGCGCAGGGAGCTGTGAACGAGCAGAGTGTCGCCCGGATGGACGCCGAGGGTCTTCAGGCACCGGATCAGGTCGGTCGGGGTGAGGGTGGAAGGGGGCATGGCTGGATGCGGGCGGGAAGGGCCTTGGGGTGGATGAAGGACGGCATTAGGCTGCCGTCACTACACTTTTCAATTGGCCATGATCCAAGAAAAAAGCCCGTCGCGGAGGCGACGGGCTTGAGGGGAAAACAGGACTGACGGTGATGGTCTATTCCACGATCATCTTGCCCCGCATGAGGGCATAGTGACCAGGGAAGGTGCACAGGAATTCATAGGTGCCGGCAGCCGGCGCGGTGAATTCGATGGTGTCGCTGGCGCCGGGTCCGAGGGTCTTGGTATGAGCGAGAACGAGGTCGGACTGGGCCGGAAGGTAGGTGGGAGGATTCTGGGAGGCGGCGGTGGCAAAGGCCACGAACTCCTCCTCGGTGACAGCCCGGTTCAGGACGACGAAGTTATGGGACATGGCCTGGGCCGGCATCTGTCCGATGTTGGTCAGCTGCACACGGACGGTCTCACCGGCCTTCACCTTGATCTCCGTGATGTTGAAACGCATCTGATCGTTGCCGGTGACCTTGATCACCTTGGCGGTGGAGGCTGGTTCGGCCGGTTTGGCCGTCTCAGTCGTGGTGTCACCGCCACCGCATCCGGTGAAAGCGAGGGCGGAAGCAAGAAGGGTGGAAAGGAGAAGGAGTTTCTTCATCCCGAAAAGTTTGTCGGTTTCAGGCATGGCGCAAGCGCGAATCCCATTAATGACCTTTGGCATCCCAGAGACTTCCGGATGGGATCAGTAGGCGATCTCGAGAGTGACCGATCCCGGAATGGACTGCATACCGCCCTCGACCGCGGTCGGGGGTGCGGCGTCGGCGGCCATGGTCATCATCTCGGCACGCATGGCGCGCATCGGGTAGATGGGGCCATTATCCTGAACGTGGACCCGGACTACGTCGATCATCTCGTAGCCGAGGGCATCGAGTACCGCGATGCCGCGGTCGCGTGCCTGCATGGAGGCGAGACGGAGGGCTTCGGTCCGGGCCTCTTCCACCGCCTCGTCCTTTGCCTTCAGCTCAAAGCCGGCGATCCGGTCGGCACCTTTCTTGACCACTTCATCGGCGATGGCGCCGGCTTTTTCCACGGAGACTTCAAATGAAGTGGTCCACTGGGCATTGTAGCCGACGATCCGCGTCTGGCTCGACCAGGAGTCGGGCCGTTTCGGGTTGCGCTCGAAGATGGGATTCAGGGAGAGGCCGGAAGTCTGCAGTTTTTCGACCGCTTCATCCTTGAGGAATTCGAGGACCGGGTTGGAGCGCCGGGCGATGGCGGCCTGGGCGGCCTGCGGGGTGTCCTCGCGGGCCTCGATCATGACGGTGATGCGTACGTGTGTGGTGGGGATTTCGACCGAGGATTGGGCGGAGACGGTGAGGATGCGCCGGTCATCCGGATCGGTCTCGGCGGAGAGGGAAGGCGTGAGAGCGCTGACGGCCAGACACGCGGCGGCGAGACTGATGGGAAAAGGACTCCGTTGGGTGTTTTTCATGGATTCTGGGAAAGCGGGGAGGGCGGGAAGTTCCGCTGAAGTCCAAACCATGCAGCCCTGACTGGAAAACGCAATTGGCGTCATTCAGGAAGTAACAAGGATTGATTCTCTGAGAGCTGTACTTGCGGCATCGGTGGTGAGCCAGTCGAACCAGTCTCTTGCCGCCAATCCACGTCGACACGCCCCAAGAGACTGGGGCGTCTACACCTGAGGACCGAATGAGTCCGAAAATACCGATCAGGAATCAAAGGGATTTGCCGGACGGTCCGGCGGTCCGTCCCTACCCGCCCAACTAGCCTCTGAGGGCAAGGATCTGGCGGACGCCCTCAATGGGTTCGTCGGTGATGGGGTTGATCTGCCAATCAAGTGAGGTCCGCTTGAAGAGATCGCTGATCGCGCCCAGTCCGGCTCTGGAGCGAAAGAGCCGGCCGCTCAGGCCGCAGGGAGACCGCGGGGGAAGCCGGAGTCGGGACGCGACCGTCGAAGCGAGGCCGACAAGGGGTTCCAGCGACTCCCTGATAATCCCGCCTGCTTCGGCCGAGCCATCATCGGCGAGGTGGACGAGATCCGGTGCCAATCCGGCCAGAAGCGAATTCGGGTCGGTCTGGGTGTAGATGAAACGGAGGAGATCCGGACGTCCGGTCTGCCCCGTCTTCGAAGTGACCATCCGCGAAACTTCGCTGGAGGGACTCCAGCCATCGAGTTCCATCAGGGCGAGCCGGGCCGCGCGGGTGCCCAGATCGTGGCTGCTGCCCGGGTCACCAAGCCGCCAACCGAGCCCGCCGGCGTAGTGATACCGTCCGTCGGGACCGCGGGCGGCGACGAAAGAACCGGTGCCGCAGTGGAGGGCAAGCCCGGGTTTGGGACCGCAGGCCAGCTGAAGAACGGGGCGGGAATCATCGTAGGTCTCGACCCGGCCGAACCCGTTCAAACCTGCGGCGAAATCCTTCCAGAAGGCGGGGGCACCCGCCATGAACAAGAGGGTGGCCTCAATCTGGAGTCGGGTGCCGGCCGGCCGGGCCACCAGCCTGTGGAGGAGACGGTTGATCAGGGCGCGGGCGCCGTCCGGTCCCAGGTGACTTGGACTACACCCGGGTCCGTTCTGTTGGTCGAGGAGTCTCCCCCGGGCATCCGTCAGGATGAGGGCGGTCTTGGTGGCGCCTCCGTCGACGCCGATCAGGCAGGGCTCCCCGGTTGAGTCTGACGGATGGGAGTTCACTTCGGGGTCATGGGTGTAACGTCCTTCATCGCGTCTCTTCTAAACACGTCGAAATCAAGTTATTAGATGATCTGATGCCGGCCATCAACATTGGACGGACGACCGGGGTATCCTTATCTGAAGGATCAGGAATACGGATGATTCTGGTTTGCTTCCTGTCGATGGCGAGGTCGAAAGGGCTTGTATGTAACGGATTTGTGAAAATCCTCTCTTGCATTTCGGGCCCAATCATGATTGTGCAGGAGTTTGCAAAACCGTGCCCGGGACTGACTCTCCCGGGATATAACGAAACCTGATAATATTAGCTATGAACACAAGTATACTGCGCGCCAGTAGGCGTGTGCGTCTCCCCCTTGGTCTTCTGTTCGGTGCTCTCGTTGCCTCGCCCATGATGGCGCAGCAGACGGGTTCTGCCGGAGAGACGGTCAAGCTTGAAGAATTCGTCGTCACCGGGTCGCACATTCCGACCACGGAGACGGCCTACGATGCCCGCACGGCTCCGGTCGACATCATGACCCGCAAGGATTTTGATGAACTCGGCTACGGAACGGTCGAGCAGGTCATCCAATCGATGCCCTATGTGCAGGCCAGTGTCCCGGTCCAGAACAACCAGACCGGTTTCACCGCGGCCGCTTCCTCGGTCAACCTCCGCGGTCTCGGTTCGGATGCCACCCTCGTTCTCCTGAACGGTCGACGGGTTGCTCCGTATCCCCGCGGCACCGGTGGCACCACGGCGTTCATCGACATCCAGTCCTTCCCGCTGGCGGCGATCGACCAGGTTGAAGTGCTCCTCGACGGCGCTTCCGCCACCTATGGTGCGGATGCGGTCGCGGGTGTGGTCAACATCAAGACCCGTCGTGATTTCAACGGCGCGGAGCTGTCCGTTCGCTACGGCAACAGCACGGCCCAAGACGATGCGATGGAACTCATGGCCAGCGGGGTCTACGGTCTGAGCACCGAGGACACCAAGATCACGGTCGGCCTGAATTATTTCAAGCAGAACGACATGCGCCACTCGGATCGTGAGTATTCGGCGGTGCCTCCGTTCCTCAGCTCGAATGCCAGCCCGCTGAACTTTCAGATCTCACGGGCCGCCGCTCTCGAAGCGTTGGGTGAAGGCGGGGAAAGCCTGATTCCGAGCTCGGATCTGTTCTTCACCTCGACCTGGACCAACAGGGAGAGCAACAACGGCACCCTCCCGGCCAGTTCTTACGACTATGCCAGCGGCCGGCCCTCGACCTACAACTTCAATCTGCAGGCCCAGTCCACCCCGCACCTCGAGCGCAAGGGTGGCTATGCCTCATTTGAGAAGAAGCTCTTCGGGACGGACAACATCAGCACCTATGGTGACTTGATCTTCCAGCAGAACTTCGCCCAGAATGAGTTGGCGCCTTCCGCGACGGGCAACTTCGGCAACCCGGGCGGTGTTTCCCTGGTTATCCCGGCCCGGACGGCCAACGCCATCCTCCAGGTTCAGGATCTGGAGACCAAGGTGGTTTCGCAGATCGCGGCCGGATCGCCGATCCCAGAGGGATCTGTTCCTTTCTACACGACCCAGAATGTGAACGGAAATGCCGAGCGTATCACCACGGACCGGGCGGCCTACAACCCGTTCAATCCTTTCAACGAGGATTTCTCGGGAGGTTCCCGCGCCCGTCTGGCCGAGTTCGGCAATCGCATCTACCGGACGACCAATACCGCGATGAACTTCGTCTGGGGCGTCAAGGGTGAGAAGCTCTTTGGCAATTGGAATGCGGATCTGAACACCTACTACAGCAAGGTCCAGCAGGTCGAACGGGATACCCTGGTCTCGATCAGCCGGTTCAACCGTCTGGTCAATGCCAACGATTCCTTCTTCGATCCGACGAGCGGCGACTACCTCGGCACGACCGTGCCTTACAATCCGTTCGGCTATTTTGCGAATCCGATCCCGAACAACAGCAAGGTCGCTCCTGCCGGCACGGTCGAGCTGCATAATGTCCGTGAGTCCGAGATGTATGGCGTGAACGTGACGGTTTCCAACGGGAGTCTTTTCGATCTTCCGGGTGGCTCCGCCGGTATCGCTCTCGGTTACGAAGTCCGCGAAGAGACCATGATGCAATCGCCGGACGTGGCGGGCACCTCGGGTGACGTCATCGGATCGTCGACCGACAACACGACCAATGCCAACCGCTCGATCAGCGCGTTCTTCGCCGAGTTGGGTCTGCCAATTCTCAGCCCGGACAATGATGTGGCCGGATTCCACAGCCTGAGCCTCAACCTCTCGGCCCGTTACGAGAAGTTCTGGACCCAGGATGATGATGTGGCCGTGCCGAAGGTGGCCTTGAAGTGGCAGCCGTTTGACGACAGCTTTGTCGTCCGCGGCAGCTGGGGCCAGGGTTATCGTCAGCCCTCCATGTATGAGCTCTATGCCGCCGGTCTGACTTCCGCCCTCACGGCGATCAATGACCCGGTCAAGCAGATCAATGAGCCCGAAATGGATATCACGACTGCCAGCAGCAGCTTGCTCAGGGCGGAGGATTCCGAGAACTACTCGATCGGGTTTGTCTGGACGCCGAGCTTTGCCTCGACCGACACCTCTGGCCTGAGCTTCGGGGTCGATTACTGGAATGTGAAGCGCAACGGCAACGTCGCCGTGGACCATCAGGACGTAGTGGATCGCGCCTTCAAGGGCGAGACCCTCATCCCGGGTGAGAGCATCGTACGCGATTTCCAGGACAATCTTGTCCAGGTCAACGCCGTCTTCCGCAATGTCGGTAACGAGAATGCTGAAGGCATCGACATCCAGGCCAGTTATTTCTGGGTGATGGACAGCGCCGGTCGCTTCGACATCGGCCTGAATGCGTCCTATCTTCAGAAGTACGAGATCCAGCAGTTCCCCGCAGCGCCGTTCTTCGACTATGTCGGGGAAATGACCGATATCTCGTTCGACAACGAGACCGGTGATCCTTCCCCCGGTGCCGGCGACGCTGCCTATGTGGACTGGCGCGGCGTCGGTTTCCTCCGCTGGTCCAAGAGCGCGATGAATGCCTCCCTCCAGGCCAACTACACCGCCGGCTTCCGCGACTTCAAGAGCGAGTGGGATCCGTCAGCGCCGAACGATCCGGCCGGATTCACACAGGTTGACTCGATGCTGACCTTCGATGTCTCCTTCACCTACAACTTCTTCGAAGACAGCGACAGCTGGTGGGGCAACACCGCAGTGACCCTGAACGTCCAGAATATCCTGGATAAGGATCCCCCGCGCGTCGTTTCGTGGGATAATAACTCGACCGGTTACCCCGGCTTCATGTATTCGCCGAAGGGACGCTTCGTTTCCCTCCAGGTGACCAAGAAGCTGTAATCGAGTTCAGGAATACCTGCTCAGACATTCAGAGCCGGGTCGTTCGCGACCCGGCTCTTTTTTTGTCTTTGGAGCCGGCAGGACCGGACCCAATCGAAGAAGTCATTGGCAGGCGAGGCTTTACGCCTCGATGCGATGGTTGATCGAGGCGTAAAGCCTCTCCCACAGGTGAATCAGGGTGGTCTCCCTTCGCTTGCCGGGTTCGGCAGAATGTGCAAAATCGCTCACTGGTATGCCCGAGTATCTGCCCGTTGTCCTCCATTCGCTCCTGATCTGCCCGGAGCATGTCTATGTCGGGCACCACGGGGGTCCTTCCGGAACGGAGCCGATGGTGGAACGGGACAGCGTCGAGTGTGTCGCCGGCCGGGGCCTGGTCGGCGATCGCTACCACGCGCGGGAGAAGGGACACGGGAAGCAGATCACTTTCTTCGATCTGGCCGTTCATCGGGACCTCTGTCGGCAGTTCGATCGGAAACCGGATGGGGGAACCGAAGTCTACCGGCGCAACGTCGTCATCGAGGGTGTGGACCTGAACGACCTGATCGGTCAGCGATTCAGGATCGGCGAGGTGCGGTTCGAAGGGGTCGAGGAATGCCGGCCCTGTTACTGGATGGACGAGGCCTTCGGTCCGGGCGCGGAGGAAGCCATGAGAGGCCGGGGCGGATTGCGGGCGAGAATCCTGGAGAGCGGGACATTGGAGCTCGGCCCACAGGAACTCCACCTTGAGTGAAGGTGGGAAGAGTTGAACTGCAAAGGAACGAAGGTAACGAAGGCTCTTCGAGAAGCGGAAGAGTTGAATTGCAGAGAATCTCAGTAAGGGAAGGGGCTTAGCGCAGGACATGGCGGTCGGAACGGCGACATAGCGCTGTTGCTGGACCCGCTTCCGATGGAGTCCTCTTTCCTTTACCCGATCTTCTTCTCGATCATCTTCTCGAGCTTGACGATGTCGGCGGCGAATTTGCGGATGCCTTCGGACAGTTTTTCGGTGGCCATGGCGTCTTCATTGACCTGATAGCGGAAGGCCTTTTCGTCGAGAGAGATCTCCTTGAGGTCCGCCTTGGCGGCGACCTCGGGATCGAGCTTGCGGGTGACCGATTCGGAGGAGGCCTGAAGCTCACCGAGCAAGTCGGGACTGATGGTCAGAAGGTCGCAGCCGGCCAGCTCGAGGATCTCACCCTTGTTGCGGAAGCTCGCACCCATCACCTCGGTCTGGTGTCCGAACTTCTTGTAGTAGGTGTAGATCTCCTGGACCGACCGTACGCCCGGATCCTCGGCCGGTGCGAAATCCTTGCCGGTCTTTGCCTTGTGCCAATCGAGAATGCGGCCGACGAAGGGCGAGATCAGGGTGACTTTGGCTTCGGCACAGCGAACCGCCTGGGCCAGGGAAAAAAGGAGAGTCAGGTTGCAGTGGATGCCCTCCTTCTGGAGCACTTCGGCCGCGGCGATACCTTCCCAGGTTGAGGCGATCTTGATCAGGATGCGATCGCGCGAGATGCCGCGCTTTTCATAGCGTTCGATCAGGGCATGGGCCTTGTCGATGCTGCCCTGGGTGTCAAAGGAGAGGCGGGCATCGGTTTCGGTGGAAACGCGGCCGGGAATGATCTTGAGGATCTCGGAGCCAAAGAGAACCAGCAGATCATCGATGATATGATCCGTGAGGGCCGGACCGGAAAGGGAACTGCCGCGGTTGTCCGCGACCGCCCGGTCGACCAGCTCTCCGTAGTCGGGCATCTCGCTCGCCTTGAGGATGAGGCTCGGGTTGGTCGTCGCATCGCGCGGCTCGTACTGCTTGATCGATTTGAAGTCACCGGTGTCGGCGACAACGGTCGTGAACTGGCGGAGTTGTTCGAGTTGGGTCATGAAGATGGGAGATGGGAGATGGGAGATGGGAGATGGGAGATGGGAGATGGGAGATGGGAGATGGGAGATGGGAGATGGGAGATGGAAGATGGAAGATGGAAGATGGAAGATGGAAGATGGAAGATGGAAGATGGAAGATGGAAGATGGAAGATGGAAGATGGAAGATGGGACGTTAGCTGGATTTCAGGTGATTCTCCAGCCATTTGCGGGCGTTTTCGAGATCCTCGAACGCGCCGTCGAGCTGGGCTTCAAAGGCTTCCTTCAGGATCGGCCCGAAAGTCGTGCCGGGTTTCAGGCCGAGCTCGATCAGGTGGCGTCCGTGCAGGATGGGGCGGGGGGCGTCCTGTTCGAGATGCATCCGTTCGGAGGCTTGAGCAAGGATCCGGATCCGGTCCTCGGTCTCGGCGGGGTCGAGAGGCGGCCGTCCCCGACTGTCGGCTTCCATGACCCGGCAGAGTTGCTCGATGGTGGCCGGAGCCAGTCGCCGGGCCAGGCGGCGGATGCTGGCCGGGCTTGGACCCTCTCCGGTCCAGGACAGGTGGAAGAGGTGCTGCTCGACGAGAGGCGGGACGGCCTCGATCACGGCGTTGGGCGCACCGATCCCTTCAAGGAACTGCACAGTCAGGGGACCGCCGACGGCATCGTGGCGGGGACTGATCCAGCGGATCCTGCCGTGTCGTTCGCCCTGGACGGTGGTGGTGGCTTTGCCGAAATCGTGAGCCAGAACGGCAAAGGCCTGGATCCGCCGATCCTCGGGAGGGGCCAGCTTCCACTCAGGACTTTCCACCAAGGCGTCGAGGCAATAGGCGGTGTGGGTGAGCACATCCCCTTCAGGGTGCCATTCCGGGTCCTGGGGAACCCCATCCATGGCGGCGATCTCCGGGAAGTGGGCGATCCATCCGGTTTCCCGGAGGACCCGGAGGCCAAGCGACGGCTTGACCGACTGAACTGCCCATTTATCCCACTCCGCCCAGACTCGTTCGACCGGCAGTGTCCTGAACTCATCAATAATCGATCGGCAGAGGACGATCGTCTCGGCAGACATCGTGCAGGTGAAGCGTGCGGCCAGCTGGAACCCCCGCAGCACCCGGAGTGGATCTTCGGCAAAAGCGGGACCGGTGTGGCGAAGGATACGGTTCCTGAGATCCTCCTGACCGTTGAAATGGTCGATGACCCGATCGGTCAAGGGATCGTACATCAGGGCATTGATGGTGAAATCCCTTCGTGCGGCGGCCTCCTCTTCGCTCAGGTCGGGATCGGCCTCGACCTGGAATCCGCGGTGCCCGCGTCCCAGCTTCGACTCCCGTCGTGGGAGGCTGAAATCATGAAATTCGTGGCCGAGCTTGAGTTTCATGACCCCGAAGCTGCGGCCGACCATCTGAACAGGCCCATGCCGCTGCAGGACGGCTTCGAGTTCCTCCCACCCGGTGCCGTAGACCTCGATATCGAAGTCCTTGGGCTCGAGCCCGATCAACCAGTCCCGAACGCAACCTCCGACCAGGAGAGGGCGGCCTTTCCGAGCCACCTCCTCAAGAACGGTGCGCAGGGCGCCCGGGATCGGCATGGGCGCTGGCGTAGTCACGATGCCGTTCGGGTCGCGGGACGCAGGAACACGGCGAGGGCCCAGCCGGAGAGCAGGAAGAGGCCGCCGATCGGTGTGACCGGTCCCAGTAAACGCGGGCCTCCGAGGGCAAGAAGGTAGAGAGAACCGGAGAAGAGAAGGATCCCGAGTGTCCAGGAGGTCGCGATCAGGCCGGCCCTTGAGGTCCGCCGGGAAGGGCTGACGGTCCAGCCGAGGGCGCAGAGGGCGATGGCGTGGAGGAGATGGAAGAGCACGGCCGTTTGCCAGACTTCGAGCATCCCTCTCTCGATCAGACCGGGCTTGAGGGCGTGGGCGCCGAAGGCTCCGGCAAGAACGCCGAGAAATCCGAGAATTGCCCCGATCGAGCAGCTCCAGGAAAAGGTGGTTTTTTTTACGGTCATGGCATGAAAACGGCTTTATGGTGCGCCGATGGTCATCGCCGATTTCAAGTCACCGGACCGGATGGAGAGCGCTTCCAATGCCCATGATTGGACTTGCTGACGGCTGGCTGGGAACTTTATTTCGCGGTAATTCGGGCAAGCTCCGAATGACTTAGCAAACAAACAAGATAAGAAAACAACAGTTATGAAAAAACTATTAGCCTCGTGCCTCCTGGCGTCGGTAGTCGGGATGGGTAGTACTTCCTTCGCGGCATTCTCCATATCCGGTGACATGACGGTCGGATCGGAGTATGTCTTCCGTGGTATCAAGCTGGCGGACAATACCTTCCACCCGTCCGTCGAACTGGGATTTGACGATCTCTACGTCGGCATCTGGGGGGCGCTTCCGATGGAGAATCGCAGTTCCGAGGGCTACATCGACGAATGGGACGTGTACGTCGGTTACAGCTTCACCATCAGCGACAACCTCGGTCTCGACGTGGGTGCGACCTATTACTACTACCCGCTGGACGAAGTCGACGATACCCTCGAGGCCTATGTCGGCCTGAACTGGGACCTCGAAGGTTGGACACCCGGGATCTACGGATACTATGACTTCGACCTCGAGACCTGGACCCTCCAGGCCTCCATCGGGTACAGCATCCCGTTTGAAGATGCCGGAACCTCCCTTGATCTCACGGCCACCTACGGGTATGTGAGTCCGAATGAGGGCGACAGCTATTCCTATTATGGAGTCGATGCGGTCGTTCCCTACCAGCTCAATGACAGCACCGCGATCAGCGCCGGTGTCCACTGGGCAACCCACACGATCGATGATCTGGAGGACAACCACTTCTACTTCACCCTGGGCGTGAGCTTCGGGGGCTGAGTTCGGCAGAGGTTCCCCCAACCCGTTTTGACGGCGCCCGCCTCCGGAAAGAGGCGGGCGCTTTTCGTCTGGGAGGCGGATAGGCTGCCGCGTGTCATTTTGGCAATTGTCGCACGGAGTAAGGCTCGATGCGTCGGTTGCTCGGTAGGAGAGGGTTTATCCCTCGATCCAGCGGTTGATCGAGGGGTAAACCCCCTCCTACCTCTCCTCAGGCTTTGTTTTCGGTTTCAGGGCGATGACAGTCGAACGTCGTTCGGTGGATTCGAGACGCATCACTCATCTCTCGTCTGACCCTTTCGATTCTTCCGTTCTTGAGCGAAGCGGGTGTGTCCTCTCCATCCATTTCTTCCCCAACCCGGAAGCATTTGCATTTTCGGTGGACTCTCCTTCTTTCCGGTGTTGACACGCGGGTTGGAAAGAGTCTTCCTGCTCCTCTTTTTCTCCGATGAAGACTTTTCTTGCCAAGAAAGAAGACGTGAAACCGCAGTGGTATGTGGTTGACGCGTCGAACCAGGTCCTCGGCCGCATGGCGGTCAAGGTGGCCAATATTCTCCGCGGGCGGAACAAGCCTTCCTACACCCCTCATGTCGATACCGGCGACTTCGTCGTCGTGATCAACGCCGACAAGATCGTTTTGACGGGCAAGAAGGAGGAGCAGAAGGACTACATGTTCTTTTCGGGTTTCGTCGGGGGAGAGAAGCACCGGTCGGTGGCTGACATGAAGGCCCGGCAGCCGCAATTCGTCGTCGAGCACGCGGTCAAGGGCATGCTGCCGAGGAATCGGCTGGCCAACCAGATGCTCTCCAAGCTCAAAGTGTATGCCGGGCCGGAGCATCCCCACGCTGCCCAGAATCCCCAAACCATTTCCCTCTAGCAAGCACCCATGGCGACTGAGACAATCACCTATATCGGCACGGGCCGTCGGAAGACCGCCACTGCCCGCATCCGGATCACGACCGGGACGGGCAAGATCGAGATCAATGGCAAGGAGTTCGACACCTATTTTGGACATGAAGCCTTTCGGCGCAATGCCGTGCGGCCGTTGGTCCTGACGGATCTGCGTGAGCAGTTCGACGTTCGTGCCACGGTCACCGGCGGCGGGGTCAATGGTCAGGCCGGAGCAATCTCGCACGGGATCGCCCGGGCCCTGCTCAAGTACAATATCGAATTGCGTGGTGATCTGAAGAAGGCGGGTCTTCTGACCCGAGATCCTCGAGCCAAGGAGCGCAAGAAGGCAGGCCAGCCGGGGGCCCGCAAGCGCTTCCAGTTCTCCAAGCGCTGATCGGGCGCTTCGCCACTGGACCGTTTTTCCGCCCTCTCCGGCCTCGGCCGCAGAGGGCGTTGTCTTTTCCAATCCTGAGTTTTCCCCCATTCATTTGATTCATCTCCCGCTCTTTACGTCATGAACGTTGGTATCATCGGCGCTTCCGGCTATTCCGGTGAAGTCCTGGTCCGGCTCCTGCTCAGGCACCCGGCGGTCAACCTGAAAGCGATCACCTCCCGGCAGCATGCCGGCAAGTCCTTGGAATCGGTGATGCCGGCCATGCGGGGTCTGGCACCCGACGCGGTCTTTGATCCCTCGGAGGCCGAAGCACTGGCCGCCCGGGACGACATCGACCTCTTCTTTCTGGCGCTCCCCCACGGCGCCGCCGCGAGCTTCGCCCGGCCCCTGGTCGACGCGGGCAGGCGGGTGATTGATTTGAGCGCCGATTTCCGTATTTCGGATACGGCAGTCTACAGCGAGTATTACGGCGCAGCCCATCCGGACCCGGAACTGTTGCCCCGGGCAAGCTACGTGATTCCCGAATGGGCGGACGGGAGTTGGAGGGAGCGGCCCCTAGTGGCGGCCCCGGGTTGTTACCCGACGAGTGTGTTGGTCCCGCTTCTCCCCCTCATACAAGACGGACTGGTGGACACCGCTTCAGTGGTGGTCAATTCCTTCAGCGGGGTCAGCGGAGCGGGTCGCAAAGTGGCCGAGGATTACCTCTACTGCGAACGGACCGAAAGTGCCAAGGCCTACGGTCTGGTCAGGCATCGGCATCTGGCCGAGATCGAGGAACAGATGGGCCTGGCCCGGAAAGGACCGGTCGTCATCCAGTTCACCCCTCACCTGGCTCCGATGCGGCGCGGCATCGCCACCACGATCGTGGTTCCGGCTGCGGCGGGTCAGACCCTCGAAAGCCTCGAAGCCTGCTGGGAACGGACCTATCGCGGCCGGCCTTTCGTCCAGCGGCTGGAACGGGGATCGACGCCCGACACCAAGGATGTGGTGGGCACCAACCGGATCGACATGGCCGCCACCCACGATCCCCGGACCGGGAATTTCATCATCACCTCTGCCATCGACAACCTGATGAAGGGTGCCAGCGGGCAGGCGGTGCAGATCATGAACCTCTGGTTTGATCTTCCGGAAACAGAAGGATTGCTTCTCTAGAATCATGGCCGATTACGAAGTCTCCACCCACACCCCCGGGTTGACCGATGTCGCGGGATTTGAACTGGCCGCCGCGGCCTGCGACATCCGCGCCAGGAAGAATGATCGGCTCGACCTTGCGCTGATCCATTCGCCCGATCCCTGCACGGCGGCGGGTGTCTTCACCATCAATGCAGTCAAAGCGCCACCGGTTCGGATCTGCCAGGATCTCCTGAAGAAAGGCGGCATGTTCCACGGGATCGTCGCCAACAGTGGCAATGCCAATGCCTGCACCGGGGCCCAGGGGGTGGAGGATGGACTGGAGATGGCCCGTTGTGCCGAAGAAACGGTCGGCGCCCCGGCCGGCAGCTTCTTTGTCTGTTCGACCGGACGAATCGGCGAACTGCTGCCCATGGACCGCATCCTTCCGGGCATCCGGTCGGCGGGTTTGGCCAGGTCGACCGCGCCGGAACAGGGCCAGCGGGCGGCCGACGCCATTCTGACCTCCGATACCCGTGAGAAGACGGTGACCGTAAGGGTCAAGGCCGGCGACCAATCCTTCACCGTGGCCGGCATGGCCAAGGGAGCGGGCATGATTCAGCCGAACATGGCGACCATGCTGGCCTTCGTGGCCACCGATGCCAAGGCCCCGACCGAGGTTCTCGACCGGATCCTGCGCCAGGTGGTCAAGGTGACTTTCAACGCGATCACGGTGGATGGCGACATGAGCACCAATGACACCGTTCTGGTCCTGGCCAATGGAAGGAGCGGCTTCGAGGTGATCGACGAAGCGGGTGAGGCCGTGTTGGCCGGGGCGATTCACCGGGCCTGCGATGCGCTGGCGGACATGATCGTATCGGACGGCGAGAAGATCACCAAGGTGGTCGAAGTCATGGTCGAGGGGGCGGCCAGTGCGGACGATGCCGAAAAGGTCGCGCGGGCGATCGGGAACTCCCTGCTGGTCAAGAGCTCGTGGTTCGGCGGAGACCCCAACTGGGGCCGGCTCGCCGATGCCGCCGGCTATTCCGGTGCCGCCCTGGAGGAAGACAAACTCGACATCGATTATGAGGATGTTCCCGCGGTCGTCGGTGGACAACCCCAGCCTGCCCGCAAGCCCGAGTGGAAGGCCATCGTCGCGAAACGGAGGTTCCGGATCACCGTCCGGCTCAACCTGGGCAGCGGCAGATTTCGGCTGCTCGCCTCCGATCTGACCGACGGCTATGTCAATTTCAACAAGAGCGAGTGAAGCGGACCAGTCACCCAACCCCAACCCCAACCGCATTGAATTCCACCCCGAGCCCTGAATCGATGCCTTATTCCGAGCAGATCGCCAAGTCACGGGTCCTTCTCGAGGCCCTCCCCTATATCCAGTCATTTCGGGATGCCATTTTTGTCATCAAATATGGCGGCAGTTTCATGGATGATCCCGATCCGGAGGTCCGGTCGCGGGTGGCGGGGGATATTGCGTTTCTGGCGGCGGTCGGGATCCATGCGGTGGTCGTGCACGGCGGAGGCAAATCGATCAGCCGGGCCATGGCGGAATCCGGCCTTACGCCCGTTTTTCAGAACGGCATGCGGGTCACGGACGAGGCGACCATGGCGGTGGTCAAGAAAACCCTCGATACCGAAGTCAATCCGGACGTCTGCCGGATGATCGCCGATCGCAAGGCGAAGGCCCTCGGCATGCCGGGCGACACCCTACTGGTCGCCGAGAAACTGACGGTTGACGAAGACGGTCGTCCGGTCGATCTCGGGTATGTCGGCGACGTGGTCGAGGTGAAGGTCAAGTTGATCAAGAAGGCGATTGCCGACGGCTTCGTGCCGGTCATTTCGCCTGTCGCCCTCGGGCGGGACGGGAAGGCCTATAACGTCAATGCCGATCTGGCTGCTTCCCGCATCGCGGTGGCCCTGAGGGCGCGGCGACTGGTCTACCTCAGCGACGTGCCCGGTCTGCTCGAAAATCACAATGACCCCTCCACCCTGATCTCCACGGTCAAGGAACCCGAGGTTGAGGGACTCAAGGCCCGGGGAATCATCGACCGTGGCATGCGGCCCAAGATCCACAGCGCCGTCCGGGCGCTCCAGGAAGGCGTCCACCGGGTCCACTTCATCGACGGTCGGATGCCGCACAGCCTTCTGCTCGAGATTTACACCGACAAAGGAATTGGAACGGAAATCGTCCAGGAATAGCCGCGGAACCCGCGTCCGGAACCCCATGCAAAAATGAACCCGCAAACCCTCGCCGGCAGCACCCAGAACGAAACTGCCATTGCCTCGCTCTACGATCAGTATGTGATCCGCAACTACGGGCGTGCCACGCTCACCCTGGTCCGGGGCGAGGGGACCCGGGTCTGGGACGATCGCGGGAAAAAGTTTCTGGATTTCACCTCCGGCATCGCGGTGACCGCTCTCGGGCATGGCCATCCCCATTGGGTCGAGGCGGTCCGGCGGCAGGCGGGCGAACTCGTCCATGTCAGCAATCTCTTCCGCAATCCCACCCAGGGGGAACTGGCCCGGAGGCTTGTCCAGAAAGCCGGTCCGGGAAGGGTTCTCTTTTGCAACAGCGGGGCTGAAGCGAATGAGGCCCTGCTCAAGTTGGCCCGCCTCCACGGTCTGCGCAAAACCGGGCAGGAAGGGGTCTGCACCGGGGTGATCTGCGCGGAGAATGCCTTTCACGGCCGGACGTTCGGCGGGATGAGTGCCACGCCGCAGGAAAAGATCCAGAAGGGGTTTCGACCCCTGCTGGAGGGTTTCTCCTTCGGCCGCCTGAATGATCTCGAGAGCTTCGAGCGCCTGATTGGACCAAACACGGCCGCCATCTTCCTCGAGACGATCCAGGGTGAGAGCGGGATTCACCCCTGTGAACCGGAATTCCTCCACGGCATCCGCCGCCTCTGTGATCAGCACGATCTTCTTCTCATCCTCGACGAAGTGCAGTGCGGGGTGGGCCGGTCGGGCCGGTTTTTCGCCTTCGAGCATTCGGGTGTCCGGCCCGATGCGATCGGCATGGCCAAGGGGCTGGGCGGCGGTTTTCCGATCGGGGCGATCTGGGCCGGCGAAAAGGCGGCCGATCTCTTCACCCCCGGTTCCCACGGGACCACTTTCGGCGGCACGCCCCTGGCCTGCGCGGCGGCCCTTGCCGTCCTCGATATTGTGGATGCGGACGACTTCCTTCAGAAGATCCGGGAAAATGGCCTCCATCTTCTCGGACAGTTGCAGGCGCTCTGCGACCGTTTTCCCGACCGCCTTGTCGCTGTCCGTGGACTTGGCTACATGATCGGCCTCCAACTCAAGGAGGATCCGGCTCCGGTCCATGCCGCCCTGCGGGAAGCGGGCCTGCTCGTGCCGACGGCCGGAGGCAATGTCATCCGCTTCCTCCCTCCGCTCATCGCCACCCGCGGCGAGCTGGACGAAGCGGTCGCCATCCTGACCGGCGTTCTGGAGAAGGGCAACGCCTGACCGGTCCGGGGCGGCGCCCCCGGCCTTCGCATTCCATCCGAATTCCCATCGCAATGAAGCACCTCCTCAAGGAAACCGATTTCACCCCGGACGAAGCCGCCGATCTGCTCCGTGCCGCAAGGCGGTTCAAATCGACGCGCGGCCGCGACGGCTCGGCTCCGCTCAAGGGCCAGTCCTGGGGCATGGTCTTTGCCAAGTCGAGCACGCGGACCCGGGTGTCTTTCGAGGTGGCCATCCATGAACTCGGCGGCAATCCGATCTTTCTCAGTCGCAATGATATCCAGTTGGGTCGGGGCGAGAGTGTTGCGGATACCGCCAGGGTGCTCTCCCGTTATCTCCACGGACTGGTCGTCCGGACCTTCGATCAAAAGGATGTCGAGGACCTGGCCTCCTTCGGATCCATGCCGGTCATCAATGCCCTGACCGATCTTCTGCACCCCTGCCAGTTCTTCACCGACGCATTCAGCGCGGCCGAATGCTGGGCGGGTGACGGCGATCTGGCCGCGTCCCTGCGAGGCCGCAAGGTGGCCTTCTTCGGCGACTGCGCGAACAACGTCGCCAATTCCTGGATACTGGGAGCCGGCCTCTTCGGGATGGAGATCAGCCTGGCCGGGCCGGAAGGCTTCGGACCGGGACCGGAAATCCGTCGCCTGCTGGAGGAGAGGGGCGTGGGCGGGCGGTTTCATTTCACGACCGACCCGGTCGAGGCGGCTCGCGATGCCGATGTCCTCTACACCGATGTCTGGGTCAGCATGGGAATGGAGAAGGAGGAGAAGGAGCGCATCGAGCGGATGCGGCCCTATTCCGTGACGTCCGATCTGTTCCGGGTGGCCCGGCCGGGTGCGCTCTTCATGCACTGCCTGCCGGCCTACGCGGGCAAGGAGGTCACGCAGGAGGTGCTCGACAGCGAGCGTTCCATCGTTTTTGACCAGGCCGAGAACCGGCTTCACACCCAGAAGGCGATCATCGCCGCGCTGGCCTCGTCCGGTTGACAATGATGTCGAAAGGTGTAGCCGCCCCAGTCTCTTGGGGCGCACCAACATCCATCCACGGCAAGAGACTGCCGTGACTACATCTCCAAGGCTATTTTGGAGTTCAGATCATCTGCCCTACATCCAGTCTTTCGCTAAACAATTCGAACCATGAAAATCATACTCGCCTATTCCGGTGGTCTCGACACCTCCGTCATCGTTCACTGGCTGAAGGATCATTTCAGCGCAGAAGTCGTCACCTTTGCGGCCGACATCGGCCAGGAGGAGGAACTCAAGGGGCTTTCGACCAAGGCCCGCCGGACCGGGGCCACCCGGCACTACACGCTCAATCTGGTCGAAGAATTCGCCGCCGACTACATCTATCCGATGATGCGGGCCGGCGCGATCTACGAGGGTCAGTACCTGCTTGGCACGTCGATCGCGCGCCCGCTTATCGCGAAGGCGCAGATCGACCTGGCCCGGCGGGAGAAGGCGGACGCGGTGGCTCACGGTTCCACGGGCAAGGGCAATGACCAATGCCGGTTTGAGCTGAGCTATGCGGCTCTCGCGCCCGAACTTGAGGTCATCGCACCGTGGAAGATCGATGCCTTCCGGGCGGATTTCCCCGGTCGGACCGAGATGATCCGGTATTGCCAGGACCAGAAGATCCCGGTGGAAGCGAGTGCGTCCAAGCCGTATTCGATGGATCGCAACCTCCTCCACATTTCCTATGAGGCGGGCATCCTCGAGGATCCCTGGTTTGACCCGACGACTCCGGAGAACAAGGGCATGTTCAAGCTCTCGGTCTCTCCGGAAGACGCCCCGGACAAGGCCGAGTATGTCGAGCTCGAGTTCGAACGCGGGAATTGCGTGGCGGTCAACGGTCGGCGGATGACACCGGCCGGTGTTCTGCGCGCGCTCAACCGCCTGGGCGGCAAACACGGAATCGGCCGCGTCGACCTGGTGGAGAACCGCTTTGTCGGGATGAAGAGCCGGGGGGTCTACGAGACTCCGGGCGGCACCATCCTCCTGCATGCCCACCGGCAGATGGAGACCTTGACCATGGATCGTGACCTCATGCACCTGCGCGATTCGCTCATTCCGAAGTATGCGGAACTCGTCTACTACGGCTTCTGGTTTGCGCCCGAGCGGGAGGCGCTCCAGGCCTTGGTGGACGACAGTCAGAAAAGCGTTACCGGGACGGTCCGGCTCAAGCTCTACAAGGGCAACGTCATCACCTGCGGACGGAAGTCGGTCTTCTCGCTTTATGATCCCGAGATTGCCTCGATGGAAGGCGTGGCCAGCAGCTACAACCAGAACGATGCCACCGGTTTCATCCGCTTGAACGGACTGCGCCTGCGGGCCCGCTACGCGGCGGAGAAATCCGCCAAAGCAGCCACCAGGAAATCGAAGACACCGGCGAAGAAGAAAGCCCGTGCCCGGAAGGCCAGGTAGTTTAGGATCGAGGCGTAAAGCCTCTCCTAGAGGCTCTTGGCCATACCAGAACCCCAACATTTGATTCGTGTCCCTCCACCAGGTTTCAGATGGAGGGTCGTGCCCCAGCGCGACCGCCAATAGGATCCGGCGGGTTGGGTAGGAGAGGCTTAACGCCTCGATTCTTGTCCAGGCAGTTTAGGATCGAGGCGTAAAGCCTCTCCTACAGGTTCTTGGCCATACCAGATCCCCAACAACTGATTCGTGTCCCTCAACCAGGTTTCAGTGGAGGGTCGTGCCCCAGCGCGACCGCCAAACAGGTAGGGACGGACCGCTGGGCCGTCCGTCGAAGCGTTGGCCTGGCGCCATTCGGGCACCTCTCTGCACGAGGTCTCAACCATAGGCCCGGACTTCGAAGACCCGCGCCACCGGCAGTCCGTGCGTCGCCAGGAGTTCGATGCGGATGACCGACCCGGTGACGGTCTCCTTCAACCGGTGCGCACGCTTGCGCAGGAAGTTGCCAACCTCCTCGATCACGACCTGCCCGTCCACGCGGATCCGGTAGTCCCGGACCAGTTCGGGCTGCGGTCCGCGCGTCATCCTGGCGGTGAACCAGTCGCTTGGAGTGATCGCGAGGGGCCGTTCGAAGCCGGAATCGAAAGTGATCTCGATTGTCCGGATCCGGCTTTCCCGGGCGAGGGTGATCTCAATGGAAGCGGGGAGTCCGGCCGACTCAAAGTGATGCGCAGAGTCCGAGGCCCAGGTTCCCCATGCGGCCTTCAGCCTGCGGGTGACGCCATCGGTGAGGGAACGGCATTCCATCCCGGGCGCGGAATCGGGACTGCGAATGACGGCGGTGCGGACGAGGTCCGTTTCGTCTTCGCTTACGATTCCCGGAAGAAAGGCGTCGTCGCGCAGGAGGCGTTGTTGGAGGGCGTGGATCTGCGGGCTGCCGGCGGTCAGCTCGAGATGGCTCTGTTTGCCGGATCCGTGCAGGAGGGCGGCGGCGGTGCCGACCGCCTGACCCCCGATGGCGCAGGTGCCCATGACCCGGGTGCTGGCGAAGGCGACGTGGGTGGCGCTGATATTCCGTCCGGCCATGAAGAGATTGCCCACATTGCGGGAGCAGTAACAGCCGACCGGGATTCCGAAGAGATGGGGGAACCGGGTGGGGGTGTAGGGCGGCTCTTCCGGGACATCGACGCCTGACGGGGGGTGCAGGTCGATGGCCCATCCGCTATAGGCGACCTGATCGGGCGGGGTCACTCCCTTCAGCACATCGTGTTCGGTCAGGATATGGCGGCCGAGGAAGCGCCGGGATTCCCGTTTTCCGGGAATGGCTCCGACCCACTCCAGGGCCCAATGGGCAGAGTCGGGGTGGTTGCCGGAGTTCTTGATGTAGTTCCAGATGCCCAGGGCGATTCGCAGCAGTTCGTGGCGGATCGCCGCATTGTCCTTGATCGTATCGAGCTGACCGCCCCATTCCGACCACCAGTAGCCATATTCGTAGCCATCAAACGCGCGGTGGACGAAGTCGCTCTGCTTGAAAGAGCGGACCCAGGAAGGGGCCACGAAGGGCTGGGGTGCGGCATGGCGCCGGGCGGTGAAGAGGATGGAACTGCCCAGGGTCTGGCGGTCCGCCTGCTCGAGGGCGAGGGTTTCACCGAAGGCGGCCCGGTCTTCCCGCCCCATTGTGAAATCCGCACCCGCCTCAAGTCCGAGGCGACCGTCCCCCGTGCAATCGGCAAAGAAGGCGGCCTCGATGGTGAAATGATCCTCGGTCGATTCCCGATGGGCTTCGACCGATTCGATGACCTTGAGGCCGGAGGCACGGGTCGTCGTCACGCAACCGGTGCAGACGGTGTCGAGGAGCAGGGTGATTTTCGGTTCGAGGTGAACCTTCTCGTAGAGCAGGAGATCCCAGAGCGAATAGGAGCGGTGCGGATTTCGGAAGGCATCCTCCAGGCGCAATTCCTCGATGATGCCCGACTCACGCGCGCCGGGCTTGCCGCCCGAACAGTCGGCCCCGACCACGTGCATCCGAACCTCTGACGAGGCATTGCCCCCGAGGACGGAACGGTCCTGGATCAGGACCACGGAGGCGCCGTTTCGGGCGGCGGCCAGGGCGGCACAGACTCCGGCCATACCGCCTCCGGCGATGCAGAAATCCGCCTTGAGTGTGTTGGGGCGAGGCATGGGGACAGTCTGCAGCAAAACGGAGGAAGTAAGAAGGTCAAAGTGCGGGGGGCACGCCCTTCACGGATACTCCCGGCCCGCTTGAGACGGACAGGTGAATCCAGTTGACTCTGCCGATGGAAACTCACACACGTGTTTGCCCGTGGTTTTCAGATGAACTGAATCCCGGTTTTCGCACTTTTCTCCCTCATGAAGCAGGTAAGACTCGGCATCGTTGGTCTGGGCAATATGGGTTCGGTTCATGCCCGGAGTATCCTCGACAGGAGAATCGACCGGGCAACCCTGGTCGCGGTCTGTGATACCGATCCCGACCGCCTGAAGCCTTTTCCCGAGCTCAGGCATTTTGCCTCGGCCGATGCGATGATCGCTTCCGGCGAGGTCGACGCGGTCATCGTGGCGACCCCGCACTACGATCACACCACCATCGGTGCGGCGTCACTCAGAGCCGGTCTGCACACCCTGGTCGAGAAGCCGATTTCCGTGCACAAGGCGGATGCCGAGCGGCTGATCGCCGCCTATACGGACAAGAAGCTGGTCTTCGCGGCCATGTTCAATCAGCGGACGGATCCCCACTACACCAAGGTCCGCGAGATGATCCGCAGCGGGGAACTGGGCAAGGTTCGCCGGATCAACTGGATCATCACCACCTGGTTCCGTCCGGAGAATTATTACGCGTCCGGTGGTTGGCGGGCCACCTGGGCCGGCGAGGGGGGCGGCGTGCTCCTCAACCAGTGCCCGCACAATCTCGACCTTTACCAATGGCTCTTCGGGATGCCGGACCGGGTCCGTGGTTTTTGCCAGTTCGGCCGCTTCCACCAGATCGAGGTCGAGGACGATGTGACCGCCTACTTCGAATACAACGACGGGACGACCGGCGTTTTCATCACCTCGACCGGTGAAGCCCCGGGCACGAACCGCCTCGAGATCGCGGCGGAACGCGGGCGGGTGGTCATCGATGAACGGGGGATCTCCTTTACCCGCAACGTCATCCCCGCCTCCGAGTTCAGCCGGACGTCGGACACGCTGTTCGGCAAACCGGATACCTGGGACATCACCATCCCGGTCAAGGGTAACGGCGGACAGCACAATGAGATCATTCAGAATTTCGTCGATGCCATCCTCGATGGAAAACAACTCCTAGCCCCAGCGGTCGAAGGCATCCACTCGGTTGAACTGGGCAATGCCATTCTGCACTCCGCCTTCACCGGCAAGACGGTGGAACTCCCGCTCAACGGTCGCGCTTACGAGCAGCGTTTGAAGAAGCTGATCGCCGAGTCAAAACCCCGCCGCAAGAAAAAGGTGAAGAAGTCGGTCGCCGCGGACATGTCCAAGTCATTCACCTCCTGAACCGGACCAAGGCCGGAGTTACCTGCAGGAGAGGCTTTATGCCTCGAACCGGTGGGTAATCGAGGCGTAAAGCCTCTCCTGCCAAAACTCCCAGACACTTAATCAGAAACCCATTATCATGAAACTCAATCAAGTCGCCGCCCAACTCTATACCATTCGGGAGTTCACGAGGACCCCGGCCGACATCGCGGCATCGATGAAGAAGATCCGGGAGATCGGATACACGTCGGTCCAGGTCAGCGGAATGGGACCGATCGACGAGGCCGAACTTGTCAGGATTCTCGAGGGTGAAGGCCTGACCTGCTGCGCCACCCACGAGAACGGCGACATCATCCGCAAGACTCCCGAAGTGGTGGTTGAGCGCTTGAAGAAGCTCGGCTGCAAGTACACGGCCTATCCCTATCCGGCGGGGGTGGAGTTCTCCAATCCGGAGCACGTGCGTTCCCTCGCGGCCGATCTGGACAAGGCGGGTGCGGTTCTCCGTGAGGCGGGTCAGGTGCTCGGTTACCACAATCACGCGATTGAGTTTCTCCGGGTCGGGGGGAAGACCCTGCTCGAGACGATTTACGCGACGACCGACCCGAAGAACCTGGTCGGGGAGATCGACACCTACTGGGTGCAGTATGGCGGTGGCGACCCGGTGGACTGGTGCAACCGGTTGGCCGGTCGCCTGCCCCTCATTCACCTGAAGGACTACGGCTACCTGCCGGAGAACAAGCCGGTCTTTGCCGAGATCGGTTACGGCAACCTCGATTTCAAGCGTATCGTGGCGGCGGCAGAAAAGGCGGGCTGCGAATGGTTCATCGTCGAACAGGACACCTGCCCGGGCGATCCCTTTGTGTCACTGAAGAAGAGCTACGATTATATCGCGGCCAACCTGGTCGAGAAGTAAGGACTTTGCGGATGGCCATCGGGCAATTTTAAGGGGAGAACTGCAAAGAACATAAGAATCAAAGGTCTTGGCCAATCGGTAGGGCTGGTCGTCCCTGGCCAGCCGTGGAGAATCCGGCAGATCTTCTCCGAGCTCTTTACCCAATCCACTCAATGAAAATCGGCATCTGCATGTCGCCGGAGGCGTTGGCGATGATCCCCCATCCGGCCTTTGATTACGTCGAGGCCAATGTTCAGTCGTTCCTCAAGCCGGATCAACCGGACGAAGTCTTTGAGAGCAACCGGAGGCTGGCGGCGTCGCTGGCTCTCCCGATCCCGGCGGCCAATTGCTTCCTGCCGGCCGACCTGAGGGTGACGGGTCCGGCCATCGATTATGGACGCCTGGAACGGTACGCCGACACGGCGTTTCGGCGCGCGGCACAGGTCGGCATCGGGGTGATTGTTTTCGGCAGCGGCGGCGCCCGGAAGCTGCCCGAGGGGCTGTCCCGTGACGAGGGGCTGGCCCAGTTCATCGAGGCGAACCGGCGGATCGTACCCCTGGCCGAGCGTCACGGGGTCACCGTGGTGATCGAGCCGCTCAGCCGGACAGAGTGCAATTTCATCAATTCGCTGGCGGACGGGGCGCAGGTGGTGGACGCGGTGAATCATCCGCACATTCGGTTGCTGACGGACTTCTATCACATGCTCCGGGAGGACGAATCTCCCGACGAGATCCGCCGGTTTGGACACCTCCTGCACCATGCCCATCTGGCAGAGAAAGCCGAACGGACGGTGCCCGGGGTCAAAGGTGACGATTTCCGTCCGTTCATGGCGGCGCTGAAGGCGGCCGGTTATGAGCGACTCATCTCGATCGAGGGCAATTGGAGCTCATTGCCTGACCAGCAGGCTGCCGCGGTGGGAGAGGTGCGGCGGCAGTGGGCTATTTCTTGATCAGTGCCGGGCACTGCTGCTTGAATCGTTCGAGGCGGGGGATTGAGACGTTTTGCACGTAGGGATTGTCCGGGTTGTTGCGTTCAAAATCCTGATGGTAATCCTCCGCTTCCTTGAAGTGGACGAAAGGCTGAATCTCCGCGGCAATCGGCCGGTCGTATTTCCCTGAGGCGGCCAGGTCCGCCTTGGCCTTCTCGGCGATCTGCTTCTCCTCCGGTGTCCGGTAGAAGATGATCGAACGGTAGGCGGCGCCCCGATCGTTGCCTTGGCCGTTGACTTGGGTGGGGTCCTGGGAGTTGAAATAGACCTCGATCAGGTCAGCGAAGCTGACGACCTTCGGATCATAATAGACCTGGACGCTTTCGGCGTGCCCTCCCTTGTTCCGGTAGCTCGGGTCTTTGCTCTCTCCCCCGGAATATCCCGAAACGGCCTCATGGACGCCGTTGACGCTTTCGTAGATCGCCTCGACGCACCAGAAGCAGCCGGAGGCGAAGGTGGCGACAGCCAGGCCGTCGAGACTCCCGTCCTTACCGGCCCCCTGGGTCTTGGAGGAAGTCTTGGCACAGGCAGCCAGGGCGGCGCCGAGGAAGAGCAGGAAAATGGCGGATGTTCGGATCATCTGAGTGTGAGGGACGTGGAGTGTCATTTATTTCCCAACAAACGGCCGATCGCAACCCGGGGCCCCATTCTGCCTTCCCGGCCGGAGGCTCAAGGGTTGACGTCAGCTGCGCGGGCGGGTTCATTTCGTTCTCCAACCCCGGTTGCCCCATGCGAATACCCCGATTCTGCTGTTTCCTGGCTTCGCTTTCCCTCTTCCTGCTCCTTGCGGTCATCCTCAAGGCGGAGGGTCCCGCCGAGCCGCCCGTCGAGAAGGCACGTCAGTTTGACTTCTGGATCGGCGAGTGGGAGGTCACGGCCAATGGGAAAGTGGCCGGTCACAACCGGATCGAGTCGATAGTCGGGGGTCGGGCCCTGCGGGAAACCTGGACCGGGACCGGTGGCTACAATGGCACCAGCACGAATATCCATGATTCGACCACGGATACCTGGAAGCAGTTCTGGGTGGATAACTCCGGGCTCGTTCTCCTGCTCGAAGGCGGGCTGGTCGACGGGAAAATGGTGCTGGAGGGCCGGCGTCTCGATGCGGAGGGCGCGACTGTCGTTGACCGGATTACCTGGACGCCGAATGACGACGGCAGTGTCCGCCAACTCTGGGAGTCCTCAAGCAACGGTGGGCAGACCTGGACCGTCGCCTTCGACGGCCTCTACGTTAAGGCCGAAGGCGGGAGCGCAAAATCGGGGATCGAGTGACGGCGCGGCGCGGCGGTTCGGATCCTTCGCTCAGAAGAGCACCTGGGCGCCGACGCCGACCGCGGTGATCGGTCCCTGGTCGCTGAAGCTGTCGAGGGCGGTATCCACTTTCTGCAGGGTGCTCTTGGCGTCGTCGAAGAGTGAGCCGTCGGCGATGAGCTTTCCGAGGGTGCCCTCACCCGAATTGAGCTTGTCGGTGATTTCGCGGACGTTGGAGAGGGTGGCTTCGATCTGGGCCCGGGTCTCCTCATTGTAGACGAGGGTGCCGACCACCCCTTTGCCTTCGCGGATGGTGGCAAAGATGTCGGCGGCATCGGCGGTCAGTTTTGAGGCGTTCTCGGAAGCCTGCCGGATGTCCTCGATCGCGGCGAGGACCTGGTCGTAAAGCGCCGGGTCATTGAGGAGCCGGCCGACGGTGCCTTCTCCCTGGTTGATCTTCTCGGAAACCTCGCGGAGGTTGGCCACGGCGGCGGTGAGGTTTTCCCGGTTGTCCTCGACCATCCCATTGAGATTGGCGAAGAGGCCGGCTCCATCGCCGCCGGTCAATCCACCCAGCCCGGTGCTGAGATTGTCCATCATGCCGTCGAGCTTCTCGCTGAAGCGGCCGATCTTGGTCAGGACATCATTCAAGTCGATCGCTTCGATCGTCTGAAGGGTATCGCCGGGTTTATAGGCCCCGAGAGAGGACGTCCCGAGGTTGAGGGAGAGGTAGCTGTTGCCGAGAAGGCCGGCCGCCGCGATCTGGCCGACGCAATCGGCGGGAATGGAGACCCCGCTGTCGATGGTCAGGACGGCTTCGACCGCGCCCTCCCCGAGGCGGGTGGCGGAGACCGTGCCGATCTTGACTCCGGCCATGCGGATCTCGTCTCCGGGTTTCAGCTGCTTGAGGCTCTGGAAGCGGCCGACCAGTTCGTAGCCCTTGTCGCCGAAGACCGGTTTGTGGCCGAGGGCCTCGAAGACAACCCAGATGAGGGCGAGGCCGAGAAGAAAGAAGAGGCCGACGCGGACGGATTGCATGCTGGTGCTCATGGATTATTCCTTCGCTTTGTATCGCGGATTCGCGAGATCGATCTTTGGATTGAGAAATTCGGTGACCACCGGATCGGTCGACTTGCGGAAGCCCTCGGGCGTATCCACCAGATGGATTCTTCCATCCTGCATTAGGGCGACCCGGTCGGCGACGGTCAGGGAAAGGTCGCGGTCATGGGAGACGACGACCGAAGTGATGTGGGTCTGTTCGCGCAGGCAGGCGATGATCTCGCTGATCGTCGCGGCCATGATCGGGTCGAGCTCGCTGGTCGGTTCGTCGTAAAGAATGAGCTGGGGCTCCATCACGAGGGCGCGGGCGATGGCGACGCGCTTGCGCATGCCGCCGCTCAGTTCGGAGGGGAATTTGCCGGCGGCTTGCTCGAGGGAGAGGATGCGCAGGGTGTCCATCACTTTTTCCCGGATGCTTTCCCGGTCGCCGATCCGGTGCTCGGTCGGGTAGAGGGCGAGGTTGTCGAAGACGCTCATCGAGTTGAAGAGCGCGCCGGCCTGGAAAACGAGGGTGGCCCGGAGGTCGGTCAGGGTGGCGGGGTCGGCCACGGATTGGCCGTCGATGGTCACGGTACCCGAGGTCGGTTGTTCGAGGCCGATCATGTGTTTGAGCAGGACGCTCTTGCCGGAACCGCTGGGTCCCATGATCACGAATACCTCGCCGGGCGCGACGGTCAGGTTGATGTCGGTCAGAACGGTGTGGTCGCCGTAGACCTTGTTCAGGCCGGAGACTTCGAGCCCGACGGCCCGGCCGGCGGGCTTGGGGTGTTTCGTGTCGGTGGCGGTCGTCATCAGAGCAGGGCGCGGGTCACGAAATAGTCCAGCACGAGGATCAGGATGAGGGAAACGACCACCGACCGGGTGACGGAGCTCCCGATCTCCCGGGGGCCGCCGCGGGTATTGAGACCGATCTGGCAGGCGACGAGGATGACGAAGAATCCGAAGATTTCCGCTTTGATCAGGCCGTCGCTGATGTCCCGGAAGCCCACGGTGGCGCGCAGGCTCTGGAAGTAGGCGTCCCAGCCGGTTCCGACCAGCGGGACGTAGACGGCGACGACGGCGCCCCCGATCCAGCCCACGACATTGCCGACAATGGTCAGGACGGGCATCATGAAGAGGACGGCGATGATCCGGGGAAGAACGAGAATCCGCTCCGGCGGGATGTTCATGGTCCGGAGGGCATCGACTTCCTGATAGACCTGCATCGAGGCGAGTTCGGCGGTCACGGCCGAGCCCACCCGCCCGGCGAGAAGGATGGAGACCATGACTGGGCCGAGTTCGCGGGCCATGGAGAGGCCGACCACGGCGCCGATGAAATCCTGGGCCCCGAAAGCCTTCAGGCTGTAGCCGGTCTGAAGGGCGAGGACGCTGCCAATGAAGAAACTCAGGATGACAACGATCGGAAGCGTGGTGTAGCCGATCAGGTAGGCCTGGTCGATGAGACGGTGGAATTGACGCGGCAGGGTCCCCAGATACCCGAGCGTCCGCACCGCGAGGATCACGGTGTCACCGATCGATTCGAGAGCTCGGGTAACCTGGTTCATGGATGGGAGGAGGCGGGCGTTGATCTTCCGATCGGAATCCAGAAAAGCCGAAACCGGCGGCGATCTTCCTGCCTCTCGTAGCCGAAGAAGCCCTTGAGCAGGGAAAAATGCGAGCCGTTTTCGTGATGTCCCCACCCGGCGAGGGGGCCGATATCGGTTTGAACCCTATCGGCTTCCCGCCGGTAGGTGATGAAATTGAAGAGCAGATTGTGCCGGGAGAAGTCATCGCCGATCTGTTCGGACCGGTAAACCGCGAAGAGCGGGCTGTAAAGCGACCGGACGGCGCGATTGAATGGAAAGAACGGTTCCAGTGGACTGAAGAGCTGGAACTGCCGGGTTCCGGCCCCGTTATCCCAGCGGCTGGCCAGCGGCCAGACATGGGTCCGGCGGGCGACCGGACCCTCCGCTTCGCCGGCACGTCTCTGGGTCAGGTTCCAGTAGAGGAGGTAAAGGAACTGGGTCTTGGTCTGGTCGAGGTTGCTTTCGGTCCAGGACTGGTGGCGGAAGAGGGGCCAGGCGACCCAGGTTTTGTCGACCCCTTTGCGGATGGAGTGGGTGTAGAAGGGCCCCCAGCGATTGACGTAAATGTGATCGCCCCGGGTTTGAACGAGGAAAGGCCAGAAATAGCGCTTGTCGACGTAGCGGGGGACGGTGCTGTAGGTGCGTCCGATGAAGGGCCAGAAATACGACCTGTTGTCATACCGGGCGGTGGTCTGGCGAAAGTAGGGAAAGTAGATCCGGGTTTCCTCGGGTTTTTCGAGCCAGAGCTTTTGATCGCGGGTGATGATGAACGGCCAGAGGATGAACTTCTCGCGGTAGTCGCCTTCCTTGTGGCGGGAACCGGCGAGGGGCCAGAGCTCGAAGCCGTGATTGTCGTCTCCGTAGACCGTCTTGATGAAAGGCCAGGGGGTGGTCAGAGTGGTGACGAGGCCCTTCTCAAAACGACCGTAGAGGGGAAAGAGGAACCAGCTGAATTTCCCCTGCGCAAATCGTCGCTTCACATCCCCGGCGATCGGAAAGATACCGAAATAGGAGCTCTCCGGATTCGGGGTCTTCTTGTAGAAGATGAAAGGGAAGAGATTGAATTCGGAAATACCGGGTTCCTGGTCTGATTTGTAATTGAGCAGGTAGAAGAGGTTCCAGTTGAAGTAGTCCTCCTCGATCCGGTAATTGAAAACCGGATAAAGGACGTGGCCCCGGACATGGCCGGAAACCGGGTCCTGGAAACGGACATGCAGGGGGCGGATTCCACGGGTATCGATGCCGCCCACTTTTTCATGGAAAACCAGCGGTCCGGCTGCGTTCCAGCCGGAGAAATCCTGTCCGAAAGCCGGGGCGGTGCCGTCTTTTCCCTCGCCCACAAAGATCGGCCAGATGTTGACCACCTGGGCGCGACCCAAGGAAGCCAGGCAGGCGAGGCCCAGCAGGACGGCGGCGATGCGGAGCCGGTCCGAAAGCTGACGCTGAGAAGTGGAAATGGGCCTTGGCAAGAGTCGTTCGGGTGGGCGGAATCGAATTCATCTCGATATCCTCCCTCTCTTCCCTTAGGCCTGCCTGCCAGAGTGGTCAAAGAAAGAGATGAAATTGTAAGCGGCATTATCCGGCCGGAATCAGGGTTGAGTCCATGCGGGTGACGGGAGGAGGAGCCCGGGGGATTCCGTTGAGGGTTCCGGCCCGCGGGGCGATCCGTCCCGCCATGGACAGCCTGCGGGAGCGGGTCTTTTCCAGTCTCGGTCCGGTGATTGTGGGTGCCCGGGTGCTCGATCTTTTCGCCGGGACCGGGTCCTACGGCCTGGAGGCGCTCAGCCGGGGGGCGGATTCGGCCGTTTTTGTTGAGCGGGACCGGGGCGCGCTTGGCTGCCTGAAGGAGAATCTGGCGGCGGTGGAAAAGAGTCTGGGACGACCTTCCGGAAGCGGAACGATCGTCCCTTCCGATGTCCTCAAGTGGCGGCCGGGTCCGGACGGGTTTTTTGACATCATTTTCGCGGATCCTCCGTTCACGGAAATGGATCGGGTGCTCGGACCGCTCTTCGGGCTGCTTGGCGAAAAAGGGATTGCCCGGGAGCACAGTCTCCTGGTTTTGGAAGTTCCGGGACAGCGCGAGCCCGGCGGAAAGGGCTGGCAGTTGGAAAGGCGCATCGGAAAAGGCCGCGACCAGCCGACCTGTTGTCTGTTCCGGAGGGTGGGTTGACGGGTGGTCGGGGCATAGCGAGGCAGGAACCCTGCAGTTGAACCGGCTGCTCCACGGCGCGTCAGGGACGCGGCGTTCTGCCATTGACGAATTGGGCTTGCTTCGACAAAGCCGGGGAGGGCCAGGCCGACCCTGGCCTGCCGCTCGAAGCACTTCATGACTTCGATCTACAGTCCCAGCCGCGCTCTGAGGATGGCCAGACCCGCCACGACGGCGGTCTCGGTACGCAGGACCCGTTCGCCGAGGTGGACGAGCTGAAAACCGGCGCTGACAAGGGCCTGGCGTTCGGCTCGGACCCATCCGCGTTCGGACCCGACGGCGAGAACCGTCTGGCCGCCATTGAGCGGTGCATCGAAAAGAGGTCCGGCCGCTTCATAGTTGTCGAGAGCGAGGCGGGTGGGGGCATCGTCGAGTGCCGCCAGCACCTCCTCGAGCGGGCGCCCGTGGGTCAGGCCAGGGAGCCGGGTGGTGAAAGCCTGTTCGGCGCCGGTGATGAGATGGCGGCGGTATTCGCCCGAGGTCCAGAGGGTGCTCCGGGCATAGCCGGGGTCAGCCCGGGCGGTCAGATGGAAATGGATTGTCCGGACCCCCATTGAAGTCGCCTCCTGGAGGATTTTCCGGGCGGTTTGGGGCCGGGGCAGGCCGACGAGGAGCGTGATCGGCTCGGAATCTGCGGGGGCCGCCGCCGGTGTGAACTCCAATTCGAGACCTGCATCGGAACGCGTGTGGAAGCAGGCTTTTCCCCTGGGACCATTGATCAATCCGGCGTCGAACGGCTCCCCGGGGGCTCTTCGGAGGACCTTGATGACGTGAATCGCCCGCGGGTCCTTCAGGGGCAGGGGGTGTCCGAGTTCTTCGGGCTCAAAGAGGATGAGGTTCATGCAGGGAGGGGGAGGATCACTCGAAACTGGTGCATCCAGAGAGATTCGAACTCTCACGAGGGCTTTGGAAGAGCCCTATGCTGCCATTACATCATGGATGCCTGAATATTGATCCTGAACTCACTGTTTCCTGCCGATCCGTGGAGAAATGCGGGTCTCAGAGACCCGAGTGACTCGACGAAACGACTGGCGCGAGAACCCCAAGGGGGACTGGCGAATCCTACCGTATCTGCTCTCGAGAGGTCAACTTGTCCCGGTGAAGGGGTTTTCCCCCGAAAGCAGGGCGGTCGGACTAAAGAAGCGGACTACATCTCCGATGGAGATCCCGTCAAGCATTAGTTCTCGTTCGGAACCTTCGGGATGACGCCGCCACTGCGTCCCGGATCGGTTCCCGGGGCGGGATCTTCAGTCAAACCAGCTCAGATCTCATGGCCTTTCTCTCGACTTCATCCAACGTTCTTACCGCCTCATCCTCCTCCGGCAAGAGTGCAGGCCGCAGTTCCAGCCGCACGCCGCAGGCGCTGGCCAAGCAGAAGGCTGTTCAGAAGCGCTCCAAGACCTACAAGCTCAAGCTGCAGGATCTGGCGGTCTTCACCCAGCAGCTCGCCTCGATGCTCGAGGCCGGTCTGCCCTTGGTGAACGCTTTGGAAGCGTTGCAGGAACAGACGGAAAACCCGGTCTTTCAGGTCATCATCCGCGACGTCCGCAACGATATCGCAGCGGGCAATTCGTTTTCGGACTCGGTGAGGAAGTATCCGAATTGTTTCCCGCCGCTCTTCATCTCGATGATCGAGGCGGGTGAGGCCAGCGGCGGTCTGGCTGAGATTCTCGGCAAGGTTGCCGTATACTTCGAATCGACGGTCAAACTGGTCAAGAAGGTCAAATCGGCCATGACCTACCCGATTGCCGTCATCGGTCTGGCCATCATTCTGGTCAACGTCCTGCTGATTTTCGTCATCCCGGTCTTTGCGGAGATGTTCCAGGATTTCGGAGCCAAGCTGCCGACGCCGACCCAGGCCCTGATCGACCTGAGCGACTGGTTGAAGGGCAATTTCTTCTATCTGGCGGCGGTCTGTTTTGTGGCCTACAAGCTTTGGTTGCGCTTCATCAAAACGCCGAAAGGCCGCACGGTGAAGGACCGGATGCTGCTGCGGGTGCCCATTTTCGGCAATCTCCTGCTCAAGATCGCCCTGTCCCGATTCTGCCGCACCTACGCCACCCTCATGCGCAGTGGCGTGCCCATCCTGCGCACCCTGGAAATCGTGGCCTCGAGCAGCAACAAGGTGCAGATCGAAGTGGCCTGCGGCGAGATATCCAAGCATATCAGTGCCGGCGGTCAGGTCTCGGAAATCCTGGCTACCAACACCTTCTTCCCGCCGATGATGAAGCACATGGTCAAGGCGGGAGAGGCGACCGGCAATGTGGACGGAATGATGGAGAAGATCGCCGATTTTTATGACACGGAATCCGAAACCATCATTGCCTCACTCACTTCGCTGATCGAGCCGATGCTCATTGTCTTCCTCGGCGTGGTTGTCGGCGGCATCGTCATGGCGATGTTCCTGCCCATTTTCCAGTTGTCCTCGGTCGCCGGCGGTCTCTGAGCGGCGGAACGGTCCGGTCGCCTGAATCATCGTCCCGCTGGAAAGAGCCGACAGAATCTCACCGATGCCTTCGATCCTGATAGTTGATGATCTCGTCTCAATCCACGAGATGCTGGAGGCGGTCATCGAGCCGACCGGCTTTTCGACCGCCTTCGCCACGGACGGGGAGAAGGGCCTGGCCCGCTACAAGGCGGAGAAGTTCGATCTGGTCCTGGCGGACATCGACATGAAGCCGATGGACGGGATCACCCTCCTGCGCAACCTCAAGATCTATGATCCGACCGCGGTTGTCACGATCATGACGGCCTACGCGAGCACGGACAGCGCCATCCAGGCGCTGAAGTACGGCGCCTTTGATTACCTGCAGAAGCCGTTCAAGGTGGACGAATTGATCAAGACGTTGAAACGGGCGCTGGAGTTCCGGGAGGCCACCCGCAGCCGCGCTTCGGGCGCGATCCAGTCGGCTGCCGGCGACGAAATCGAGAGTCGCATCGTCGGCCGCAGTCCGGCCATTCGGCGTCTGGTGCAACAGATTCGAAAGCTGGTGGACAGCCGGACCCCGCTTCTTCTGCAGGGAGAAATCGGTTGTGGCAAGGGAACCATCGCGGAGGTCATCCACGCTGCACGCCATCCCGATGAAGCACCGCTCGTGCGCATCGATTGCTCCCTGAGTTCGGATGAAGGCTTCCGCGCCGGGTTGCTCGGCGAGAATGGCTGCGGAGGTTCGTGGATCGGGGAAGCCAGCGGCGGCACCCTCTATCTGGAGAATCTGCAATCCCTGCCGGAAGCTTTTCAGACCGAACTGGTCAGCGTCCTGCGTGGACGGTCGGCGGAGTTCAGTCTCATCTGTTCCTCGACAGTCGACCTGGAACAGCTCGTGGACGAGGGGCGTTTCAATGATGAGTTGTTCTTTCGGGTGGCGGCTCTCCCGCTGATTGTACCGCCTCTGCGGGATCGGACCGAGGATATTCCTCTCCTGATCAAGGCCCTCCTCGCCCAGTGCGCCAATCCGCTCTTCGAGGGCAACCAGATCGAGTTCACCAAGGATGCCCTGCATACGATGACCTCGTATTACTGGCCAGGCAACCTGGCCGAGTTCAACCAGGTCGTTTCCAAGGTCGTCGCCGCTTCGGAATCCCGTCTGATCTCGTCGCGTCAACTGCCCCAGCGCCTGCGCGACCTCTCGGACTGGCCGTCCCTTGACGACTACGTGAGCGGGCAGGAGCGCGAATACATCAGCATGGTCCTCCATACCTGCCGCAACGACGTTGAGCAGGCGGCGCAGATCCTCAAATGCGATCCATCCCGGATCGGCGCCCCGGCCGCGGCCCCCGCGGCGGGTTGATGGGCAGGACAGGAAACCCGACGGACTGAAGTCGGGTTTTTCCGGAACGGCCGCTCGCAAACGCGCGGTTCATCCAGATAGCGCTTGCCCCACCGGGCGCCTGTGCAAGAAAGTTGGCGCCCGCGTACCCATGCCCAAACGTAAGGACATCAAAACCATCCTGATCGTCGGTTCAGGCCCCATTGTGATCGGTCAGGCCTGCGAATTCGACTACAGCGGCACCCAGGCCTGCAAGTCCCTCCGCGAGGAGGGTTTCCGGGTGGTTCTGGTCAACAGCAACCCGGCGACCATCATGACCGATCCCGAGTTTGCCGACGTGACCTATATCGAGCCACTGACGGTGGACATGCTCGAGCAGATCATCGCGGCGGAACGGCCCGAGGCCCTCCTGCCGACTCTGGGCGGACAGACGGCCCTGAACCTCTCCCTGGAACTCTCCGATGCCGGAATCCTGGAGAAGTACGGGGTCGAGATGATCGGGGCAAAGAAGGAGGCGATCCGCAAGGGGGAGGACCGTGAGCTGTTCAAGCAGGCCATGGCGAAGATCGGGCTGGATACCCCGAAGTCCCGCACCGTGCGCAAGATGGATGCGGCTCGCGAGGCTGCCGATGAGATCGGGTTCTATCCCTTGATCATCCGCCCCAGTTTCACCCTTGGAGGCCAGGGCGGCGGCATCGCCTACAATCGCGAGGAGTTCGAGCAGATCGTGGAGAACGGACTCGACGTCTCCCCTGTCCATGAGGTCCTCATCGAGGAGTGCCTGATCGGCTGGAAGGAATACGAGATGGAAGTGATGCGCGATCACAAGGATCAATGCGTCGTCATCTGTTCGATTGAGAATTTTGACCCGATGGGCGTGCACACCGGAGATTCGATCACGGTGGCCCCGGCCCTGACCCTGACAGACAAGGAATACCAGGCGATGCGTGACGCCTCCTTTGCCGTCATTCGTGAAATTGGAGTCGAGACGGGCGGCAGCAATATCCAGTTTGCGGTGGATCCCCAGACCGGCCGGATGGTCGTCATTGAGATGAATCCGCGGGTTTCCCGCAGTTCGGCCCTGGCGTCGAAGGCGACCGGATTCCCCATCGCCAAGATCGCCGCCAAGCTGGCGGTCGGCTACACTCTCGACGAAATCCAGAACGACATCACCCGCGAAACCCCGGCCAGCTTCGAGCCGACGATTGATTATGTGGTGACGAAAATCCCACGGTTCACCTTCGAGAAATTCCCGGGTGCCGACACCACGCTGACGTCGTCGATGAAATCGGTGGGCGAGGCGATGGCCATCGGGAGGACCTTCAAGGAATCCCTGCAGAAGGCACTCCGGTCGCTTGAGATCGGTGCCCGTGGTTTGGGAGGAGGCGGCCGTCTGGGCGGACTCGAGATCACCGATTCCAACGTGATCCGGGCCAGACTGGGCAAGCCCAATGCCGACCGGATCTTCTATATCCGCCTCGCTTTCAAGGCGGGATTCAGTGACGCGGAGATCTTCGACCTGACCTTCATCGACCCATGGTTCCTGGCCCAGCTCAGGCAGATCCACGAGATGGAAGACATTCTGGCGTCTCATACGCTGGAGACGGTGCCTCGCGATCTCGTCCTGGAGGCCAAGGAGCAGGGCTTCAGCGACGCCCAGCTGGCGGTCCTCTTCAAGACGGATTATGAGACGATGCATGCATGGCGGGAAGCCCATGGTCCCAGGACCACCTTCCGTCTCGTCGACACTTGTGCGGCCGAATTCGAGGCCTTCACCCCCTATTACTATTCCTCCTACGGCGATGAGGACGAGGTCATTTCCTCGGATCGACGGAAGGTGATGATTCTGGGGGGCGGCCCCAACCGGATCGGCCAGGGCATCGAGTTTGACTACTGCTGCGTCCATGCGTCCTTCGCCCTCGACGAGATGGGAATTGAGACGGTCATGGTGAATTCCAACCCCGAGACGGTCTCGACCGACTACGACACCTCCGACCGGCTCTATTTCGAACCGCTCACCCTGGAGGACGTTCTTCAGATCTACCGTCGGGAAAACTGCTGGGGAGCCATCGTGCAGTTCGGGGGTCAGACGCCGCTCAATCTGGCGACTGCCCTCATGGCCCATGGAGTCAACATCATCGGGACAAGCCCGGAGAGCATCGATGCGGCGGAGGATCGGAGGATCTTCTCGGCCATCCTGCAGAAGATCGGTCTGAAGCAGCCAGACAATCGCACGGCCATGACCGAGGAGGAAGCCCTTGAGTTCGCCAATGAGATCGGATTTCCGGTACTGCTGCGTCCGTCCTTCGTCCTGGGTGGACGCGGGATGTTCATCGTTTACGAGCCGGACGAGTTCAAGCGGGTCGTCCGGGAGGCCTTCGAGGTTTCCCCGAACAAGCCTGTTCTGATCGACAAGTTCCTGGAGGATGCGATCGAGCTGGATGTTGACTGTATCTCGGACGGCACGACTACCGTGGTGGGCGGCATGCTCGAGCACATCGAGTTCGCCGGCGTCCATAGCGGAGACGCCGCCATGGTCATGCCGCCGCACACCCTGGAGAAACCGATCCTCGAGCGGGTCCGTACCGCCAGCTACGCGCTGGCCCGCGAGCTCAACGTGATCGGTCTGATGAATGTCCAGTTTGCGATCAAGGACAACGAGCTCTATGTCCTCGAGGTCAATCCTCGGGCCTCGCGGACCGTGCCTTTTGTCAGCAAGGCCATCGGGGTTCCCCTGGCCAAGCTGGCGGCCAAGGTAATGGCCGGAGAGACCCTGGAGAATCTGGGTTTCACCCGCGAACTGACCCCGAAGCATTGGTGTGTGAAGGAGGCGGTGTTCCCGTTTGTGCGTTTTCCGGGAGCCCCCATCCTGCTCAGTCCGGAAATGCGCAGCACGGGCGAGGTCATGGGTATGGACGAGGATCTGGGGATCGCCTTCGCCAAGACCCAGATGGCGGCCAAGCCGGCCCTGCCGACCAAGGGCAATGTCTTCCTGAGCGTGAAAGACGCGGACAAGGACCGGGCAGTGAATCTGGCCCGTCGGCTGGAGGCCTTGGGATTTGATGTCTACTCGACCAGTGGAACCGCCCGGACCCTGAAGGACAACGGGGTGGCGGTTCACCCCTTGCACAAGTTGACCGAGGGCCGTCCGAATGTCGTCGACATGATCAAGAACGGTCAGATCCATCTGATCATCAATACCCCCTCCGGAATGTATCCGCGTCGGGATGAGAATGTCATCCGGTCGGTCGCCTGTGCCCACAATGTCTGCATCATGACGACAATAACAGGGGCCCAGGCTGCCCTCAACGGGATCGAAGCGATGAAGGAGAAGCGTATCACGGTGCGCTCCCTCCAGTCTTACGCGGGAAACGTTGTTTGAACGGCATGTCGACTTGTGACAAAACGCTGATCGCCCTGCTCTTTGGTCCCGACCAGGCCGGGATCGTTGCCCGGGTGGCCGGGTGGATCTTTGAGCATGGGGGCAATATCATCCACGCGGACCAGCATCGGGACCAGGAAGCCGGGGTGTTTTTCCAGCGTATCGAATGGTCGTTTGCCGGCGATGTCAGGTCCGATGAAGCGGCTTTCTCGGCCTTTGCCCGGGGGCTGGGGATGGAAGTCCGGGTCGCCAATGCCGAGTGCCGGAGTCGGGTCGCCCTCATGGTGTCCCGTTTCGATCATTGTTTTCACGACCTGGTCCTGCGCTGGAAAGCCGGTGAATTCCCGGCGGAGATCGTGGCGGTTCTCTCCAACCATGAAGCGCTTCGCGGGGCGGCCGAAGGCTACGGATTGCCCTTCCACCTCGTTCCGGTCGAGAAAGGACGGAAAGCGGAGGCAGAGGCACGTCAACTCGCCCTGCTCCACGATCTGAAGGTGGATCTGGTCGTCCTGGCCCGCTACATGCAGGTCCTGTCGGCTGACTTTCTGGAACGGGTTGGATGCCCGGTCATCAATATCCACCACTCCTTTCTTCCGGCCTTTGCCGGCGGCCGACCCTACCATCAGGCCTACAATCGGGGGGTCAAACTGATCGGTGCCACCGCCCACTACGTGACTCCGGTCCTGGACGACGGGCCAATCATCGTCCAGGACGTGGCCAGGGTCACCCACCGCCATGGGGTCAACGATCTCATCCGAAATGGACGGGACCTGGAAAAGCTGGTCCTGGCTGCCGCGCTCCGGTCTCATCTCGAGCACCGGATCCTCGTCTACAACAACAAGACGGTGGTCTTTGACTGATCGGTCCGGAGTGAGGCATCCGGAATCTCGCTCTTTTCGCTTTAAACTTTCCCGGGGCGCGCTACAAAGAACGGTTTTTCTTTCGCCAGCGTCCGATTGGCGGAAATCCCAGACAACAACCGATTCCCATGGCTGAGAAACCACCCGCAAGAGGCAAGAATACCGCCGACGACCGCAACCTCATCGATGCCGAGGCCAGCGAAAGCGGTCTCGATTTCGAGACATGGGTGATCAATTTCTGGCAGGCCAACCGTCGAACGATCCTGACTGCCATCATTCTGGCCCTGGTCATCGTGGTCGGCCTGCAGCTCTATCGGATCATTTCCGCCCATCAGGAATCCTCGACCCGCGAAGCCTATGCGGAGGCGACCACGGACGAGGCGAAGAAGGCCTTCGCCGAATCGCATCGGGGCCATCCTCTGGCGGGCGCGGCGCTCCTGAGCCTGGCTGATTCCGCTTACGCACGTGGCGATTACAATGAGGCGGCCGGACTTTATGAGGAGGCGGCCAGTGATCTGGAGCTGCCTGTCCTGGCCTTTCGGGCCGGCCTGGGTCAGGGCGTTTCCCTCATCCAGTTTGGATTGCAGTCGAAGGGTGAGCCCATCCTCCTTGGGTTGGCCGAAAATACCTCAGCACCGGAAGCAATCCGTTCGGAAGCCTGGTATCATCTCGCTTCCCTCGCCATCGCAGCCGGCGAGAATGAGAAGGCCCGCGGATACCTCGATTCGATTGAGGAGCTCTCGCCCGTCGGTATCTGGGCCAGCCGCGCGACCGCGCTTCGCAATACGTTGCCGGCCCCGGTGGCCGAGTAGCCGGGCGAATCTCCTCAGGTCGGGCGATAGAGCGGCAGATAGCGTTCCTCAAGGTAGCAAAGGAGCGGCTTGGGACTGATCTCGTGGCCGGTAACCCGGCGGACCAACTCGTCGGTTCCGAAGCGCTGTCCCTGCCGGTGGATGCGCTCCCTCAGCCAGTTGAGGAGGGCACTGAAGTCGCCTTGCTCGAACCCGGAATCCAAGTCGGGCAACTCACTCCGGACGGTTTCCCAGAGCTGGGCGGCGATCATGTTGCCCAGGCAATAGCTCGGGAAATACCCGAAATCGCCTCCGGACCAGTGAACATCCTGAAGAACCCCCTCCGCATCGTTGGCCGGACGGAGTCCGAGAATCTCGCTCGAAAGGCTGTTCCAGGCCTCGGGAAGATCCCGGACTTCGAGATCCCCGTCAAAAAGGCGCTTTTCGAGCTCGAACCGCAGCATGATATGCAGGTTGTAGGTGACTTCGTCGGATTCGGTTCGGATCGGATGGATCCTGACCGCGTTGGCCGCAAGGAGAAGCTGTCCGGAGCTGATCCGGTCCGTGCTCAACCCGAAGATCTCGCGAAATCTCGGTTCGAAGAAACGCCAGAAGGCTTTTCCTCGCCCGACCTGGTTTTCCCAGAGTCGACTCTGGCTCTCGTGGATGGCCATGCCGACCGCCGTCCCAAGGGCGGTCCCCAGGTGCTGAATCGGCAAGCCCTGCTCATAGAGGGCGTGCCCGGTCTCGTGGATGGAGCTGAAGAGCGCCTCCAGAGGTTCACCGGCGACGAACCGGGTGGTCATCCGGGTATCGGCGGCGTCGCCGCCGCAGAATGGATGTGACGAGGTGTCGATTCTGCCCCGGTGGTAGTCGAAACCGATCCGCCCGGTCACTTCGCGGAGGAACAACCGCTGACCTTCCACGCTCAGCCCTTCCAGGGCGGACGCGTCCGCCTTGACCGGGGAAGCCAGGATCTCTTCAACCAGTGGCAGCAGACCGGTGCGCAATTCCCTGAACAGCGGGTCGATCCGGGATGCGGTCATCCCGGGATCATGGGAGTCGATGTGAAAATCGTAGGCGGCAGACCCCTCGAATCCATGATAGCCGGCCTCTTCCTTGGCCAGGGCCAATTGCTGTTCGAGAAACGGACGGTAGGCCGGGAAATCGGATCGTCGCTTCGCGAGCTCCCACGCGTGGAAAGCCTCGGTGTCGAGAACCGCCTTCCGGGCCACGAACTCCGCCGGAAGTCGGGCGATGCGGTCGAATTGGCGGCGGGCTTCCCGGACGACGGCCTGTTCACCCTCATCAAGAGATCCCGCGGAACCGGACTCGAGCTGAGCCAGCCAATCGCCAATGACGGGATCGGCGGCCTCGCGATGATGGAGTTCGGCCAGGAGAGCCATCTGGGCGCCGCGCCGATCCGAACTGGCCGGCGGCAGATTGACCTGTTCATCCCAGGACATCGTCGAGACGACCGATTCCAGGCAGTTGATCCGTTGCAGCTTGCTGACCAGTTGATTGTAGGTCGGTGCTTTCATGATTCAGGATTTCCAGCGGACATCCGACACCGTCATTCCGGAGGAGTCGAGCACTGAGAGCCCGCATGGACGGTTGATTTTCAGCTAGACACCCGCGGAACCGTCTGTGTTATCGCTCGCTTGATGGGCGGTCGGGATCGGGCATCAGGGTTGCTGATGACGACGGGACCACTCATTGGAAATCTCAAATTGCTATGAACCAGAACACCACGAAATCCCTGACCGTCGCAGCTGCGCTGCTATCGGTGACCGGCCTTTTCCTCGCGCAGGCGGGGGCCGATACCCTGACCCTGTCCGACGGATCCATCCTGAACGGCCAGATCGTTCGGATCGAAGGAGGAGAAATCACCCTGAGCACCGCCTATGCGGGCGAACTCAAGGTCAAACAGGCCCAGGTGACGGAGATCGTCACAACCGAGCCCGTTTACGTGCAGACGGGACCGTCAACCGTCTTCGGGACCGTGACGACGTCGATCGACGGACTCAAGGTTGCGGCTGACGGAGCCGACCTGACCACCACCGTTCCCGGGGTCGAGGCCGTCTGGCGCACCGGTGACCAAAGCCCGCAGGAAAAGGCAATGGCCCGGAACTGGTCCTACAGCGCCGCGCTCGGCATGTCCGGGAAGTCGGGCAACAACGATCGTTTTGCCGTCCTTGCCAACTTCAACGCCACCCTGAAGGGTCCCGATGACAAGCTGACCTTCTACGGCAGCTACGACTATTCGAAAGAAAACGACAACCTGACCGCCGACGAGCTCAAGGGCGGGGTGGACTACTCCCGCAGCCTCTCCAAGACCCTGAACTGGTATGTCCGCACCGAACTGGAATCGGACGACGCAGAAAACCTCGATCTTCGCTCAACCACGGCTGGTGGTGCCGGCTATGTCTGGAAGGATACCGAGGCATGGCGCTTGGAACTGCGCGGTGGTCTGGCTTACCGGTATGAATCCTTCAAGGACGGAACGACCAACGATGTCCCGGGTCTCGATTTCGTATTCCTGAACACCTACACCTTCACCGGGGTCGGGAAGATCAAGACCGTCATCACCTGGAATCCGGCGTTCGAGGATTTCGGCAACTACCGGTTTTTCCATGAGTCCGTCTATGAAATGCCCATCGGAACCGGCAACAAGTGGAGGATCCAGGTCGGCCTGGCCAACGACTACACCAGTCGGCCCAACGGCGATCTCAAGAAGATGGATACGACTTACTTCACCCGCTTCGTTCTGGAGTGGAATTGACCGGCAGTTTGATCATCGACTGCTTCTTCAAGGCCCGGCCCCTTCGGCCGGGCTTTTTTGTGACCCCCGGAGCCGGCGCGGTCCCCGTGGGTTTGCTCCCGGTCTTCAGACTGTCTCCGAGCAGCGCGACCACCTCACGGTAGGTTTCGAGCCCCGCCTGACCTCCGGCGGACAGACCGTAGAGGCCGCGATCCAGGCGTTCGAACCAACCGTAGACGTTCCGACTGAGAATGGCGAGGGTGCGGGAACCGCCGCCCTGACCGCGGATGTCGCGTGGACGGGAGGGTCCGTTCTCGCGCAGGAGGAGGGCGATCTTCAGGGCGTTTTCGCGATAGGCGGTCAGGAGCGGGATCCCCCGGGTTCCGCCCTGATTGCCATCGATGCTTCGGGCGGCCTGCTCCCGGACCAGGGCCAGTCGCTTCTTCGTGTTCTTCCGGGGCGGCGTCGGGATCGGATGGAAGGCCACCTGCACCGGGACGGCGGAGTCGAGGTTGATCAGGATCAGGCCCAACTCGAGCCGCTTGATCACGGGGTAGACGGCGCGGTGTCTTCTGCGCAGGAGGTCAGTCACGGGCGCAGGAACCGCGAGGTAGACACTGTCCGCCATCTTCTGCCGATGGAGACCCTGGGTCAGAAGATCGAGAGTGAGGGCACGCTTGAGCTCGATGACGACGAGGAGGCCGTCGCGGGTGGCGGTCACATCGCAGCCGCCAACCTCGGCCCGCACCCGGTAGCCCTGAGATGTGAGAAAATCCCGGAGCGGCGGGTAGAGATCGCTTTCCTTGAAGAGGGCCCGGCCGGACATGAGGAGTGGGTCCGGTCAATACCCCCGATGGCGGTCGACCTGGTTGCGCAGGGACTTCCCGGAGATGAAGCGCTCGAGATTCTCGAGGAACAGCTCCATCGCCCGTTCGTCATACCGGGGTGAGGAGCCCGCGTAGTGACGGGTGATGATGACATTCTCCATCGTCCAGAGGGGGGAGGCGGCGGGGAGGGGCTCCTCGGTGAAGACATCAAGCCCGGCTCCGCCAAGGTGACCCGACCGGAGGGCCTCGATCAGGGCAGGTTCGTCCACCGTCTTTCCGCGTCCGATATTGATGAAGAAGGCTCCCGGTTTGAGGCGGGCGATGGCGGCCGAGTCGATGAGGTTTCGGGTCCCGGCGGTCAGGGGCAGGGCGTTGACCAGGTAGTCGGCCTGCGGGAGCAGCTCATCCAACTGGGAAACGGGGTGGACGGGAAATCGGGGTTCGGCATCTTTGACCGGGTCCCGCCGGACTCCGATCACCTTCATGCCGAAGGCGAGGCAGAGCTCGGCTGTCCGGCAACCGATCGCTCCCGCGCCGAGGATGAGGACGGTGCGGTCGTGCAGCTCCGAGATCTGCGCCCAGGGATCATCGTCCCAGACTCCGCGGACCTGGGCGCGCATGGCCCGGGGCAGACCGCGCGCGAAGGCGGTCATGTAGCCGAGAATCTGTTCCCCCATCGGAATGGCATGGATGCCCGAGGTCGTGGTGATGGTATAGTCGGCCGCCATGACCGACGGGTTCGTGACCAGATTGTTGACCCCGGCCGACCAGACCTGGACCCAGCGGAGAGCCGGGAGGCGGGCCAGGTGGTTGGGGCCGAGGAATCCGGCCAGGATTTCGATTCGGTCGAAGTCGTCGGCCAGCGGGTCAAGGTCCGGGGTGATCCGGACCGGTCGCGGTCCGGCCAGCGCGTGCAGTCGGTCCACCTGGGCGGGAATCAGGTGGCCGGGTTCTTTTAACAGGACGATCATGGCTTTGACAATTCGTCCGATCATTCGCAGACTCGGCCTCCTGTCGAGAATTCGAGCAGGAGAGGAACGAGATCATGAAGCAACTCTATCGCAATTTCGGCCGGACCGGGGTCAAGGTCAGTCCCCTCTGCCTCGGGTGCATGATGTTCGGGTGGAGAACCGGGCCGGAGGAATCCCGGGCCATCATCGACCGGGCGATCGATTCGGGTATTAATTTTTTGGATACAGCAAACGTCTACAGCCGAGGGCGCAGTGAGGAGCTGACCGGGGAGGCCCTCAAGCGCAACGGCAAGCGCGACCGGATTTTCCTGGCCACCAAGGTACACGGGAGAATGTCGGACGAGGATCCGAACATGGAGGGCAATTCCCGGCGGCACATCATCGCGGAATGCGAGGCCAGCCTTCGACGTCTCCAGACCGACCATATCGACCTTTACCAGATCCACCGTCCCCAATCGGACATCCCGATCGATGAGACCCTCCGGGCCCTCGACGACCTGATCCGGGCGGGAAAGGTCCGCTATGTCGGAACCAGCACCTACGCGGCCTGGCAGGTGGTCGAGTCGTTGTGGATCTCCAAGGAACTCGGCCTGAACCGCTTTGTCTGCGAGCAGACACCCTACAATCTGCTCGATCGCCGGGTGGAACGGGAATTGATCCCCATGGCCGAGACATTTGGCCTGGCCATCATTCCCTGGAGTCCTTTGGCCGGGGGGTTGCTGACCGACAAGTACCAGGCGGGTCAACCCCTGCCGGAGGGCAGCCGTTTTGGGGGTAAGGACCAGACCGAACCGATGAAGAAGCGGCTGAACGAGGCCTATTGGGAGGTGATCGGTGATCTTCAATCCCTTTCCGCGGAAAAAGGCGTGCCGCTCTCTCAATTGGCCCTGGCCTGGGTGGGTCAGCAGCGGGGGGTGACTTCGCCGATCATCGGCCCGAGAACGGTGGGGCAGCTCGAGGACAACCTGAAGGCCCTCGACGTTGAGATCACTGGAGAGGATCGGGCGCGTCTCGACGCCATCTGCCAGCCTGGACGGGTCCGATCTCCTTTCTACGAGGCCGATTTCGGTCCGCACCAATACAGGTAACAGGCCGCAGTTTCCGATTTGTAGGAGAGGCTTTACGCCTCGATGTCCGGTCGCTCAACCGTCGAATCGAGGCTTAAAGCCTCTCCTGCAGGTTTGTCCGTGGTCGGGCGCACCTTCCTCTCCCCATCGACTCCTCAGCCGCGACCCGCTTCCATTCCGAAAAAGCCGGCCGCGTTGGCGTAGCAGATACGGCGGATCATGCCGCCGACCAGTTCATAATCTTCCGGCAGTTCGCCCCGGGCCATATCGCCACCGACCAGATTGCAGAGGACCCGCCGGAAGTACTCGTGGCGGCAATAGGAGAGGAAGCTGCGGGAGTCGGTCAGCATGCCGACGAAGTGGCTGAGAAGCCCGTTGTTGCTGAGGGCGTTGATCTGCCACTCCATGGCTTCCTTCTGATCGAGAAACCACCAGCCCGACCCGAACTGGATGCGACCCGCGGAAGATCCGTCCTGGAAATTACCGATCATGGAGGCGAGCAGGTAGTTGTCGGCCGGATTCAGATTGTAGAGAATGACCTTGGGCAGGCTGCCTTCGGAATCGAGTTGATCGAGGTAGCGGCTGAGGGAGCGGGCCTGGGGGGCGTCGTCGATGGAATCGGTTCCAATGTCGTTGCCGGCCAACTTGAAGAGTCGTGTGTTGTTGGCCCGGAGGGCACCGAGGTGGAGCTGCTTGGTCCATCCCTTTTCCGCATCGAGCCGTCCGAAGAAGAGCATCATGGCATAGGAAAACGCCTCCTTTTCCGCCGGATTGGCGGCCTGGCCGTTGCGGGTCCGCTCATAAATGGCGGCGGCCTCGACCTCGCTTCCGGATCCGCCCGGGCAGTTGGCCAGGCCATGGTCGGAAAGGCGGGCACCGATCGAATGGAAGAAATCGTGGCGTTGGCGGATCGCCTTCTGAAATCCGGCGAAGGTGTCGACCTCGATCCCGCTGACCTCGGCCAGTTTCCCGGACCAGGCCACAAAACCGGCCGGATCGTCGACCCGCAGGGCCTGGTCGGGCCGGAAGGCCGGATAGACCCGGGTGGACAGACCGGATTCATGGATGGCCTGGTGGGACTTGAGGGTCGAGGTGGGGTCGTCGGTGGTGCAGACCACCCTCACCTTGAATTTCTTCAGAATGCCATGGACGCAGAAATCGGGAGCGGCGAGCTGTTCATTGGCGCGATCCCAGATTTCATCGGCGGTCGATTCATTGATTGGCAGGTCGATGCCGAAATAGCGCTGCAACTCCAGGTGCGACCAATGGTAAAGTGGATTGCGCAGGGTATGGGGCACGGTTCGAGCCCAGGCCATGAATTTCTCCCTGGGGGCGGCGTCTCCCGTGCAGAATCGTTCCGGAATGCCGTTGGCCCGCATTGCCCGCCATTTGTAGTGGTCCCCGGCCAGCCATATGTCGTAGAGATTTTCGAAACGTCGATTGGCGGCGATTTCCTCTGGAGGGAGGTGACAGTGGTAGTCGAAGATGGGTTCGTCCCGGGCGTAGTCGTGGTAGAGCCGGCGGGCAGGTTCAGACTGAAGGAGGAAATCCTCGGTGATGAATGCTTTGGGACCTGACATGGGAAAAGGAGGCTTGAGGTGAGAGCAGCCAGAATACCCAACAGGTGTTGGGTCCAGCCAGAAATAGACGGAGTGTCTGATTCCTGCCAACCCAAAACTCGATCCCGCAACACTTCGGATAAGCGCCAGGTCACGATACCCGCCCGGAAAACCGATCCCGGCCTCAGCTGCGGCGGGATCCGAACGGAGCGGAGCACAGGCAATCCGATTCGCCCTAGGCCAATCAATGTGGCCCAAGGTAAAGAAACGGTGGGCTACTTTCCGTCAGTCGGCGCAGGAACGACCACAGTGGGCGGGGAGATGTCGAGGACGACCGGCATCGACTGTTCCACTTCGGTCAGCCGGTCCTGGAGTGAGGCCAGTTCAGAGAAGATTTTTTCCTCGGCTTTCTTCCGGTCCGAACTGCCCACGATGCTCAGGCTGGCGGCGTCCTGAACCAGGCCGACCGGGAGCATGAGCAGGCGGGAGATCATCCCTTCATCCTTGAGCGAGCTGACGTAGAGAGCCGCCATTTCGCCGGAGAGGGCGAGGGAATCGCGGGCGATTCCGGTGGAGACGAGAAGGTTGTTGTTCAACTGCTGCTTGGCTTCGATCTCTTCGCGCAGGACGGTGGCGATCTGTTCCGATATGCGGTGAGTGTAGAGCTGGATATCGGAGCGGGTCATCGTGCCGGTCTGGGAGATTTCATTGAGGATCGGATTGATCCGTTCGGAAACCCGGGTGACCACCTGATTGACCTCGCTGTCGTCCCCTTTTGCGGCCTCGGTCAGGCGGGTGGATACGGCGTCGGCGAGGGCGTCGATCCGCTCCTGCTCAAAACTCCGCTGTTCGGCATCGTTGAGGAAGAGAGTGTCCTCGTTTGAGGTCATGGCCTCCGACAGCTTCCGGTCGGTCGACTCCACGGTCATGAGCAGCCGGTCGGCGAATGTCCGGAATTCGTCGGTGTAACGTGTCTGGAGCGCCTCGAGTTCCCTGGCCCGTGTTTCGCTCGCAGTCTTCTCGCTTCGGGCCAGCAGAACGTAGCCCAACCCAAGACAGAGGGTGAGGGTGAACCCGGCCGAAAGGATCCCGACACCGAGGGGACTTTTCAGAGAGAATGCCATGGGCTGATTCTTGTAGGATTCCTTTCGCGTGAAAGCGAGTTTTCTCCTCGCGGGCGGTTTGCGATCGTATCCGGGCGCCCAAAAGGAAAGGCCGTTTTCGCCACGCGGCGAAAACGGCCTCCTGAAGACTGTCCCGGGATCAGATGAAATCGCCGTGTTCGGCGAACCTCACGTCCGGTTGGATCAGAGTTGGGCTTTGAGCTCCTCGGGAAGGAGATCCATCGTTTCCTTGTAGAGCGTGTTCGTCCGGTCGAACTCGGCCTGAATCGCGGCGACGGTGGCATCGAGGTCGCCGCCCTTGAAATTCTTGAGCGATTCGAATTTGGCGACCAGGCCCGGCATGAGGGCCCGCATTTCCAGAAGGTTGTCGGCCACCTGGACTTTGACCGTGTCGGCATTGCGATCGATCAGGTTGCTGAGGTCGGCCATATCTGACCGGAAAGCGTCGGCAGCCTTCTTGTTCTCCTCGTAGAGGGCGGCCGCTTTGGCGATCATCGCATTGCGTGCGTCCTCCTCGGCCTTGGCCTTGGCTTCGGCTTCCGCCTTGGCGGCGGCCAGAGCGGCGGCCTTGGCTTCTTCCTGGGCCTTCCGCTCCGCTTCCGCCTTGGCGGCGGCGGCTTCCGCAGCGGCCTTGGCCTCTGCTTCGGCTTGGGCAGCGGCCAGAGCGAGGGCAGCGGCTTCCGCCTCCTTCCGTGCTTTGGCCTCGGCTTCCGCCTGGGCGGCTGCGGCTGCGGCTGCGGCGGCAGCGGCCTCTTCGGCGGCTTTCTTGGCTTCGGCTTCCGCGGCCGCTTGTTCGGCGGCCTGGGCGGCAGCGATCTCCTCGGGACTCGGTCCCTTGGGCTTCTTGGAGCAACCGGTGGATCCGAGGACGACGAGCGACAGGGTCAGACAGGCAATGATGGACTTGAGGAATGTTTTCATGGTGGTATCAGGAATCTTGAATCAGATTGTTGGCCGCGCCCGGGTTCAGGGCATCTTGATGGAGGGGAGGGAGAGTCCTTCGGGCATCATCTTCATGATATCCGCGTAGAGTCCCTGGGCCTTGGTGGTATCGGCCTGGATCTTCGAGACGAGGCCTTCGAGGTCCGTGCCCTTGTAGTCCTTGAGTGAATCGACCATCGAGGAAACCTCCGGGACAATTTCCTTGAGCTCGTTGTACTTTGTCATCACATCCGCGGGAAGAACCTCGGCGTTGGCCTCAATCAGGTCCGCCAGTTTGGATGCATTGGCCTGAATGGCCTCGATTTCGCCGGAATACTTGGCGAGCAATTCGGTTGCCTGGGCCTGCAGCGAAGCGGCCTGTGCCTCGACTTCGGCCGCAGCGGCCTTGGCATCCTCTTCTGCTTTGGCGGCGGCGGCTTTGGCCTGTGCGGCGGCTTCATCGGCGGCTGCCTTGGCCTGTGCCTCCGCCTCGGCAACGGCCGCCTCGGCATCAGCCTGAGCCTTTGCGGCAGCCTCCTCGGCGGCCTTACGGGTGTCGTCGGACGCGGTGAGGGCGGAAGCCGTCTTTGTCAACGAGTCCGTCATCGACTCATTTGACGTCTTTTCCGTTTTCGGTGCGGCTTCCTCGGCTTTTTCGACAGCCTGGGCGGGTGGGGTCGGCTCCTCTTTCTTGGCGCATGCACCAAGGAAAAGCATGGTGGATGAGGCAAGCAGGGAACAGGTCAGCAATCTGGTTGGCGATTTCATCGCTGCCATCCTGACTGCGGTTGCGGGTCAAATCAATGCCATATTGTGCTGCGGGAAATGCCTTCGATTCGCGAGTCTCCGGGTACAAGAAAAACGGATGCCCACTGGAGCGGGCATCCGTTTTCTAGACACACTCTGTTCTGATCGGGTCAATCAGTGAGCGGCTTTGGCGGCATCATCCGCTGCTTTCTTGGCGTCTGCTGCTGCCTTTTCGGCCGCCGCCTGGGCCGCTTTGGCTTCATCCGAGTTGGCCATGGATTCTGCCTGGGCAGCCGCATCGGAAGCCGCCTCGGATGCGGTGGCCGGTTCCTTCTTTGCGCAAGCAGCGAGCATCAGCGAGGCGCTGAAAGCAATAACGAGGGAGATGGAGGTTTTGGTAAGCTTTTTCATCGTTGGAGATCGTGAGAGCGAATACAGGTGATGGCAATGCCTATTGACGCGGCGGGTCACCGCGCCCGATGGCGGTTCCGGATCCTTGAGCCGGTCGGGCGATGCGCGTTCCCGCTAACGGTTCGGGATGGGGAATCCGGTCTTGCCGCCTTGGCGCCTCCGGGCTGAGATGCGGTTGTGGCGGGTGGTGAATCTGAGCGGCACAGGGATCTCAAACAACGGGCCGCCGGCTGGGCGGAAAGGGCGGGATTTGCGATTCTGGGCGAGGAAGTCCGTCTGCCCGGGTCGCCGTTTCGGGCCGATCTGGCGGCCTGTCGCAGACCCCGGTCCGGATCGGCCGATCCCGGTGAATCCGCGGTATTTGAATGCAAACAGGCCAGGCCGGATCTGCGCAAGGACGCGAATGCAGAGGCGGCCACCCGGCAACGCCTCTCCAATCTGCTCAGCCGGCAACGCCGACTTGAGTCCCTGCTCGCCCGGCATCTGCCCAACCTCAGGCACGGCGAGACCCTCTTTCCGGAATACGATTCTCTTGATCTGGACGGCTTCCAGCATGGCCCGATCCATAAGGTTAGGAGGGAGGCGGAAGCGCTCAGCCGTCGCCTTTACGGAGGAACGAAATTCGACCGGATCGTGCGCTACCGGAGCGCCGACTTCTGCTACCTGGTCCTGACCGAAGAGCTCGCGGCCGGCTACGCGCCGCCACAGGGCTGGGGTCTTCTGGTCGTGGAAGGCGACGGTCTGCGGCTGGAACGCCGACCGATTCATCTCGAGGCCGGACCCGTCCGTCGGTTGGCCCTGCTTGTCTCAATCGCCCGGAAAGCCGCCCGCGGAGTCCGGAACTGATCCGCTCTTCAGAGAGCCTCGTCCAGGGCGGACAGAATGGAATCCAACGGTTCCGTGCCGACCGAGACCCGGATCAGTTCCGGATTCATTCGATTGGCCTGAAGGTATTGGCGGCCCCGTTCGGTGGAAACCAGGTCGTAATGCGCCAGGTAGAGAAAAGGGCAGAGGAGCGAGGTGGTGATGCCGAAGCTGGGTCCCTTGGAGAGAACCACCCGGTCGTAGAAGGATTCGAGCGGGACATCCAGATCGATGGTCAGAAGAGCTCCGGGTCCGCCATCCGGCCGGCGTATCCGGCTGAAGCGATCGCCTTCCTCCGGGCTCTCCGCCCAGAAGACACGTTTGACCGAGCGGTGGGAGGACAGGAACCGGGCAACTTCGCGGGTCTGCTCGTTGATGAGGCGCACTACCGAAGGTGCCTGGTCGACCTGGTGCGCCAATCGGGCCGCGTCGCGGTGGTAAAGGGGCGCCCGCTCCCTCGTCAGCACCTTGAGGAATTGCTCCCGGTCGGGACAGGATTCGGCTAACAGAACAGCGCCGGCGATGACATCGCCTTCCCATGCGGCGTATTTGGTCAGGCTGGTCACCAGCAGATCGGCATAGGGTGAGACATCGACGTTGTAGGCGGAAGCAACGGATGGATCGACAATCATCAATCCCCCGGCCGAGTGGATGAGATCCGCGACTTCCGCCAGGGCGGGGGTCTGGATGAGCGGGTTGGAGGGGGCTTCGGTCACAAGTCCGGCCAGGCGCGGGCCACATTCGCGGACGACCTCCCGCAATGCCGCCAGATCGTCGACTCTGAGGATCACCCGGTGTTCTGCGGGCCCGTTCCCCAGCTTCTCCATCAATGCCATGGTATCAAGATAGAGCCAGCCCAACTGGATCCAGACGGTGCGGCCCCGGGCCCGCTGCCGGGCGGAAGCGGCGTGAAACGCGCGATGAACCGCATTCATGCCGCTATTGGTCAACACGATCGTATCGGCATCAGAATGATGGAATTCGCGGGCCAGACTCCGGCGGATCCGGGAATCCGGATCCTCATCGATGGCGTCTTCGTGTGTCCGGTTGATCATCCCGGCAGCGACGAGGTGATCCTCGGCCTGGCGGGATGAAAGAAAACCTCCGGTGTGCTGGAGGAACTGGCGGGCTTTCAGAATGAGGGAGACCTCGCCGGGATGGGCGACACCCCAGATCCCGTCGTGGTCGATCACCCGGGCTTCGGCGGGAGTCAGCCAGGCGACCAATTCCCCGGCGACCTGTCTTGAGGCGGTCAGCCAGAACGCCTCGGAATCGAGTCCAAGGCGTTTTCGCCAGAGATTGGTCGTTTCGCGGATGAGGTCATGAACGACGAAACGGGGGTAGCCGGAACAGATCTGCGCGATGATCTCGGGCTGCTTGGTCTCGTAACCGACAACGTCACCCATGGTGGGAAGACTGCAGGAAACGGCGTGCAGTTTGTTGGGAATCCGTTCCCCCAGCGGACGTGGGACGAGGCGCATCGCTGCAAACGGGAGCAGATTCGTCTGCCACCGGCAAGCGTGGTCTGTCTGAGGGGATTCCAGCAACTGAAAGCGCAGGCCGGACCATCGCTCTTGACGCCGGCCCCGGTTGCCGACTCGCTTCGGTTCAGGTGGAGAATGAAACCGAAAGGAAGTCGCTGGTAACCCCGGTCCGGTTGACGGCAGTCCTGATCCTGTTGGCCGTGCTGGCGGTGGCGTCCTGGCTTGCCTTTCAATACCGGGCGGCTCTCGGGGACTGGGCCCGACACGTGACCGCTCTGGTTCGTGAACAGGGACCGGTTCCGTTTTTCACCGCTCTGGCTTTTCTTCCGGCGGTCGGATTGCCGGTCAGTGCCTTCTATCTGGCGGCTGGAGCGGTCTTTCCCCTTTCGATCAGCGTGACCGGGACCGCCCTGGGCCTGGCCGTCAACATCACCTTCACCTATTGGATGGCCCGCAAATGGTTTCGCGGCCTGATCGAACGACTCCTCCGGCGGACCCGTTACAAAATCCCCGCCGTCGCGGCGACCGACCATGTCCGCCTCACCCTGTTCCTGCGGTTGATGCCGGGTCCTCCGTTTTTCCTCCAGAGCTATCTTCTCGGGTTGATCGAGGTTCCCTTCACCACCTATTTTCTCATTTCCTGGAGCACCCAGGTCTTGATTGCGACCGGGTTCATTGTCCTGGGCAGCGCCTTCTACAGTTCAAGCCTGGGGCGGGCCCTCATCGCCGTCGTCATCGTGGTTCTCGTGACGATCATTGTCCAATGGGTCCGGCGTTTCCTGGCCCGCCGAGGCGGGCCGGCCTGAAGACCGATTCCGATCCGATGAAACGCAAGACAGCCAAAGGCCGGGTGGAGCGCCTTCGCCTGCTTTCCTGGAACGTCAACGGGATCCGGGCCGTCCTCAAGAAGGGATTCCTGGATTCCCTGGCCGCCGAAGCGCCGGATGTGCTCTGTCTTCAGGAAGTCAAGGCGCGCCCCGACCAGGTCGACTCACTTTTCCTGCCGGCCGGGTATCGGCAGTATTGGAACCCGGCGGATCGCGCCGGCTACGCCGGGACGGCCATCTTGACGCGAAGGGAGCCGTTGGCGGTCACCCTGGGGATGGGCGAACCGGAACACGACCGCGAGGGGCGGGTGATGACCGCGGAATTTGCGGATTTCTTCCTCGTCAATTGCTATACCCCGAACTCCCAGCGCGAGTTGACCCGGCTCGACTACCGCCAGACCTGGGACCGGCTCTTCCGTGAATACCTGCTACGGCTTGAAGCGAGCAAACCGGTCGTCTTCTGTGGTGACCTCAATGTGGCTCATCGGGAAATCGACCTGGCCCGGCCGAAGGAAAACCGCGGGAACAGCGGGTTCACCGACGAGGAGCGGGCGGGTTTCGACGCGTTGCTCAAGGCCGGCTTTGTCGACACCTTTCGTGCGCAGGAAACTTCCGGCGGCCACTACAGCTGGTGGACCTACCGGGCGGGGGCGCGCGAAAAGAACATCGGGTGGCGGATCGACTACTGGTGCGTATCCAAAAGTCTAATACAAAAGGTGGACCGCTCCTGGATCCTGCCGCACGTCATGGGTTCCGATCATTGCCCGGTCGGACTGGAGATCGATTTGTGACCCGGGGGGCGAACGAACCGGACCGGTGGGTCATCCGGCCCTTTTCCCCCGGAGAGGAGGAAGCGGTCGTGGCGCTTTGGGTGGATTGCGGCCTGGTGGTCCCCCACAATGATCCGCGCCGGGATATCGCCCGGAAGCTCAAAGTGAACCCCGAATGGTTTCTGGTCGGGCTGCTTGACGGACGGATCGTCGGCTCCTGCATGGCCGGCTATGAGGGCCACCGGGGGTGGATCAACTACTTGGCGGTCTCCCCTACCTTGCGGCATCGTGGTCTGGCGCGGCGATTGATGGAGGTGGCCACCGGACTGCTTCGGAATGCGGGATGTCCGAAGATCAATCTCCAGGTGCGATCAGGCAACCGGCAGGTCGTCGCGTTCTACCGGAGTCTGGGATTTCATGAGGATGACGTGGTCAGCCTCGGTCTGCGCCTCGAGCGGGATCAGGAACCTGACGGGCTCTGAAGAACCCGTTTCGGGCCCGGGCCGGGTCTATTTCAACTCCGAGGCATGAAAGGCGGCCCAGTCGTCGAGCGCGTTCAATTCCACCGCACTGCCGGACACGGAGCCATTGTCGGGATAGCCCGCGGCTTTGAGGATCGCTTGGCGGGTTTCGTCGTCGTGGTGGTAGCCCATGATGGACTGGTTCAGCTGGTAGACCGAGGCCCGGTCGAGCTTCACTCCCGGCTGGGCCTTGACCCAGGCTTCGAAAGCCGCGTAGGTCGGGCGCTTCGCGGCGATGAATGAACGGACGGCGTCCGCGGTCAGACCAAGTCCGCTGATCACCATCATATCGAAGCCTTGTCCGATGCCGGGATAATCGGGATGCAGTTTTCCGGTGGCTTCGAGCGAGACCTTGAGCCAGAGGCGGGGGAGATGTTTGACGCCGATCGGTCCGGCGACACTGCATGGAATCATTGGGATTATTTTGGCACTCATGGCAGGGAGGAGTTGGATTTGGGGTTGAACCGCAGTTTGGGTGAGCTGCCCACGTTTGCGGCGCGCGCGGGCAGCGGGTTCCGGACAGGCAGACAGAGTTGGAGGCAACCGGCAAGCCGTCGCCGGGATAATTTCTTCGAAGCGATACGATTGCCCATCTCCGGGCTCCGGTCGTGGCCGCGGCAGCCGGGGTCCGTTCGCACAGTCTCAGGCAAGGACTCATGCGACCTTGCTCCGCATCGGGTTTTTGCCATCTTGGCGGGCTCCATGCCCCTCCTCGGTCTCAACGATGTCCATCTCGCCTTTGGCGGGCCCCCTCTGTTTGCCGGGGTCAACCTGCAGATTGACGAGGGGGAACGGATCTGCCTGCTCGGTCGCAACGGGACCGGAAAGTCTTCGCTCATGAAGGTTATTGCGGGGGAGATCGGACCAGATGGAGGCGATATCTACCGCCACCCCGGAACGCGGGCCGCACTTCTCACTCAGGATATACCCCCGGGTGTCGACGGCACGGTGCACGAAGTGGTTGCCACCGCGCCTGAGCCCTCCCATCTCCACGAGGAATCCTGGGAGCGGGATATCCGCCTGGATCGATTGCTTGAGCGCATGCAACTACCGCCGCTGACGCCCTTTGCCTCGCTTTCCGGTGGACTGAAGCGGCGGGTCCTGCTGGCCCGTGCCCTGGCGGCCCAACCGGATCTGCTCCTCCTCGACGAACCGACCAATCATCTCGATATCGAGGCCATTCTCTGGCTGGAGGATTTCCTCCTGACCGAGCGGATCACCCTGATTTTTGTCACCCATGACCGGAGTTTCCTCCGACGCCTGGCAACCCGCATTGTTGAGTTGGATCGGGGCCGGGTCTCCAACTGGGCTTGCGACTACGACACTTACCTGGAGCGAAAGGAGTCGGTTCTGGCCGCCGAGTCCCGTCAAAACGCTGTCTTCGACAAGAAGCTGGCCGAGGAGGAAGCCTGGATCCGCAAGGGAACCCTGGCCCGGCGGACCCGCAATGAAGGCCGGGTTCGTGCCCTGATGGCGATGCGGCGGGAGCGCGAAGCCCGAAGGGTCCGTTCCGGGATCGTCAACCTCCGACTCGACGAAGGTGAGAAGACCGGGGTCAAGGTCGTCGTGGCCAAGGATGTTTCCTTCGCCTACCCTGACGGCACCGAGGTCATCCGGGGATTCAACACTCTGATCACCCGCGGCGACAAGATCGGCCTGATCGGTCCCAACGGTTCGGGCAAGACGACCCTGATCAAGCTCCTCCTCGACCGCCTGCAGCCGACTGCCGGGACGATCGAGCACGGGACCAGGCTTGAAGTCGCCTATTTCGATCAGATGCGGGATCAGATCGATGACTCGATGACGGTGGTGGACAATATTGCCGATGGGGCCACCACGGTTACGATCGCAGGGAAGACCCAGCATATCATGAGTTATCTGCGGGACTTCCTTTTTACTCCCGACCGGGCCCGTTCTCCGGCCGGTGCCCTTTCGGGCGGAGAGAGAAACCGGCTCCTGCTGGCCCGTCTCTTCACCAAGCCGGCCAACGTGCTTGTTCTCGATGAGCCGACGAATGATCTCGACCTGGAGACGCTGGACCTGCTGGAGGACCTTCTCGTCGAATACCAGGGGACCGTTCTGCTGGTCAGTCATGATCGTGATTTCCTCGACAGCGTGGTCACGAGCACCCTGGTCTTCGAAGGGGATCGACGCATTGGGGAGTATGTCGGTGGCTACGCGGATTGGGTCCGCCAGCGACCGGCCGTGGCGGTGCCCGCGAAGAAGGCGGAGCCGAAGCCGGCCCGGACGCCTGCACCGTCGAAGGCGCGCCGTCTGACCAACCTGGAAAAGCGCGAACTTGAAGCCCTACCCTCCAGAATTGAGGCGCTCGAACGGGAACAGCGGGAAGGGACGGTCCGGCTGGGGGATCCGCTCCTTTACCAGGATGAGCCGGAAGCCGTTCCGTCATTGAAGGCCCGTCTGGAGGCCATCGAGGCCGAACTTCACACCGCCCTTGAGCGCTGGGAGGAGCTCGAGGCCAAGGCGGAAGAGAACCCGGGTTAGTGTTGGCCGGGAATTGACGTCGGCGGCCAAACGGGCAAAGTGGGCGGCTTCTCCGATTGCCCCATGACTTCATTGGCCCAATACGAAATCCAACCCCACCACCGCCTCAACCGGGCGCAGGTGGATCAGTACATGGACGAGGGATACCTCGTCTATCCCTCGAAGATCTTCCCGGACGAAAAGTTCGGGAAGCTGAAAGACCATTTTGAGGCGAAGCTGGCGGCCCTTCCCGCGGGGGTGCGCCCGGAAGCGATGGACGTGCCGCATTTCACCGATCCGGCCCTCTTCGAGTGGCTTTTTGCCGATGAAGTCCTCGATCTGGTGGAGCCGATCCTGGGACCGGACATCGCCCTGTTTGCCAGTCATTTCATCTGCAAGCCGAAGGGAGACGGCCGGAAGGTGCCCTGGCATGAGGATTCGTTTTACTGGAAAGGCATGCTCGAACCGATGGAGGTGGTCACCGTCTGGCTGGCGATTGATCCGTCAACCGAGGAAAATGGCTGCATGTTTGTGAAGCCGCGGACCCATCGCATCGGGCGCAAGGGCTTTTCCGACTATGAACCGGTCGATGAATCCAAGAACGTTTTTTCAACCGAAATCGTGGATCCGGACCGGAGGCCATTCGAGGAGGTCCCGGTCATTCTCGAACCCAACCACGCCAGCCTGCATGACGGTCGTCTGATGCACGGCAGTGCCGCCAACACGAGCGCCAAACGCCGGTGCGGCTACACCATGCGTTACATCAGCTCGGCGTCGGTGTTGAGCGAGTCGGCCCGGGAAGTCCATCACATCTACCTGGCCCGCGGGCGGGATCTGGGGGACCAGGCACGCAACTACGGCGATCCCGCCGTTGCCTACCATGACTTCATGAAGATGCGGAGGCAGCGCGGCCGTCTCGGGCATTGACCGAGGCTCAGGGCTCCCGTTCGATCAGATCGAGGTCGGCGTGGACTTCGTCGCGGAGCGTCAGCCAGTGGAACAGGTTGTTCTCGTGTTGGTGGAGATGGGTCAGCGGTACGATGCGATAAACGGGGAGGGTGACCTCGATGACCGATTCCCAGTGGGCGATGGCTTTCAGGATGTGATCCCGGGCCGCGGTCCGACGGGTGCCGTCTCCATCCAGTCGATACGAAGCGAGCTCGACCGCCGCCCGCAGCTTTTCGGCAAAGTAGCGGCCCAGTCCGCACCAGGCCCGGATGTCGGTCAACTCCTGGCGAAGGGCCTCGTCGCCGCCTGATTCGATCCCGGCGATCCAATCCATGGCTTCGGACGCTTCGGCCTCCAGTTGATCGGCCAGCTCTAGGGGTGTCGTCCTGGCGTCGGCCACGGGTTGACCATCGTGGAGGGCCCTGGCATAATCGGAGGGGGAGACCAGATCGGGATCGAGGGTTCCCTTTCTGAGCATCAGATCGAGGTCGAGGAATTCGGAGGAGTCCTCCCGATCGCGCGCGAGGAATCCCTCGCTGTAGAGAGACTTGTCGTTGTTGATTTCGATAAAGGATGCGAGGTGAAGAGGCATCCGGCTGGCGAGACGGATTGCCCTGAAAAGAGCGGGCCCGGCGTCGCCGTAGCGACGGGTGAAATCCGCCTCAAAGACCGCGTCGGGAGTGGACGGGTCGTAAAGGAGCCGGCCCCAGAGTTTGTAGAAAAGCCACTGCCTTTCGAAGGCGTAACGCCAGGGCCGTTTCTCGAGATCTCGGGTGAAGTAGTCGACGGCCGGAATATAGGTTTCGGAACCGACGAAGTAGCCGCCGACGTATTCCTGTCCGTTCAGGGCGATGTGGCTGCGGATGAACTCGGGAACACCCCAGCGCAGCATGAAAAAGTCCTCATTGCGGATCATCCAGGTCATCCGGTAATTCTCCGGCGCAGGATTCCAGTAGGTGTCGTTGAGTTCACCACCGTGGGTCTTGACCAGTTTCGGGGTGGAGTGGCCGTGCGACCAGTTGAACTTCACCTCGACCCAGATCGGCGGGGTGATCCCCTCGATCCCCTCGAGGGCTCGGCGGGTGATTTCCTCCGTTGTCCGGCTGGTGGAACCTCCGTTGCTCAGCCCGGCGGAGAAGGGCACGCGGTGGATCAGTTTGGTCGGCCGATCGGCAGCCCGGATCCCGGCGATGATTGTGTCGAGAATCCACCGCTCGCGATCGGGAGCGGTCATTCCTCCCATGGCCTCACCCAGGCTGAGGCCTATGCCGGTCAGGTCGGGATACTCATTGAGCACCTGGGTGACGGCTTCCCGGTTGTATTGCCTCGCCAGTTCGGCGATTTCCGGACGGATCCCCCGCTCAACCGAGATGTTGCCGAGCCGGTCAAGTCCGTGGTGATCGCGGAAACCCTCGGAGACAAAGATGTTCCAGTTGACCAGGTAGGTCTCGATACCGCGGTCCCGGGCGAGGCGAAAGATCCCGGAATAAAGGGTGCGCCATTCCGCCATCTCTTCATCGGAGAAGGTATTGGCATAGGGGAAATTTGTCGGGCGGACCAGGTAAGGCCAGGGATGAAGATTCCAGAGGGTGAGGGCGTTGAAACGGTTCTCGGCCATCATGTCCAGAAACGCCTCCCAGTAGCCGAGATCCCGGCAGGCGTCGTAGTGGAGGGTGATGGCGTCGTTGCTCCGGTAGGCGAACCAAGGCAGGTTGAACTTGATCGCCCTGAACGGGAAGCGGGGTGACTGGGTTTGGGTCTCGATCGTTTCCAGTGAGAGGTGCCCCCGGATTCTCTCAGCCAGATCGAGAAGGCCATACATCGCTCCGGTCGGACCGCCCGCGTTGATCGTGAGGGAGAGACTTCCGGGTGCTCGGGCGAGTTCGAATGACTCGGGTCCGAGGCGTCCTGAATCGATTTCGATCTGCACGGTTCCGAATTCGGCTCCGGAGCCTGTCACGGCCGCTTCAAGCTTACCGATTCCGTGTTGAATCTGGGGACTCCGAGGGGCGACGATCTCAACCTGGCCGGCGGGCGCCGGTAGAGGTGCCGCTGCGAGCAGGGCCACAAGGAGAAGGTTCGGCAGCATGGGCATCGGATCGTCAGCGTAATCGATTCCGGTTGGGTGAAGCAATGGTCGGATCCCACCTTGGCATTTCCGGATCCGAGGAAGCCTTGCCCTTTTCAGCCGGATCCGTCATCGGAAAAACATGCGCCGTTTCTTTTTCTCATCCCTTTCGGTTTTTGGCGAAACGTTGGGAAAGGTGACGGCCAATCTGAAGTGGATTCTCCGACGCCGTCGGCAACTGATCGGTCCGGTGTCTCTCTATGAGGCCTGGTTCTCAATTCTGGGACTTGCCCTCTTCCTGCCCGGCACAACCTGGTTGACCAACCGGCTGGTCGCCGCCAGCGGGGGCACAACGATCGGAAACACCGAGATGGTCGCCTTCTTCCTTTCGGTTCCCGGAATGATCTTCCTGCTCGTGATCGCCGGATCGGCCGTCACCCTTTTGTACACGGAATATGCAGGCCTGCTCGTGATCATCAGGCGCTTCTCACAGGAAGCGGCCGATGCGGCAGAGGCCAGTGTCTGGCAGAGCCTGGTCCACCTTCCGGCCCTTGCACGGTTGGGGATCATCCAGGTTCTGATCTACGGGACGGGCCTCCTGCCCTGGCTGGGCGGGTGCCTATGGATCAAGTCGCATTGGCTCGGCGCCCACGACATCAATTTCTACCTGGCCATGCATCCGTCGGAGTGGTACGCGGCGCTCGTCGCGGCCGCCATCTGGACTGTGCCCTGGCTGCTGGCTGCCGTTGGCCTCTTTGTCCGCTGGCTGCATACCGTTCCCCTGATCGTCTTCGAGGGTCAGCGGCCACTGCACGCCCTGGCCATAAGCTGGCGCCGATCGAAGGGAACGGTTTGGGCGGGAATTCTCGTCATCAGCCTGTGGAATCTTCTGCTCGGCCTGCTGCTCCTCTTCCTGACCGCCCTCGTTCGCTGGGTGGCCTCAGCCCTTCTGGGGACCGAGCTCGGTGGCCTGGGCTGGACGCTGGCCGTCGTCCTGACCGCGCTGGGATTGCTGTCGCTGATCGGTTTGATCCTCCTGATCATCAACAAGGTCGGTCTGGCTCTGCTTGTCCTCGCGGCTTATGAGGAGCGGGTTCATGATGGTGATTGCCCGGTGGCGAAACCACTTCCGGCCTGGTTGGAACGGGTGAGGCCGAAGGGCGCCCGCAAAGCCGCGTGGGTTCTTGCCCTGATTATCCTGGTCGGTGCGGGCATCTGGACCGGGGGCTTTGTCGATGAGATCAAACCCGGCAAAGCACCGCTTATCACCGCGCACCGTGGCAGCTCGCAGAAAGCACCGGAAAACACCCTGAGTGCCCTGCGGCAGGCAATCGAGGACGGGGCGGACTATGCCGAGATCGACGTACAGACGACGCTGGACGGAGCGGTGATTCTCCAGCACGACGGTGACTTCATGCGGGTCGGAGGCGATTCCCGCAAAGTCGCCGAACTTACGCTCGAAGAGGTGCGGACTCTCGATGTGGGCAGCCGGTTTTCGCCCGAGTTTGCGGGCGAGCCGGTGGCGACCCTGGAGGAGGCGATCGCCGTCTGCCGGGGCCGGCTTCGCCTGAACATCGAGCTCAAGTACAACCGGGTCGACCCGTCATTGGCCGGAAAGGTGGGCCGGATCCTCCGGGCGGAAGCCTTCACCGGCCAGTGCCTGGTCATGTCCCTTGACTGGGAGCCCCTGCGGTCATTCGCGGCGGAATTTCCCGAGGTCGGGATCGGCTATATCGTATTCAGATCATTGGGACAGCTTAACACGGCGCAAGCGGATGCCTTCAGCATGAACGCGGCACAGATGACGGCCGGACTGGTCCGGTCGATTCACCGCAGGGGGGCCGAGGTGCATGTCTGGACCGTCAACGACCCGAGACTGGCCCTCCGCATGATCGAGATGGGTGTGGACAACCTGATCACAGACCGGCCGGGCGAGATGCGAAGGCTTCTCGACAGCTGGGAAGAATTGGCAGATTCGGAAAAGGTGGCCCTTCAGCTGCGGCGGCTGCTTCTTCCGCACGAGACATTCTCGACCGCCGATTTGTGAGAGCGAAGGGGAGCCGGAAGGTTTGGGGACCACTCGGTCATCGGAAGGTCGCCACCGGCGGCGCGCTCCGTTGGATGGCGGGGTATTCAAGCAGCCGATAGCTCCTGGAGGATCGGTAACCCAGACGCTGGGCCAGCCGGATTGACCCCTGATTGCGGTTGTCGCAGCTCCAGTAGGTTTCGAATCCCATGGCTTCACAGGCTTCGATCAGTTCCCTGCAGACCCGCAGGCCGTGACCCTGGCGCCGGTATCGCTGGTCGGTGACAACGGCGATCTCAACCTGGCTGTCGCCCCAGAATGCGGCATAGGCTTCGGCCAGGATCGACTCGCCGCGGATCAGGCAGAATCCGAGGCCGTGCACGAAGAATCGGCGGAGTCCCCCGAAAATGCGTTCCATTTCGTGGGTCCATTGACAGTGAGGGGCGAGGTCCGCGGTGATCTTGCAGACCCGAACTTCGTTGTCTGCGGGCGGCGCGAACGGGATGGTCCGATCGCGATCCCGGAGTTCCCTTCGTTCGATTTCGAGGGACCGCGACGGCGGTGGCTTCAGGCGGCGCCGGAGGGTGTCGGACCACACGAGGTGAAGCCGGTTTTCCCGGCGGAGGCGTTCGACCACCGAGGTGAGAAAGCCGGAGGTCATGTCCCGGCCGGCGATCAGAAACCGGTGATCAAGCGCCACGAGGGCGGTGGTGGGCTGGTGGGGATGATCGACCCAGGCGGTCCCCGGGCACCGGTTCTCCAGAACCGATCGGGCCATGGGATGGCCAGGTTGATCCGGAGTGAAAAACCGCTCGATGCGAGGGTAGAATTCAGAATAAACCGGATACATCTCGTTCAGTCGTGTTTCTGGGGAGGACTGGATTCGAGAGGAACCGGGGAGTCGTCGTCGCACGTCTGCAGATTCATGTTCAGCCTTCTATTTCGACCGCGCAAGGGGCGGTCTTGAGCCCGGCCTCTCCATCGGGTTCTGGGTGGACAAACCCTTGCGGACGGATTTTCCTGAACGACTCATGAGAATCAAAGCCGGTCTGAAACCCAAGAAGCTGTCCCGCAAGATCGATCGCCTGTTCGATCTCTCGGCGGAGAAGATCCGTCTGATCCAGAAAACCTGGGATCCATCGAAAGGAACCCCGGTTTTCACGGTTCGGGGGCGATACACCTCGCAGGGGTGGACGGAATGGACGCAGGGCTTCCAGTTCGGTTGTGCGATACTCCAGTTTGATGCCACCGGTGACGAGGCCGCACTGAAGATCGGGCGGGCGGGCACGGTGGGGCACATGGCCTCCCATGTATCCCATATCGGGGTTCACGACCACGGGTTCAACAACGTTTCGACCTATGGGAACCTGCGGCGGCTGATGCTGGAGGGTCGTCTGCCCTTCAACCAGGAGGAACTCAATTTCTACGAGCTGGCCCTGAAGGTCTCCGGGGCGGTGCAGGCCTCCCGCTGGTCGACGACGGCTTACGGCACCGGCTATGTCTACTCCTTCAACGGTCCCCATTCCCTGTTCTCGGACACCATCCGCTCGATGCGGGCGCTGGTCCTGGCCCATCAACTGGGCCATGCCCTGATGGGTGAAGGCGACAGGCCGATCAACCTGCTGCACCGGGCGGTCGAGCACGCCCGGACCACCAGCCGGTTCAATGTCTATTTTGGCGAGGGACGGGATGCCTACGATGTCTCTGGCCGGGTCGTTCATGAGTCGATCTTCAATCGCAATGACGGGCGTTACCGTTGCCCGAGCACGCAACAGGGCTACACACCTTTCAGCACGTGGACCCGGGGTGCGGCCTGGATCATCACCGGCTATCCGGAACAGTTGGAATTCCTTCAGACCATCAAGGCGGCCGAACTCAAGGAAGTCGGCGGAAAAGCCGCGGTGGAAAAACTCTTTCTGCGCACGGCCATTGCGGCGGCGGACCATTTCATCGACGGCTACACGGCATTGGACGGGATCCCTTATTGGGATGATGGGGCCCCCAATCTGCACCGACTGGGCGATTACAGGAAAAAGAAGGCGGACCCCTACAATGCCTGGGAGCCGGTCGACAGCTCGGCCTCGGCCATCGCGGCTCAGGGATTGATCCGCCTGGGGAATTACCTGACCGGCAAGGGGGACGCCCGGGGAACTCATTATCTCAACGCCGGCCTGACCGTGGCCGACACTCTTTTTGACGAGCCCTATCTCTCGACCGACCCGAGGCACCAGGGACTGATCCTGCATTCAATCTATCACCGGCCGAATGGATGGGATTACCAGCCGAAGGGCCGGAAGGTACCCTGCGGCGAGTCGTCGATGTGGGGTGACTACCACGCGATGGAGCTGGCCCTGATAATCAAGCGGATGGCGGAAGAGAAGGAGTATCTGACTTTCTTCTGATCGAGGTCTCTCGGGCCGCCTGAAAAGCCTCCGGGATGTCTCCCTCCGCTTGACCTGAGTCGAGCCGCGGGTTATCGATCAGACTGCCGGTTCTTTTGACCGGCTGGAGTCGTGACCCGCCTGCGGCCGGCTCGCCCCAGCCATGTTCCGATTTACCCTTCTGCTCTCCTGGGAACCCCGCAAGGGTGTCCCGGTCTTCCTGTCAATCGCAGCGATACTGTTCGCTGGGGTTTTCGCGGGTTGTACCACGACACCTCAGCCGGAACCGGTGGTCGCGGTGCCGAATCCGCCCCCGCGGTCGCCGGTCGAGACAATCGAGAAACCCGTTGTGGCGCCGGTTCCCGAGCCGGAGGTCGTCGAGGAAGCACCGGTTGAGGTGTTGGAGCTTCCGGAAGCGTTGAGTCCTGTGGAACAGGCGGCAGAGGACCTGGCGCTTATCCTGAGCGGTCAACTCGGGCTCAGGGAAAGCGATGTCAGCGTGGTCGAGGCGGCGGATTCGGTCTGGCCCGACGCCTGCCTTGGCTTTCCGGCCGAGGGTGAGATTTGCGCACAGGTGCTGACCCCGGGCTATGCGGTCACTCTTGAGGCGGAAGGGCAGCGCTTCAGTTTTCGCACGGATGAAAGCCTGAAACGGATTCGCCTGGTGGCGGCACCTCTGCCCGACATCGGGACCACCCTGGCCATCTGGAAAGACACCCAATCGAGTTTTGCCACCTCAACCATCGGCAGCCGCGGCCTGGCGGTTGGCCTGAGGGGTTGCCCGAAGCTGACCGTGCGAGATCGTTCCGCTGATCGTGAGTGGGGCATCGGTGAGCTGGTCGCCCGGTTCGCTCCGTTTCGGGCGGCGACCGAGGCAGGCGAAATCGATTTCCGGGGAAACGGCACGGAGGTGGCCGTGGAGGTGGAGCAGCGGATGATCGCCGAGTTTGTGCGTGCCTACAGTCGGTCCGTGTCGTTTGAAGGGGATCCCGAAACTCCGGCGACCGTTCTTTCCTGGGAACGGACCGGCGGGATTGCCGGCTTCTGTGATATTGTCGCGATCAATGCCGGCGGCGAAGTCATCATCAGTGATTGTCGCGGAGGAAGCGAACGCCGACTGGCGCACACCTGGCTCGATCGTCGGCAATTGACGGAGTTTTTCGGGTGGGTCGATTCCCTGGAGAGTTTCGCCTCCGACCAGACCGACGGCGGACAGGCCGACGGGCTGGAGATCCGCATCACTCTGAAGGGACAGGGATGGAAGAAGATCAATCCGGAGACCCTCGAGGCAATGCACCGATTGGCGAGTGACCTCTACCTGCGGGGTTATGATGAGGCCAACGGATCCTGAGGGGCCGGTGGTGCCCCCGTCGATGGCCGGCAGACGGCTCCTGAGGGCTCTGATCCTCGTCGGCCTGCCCCTTTGTGCCTTCGCCCAACCCGGATCGGATGAGGGATCGGTCGATCTCGATGCCTGGTTCGAGACCGGCCAGCAACTCTTTGATGATTATGCACCGCCGGCCCTGAAGGAATCCGTGCGCTTCCCGACGAAGGAGGAATGGGACCTCTTCTGGCACCAGATCGAATCCACCCTGCAATCGGATTCCCTCGCGGATTGGGCCTGGATTCGGCCCGAAGCGGAACAGGCCCTTGAGTGGCTGCGAACGATTCCCGGCGGCGAGGATTACGCGGACTGGCTCGCAGAGAGGCTCGACTATCTGGAGATGGCGGAGGGTGCCCTCTACTACGTGCTCGGAGAATCGGCGCCGGTCCGCCAGGGTCCGGCCGGGCCCGGATTGGTCACGCCGCCCCGGACTGCCCCGCCGGTGGCCGCTCCGCAGGATCGCGAAGCGGTCCGGACAGCCCGGACCTTCGCAAACTGGAAGTCCAGGATTGAGGCCCGGCCCGTGCCGAAGAATGCCACCCTGCTGGTGCCGCGACTCAAACCGATTTTCGCGAGTGAAGGCATACCTCCGGAGTGGGTCTGGTTGGCCGAAGTCGAGTCGTCCTTCAACCCGAAGGCGAAGAGTCCGGTGGGCGCCCTCGGCCTCTTCCAGTTCATGCCGGCGACGGCGGAGCGATTCGGCATGAAGACCTCGCGGCCCGATCAGAGGACGGACCCCGAGCGAAGTGCGCGGGCTGCCGCCCGGTACCTGGGGATCCTCCATCGACAGCTTGGCTCCTGGCCGCTGGCGGTGGCGGCCTATAATGCAGGCGAGGGACGGGTCGGTCGGCTTCTCAGGAAACACAAGACGACGAGCTACGAGGGTATCGTCGATCACCTCCCGACCGAGACCCAGATGTATGTCCCCAAGGTGTTTGCCACCGTCATGGTCCGCGAGGGCATTGACCCCCTTCAACTGCCCCCTCCGGGCAAGCCGCAATGAGTGCCGCCGTTTACCCCGGCGGAATTCGCTTTCCATCTCTCCCGGCGGCCTCTTGAGTCCCGGCCATGGCAGCCAAGGAGCCTCAGAAGTTCGGTCTGGGAGTATACTGGCCGGATGACTACACGGAGTACCTCGTACATTTCCACGAACCCTTCGCCGTCTTCCGGATCGAGGCGGACCGTGAGGGTCCCATCCTGCTTTGGGGGATGGGCGGGGCACTGCCGGTCGACTTTTCCGATCAGGAGTTGAGCCGGTTCCTCGAGGCGGCCGAGACGTTTCTGACTCTGGAGGGGATCGGAGAACCCGGGACCGGACGCCACGCCGAGTACCGTGAGTCGCAGGTGCCGTTTCCCCCCTGCCTGGTGGTCAGCAACCGGAGCAGTGTCTTTTCCGCCGTCGTCGGTCTCGGCGAGCGACCGTTTGCCGCCTATTTCAACCCGGATGAGTCGCAGTCGCTTTTCGCCGATTTCGATGTCTGGTTCGAAGGGGCCACCGATTCGATGATCGAGGAGATCGGCCGATCAGCCGAGATCTTCTATGAAGAGTTCTACGACCGGCAGGTCTACCTTGAGGAACAGGAGAAGAAGAGGAAGGGGAGCACCTTCAGGGGAGATCCCGACCTGCACTCACGTAATTGAACAGGGGTCTGCCGGTTCGGGAATTCCACGGATTTGCGGATTCGGGATGGACCTCGCTCAGAGGTCTTTCTAGCTTCCCGGACCGGTGCTTCAGGCACCGATCCGGAATCCACCTTTGATCTACCATGAGTGTTAAGAAAGTCGGCATCCTCACCGCGGGCGGTCTCGCCCCCTGTCTGTCCTCCGCCGTCGGCGGTTTGATCGAGCGTTACACGGAAATCGCGCCCGAGGTCGAAATCCTCTGCTACCGCAGCGGCTACAAGGGCCTCCTGCTGGGCGACAGTATTTCGGTCACCCCGGAGATCCGCGGGAAGGCGGCGATCCTCCACCAGTTCGGAGGCAGCCCGATCGGCAACAGCCGGGTCAAACTGACCAATGTGAAGGACTGCCTGAAGCGCGGTCTGATCACGGAGGGCCAGGACCCCCAGAAGGTGGCGGCCGACCAGCTGGTCAAGGATGGTATCGATATTCTGCATACAATTGGCGGAGACGACACCAACACCGCGGCGGCCGACCTGGCGGCCTTCCTCAGGAACAACAATTACGACCTGACCGTCATCGGCCTGCCCAAGACGATCGACAACGACGTCATTCCCATTCGCCAGAGCCTCGGCGCCTGGACCGCGGCGGAGGAGGGGGCCCGCTACTTCCAGAACGTGGTGGCGGAGCACAACGCCAATCCCCGCATGCTCATTGTGCACGAGGTCATGGGCCGCTCCTGCGGTTGGTTGACCGCGGCCACCGCCGCCGCCTACCGGAAGATGCAGGGTGCCCGGGAAATGGCACCTGCCATCGGACTCTCCCGCCTGCGTCTTGATGTGCATGGGATCTACATCCCGGAAATGAGCATCGATATCGAAGCGGAGGCCGAACGCCTGCGGAAGGTCATGGACGAGGCCGACAACGTGAACATCTTCATCAGTGAAGGCGCCGGGGTGGCCGATATCGTCAAGGAAATGGAGGCTTCGGGCAAGGAAGTGCCCCGCGATGCCTTTGGTCACGTCAAGCTGGACGCGGTCAATCCAGGTGCCTGGTTCGGCAAGCAGTTCGCCGACATGCTCGGCGCCGAGAAGACCCTCATTCAGAAGAGCGGCTATTATTCGCGGGCGGCTCCGGCCAATGCCGACGACCTCCGCCTGATCAAGAGCTGCACCGATCTGGCCGTCGAATGCGCTTTCCGGCATGAGGGCGGAGTCATCGGCCACGACGAGGATCGCAATAATGTCCTCCGGGCGATCGAGTTCGAGCGGATCAAGGGCGGCAAACCCTTCGACATCGACCTGCCCTGGTTCGGTGAATTGCTCCAGGACATCGGCCAGCCCAAGGGTGCCCGGGTTGCGACCGGGCACTGATCCCGTTCGATTCGCGGATCCCGCCCGCCGGTGGGTAGGCCGGACATCCGGCCCCCGCGCCAAAGGTCCACAGAACAAACCGTAGGAGGCTACGTTTGGTTTTTGATCCCGGAACAAACCCGTCCATGCTACGTTTTGTTTACTGTTCAAGATGAACACCCGTCGAACGGGTCCCTGCATGGGGATGGTCAACGACAATTGCGAATCGCCATCGCGAGGTCCATTGGTCGCCGGGAGTCGATGAAATTGTTGATTGAAGAGCCGGCGACTTACGCAAACGGGTTGATGGGGGTGAGTCCATCGATGGAAAGGAAATCCTTCACGTTTTCAGTAAGAATAACCGGGATTGCCTCGCGCAGCATCAGGGCGGCCAGCTGGCGGTCGAAATAGCTCTGCCTGGTCGCGCTTCCTTTCACACAGAGGTCGAGCGCGTCATGCACGCTCTCCAGGGTAAGGGGAAGAACGGTCAGGCCACGAAGCCGGGACAGGGAAACGATCTTGTCGCGTGCGAGGGTCGGGCTGTCCGGGGGCTGGTTTTTCGGGCCGGTGAGGTTCGGATACATCTCGGCCAGATTCTGCACGGAAACGAACATCTCCACTCCGGGGCGGTGGCGCTGGGCCAGAACCTCCCGTGCCTGGTCGTGCCGTGGGTCGCCCCTGAGGGTGGCGTAGATGAGCACGTTCGTGTCCACGAGGAGGCGGCCGGACAGTTCCTCAACGCGCATACGTGTCCTCCCTGCTGAAATCGCCCTCAAAGCGCCCACCGGAGGTGACGATCGCGTCGTCTGCGGCGCTTCGCTTTCGCAAGAACTCATCCAGCGCCATTTCGATGATCTGGCTCCGGGAGCGACGTTCCTGCTTCCCGAAACGATTCAGGTCTTCGAGGAGTTTTCTGTCCAGAGTAGCACTGATATGGGATTTCATAACATGAAGGTAGCAGAATTGGATGGTTTGTCAATCGGTCGTGTCGACACCGGTTCGAACCGGGGCAGGGGGGTGCCGGTTGAGCATCGAGTTCGAGATCACCCGGATCCCATCAATACCGTGCAGCCGAGCACCATCAGCAAACGGTCGAAGGAAGCACCACGACGCCAGGGCCGATCCCTGCTCCGCCGGCGTTTCCGGAGCCGGACGTTCGAAGGTGGGGTCATGAAGTAGGGTCAAAACGGGGACGGCAAGTCCGGTTTTGGATTTCTCACAAGACATCCCGGGGCATGGAAGGGAAGGGAAACGCTTTGTAGGCTGCACAGAATCAAGGAAACTTGGACCCCCTGGACATCTAGACCCGCCACAGATCGGAGACTTGGTTCCCGTACACGATCGAGGCCAAAAGAAGAGTTCGCTCGGGTGGACAGCAAAAAGTTAGGGCTGACCCTATAGGATCCCCCTTCAGTCCGTAATGTGCGACACGGACATCGGTAACACATCGTCCAAGGACATAGGTTACACTTTCCTTGTTGTTCTCTTCTTGGATTTGGGGAGTCGAGGGTTTTCGATGGGGCGGGTAATGTAGGCCGCAGGCCGGAATGGATCCGCCCCATCGTTGAGGGTGAGGTTGCCCAGATGAAGGTTCGCGTAGTGCAGTTGTATCACTTCTTCTTCGTTGATAAACAACCCGACGCGGCAGCCGGCAAAGATATCGCCCAGGTAATAGGCGTGCCCTTCATGGCTGATATGGCCGGAGTCTGACCGTCTTCACGACGTAGTCGTGCGGATAGGTGATTTTGACCTTTTCACCCAGGCGTCGGGCGCTGGGGCGGTAGACATCGGCGGGTGTGAGCATGTCCAGTGCCTCGTGTGGACGGATATGGTTGTATTCGTATCGCCAGCGCTGGAAGCGTTTCTGTTGGGCGCTCAGATTGGCCGAAGGCGGACGAGTTGCCTCGGCCTTCAGATCGCGATGCATGCGCTCGTGCGAGCCGTTTTCCTGAGGGCTGGACGGGGTGAGAACTCCACCTCGATGCCGTGTTCAATCCACCACACGCTCAAACGCGAGAGCCCTCCCCAAGCCACCGAGGCGAACGGCGCGCCATTGTCCACCCGGATGATATCGGGCAGACCGTGGTAGCGCTGCATTTGGGCGAAGACGCGCCGGGTGCGGGCATACTGCTGGTTGGGACAGGCATGGCAGGCGATCACGTAGCGGCTGAACCGATCGCACACGGTAAGCGGATCACACCGCTGCCGGTCACCGCACAGGAACCATCCCTTGAAGTCCACCGTCCACACCTCATTGGGCCGGGTCGGCTCGGTAAGATGCTCGCAGGCGACCCGGTAAAGCCCGGGCGCACGGCCGCGCGGTTGGCTCAACCCATGCCGCTTGAGGATCAACCCAATCGTGCTGCGCGCCGGCGGTTGTTCGATGCCGTGATCGCGTTGCAGGATCACCCACAGCTTCTTCGGACCCCAGCTCGGATGCCCTCGCCTCTCCTTCACAATCAACGCCTCCACCGCCGCGTCGGTCGAGGCAGGCGAACTCTTCGGACGCCGACTGTGCTCCTGCAGCCCAGTCGCACCCGACTCGGCGTAACGCGCCAGATACTTGTGCCCGGTCTTGCGACTGATGCCATGGTCCCGGCACAACTCGCTCAGCGTAAAGCGACCCGTCCGAGCCAGGGTCACAAACTTCAGTTTCTCGTCCATCGGTTCTACTTCTTTCCAGGGCATAACGCCCTTTTCGGAGTGTTACCGATGTCTTTGGACTATCTGTTACCGATCTCTCCGGTTCATACCGTAAGGGCGTAGAGGCGTGGGCCGTGTGGCGGGGCCATTGGCTGGACGCCGCAGCCGCCGAGCTGGCGATTCGCGGCTCCGCCGTGAAGCGCCGGCACTTGTTCGACGGCCGCGCGCGGCCTAGTTTGGCGGCGTAGGTGGAGACGCGAATCGACGGCCGGGGCTGGCGAGCGTTCCAGGCACCGGCCACGACATACGGCCTGCGCCTCGGAGCCCCCACACTGTGTGTGGGAGGACAGGGATCGGGTGCCCCGTGTCGGCACGAAGTGACGAAAGCTCGCGGGGCGGGTCCCGGGGAGGAAGGGAAGCGAGCAGCCAGCGTGACAGGCGGAACGGCTGGCGGGCTGGGTGCTGCTGCCCTGACGGGTGGGGCACTAATTATCTAGAGAGGCGTGGAAGCCGACCAAGTTGGGCGGCTGTGCCGAGCGCAGACAGCAACAGGCCTGACAGCATTTTGCTGGCGGGAGGGCTTCAGCCCCGAGCACGCGGCAGCGGGTGAGCTGGTGCCGCATTGCAGGAGTTGAACGCAAGTTGAGCGTATCCAGATGTTGGATCAATCCTTTATCATTCCATCGATTCTCTTCGCGAAAGATGGTGCTGAAACGTAGAGTGCTATGCCAATAATCAGTGCCAAAACCGTCTCAACAAAATGAATCGATATACTATTCGAATGCATAAAAATTCTTATATCTAAAACCAGAGATCTTGCGGTGAAGGCCAATATCACAACAGAGCAGACCCTCAAGAAAACGCACGCTGCGAACCCCCATTTACTTGCAGTTCTCATTGTACGTTTTTTGGCTTTCTGATATCGCTGCGCGACGGCGGGTTTCTGAGCCCTGCATCGCGTCGAAGTAGCTTCCGATACCCTCTCGATTGATATTATCCATCTTGTTGCGGTAGTACTGTCCACCAGCAATGGAAGCTGTTGCAATGCCAGCCTTACCAACGTCGATAACAGCCATCGGCACCTGTAGCGGCTTAACTTCGTTCGAAAGGATACTCAAGTAGTCAGTAACTCCAGCGACGCCATGGGCTAGTGCCATGCCATAATTGCCTTCCTGGTAGTGGTATCCCGCCAAACCGTAGTTAGTTACGTGCGACACAACTCCGACAACTTGGCCACCACCTTTGAACCTCGTTGGCATAATTGCCGCACCTGATATTGTAAGCGAATCGCTCGCGAGAGAGACAACGTCGCTCGCAGTCATTCCATTCGGCGAACCATACATCTGAGTGTTTACATACGCTTCGCGGTTACTGGTTAGGAAACTTTGGCCGCCGTTGTTCTGGAGTAGCTGTCCGAGTTCGGAGTTCATCCGACTAATATCAGACTTCAATTTCGCACAGTCCTCTTTCGACCACTGATCCTTTTGGTCCTTCTCGTTGTTTGGAACAAAACCCGCAGGGTCCCCATTTGCGGCGCGATACAGATCATCGAAGTCGGAGATACCGGGCTCACCGATCACGCCCAGCTGGTAGGGCGAGGAATTGACGGGCGGTGAATCGCTACTGTTTACGACAAATTCGTCAAGAGCTATTGGAACCTTATTGATGGGCTCTAGTGTCGGATTCAATCCTAGGTAATCCCACCGATTGATGGCATCGTTGTTGGTATATCGGTAGAGGTTGAAGCCACCCATTTCCTCGATGGGATCCCGGTTGATGAATCGCCCTGTTTTCGGGTTGTAGTAGCGGTGCCCGAAATACACCAACCCACTTTCGTCATCAGTGTATTTGGTGGCGAAGCGGAAGGGGTTGGCGTGGTTGTAGGCCAGGGATCCGACTTTGGTGGCCGCTCCGAAGCTGTCGTATTGGTAGGCGGCCTCAAACGCCTGGGAACGATTAATCAGCCCGACCACGTTGCTTTGCAGGTCATAGGCCGGCCAGTAGGCATGTTGGCCGTCCCAACGGGTGATCAGCAAGAGGGCTTCCAGGCCGCCGGTCGCAGTCAGACTTGAGGCGCGGTCCAGACCCCAGTGGAACGAGCGCACCATGTTCTGGCTGGCGTCGACTTCAGCAATGACGTTGCTGCCGTCGTAGACGAAGCGGCGCTGCCAGGTCAGGGTGCCGCCACTGGTGGCGTTGTAGACGCGCTTTTCGATGCGTCGGTGCAGGTAGTCGTAGTCAAACTCCAGGCGCTTGGGATGGACCGCGTTGCCCGACTTGGAGACCATCCTGGTCAACCGGTTTTGCGCATCATAGGTGTAGGTCCACTCGAGATCACCGGTCAGGTTGCCGTCGTCGTCGTAGACGAAATCGCTTGAGCCTCCCCCGGTGGGTTCGATCTGGTTGAGGCCATTGGCCGAATAGCCCTTCCCGTCGAAACTGGTCGGATTGCCCGCAGAATCCCAAGTGTAGGTGTCTTCCGCGCTGCTTCCGATCCAATCATAGTCGCGCTCAATGACCTGGCCCTTCAGGTCGTACTTCTGCTTGACATCGGCCGTATTTGACCAGCCGTAGTGATCGGTCAACTCATCGGTCGCCGCAGTTCCGTTCAATCGCCACTTCTCGATCTGATCCTGCCAGGTGAAGACTGGCACGGTAAAGTCGGATTTGACGGTAAGCGTGCTGCCTTGGAGAAACTCCGTCTTTTGGCGGGAGCGGTTGTTTCGCCATGACTCGTACTCGGTTGAACGTTTGTAGTGGATACTGTAGGTCGTATCCTTCATCAGGTTGCTGTCGGTGTGATAGGTGTAATCGTACTGGCGGTACCAGTTGTATTGCGAGGTCCAGGTCCCGACATGGGAAATGCGTCCGCCGGTCGTTTCATAGCCGTAGTGCTGCCTCTGATAGGCAGAGAACGAGCCACCGGTGCCCGTGCCCAACTCGACACCCTTGGGCCGGGCCTTGACGGTGGTGCCTGAGCCGTCTTCGGTGGGGTAGCGCACAGTGAGGTTACCAAACTTGCCCGAGCCCGAGATGTCAAGATCCTCCTCCAGGGTGATCAGGTTGCCGTAGGTACTGTCGCGCAGAAACTTGCGCGTTCCCGCGGCATCGATTACCGTTTCAACCCGTCCCATCCGGTCGTAGGTGTAGGTCACGTCCGGGGTGGTGTCCGAGTAGTCCTCCTTCACCAGGTGGCGTTCGGTAGTGTCATACCAGTAGGTGGTCTTTAGCGTCCCGCCGCTGGAGCGCGCCCAGATGCGCTTGCTCACCTTGTCCTGATCGTTGTATTCGTACTTCGTTGCTTTGTAGGCGCTCGAGGTCGAGTAGTGGCGCTTCTCCTTGAGCAGGCCGCTTTCATCGTCGTAGAGCATCTTGACCGTGGTCTTGTTCGTGCCCGAGGTGTTGCGGTATTGGTGCAGTTCAACCAATTGACCGTAGGCATTGTAGACGTAGTCAACCGGGAAGGCGCCGTCGCCGTACTGGTAATCGACCCGTCCTTGCTTGGTATAGGTGTAATAGGTGTTCTCAGATCGCTCCGTACCGTAAACCTTGTTTCGGCGGATGTGGCGGTCGAGGCGCCCGGTGGTTGAGTTGTAGACATTCTCCCGGACGGTCAGGGTACCCGCTCCGTAGTCCCGGGTGATGTAGCGCACGCGGTCCATGCTGCCGCTTTCGTAGGTCAGCAGCGTCTTGACCGAACCGCGTTCGGTCGTGCTGTAGCGGCGGCGCAGGTTGTCGTAGTCGATCTCGACCTTGGTTCCGGCCGGATCGGTGTCCTTGACCAATAGCCCGGCTTTGAAGACGCGCACCCGATCTCCTGTGGGGTAAGGATCGAACGAGGTGGTCTCGGTCACCAGCGCTTTGGTGCGATCAACCGCCAGGATGCTCGTGGCCCTGGGTCGACCATTGGAGCCCGTATCTTCGTCGCCCAGCAGATCAATCGACATCATCCGTCCCAGCGAGTTGGCGTCGGGTGCCAGCCTGATCCTCTCCTCCTTGACCGGTTCAGCGGTGGAGCTGGACGCGGTCGGGTAAGCATAGTTACGCGTGGATTGCCACCAGTAGCCGCTGGCATCCTCTACGAAATCAATCCTTGATTCGGCGATCTGCTTGTCGGTGGCAAGATCGATGGCCTGGTTATTGTTCGCGTCCAGGGCAGTGCGCTTGAGCCTGCCCAGACCGTCGTATTCGAAGAGAGCCGGGTAGCCCGATGAGCTCAGAACGTATTCTTCATTCTCCTCCTCCCAAATTTCATACTCTTGGTAGGTGCGCTTCTGGCGCCCATTCGCATACTCAATATTGGTGAGGCGAGATGGGTGCCCACCGCTGGCGTTCCACAGCGGCTCTTCGACCTCAACGGCGCGGCCCAGCCAATCGAAGCGTTCGATGCGCCAGCCATCTTCATAGGTACCCACCGTGAAACTTTTCAGGGCAGTCCAGGCTTCGATCTGGTTGGCCGCGAAGCGGCTTCGGACATACCGGGGAGGCTGGGCATCGCCGGTGACACTGTCGAGTGACCCGTCCCTGAAAAAGTCTTCGAGTTTGTAACCGCCGTCCGGGTTGATCGTCTTGATCTGATCGGCGGCCGGATACTGGAAACTGACCGTGCGGCAGCAGTCCAGGGTTTTTGACGTCAGGCGACCAGCCACATCATAGGTCCAGGAACTGACCACCGCTTCCGAGCCGCCGCTGTCACCGCGTTCGGCCCGTATCCGCTGGTTCGCACCGTCGAATCGGAAGCTATTCCAGACATCGTCCACCTCGGGCGTGCCCGCTCCCGAGTCCAGGGAATAGCCTTCGGTCTTGATCTCCTCCACCCGACCTTGCCGGTCAAACCAATAGGATTTGAGATTGCCCACCTCGTCCGTTTCGGTGAACAACTCACCGGATACGTAGGTGGCCTCATACACCGTATTGGTAGCCTGCAGCGCTCCATTGGCGTAGGTGAGCACCTTCTTCACGGTCGGGCGTCCCGCATTGTCATAGCCATAGCTGCTGGCCGAGGCCAGTTCGAAGCTTGTGCCGGTGGTATTGAGGCTAAGGCGGTTGGCTGCCTCTACCCCACCGACATCAAACCAGGATCCGCTTTGGGTCGATTTCTTCTCGATCACATAAATCGCCTCGATCGTTTCGCCATTCAATGAAGAGAGCGCACTGCTGGTCTCACCAGACGGGCTGGAACTGTTGCCCAGCACCGAGTCCTTCACGTAGTAGGTCCGCCAGACATAGGCGCCCTCATAGTACTCATAGATCGCCGTCGTGTAGTAGGCGAACGAGACCTGGGTGCCGTCCGGATTCCTGATCGAATAAGGCTGCCCCCGCAGGTAGGCATCGGACGCGTCTTCCTGGTAGACTTGCCTTACGGTAACTTCGGTCAGTGAGGAAGAGGCGTAATCGGTGATCGTTTCCTGGCGGACTGGTTCGCCATTTCTGGTGATGGCGGAGGTGTTGTAGGCGATCGAACGCTCACCCACTTTCTGGTAGTCGCCACCGCTGTCTTTGACCCGGGTGATGATCGAGGTCGGAAGCATCCGATCTCCCGAGAAGTCCGGACCATAGACATAGACCGTCTTCTTTCCCTCATTGGCATCCTCAAACGGCTCATAGATCTCCTTGACCAGTCCGATCCTCTCAAAGGTATCCTCGTACACCATACGCTTGTAGCCACCGTCCGGAAAAACCACCTTCTTGAGTTGGCGGTAGTGGCCCAGTCCGTCATAAATGCTCGTGTAATATTCGAAGTCGGTGGTCCGCAGCGCCGAGCTTGTCCCGTCCCAACCTTCCTCGAGCCTGGTCAACTCCCAACCCCAGGCATAGTTGGTGTAGGTCTTGCGTGTGCGACGTGACGGTGTGGATTGATAACCGGAAAAACTGTAATCGCCACCTGCATTAAGATTTCGTCCGTATTCGGAGACAACCGTGGTCTTGGTGCTGCCGGCCGTGGAGTTGGTCGTGATGACCTTGCGCATCGCGTTGCCGGTGGGAGTGGCGTTCTTTGTCCAGTCGTGCATCTCCCAGGAATCCAGGAGGTAAACCCAGTTCAACCGTGTGATCCAGTAGTCTGAATCGACTGACTTCTTGATTTCGATATTGTTGGTCGCGGCCTTGTAAATACGGTAGGTGGCCACCGCGTTGGGCGACCCGACGAGAGTGTAGATGCCACCGCTGAAGGGTCCCACATCTTTCCAGGAATAGTAGCGGATCTCGTAGGTCGTCGAATTGACCGTCACGATGTCGGCCAACCCCTGAGGCGCATTGACCTGGCGCAGCACGCCGCCTGAAAAGACGACCGAGACCTCGGTGGACGGGGCGGAGTAGTAGAGATCGGAGGGCTGGAAATTGATTGAAGCAAACTCCTCGGCGCCAATCGAGATGGCGCCTGCGGCGGAGCCATTCTTCAGCTGCCCCATGCCGACTTTCCAAACCAGCTTGTCAGTCGTCCAAGAAGTCGACTGGGCAAACGGGATCAGATCACCGGCATAGCCCGAGGGCTGCACCATGATCTTGTAGTCATCAAAGTCCTCATTGAGGTCATCCAAGGTCGCTCCGGACGAAACCAAAGGGCGGTTAATGGGATCGGAATTGGAGATCTCGGAGATGAAAAAGTCATAACCGGGAGGACCCGCCAATTCAACAGTGTAGCCGGTGATGCTTGCGCTGCCAGACAACCTCAAGTCATAGGTTTTGCCCGGGCGCACGTCGATTTTCTGCGGGTCGGTCTGGGTGGTCCCAGAGCCGTTGCTGCTCCAAGTGACATCGTCCGATCCGTCGCCGCTCTGCAGTGAAGTTTCTCCATACCAGGTGAGGGTGAGGGTCTGAGAGGAACTGCTGGTGAACTGGGCGTGCACAGTCACTGGGATGGCGACGGGATTGTCCATGACCTGCGCCGTCGCTTCCGGGAGGAACACCAGAAGAGCAGCCACAAGAACCAGGCGGGAATCGAGCGTCCTGCGTGTCATTGATTCAGTCCTCGCTTGCTTCAGTTTCCTCTTGCCGTGGCTTCGCGGAGACGAGCGGCCTCATCCAACCGTTCCTGTACCGCGTCGACTTTGCGCTGGATATGGGCCAGTTCCCGGCTCACTTCCCGATCCTCCGGGTTCAGGTTGTAGGCAATACGAAGGGTCTCCAGCACATCGGGCGTGTCTCCTTCAAGCTGGTGATCGACCGCGGCCAGCAGTTTCCAGGCGCGCGCGAGGTCCACGCGTCCCTGAACGTCTCGAACGTCGGGGATCGGTCGGTTGGCCAGGCGAAGCTTCAGCGCCGCCAGGCCATCAAGATTGATGGCGCCGACTCCTTCGGAACGCAGCAATTGCAGGACCATTTCCAGCGAAGCTCTGTCCCTGGCAAGATCATCGATGCCGGCGTCATCGATTTGGGCGCGAAGAGGTGCGACCGCCACGGAAAGAATGGCGAGTACGACGATGAGTAATGAACGATTTGGGAGCTTCATTGGTTATTCGATGGGGTCAGGTTGTGGATCGAGCTTCCACAGGACGGTGGGACGACCGGATAGATGCGCCTGGGACCTGAAGGAAGCATTCGGGAAGCAGTAGGAAGGGAACCTGCCGGGTGGGGGCCCGGCGCGGGTGGACTGGCAAAACGCGGCCGGCACGAGGCAGTGGCCAGCCAGACCGCCGACTGGGGGAACCGGTTGCCGGTGCACGCGGCGAACAAAGACTCCGCGGGCAAGACCGAGCTGATGGTGGGGTAGCCTCATTTCCCTATGACCTCGGCTTTAGCCTATTTTATGGGGGGGCAAGCAATAAGTTGGGCTAATTTCCTGCACGGCTGATCCAGAATCTGCGCAGCATTGGGAACCGTATCCGGTCGGATATCACCCTCTCACGGAGTCGGTGAAAGTCGGCTCTGTTTCTGGAGCATCCCTGATCATCCGTTCGAGGAGAGACTGGATCTGCGCCGGGTCGGCTTGTCCCGGTTGGTTTGGTCTTGGCTTGGGGTGGCCGCGGGCCTTGAATCGGCGGTGATGCGGAGGCTTACTGTTCTTTGTCTGGGTCTGTTTTCCCAGTTCGCTCATCCGGCTGACGCGACCGTCCGGGTGGCGACCTTCAATGCGTCGCTCAATCGGGCTGAGGAAGGTCAACTGATCAGGGATCTTTCGGTGCCAGGAAATGACCAGGCTCAGAAAGTCGCGGCCATCCTCCAGCGGGTGCGGCCGGACATTGTCCTGATCAACGAATTCGATCATGATCCGGATGGCATCGCCTTGGCGGGTTTTCAGACCCATTACCTGGGTATCGGGCAGGGTGGGGAAGAGCCGATTGACTACCCCTATCACTTTGCAGCGGCGGTCAATACCGGCGTCCCGACCGGCGTGGATCTGAATGGAGACGGGAAACTCACTCCTGGAAATGATTCATTCGGCTGGGGTGTTTTTCCCGGACAGTACGGGATGGTCGTCCTCTCACGCTATCCGATCGATCTGGAAGGCATCCGCACCTTTCAGAACTTTCTCTGGAAAGACATGCCGGGAGCTCTTCTGCCGGTCGATCCTGAGTCCGGGTATTCCTTTTACTCGGAGGCGGCTCTTGCGGTTCTGCGACTTTCGTCAAAGAGCCACTGGGATCTGCCGGTGCGGATCGATGACCGGGTGGTGCATCTTCTTGTGTCTCATCCGACCCCTCCGGTTTTTGACGGGCCGGAAGATCGCAACGGAAAGCGCAATCACGATGAGATCCGTTTCTGGGCCGACTACCTGACACCGGGTCGGGACACCTATATTCGGGATGACTTGGGCGGCGCGGGCGGGCTGGCCGAGGGGGCGGATTTCGTGATTCTGGGCGACATGAACGCGGATCCGTTCGACGGAGATTCGGTGAATGACGCCATCGGCAGGTTGCTCGAACACCCCCGGGTCATGAGAGGAATTGCGCCCCGCAGTGGCGGGGCGGTGGAAGCGGCGGATGAGCAGCGGCGGGCCAACGAAAGTCACCGGGGTGATCCGGCCTTTGACACGGCCGACTTTCCCGATGCCCACTCGGGAAACCTGCGGGTGGATTATGTCCTCCCATCGGTCGGTCTGGAGGTGGAGGCCAGCGGGGTATTCTGGCCTCGGCGGGAGGAACCGGAGTCGGCCTGGACCGAGGTTTCCGATCACCATCTTGTCTGGGTCGACCTCGACCTTGGCGACTGAGGTTGTTCGTCTGCACAGTTCCGGCTAAGCCGGATCCTTCCGCGGTCGTTTAGGAGATGGGTGAGTTTACTGACCGCAGAAATCGATCGGATTGGCGCCGGCCTTCCGCTGGTCTACCTGTTGCTCTTTTTCGGAGCAACCGCGCTGATGATCTGGCGGACCGAAACGATGATGGAACGGGGTCTTGAGGGAACGGCCCTCGGCACGCTCATCATGCCCTACAGTTCGGGCCTGGGGAATCTGATCTTTGTTTTTGTGGTCGCTTCGCAGCGTCACGGCGGGCGCGAGGTGGTCGTAAACTGCCTGGTCAACAACGTGACCAATCTGACCCTCCTGATCGGAATACCGGCCGCGATCTGGGGCCTGACCGTGGTGGACGGAAAACGGAGGCGGATTCGGGAGAAGCGCGCCCAGCAGGTCAATCGACTGTCGCTTCTGCTGACCGCTCTGGCGGTAATCTTCTTTTCCGGGACCACCTGGGCGCTCGGTCGGGACGGGTCGCTGGACCTGGGAGACGGGATCGTCCTCATCCTGATTTTCCTCTTCTGGCAGGTCTTCCATGTTTATGACGTGATGAAGACCAACGTGGCGGAACGTCGGGGGATCAGCCCCTTACTGGCGGTTGACGTGACTCTCCTGCTTGTGGGCGCATTCCTCCTGGTGACCAGTCTCGATTGGCTGGTGGCCTGGCTCTCCGGCCTGCAAGTTCCCTGGCTGGGTGAGGATCAACTGGGGTGGATGACCGGCTGGTTGATGGTCCTGCCGAATGCAACACTCGCGGTCTATTATGGGTGGAAGCGGCAGGCGGATGTCGTCTATGCCTCCCAGATTGGCGACGGCCATATCTGCATTCCACTCTGTCTCGGGGTGGCGGCTGTTCTCCATCCGATTCGCCTGCCCGGGGTTTTTGCACCGGGTATGATCCTTCTGATCGGCGCGGCTGTTCTCCACTTCGGGGTCCTCGCCACCTTCGGCCGGGTACCCCGATGGTTGGGGATCGCCTTGATCCTGGCTTACGGCGTCTTTCTCTACCGGGGTGCGCTCTCGTGAACGCCGAATCTTCGGCGCCGCACGACGGATATCATGCCCTGCTCACGCCGCGGCGTCGACTATCTCGAGCGGTGATTCGCTGATGCGGGCGCAGAGACCGGCAAAGGGAACCTGGGCTTTCAGCCACTGGGTGTTGCCCCGGATGCGACTCATGGCGACCTGCGTATTGTTGCAGATCAGGAAGGCGGAGTCGGAGACCTTGACGAAGGCGTCAAAGAGGGTCCCGTGGCCGTCGGTGATGAACTCGAACTCGCCGGCGAAGTAGGTCCGCCCTTCGAGTTGCTGGCGAAGCAGCGCAATGTCCCGGGAGAAAGCAACCGTGAAGACATCGGCGCGAGGGCCGTCGTAGTGCATGACTTGACCCTTACCCTGGGCGACCACGACAAGCGCCCATTCATCGAAGACGGGGCATCCGTAGATTTCATTCATCCGTGAAAGGGCACGTTTGGTCCGGTCTTTGAGCTCTTCGGCCGTCATGGAGACGTCTATCGTCCGGAATCCATCGAAATAAAGCCACCAGTCCCTTTCCGGCGACAGGGTGATCCATTCGCGTTTGACCTGCCTCCGGCCGTGCCTATGCCTTGGCCTTTCCTCCCATGAACCGGGTTCACATCAAAACCTACGGCTGCCAGATGAACGAGCGCGACTCCGAAGCGGTTGCGGCCATGCTGCGCAGCCGGGGATATGCGATCGTCGGAGACGAGGCGGAGGCGGATATTGTCCTGCTCAACACCTGCAGCGTGCGGGATCAGGCGGAGCAGAAGGCGATCGGCAAGGCGGGCTACCTGACGGCGCGCAAGAGGAAGAACCCGCGGTTCATCGTCGGAGTGATGGGTTGTATGGCACAGAACCGGGGATCGGAGTTGATGGATCGCCTGCCCGACCTCGACCTTATCGTGGGAACCCAGAAGTTTCACCAGGTGCCGGATCATCTCGATCAAATCGTGGCGACTCTCGACGGACAGGGTCCGCGGCCAAGCACGCTGATCGACCTTGAGGCCGAGGAAGGGTCACAGGACACGATCCGTGATCATCTGGATCCGGACGGCCAGGTAAGTGCCTATGTCTCGATCATGCAGGGCTGCAATATGGCCTGCACTTTCTGTATCGTGCCAAAGACGCGGGGGCCGGAACGGAGCCGACCGATCGGGGCGATCGTCGATGAAGTGGAGGAACTGGCGGGGGCGGGCACCCGCGAGATCACCCTGCTCGGGCAGATTGTGACCAGTTACGGCCGGTCCATCATCCCGGTGGTCGGCGGCAGGAGTCCGTTTGTGCAGTTGCTCGAGCGGATACAGGAGGTGCCGGGGATCGAGCGGATCCGTTTCACTTCACCACATCCCCGCGGTTTCCGACAGGACCTGGTCGAGGCCATTCGTGACCTGTCCAAAGTCTGCGAGTATGTACACCTCCCGGTCCAATCCGGATCCGACCGCATCCTGCGGGCCATGAACCGGCCCTATTCCCGGAAGCTCTACCTCGAGATCGTCGAGCGATTGCGGGAGGCGGTGCCGGACATCTACTTTTCCACCGACGTGATTGTGGGCTTTCCGGGAGAGACTGACGAAGATTTCGAGGAGACGCGCCGGCTCTTTGAGGAGGTCAACTATGACATGGCCTATATCTTCCGCTACAGCGTCCGGACGGGCACGCCGGCCGAGGTGATGGGCGACCAGATTGATGAAGAGGTCAAGACGGCCCGCAACCAGGTCCTTCTCGACCTCCTGGCCGACCGTTCACGCCAGCGCAATGCCGCTCTCATCGGGTCGGTGCAGGAAGTTCTCGTCGAAGGCCCGAGCAAGCGTCATGGTCGTTACATGGGTCGGACTCGAGGCAACCGCGTGGTTCATTTTGATGCGGATGACCGCCTGATCGGGTCGCTGGTGCCGATCCGCATCGAGCGGGCTTCCACCAGCTCGCTTTACGGGTCGGTCCAATTGACTGGGGTCGATCTCTGACTTTCTCATTTCATTCATGTCCCTCTTTTTCACAACTCTCCTCACCGGTCTAGCCCTGTTGGCGGCCGGTGCAGCCCTCCTCTGGAACGGCAAAGTGATCAGCTCGGTTCTGCGCACCTTCCCTCGTTCGCGCCGCGCGGCCTACGTGACGGTGACGATCGCCGCGATCTGGACCCTTTACCGGATCACCCAGTTGGGTGAGGCCGATTTTGGCCGCTACCGGACCATTCTTTTCGTGGCTTTTGCCGCGCTGGCGGTCTTGTCCTTTCGGTATGTCCCTGACTTTCTGGCGGTCCGGGGAACGGCGGCGCTCACCCTCCTGACGGCGGATGCCATCCTGAATTCGGCCTTCATGCAGTATCAGCTTCCTCAACGACTCTTTCTCGTTTCGGTCGTCTATCTGGCCATTTTCCTGGCGCTCTATCTCGCGGTTGCCCCTTACCGGACTCGCGATTTCTTCAGTTGGCTCTTTGCGACCGGCAGCCGGCCGAGGCTGGTCGGGATGATCACCGCGACCTATGGGCTCGTTCTATTGATTGTCGCTCTGACCTACTGACTCAAGATTCCCCGGATCCCGATCGTGGACAATCCTCCGACTGAAATCCCCCCGGCTCTCCTTCTTGTCCTGTCCGGACCGGCCGGATCGGGGAAAACCACCCTTTGTGAACGATTGGTCGCCGCCTGCCCCGGGGTGGAACGGGTGGTCACTTCAACGACCCGGGAGCCCCGACCGGGCGAAGTGCATGAGCGCGATTATTTTTTCTTCACCAACGAAGTGTTTGACCGTCTCGTCGAGGAAAACGCTTTTCTCGAGTGGGCCAGGGTGCACGACAACCGCTACGGGACCCTTCGCCGGGTGGTTGAAGACAAGCTGATGCACAACATCGACTTGTGCATGAATATCGATGTCCAGGGGGCTTCCAGCCTCAGGAGGGCAGCGGACTCCAATGCGTTGCTGCGCCAGCGCCTGGTCACGGTGTTTCTGATGCCGCCGGACCTCGATGAACTGCGGCTGCGTCTGCGCGGACGTGCCACGGATCCCGAAGAAGAGATCGAGCGTCGACTCCGGACGGCCCTTTCGGAACTGGGCGAATGGGCGAATTACGATTATTGCGTGAGGAGTCGGTCGAAGGACGAGGACTTTGAGGTGATTCACGCCATCTGGCAGGCGGAGAAGCGGCGGGTATCCCGGATGCTTGAGCAGCCCGATCCGCGGGGTGCGGGTTCATGATGGACTGGTTGGGGGTCATCGCGGCGGCAGGCTGGTACCCCGGCGTCTTTCTGTCCGGATACGCCCTGGCCACCCGCCTGGGTCTGTCCCGACCGAATGATCGCGGCGTTCTGGCGCCGGCCATCGGGCTGACTCTCTGGACGGTTCCCATGCTTGTCGCCGGTGCATTCGGGTTCTTCCATCCCTGGGTCTTCGGTCTGTTCGGGTGGATGGTGGCGGCCCTGGCAGGCAGTCGTATCAACTGGCGGGACGACCTGGCGAAACTCGAAATGTCCGGGATGGGCTGGCTGGTTGTCCTTCTGGCTGCCGCCTACGGAGTGCTGTCCCTTGTCTATACCGGGGAGACCTTTCTCGGCGGTCGCGACCAGGGAGGCTATGCCAACCATGCCCTCCATATTGCCCGGACCGGAAGCGTTTGGATCCCGTTTCCTTTCGAGAGCTTTGGCGAAGTTCGGTATCATCCGGTATACTACCTTCAAAATCTCTCGAACCTCAGTTTCATGAGGCATCGGATGGAGGCGCAGTTTCCTCCCATTTACGCGATTTGGATGGCCCAATCGGTCGGCGTCTTCGGGAGGGCGGGAGCCCTCGGCTTCAACCCGATCCTTGCCGCTTTGACTGTGCCGGTGGTCTACCGGATGGGTCGACAGTTTCTGGGCCGGCCGGCCGCGCTCGTCGGGTTGGTGGTTTTTCTGCTGAATCCGGCTCAGCTCTGGATGGCTCGGATCACCCTGAGTGAGATTTCGGCCCAGCATTTTGTGGCCGCCGCCATGCTCTGTCTGACCGGAGGCTGGCTGATTCGACGCCTGCCGGTCGTCGCGATGGGGGGCATCCTTCTCGGGGCGGTATTCTGGATTCGGATCGATGGACTCGTTTTTGTCCCGACCCTGGTCGTGGCTCTGGCGGCCGTGTTGATCTGGGGTCAGTGCGCCCCGGCCGCTCTTCCCTCAGATATCCGCCTGATGCTGCTGGCAGGGTGCGCGGCCCTCTCGATCGCTATTGGAGGGGCAGGCGCTTATGTGGTCTTCACGGAACAGTACTTTGACTCCATTGCCCCTCTGTTGCTGCGAATAATCGTTCTGACCCTGATCCTGCTTCCCTTGGCCGCGCTCTTCGTCTTTGGGCGAATTCGCGAGTTTGTCACCGGGATAATGGGGAATCGGTGGGTGGCTCTCGGGTTGACCGGTCTGATCCTTGCTCTGATTGCCTGGGCCTACCTTGTTCGCCCGATGACGCCGCCTTTCGATATGATCAGCCCGCTGAAAGGGCGGAGTTTTCGGGAAGATACCCTGGTCAATCTGGTCGCTTACCTCTCCGAACCGGCCGCCTTGCTCGTCCTGCTCGGCCTGGTAGCCGCAATCTGGCAGCTTCTCCGGAATCGGTTGAACCCGGCCTGGATCCTACCGCTGGTGATCTGGATCGGCTTCTCGACGCTCTATCTTTACGATCCGAGCATCTACCCCGATCACCCCTGGGCCATCCGGCGTTTTGTTCCGGTCACCCTCCTCGGCTGCGCCCTGCTGGCGGGATTGGGATTCGAGGTGCTGACCCGGCGCTTGAGGAATCGGACCGGTCGTCTCTATGTGGCCTTTGGGACCTGTCTGTTGCTGGCACTGGTCATGGCGCCCCGGTCATCGGCGTTCTTTTTCTTCAAGGAGAACCGTGGGTCGGATTCGTTCCTTCAGGATCTCGCGGCGCGCATCGAACCGGATGCTCTTGTTTTCGCCGACACCATCACGCTCTTTTTTGATCCACTTTATCCGGGACTGGGTCTCCGGGTGGTTCGCGTCGACCTGGGAGACCCGAAGATGCCCGCCTTGATTCGGACGATTATCGAGGAAAATGTCGTTCCGGGCGGGACTGTTTACTACCTCACCCAGACCAATCGAGATTACCTGATCCCTTACGAGAATAAGGAACGTCTTCATCTGGAATTCGATTTCATTGCTCCGACGACGGCGCCACCGCCGACCGAAATTGCGCACGCCGACTATTTCCTGACTCTCTATCAGTCGAAATCGGCACCACGCGATCCGGCATTGGGCTACGGCAATGTCAGGGTCGGCTACACCGCAGTGCCCGGAGTCGAGGAAGCAGGGTTTCATGGAGATGAGTCCAATGAATGGGGACCCTTCCGCTGGACCGATGGAGCCGCCCGACTGCGGATTCCCCTGGAGGAAGGCTATTGGCCGAAATCCCTGGTCTTTGACATCCGCGACGTGCCGCCTTTGGGGGATGAGGTTGTCTTTCGGGTCAACGGAACCGAGATCTATCGCCAGTCTCTGGCGACCGCCCCTGGCCGCCTCGAAGTGGATCTGCCGGCATCGCTTCGCGATCGCACACTCGATCTGGAGATACTCAGCGGCACCATTGTCCCGGCGGAGATTCCCGGACGGGGTGGGGATGAACGCCGTCTCGGAATCCGCCTCCATGGGATCACGCTTTCCGATCAGCCTGCTTCGAAGGGGACCTTCGAGATCGGCGTCTCCTCAAGAGCGGATGAGGTTGAGGGAGGTTTCCATGATCTTGAGGTCAATGAGAAAGGACCCTTTCGCTGGACCGACGGCGCGGCCTGGGTGGAAATGCCCCTGCCTGCCGGTTATGTCGTCCGTCGGATCGACCTCGACATCCAGGATTTGCCGCCCGACGGGACCAGGATCGAATTGCAGCTCAATGGCGAAACCGTCTTCGGCGAGGGATTCGTAACCCCGCCCGGCCGGATCTCAGTCCCCATCATTGATTTCCCGCCGGCCCGGGCTGGAGACAGCCTTCGACTCGACCTGAAGAGCGATTCCTTCCGGCCGATTGATCTGGGCATGGGTGCCGATGAACGGGTTCTGGGCCTGCGGGTCCACCAATGGACCGTGACTGACCGCGCGGCCGGACCGGTGCCGTGAATCCGCCGGATTGAGGCGAATTCGCCCCAGAGACGGTCTCCTGAGGCGTTCGACCGACGCGTGGCGGCAGGGTGCCGCGGCTGCAATCCGGATTCTCCTGCCGGCCCTCCGTCAGTAGGGCGCGATTCCCACGAGGCTCAGCGACAGCTCGATTTCGTTGGAGACCTTGTCGAGGTTCTGCCCGGGATTGATCCCGAAAGCATCCCGCAGAATGACGAAGCTGGACCGGAGGACGAGAAGATCGCCGTCGCTGTCCGTCCCGCCACGCGCTTTCAGCTTGCCCTTGAGGTAGGTGATCTTGACCGGCACCGTCATCTGTTTGGTGACCCCCTTGATCGTCAGGTTTCCGGTGAGGTCGACCACGGTGCTGTCGTTGACGGTACGGGCGTTGGCGGCGGCTACCGCTTCGAAGACAATGTTGGAATGAGCCGCCGTATCCAACCAGCGGGGACCGACAAGATGCCCCTGCATGGTGCTGTTGGGGACGGTCAGCGAGTTGACATCGAGGACGATGCTTCCAGCGATGGAGGTCGGATCATCCGGATCGAAAGAGACGTTTCCGGTGATGCCGGTCGCCGTCCCGTTGATTGATTCGAGGGGGGCGTCGAGCTGGAAGACGATGTTGTTGACGCCCTTCGGATCCTTGAAATCGAAATCAATCGGAGCGGCTTGAGCGAGGGACAGGCCGAGCGAGGCTCCGGCCAGAATGGTGGTGATGGCTGTTTTCATGTGAGTCGTTTCTCTTCTGATTCTGCAGTCTCGTCCGTTTCGTTGTTGTTGTCGTTGTTTTGGGTTGAAGGAATGGGGCCGGCCGGGGGGGCGGACTTGAGGGGTTCAACCGACAGGGGAATCTCCCGCTGGATCTCTCTTCGGCGGCGGAACATGAAGGAGCTGCTGAAGACGATGACGGCAGCGAGGCCGGACAGGCCGAGGAAGTCGACCCCGGGCACGAACCGCATCTCCTTGACTGGATATTCGATCCCGGTGACCGGATCCAGTTCCGTCCGGGTGACATAGCGCTGTGTCCAGCCGGAATGGGCGCCCTGGGTGAACCAGAAGAGGGCGGTGGAGAGAATGATGGCCAGGGCAAACAGGCGAATGAACGATCTCATGGTCGGAGGTTTTGGAATATGGAGTGAGGATGCCACGGGCGCAAGCGACCGGGTGGATTTCGTTGGCGGACGGGATTGGCCCGATGGCCGGGAGAGGCTGGCGTTGCTTTTATCCGGATCGGAGGATGAGCGGGTCCAGGCGCACGCCTGGAGGGAATCTCGATTGCAGGGAGAACGGTGAACATCCTCAGCCGACAAGTGTTTCCGCAAGGAAACTCACCGGATGATGGATTCGAACCTGCGAGCAACGGGAGGCCTGATGACGACAGGAGAACCCGGTGGCGAGGATCGGGATCTCCGTGGGCACCTTATCGAGGATGGGCCGCCATTGCTGGTCGAAAATCGCATGGGAAGTGGCGGCGTGTTCGACTTCATGCCCGTAGATTCCGGCCATTCCGCAGCACCCGACGCTTTCGATTTTCAACTCAAGGCCAAAACGGGCAAAGATGGTCTTCCAGGCCGATGTCAGACTAGGATCCCCCGCCGATTCCATGCAGTGGGGGAGAAGGACCGCGCTTGGCGCGGCCGCTTGGGCAAGGGAAACCACGGGGTCATTCACGGTTGCAAGCAACCATTCCTGAAGAGTCCGCACCTTGAGCCGGCGGGCCTCGGTCGGTCCGAAACGGATGTATTCATCCCGATAGGTCAGGGCAACGCTGGGTTCGATCGCCACCAGTTCGAAACCGGCGTCCTGAAGGGGGCACAGCAGTTCCAGATTCGAGCGGATGACCTGCCGCAACCGGTCGAGGTAGCCCTTGATGTGGAGCGCTTTGCCGTTTTCGAAGAAGGGATGCACGAAAACCCGGCACCCCTGCCGGCGGATCAGGCGACAGGCGTCGATCACCACCTCGGGCTCAAAAAGGGAGGTGAAGGCATCCTGAAGCAAAATGACGGTTCGGTCCGAAGGCGGAACGAGTTCGCCGCCGGATCGACCGTTGAAGAAAGAAATGCCCGCCCGCGTCATCCTGGATTTCAACGCCGGTACGCTGAATTCCGGCATATCGACCAACCCGACTTTCCGCATCAGCGCCTGGACCATGGAGGACTGGCCGACTCCGCGTGCCAGCGGGGCCAGTCCGGAAGCGAGTCCGGCCACCCGCTCGAAATTCGAGAGAATGAAGTCGCGCAGCGTGCGCCTGTTCTCCTGGAAGTAGGCTTCCTGAAAGCGCGCTTTGAAATCGGGGATGTCCACGTGGATCGGGCATTGGGTCACACAGGCCTTGCAGGCGAGGCAGCCGGCCATGGCGACTTTGACTTCGTCGGCGAATGGCCCCTTGACCGGCAATCCCTGCCGTAACCATTCCCGCATGACCATGGCCCGGCCCTTCGGGGAATGGATCCGGTCGCGGGTTGCCTTGTAGGATGGGCACATGACCGAGGAGACCGACTCGGTGAAGCAGGCGCCGTTTCCATTGCAGTCAAAGGCCTTCTCCCAGGCCGTGCGGAGCCCGGACGGGATGGTGCGGTCGATCTGGCCGCGCATGGGTGACTCGACCGGCAGGACGGATTCACCTCGCGAAAGCGGGGTGACGATCTTTCCGGGATTGAGTCGGTTGTCGGGGTCGAAGGCCTCCTTGACCCGGCGCAGTTCGCGGTGCAGTTCGGGTCCGAAGAACTCGGGGGTGTAGGCGCTGCGGAGTCCCCGGCCGTGTTCGCCCCACATGATGCCGTGGTGCGTCTTCACCAGGCGGACCACTTCGTCGGAGATGGTCCGGACGAGGGCTTCGTCGGCGGGATCGACCAGATCGAGTGCGGGACGCACATGCAGGCAGCCGGCATCGACGTGTCCGTACATGCCGTACTCGAGTCCGTGGCGGTCGAGGAGTTGGCGGAATTCGCGGACAAATGCGGCGAGTTCCTCGGGAGGCACAGCGGTATCCTCGACAAAGGCGACGGGTTTGCGTCGGCCGGGCAGGTTTCCGAGCAGGCCGACTCCGCGCTTCCGGACTTCCCAGAGATCGGCGATTTCCCGGGGATTTTTCGTCCGCAGATAACCGATCACCTTGGGATGGGGGGATTCCGCAGCGTCAAGCGCACGCAGGAGACGGGCAACCGCGTCCTCGATCACCCGGGCGTCATCGCCGGTGAACTCGACGAAGTTGGTAGCGCCGGTGCCGCGGCCGATATCCTCGCCCAGCAATTCCCGAATCCGGGGAAAAATCTCGTCCTCGCGCAGACGTTCGAGGATCTTCTCATCCAGCGTTTCCACCGCGGCGGGCTGGTGGATGGAGAGGGGGCCGGCATCATCGAGGGCGTCGAGGAAGCGGGCGTACTTCAGGACGACAACCTGCCGGAAGCGCGGCAACGGGGTCAGACGCAAACGCGCCCGCACCACCATGGCGAGAGTGCCCTCGGATCCGCAGATGAGCGGCACCAGGTTGAGGCGGCCGCTCGGACTGCGGACATGGGCCAGGTTGTAGCCCGTCATGAACCGGTTGAGACGGGGAAAGACCCGCTCAATTTCGGCGGCCCGGGTTCTGACGACCTCCTCCACCGTCCGGACGATTCGAGCCAGGGACGGGTGTCCCGCGAGGATGCCGCTCAGCTCCTCCGGTTCCCAAGATTGTATCCAGTGGGTGGATCCATCGGCCAGCGCGATCTGCAGGGCGATGGTGTGATTGCTCGTCCGCCCGTGGATGCGGGAGCCCTGGCCGCAGGCGTCGGTCGAGATCATCCCGCCGAGGGTGGCCCGGCTGGAAGTTGAGACATTCGGGGCGAAGAAGGCGCCAAGTGGCCGGAGGGCGGAATTGAGGTTGTCAAGGATGACCCCCGGGTCGACCTCGACCCAGCCTGCATCGGAATCGATGGTGTGGATGCGATTGAGAAACTTGGAGCAGTCCACCACAATTCCCTCGGTCAGGGATTGGGCGTTGGTCCCGGTCCCGCCCCCCCGGGCCGAGAAACTCAGGCCCCGGAAACGCTCCTGCGAGCCCAGTCGGAGCAGTCGGCCGACATCGTCGGCCGAACGAACATGGACAACGGCGGCCGGGAGGAATTGATAGATGCTGTTGTCGGTGGCATGGACAACCCGGGTGGCGAGGTCGCGACGGATCTCACCGGTGAATCCCTCACCCTGAAGAGCGTCGAAAAACGCGTCGATATCGGGTGGTGAGGCGGTTTGGTGTGGGCTCGAAGACAGGGCCGGCATGCGTTGCCCATGATCCTGCCTGGCGCGATTGGAGGCTCAAGGCCGAATCAGGGAAACTTCCCGGGGCTTCAGCGTGGGTTGCCGTCAGGCGGTTGACGACCCGGAGGGCAGGAATGCCGTCAAAAGGGCTGAGCCCGGCCGGAAGGCGGAGTCCGGCGCTTCAGGCGCAGCGCCAACACTGTGGGGGCGGCCGGAAGCCGACTGACGGATGGCACCCGTCCCTCGTTTCAGTAGGTCATCGGTTCCGGCGCTTTCTGGGGCAGCCAGTTGGCGAGGATATCGATGACCGGTGAGACAAAGGCCGGCTCGTTCCGGTTGTAGGTCCAGGAAGTGAAAACACCGGCTGATCCGACAACGAGGAAGGCGAGAAGCACGTAGGGATTGACCCGGGACGTGTATTTGATCGCGATAAGGATCGCCAGGACTCCAACCAGTAGAAGTACGAAGACGGCGACAGCATCCAGGGGGAGGCCACCGACGGTGGGGAGACTCTCGATATAGTGATTCATCCGGGTAGCCTTCAGGCTTGTTTAGGGCTATCGGCACTTTGAGCCGGGAGTTTAGCCCCGGGATTCCGGGTCGGTCAGACCTAAGGCCGGGGGTCGGGTTTGATCCATCCGGAGTCCCCGTCGGCGTAGTGTTCTTTCTTCCAGATGGGAACCCGCTTCTTGACCTCGTCGATGATCATCCGGCAGGCGTCGAACCCGGCGGAGCGGTGCTTGGAAATCACGCCGACCCAGACGGCGGACTCCCCCAGGCCGAGTGAGCCGGTGCGGTGGACGCACACGGCGGAAAGGATGGGGAACCGGGCCGCGGCTTCTTCGACGATCCGCGTCCCTTCCTTGAGGGCCAGTGGACCGAAGGCCTCGTAATCAAGCCGGGTGACCTCGCGTTGAGCGTTGTAGAGGCGGACTCGCCCCTCAAAGGTGACGAGGGCCCCGGCCTCATGGTTCTCCAGTTCTGCCCCAAGGCGGACGGGGTCGATCGGATCGGTCGAGAGGGTGAAGGAAATCATCTGTGCCCTTGAGTATTATCCACCGGCCATGGGTGGAAGGAAGACGATGGTATCTCCGTCCTTGAGGCGGGTGCTCCATGGCATGAATTCGTCGTTGATCGCGATCTGCAGGCTTTCGGCGGTCAGGGTGAGACCGTGTTGCTGCCGAAGTGCCTCGTAGAGGTCGGCCGGATTGGTGTGCGCGGTGCTCAATGTTTCTTCCGACAGACCCCGTTGCTCCCTGAGGAGGGCGAAGTAACGGATGCTCAGGTGGATGGTTGGCATGGCATGGTCGGGTCGGAACGGGAAATGAGATTGGCGAGGGCACCCGGTGTATCAAGATCGATCAACTGGTGGGGATGAGCGGCCTCAATCATCCGGAGCCTTCCGGAATCTTCAAGAATCTGGCGCAGACTGTGTCTTCCCGCGGCGACCGCGGCACGGATGAATGATTCGGCGGCGGGTTCGTAGATGGCGCAGAGTGGCTCGACCCGGGTGTCACCGGGACTCCGATAGGCGGTGACGGCATACGCGGGATCCCGCTGGTCGAGCAGCCGGTCAAGGGTGTAAACCTCCAGGCGGGGCAGATCCACGGCAATGACAAGGAGGCTCTCTCCAGGACAAGCAGTCATGGCGGCCAGCAGGCCGCCAACCGGACCGATGCCGGGCTCCGGGTCATCCACCCGTGCAAAACCCGAGTCCGGAAGAACCTGTTCCCGTCGGGCACAGACGGTAACCGGCAGATCGAGTGCGCGCAGGAGGGTGACGGAACGCTCAAGCAGCGTCCGGCCGTTGAGGACAATCGACGCCTTGTCCTCACCCATCCGCCGGCTTCGACCGCCGGCCAGGACAACTCCTCGAGTCGGGTTCATGGTTCGATCAAGGGATGATCGAGGTCCGGTCGAATGACGTCGGCTTTGCCCCCGGTTTTCTCGAGCAGACCGATTCTTTCGATCACGATACCCGGAGCGATGGCCTTGCTCATGTCGTAAAGGGTGAGAGCGGCCACCGAGGCCGCGGTCAATGCCTCCATCTCGACCCCGGTCCGGGATTCGGTCGAAACCGTCGCCTCGATCACCACCCGGCCGTCGGTATGCATTTCCAGTTCGACCGTGCAATGATCGAGGGGAAGGGGATGACAGAGCGGGATCAGGTCGGCCGTGCGCTTGGCCGCCATGACCCCGGCCAGGCTGGCCGTTTGAAAGACCGGCCCCTTCTTTGTCTGAAGTTCCCGCCCGTCGAAGAGTCGGGCCAGATCGTCCGGCAGGCGGACCTCCGCGATGGCTCGCGCGGTCCGCCGGGTGACCTTCTTGCCGCTGACGTTTACCATCAGCGGGCGATCCTTCGGGTCGAGGTGGGAGAGTCGGGGAGTGTTCATCGGATAAAATTCGGGTCAATCACAACGATTTCAGGTCCCTGCCGTCGCATTCCCAGCGGCTGAACCGCTCCCGGAAACTGGCCGACCAACCGGACGGCCGATGGGTTTGGCTGCTCAAGTGGCAGATGGTGCGGCGTCCCCGGGCGTAGAGGATGGCATGGTCGGGCGAGCGGAAGGCGAACCGGGTTGTGAGGGAAGCTTCTCCGAGCCGTTCGACGGAGAGCAGGATCGTGTAGTCGATGACACTGCGGATGGATTCCAGGTACTCGATGTCGAGTCGGCGGACCACGGCATAGAGATCGGGGTAGCGCTCGGGATCGAACCCGTCGGTTTCCATGATTCGATCAAACATGGCCTGCTGGGCCCGCTCCACCTGCTTGAGGTAGCGTGAATGATGGACGACGTTCAGTCCGTCGAGTTCATCAAAATGGGATCGGTTCGCGTAGGCAAAAACGCCGGGCGGGACCTGGGGAGGCGAGACAGACATCGCCCCATCCATCACCCAGTTTCCGGCGCGCCGCAAGCCAGCAGGTTTTTCCTTGGGTCGGATGGACGTTCTTTGCTGGAACCCGGGGCGCGATGAGGGCAGACTCCGGTCACTTCATGCACCTTGAAATCTTTGCCCTTTGTGACTCCGCGGCCGACTACGGCGGAAAACTCAGCCTGCTCGGCGCATTTGACGGCATATTCGCCCGCGAGGCTCCGGTCGTGCATGCCCACTGCGCGGTGGCGCTCCGCCTCCGGGTGGCCAAGGTCGAGGAAGGGCGGCACCATATCCGCTACAACCTTATCGATCCGGACGGGAAACTGGTCGTGCCTTCGATCGAGGCCAGCGTGGAGGTGCGCGTCCCGGACAGCCGGGACAGCATGGCCATCAACCTGATCGTCAATCTGCAGCAGCTCAAGTTTGAGCGTTTTGACCGCTACACCCTTGATCTGGCGATTGACGGCCGTCAGGAAGCGTCGCTTCCCGTCACCGTCGCCCAGCGGAAAAGGCCTGAGCCCCGGGTCTGACCCGACGGCGACTTACTTTTTCGTCACCAGCCAGAGGGCATGGATGATGCCCGGGATGTAAAAAAGGAGGCAGAGGATGATGTTGATAACGAGGTCCTTGCCGGCACCCGACTTGAGGAAGACAGCAACGGGCGGGAGGATGATGGCGAGGATGATGAGGAGGATCGGCATGGGGATTGGGATCGGGTTGGGTTTCGAATAACGGGTGGATTGCAAAGGGGAAATCACCCGTCGGGCAGGGGGAGAATTGTGAGGAAATGCCGGCCTGCGGCAAGCGACAAATCAGGTGACGATGGACCGTATTCGGTGCGGCATGCGACCTCTGGAAGCCTGGCCGCGAGCGCGCCTGATCCGCTCCGGATTCGGGTCTATTCAAGGCGAATTCGCAGATTCGGTGGGTTGATGATCCCTTGGGTCGCAAGACTGCGCATGTTCTTTTTGTGGGGAACCTGACGAAGGAAGAAACAATGCTGCGCGACCCTGCTTCGGTCGTGGTTCAGCCTGATTGTGGTGCATTGGTGGATGACCGCCTCAATCGTGTGGTGGCCTGGTTCTGCCTCGTCCTCGGAGCAGGCACGGGACTGGTGATGGGTATCTGGTCCTTCGATGGTCCGGTCAGGGTCCCTGCGTGGTTGGGTGATTATGGAGAGACATCCCGCCGCCTTGCCCGCCTCGGACACATTGCCTTTTTTGGCATCGGGATGCTCAACCTTTTCGTGGTGGCCGAGTTGCGCCGGATCCACCTCAGTCGGTTGCTGGCAAGAGTGGCGCTGATGGCGATGAATTTCGGCAACATCTTCCTGCCCCTGAGCCTCTTTCTTGCTGCTGGTTTTCGTCCCCTGAAATATTTCATGTCGGTTCCGGCCACCCTCGTATTTGTGGCGCTGGTCATCGTCGCCTGGGGTGTCTGTCGGGACCTCCGATCCCATGATCGCGCTGAATGAAATCCGGGTGCTGCCGGACCTCCTCCGATTGGCCGAGGGAGCCTATGGAGAGGAACCCGCCATCCAGCTCTCCGGTCGCCCGGAATCAATCCGGACTTACCGTTCGGTTAACGATCTGGCCGGCCGGGGGGGAGCCCTCCTGGCCTCAATACCGGCTGATCCGGGCGATGCGGTCATCATGCTGCTCGATTCAGGTCCGGATTGGGTTGTCACGTTTTTTTCGATACAGATGGCGGGATTGGTCGCCGTCCCGTTGCTGATGGATACACCCCGTGATCGACTTCCGGCGATCGTGCAACGAGTCGGGGCCCGCGTCGCCGTGACCGGGGGTCGGGGCAGGGGCGCCTTTCGACGGCAATCCGGATTTGTCGAGATACCCGTTGAATCGCTGCTCACGCACTCCGGCCGGCTGGATATGCCGAGGACCCGATGGCCGGAGGACCTGGCATTGCTGGCCTTCACCTCCGGCACGACGGCTCAGTCGAAGTTGGTTGAGCTCAGCCATGGGAACCTGATGGCGGATGTGCGATCCGTCCTTTCGGTCGGAACCGCCGGTCCCGGCGACTCGTTGTTGTCGATGCTTCCGCTTGCTCACCTCTTCGAGCTGACGGGCGGTCTGCTGGCCCCCTTGGCCTGCGGCGCGAGAATTGTCTACGAACCTTCGCCCCTTCCCAATCGGATCGTGCGTTCGCTTCGAGACCACGGGGTCACACATGCCCTGGCCGTTCCGGGGCTGGTCCGGTGCCTGGTTGAGGAGGTTTGTTCCCAAAGGAAAGACTTCGGCGGATGTCACGGCCTTGCTGAAACAGCGGCCTCAGTGCGGAGTGTGATCGGTCCATCCTTTCATACCCTCATTGTGGGAGGTGCCTCGCTTGGGAAGGATCTTGTCAAACTGATCCGGGGCGCGGGCATCCAGGTCGGAGTGGGCTACGGACTCACTGAAGCAGGCCCCATCGTCAGTCTGGGCCTCCTGGGTGCGGATCCGGTCGGGTCGGTCGGCCGACCACTTCCCGGAGTTGAGGTCCGACTTTCGGAAGCGGGCGAGATTCTGGTCCGCGGAGGCAACGTGATGCGCGGTTACCATCGGGACCCGGAGGCTTCCAATGCGGCCTTTGCGGATGGGTGGCTCAGGACCGGTGACCTGGGCGCCATCGATGAGAATGGCTGTCTTTTCCTGACGGGTCGTTTGAAGGATGTGATCATCTCCCCGACGGGAGAGACGTTGGATCCCGAGGAAATGGAAGCCTATTACCATCATCCCCGTTTTGTGGAGATTGCCATTGCCGGCCTCAAGGGAGCCGATGGCAATGATGAGCCGGTCCTGTTTGTGGTGCCGTCCGACGAAGAGATCGCGGACGAAATCTGTCAGGATGTCTTTTCGAAACTGCGAACCGCTGCTCCACCTCGTTTCAGGGCGTCAAGGTGGGTTCGTCTCCATCAACCTCTTCCGCGCACCGCGACGGGAAAAATCCGCCGGGCTGATCTCAGGGCGAGCGGTGGAGTCCTGCCGGGAAGAATTGCCGGGGAATGACCATGAATTCGACAGAACTGAAGTTGCGGACCGCTCTGGATGGTCTTGCCAGTCGGGACCTGTCCGGGGTGGGCCTTGATGATGACCTCGTCGCGGCACTGGGTCTGGACAGCCTGGCGTCCCTGCGGTTGCTGGCGGTGGTCGAGAAGTGTTTCGGGGTTCGATTCCCGGATGAGCGACTGGCGGAGTTCAGGACGCTTCGCCAATTGCTGACCTTCATCGCGGGGCAGACGGGAGGAAGAAAGGAGTAAAGTCATGAAGATTGGATTGATCGCAATGAGCGGGGTTCGGGTGAAGACGGTCGAACTGGCCGAACTCGGCGTCACCCTGCCCCAGTTCGTGAATCGGGGGAAGGTGATCGCCTCGTTGCCGAGCCTGGGTCTATTGACCGTGGCGGCGCTGACTCCGGCCGATGTCGAAGTGGCGTATCGGGAAATTGGAGAGTTGGCGGCGAATCAGGAATTGGAGCCTTTCGACCTTGTCGGCATCTCGTCGTTTTCGGCCCAGATCGACGAAGCTTACGCGTTGGCGGATCGCTACCGTGCGGCCGGGACGCCCGTCGTGTTGGGGGGTATCCATGTTTCCCTGATGCCGGAAGAAGCGGCCGAACATGCCGATGCCATCGTGCTGAACGGAGCGGAAGGGGCATGGCCCCGCCTGGTCGAGGATTTCCGGGAGGGTCGGATGGGGAGAGTTTACCAGGGCCTGAGGTCCGGCGTCTTCGAGGCGAACCACTATGCCCAACCCCGTTTCGAGCTTCTTCGCGGCCGGCCCTACAATCGATTGACCATTCAAACCTCGCGCGGTTGCCCGCTGAACTGTGAATTCTGCGCCGCCAGCATACGGATCACCTCGTCATTCCAGCAGAAGCCGGTCGACCTGGTCATCGCCGAGATCCTGGCCGCCAGGCAGGTGGCCGCGGAGCCGTTCTTTGAGTTGGCCGATGACAACACCTTCATCAATAAGCGATGGGGTCGGGAGTTCCTCAAGAAACTGATTCCTCTCGAGATCAACTGGTTCACCGAGACGGACATCTCAATTGCGGATGACGATGAATTGCTGGATCTCCTGGCCGAGAGCGGGTGCCGGCAGGTTTTGGTCGGATTGGAAAGTCCATCGGGAGAAGCGCTGGGCGGAATCGATCCGGGGAACTGGAAACAGCGTCGGAGCGACCGCTACCTGGAGGCGATTGAGAAGATCCAGGCGCACGGAGTCAGCGTGAACGGATGCTTCATCCTCGGCCTCGACAGCCAGGACCCGGGGATTTTCGAAGAGGTGAGGGACTTCGTCGTGAGATCAGAGCTTCTCGAGGTGCAGCTGACGGTCCTGACGCCCTTTCCCGGGACGCCGCTCTACAGCCGGCTCCAGCGCGAGGGACGTCTGCTCAGGGAACGTTATTGGGATCGTTGCACACTCTTTGACGTCAATTTCCAGCCCAGGAGGATGAGCGTGGACGAGCTCGAGAGCGGCCTGCGGTGGCTCTTTGGGGAGGTCTACAACGAGCGCGAGTTCAACCGCCGCAAACGCCACTACATGGAGTTGATCAAGAAAGGAATGCCGGCTGGCAATTGACGCCGGCCGCGACGGGAGTTCCGAGTGGTCTCCATTCAGCCGTCCAGACTCCGAAGAGACTCAAAGGGCTCCTGGAGAGAGTCGATTGCGGCGGCCCAGAAGGCCGGGTCCGCGGGGTCTTCGCCGAGGGCGTTGCGGATGAGGGCGTCGGCATCCTGGACGGTGGTCTGGCGGAGGAAGGCTTCGTAGTGCGGCAGGAAGGACGGACCCTCCGCCATGAGTCGCGCATAGAGCTTGCGGCTGAGAAGGAATCCGAAGGTGTAGGGGAAATTGTAAAACGAAAGGCCGGTGATGAAGAAATGGAGCTTGGAGGCCCAGAAAAGGGGATCCTCGCCACCCGGTTCGAGGGTGTCCCCGAGCCATTCCTGCTGGGTTTCGGTCATAAGTGTCTTGAGTCGGCCGACCCCGACCTCGCCGGTTTGCCGTTCTTCATGGAAACGACGCTCGAAGTGATACCGGATCGGGATATCCAGAAGGAAAGTGACCGCGTGACGGACTTGGGAATCAAGGACTTGCCGTTTTCGGCCAACCGGCGCGGAGGGGTCGCTCAGGATGCCTTCAATCAGGATCTGCTCGGCGAAGGTGCTGGCCGTCTCGGCCAGGGTCATGGGGTAGCTTCGGATGAGTCCCCGTTTGTCGGCCAACAGATGACTGTGGAAAGCGTGGCCGGCTTCGTGGGCAAGGGTCATGACGTCATTGACCGTCTGGTTGTAGGTCATGAAGATGCGGGATTCGCCGGACAGATTCGAGGAGGTGCAGAACCCCCCCGGCCTCTTGCCGCGCCGTGGCTGCCAGTCGATCCACTGTTTCTCCACCACGGCCCGAAAGAAGGTCCCCAATGCGGGATAGCTCCGATCGAAGGCATCCTGCACCCAGGCGCAGGCCGCCGGCCAGGAGAGATCCACCGCGTCTTTGTCGGGAGAGGGTATCGGGGCTTCAAGGTCGAACCAGGCGATCCGCTCCAGGCCCATCAGCCCTGCCCGGAAGCGCAACATGTTCCAGGCACTTTCCCTCCTCGATTTGAGGGCCTGGAAAAGCGCATCCAGGCACGGCGGGCTGATGCGGGCATCGAAGAGGGCGGGATCGAGGAAGTGTTCCTGACCTCGGCGGATTCTCAGGGTCTGCCGGGTGCCGGCCAGGCTGTTGAGGGCGGAGGCCGCCACCCGGGCGACCTGGTCCCAGGCGTGGTTGCCCCCGTCGAATGCAGCCCGGCGGATGCGTCGGTCCGGGTGGCCAAGGAGAGACCGGCGTTGCGACATCGGAAGACGTTCCCGGGTGCCGTCCGGGCGGGCCATCTCGAACTCGAGGTTGCCTGCGAGATTGTCATAGAGACGACCCCAGGCTTCAAATCCATCCACTCCGAGATCGGAGGCGAGGGCTTCCTCGGTTTCACTCATCCGCCGGGAGGCGGCTTGATGGAGTCGGGTGAGGGCGTAGCCGGCATCGGCCAGACGGGGGTCGCCGATCAATTTCTGGAGGCCCGAGGTATCGAGGAGCCTCATCCGGGCAAGGATGAGAGTCCGGGCATTGTCGATGGCGGCACCGGTAAGGGCCAGGGCCGCCTCCTCGGCGGCGTAGCCCTCATGGGCCGAATCGGCCGCGGTCAGGCAACCGAGGTAGGAGGAGAGATGGGAGCGCCGGACGGATGCGTCCTCCAGACCGAGGATCCGCTCGATCAGAGGATCAAGATCCGGATCGGTTCCCGGGATTTCGGGAGGGAAGGCGCGGTTGAGGATCCGGAGGTCCTCATTCAGGCGATCGCGGAACTGGCGGTATTTCGGTCCGTCAAACGACGGGAAGTAACTGGATAGGTCCCAATCCATGATTCGTGTATAGGAATTTCCCCTAGGTTTCAGATCGCTTGTTTACGCAATGAAGGAAGTGGTCCATCGAGGCACTTTGTATCATAAACCAAATAAAAACAATGACTTACATGATCAATTCGAAATCGAATGTCAGTTTGATGATCTACGTTTTTGCGATGGAGAGAAAGAATATCTTATAGTGGAAAATCTTAGGCTTGCAATAACCACCAACGTTCACACATTTGTAACACGTTGGGGATCGTTTCGGGAAAGTCTGATTCGACTGGTGAAATGGATCGATTGAGCCGGTCAGGTCGAGTCCGGGAACACCATCCTCCGACAGGGTTCTTTTTCCAGATCATTTTCGAGATACCGTCCCGATCCCCCTCCCTCCCTCCCGCAGGGGCGGGTCTCGTTTGTGGCCGGCCCGCTTCGGCGGGCCGGCCTTTTTTTGTGCCTGGTCAGATGTTGCCTAATAGCTGAGGTTGAGGGCGATCCAGAGGGTGCGGCCGGGCTCGTTGATCTGGGCTTGGGTGGCGTCAAAGTCGTTGGAGCGGTTGACATGGATGGCGTAGGTCTCGTCGAAGAGATTGCGCACCCCGCCGCGGACCTCGATTTGTTCGGTGACGCGGTAGCGGCCTTCGAGGTCGAGGGTTGCCCAGCCCGGGGTGGGACCGGCATCGAGACCGCTGCCGGTCATCGGGTTGTCGTCGACCCGATCCTGCGCATCGGCGAAACGGAGCATGGCGCCGACCCGGAAGATCTCAGTCACGTAGTCCAGTCCAACCGCGCCTTCGAGCGGCGGAATCTGGGCGAGAGGGCGATCCTCCGTCGTGTTGGTTCCCTCCACGTAAGCGAGTCGGGCGTTGGCCTGAAGGTTCCCGGTCAGGCTGTGGGAGACTTCGAGTTCGAATCCGATGAGGCGGGCATCAACGTTGCGGTAGATCGAGGCATTGTCGGCGATGCCGGTCGCGGTTTGGCCGTGGGCGCGGTCGCGCAGAATGAAATCACTGACCCAGTCCCCGTGGATTGATCCGGCGATCAACCATTTTGCGGATTCGTAGAGGAGCCCGGCCTCTGCCAGATTATGGGTTTCCAGTTCGAGGCCGGGATTGCCGACCCAGCGCATGGCCGGCGCACTGTTGTTCGTGCCGATGAACCGTTCGGTCGTATCGGCATCGCGCAGGCTTCGTTGGGCGGCGGCGTAGGCCTTGAAGCCCTTGTCGCCGATCCTGCGCTCGTAGCGGAGGAGAGCCCCGAGGCCAATGACCGGATCCCGCTGAGCGCTGCTTCCGTAGTACATCTGGTAAAGCCTATTCGGACTCATCATCATGCCAGGGGGATCGAGATCGGTTGTCCCGGCCGAGGCATCAAACCGATCGCCTCGCAGCCCGAAGAGCAGATTCGAATCGGGGTCCGGACTGAACTGATATTCGGTGAAAACGCCGACAGTCTGTCTTTCGACCTCCGGCCACATATAGGAATTGACCGTCGTCGGGATGGTGCCCGCCGGTCCGCTGTAGCGGGTGGCGTCGGCCTGGATCTGTTGGAAATTGAAACCGGTCTGAATCTCGCCGGGTCCGGCCTCGATGCGGGTATTGAGCCGTGCCGTCCAGGCCGCCGTCTCGGATGGGACGAACATCCACATCATGCCGGCCGGGCGCAGCGAGTAGTTGTCCATGGTGTGGGCGACCTCCGCATAGCCGCTGTCGAATTCAATCGCCCGAACCGCTCCGCCGGTCGGCTGGTGGCGCAGGCGCAGGCGAAAGATGTCACTGGTGCTTTCCGGTGAGTCCATCGCAGCGCCGGCGAAGAGGACGTCGAGCGCGCGGGTGTGCTCGGCGCCGATTTCGATCCGCGTTTCCGCCTGCGGGGTATAGGCGCCGATGAAGGAAAGGCCGTCCTGCCGATAGGCGGAGCGGACCTCGTTGCCGTCGCCGTCGACATAGTCGTCGGCTGAGCGGGTCGTGCCCAGGATCCGGGCCTGCCAATCTTCGGTGCCGGCCGCGGCGTCGACGGAAACAAACCAGGAGTCGGCGTTGTCCGTGTATCCGGTGTCCAATGACAATCGTGCCCTTTCGCCTGATTCGAATCGCTTGACCGACCGCTCAAAGAGGACGGTGCCCCCGGTCCCGCCGGGTCCGTAAATGAGGGTCTGGGGGCCTTTCAGCACCCGGACGGAGTCATAGAACTCAACCGGGGCATAGGAGGTGGCCGGATCCATGTGATTCGGACAACCGCCCTGGATGGCAGCGCCGTCGAGGAGGACGGTGTTGCGTTCGTCCTTCTGGCCGCGGATAAGGATGTCAGTGCCGTGTCCGCCCATCCGGGAGCCGGAGAGACCGGAAAGGCGGCCGAGGTATTCCCCGCCGTCGGCGGAAGGAGTGTCCTGTTGGCGGAAGACGTCGGTTCGTCCCCAGATTTCAAGTTGGGGAAGCGCGACCGGGTCGGCTGGGGAGATGACCTGGGCAGCAATGGGAACGGCGAAGGAGACGGCAAGCGTGAGAAGCGTGGTGGAGAGAGCGAAAGAATTCATGGTGGTAGTGGTTGTGTATTCAGGACCCGGTCCCGAAGTCCGTCTTCCTCGGGTGGAGGACCGGGAGTCGGCTGGGGACGTTGAAGCAAACTGCCGCAGACGGGCAGGAAGGGTCCACCTGTCGCGGGTGGACCTGCGGAGACCGGCGCAGACGGCGCGGTCAGATCACTCGGGGCGGCGGTTTCGGGGGAGCACCGCGAGCAATTCCGTGTGTCTCGGGAACAGGGATGGCGGTCCGTAGCGGACGTGAAGCAAGGGAGATCTCTGTCCGGCCTTCGACCAGACCGAGAAGGATCTTGGCGGCCGGGATTTCCGCGGCGGACGGCGTATCCGACTGTGTCCCTTCGGCCTTTTCGATCTCGGTGGCCAATCCGCAGAGCTCACCGCGGATCATGGCCAGAGCGATCGCGGCCACCTCATCGGAATGCGTCGAAGCCGCGGCCAGGAGGCGCGACCCCACGGAAAGGTGAGCAAGCAGGCCGGGCGCAATCGAAGCCAGAAGCCAGGAAAAAACCAGGCTGACCACGGCAATCGATCTGAATGGGGTCCGCAACACGGGGTGGATCTTGAGATTGGCTCGCAGCCGTCCGCAATCCCAATTTTGGATCAATCAGGAAAAGACGATAAACTTTGTGTTACAAAGTTTATCGATCAACGCACCTTGGCGTAGACCAGGCAATCGCGGGGTTCGGGTCCAATGGTCGGGGCGATATGGCCACGCTTGGTCACCCCTTCGAACATCATGCCGGCTTTTTCCATGACCCGGGCCGACCCCGGGTTCTCCGTGTCACAGAAAGCGGTGGCCCGGTAGATGCCGGGCTGGGCGAGGGCCCAGTCGACGAGAAAGGAGAGTGCCTCGGTCATCAGGCCTTTGCCCCAGTGGGCTTTGGCCAGGGCGTAACCGAAATGGGCCTTGAAACCCTCGATCCTCAGGTGGATCGAGCCGATCGGCTCGTCGGCCTCCTTGAGGCAAAGCATATAGGCAAAGCTCTTTCCTTTCTCCCATTCCTGGATGGTGTGGTGGAAGAAACGCTCCAGGGGAAGCAGCTCCTTGTAGGGTTTCCAGGTAAGGAAACGCGTCACTTCCGGGTCAGTCGCATAGGCCCCAAAAACGATGGCCGCATCAGAAAGCCGCGGCTTGCGGGCCCGGAGATGGCGTGTCTCGAACTGACCAAGGGGCAGAAGTGATTTCGTCATGTGCGGCTTCAGTCGATCTTTTCGTCGAGCATCGCAAGAAACTCGTTCTCGGTCATTCGCACCTGTGCCATCGAGTCGCGTTCACGGACGGTGAAGGTGCCGGTTTCAAGACTCTCGAAGTCGACCGTAGCGCACCAGGGGGTACCGATCTCATCCTGGCGCCGGTAGCGGCGGCCGACCGCACCGGATTCGTCGAAGAAGACGGCGTAACGGCGCTGGAGTTTCCGGTAGAGGGCGCGGGCCATGGTGACCAGTTCGGGCTTGTTTTTGACGAGGGGCAGAACCGCCACTTTGACCGGAGCAATCCGCGGGCTTAGTCCGAGAACAACCCGTTTGTCTCCTTCGACCTCCTCTTCCCGGTAGCCGGCGCAGAGGACGGCGAGCAGGATGCGGTCGACGCCTACGCTCGGCTCGATGACATGCGGAATGAACCGGCTCTTGGTCACCTCGTCGAAATACTCCATCGATTTTCCGCTGGTCTGCTGATGCTGCGTGAGGTCGTAGTCGCCGCGGGCGGCGATCCCCTGAAGCTCCTGCTCGCCGAAGGGGAACTTGAACATGATGTCGATCGTGCCCTTTGAATAATGGGAGAGTTTTTCCTTTGGATGCTCATATTCGCTGAGCAGGGATTCATCGATGCCGATGCTGGTGAACCATTCCCGGCTGCGGTCGATCCACTCGCGGTGGATCTGTTGCCAGTCAGCATCCGGAGCGATGAAATACTCGATCTCCATCTGCTCGAATTCCCGCGATCGGAAAATGAAGTTCCGCGGATTGATTTCGTTGCGAAAAGCCTTGCCGATCTGAGCGATGCCGAATGGGAGCTTCACTCGACCGGTGTCGACGATGTTCTTGTAGTTGATGAAGATCCCCTGGGCTGTCTCGGGACGTAGGTAGGCGATCGAGGATTCATCGCGCAAGGCCCCGACATGGGTCTGGAACATCATGTTGAATGACCTTGGCGGCGTCAGGCTGCCGGGTTCCCCGGTTGCCGGCGATGGGATGAGGGCGATCTCCTCCTCGGTCGCCTCGGTCATGTCCCGGGGGCGGACCGGCTCGAGTGTGCCTTGGACGCCCTTCTTCCTTTTCAGGGTTTCGGCCGCCTTCTGGAGATCCTCCCCGGTGGTTTCGTTCTCCATTGCAGAGACGCAACCGATCATCGTGCCATCGACCATGACCGGGGCGAAGAAGAGCTGGTCGGCCCGGTAGCGCTGTTTCGACACCTTGCAGTCGACCAGCGGATCGGTGAAATTGTCGATATGGCCCGACGCCTTCCAGGTGGTCGGGTGGTGGATGATACTGGAGTCAAGACCGACTATGTCGTCGCGGCGGTGGACGAAGTCCTTCCACCAGGCGTCCTTGATATTGCGCCGCAACTCGACGCCGAGGGGGCCGTAGTCAAAGAATCCGTTGATCCCGGAGTAGATCTCCGACGATTGAAAGATAATGCCCCGGCGCTTGCAGAGAGCGACGAGGGTTTCCATGAGGTTTCCCGTTTGTTCGGCCTTGGCCATAAGGCGTTGTTCAATGGCCGAGGCGCTCCCGCGGGTCAATCCTCCGGTTTTTTCTCCGCCGGATCGCCTCGGCCCGCCCGGGACCGTCGGCGCCAAGCGACCGGCAGCGCGGTAAGTTCCCATGCATCAGTGACCTGAGATGGCAGCTCGCTTCCCCGGGCAGATGGGACGAACGGGAGAAATGATTTGCCAATGGAAATCCGATGTCGTTTTCCTTTCTGTTCGTTTCCATTTATCAAAGCAATTTTTCATCATGACTGAACTAGTAGGCAATTGTCTGATCGGACAGTCGGGTGGCCCGACCGCGGTCATCAACGCGAGTATGGCCGGTGCGATCACCGAGGCCCTGAATCATGAGTGTATCGAGGAGATCTACGGTTGTCTCAACGGTGTGCTGGGTATTCTGAACGAGGAGTTCATCGATCTGGCCGATGAATCGCAACAGACCATCCGGGCGCTCCGTTACACTCCGGGGGCGGCCTTGGGCACCTGTCGCTACAAGGTGCGCAACGAGCAGGACTACGAGCGCATACTCGAGGTCTTCAAGGCGCATAATATCCGCTATTTCTTCTACGCCGGCGGCAACGATTCCCAGGATACGGCCGCCCGTGTGGCTGAGCTCGCCATTGAGCAGGGCTACGAGCTGCGGGTCATCGGCATCCCGAAGACGATCGACAATGACCTGCCGATCATCGACCACTGCCCGGGCTATGGCAGTGTGATCAAGTTCATCAGCACGACCGTCCAGGAAATGGCCTGCGACCATGAGGCCATGGGCCAGCATGACCTCGTCTCCATTCTTGAGGTGATGGGACGCAGCGCTGGTTGGATCGCGGCGGGGGCCTCCCTCGCGAAGCGCCGCGACCATCCGCACGATCCCCCGCACATCATCCTTCTGCCTGAAGTCCTCTTCTCACCCGAGAAATTCCTCGAGGATGTCCAACGGGTCCTCAAAAGGGAAAAGTACTGCATGGTTGTGGTGGGTGAAGGCCTGATTGACACGGACGGCAATTATATCACCACCTCGTCGGTCGCCACCGATGCGTTCGGACACGTTCAGCTGGGCGGAGTCGGGGATTATCTGCGGGGCCTGGTCGAAGCCAATCTCGGGATCAAGGCCCGGTCGGCCAAGCCGGGCATCAGCCAGCGGGTGGCCGCGCACTGTGCCTCGAAGACGGACATGGATGAGGCTTATCTGGCGGGTCAGGCGGCGGTTATTGCCGCGGTCGGCGGAGAATCCGGCAAAATGGTGACGCTCCTGCGGGGCGACGCGGACCAATACGTCTGCGAGACGGGTCTGGCGGATTTGCATGAAGTGGCCAACGGGGTGAAGAAACTGCCGGCCGAGTGGGTCAATGAGGACGGTATCAGCATGAATTTCCAGTATCATCGCTACGCTCTTCCTTTGATCCAGGGCGAGGTTGAGATCCCCTATGTGCATGGCGCACCGCAGTTTGCCCGCCTGCAGAAACGGCGGGTCGATAAGGTGCTCTCCTCCTACGCAATGTAGTCCCGCCGTTCGGGCGGACAGGCCGATCGATCTTGAGGGGCGCACCTTGTGCGCCCCTTCTTTCCTACCACGCGTTTCCAAGGGGCCCGATTGTTCCCGGGTTATCCGGCAGGCTAAGCATGTGGGATTTGGGTTTGCCGGCAGGACGTGCGCCCCTATGGTTCGGCTCGCGTGATCAGGCCAACTTCAGTCGCATGGGTTCCGAGGGATCTCCACGGTTTGAGCAGCAATGGACGTCTTCTCGACCTCGCTGAAGACGCATTGGGTGGTCTGCAGGACTCGAGCCCGATTCTCGATGACACCGCGGCATTGCGGCAGAGGATGACCTGCGACAACTACCTCTACATCCGGGGGTTCTGGACCCTCGATGAGGTGGTTGAAGGGCGCAGGCTGATGATCGAACGCATCGCGGATCGGGGTTGGCTCGATCCCTCACGGCCGCCGGAGTCGCTCTGGGTGCGGCCGGGACTGGATACGGCTCCGATCAACGCTTCGTCCCGGATTCATGGGGACCTTGCGAAGGACAACCCCGGGCTGAAACGCTTTCTTTTTTCGGGTCGTCTCCGGGAGTTCTGGGAAAGGTTTCTCGGTGGACCCATGCTTCACTTCGACAATGTGAACACACGGGTGACTGCTCCGGGTCAGGCCACCTTTCCCCATTGCGATTCAGTGTATATGGGACGCGGCACCCGGAATCGTTTTACCGCCTGGGTCCCTTACGTCGACGTGCCGGTGGAAAGGGGCGGGTTGATGATTCTAGAAAATTCCCATCTTTCGATGCCGATCCAGGAGCGCTATGCGAACCGGGATGTCGATGAATACTGTGAGAACCGGCCCAATGCTGCGGCCTATGCGCGGGCGGATAGGCAATGGACCGGTCAACTGGCGCGGGATGCCCATACCCTGAGGCAGAAGATCGGTGGCCGATGGCTGACCGCTGACTTTCAGGCGGGGGATCTTCTCGTCTTCACCCTCTTCCTTGTCCATGCCTCGCTGGACAATCGTTCGCAGCAGTTGCGCCTGTCATCCGATTCCCGATACCAGCTCGCCTCGGATCCGGTTGATGAGCGGCATATGGGGCCGAACCCCGCCATGCACGGACCGCGGGCCAAGCGGGGGAGGATCTGCTGAGCGGATCTGGCGGTAGCGGTCGGATTTCAGAATCGGTCCCCGGAAGTCGGATCGTCGGATTCTTCGGATTCGGGATTACGGCCCGGGGGTGGTTCTTCGGTAGGCAGAGCTGTGAGCAACGCGATGAGCTCCGAATTCCCGGGGAACGCGCGGGCACCCCTTTCCAGCAAGGCCAGATCCCCGGAGCTGGGCCCGACCGCCGAGTGCGACCACAGCGCGACGGCAAGCTGGAACGCCATCTCCATCTTGGGATCAGCCTGCAGCACGCGGTTGAGGGACGAGAGGATGTGGCGGGTCGTCTCTGCGTCGAGAAGTCCCTCGGGTCTCGTTTCCCGGAGGGCGGCTCGGTAGCGCAGGCGTGCCATTTCGTAGTTGGCGCGAGGTCGAAGATCCGGATCGGTCAACGCCAGTTCCTCAAAGGTGCCGGCAGCGTCGGCCGATCGCCCTTCGGCCACATAGAGCAGACCGAAGGCAACCTTGATGCCGTTCGTTTGTCCCCAGGCGCCCAGCGCTTCCGTAAGCAGTTCGCGGGCTTTTCCGAGGTATCTCCTGTCGGGAGGAATGCCCACATCGCCGCGGGCGAGCGCGATGTAGCTTTCACTCAGGATTCGTGCGACCTCGGCCTGCGAGGCAGGCCGGACCTCGATGGCGGATTCGTCTGCGGTTTTCATCGCATCCGGAAGGTCGATTGTCCGCCTGGAACGCCACCAGACGTTTTTATAGGTGCGAAGGGTCCACGAAAGATCGTCGAAGCCGATTCCAAAGCTGCGCTTGAGCACTTCATCCGAAAGGCTCTGTCGGCTGGCGAGTCCAACGAAGCGCAGGAAGGTCTCTCTTCGGATGCCTCCGTCGCTGAAAAACCCCCAGTGAATGAAAAGCGCGGACAACCACTCAAAACGGTCGCGTTCCTCTTTCGCCTGGAGGCGCATCCTGTCCAGTTCCGCCGGGGTTGTCTTGAGAATCGCTTCGATCGGGACCGGACCGGGCGCGATCCTTTGGGGGCCGTGCAGCGTGAGGCTGTCCCCGACCACATTGCCGTTGCGCAGCAGGTACTTGAGCCCCTCCAGATACCATGCGGGCGGCTCCGGGCGGACCAGGGTGAAGGTGGAGATGAGGTGCGCGGCAAGCGGGGAGTTGGCGCCGGAGCGCCGTCCCTTGACCACCACATCGGTCGTCGCTCCGGAGACAAAGGCATGGAAGCAGTCTCCCTGGTCGAAGAGGGCGAAATCAATGGGCTGCCCTGGGCGGACCCGGGTACGGAATTTGGCGATGACTTCGCGATCGTCGAGAGGCTGGAGAACGAGAACGTTGGGAATTGTCTGGTTTATCCGGAGCTCGTCAGGGATGAAGAGCGGCGCGAACCGCTGGTCCGCTTGCATCCGTTGCGCCACGATCCGGGTATCGACCTCGTCGATGACCGAGAGAATCTCGTAGCCGTCGATCCGCACATAAGTCCATGGCCGCACTTCATTGACTTCAAACGGCTCGAGAACAAAGATGTTCGACGCGTCGACAGCAACCGCATCGCCGACCCGGGCGATGGACGGTGTCTGAGCCAGACCCGGCCACGAGGCGAGGGAGGTCAACAGAATGAACCGATGGAATAGCCCGATGCGTAGTGACATTTCTGACCGCAAGCCGGTTGCAGGGATTTGGGCGCAAGCTGTTGGATGGCGTCTTCCTCTGCCTGCTTTGACTCCGTGTCAACCTGTTCAACCGCTGAAACGAAGCGGATTCCTCAAGCGCCTCGTCCTGTTGGCCGGATTGACGGGCGTCCCGGGTGGCCTGATTGCTGCCGGACCCGAGCTGCTGGTCACGGGTATCCGGAAGGCGCAGGACGAGGCCAACCGCTGGGCCTACACACAGATCCAGGTGATGAAGGATATCCATGGTGAGATCATCGAAGAACGGATCATCCGGGTGGATCCGTCCCAGGCCTTTGATCAGCGACAGCGCCTCATTTCGATCGATGGCCGTGAACCGACCGAAAAAGAGCGTGGGAAGTTCCAGAAAGAGCGGGAAAAGGACCGGCTCCGTCGGGAACGTGAGGCCTGGAAAGGTTCGAAACTTGAAGACAGGATCCGTCTGGATGAGGCCGTTGTCCTCTCGCGGAAAGGGAAATCAATCGTCTACGAGGTTCCGCTCGTCTCCAACGACGATAACCCCTATCCGGCGGGGAAATTCCAACTGTGGATCACCATGGATTCGGAGAGAGAAGAGATCCGGGAGGTTTCTCTCCGCCTGCGCGAACACATCCGGGCGGCCCTGGTTGCACGCATCGACCGGGGCGAATTGTCCGCCCGCTTCAACCCGGTCGACCCGACCTATCCGGCTCCGGTGACCGAGCTCCAGGTGGCGGGTGCCGGGACCATCCTGTTCTTCCGGGTGGGTGTCAGCCGTGACGAGCGCCGGACGGAATTCAAACGGGTCACTCCCTGGGACGAGCGCTTCAGCGTCGAATTCGGCGAGTTGGAATTTCTCGGGTTCTGATTGCTGCATTGGCAGAGGCGGTGGGTGGTCTTTGCCCGGTGGAGGCATGGCTGGCAATTCCGGGCTGACAGCGCGGCGGTTTCGGCCAGAATGTGCGGGCCTATGAACACCGAAGAACGGATCACCCGTCTTGAGGAAGCCTTCACCCATCTGCAGGAGCATGTGGGCCAGCAGGACAAGGTCATTCTCGAACTGCGGGAATCCCTCGATCGGATGCGCCGGGAATGGGACACCCTCCGGCGGTCGGCACGTAGTGAGACCGGCCAGGAATCGCCTCCCTTCGATGAGCGTCCACCGCACTACTGATCGTCCGGGCCACTCGATTCGGCAGATTCGAAACGTCTCCGGGTTGAAATTCCGGAGATTTCCTTTACACTTGGTTTATCGGCCGTCGGGGGTCTTCCGCTCCCGTCGAAAATGGTGGGCGGCGGCGTCCGGCGGGTTGAAGAGAAAAAACCTCAAACCCGAATCAAAATGCCTGCAACCATTGAAATGGACAAGTCATTGGTCCCCGCTCTTCGGATGTCCGAGGCGTTGCCCAATACCCACGACCAGGGATCCGGAAACCTGCATATCCTCTATGGCGATCACTACCACCCGATCGGCTATCTGGTGGAAAAGATTGGGGTGGACGACCCGTGGGACAGCCTGGATCCCCGCTTCTTCCTGACCACTTCCCACGCCGAGGCGATTCGCCTGCTCGGCACCGCGTTCAAGGATCTGCCGAGGGCGGAAGCGGTGGCGGGTTGAGCAGACCGGTCAGTGCCCGGATTTCCGCGGTTGGTTGACGGCGAGGAGCTGCGCGACGGCGGCGGATAGACGATCGAGGGCGGCCCTCCGCTTTTCGGTTCCCGCTTCGCTGCGCCGGAGCGCGTCAAAAGATCCGGCCAGTCCGCGCTTCTCGCTTTCGGACAGCATCGGGAGAAGCCCTCCGGCTGCGGCATCCTTCGTATCGACTTCAAGGATGCCCCGTTGGGCATGGGTCCGCCCGGCCACGACGGCATGATGGAGCCGCGCCCGGTTGAGGAGGACAAACGGGAATTGGAGGTTGCGGGTCGGACCGCAGCGCAATCGACGGCCGCCGAGGGGTTGGTGAAGGATTTTGATCTCGGCCAGTTTGTCGGACGAGAGATAGCCGAGCGTTCCGCCGATCAGGCCCCCCACCACCGAACCGGTGAGAAAGGAGGCGCCGAGGAGGGCGGCATCGGCCATACCGCCGAGGAGGGCTCCCCCGATCGCTCCGACCGTGACCAGGTCCCGCCTGGTCAATCCGAAGGCGAGCCAGCTTTCCTTTGAGAGCAGATCGGTCTCGAGAAGCTGCATTTCGGCCTCGCTGCGTTCGATCCCGGGATGCCCGTAGATCGACTCAACCTCGGCCCGAGCCCGTCGTTCTATCCGCCGAAGATGGGCCCGGTAATTTTCCTCGAGTTCTGCCGTGTAGCGGGTCGGATCGTCGTTCTTGGCGATGTCCCGGATCTCCTGATGACTGAGGGCGGATGCGATCATTTCGGCCATGACCCGGGCCGAGTCCTGGAGCTGCCGGTCACGGTCGGCGATCAGGGCCTGGACCGCGCGTTCCAGCGGCTCCCGCCAGGATTCCTTCAGTTGCCCGAAAGCCCGGAGTACCTCGATCTGCTGATCGAAGGGCGCCCGCATCACGTCAAGCACCCGCACCACCCGAAAGAACTGGCCAAGGGCATTCGTCCATGCGTCGACAAAGCGTGGAGTCCCGATCGGGTTGATCACGGCCATGCTCGGCTGACCGGTCCAGCGAAGGATCTCCATCTCGGCGTCGTACTCCGGTCCGTAGGGGGCGGCTCCGTCGACCACATAGATGATCCCGGCTCCCTCTGCGATGGGTTTGAGCAGTTCGTATTCATCACGAAAATACTCGTGACCGGCATGTTCGCGAACAAAGCGCTCGACCACGGCGGGGCGGGAAGCGGTGCCGTCCTCATGCCGTTTCATCCACTCCAGGGCCGCCCGCGCCCTTTGGAATCCCGGCGTGTCGGCCAGTTCGTAGAGGGTTTCCCCGGCTACCCGCATGGGGAAACGGCGTGTCCGGACGGTCGTGCCCGGTTCGGCCCCGATGGCCACACTCGGGTCGCGGGCCAGGGTGGCGACCAGGCTGGACTTTCCCTTGTTCGGGTGACCGACCACCGCAAAGACCGGTGTATTCATGATACGGTTACCTCCGGGACGGTACCGAGGCTCAACCAGGGGTCACCAACCGCGCGGATCTTCGCCATCCAGATGGCGAGCTGCTCCGGGGTGCCGCCCGTCAGGCGGGTCTCCGAATCCACCCCGATCGGCAGGACCACGATCGGGGTCCGGGCGGGCAGGGCGGCGCGGAGGTCTTTCAGGAAGTCGACCCATTCCATCAGGGGCGGCTCCCAGGCTTTGACCAGAAGACCGAGACCGGTCGCGTGGCCGAGTTGATCGGCGAGGATTGCGCCGAGGCGCCGGTCCTGGGCGGTTGGAGACGAACCTCCGGCGGCATGAACCGCGATGGGTCCGAACGCCCGCTCAAGCATCCGGGCATCGACCGGAACCGCGCTCCAATTGATCAGGGCGCCGAAGGTTTCCGGCCGGTTCGCCGTTGAAAGGGTGGGCGCAGGAGAGGACAGTCCGGACCTCCCGGTCTCGGGATCGTCCGAAGTGGTCTGGACGTGAGCCTGGTGCATGCGGTGGATCACCGGCGACAGGCCGGGAAGGGAGGTCAGTGTGAGCCGACACGCAGTGCTCAGCCGGGCCCGTGCGATCGTGTAGGTGAAAACCCTCGGAAGTAGGCCGTAGACCAGCAGGGTCAGGACCATGAACGGCCACCAGGCCCCGAGTCGGGCGGCCTCTTCGGGATTCAGGACCGCCTCGGCCGCCCTGAAGTAGCGGGAGTCGAGGATAAGGCCGATTGAGGGATCGGCCGACTCAAAGGCCCAGGCCCACGGCGTTGCCAGTGTTGAGGTGAGCCGGTGCACCGTGGCGGCGTCCGCGACCGGGTCGCCCGATGTCAGGGTGGTGCTCCAGCCAAAAGCCAGATCAGTGAAGAGTATCAGGCTGAGCGCGGCGCTGAGGGCAGCCACCTGGAATCCCAGCGCAAAGAGCTGGGACCAGCGCAGAAGGGTCCATTTATGGATAGCGCTGAAAAGTGTCTGCTGGCGGTGGGCCCGGCCGCTGACCTGCTCCCAGGTCTGCCGGAACCCGGTCGGCAGGAATCGGACGATCCCTGCGGCGAGCCGACCCGGACTGAGCCCCCGGGACAAGGCGGCGGCGGCGGCGCCACCCGGAATGCGGGTTGTCACGCTGGCGGGGAGGGCCGCGACGAGGAAGGGCAGGAGAAAGAGGGCCGGGAGGAGGACAAGAACGCCGAGTATCCCGATCGTGTTGACCCTGCCGGAACCATCGAAAAAGAAGACCCCGAAGGCAGCGCTCCAGCCGAGGAACAGCCCGAGCCCGGTGATGATGGTGCCGCACCAGGCCATACCCTGGTCCACCTGCTGATGCAGCCGGCGCAGGGCGGCATCCTCCCGGCAAACCGCTTCAACCCAGCCCAGAGTGGCTTCCAGGCGGCTTGCCGCAAGGGGCATGTGCAGTCCGATCCGGCGGTCCCGTTGGGCCACCTCATCCGCCGGTCGCTCCTCATCCCGGTCGAGGATGGCGGAAGCCGTCGCGACATCAGCGAGGGAGGGACGGGAGGCTTGGGCGGCGGACATGAGGATCCGAGCATCGGCCATCCGGGCAGCCTTGGCAAGAAGGGGACGAAGCCGGCCTAGAAGAGGCCCGGGAAAAGGATCCCGAGTTCCGTGCGGTCACGGACGACGGAAAAGACCGCCAGTCGGTTTCGGGCTCTCGCCGGGTCATTCAGGCAGAGGGCGCCGCCCAGGATTTTCCGTTTGGGTTCCCCTTCCGTGGTCAGTGGGAACCGCTCTTCGAGCGAACAAGCAAACTGCGGGAAGGTTGAAAAACCGGTTTTCCTCATCTCGGCCAGGCTGAAAAGCCGGAAGCAGCCGCTGCGACCCGGGGCCACTTGCCGCATCAACTCCACCGTGAGCCGCCCCATGGTATGCCGGGGATTGATTTCGACGACCGGTTTGAGACGAATTCCGCCGTCCGCTGCGCGGTAGAGAAAGGCGTCGATCCCGATGGGACCTTCGTAGCCGTGTCGCTTGACCTCGGATTCGAGTCGGCGACGAATGGTCTCAAAGAGCTCGTGGATCCGATCGGGGTTGCCGACCTGGTCACGAATCGCCCGGGTCACTTCCGGAGGGAGGCGGCGGTGGTGCCTGGGGTGGGCCCAGTTGCCCCGGAAATGGCCCCGATGATCAGTGATCAGGCCGGTATGCCCGCAGAGCCGGAGTCCGTCGGTCTCCGCCTCCATTTGTATTGAGAAATCAATGACGCGTTCAAGCCACGGCTCGATGACCAGGGACAGCCCGGCCCGGAAGGCGTCTCCCATCCATCGGGTCTGCGCTTCGGTCAGAGCCGGCTCCCAGAGGCGGACGGCATTCCGTCCGGCCAGGCCGAAGGCTTCCTTGATCACAATCCGGTGATGCCCGCGGTGCCGGATTTCCGCGATCGCCGACATGGCCTGCGCGATTGAGGAAACAGTCGTCCCGACCGCCTCGACGGGACAGAGCCAGGGAACGGGCTCCGTTTGAGCGAGGATCGACCGGAGGAAGCCGGCACTCCAGGATTTCGAATACATCTCCGTGATGCCTTCGTGAAAGGATTCCGCCGGGGTCCGGGCTTTCTTTCCGATCAGACCGGAGAGGGGTTCGAAAAGACGGCGACTGTGCGGGCCCCAGGCCCAGGGGCGGAATCCGCCCAGTTTGCGATCGGCCAGGGTCCGTTCGAGCGATTCCGGACGTCCGTCGCCCTCAATGAATTCCGGGAGGGCAAAACCGGCCCGCTTGATCGTGCGGAGAAAGGCAATGGAGGGTTGCTCCCTGACCAGGACGATATCGTCCTGCCGGCAGAGGTACTGCGGCAGGGTTTCGAGATCGTGAACCAGATGCTGTCGGGAATTCGAGGTCGAGACGCTGTCGGGTCGGGCGAGGAGGCCTTCTTCGAGCGGATTGAAGATTGTCACTGTCGGAGTCCGCCCTTTTGAGCGGGCGAAGACTTCGAGGCGGGTGATGAAATCGGGGTCGAGACCCGCATCGCGCCGGCCCTCAACATTGAATCCGATCCCCTTGGCCCGCTGCGGGGAGAGTGGGAATTTGAGGTGGCGGCAGAACGCCTCCCAATCGCTCTCATCGGGATTTTTCCAGCGGCGGAACCATTTCAGGCCGTAGGCGACATGGCCGATCTCATCGCGGTAGATCCGGTCGAGCAGTCGGCCGGTGACGGTGTCGCCGACCGTCAGGAATCCTTCGGCATAGTGGCGGCAGAAATCGAGATTGGCCTGTTCGAAGGTCAGGCAGAGTCCGGCCACGTAGTCGACCGGGTTTTCCATCGTCGCTATCGAGTTCCAGAAATAGCCGCTGACCGGCAATTCGCCGAAGGTGACGCCGCAGGTCTTCATCCGCTTAAGATAGAGCCGGGTGTGCCTCTGCTCGTCCTTCAGGGTCTCGAAAACTCCCTGGCGAAAGGCGGCGGGCGCATCGGGAAATCGGAGCAGGACGAGGGCCATCAACTCGGTGGCCAGCAACTCGTGGTTGGCGAAGAAGTGAAGGAGCCGTCCGCGTTCCGATTCCTTTTCCAACCGGTTCAATCCGGGGAAGCTATCCCGTCCTTCTCCCCGGGCCTTGAAGACCAGTTCCTTGGGCCGGCCGGGCATGGCGGGAACGGCCAGAGCGCTTCCGGGGCGGTCGTCCGTGACAGATCGGGGAATGAGGAGCTTCTGCTCCAGGTCGGTGGAGAAGAGAACTTGCTCGGCGAACTCACGCAGTTCCATTTCCCATCCTCATGTCTCCGCCAGTTGCTCGAGTTTGAGGGCGGCGGCCTCCCATTCGACCGTCGCCTTCTGGATCTGATCGGCAATTGCGGTCAGCTCCCGATTGAGGTGAAGGGCCTTGCCCGCCTCGGTGTAGGTGGCGGGATCTTCGAGGGACGCCGTGATCTCCGCCTGCTGGGCCTCGAGTTCGGCCACCACCTTTTCGAGCTTGCTGACTTCCGAACGGAGGCGCCGGACTTCCTTGGGGTTGGCCTTGGGATGGACCTCCTTTTTCTCCTCGACCTCCGGCCCCGGCGGACGGGCGTCGGCAAATCCGGCGGTCAGAGCGGCCCGCTCGTTGGTGGCCTTTGACTTGTCGAGGTAGTAATCGTAATTGCCGGCGTAGGGCGTGAGGCGGCCGGAGTGAACGTGCAGAACATCGAGAGCCAGGGCCTTGATCAGGTAGACGTCGTGGCTGATGAAAATGAGAGTGCCGCTGAACTGCTTGAGGGCATGAACGAGAGCGTCGATCGAGGCGATGTCCAGATGGGTGGTCGGCTCGTCCATCAGGAGGAAATTGGGTGGGTCCACCAGCATGCGGGCAAGGGCGAGCCGCGACTTTTCGCCACCGGACAAGACCGAGACCGGCTTGAAGACGTCGTCCTTGCGGAAGAGAAAAGCCCCGAGGAGGGTGCGGGCCTTCTGCTCGGTCAGATCGTTGGCGGAGGTCCGCAGTTCCATCACGTTTTCCAGGACGTTGGCCTGGGCATTCAGACTGTCGGTCCGGTCCTGGGCAAAGTAACCGGCGGTGACATTGGCGCCGAGTTCGCGTTCGCCTGCCTGGATCGGAATGACTCCGGCGAGGATCTTCAGAAGGGTGGACTTGCCGGCACCGTTCGGGCCCACCAGGACGGTGCGCTGGCCGCGTTCCGCCACGTAGTTGAGGTCGCGGTAGACCACGTGATTGCCGTAGGCCTGCCGGACGTTTTCCAGCTTGATCACCTTGAGGCCGGAGCGGATCGGCTGGGGAAACTTGAAGTGAATCTTCTGGAGATCATCCTCCGGTGCATCGATGGCATCGTCCTTCAGGCGATCGATCTGCTTTTCCTTGGACTTGGCCCGGGTGGCGAGGGAGGCCTTGGCCCCGAATCGATCGACAAACTTCTGGAGATGGGCGATTTCCCGCTGCTGGTTCTTGAAGAGGGATTCCTGCTGGCTTTTTCGGGCCTCCTTTTCGATGAGGAAGTCGTCGTAGTTGCCGGTGTAGCGGTGAAGGCGGCGACCGCGCAGCTCGAGGATTCCGTTGCAGAGGGCGTTGAGAAAGGCCCGGTCGTGGGAGATGATGAGGAGCCCCCCGGGGTAGTTCTGCAGGTAGTCCTGGAACCAGAGGAGGGCTTCCAGGTCGAGATGGTTGGTCGGCTCGTCGAGGAGGAGGAGCGAGGATTCGCTGGCGAGAAGCCGGGCCAGATGGGCGCGCATGACCCAGCCGCCCGAAAAGGAGCGGGCTGGTCGATCGAAGTCCGATTCCTTGAAACTGAGCCCGGCCAGGATCTTCTTGGCCCGGGGCTCGAGCGTCCAATCGATGTCCCAGTCATCGGGATTGTCGCTCTCCAGGTCCATCATGTGCTCACCGGTGGCGATCTGGAGGATGGTCTCGTCGCCGGTTGGGGCGCTTTCCTGGGGAAGAAAGCCGAAGTCGGATCCGCGCTCCCAGGTGATCGTCCCGGTATCGCTGGACTCCTCGTTGCGGATCAGGTTGAAGAGGGTGGATTTGCCCACCCCGTTGGCCCCGACCAGGCCCAGCCGATCGGTACGCGCGACAAAGAGGGAGATATCGGAGAAGAGTTCGCGCGCTCCGTAGTGCTTGGAAACATTGGCCAGGGTGAGCATCGAAAACCTCCACCAAAGCCGATGGAGGCCTCCGGGGTCAAGCTCGAGGGGTCGATGGAGTATGACTGGGATGAACGCATCGAGTGAAGAGCCGGCCGGACGTGGCAGCTTGCCGCTGCGTAACCTCTCGTCTGAAAGTCCCAAGGTTGGCCCTATGGCGGTCTTCGGGACTCATTCGGACGGCACCGCATAGACCTCCACCAAGGCGGTTCCAACGGTGCCGTGGGCGCCGGAGACCACTGCGGTGTAGGCTCCGGGCGCAAGCGAGATAAGAATCGCGGCATCCTGGCTGTCATTCGCGAGAGCAAACGCTCCAATCGTTTGTGACACCGAAGCGATTTTCTTGTAATTGTCGGCATCGGACCATTTCTCGTTTCTTGCCAGGATGGTGGAATTGGCCGACCTCAAAGTGATGATCGGATCCGTGAGCGTGTCTTGGACTCCATAGGGCACGAGCCCCGGACCGATGGCCCTGACGAGAAAGGTCTGTGGATTGCAACCTCCGACCACAAATCCCGGAATGAGGACATTTTCGCCGAGACCGACGTTCGCCCGGGCCGAAAGATTGGTGAGAATGGTGTGCGTGGTGAAGTCGCCTTCAAAAATCTCGGCGATTGCGATACCCGATTCCGCTCCATGACCACTGATCCGGGCGGTATAGGTTCCCGGATGGATGGCTATCAGGAGTGCCGCGTCGGTGTCCCCCGAGTCTAGAGGAAAGGTGCCGAGAGCCAGCTCCAGATTACTCAGATCGGTGGATCGAATGTCGCGGTAGTTGTCATTCTCGGTCAGCATTTCATTCCCCGAGCGCAATTGGAGGACCGGGTCAGCAAGGAAATCTGAAACCCCGAACTGGGCCAGTGCAGGACCGGCGCCCCGGATCAGAACAGATGCCGGGTGTTCTCCCGCCAGGACGAATCCGACGATGACAGCGCCTTCCTTCCCGCCTGCCCGGGCCCGCAGCGACAGGTTTCTCAAGCGATCTTCGGATGCCGGAGGTTTGACGAGGGTGTCATCCACAATGACTCGGGCTTCCTCACTGGGAAGCGACCGACCGTCCCGCCAAATCTCGACCCTGAAGTCGGCAACACCCGCCGTATCACTTGGGCTGATATTGAAAAATGGCTGGTTGAGCCAGTGGGCAAGCCTCCCGTTTCGGTACCAGACATAGCTCACGCCTTCGGTCTCATCAACAAGGACTCCGAGCCGGCCTGGTTCGCCTGGCGCAAGCACCATTGACGTAAGATGCCGGGTAATGGAGGGAAGTGGTCGCGGCATGATGCTGACGCGTGCTGGAAGACTCGTGACCTGACCGGCCGTATTGGAGACGATCACGTGGTATAATCCTGCATCCTCCATCCGGCTGATCGGGACTTCGTAGGTGAAAGGGTCAGCTCGATCAGTGATCATTTCGCCGTCTCTGTACCAAGAAATGGAGAGTGGTTGGGTCGCGTCAGAATTGGTGGCAAAGCTGAGAGAGAACGGCTCTCCCGCCATGACTTCAACTTCAGATAGTTGGGTCGTGATTTCGGGACCGACCGGCTTGAGTGATCCGCTCTGAAAATGAAACTCCAGGACGGCTGATCGACCGGTGGCGATGATCGTTCCGTTTTCGTCGGGTGCTGGAAATTCGGAGAAACGAACCACGATGAGTTGGCCGATCATGTAGGTGAATGGGGGAAGGCTGAGCCGTTCCTCATGGAGGCTTTCGGTGGTTCGCGGTCCGTCTTTCTGGTCGAAGGCGGTCAAGTATTGGCCAGCGAGGGGAGATTCATGGATGATTTCCCCTGAAGCATTGGTGATCCTCAGTTGGTAAAGGTCCGATTCCAAGGAGTCGGCCCCGAGATCCCATCGGATTGTCGTCTCTAGGGGATCCGTCAGGTAGCTGATTTCGTTCAGATTGGTGATCCGGGGCATCGGAGGGTATCTGTCGGCATCGAGATGGAAGTCGAATCCTCGTTTCAACTCTCCGCCCAACTCGATTCTGTAGACACCTGGAGGGTAGGCATCGTCGGATTCCCACAGTTGGTCAAATGACCGAGTTAACCAGAAGTTGAGGGAATCCGGATGGTCGAAATTGGTTGTGCCCTTAGAATCCCTGAGCAGAGCTTCGGTCAGGGCGAATTCCGAAAGTCTGACGTGAAAACTGACGACCGCAATCGGTGCCTCGATGAGGTCGTTTGAAAGCTGCCGCGCATAGGCGAAACGGACTACACTCACCGACGCGGGGTTGGGTGCGGTGCCGGCAAGTCCGATTGCCGTCGTCATCACTGCCACGGCACCGATCACGGCTCTTCTTCCAGTCGCGAGTAAGTTGCGTGTCAGTGGCCCGCCGCTTGTCATAAGAAAGAGCAATGCTAGCCGGATTCTACTATTAGTCAATATGCTGACGATCTCATCGGAACAGATTGGATCGTCCTTCGTCAGTTGGGCCTGAACGGGGATTGCATCTCGGCTTTGCCGAGAGCAACAGGAACGCCCCGCCGGTGAGGGCGGGGCGTTCCTGTTCTGCGAGATTTGGGTAGACCGCTAAGATCAGGGCGCGGCGCGGTCCCAGTCATAGACCTCCACGATGCCCACGCCGGCGGTCGGGCCGTCGTTCTGAAGGACCACCGTATAGGCCCCGGGCTCGAGGGTGACGAGGAGGGCGGATTCGTAGAGATCGGATGGAAGGACTCCGCCCTGGGCCAGGATGTCGCGATTCTGGGTCGGCAGGGCGATGATGTCGTCATTCTGGGCGACGAGGTCGGCCCCCTTGCGCAGCTTGATCGAGGGGTCCGAGATCGGATTGGCGATGCCGTATTGGGCGAGGCTCGGTCCCTTGGCCGTGATCGCGACTGTCTTGGGATCGGTGCCGTCGATGACAAAACCGCCGATCATGACGCTTTCTCCGGAGCCGACGATGCCGCGGGTGGAGATATTGAGCAGCCGGGAATCGCTGGCCTCACTGTCGCCGGTCAGGAGATCCCAGTCGTAGACTTCGACCAGGCCGACTCCCGCGGTGCCTCCATTGTTGGTCACCCGCACGGTGTAGGCGCCGGGGTCGAGGGAGACGGCCATGCCCGGCTCGGCCGGGTCGCCCGGAGCAATCCCGGTGCCGACGAGGGCATCGCGCTCGACTGCATCAAGTTCCGCAAGTGAATCGTTCGTCCCGATGACGGTTTGTCCCTGGTAGAGGGCGATTTTCGGATCGCTGATGGCGTTGGTGATGCCGAATTCCGTAAGGCTGGGGCCCTTGGCGATGATGGCGACGGTCCGGGGACCGGTGCCGGCGATGACGAAACCGCCGATCATGACTGTCTCCCCGGAACCGATGAGACCCCGGGTGGAGATATTCAGGAGGTTCCCGTCGCCGATGGTCGGCGAACTGACCGAGAAATAGGCGGTCGAGGTCAGCTGGGTGGTCTCACCGATGGTGATGCGGACGGAGTAGGTGCCGGTATCGGTCTGATCAACCGAGCCGAGAACATAGGTTGGGCCAGTGGCGCCGTTGATGGCGACGCCGTCCTTGAGCCACTGGTAAGCGGTCCCGCCGAACTCGGCCACATCGACCCGGAGGGTGACCGATTCGCCGGTATTCACGGATTGGGCACCGGGTTTGGAGTCGACGTAGGGGCTGACCACATCACCGAACGGAAAATCAGGAATGAAGTCCGGCGCATCGGTCGGAATGTAGGCGGGCGGGTCGCCCGGGGTGAAATCCGGAAGGGGACCTGCGAAGAGGGCGGTCGCGGCGAGAAGCCAGGCGAGGAGCAGCGAAGCGGCGGATTTGGACGGGCGGAGCGCGTGCATGGCAGTAAAAGAGGATCAGTTGGAGATGGCGAACCACTCCTGGGTGGAGAAGTCGTAGAAATGGCGGGGTTCCCGGCTGCCGGCTTCGTGGAAGATCCACGACTCACGGTTGCGGGAGTAGAGATGGGGGTAGATGCCTTGGCCGGTATGGACCCATCCGAGCGAAGGCTGGTAGAGCCATAGGTTCTTCTCATCGGTTCCCTTGACATAGAGGAACCCGTGTTCGCGGTGGTAGATCCAGGGAGCCCGATCGTCGCGAAAGGCACCGAACCAGGGTGAATTCTTCCAGCCGCCTCCCAGAGTGGTCAGTCCCTTGAAGGGAAGGAGGTCGTTGGAGGGGGCCGCGCCGTTGAAGTCGGGCGGGATATCCTCACCGGTGACCACGCCGAGTGGGGCGTAGTCGTCGAAGCCCGGGAAGATTTGACCGAGCCTTGGATTCTCGAGACGGCGGATGACGATTTCGCTGAGGATGCGCCGGTAGTCATTGGTCGGGGCGAGGTCGGCATTATCGTAAAGCTGGTCGGGGTGAAGACCGGGCCAGTCGCCGTGAACGCCCCCGATGACGTTGCCTCCCATCACCATCATGAGATTTCCGGTGCCGTGGTCGGTCCCCCGGCTGGCGTTTTCACGGATGCGCCGCCCGAACTCGCTTTGAACAACGACGGTGGTCTTGCCCATGAAATTGGCAGCCCCTTCGCCGTTCAGGTCCTGATAGAGGGCAGCCAGACCGCTGCAAAGAGTGTTCAGCTGACCACCGATGTAGCCGCCGCCGTCGTTACCCTGTTCCTCGTGGGTGTCCCAGCCTCCCAGATCAACGGTGACGACCCGAAGGCCGACCTGGATCTTGATCATCTGGGCGATATTCTGGAGTTGGCGGCCGAAACTGTTGTTCGGATAAACAGCCCCGTTCGACGGGGCGTAGGCGCCGTCGAGGTAGGTCCCGATGATATCGGCGGCATTGAGGGCCTGGACGCCGGCATCGTGGATGCGGCTGTCTTCGAGATTGAAGAGGCGGCGCAGGCTGGTCTTCTGCCGGTCGACATAGAACCAATGACCGGAGTTGATCCCAAAGCTGTTCAGGCCATCGAAAGTCAGGGTGTCCCTGTCGCCCCGAAGGGAGGTCGGCTGGATACTGCTGACCGACATCGAGGGCATGAGGATTTCCGGAGGGATATTGTCGGCGGTCTTCAGGTGCCGGGTCAGCCAGCCGTCGCGGGCCGTTTTCAGGCCGGGAGTGCCCAGTTCCATGAATTCCTGGGCGTCGAAATGGCTGCGGGTGCCGTTCGCCATGCCGATGGCCTGGATGAAGGCGAGCTTGCCGTCCTGGTAGATGGGGTGGAGGGCCGCGGCCTGGGGGTTGAGACCCCATGGGGCATCGAGTGGCAGGGCCTTGTTGTCACCGGTGGTGGCGAGCTTCAGATTCGGCCGGTAGGACTCGTAATGCGCGCGGTCCGGGCCATCCATCGGTCCGACCAGGCTCAGGCCATCAAGTCCGCCGCGCAGGAAGACGACGATGAGGACCTCCTCATTGTAACCGGGTTCGTCCGGGGCGGCGATGGCGGCATAGCCCAATCTGGCTCCGGACATGGCGGCGATCCCGGAGCAGCAGCCTTGAATAAAACCTCGACGTGAAACGTACATGATGGTGGTGGGTTGGAAAGGTTGATCGGTCGTTCAGCGGCGGAGGAATTCCGGTGCCATGGTGATGAGGGCGATCATGGCTCGGAGGCGCTCATGGGTGCCGGAGTCGGGATCGAGTTTGAGGGCGAGATCGGGGTTGGTGCCCGCTCCCATGAAGGTGACGATCTCGTCGCGTCCCGCGGCCGACATCGGTCGGCCGAGAATCCGGTTGATCCAGTAGTCGGCCAGTTGGTTGGCACTGCGGGCGCCGGTCGGGGTTGCGCCGAGAACGTCAAGGACGAGTGTGTTGTCGTCATGCCTCGACTCCGAAAAGCGGTTGAGGGCGCGCCAGGACATGATGAGAGACGAGGAACTCAGCCAGTCCTCGCGGTTGTCCGGAAAGCCGTCGGGGGTCTGCCATCGGAAGATCGGGTGCCCGGTGATCCGGGCGTAGTAGGTGAGATCGTTGCTGAAGCGATCATCCATCCGGATGGTATGGCTCAGGCCGCAGGCCCGCAGGGTGGAGCAGATCGTTTCAAACGGCCTTTTGGACTTCTGGCCCCAGGTATTGCGGAAGGCCTGGGAAAGCAGGATCGCCCGGGTGACGCGTTTGAGTTGATCGGGTGCGTCGATGTTGGCGGAAAAAACGGCCGCGGCTTCGGCGACAACGTCTTCGGGCGGGTTGTCGGCGATCAGGCGCTTGCACAGTTTGCGGGCGATGTGGCGGGCGGTGCCGGGATGGCGGGCGATGAGGTCGTAGACCAATTCGCCGTCGCGGAGCGGCGCCTGATCGGCCGGCATCATCTGTCCGAGAACCGTCTTCTGGAAGCGGTCATGCCGGTCCGCGCGGTAGAGAAGGGTTCCGGTGTCGAAATCAATGGTCCATCCCGTGAAGGCCCGGGTGGCTTCGTAAACGTCGTCATCGCAGTAGCCGAGCGGGCGGCCGCTGCCATCCTTGGGGACGTCCGCCTGCCGGCCGACACCGTAATAGTGGGCCACGCCGAGACCGTGCAGTTCGAAGAGTTCCCGGGCGTAGTTCTCGTTTGGTCCGGCATTGGTGCTCTTGAAGTTGTCGAGGTAATAGAGCATGGCCGGATGGGTGCCGACCGCCTCGAGCATCTGGCGGAAATTGCCGAGCATATGACCGCGGATGACGTCACGGTCGTAGCTGACCCAACCGGGGGCAATCTGGGAATTGTCGGCGTAGATATTGAAGTGGTTGTGCCAGAAATCCGCGAGAACCTCGGAAAGCTGTCGTTTCGAGAAGATGGCGCGTGTAAAAGCGGCCCGTTCGGTTTCCCAGAAGGGAAGCTGCCGGATGTTGTAGTCCTTCCCGAAGTGATCCGCCCAGAGTTGGGGGTGGGGCTTTTTCAGGGTGGTGTATCCGGCCTCCTCGAGACGGGTTTCCAGGGCGCTGTCGTCGATCGAGGCGGGGTTGAGCTGCTGATCGACGTAAGCGGCGAGGCGTTGTTCATCGGTCGAACCGAGCGCGTTGAAAGCGGCGACATCCCCGTCCCGGGGGCCAAAGCCCATCCGGTTCAGTGCGATGACCGCCAGGGACGGCGGATTCCCGCTGTTCCCGGAGCCGCCGGGTTCGGCTGCGGCCATCGGGTGGGCGAACGCGGTCGGCGTGGCCTCCCGGGTTTCACTGAAAGCCTGCCGGTGGGCCGGGGAGCGCATGGGCACCAGTCCTTTGGGAATGGGGGGGAGTTCAGCCGCCGCGGCCCGTTGGTTGAGCAGCCCGACCACGGGCAGGCTCAGGAGACTCGCCTTCAAAGCCATTTCGAGGAAATCCCTCCGGTCGGCCGGCGCCGGTCTGTCGGGGGCCGGCTCCGCCGTGTGGCGGCGACAGCGGCACTGGCCGTTGCAGGATTCGGTTCGGCCGCAGGTCTGGCCGGCCGGGTCTTTCTTCGTGTCTTGTGTCAATACCATGGTGCAGATCTCCCTTTCCCGGAGCCTATCGGCGGGAGACTGCCGCAAGATGAACGAATATTCGGAATCAGTATTTCTAAACACCGGCCTGATGAACCGGTCGGCCAGGTTGCGCATCGATCGGTCGAAAAGGCTCCCTTGGACTGGGGTGATCGCCTCAGGGAGGAAAGGGGGACTTCGCAGGAGAACGCTTGACGGGTCCCCGGTTCTTCCTTGTGGGTTATGGCTTTTCGCTTTCCATTGATCCATGGCGAACGCCTACAACGAGAAAAGCATCCGAACCCTCGAATCGCACGAGCACATCCGCCTGCGTCCCGGCATGTATGTCGGCAAGCTGGGCGACGGGACCAGCCCGGATGACGGCATCTATGTCCTTCTGAAGGAAGTGGTCGACAACTCGATCGACGAGTACGCCATGGGTTTTGGAAAACGTATCGAAATTTCACTTACAGACAAGACCGTGACCATCCGTGATTTCGGACGGGGAATTCCCCAAGGCAAGCTGGTCGACGCGGTCTCCCGGATGAACACCGGGGCGAAGTACGATTCCGAGACCTTTCAGAAATCGGTCGGGCTGAACGGGGTCGGGACCAAGGCGGTCAATGCGCTCTCCGCCCGTTTCCAGGCCGAATCCTTCCGGGACGGCAAGGTCAAGCAGGCCGAATTCTCGGAAGGGCGCCTGGTGCGGGAACACCGGCTGGCCCCGACCAAGGAGCGGGACGGCACCTGCATTTCCTTCGTCCCGGACGAGGCGCTTTTCGGTCCTTTCAGTTACAAGCGTGAATACATCGAGGAAATGCTCTGGAACTACGCCTTCCTCAATACGGGACTGACCCTGGTCTTCAACGGGAAGACTTTCCGTTCGGAGCGCGGCCTTCTCGATTATCTCGAGCACAACCAAACGGGTGATCTGCTCTATCCGGCCATCCACCTCAAGGGGGATGACATCGAGATCGCCTTCTCCCACGGAAGCCACTACGGCGAGGACATCGCCTCCTTCGTCAACGGACAGAACACGACGCAGGGCGGCACCCATCTGGCGGCATTCCGCGAGGGCATCGTCAAGACGGTCAGGGAGTTCTTCAAGAAGGACTACGACGCGGCCGATGTGCGGGCCTCGATTGTGGCCGCGGTCTCCATCCGGGTTCAGGAGCCGGTCTTTGAGTCGCAGACCAAGGTCAAGCTCGGGTCGGCCGAGATGGGACCGGGCGGCCCGAGTGTGCGCAACTTCGTGGTCAGTTTCCTCAAGAGCGAACTGGACAATTACCTCCACCGTAATCCCGCCACCGCGGAGGCCCTGCAGAAGAAGATCCAGACCTCCGAGCGGGAGCGCAAGGAATTGGCCGGGATCCGTGACATCGCCCGGGATCGGGCCAAGAAGGCCAATCTGCACAACAAGAAGCTGCGCGACTGCCGGGTTCACCTGAATACCAGGGACAAGAAGGCGGAAGAATCCTCGATCTTCATCGTGGAGGGCGATTCGGCTGCAGGTTCCCTGACCGCCTGTCGCGATGTGGCGACCCAGGCCGTTTTCGCCCTGAAGGGCAAACCGCTCAACACCTACGGGCTGAGCAAGCGGGTCTGCTACGAGAACGAGGAGTTCAATCTCCTTCAGGCCGCCCTGAACATCGAGGATGGTCTCGAGACATTGCGTTACAACAAGGTGATCATCGCGACGGACGCCGATGTCGACGGCATGCATATCCGGCTGCTCCTGATTTCGTTCTTCGTCCAGTTCTTTCCGGACCTGATCCGCAACGGTCATCTCTCAATCCTGCAGACCCCCCTCTTTCGAGTCCGCAACCGGAAGAAGACGCTTTACTGTTACAACGAAACCGAGCGCGACCGGGCGCTGGAGGCCTTGGGCAAGACGGCTGAAGTGACCCGGTTCAAGGGTCTGGGCGAAATCTCCTCGGGCGAATTCAAGGATTTCATCGGCGAGAACATCCGACTCGACCCGGTCACCCTTGCCCAGGTTCATGATGTCGACCGGTTGCTCGCCTTCTACATGGGCAAGAACTCCGCCGAGCGGCAGGAATTCATCATTGAGAATCTCATGGTGGAGAAGGATCTGATCAACGCATGAAGCGGAAGCGGACGAAGAAAGGGGAGGAATCGCTCGAGTTGCCCTTCGGAGACGGCCAGGCTCCGCCGGAAGCGTCGGATCAGCCCATCCCGACCGATTTTCCGGGTGAGGAGGAGGAGGTGTCTGACCTCTCGGGGGAGGACGATGGCCCGGTCGCGGACCGGGGAGGGACCGGGACCGGGGGCGCCCTCTTGGCCGGGCAGTACCGCAACTGGTTTCTCCAGTATGCCAGCTACGTCATCCTCGACCGGGCGGTCCCGCACCTGGATGACGGCCTGAAGCCGGTCCAGCGGCGCATCCTGCAGACCCTCTTCGAGATGGACGACGGCCGCTTTCACAAGGTGGCCAATATCGTGGGACAGGCCATGGCGCTCCACCCTCACGGAGATGCATCAATCTGCGCGGCCCTCGTCGCGATGGGTCAGCGGGGTCTGCTCATCGATCCCCAGGGCAATTTCGGCAATTCGCTGACCGGGGACGGAGCGGCCGCCTCCCGCTACATTGAGGCCCGGCTGACGGCCTTTGCCAAGGACGTGCTCTTCAATCCCAAGACCACGGTCTGGCAGGCTTCCTACGACGGACGCAAGAAGGAGCCGGTCACCCTGCCCGCCAAGTTCCCCCTCCTTCTCGTCGACGGTGCCGAAGGGATCGCGGTCGGCCTCTCGACCCGCGTTCTTCCACACAATTTCAACGAATTGATCGATGCCTCGATCGCCTGCCTGCGGGGCGAGCCCTTCCAGCTTCTTCCCGACTTCCCGAGCGGAGGCCTCGCCGATTTCGCAGCCTACAATGACGGACTGCGCGGATCCCGGGTGCGGGTGCGGGCGCGGATTGAACAGCCTTCCAAGTATGTCCTCGCCATTACCGAGCTTCCCTTCGGCACGACGACCACCTCGCTGATCGATTCGATCATCAGTGCCTCGGCCAAGGGCAAGATCAAGATCCGCCACATCGACGACAACACCTCGGAGAAGGTCGAGATTCTTGTCCATCTTCCGCCGGGGACCGACACTTCGAACGCGATTGACCAGCTCTATGTCTTCACCGACTGCGAGGTCAGCCTGGCTCCGAACGCCTGCGTGATCGACAACGACAAGCCGTTCTTCACCACGGTGAGCGAGATCGTCCGTCGCAGCACAGCCCGCACCGTGGGCCTGCTCAAACAGGAACTGGAGATCCGTCTCGGGGAGCTCGAGGATCGCTGGCATGCGGAATCCCTGGAACGGATCTTCATCGAGGAGCGGATCTACCGGCGTATCGAGAAATCAAAGACATGGGAAAGTGTCCTGGAGGAGATCCGGATCGGCCTCGAACCTTTCCTCGACCGCCTGCGCCGGCCGGTGACGGAGGAGGACATCGTGCGCCTGACCGAAATCCGGATCAAACGGATCTCGGCCTACAACCGTTTCCAGGCGGAGGAGCACATCAAGGGGATCGAGAAGGAGATCAAGGATGTGAAGCGCAATCTCCGGCAGTTGACCGACTACGCCATCGCCTGGTTTGCCGGTCTGAAGGAGAAGTACGGAAAGAACTGTGAGCGCCGGACGAAAATCGAGACAATCGAGGCGGTGGCGGCGGCGGAGATCGCCCTCGCGACGGAGAAGCTCTACGTCAACCGGGCAGAGGGCTTTATCGGGACCGGTCTGCGCAAGGATGAATTCGTCTGTGACTGTTCCACGCTCGACGATGTCGTCTGCTTCATGGCGGACGGCACCTTCCGGGTATCACGGGTCGGCGACAAGGTTTTCATGGGAAAGGAGATCATCCATGTCGCCCTCTTCAAGAAGGACGAGACTCCGGTCTATTCGATGGCTTATCTGGACGGGGGCTCGGGCAAGACCCTCGTGAAGCGATTCAGTATCTCCGGGGTCACCAGGGACAAGGTCTACGACCTGACACGTGGCCAGGCGGGCTCAAAGATCCATTTCTTCGAAGTCGGCGAGGAGGCCAGCCCTCCGGTGGTCAAGGTGCGGCTCTCGGGCCGGTGCCGGGCGCGGATCAAAGAGTTCGAGTTCGATTTCGCGACCATCGGGGTGAAGGGACGGGGTGCGGCCGGTAATACCCTGACCCGGTGGCCGGTGCTTCGGATCAGCTGAAGCGGACGGCCCGCCCGATCAGATCACCGGCGATCCGTCGCCGGATTCGTTGAGCGCGACAAGAACACTTTCGGCCGCCACCAGATCGGAGACTTTCATCACCATGAGGCTGGTGTCGCTCCCTTCGCCCGCGGTCAGATAGGCGTAGTCGACATTGATCCGGTTTTCGGCCAGGACCCGGGTCACCCGGGCAAAGACGCCCTTGAGATTGGGGACGGAGATGGCGAGAACCTCGGATTCAACCACGCAGAATCCGTGGTGGTTGAGGAGGTCGGCACAGCTTCCGGGATCGCTGACGAGCATGCGGACAACCCCCTGCTCGATGTTGTCGATCACACAGAGGCCGTGGATGGAATGGCCGGCCTCGGCCAGGATCCGGCTGATCGCGGCGAGGCGCCCCGGCTCGTTCTCGAGGGCCACTGTCAACTGCCTCCTCAAGTCGAAGTTCATGCCATCAATCTGTGCCCAAGTGATGGCGGGCGCAAGCCGGCAGGCCACTGGGGCCTGCCATGCCCGGGAGGCGACTCGGTGATTCACCCGCACCTCAGGGGCCAAAGAAAAGGGGCCAAAGAAAAGGGGTCAGCCCTTACTCTTTGCTGTTGACCCGATCGGGTCTATCTCCTACCCCTCGATCGTGGCGCGCAAACCAAGGATTCAATTTGCCGGAGCGCTCTATCATGTGATCAACAGGGGCAACTTCCGACAGGATCTTTTCAGTGGTCTCGGGACGGCGCAGGCATTCGAGAAGACTCTCTTCGAGACTTGTGAGCGCTGTGGATGGGAGTTGGGCGCCTACTGCATCATGCGCAACCACTTCCATCTGGCTTTGGCGACCCCGAAAGGAAATCTGGTCGAGGGGATGCAGTGGCTGCAGAGCACCTTCGGCAACCGGTTCAACAGCTACTTCAAAGAACAAGGACACGTCTTTCAGGGCCGCTACAAGGCAATCCTGGTCGAACCGGGCGAGCATTGGCTGCGGGTGATCAATTACATTCACCTGAATCCCGTAAGGGCAGGACTGGTCACCGTCGCCAACCTGGAAAGTCATAGCTGGAGCAGCTTCCCGAAGTTCCTCCGAAAGAAGACTCGTCCGCCGTTCCTGCAGTGTGGCGATTGGTTGCCGGGAATCACCAGTCAGGCGGACACCCCTGCAGATTGGCGTCGTTATCGAAAACTGTTGGACGAACTCAATGGTCTCAGTCCTGTCCAAAAGGGAAGAGCCTTCGATGGACTGTCCCAAGGAACAATTCTGGGAACGGATTCATTTCGAAGAGCCGTCTGGGAGGACTTCAAGAAGATGGATCTCGCAAAAGACTGGGGGGGTAAAGAACTGCGTGAGCTCAATGAAATCGAATGGGACCTCCTGCTGACCGATCAGATGAAAGCATTGGGCAAGACCGCAGATGACGTCCGCGACGACAAGAAATCGGCAGAATGGAAGGCCGCCTTGGCGTGGTCGATGAAGAGACGCACCAGCGTCGGCAACCGGTGGTTGGGAGAAAAACTCAACATGGGCCCACCGGCCATGGTTTCTCGCCTTACGGGATCATTTGGTCGATCCGATCAGAAAACAGCAAGGGATCACAAGAAGCGGCTTGCGGCAAAAAGTAAGGGCTGACCCCTTCCCCTTCTCCCTTCCATGAAAAACTGCTTCTTCAGGAAACATCCATTAACTCCATTCGCTGCATTTCTGCTCTTTGTCGCTCTGTCGGGGCAATCGGAAGAAATCAGATATGAGCCACCGGAAGGGCTCTTTGGAATCACCCTTGGAGAGATCTTCGACTCTGGTGGTTGGGAGCAGACCGTTGTGGGACACTGGAGCCGGGGAATGCCCCCCGGTCGCGATCCAAGGTTCTCGAGATACAGCGTCGAGGCCGACGAAGACGGTCGCGTTGTTTCCGTGGTTGGATACACGCCGGATTTGCCCAAGATGGATGCATGCTCCATCGCTGAATCCCTTGGTCTCGAGCAGAAAACCACCTATGGGGAACCTCTGATCGAGCCCGGGATTAAGGACCGATGTGGAGGGGATCTCAGGCTCTGGAAATGGGACACCGGGGTCATTCTACAGGCCAGCGCTGGGGGGCGCGATGACCGCTGGTTCGCGTTCTTGGAGATCAGGGATGGGAACCATGGGCCTTCTCGACGTTCCCTGATGGAGCGTGTCACCCGGTCGCGAGAAATGACTTTTCGGTCACTCGCTCATGGCGTGAGATCGCCTGTTGTTCTGCTCTCGGTCCCGATTCTCTGGTGCGGGTTCTGGTTTGGAATCCGGCAGATCCGTCGCGGAGTCGAGAGAGGGGTGCTCTCGATCACTGAGTGGAGGGAAATTCTGAAGACAGCCGCAACGGGTTCGCTGTTCGCCGTCGGACTGATCGTTTGGTTTTTCATCTCCCTTTCAGCCTATGGTGCGTTTGATGTGGTTTTCAGCCTGTTGATCCTGACCGCCGTCGGCGCGTTGTTGATTTCCGCCTGGGGGCTCTGGAATCTTCCCCGGGATGGGATATTTGCTCCCCCGGATCCCGGAACGCCAAACGGAATGCCACTGGCGGTTGCGTCCTTAATCCTAGGTCTCTTTAGCCTTCTGGGTGGAACGATTCTGATTTTCCCGCCGATACTCGCAATCCAACTCGGCAGATTGTCGAAACTTCGCTTTCAAGATTCGACCGAACCAGCCGGCAAGAGTATGGCGAATCTCGGAATTGCCTTGGGAATGTGCTGTTTAGTTGCCTTTTTCATTCCGGTGGTTTTCGCCCTTCTGGGGTCATTGGTTGAAACTCTCGATTTAGTGTAATCTGGAACCTGGCGGCAACCCTCGACGACAACCTTGACCCTGAGCTCATGACCCTGGCCGTGACCTACACCTACGATCGCATGGGCCGGATCAAGACAGTGGCCGACGTCACCGAAAGGGGGATCCCAAAGGGTCGGGAGGGACGGAGAGGGTCAGGCTTTGTAGATTGTGGTTGACGGGTGCCAAGACGGAACCTCTGGGCGGACAGGAGCCCGCGACTCCTCGGTGCTTCGAACTTGCCGCACGAACGTGCCCTTGGGGTCATCAAGACGGGTCATCGTCCGGGTTTCCGTTTTCCTGGATTGATCCGGCTCGCGTTCGCCTTCAACCAGGCCGCATAAGCCGTCTCGGAGGTTTCTCCTGCGGCCAGGGCGAGCGTCTCAACAGCAGCGGCTGCTTCATTTGCGTGGAAACGGTATCCATTGCGTTCGAGGAAGACCACTGCGGCGAGAAAACCAGTCCGTTTGTTGCCGTCGATAAACGGATGATTCGCGATGATGCCGAAGCCATAGGCAGCGGCGAGTTCGAAGAGATCCCTCTTGCCGTAAACGAAGAGGTGGATCGGTTTATTGAGGGCCGAGTCGAGCATACCCGGGTCTCGAATCCCTGGTTGGCCGCCGAATTGGGCCAGAGACTGTTCATGAGCGGCAGCGACTGCCTCCGGGAAAAGCCATTCGGGCTCTTTCACTTGGCCAGCTCGCGCAGAGTCTGCCGATAACGCCTCATGACCTGCTGAACCGCCTCCAATTGGCGATTGACCTCCGCCCGGGTCGGACTGAATCGCAGACTGCCTTCCGGTCCCTCTGTGACCGAAACAGTGTCACCTTCGGCCGCTCCGAGATGGGCAAGCGCTTCCTTCGGGAGAATAACGCCGACCGAATTGCCGATCTTCCGCAATTTCAATTCCAGGACCATGTCCGCAATGTATGCACAGAAGTTATAACGTCAAGCGCGGGTATGCGAACAGGGTCTGGCTTTGTAGATTGTAGTGGCGGGTGCCGAGACGGAACCTCTGGCCGGACAGGAGTCCTCGGCTCCACGGGGCTGTCGGGATTACAGGAGCGACGTCCCCTTGGGAACCCGGACGATGGTGGTGCCGGCGATCTTGTCGTGCCAGGACTGGCGTTCTTCATCCCAGCTGGCCCAGAAGAAGCCGAGGCCGACGACGAGACCGGAAAAGATGCTGGCGAGGGAGCGGACCGCGACGACACCGAAGCTGAGTTTCTGCCCGTCCAGTCGCACGACCTTCAGGTTCATGACAATCCCGCCTATCGTGGTCTGCCGCCAGGCCCAGAAGACCAGGTGGTAGCCGAGCCAGAGGTAGCCCAGCATCCAGTCAAGATCGGTCAATGCGGTCAGGCCGGCGATGAGGATGAAGTCGAGGGCGGTCGCGCCGAAGCGGGGCCAGAAACCGACCCGGACCGCCATGAGGGGATCTTCGGTGATTTCTGCCGCGAGCGGAAGTGGGGTGTCGGTTTCCGGGGCGAACGTTTCCGTCCCCGGCCCGGTGGTTGCCTCCCCGGTTGAGGTCAATGCAGCCGTTGTCGGAGTCGCGACCGCTTTCGCGATCGGCGAGATCGGACTCATTGGAGCCGATCCCGGGGATGTCCCGGTGGATTCGCGGCGGAGGCCCTGGACCATGGCGAGGCAGGTCGCGCCGGTGCCGAGGATGGAGGCGACCAGGAGGGTGAGCAGGCCGACGACGGGAACGGCGTAAAGCAGGGTGAAGACAATTCCACCGACGACGAGGGCCAGTGCGGGCATCGAGCGCAGCCCGAACTGCTGCCCGGCATGGCGATAGAGGGCGATGATCCCGAAGACGGCTGCGATCTTCACGCCGATGATCAGGAACGGTATGATCGGAATCCCGATGACCGAGACGAGCAGGAGAAAGAAGAGCGGTCCGGAGAGAATGCAGACGAGGAGACCGGTCAGGAGAGCGGCGGCGGGGCGGTGCTCGAGCACCGCCACGGTGGCATCGATGGCGCGCCGGAAGACCAGGGCGATGACGAGGGCGATGAGCAGGAGAATGCCAGCGGTGATCCAGGCCCAGCCTTGATCGTGGGGCAGGGGGCGGCCCATGAGAAGTCCTTTGTGGATCCAGATGGAGAGCCATTCGAATTGTCCATCCCGGAAGCTTGGCAGGAAGGAGACCTGAGTGGTGGCGCCCTTGATGGCGGCGCCATCGGCCTTGATGAGTTTTCCTCCGATGACGACGACCTCACCGTTGACGACAGCCTGGGGACCGAGGACGGCCGTGCCCATGACATTGACCAGGTCGCCCTGGACCTGACCATTGACGGTGGCGTTGCCGAGGACGACCACGGCATCCCCCTTGACCATACCGTCGACCCGGCCGTCGCCGATGACGACGACGAAATCGCTGGCGACTTCGTTGGCCTGGACAACGGCGTCGTCGAAGATCTTGACGACTTCATTGATCGCGGTCCGTCGAATTTCCTCGGTTGATGGCGGTGCCGGCGGCGAAGGAGCCCCGGAGGTGGATTCGTCAATCCCGGCTTCGTCCGAGTTTGCTTCCTCTGCCTTTTCATCCCACATTTCGGGAATCGGGTCCGAAACCAGGTTTGCGGCTTTGTCGACGGGAGAAACCGTTTCAATATCGGGCGCAGCTTCTGCCTCGGGGGCGATCTCTTCCGAGGTGACTGGCGCCGGGTCCTTCACCGCCGGCTCGTCCTGGGCAAACAGAGGCGGGATGGCGAGCAGGGTAAGGACGAGGAGAAGCTTCCGGAGAATCAGGTGGGTGGATTTGTTCATGGCGGGGCTGTTCGGTTGGAATTGTCTCGGATGACGTTCAGTTTGTGATGCGTCGGGTGGCTCGCCAGAGGGCTGTGCCCATTCCGAAGAGGACGAGGTAGAAGACGCTGGCGACGGCGGCGATGATCAGCAGGGCTGGACCGATGGCGACCCGGCCAACCAGGCTGCCGGCGTTGAGAAGGGCCTCCAGGGTGGTGGAAAGGGCCATCAACTTGGAGATCGGAGCAGCGAAGAGACTCTGCAGGTCGACTGGCTGGAAGGCGGGAAGATGGTGGAGGGCGATCCAGAGGGCTCCGCCGAGAACCAGAAGAGTGAGGGCGACAAAGGCCAACTGGAGGGATTGCGGCCAACTGGTGGCGGGACGCCGGTACCAGGCGGTCTGCCGCCGGGCAATCGCCGACATGACCCCGGGAATGAGGCCTTCGGGCGCCCGGAGGGAGGGAAGCTCCCGCAGGGTCCGGTGCAGTTCGGGATCGTCAGGCAGATGATGGTTTGGGGTCACGAGGGGATCTCCAGTTCTTGGCGGCGGGTTTCCAGGCGCTTACGCAGGGTTTCTCGTCCCCGGGCGATGTCGGTTTTCACTTTGCTCAAAGAGTGTTTCAGGCGGTCGGCGATTTCCTGGTAGGGCATGTCCTCGTAGTGATAGAGAACGAGCGCCACCCTTTGGGGTTCGGGCAGCCCGGCCAGGGCGGCTTCCAGGATTTCCCGTTGATGGGCGGTGCGTTCGTCGGCATCGGAATGGTCGGGGGCGGGCAGGGTCTCTTCGTAGGACCGCGTTTCTTCCTCGGAGCTCTCTCGCCGCATGTCCGAAAATACCCGCCATCTCTTGCGGTAACGCGTCAGGTGGTTCAGGCAGAGATTCCTCGTCACGGTCTTGAGCCAGCCTCCGACGGTCGGACTCGTCCTGAGTTGTGCGAAGCGGTCGTAGGCCTTCAAAAAGACTTCCTGGGCGATGTCCTGGGCTTCGGCGTGATTCCCGAGCAGGCGCACTGCGCTGGTAAAGACCATGTCCTGATAGCTCCGCATGAAAGCTTCGAATTTGGCTGAGTCGGTCATTGGCTTTGGGCCCTGATCTGTGAGTTGATCTCATCAACCACCAGAACACGGTTTCGGCGTCAGGAGTCGCAGAAACTCTCGATTAGTTGTAAGTTTCCAGCCAACTGCGGCTTACGGCAACCTGAAACAGAGGGGGTGCCGACCAGACGACGGCGGGACGCACCACCCGGATCGCCGAGGGGCTAGCGTGGCCAGACCTTGGGGAAGTGCTTGCCGCTCATCGGCTCGCCGTCGGCCACCTCGACGAATTGTTTCATCACATGATTCCCGGAGGCGACGTAGCGGGTCTCTCCGGGCATGTAGTGCAGGGCGATGGCCCGGCGGGGCCGGCCGCTGGTGTTGGCGTGGGAGCCATGCCAGGTCAGGCCGTGATGATAATGAACCTCGCCTTTGGCCACGGGACAGGCCCGCACCTCAACCTGATGTCCATCGAAGGTGGCGGGAACATCCGCGCGGTAGTCTTTCCAGGTTCGCAGATGGTTCATGTGGTCACCCCAAAGGTGGGATCCGGGCACCATGCTCATGCACCCGTTGTCGACGTCCACTTCGTCGAGGGCAATCCAGGCGGTCACCTGGATCATTGGGGTCAGAATCGGCCAGAGAGGCGCGTCCTGATGCCACATATTGACGCCTCCGCGGGCGGCCGGCTTGTACTGGATCTGGTCATGCCAGATGCGCAGCTCGGACGCCCCGGTCAGCTGGGCGATCTCCTCCGTGATGGTGGGATGGCGGATCAGGTCGTGGAAGGGGTCGCTCGCCTCCCAGATATTGACGATCTGCCAGACGGGGGCCGAGTCATCCCCGCTGAGGTTCTTGCAATGGACCGCTTTTCGTTCACCGGGCAGGTCGTTTTCGCGAATCACGCGGTCGAGCTCTGAGCGGAGCTGGTCGACAAGGTCCTCGTTCAGGACGCGGGTGCCTTTGACAAATCCGTTCTGGTGGAATTGGGCGAATTTTTCCGGAGGCAGCATGGAGGCAGGGGTGAGGTTCTCGATCGGTCCGTCCCACGGGCGTGTGGGCTTTGGGAATGGTCGGAGAATCTGATGATTCGCCGTCGGAAATCGAGCATCATTGTCAGCATCCCGGGCGAACAGGTTCGAATCGCGGCCCGGGAGGCGATCGGAGCGCTCGCCAGAAGCGATTCTTCCGTCATAAGTTGCCTCATGTTCCTCACTGAGCAGGCCCGGTTCTGTCCCAAATGCGGTTCGGAGGACCTTGATCTCAAGGACCGGAAATTGCTCGATTGCCGGTCTTGCGGATTGCACTTCTATCTCAATTCGGCTTCGGCCGTGGCCGGGTACATCCTTGATGGGACGGACCGCCTCTTGCTGGTGCGGCGGGCCCGGGATCCGGGCAAGGGCATGCTGTCGCCGCCCGGCGGTTTCCTGGATTTCGGGGAAACCGGTGAAGAGGCGGTGGTGCGGGAGATTCGGGAGGAGACAGGCCTGGATGTCACGATCGCGGGTTATCTGGGTTCCTTTCCCAATCTCTATGTCTACCGCGGAATCACCTACCCGACCCTCGATCTCTTCTTTCTCTGCCGGGTAGCCTCCTTTGACGGGGCAGTGGCGCTTGAGGAAGTCGAATCCGTGGTTGTCGTGCCGTGGCAGAATGTGAAGCGCGAAGAGATCGCTTTCGAGTCGATGCGTCGCGCCTTTGATCAGCTGAAGAGCGAACTCTCCTGACCGGCGTCGATCCCCATGCAGATCGCCGTTGCCGGCGGCCCCGGGAACCCGGTTTCGGACGATCAGCTCATCTCGGTCGTCTGACCAAGCCGGGGGTCCTTCGGTTCGAGATGTTTCCGGTAAAAGGCAGGCCACCAGTCACGGCCCGGAAGCTTGAGGTCGTCCTCTTTCATCCGGTCGTAGGCCGGTCGAATGCGTTGGTAGACGTCGAGCATCGCTTCGCGGTTCTGGAAATGGGGCTCCAGCCAACGGCGGCCGATGGCGGCATGGAGGACTTCGTCGGCCCAGTCAAAATCCTGGAAGACGGTGGCGCGTTCGTCTCCACCGGCGCGGGCGAGAGCGACCTCGGCCGGTTTGCCGGTCTTGCCCATCAGGCCCTGTTCGATCCCCCAGAGAAAGGCGTAGCGCTCGGGGGGCGGGAGCTCCCGATTGGGATATTCCGCAAAGCCGATATGGGTGGGGATCGCGGTGAAATCGATCCCTGAGGAAGCGAAAGCCACCTCGCCGAGCATGCAGTGCCGCGTTTCATCCCACAGATGTCGGCTGAGGTCGTGATAAAATTCCCACGGTTGATCCTTCCATTCGGCGATGACGGTGGCGATCAGTTCGGAGACGTGCATCTCGTTCAGTCGCACGTTCATCAACCACCAGAGGCGTTCGTGCACCGGTCGGGTGGAATCGGGGACCACACCGCGGGACCGCCAGACATTCGTGAATCGGGCGTCCCTCCTGGGGGTCGGTGACGGGGTGGAAGGCTGGCCGGCCCTGGCGGGCGGCAATCGTATCTCCGACGGTCTCGGGTCTTCGCCATGGATGCCGCCGGCCGCGGCCAGGTAGTCATTCAGGTGATTCCGCCACGCTTCGAGAGAGGTGTCCGTCAGCGAGCGGCCGGCACTGTGCAAGAGCTTTTCGAGGGCATCCTGTCCCCAGGCCAGCTGAGCCTCCTCCTCGATGAGAACGAATTGAAGGAGACGGCGGGTCGGTTGATCGGCGATGGGGTGAGCCTGGGCGAGATGATTCCGGAAGGCCGCGATGAGCGCGGGCTTGAGCAGGCCGTAGATCCCGAAGAGAAACTCAATTGTGTCAGCGGGACGCATCAATTCGCCCATGAAAGCGGCGAGGGCGGGGTCCGGCACTTTGTCCAGATTGTGAGGGGGGGTCCGCATCTCGGTCACCCGGTTGCGAAACCACGTGCCGTGCTCGGCATCCTGCCAGAGATGCAGCGAAATGGCGCCCTTCACCTCCCATTCCGGTATCTCGTTGAAGCGGGAGGCGTGAAGAAAGAGAAGCTGGCTCTTGAGGTAGACGTATCGCCGGAGCCGGTTGACGGTGATGTCCACGCTGAGGCCGGCCCGGGCGCCATCGGCGTGGGTGCAGAGGCCGGCAAGAGGGGTGGGATAGCGGGTGGTTGGCATGGTCTCGGATCGGGTTGATGGAAAGTGGGTCGGTTCGTCGGGTCCGTTCCCGTGATGACTCTCAGAAAGGGTTGCCTGGAATGTAAACAGATTCTTCCGGCCAGGGCTCGTCAGTGAGTGGTCGGATCATGGCGGTGACCGTTTTCCGCGGACTGTCCGGGTCGGCCGGATCCCTGTTCATCCGAATGGTGTCGATGACGCGGTAGCCGCTGGATCGATAAACGTTCGGGTCGCCAAAGAGTATCGAGAAAGGAAATCCGTGAACGGCCAGCCAGGGGTGGATGACGGCCAGCATCGATCGAACATGACCCCGGCTCCGATGCCCCGGATGAACACAGACTTCGGCAATCCCGGCAAAGCGACGGGTTCCTGAACCGACCCGCATCGTTCTGTCATGGACTCCGATATGGGCGATGATCGGGCCGGCCGGATCGGGATCCCGGATGATCCAGCGGTGGGGATAGGGCTCGATGAAATAGCGGCGGTGCTTGAAGACCTCATCTTCAGCCTTGGTGAAGCAGGTGGTCAGGAGGTCCCGGATCTGCCGGTCGGTCACGGGATCGACGTTGGCGTCGGCGAGGTAGCGGATGGGCGGAGGCATGGGCTAAGGTGAGGTTGACGAGGTCCCCACAGCCGCATCGAGCGGTGCGCCGGTGGTCGGCCGGGCCGGGAGGGGTGGGTGGACCGGATCGCGCCGAACCGCGAGAATCGCGCGCAGGGTGACGCCCCCGAGAACGACCGCTCCGCCGATCAGGGAATAGGGGCCCGGCCGTTCGCCGATCAGGAGCAGGACCCAGAGTGGGTTGAGAATCGGCTCGATCATGGGAATGAGGCAGGCCTCCATGGCGGTGACATGGCGGATGGCCTTGGTCAGGATGAAGTAGGGCAGGCCCAGCTGCACCACGCCGAGAACCGCCAGGATGAGCCATGCACCGGGCTCCGGAAAGGGAGCGCGAACGAAGGCCAGACCCACGATGGCGGCGAGGACATTGCCGATGACGAGGGAGGCCAACGGAGAGGCGTCCCTCTGATGGCGCAGAAGAACGGTCATGAGGCCAAAGCTGACTCCGCTGACAATCCCGGCGGCATTGCCGAGAAAGCCGGACAGATCCACCTCGTCGACGAAGAAGAGGGCCATCCCCCCGAGAACGATCAGGATGGTGATGAAGTCACTCCCGCGGGTCTTTTCCTTGAGGATCCATGGGGCGAGGATTGCGATCGAGATCGGGGCGGTGTACTGAAGAAAAATGGCGTTGGCCGCGGTCGTCAGCTTGGTGGCCAGAACGAGAAGCAGAACCGTCGTTGCGTAGGCGACGCCTCCTCCGATTTCCCAGAGTGACCAGGTGAAAGGGATTCGTCCGCCGAGAAGGACAAGCGTGATGGCGCAGAACGCGCTGCGGACTCCGGCAATGGCCAACGGATGCCAGGAGACCGACTTGATCAGCACTCCGCCGAGACTCCAGAGCAGCGCGGCCAGTAGGAGGAGCAGGATGCCCCGGGTGCGGTGGATCTCTGATTTCTGGGGCGGCATGGCGGTGATGTAACGATATGGACTGATGACCGGCGGAGCGTCCAGTCCGGTCTTGGATGAACCATTCCCGTCAAATAGGCTGGACTTGCTTCCGGATCTTTCTCTAGGTCTACTTCTGTCCGCCGTCTGTTCGTCCTTATCCCCTCGTAAAGTGTACCTTCTGGGCAGATGGCGGACGCGCTTTACGCCTCAAGGGCATGAAAAAGGCCACCGTTTTTCCGGTGGCCTTTTTCTTTTGGGAAATCTGCAGCGACGGGCGCTGGATGCGCGGCTTCAGGCCGGCACGGGGGTCATCGATCCCGCGTTCTCCAATCGCTCAAGGGCGATCTGGATTTCACGCCGCAATTCGGCGATAAGCTCCTTCGAAGATTCGAAGCGCGCCTCGGTCGCCCGGATGGCCTGATCTCGGCGATCGCTCAAGGCCTGGAGAAGCTCTGTCAGCTTGTCCTGGGAGTTCTGGAGCATCTGCCGGGTCCGTTCTGCGAGTTGATGGGCGGGAGTGTCGAGGTGGGCCGAGAGGAGGCGCTGGGCCTCGCGGGCTTCGGCCATGAGGATCTTGGCGTCGGGAACGCGGCGGAGGTTTGAGGCGAGACCGATTTTCGAAAGGGTCCAGATCAACCACTTGGTCGGATCGAACTGCCAGGGTTTCACCCCGTTGCGGTAGTCGTGCTGGAACTCATGGTGATAGTTGTGGTAACCCTCGCCGAAGGTGAAGATCGCCATCAATCCGCTGTCACGCGCGCTGCACGCGCTCGAGTAGGGCCGACGGCCGATCGTGTGGCAGAGGGAGTTGATGAAGAAGGTCATCTGCTGGACGAAGAAAACCCGGAGGACGCCGGCGAGCAGGAAGGCGCCCAGCGCCTGGATGGGGCCGCCGTAGATCCAGCCGAGGACGGCAGGAAGAATGAAACCGACCGTCAGTCCGATGAGGTGGCACCAGCGGTGCTGCCACATGACCAGGGGATCCCGCTGCAGATCAGCCACGTTGTCGAGCGGCGGCTCGGGACGGAGCTTGAAGAGCAGCCAACCGATATGGGCGTGGAAGAAGCCTTTGGAGATGTCGTAGGGATCATCGTCGTGATCCACATGCTTGTGGTGGTTCCGGTGGTCGGAGACCCAGTCGATGGTCGAGTTCTCAAAAGCGGCCGCTCCAAAAATCAGGGTGGCCAGTTTGACCGGCCATTTGGCCTTGAAGGCCAGATGGGAGAACAGACGGTGGTAACCCAGTGTGATGCTGAAACCGGTGGCGGCGAAATAGAAGAGGAAGAGGCTGACCTGGAAGGCGTTGAGGCCGAAATTCCAAAGGTAGACCGGAACGGCGGTCAGCGAGATGATCGCGGTCGAAATAAGGAATGCGCTGGTGGTCCAGTTGACGCGATCGAAAGGGAGTTTATGTGACATCTTGGGCTATCAATTGAAGGGATTCTGTCCGGCGGTGGGCTCAGGGAACAATTTGAGACACTGGCAGCAAACCTCCTATCGGATGGCATGCAACCGTTTTCAGCCTTTCCTGATCGGGAAAGTGAAATGGAGAGCCCGCGGAATAAGACGGGGGAAGGCCCCGGCAGTTCCCTGGAGATTGCGGCAAGTTACGCGGATCGATGGACAAATGACGCAGAGCGGTATCTTCCAGTCTCTGGGATACTCGGTCGTGAGGAACACCATGAGCCGGGATTTCAGCCTAACACCGAGGAGTGGTTTTGCCAGTGCGGACCGCTCATCCTTCAGCGAGGTCGAGCAGGACTCGGCCAGAATCGCCGGGACCGAACTGGTTCCTCCCATCCTGGAGAGCATGGCTGGACCGGTGGCGATTCTCAACGGTAGCCGCCAGGTCGTCTACGCCAACCGGGCGATGACGGAGGTCGCGGGAAAGAAGGAGCTGGCGGAGATACTCGGGTTCCGTCTGGGCGAGATTCTCGGCTGCGATATGGTCAATGATTCCCTCGGTGGCTGCGGAACGAACCGGGAATGCCGCAAATGCGGCGCCATCAACGCGGTTCTGGCCTCGATCGACGGTCGTGCCGTCACCAATCAGGTGACCATCCAGGTTGAGCGATCCGGACTGGACCGAATGATGAATTTCACTGTGTCCGCAGCGCCCTTGAGTTACCAGGGACGACCTTATGTGCTTCTCGTCCTGTCGGAACTGACCGTCCGTTGAGTCATTCTGTCGTGGTTTCCTGACTGCCCTCGAGCGCGGCTTCGAGCGCGTGCCAGGCCAGGGTGGCGCACTTGACCCGGACCGCGTATTTCCGGACTCCTTCGAGTGCGGCCAGGTCGCCGAGTTTCTCCAGGTCGACCGCTTCGCCTTCCGGGCCGGTCAACAATTGGCGCACGTCTGAGGCTACTGAGCGGACCTCTTCGAGGGTCTTGCCCTTGAGACGCGAGGTCATGAGCGAGGCGGAAGCCTTGGAGATCGCGCACCCTTGCCCATCGAAGGTGATATCCGTGATTCGGCCGTCCGCCAACTTGATGAAAACCGAGATCTCGTCGCCGCAGAGGGGGTTATGCCCCTGGGCCTGGTGGGTGGGGTGGTCGAGCTTGCCGTAATTGCGGGGCCGCCGATTATGGTCGAGGATGATTTCCTGATAGAGGTCGCTGAGTTCTGACATGACTAGTTGAAGAGTTTGTGGACCTTGCGGGCGGCCTTCTCCAGCGCATCGATTTCGACGCGGGTGTTGTAGCAGGCGAATGAGGCGCGCGCGGTGGAAGGGAGCCCGAGCCTCTGCATGAGGGGTTGGGCACAGTGATGACCGGCCCGGATGGCGATCCCCTCGCTGTCCAGAATGGTTCCGATGTCATGCGGATGGGCCCCTTCGATGGTGAAGGAGAGTGCTCCGGCCCGTTCCTGGGGCTGGCCGATGATCTTGAGTCCCGGAACCTCGATCAGCCTTTCTTCGGCGTAGGCGATGAGGTCGGCTTCATGCCGGGCAATGCGGTTCCTGCCCACGGCAGTGACATAGTCGATGGCGGCGCCGAGTCCGACCACTCCGGCGATGTGGGGCGTACCCGCCTCGAAGCGCTCCGGAGGCGGCTTGTAGGTCGTCTTCTCGAATGTGACCGTCTGGATCATATCGCCACCGCCCTGGTAGGGGGGCATCTTCTCGAGGATGGCGTATTTCCCGTAGAGAACTCCGATGCCGGTCGGGCCATAGAGTTTGTGGCCCGAGCAGACGTAGAAATCGCAATCCAGAGCCTGAAGATCGACCGGCATATGGGGCGCGGACTGGGCTCCGTCGACCAGGACAACGGCGCCCCGGGCGTGGGCCTTGCCGATCATCCATTCGATCGGGTTGACGGTGCCGACCGCATTGGAGACATGGGTGACGGCGAGGAGTCGGGTCCGATCGGTCAGGAGTCGCTCGAATGCGTCGAGATCCAGCCGGCAGCGGTCGTCGATGGGAACGACCCGAAGTTGAGCCCCGACTTCCTCGCAGAGCATCTGCCAGGGGACGATATTGGCGTGATGCTCCAGAGTCGTGACGAGGATTTCGTCTCCCTTCCCGACGTTGCGTCGGCCCCAGGTCCGGGCAACCAGGTTGGTCGCCTCGGTCGCCCCTCGAACGAAGACGATCTCATTCTCGGAGGCGGCATTGAAGAACCGGCTGATCTTCCGTCGCGATTCCTCGTAGGCATCGGTGGCGCTCTGACTGAGGTAATGGACGCCGCGGTGGATGTTGGCGTTCTGCAGCATATAATAACGCTGCAGGGCATCGATGACGGTCTGCGGCTTCTGGGCGGTGGCCGCGCTGTCGAGGTAGATCAAGGGCTTGGTCCCAACCTGGAGATCGAGGATGGGAAAGTCCCGCCGGACCGCATCCGGATCGATCCGATCAGTCGTTCCGTCCATCTGATGAGACTGGGTCTCCGTTTCAATCATCGGTGGGAAGATACATGAAACGGTCACTCTTGCGAGTCGGAGTTGAAGGCACGTTGCGGGTCACCGACCTTCGAAGCTTGCGGATCCCCTGAAACTTTTCTCTGCTGGCCCCCGTATTAGGTGGTGTAGCCGACAATAGGGCCGCAGGGACGGCACCGGAACGGATTCGCAGCCAGACACCACAATGAGACTCATGGGCAACCTACAGGAATACCCTCGAAATCCCGTTCGTAATCGGCGTGCCTTCCTTTTCCTCGGCTTCCTGGTGATGACCGGGCTGATGGATCCGGCCGAAGCGCGCCGGCCCCAACAGGAGCCGATCGTCCTGATCCCCGGAGAAACCGTTTACGTCGAGATCATTCAGAGCACGGTGACCCATCAGCCGGGCTTCAGCTGGTCGGATTCGGGGAGCAGCGACCGATTCTTCAAGTTTTCCGACGCCCTCAAAACGGCCTTCTCCCAACGGGAAGTGCCCCTCAATATCAAGATCGTCCGGTGGGGAGCCGACGTGCCGAAGGGGGCAACCACGGCAACCCTGACCCTGATGCGCTGGGACCGGAACGTAATGGGCGAGATTGAAGCCCGCATCATCGTGCAGCTGAAAAAAGCCGGTTCGAAGGTCAACCTCGGTGTCTTTGTCGGAACCGACAATGCCATTGTGGCCGGTTCAGGTTCGATGGAGGAGCGCAATTACCAGTCGGCCGCGATCAAGGCGGCCAGCCGGTTCGCCGACCGGATGAACGAGCAGATCAATTTCTAGCGGATCCGTGGACGAAGGCACAGACAACGCGGCTTTTGAAGCGGAGCTGATCCGGCGGGTCGCGCTGGGTGATCGGTCGGCTTTCGAAAGGGTTTATTCCATGTATTCCCAGCCCCTGATGTCCTACGCCCTGCGCATGGTCCGCGACCGGATGCTGGCCGAGGAGGTGCTCCAGGATGCATTTGTCAGGATCTGGAAACACGCGCGATCCTACGACCTGCGCCTTTCACGGCCTTTCAGCTGGGCGGTTCTGATTACCAAACGGCTCTGCCTCGATCGCCTGCGCCGCCGCCGACCGCCGGTTGTCTCGGAAACGGAACTGGTTCGGGAGGACGAGAGGCCTCCGGAAGCGGTCGATTCAGCCAATCCCGCCGATCAATTGCGGCAGAGTGATGACTACGGGATGCTTCACGACCTGGTGGCTTCCCTCCCTTTTCCCCAACGCGAGAGCCTTGAGTTGGCCATTCACCGTGGACTGACCCAGAGCGAAATCGCGTCGACCCTCAACATCCCCGTCGGCACCGTGAAAACCGCGATGCACCGGGGAACCAAACGCCTGCGTGAGATGCTCGCGACCCGCCATGATTGACGAAGTGACAAATGATTTGGCCATGCAGTATGCCCTTGGCATTCTCCCGAAGAAGCAGGTCCCCGACTTCGAGTCCCAACTCCGGGTCGACGGTGAACTGCAGGATCTGGTCAGTGAGTACCAGCAGATCAATGAATGGGATGCCCGGGAGTCGCCTCCGGCCGCGCCTCCGGTCGACGGCTACTCCGGCATCCTCGAACAGCTGGCCTTTGGGGAGGTCGAGCCGGCAACGAGTCGATCAAGGATTGTTCCTTTCCTCGGCTGGGCGGGCTGGGGCCTCGCCGCCTGTTTTGCCGTGGCGTTCTTCATCACCCGCGCCCGGAACCCGTTGGTTCCTGCGCCAACCTTCCAACCGGCAACCGGCGGTTCCTCCATCATCGTATCGGAACTCACGACCGCACGGCCGCAATTGACCTCCGCCCCGGCTGAGACCGTGCTGTCGCGACCGGCGTCCGGCGGGGTGGAACTGCGCGTGCTCGAACTCGCCAATCTGGCCGAGGCTTTCTGGAGTTCCCGCCTGGGGGAGGATTCCGGGGGTGGCGCCCGTGCCCTCCTGGCCGATGCCAGGTTGCGCTCGCGTGAAGCCACCGAGAATCGCTCGGAAGGATTCACCGTCTTTGACCGCGAGTTGCGGATCGGAGTCATCGCCCTGGATGACCTGCCGGAGATGAAACCCAACCGCTCTTACCACATCTGGGCCAACGGACAGCCCGGAGAGGCCCCGGTCTGGGCCGGGATTATTCCGGTCGGCGAATCGGACGGCGGGATGTTTTTCTTCGATCTGACCGATTCCGCCGCCGATCTGATCCAATCACAGAACCTGTCCTTCTTCATCACGGAGGAATCATCGACCACGCCGCGATCGCCGACCGGAAGAGTCGTTCTGACCGGTCTTTAGAAACCGTTGACACCCGTACCGGGGACGGGCAGACAGAAGAGGACGTATTGGACTGACGCCACCGCGTGGGTCCCAGTCCGGCGGTTGCCGGGCGGCCGTTCGTTTCAGGTGATTGGCGATCCAAAGTTCCGCTCCTCATCCGGTTCGGACGCCTGGCGTCACCAACGAAGAATCCGTCAAGGACCCATATGGAGATGTCAGCAGTCGCCGAGGCCCCTTTCCCGAATAACCGGGACAGGATCGGGCCGAAACCCAAGTGCCCCTTCCGGGCCGGGCCGGCCGCCGTCTGACCCCGTCAACGCATGTTCAAGAAACTCATAGGCAAACTCATCGGCGGCACCGCCAAATCCTCGCCGCCGAAAGCCACCCCGGATTCCCCCGGGGGCGGCAGTCAGTCCGCGCCGGCCACGAGGCGCTCTTCCTCACCGCGGACCCGGAGATCCGGCGACTCGCCCGCCAAGCCGGGCGATACCGCGGCCCGCGATGCTTCTCCCGGTTCTCCCGGCGATCGGCCGAAACGCCGCCGTCGCCGGTCACGAAGCCGCCCCGGTTCCTCCGGTGAATCCGCTGTTCGGGACAACCGGACGGACCGTCCGGAGTCGACCGAGCGCCCCCGGGAGTCGTCCGGTGACTCCGGGCACCGCTCCCGTCCGCCCCGTCGCTCCGAATCGGGGCGCCGTGGCGATTCCGATGGCCGTCGGGAAGGCCGGGGCCGTCGAGGGGATTCCGATCGTCGCGGCTGTTCCGACCGCCGCCGTGAGCCGGAGAAACGGACTGAACCGCGGGATGATGAAATCCGGCCGGTAGCCGCCCGGGTGGCGGCGGAGATACCTGAAGTCTCCCCGGACCATGAGTTTTCCCTGATGGGTCTGGCCCCTTTTGTGGTGGCGGCGGTCCAGGAATTGGGTTTTGAACAGCCGACCCCGATCCAGTCTGAGGCCATCCCCGTGATTATGGCCGACCGGGACGTCATCGGTTCGGCCCAGACGGGAACGGGCAAGACGGCCGCCTTCGGCCTGCCCATCATTCACAAGCTGCAAACCCACGGTTCCATGCGTTGCCTCATCCTGGAGCCGACCCGGGAACTTGCGCTCCAGGTCGAGGAGGCGCTGGTCGCCTACTCGAAATTCACCGATCTGCGGATCTGCGTGATCTATGGCGGGGTCGGATACGGGCGGCAGAAGAGCGAGCTGGCCGCCGGTGCCGATATCGTGGTGGCAACACCGGGTCGCTTGCTCGATCACATGGAACAGGGTACCATCAACCTGGATACAGTGGAGATTCTCGGTCTCGACGAGGTTGATCGCATGCTCGACATGGGCTTCCTGCCCGACGTCAAGCGGATCGTTTCCAAAGTCCGCAAGGAGCGCCAGACCCTCTTCTTCTCCGCCACCATCCCTCCGGCCATCGCCCAGTTGACCACCTGGGTGGTGCGCGATCCCGAGATCATCGAGATCAGTCGCCGGTCACCCGCGGAAACGGTCTCTCATGCGTTCTATCCGGTCGTGCAGAAGCAGAAGTTCGATCTCCTGATCGCCCTGCTCGAGCGGACGAACTACGAGAGCGTGCTCATATTCTGCCGGACGAAGATCGGGGCCGACATGATCTCGCGTCAGTTGGAGCGGCTGGGCCATCCGGTCGCCGTCATGCATTCCAACCGCTCCCAATCGGAGCGGACGGAAGCACTGACCGGCTTCAAGTCGGGCAAGTACGAGGTTCTCGTGGCGACCGACGTGGCCTCGCGCGGCCTCGACATCGCGGGTATCAGCCATGTGGTCAACTACGATGTTCCGCTTCATCCCGAAGATTACGTGCATCGGATCGGACGGACCGGGCGAGCCCTGAACGAGGGCGATGCCTTCACTCTGCTGGCCGAAGACGAGACCAAGTACGCCAAGATCATCGAACACTTCATCGGTCGATCAATCGAGCGAAAGAAGCTCGAGGATTTCGACTACGCCTACTCGGCTGTCTTTGCGCAGCAGGAGGAACCCCCCAAGAATGTCTTCAAGAGCCGCCTCTATCGCGGCTCTCGCTGATCGTTTTTCCGATGGTGTTGCCTCGGTCGATCGTTTTCGTATCCATTTGGGTCCTCCTCGCCGCTTCCGGCGGGGCGCAGCGGCTTCCGGTCGAAGGTCGCCGGGGCATGGTGGTGGCGGCCGATGCCCTGGCCTCGCAAGTCGGGGTGGACATCCTGCGACAGGGCGGCAACGCCGTGGATGCGGCGGTCGGAGTCGGCTTTGCGCTGGCCGTGACTTTCCCGATCGCCGGCAATCTAGGCGGAGGCGGTTTCATGGTGATCCGGATGGCCGACGGAAGTTCCACCGCGATTGATTTCCGGGAGGTCGCCCCGGCGGCCGCGGGACGTGATCTTTACCTTGATGAGGATGGCCAGGTCATTCCCATGGCGTCCCTCTACGGTTACCGGGCGGCCGGGGTTCCCGGAACCGTGGCCGGTCTCCTGCTGGCGCTCGAAAAGTACGGGCGTCTGGACCGGTCCGTTGTCCTCGAGCCGGCGCGACGACTGGCCGCGGAGGGTTTTGTCATGTCCGGGGCGATGGCCGCGAAGCTGCGGACCCACGCCGAGGCTCTCGGGCAGTTTCCCGAAACGCGCCGGATTTTCCTGCGCGACGGTTTGTATTGGAATGCGGGTGACCGTTTTGTGCAGAGTGATCTCGCCGCGACGATCGAGCGCATTCAGCAATCCGGACGGGAAGGGTTTTATGCCGGCGAGACCGCCCGGTTGATCGCGGAGTCAATGACGGCGAATGGTGGACTCATCACCCGGGAGGATCTCGCCGCCTATCGTCCGGTCGAGCGCGCACCGCTGCGCGGCCGTTACCGCGGTCTGGAAATCCTCACCATGCCGCCTCCGAGTTCGGGCGGGATCTGTCTGCTGCAGATGCTCCAGATGGTCGAGCCCCACGACCTCGGCGCACTCGGCTTCGGCGGATCGGAAACGATTCATCTGATGACGGAGGCGATGCGCCGGGCCTTTCGCGACCGAGCCCAGTTTCCCGGCGATCCCGCCTTTGTCGATGTTCCGGTTGACGGGTTGGTTTCCCGGGATTACGCCGTCGACCGGATGGCCGATTTCGAACCGGAGCGTGCCACGAAGAGCGAGGCCGTCTCCCCCGGCCGGCCCGTCGGCTACGAATCGCCCGAAACCACCCATTTCTCGATCGTGGACGAAGAAGGTGGTGCGGTGTCGACCACCTACACGCTGAACCGGCAATACGGCTGCAATGTGACCGTCCCCGGAACGGGGGTTCTGCTGAACAACGAGATGGATGACTTCACCTCAAAGCCGGGGATAACCAATTCCTTCGGGTTGATTCAGGGGGAGGCCAATGCCATTGCCGGGGGAAAGCGGCCGCTCTCCTCGATGACACCGTCGATTGTCCTACGGGACAATGAGCTTTTCATGGTTCTGGGCAGTCCGGGGGGGCCAAAGATCATCAATATCGTCTTCCAGGTCCTGGTCAACGTGGTCGACCACGGCATGAATATCCAGCAGGCGGTCGATCTTCCCCGGTTCCATCATCAATGGATGCCCGACGAGATCCGCTTCGAGCCTTTTGCGTTGGCTCCCGATGTTGCTCGGGCCCTTGAGGCCCGGGGTCACCGCTTGTCTCCGTTCGTTGATGATCCTCCCCGTGACAAGCGGTATTGGGGTGACGCCGCGGCCATCCTTGTCGATCCCGCCACGGGAACCCGCCAGGGGGCGGCCGACCCGAGGAATCCGCGTTCGATGGCAGTCGGCTATTGATCCAGCGGGGTGATCCTGACGGGGTCGCCGATCCCGGGCTGCAGATGATTGAAGGCGTTGCCGCGGTTGATCGCCACGATGGTGTCTCCGTCCGCCGTGGGGAAGGCAATCCACGCCCCGACGGGCACGTCTGAAAAGGTGGTCCCGAAGCGGACAGTCACAGAGGTTTCTCCAATCGTAAGCCGGAAGTCGTCTCCGGGACTGATCGAGAGCCGGCGGAAGTCGCGGTCGTTGAAATTGATGAAAACGTTGCCGTGGGTCGACGTGATCCTGATGACCCGGCCGATGCCGGTCCCGTTCTCAAGGACGACTTCCGAAACCTCCGGGACGTGTTCGACGGTGATGTCCCGGTCGGGATCGATCATGCCGGTGCTGATCCAGGCCACGAGTGCGTCCAGGGCGATCAATCGCTCGTCCTCGTTGAGGTTGACGTGCCCATCGCGATCAACCGTCCAGAGAACGGGCCTGACCGAGGCATCGGCGGCGGCGGCCACATAGTCGAGCGGATCCGCCATCTCGGACCGGTTGGATACAAACAGCAGCGGGATCCTGGGACGATGGCTCAGGGAGAGGGGTTGTCCGGGATCGGTGACACCCAGGGCCGCGCCGAGGGCGAGGGCGCCGTGAAATCGATCCTGATGGGACTCGGCAAGGTGGGTGACGATCGCTCCGCCCATCGATTGTCCTTCCAGCACAACCATGGCGAGGGGGCCCTGGTCCTCCTCGATCCGGTCCCGCAGATTCAGTAGATCGGTCATCGCGTCTTCGACGATCATCCCGTTTCGTCGGTAGGCGCTCATGGCGATGATCCACCCATTGTCGAGGAATCGACGATGGGCGGTGTTCTCGAGTTCCAGTTCCGCGACAAGCGGTTCTTCCACAGGGCGGAAACCATGGGCATGAATCAGGACGTTGCCGTTGATCCGGGCGGGAATCGCGATCTGATAGGGCGCCCCGTCAAGGACTCCGTCGATGACTGTAAAATCGTCCGCAGCCGGGTGGAGAATGGGTGGAAGCAGGAGCGGAAGAATCAGCACAAGCGTTCTCACGGTGGACAGGCGTAGAACCGAATTCCTTTACAGGCGAGAATTGTCTGCGTTAATGACGGTTTTCCAATCAGCGACTATGCGCAGCGATACCACAGCGCCCACCTATGCGGACCTGGCGCGTCCCGAGGCCCTCAGCCAGCCCTTTTACGAGCCGGGCAAGCCGATCGACGACGTCGCTCGCGAGCTGGGTCTGGACCCGGCCACCGTGATCAAGCTGGCCTCGAACGAGAATCCGCTGGGTCCTTCACCGGCGGCGGTCGAAGCGGGCCGGCGCGCTCTCGAGAAAATCCGCCTCTATCCCGATGGCGGCGGCTGCGCGCTGCGGGACCGGTTGGCCGAACTGCATGGTCTTGGCACGGATCAGTTCATCCTGGGCAACGGTTCCAATGAGATCTTTGAACTGCTCGGCCACGTTTTTCTCCAACCCGGGGATGAAGTCGTTTCGGGGTGGCCGGCCTTTGTTGTCTGCAAGCTGGTCACGCTTCTCTTTGGCGCCCGACCGGTCGAGGTGCCCCTGGTTGACCACCGGCATGACCTTGCGCGGCTGGCGGCGGCGGTGACCGAGCGGACCAGGCTGGTTTACCTGCCCAGCCCGAACAACCCCACCGGAACGGCCAATTCCCAGGCGGAGATCGAGGCCTTTGTCCGCGATCTGCCGGAGTCCGTGGTCTTCATCTTTGACGAAGCCTATGCGGAGTATCTGGAGAACCCGCCCGACCTGCGCCCGCTGATTGCCGCGGGCCGCAAGGTGATCGGCACCCGGACCTTTTCCAAGATCCACGGACTCGCCGGACTCCGCGTGGGGTATGGCTACGCCGCCCCGGAACTCATTGCCCTGCTCAATCGGGTCCGCCAGCCGTTCAATCTGAACGCCGTCGCCCAGGCGGCTGCCATCGCGGCCATCGGCGACCGCGCGCATGTCGAGCGTTGCCGCCGATCGAACGCGGATGGATTGCGGTTCCTCGCCGCCGGTTTGACCCGACTCGGGCTGGAGTTCATCCCGAGCGTCGCCAACTTCATCACTGTAAGGGTGGGGGATGGGGCCGGCGTTTTCCGGGCTCTCCAGGCCGCCGGGGTGATCGTCCGTCCAATGGCCGGATACGGGATGGGGGAGTGGATTCGTGTCTCGGTGGGGACTCTCCCGGAGAATCAGAGGTTTCTCGACGAATTGGCAGGATTGACCCGCCGGACCGGGACGGGTAGCCTGACCTCCGGTCGATTGCCATTGTGAACCTGTCGCTCTCCGAAATACTGACCACCTTTCTGGTTGTGGTCGCCCTCCTCGCGTTGAACGCGCTGTTTGTGGCGACCGAGTTCAGTCTGGTCAAACTGCGATTCACCCGGTTCGGGACCGATGCCCTCGACCGTGCCCGCAAGAACCCGATGGTCGCCAGGATGCTCGATGAAATGGGTACCACGCTCAAGGTGGTCCGACTCGGCGTGACGGTTTGCACGATCGGCCTTGGTTTTGTCCTTCTGCCGCTCACCCTCCATCTTCTTGGATCCCTGGATGCGCCCCTGGGCCGGTGGGAAGTGCGCGGCGCCTTCGTCATCAGTTTCGTTGTAGCGGTCGCCCTGCATTTTGTGCTCGGCGAACTCGTTCCCCGGACCATCGCCCTCCAGTATCCGGTTCAGGCCCTCCGGCTGACGACCTGGCCGGTCCGGATCACCGCATTCTTTGTCGCGCCGTTTCTGATGGTGTTGGGTCTGGCCTCGAATCTCGTCCTGCGGATCCTCGGCCAGACTTCCCGGCTCGATTTGAACCTTATCGATGTCGAGGCCCAGATCCGCTCCGAGATCAGCGATGGTGAAGCGATGCCGGCGTTGGCCGAGAAGATGCTCCAGAACGTTCTCGAGCTGAGACGTCGCGTGGCTCAGGACATCCTGCTTCCCCGCAACCAGATTCAGTTCATCGATCTCGAGGACGATCCGGCGGAGAATATCGCGCTGACCAGGAGAACGGGTCACACCCGTTTTCCCCTTTGCGAGGGCGATCTCGATCACTGCATCGGCCTTGTGCACATCAAGGATATCTTCCGTGCCTCGCGACCGGACAAGCTGGTCGATCTGCGTTCGGTGCGGCGCGAGATCCTCAGGTTCCCGGCCGATGAGCCCCTGGAGATCGTTCTCCAGCGTTTCCTCCGACAGAAGAGTCACTTCGCCCTGGTGACCGACGAATTCGGCGGCACGGTCGGCGCGATCACTCTTGAAGACATCCTCGAGGAACTGGTCGGCGAAATTCAGGACGAGTTTGATCGTGAGGAATCCCTCATTCAGGTGCTGGGGGACGATCGGTTTCAGGTGGACGGCCTGGCTCCGGTCCATGATGTCAGTGATATTCTGGATATCCCGATCGATGCCGAGGATGTTTCGACCTTCGGTGGATTGATCACCTCCGAACTCGGCCGGATTCCCCTGGCCAACGAAACGGTCGTCCTGGGGAGGCTGCAGATCCTGGTGCGGGAGGTGGACGAACGCCGGGTTCTGAGCACCGAGGTCACCGTGCTGCCGTCTCCCGAAGCGATGGAGGACGGGCTCGGGGTCAGTTGATCGGTTGCGGCGGACATTCCAGGTGCCGGGGACTCTGTATCTTGCTTGCGGGTGCACGAGAGACATGCCCCGAGCCCGTCGAGTGGCTTTGCTTCCCGGCCGACCTGTCGGAGTCGATCGGTTGATCCTCTCCCGCCGGGCGGACCGAGCGCTTGAAAGGGGCCGGGATTTCTCCGGTCGCTGCGGGCATAGGTAAAATACCCCACGGGATGGGGGAATCCACTAGGGCTCAATCGAGGCCACCCTGCCTGACCTTCTCTTGTCAGCAGGCTTTTTTACAAATAGATTCGGGAAGTCGGGAAAGCTCCCGAAATCGACTTTTTCATGATGGCGCGGCTGCAGAATCGACGGTTTTTCCTTCCTGTCCTCGCAGGTGTGGTCCTGTCTGCCGTTTTCTCGACCCCCAGGGCAGCGGCGATGCCCTTCGCCGCAGTGGGTGAAAATATCCATGTCTATCTGCTCGGCGGCCTTTCGGTTCGTTACGATGACAACCTTTATTTGTCACGGTTGAATACGCAGAGCGACATCGTCACCACGGTGACTGCGGGCGTCCAGATGGAGTTTGGCAGTCCCGATACCCGGAACAGCGCCAATGTCATGTTCCGCAAGAACTACGTTTTCTACAACAGCCGGTCGGAGAACAACACCGACAATATGGCGTTCTCGGGCAGTGCGACTCTGGCCGGGGCACAGAGTTCGGTCACCGTCGCGGCCTCGGTCACCCCGTCGGAATACAATTCCCGCGACGCCATCGGCCTGGGTCGGCTGGTCAAGAGCACGAACTACACCGCATCGATCGACGGTACCTACGCCCTGACCGGCAAGACCCGGCTGAGTGGAGGTATCACCTACAGCACGACCGAATACAGCACCGACGGTTATTCGAATCAATCGTCAATCACGGTGCCGGTCCGCGTGATGTATGAGGTAACGGCCAAGACGGATGTCCGGGCCGGTTACACTTACCGGGCTACCATGATCAGTGGCTTTGAGGATCAGGACTCGGTCGACCACACGGTCTCAATCGGGACGTCCCGGGAGATCACGCCGACTCTCTCAGGCGATATCGAGGTGGGCCTGACCAACCGGCAACTGGCCAATGGTGAAAGCGGCACGATCATTCCGGTCAACGGTGTCCTCACCTGGGTGGCCACTCCCCGGATGATCTATTCGGCGATCGCCCGCCGCGATTTCGGCAACTCGGCCATTGCCGGTACTTCCTATCTGCAGACTCTGGTCGGACTGAACATGAGTTATGGCTTTGCCGAGCGTTGGAACGCCGCGGCGGGCCTTAGCTACGAGATCGCGGATTATGTGGATTCGGCGCGGGTCGACAATTATTGGACCGGGAATATCGACGTCAGTTATTCCCCGAATCAATTCATGTCGATGTCAGCCGGGTATATCTTCCGGATGAACACGTCGACCCTGCAGTTGGCGGAATTCGACAGCAACGTCGTGTCTTTCTCGGTCAATGCCCGTTATTGAGAGACAGAGGACGGCTCGGCTTTCCGGTTCCCAATGTGTAGGAGAGGCTTTACGCCTCGATTGGGATGGTTGGTCGAGGCGCAAGACCTCTGGCATGCGACACGCGGGCGTCGGTCGCACTCACCGAACCTGATTCCCTCGGCCGGCGGCGCGGCGCAGACGGTCATTAATGGCTCGCCCCAAGTCAGCCTCGTCCGTCATGGGCTCTGCCTCAATTGAACCAAATCCGGCCCGGTCGAGGTCGCGGAGCATCGAGAAAAGCCTTCGCGCAACTTCGCGTGGATCACCGTCTTCCGATAGCCAGAATATGTTGGGCCGTGCATCTCCTGGTTTTTGGATGCAAAGCGCGGCCACATCAGTCGGAAGATTCATGAGTTCCTCGGACGCAAATGGCCGGGTCCTCAGCACCAGCGGTGTGCCTGGACTGTAGTGACGATCCAGAAGGCCGGGGGCGATGAGCCCTTGGGTTTCGGAAGGGGAGGCGACCGCGAATGGCCCCTTCTGGATCGGCCCGAGCACCGCGCGTATCTGATCCTCGGATACAGCGCCGGGTCTCAGTATTCTGGGAAGCGACCCAGTGACCAGATCGAGGATGGTGGACTCGATGCCGATCCGACAGGGTCCGCCCTCGAGGATAAAACCAATCCGGTCTCCCAATTGGGCGGCCACATGGGCGCTGGTGGTCGGGCTGATGTAGCCGAAAGGATTGGCACTCGGGGCGGCCAGAGGTATCCGGGCGGCCGCGATCAGTTTTTGGAAGACCTGATGGGCCGGAATCCGGACCGCCACCGTCTCCAAACCGGAGGTCACCAGGGAGGGAACCTTCGGGCGTTTCTTGAGGATGAGGGTCAGCGGGCCGGGCCAGAAAGCCTCGGCGAGGGTTCGGGTCAGAGGGTCCGGCACCGCCACTTCCCCGAGCATGTCCAGATCCGAGAGGTGAACGATCAACGGATCGTGAGCCGGCCGGCCTTTGGCTTCAAAGATCGCGGCGCAGGCTTCCGCACTCAGGGCGTTTCCGGCCAGACCGTAGACTGTTTCCGTCGGTACAGCAACAAGACGATCCGCCAGCAACGCCTTGGCCAGGCGTTCGATGTTCGCCGGAGAATCGTCGAGGATTTCAGCCACGGTCGTGCGCTGCCACCGCCGGAAGGCGGCCGGCGACCGGACTACTGCATCAGCAGCATGTTCCGAGCCTGCTTGATTACCCGCGTGATGTGACGCTGCTGCTTGGCGTTCAGCCCCGTGAGTTTTCGGGGAAGAATCTTGCCGGTATCCGTCACGTAGCGGCCGAAGAGCTGAACGTGTTGAAGGTTCATCTCCTGGGGAGTCATGCTCTTCCCTTTGGGCGTGTCGCTTGTTTCAGTCATGTTGAAAAGGGGACACGAATTCACCTATTCCGATCCGCTTGTCAACCCTCTTGCCGTCAGAACCCGGGAAATCCATGATCCGGATCCGGTCTTCTCCGTTCGTTTCGGGCCGAATCGGCCGTGAAACCCGCTGTCTCCTGCCCTTCATCCCTTCCCTTTCTCAAGAATTGCCCTTCCGGAGTCGTTCCTTCCTACCAGATGTCCTCATCCAGTCACGGCACACTGGCCCGTTGGTACCTGTCCCTCTCCCGTCACCTCGATGCCGGACTTTCCCTCGTTCAGGGCATTCGGACGATCGAGGGTCCTCCCCGGCGGGACCGGGAACGTCTGGCCGACAATCTTGCTTCGGGCAACGGGCTCGACTCCGTCCTCGGGGCCGCTCCTTCCTGGCTTTCGGAAACCGATCGCCAGTTGATCTCCGCGGGTCACGGCTCGGGCAACCTCCCGGAAATCCTGCGACAACTGGCCGGTCAACACCAATCCAAGCAAAGGGCGATCCGGGCGGTGATCGGAGCCTGCGTTTACCCGCTCTTTGTCCTCCATTTCGCGGTGCTGGTGCTTCCGGCCGGACAATTGATGACCGGAAGCCCGGTCGATTACTTCCGCTCGGTCTTCAACCTTCTTGTTCCCCTCTGGGCGGTGATCACCCTCCTGGTCATAGGAGTCCGCGCGCGGATCCGCATTCTCGAGGGATTGGGCGACTGGCTGCCGGGAATCCGGGGCTACCGACGCTACGGGGCTTTTCGCGACATCTGTCTGGTCCTTCGTGCTTTTCTGAGTGCAGGTTGCCGGCTGGACGAGGCCTGGTATGGGGCTTGTGCGGCCACCGGCCGCCGTCGCTATATTGCGGCGGGAGTGCGCTGTGCCGCCACCGTCCAGGCAGGATCGCCTCCGTCGAGTGTTCTGGGTGAGCTCGGGCTCTTTCCCCCCGAATTTGTCGAGGTCTACCGCACCGGCGAGGAGACCGGCAAACTCGAGGAATCGCTTCGTTACCTTCAGGATGAATACGAGCACAAGGCGGCCGGCTCCCTGGCCTCGGCTGCTTTCTGGTATCCCAAGCTGCTCTTTCTGATCGTCGCCCTCTTCATGGCGTGGCAGGTCCTTCAGTTTTATGCCGGCTACTTTCAATCCATCGAAGAGATGATGGAATAGCGGGAAACGGCCGGATCCGTTCCCGAGATTCGCCTTGCCGGTCTCTTGACGGTAAAGTAGTCATGCAGGCAATGGCACGGGTCACCCTGAGCGACGTCGCCGCAGTCGTCGGCTATTCGAAGAACACGGTATCCCTGGCGCTGCGGGGCGATGCCCAGATACCGGTTGCCACCCGCGAGAAAATCCAGGCTGCAGCCGAGAATCTCGGTTACCAGCCCAATGCCGTCATCTCCCATCTGATGGCGCAACTCCGGGCCAGCCAGACCCCCCGGTTCCAGGCCAAACTGGCATTGGTGAATGCCAATCTGGATCCGAAGGCGTTCAGCGACCACCCGACCATCCCCGTCTACGTCGAAGGCTGCCGGCGCCGGGCGGCGAAGCTGGGCTACAGTTTCGACTCTTTCTGGATGCATGATCCCGAGCTGAAGGCGTCGAGTTGGATCCGGATTCTGCGGGCTCGGGGAATCAAGGGAATTGTGGTCGTCGGGTTGATGGACCGCAATCGGTTGCCGGCGCACCTGAAACCGGTCTGGGAGGCGTTCCCGACCGTGGTGACAGGCGTCCGGACCCGTGATCCGTCCCTCTCCTTCAGTTGTGTCGACCATCACAATCTCTCGCTCGCCGCCTTTGAGAAAGCCCTCGAACTGGGTTATCGGCGACCGGCCCTGGTTCTGGACGAGATCATTGACCGGCTGGTGGAATGCCGGTTTTCCGCGGGCATCCTTATCGGACAGGAATCCCTGCCCAAGAGACGGCGGGTTCCCGCCTTCACCGCCTTTGATGAAGCCGGCGCCGATCCGTCGGTCTTCTACCGGTGGCTCGACCATCACCAGCCCGATGTGGTCTTCACTCTCTACAACCAGGTGCTTCACTGGCTCGAAGATCGCCCGATGCGGATTCCTGAGGATATCGGACTGATCCAGCTGGAGTGGCGGGCCGCCCGACCGGAAATTGCGGGCATGCACCAGCACAATGACGTCGCGGGCGAAGCGGCGGTCGACATGGTCATCAGTCAGATCCACAACAACGAATCCGGTATTCCGGATTTTCCCCGGGCCACCCTTATTGGCGCCAATTGGAAGCACGGGAAGACCGTTCGGGACCGCCATGGTGACGGAGTGCGGCGGGCCGAGGTTGTGGTGCGATCCGCCCCGACATCGAATGATCGCCCGGGGGACGCAGAACGGTAAAGCCGCAAAGCTGTTTCCCGCCCCGCGGGACCCGCCATTCTGACCCGATGAAGCCTCCTCGCCTGGAGAGCTCCACTTCGCCCTCCCCGGCGCCGCCGGCATGACCCAATCCCCCCCCGATGACTGAATCCACCCCCTCCGTTCAGAAGCCGCGACCGGAGAAAGCGCCGATCTCCGTCTTTGTCATTCTCTGTTCGATCTGGAGTGGACTCGTCATCACCGAGGGCATCTCGGCCAGTATCCTTCCGCTGACGATCAAGGGTTTTACCAACGATCCCTTTGTCATCGGCCTGATCCTTGCCCTGAATCCGTTTTTCGGATTCATCGCCCAGCCGCTGGTCGGCATCCTGGGGGATCGCATCTGGACGCCGCTCGGGCGAAGGGCCTTCTTTCTCATCGTCGGTGCGCCGATGGTCGCGTTCTGCCTGGTCCTGATCCCCGAAACCCGGATTTTCTGGTTCTTCGTGGTTCTGGTTGTGATTTACCAGTTCTCCCAGGACATCCTATGGGGGTCGGATCATCCCCTGCTGGCCGATCTGGTGCCACCGCGGCAGCGCATTCTGGCCAACGCCCTCATCCTGACCTCCTCGCAGGTGGTCAGCTTCTTTTTCCTGAAGAAAGGGATGGGCTGGCTCCTGGCGGTCGCCGGCGACGATCTCGGGGCCGAAATCCTCTACTACATCGCCGCCTTCGCCCAGGTCCTCCTCGTGGCCGGTGCGGCCTTTTTTCTCAAGGAAAAGCGTCCCGAAGTGAGCGAACGGCCGCGACTGACCCCGCTGCGCTACTTCAAGGATTTCTTCGGCGACCGGATCCTGAGAAAATTCGGATTTCCTGCCTTCTTCCAGGCCTTCTTCTTCAGCGTGATCACCACCTTTGTGGTTCTCTTCGCCGTCGAGTCCGTCGGCCTCACCACTTCCGATTTCGGCAACAGCTGGAGTATCCTTCCCCTGCTTTCGCTCTTTCTCGCCATCCCGATGGGGCTGGCGGTGGAAAAGTACCTGCCCAAGCAATGGGCCCTGGTCGCCGGCTATGGGTTGGGCCTGGCCGGATGCGCCTTCGGCTACTTCGCGGCCGACGGGAATGATCTGACCATACTCGCCGTGGCCTTTGGCTTCGGGATGCTCATCTGCAACCTGACCCAGAAACCCTTCTTCACCGAGTTCATCCCAAGGGACATCATCGGGCAGGTGGCGGGCACCTACAATATCTGCTTCGCCGTCGGACGCACATTGGCGGCGGCCGGAGGAGGCTACCTGATCAAGCTGCTCGGCAACGACTACCGGATGATCTTTCCCATCGCCTTTGGCGCCGGGGTCACCGCCACCGTTCTCGCCATGACCCTGAGGGATCCGCGCTTCCAGGCCGAACGCCTGGCCCGGAAAGCAGCCACGGCCAGAGTGGGCTGAGTTCCTGCCGGGTGCCTCCAGCCGTTCCCGGTCGGAGAGAATCGACCGGATGGAGAACGAGGTCATGCCGCAGTCCGCTGTATCGGTCTGTTCGCAGAACCCTACGTAGCAGGCTACGTTTGGTTTTCTCCCTCAAAACCCTACGGTCTATACTACGTATTGTTTTCGTCCGTCAACCCTTCTGGCCGTAATAGGCACCGGGGCCGTGCTTGCGCTTGAAGTGCTTGTTCAGCAGCTCGGGCTCGATCTCGGTCAGGTCGGGCGCAAGCTGGAGGGACATCCGGGCCAGGTCGGCGCAGCATTCGGCCGCCACCGCCACCTCGACCGCCTTGGCCACGGTCGGTCCCCAGGTGAAGGGGCCGTGACGGTTGACCAGCACGGCCGGCCGGTCGAGTGGATCGATGTCCTTGAAACGCTCGAGAATGACATTGCCCGTCTCCCACTCGTAGGCGCCGGAGATCTCCTCCGCCGTCATCTTCCGGGTAACCGGGATCTCCCCGTAGAAATAGTCGGCGTGGGTCGTCCCGAAGATGGGCACGGCGCGTCCGGCCTGGGCGAAGGCGGTGGCGCCGGAGGAATGGGTGTGAACCACTCCGCCGATCGAGTCGAACCCGAGGTAGAGGCGGCGGTGGGTCGGGGTGTCGGAGGACGGATTCATCGTGCCCTCGACCACCTTGCCATCCAGATCGACCAGGACCATGTCCCCGACCTTGAGCACGTCGTAGTCGACCCCGCTCGGCTTGATCGCAAAGATGCCGCGTTTTCGATCAAGCGCGCTGGCATTGCCGAAGGTCAGGTTGATCAGCCCCAGCCTGGGCAGGAGCAGGTTGGCTTCGAAGGCTTCGCGTTTCAGTTCTTCAAGCATGGCGGGTGAGAGGGTGGTTCGTCATTACGGGCACTTCGACACGGCAGGAATATTGCATCCGGACTGTCAGAACTCATCGGTTGATCGGTAGGAGAGGCTTTACGCCTCGATTCAGAACTTCGCACAGCGAAGTGGCTCCATCAAATCGGAAGTGTCGCAACGCCGTTGTGTCGGCGTTTCTGAAGCAGGAGGCACTTCGACGCGGCAGGATGGTTGCATCCGGATTGGCAGAACTCATCGGTTGATCGGCAGGAGAGGCTTTACGCCTCGATTTGGAACGCAATTCAGGTCAGCGGTTTTCGAGGGATGGACCCTCCACTGCAGGAAAATGCCTACAACCGCCCCAGGCCCTGGGAAAGGTGATAGGCAATGTCATTCCAGCGCAGTTCCTTCTTGAATTCGGAGAGTTTTGTCTCCGCGTTGATGACCACGATCTCGATCCCGGACATGGCGGCGAAATCTTCCAGATGCTCGGTCGTGACGGCGTAGCTGTAACCGGTATGGTGGGCGCCGCCGGCATGGATCCAGGCCGCGCAGGCCGTCTTGAAATCGGGCTGGCAGGCCCAGAGGGCCCGGGCCACCGGGAGCTTGGGCAGTGGCTTCGGCGGGACGACCGCGGTGACTTCGTTGACAATGAGGCGGAACCGGTTGCCCAGGTCCACCATCGAGGCGTTGAGGGCGGGGCCCGCCGGTGCGTTGAAGACCAGTCGCGCCGGATCGGCCTTCCCGCCGATGCCGAGGGGATGGACCTCGAGGGACGGCTTGCCCGCGGCGATCGATTCGCAGATTTCCAGCATGTGGGCCCCGAGAACGAGGTGACCCTTGGGATCGAGATGATAGGTGTAGTCCTCCATGAAGGAAGTGCCGCCCTTGAGGTCGGCCCCGATCACCTTCATCGAGCGCAGGAGGGCACAGGTCTTCCAGTCCCCCTCCGCTCCGAAGCCGTAGCCGTCGGCCATCAACCGCTGGACGGCCAGGCCGGGCAGTTGCTTCAGGCCGTGCAGGTCTTCAAACGTGGTGGTGAACCCCTTGAAGCCGCCCTCGTTGAGGAAGGAACGCAGTCCCAGCTCGATCCGGGCCGCTTCGCGGACGGAGGCGTGCCGCCTGCCGCCCTTCCTCAGGTCCTTGGCCATCTTGTAGCTGGCTTCGTATTCCTGGCAGAGAGCCGTCACGGCATTCGGAGACGCCGCCTCGACGTGGGCGACCACGTCACCCACGCCGTATCCATTAACAGAATACCCGAAACGGAGCTCGGCCGCAACCTTGTCGCCGTCGGTCACGGCGACCTCCCGCATATTGTCGCCGATCCGGGCGATCCGCGCGCCCTGCATGTCATGGTGGGCGCGGGCGGCCCGCATCCAGGCCCCGAGGCGGTCCTGCACCTCGGGGTCGCCGTGGTGGCCGACGACCACCTTGCGCTCGATCCGCATCCGGGAATGGATGAAGCCGGCCTCCCGGTCCCCGTGGGCGGACTGGTTGAGGTTCATAAAGTCCATGTCGATCGTGCCCCAGGGCAGATCCCGGCCGAACTGGGTGTGGAGGTGGACGAAGGGTTTGTCCAGAGAGGCCAGGCCGGTGATCCACATTTTCGAGGGCGAAAAGGTGTGCATCCAGAGGACGAGACCGGCGCATTGCGGGTCGTTGTTCGCCTCAAGGCAACGGGCGCGGACTTCCTCGGTCCGGGTCACGATCGGCTTGAAAACGACCTTGAGGGGAATCCTTTTCGAGGCGGACAGCGAGTCCGCGATTTTCGCCGCGTTGGCGGCAACCTGCTTGAGGGCTTCGGGTCCGTAGAGGTGCTGGCTGCCGGTGACGAACCAGATTTCAGGTGAGGCGAGGTGTTTGATCATGGATTTTGTGAGGAGCGGAAGGTGGAAAACATTTGTTCTTGGAGATTGGCACCGCGACCCGGCGTGGCGGCGACAACCGGATTCTCCGGTGCCTTTGCCCGGCAACGCTGCTGTGCCGGCGCTTCGGACCTGCGGGGAAAGAAAGCGACATCTTTCGGGTTCTTCAGGAGGAGGCGGCTTCCTTGATGGCGAGCAGATCTTTCATGACCGTGCCGAGGTTGCTGGTGGCATCGACCCCGCCAAGGGCGTCGTGCATCCGGCGGTAGAGGCCATAGAGCTGGTTGTAGACGGCCTGGTTGGCCTTGATCGGCTTGTATTCGATGGCCTTGATCGAGGTCATGGCCTTCTGGGCGGACTTGAACGAGGCGTGTCCGCCTTTGGCTTTCCCTGCGAGGACGGCGGCCGCCACAGCCGAACCGAGGGCACAGGCCTGGCTGGAGCCGGCCACCTGCATGGTGCACCCGGTCACGTCGGCGTAAATCTGCATGAGCATCGGGTTCTTTTCGGCAATACCGCCGGCGCAGACCACCCGGCGGACCGGGACGCCGTATTCCTTCAAACGTTCGATGATGGCCCTTGCACCGAAGGCGGTCGCCTCGATCAGGGTCCGGTAGATCTCGGCCTGGGAGGTGTGCAGGGTCTGGCCCATGAGCAGGCCGGAGAGCATGGGATCGACGAGGATGGTGCGGTTGCCGTTGTTCCAGTCGAGGGCGAGCAGACCGGACTGCCCCGGCTTCAGTCTGGCTGCCTGGCGGGTCAGCCTGGCATGGAGTTTCTCGTCCCCCTGACAGACGACCTCGACCCACCATTTGAAGATGTCGCCGACCGCGGATTGGCCGGCTTCGATTCCATAGAAACCGGGAAGGATGGCACCCTTGACAATGCCACAGATCCCGGGGATGTCGGCCACGGTCTTTCTGGCGGAGATGACGCTGCAGTCGCAGGTCGAAGTCCCGATCACCTTGACGAGGACACCCTCGGCCACTCCGCAGCCGATCGCGCCGTAATGGACGTCGAACTCGCCGACGGTGATGGGGATGCCGGCGGGCAGGCCGGTCTTCTTCGCCCACTCGGACGAGAGAACCCCGGCCGACTCGGTGGCGTCATGGGCCTTTTCGTAAAGGCGGTCGCGCAGGTCGGCCAGCTTGGGGTCCAGCTTGGCAAGGAATTCCCTGTCGGGAAGTCCGCCCCATTCATCGCAGTAAAGGGCCTTGTGGCCGGCGGCGCAGATGCCTCGCTTGACCGCGAGCGGATCGGTCACCCCGGCGAGGACGGCGGGAATCCAGTCGCTCAATTCGACCCAGGAAAAAGCCGCCTCAAAGACCTCGGGTGAGGTTTTGAGGCAGTGCCAGATCTTCGACCAGAACCACTCGGAGGAATAGGTGTTGCCGCATTTGGCGATGTATTGGGGACGGATCTCGGCGGCCAGTTCGGTGATCCGGGCCGCTTCGCGCCAGCCGGTGTGGTCTTTCCAGAGCCAGCACTGGGCGGCGAGGTTCTTCTTCCATTTCCGATCGAGGGCGAGCGGACGGTTCGTCCGATCAACCGGGATCGGGCTGGAACCCGTCGTGTCGACCCCGATGCCGATGACCTTCTTCGGTGAAAAGCCATTCCTGCGGCCGGCGCTCCTGAGCGCTCCCTTGATGCTCGCCTCGAGTCCGTAGAGGTGGTCGGCGGGGCTCTGCCGGGCGAGATTGTGGTCCTTCGGATCGAGGAGAATGCCCTGCTGGCCGCTCGGGTAGTTGACGACGCAGCTGCTGATTTCGCGACCGTCGGCGGCCCGGACGATCAGGCAGCGGACGGAGTTGGTACCGTAATCAATTCCAAGGGTAAACACGATGGTATCCTGGGTTGAGGATGGGACGGGTTGAACGAGAGAATTCCATTACGGTAACGTTTCCGGGCTTAAGATCGAGCCCTTCCGAAACGATCGACCGGTCCTGACCGGGCACCCGCCCGGCCAACGGGTTTGGGATCAACCGCCCCGGTTTGCCCAGTCTACGGGCCAAGCGCGGCCTCCCGAACAGTAATACGGAGCCGGTCGCAAAGCCTTTCCTGTCTGAAAAAAAGGATCCTGACGCAAGGTGCGACGTCCGGTCAGAGCCAGAAACTGAAATAGAGGTAGATACCGATGACGAGGGCAAGGACGCCGAAGGAGCCGACGACTTCGGGCATGCCCCAACTGGCCCGGTTCTCCGCCCGTTGTTCGGGGGTGATGGCCGTGTAGGTCAGCCCCGAGATCTCTTCGTCCGACTGCTGGGGTGCGGTCAGCGAGGCCACCACGATGATGATCACGCTGACGGCGAAGAGGAGGCCTGAGGCATAAAGGAAATTGAATTCTCCGAGCCAGACGAAGAAGGCCGGTCCGGCGATGGCTCCGCCGCCGACGAGGGCCTGGACTACCAGTTTGATCATGCCGAGGACAAAGCCGACGAGCAGACCGGTGAGGGCGCCGCGGGCGTTGATCCGCTTGAAGAAGAGGCCGAGCAGAAAGACCGCTGTGATCGGCGGGGCCAAGTAGCCCTGGACCGACTGCAGATACTGGTAGAGGCCACCCTGCGAAACCATCGGCATGATGGGAATCCAGAGAATCCCGAAGATGACGACAACCCCGGTGGCGAACCGTCCGACCGTGACGAGGTGGGCCTCGGACTTTCCGGGACGCAACTTCTCGTAGATGTCGACCGTGAAGAGGGTGGCGCAGGAATTGAAAAGGGAGGCGAGAGAACTCATCAGGGCGGACATGAGGCCGGCCACCACGATACCCCGAAGGCCGGCCGGCAGGAGTGAGGCCACCATGGTCGGGAAGACCATGTCGCCGTCGAGGTCACCGTCGAGCTTGGACGGGATGTGGATGATGCCTTTCTGATGGAGAGCGTAGCCGATCATTCCGGGAATCAGGAAAATGAATACGGGAAGAACCTTGAGGAATCCACCGAAGATGGCGCCACGCCGTGCGTCCCTGAGGCTTTTGGCGGCGAGGGTGCGTTGCACGATGTACTGGTCCGTACACCAATACCAGATGCCGATGATGGGCGAGGCGATCATGACGCCGAGCCAGGGGAAATCGGGATCGGAGAGCGGACGCCATAGGGCAAAACTGCGGGCATTTTCGGACGCGATGGTCTGGAGTTCGCCCCACCCGCCGAGTTGCGCCAGACCGAAGATGGTGATGAAGACCGAGCCGAAGAGGAGGAGGCCGGTCTGGGCGACTTCGGTGTAGACGACCGCCCGAAGTCCCCCGAAGACAGTGTAGATCCCGGTCAGGATGACGGTGGTGAGGGCGCCGACCCAGAAGGCGTTTTCCGGGCTGCCGAAGGTGTCGGGCAGCAGGGTCCGGAAGACGATGGCGCCGGCGTAGACCGTAACCGAGACCTTGGTGAAGACGTAGGCGACGAGGGAGACGATTGAGAGGACCCAGCGCGTCGCACTGCTGAAGCGTTGTTCCAGAAACTCCGGCATGGTGAAGACACCGGAACGGTAGTAGAAGGGAACAAAGACCCAGCCGAGCATCAGCATGATCCAGGCGTGCAGTTCCCAATGGGCCATGGCCATGCCGCTGGAAGCACCGTTGCCGGCCAGGCCGACAATATGCTCGGAGCCGATGTTGGAGGCGAGGAGCGAGCACCCCACGACGAACCAGCTGATCTCGCGACCGGCAAGAAAGTAGTCGGTCGAAGTCTTTACCTTCCTTGAGGACCACCAGACGATGGTGATCAGGAGAATGAAGTAGGCGGCGACGAAGAACCAGTCGATGAATTGCATGATTCGGGGAACGGTGGGGTCGGGGAAATCCGGCTGTCAGCCCGGAAGAACGCGGAATCTTGGGCGGATCCCGGGCGGGAATCCAGCCTGATGTCATGACGGTCCCCGTTTTTTCTCAGGACCGTCATGTGGGAGAATAACCCATCGCGGGTGAATCGGCAGGCTGATGGCATGCCTCTCCTGCGGTTCGGGAATCCGGTTGAACCGCCGGAACTAATCCTCCGGCCAGTTCTCGAAATCCGTGGCGTTGACCCAGCCGGGAACACCGATCTCACCGGCCTTGTAGCGATTGTAGAAATCCCGGTTCTGCTCGTTGGCCACCCTGTAGTGGTCGAAGACGGCACCCTCGCCCCGCATCCGCGGATCCTCCTGGGCGGTCAGCTCGGCGATCATCTGAGCCCGCATTTGGTCGGTCGTTGCGCGGTGGGCGGGGTCCTCCGCGAGGTTGACCAGGCAGTCGGGGTCGACGGCCAGGTTGTAGAACTCTTCCCGGGGTCGCTTGCCGAAGCTCAGGTCCCAGAAACGCTTTTTCTCGGAATCCTGGCGCAGCTTGAGGATCTCGGTCTTGGTCGGGCTGCCGTCGCAGTTGAGGTAACCGGTTTCCGGATTGCCGACCGGCCACCGATCGATCTCGTAGTTGGTCAGGAAGAGCAGGTCGTTCTTGATCAGGCCGCGGATGGGATAGCCCTGATCGTCGGGTCGGCCGACATCGTGGCGTTCCTTCCCGATCAGGACATGATCGCGTTCCGGGAAAGCCTGATCGGGCGCGGCGCCCAGAAGGTCGAGCAGGCTGCGGCCGGAGGCGGGGGCCATCCCGGTCTCCTCCCAACTCAATCCGGCCACTTCGATCAGGGTGGGGGCGAAATCGATGAAACTGACGTAAGCGTCGACTTGGCGCCCGGGATGGGGGATGCCGGCCGGCCAGCGGATGGCCAGGGGCAGGTGGTTGGAGAATTCGTAGCCCTGACCTTTGGCGCGCGGGAAGGGCATGCCGTTGTCGGAGGTGACGATGATCAGGGTATTGTCCAGTTCCCCGCGCTCTTCGAGCAGGGCGATCATCCCTCCGAGATGGGTGTCGAAATGCTCGGTCTCGTAGGCGTAGTCGAGCATGTCGTTGCGCACGGTTTCATTGTCCGGCCAGAAGCCGGGGACACGGTCGATGTCATCCGGCTTCTTTCCGGCGAGGCGGGCACCGGATCCGTATTCGTAAGCCCGATGCGGCTCAAGGGACCCGTACCAGAAACACCAGGGTTTTCCCTCCGGCGCTGCGTCGACGAAGGCCTCGAAATTCCGCGCGTAGTCGTTGTTCGAGATGTGCGGGGTCGGCGGTTCCCGATGGTGATCGTTCCAGGGCTTCCCGGCGAGTTCGCGCGGTTCGCCCGACGCGGTCACGGCGACTCCCGGGGCCCATCCCTTGGCGGTTGAACCGACATGATAGCCGTGCTCGGCCAGGACCTCAGGATAGACTTTGAACTCGGGCGGAAAGTAGCACATGTGGTTGGCCGCCTCCTTCAGTTGCCAGGAGTTGCGCCCGGTCAGGACCGCGGCCCGCGACGGGGCGCATTTCGCATTCGGAGTGAAGGCCCGGGTGAAGAGGAGGCCTTCCCGCGCGATCCGGTCGAAGGCCGGCGTCTTCACCCATTGGCAGCCATAGGCGCCGGCATGGCCGAAGGACCAGTCATCGGCCACCGCCAGAAGGATGTTCGGGCGTTTCGCGGGAGCGGCCGCCGCCGGGTCGGCGGCCACGGATTGCGAGGAGGTGAGGGACATGAGCAGAAGAAACGCTGTCAGGTATCGCATGGCCACCGGTGCTTGCCTCAGCGGGCGCCGAAACGGTAGATCGTGGTCGTCTGGTAGGTCTCGCCCGGATTGAGGATGGTCGAGGGAAAGAAGGGCTGGTTCGGCGAGTCCGGGTAATGCTGGGTTTCCAGGCAGAAACCATTGCGGAAGTGGTAGGGGCGCCCGCTCTTGCCGACCAAGGTCCCGTCGAGGAAGTTGCCGCAGTAGAACTGCAGGCCGGGTTCGGTGGTGTGGACTTCGATGGTGCGGCCCGAGACCGGCTCGTAAACGGTGGCGGCCAGCGCCATGGAGCCGTCCTGATTGTTCAGGACCCAGTTGTGATCGTATCCGCCGCCGAATTTGAGCTGTTCGTTCTCCCAGTCGACCCGCTCACCGATGGCGTGGGGGGTGGTGAAGTCGAAGGCGGTTCCGGAAACCGGGGCGAGTTGGCCGGTCGGGATCAGGCCGGCATTGACGGGGGTGTAGCGATCAGCCGTGAACATGAGGACGTGACCGAGGATGTCGCCGTCTCCTTCACCCTTGAGGTTGAAGTAGGAGTGATTGGTCAGGTTGACCGGGGTGGCCTTGTCGGTCGTGGCGTGGTAGTCGATCCGGAGTGCGTCGTCGTTGGTCAGGGTGTAGGTGACCTTGACCTTCAGGTTGCCGGGATAACCTTCCTCTCCGTCGGCGCTCAGGTAATGGAGGGTAAGGGTGGCTTCCCCGTCGGTGATGGACGGTTTTGCCTTCCAGACGACTTTGTCGAATCCCCTGATGCCTCCGTGAAGGTGGCAGGGGATATCGCCCGGGTCGTTGTTCTTGGCCAGGGTGTAGGTCTCACCGTTGAGCGTGAAGGTTCCGCCGGCGATCCGGTTGCCGTAGCGGCCGATGATCGCCCCGAAGTAGGGGGTTTCCGCGATGTAGTCATCCAACGAATTGTAGCCGAGAACGATGTCACCGAGGTTGCCAAGGCGGTCCGGAGTGAGGAGCCGCACAACGATGCCACCGTAGTTGGTGATGTCGGCTTGCAGGCCGTTGGCGTTTTTCAGGGTGTAGAGCTCAACCGACGTGCCGTCGGTCGTCCGACCGAAGGACTGCAGGGTGATGCTGGCCGGAGTGGCCGAAGCGATGGATAGCCCGGCGGCTGCGAGGAGGGATGCGATCAGTGTTTTTGGATTCATGTTCTTGATGGAAGGGGGGTAGACTTTGGGTTCAGATTCGTCAGTTGCAGGGCCGGAGTCAATGGGCGGCACCGGCGTGTTTGCGGTGGGGTTGGAGGGTTTCCAGAAGGTGTTCTTTCAGTCGGACGACATACCCCTGGTAACGGGATGCGGGCAGAGCGGCTTCGTCGGGGAGGGCGGCGATGGCGTCGGCCCGGTCGGAGACCGCCGGCCCGAGGGCGGTCAGACTGTTCAGGGCGGCGCACACGACAAAGAGATTCTGACTTTGTCCGTCGGCGTGGGCGAGGAGCCGATCGACGGCTGTCGATCGATCCTCGCTGTCGCCATAAAGTCCGAGTGCCTCGGCGGCCGCGATGCGCACATAGGGGGAGAAATCATCGATGGCGACCCTGAGCGAATCCGCATGGCGGCGGGCTGCGTTCTCGCCGCGCATGGTCAAACCGAGGATCGCCCAATAGCGGATTGCGCTATGCGAATCCATCAGTCCCTCGACCAGTCCGGGTTCCGCCGCGGGATCGAGGGACGAGGCAAGGTCGGCCATGTCGTAAATCTGTTTCAGCGGGTAGCGGGCCGGGTCGTGCCCGAGGGCGTAGGGCGAGTCGTTGACGGCGCGCTCAAAACGGTCTCCTTCGGGCAGAAATCCGGTATCCCGGATTTCAAGCAATTGATCGAGATGGGCCCTTTGGAAGCGCTTGAGCACCTCCTGATGGGCGGGTGATCCGGCCAGGTTGATCACTTCGTCGGGATCGCTTTGCAGATCGTAGAGTTCCTCGGGGGGCCGTGGTTGCCAGAACGCAACCTGGGCGGGAGTCAGGGCGCCCTGATCGAAGAGTTCCTTCCAGATCCGGGTGGTCGGGGTTTCGAATTGATAGCGGACATGCTGACCGTGAGGCAGGTGGGGAAGGTAGTTGCGCAGGTAGACAAATCGACCGTCGGTCACGGACCTGACCAGATCCATCCGCTCGTCCATCCTGCCCCGGAAACCGTAGTTGAACTCGCGGCCGTCCGTCTGCCACGGTCCGAGAAAGGCTTCTCCCTGCATCCATGGGGGTGGTTGGATCCCGGCCAGGCTGAGCACGGTGGGTGCGAAATCGACGAAGGCGACCAGGCGATCGGAAACGCCGCCCGCGACATACTCGGGTGGACGCAGGTCCCGAAAGGCTTCCGGGATATAGATGATGAGAGGCACCTGGAGGCCGGAGTTTCCCGCGAAGCGCTTGCTCCGGGGCATCCCGCTGCCGTGGTCGCCCCAGTAGAAGACAATGGTGTCCGCGCTCATCCCGGCCTCTTCGAGCTCTTTCAACCGGTCACCGGCCACCGCATCCGCCTGCGTTACGGTATCATAATACTGTGCCCAGTCCTGGCGTACTTCCGGGGTATCCGGATGGTAGGCGGGCACGCGAACCAGGGCCGGATCATGAACCGCCTCGTGGGGACGGACCCGGAGCCGGCTCTCATGGCTGACCGTGGAATTGAAGACGGCAAAGAAGGGCTGGTCGCCCGATCGATTCCTCCAATGGGCCTGGGCCGAAGAATCATCCCAGACCTGCCCGGGCTTCCTCAGATTGTAGTCTTCCTTTGCGTTGTTCGTGCAGTAATAGCCGGCCTCGCGCAGGTATTGCGGAAACATGCGGAAACCTTCCGGCAGGGCGACTTCGCTGCGCATCTGTTCGGCTCCGGTCGACGTCGCATAGAGTCCCGAGATGATCGTGGTCCGGGCCGGCGCACAGACCGGGGCATTGGACCAGACATGGGTGTAGCGGAGTCCCCGGCTTGCCAGTTGGTCGATGTTCGGGGTCGTCGCGTAGGTATCCCCGTAGCACCCCATCTGCGGACCATGATCCTCGCTGGAGATCCAGAGGATATTCGGCTGCCGGGCTGAGGCGAAAGAGGAAATGGCCATGAGGGCAAGAAGGACAACGGCGAGTCGTCGGGCCGGTAGTGCGGGCATTGAACGGAGGTCCATTTCCTGAGACTACTCTTCCCCCGGCACCATGGAAACCGAATCGTAATCCGGCAGGGAATTCCTCAGGCGGGCGATCTCTTCGGCGTAATCGGAACGCGCGACCAGATTGAGGTGTTGATCCGGATCATTGAGATCATCGTAGAATTCCTCCGTCCCGTTCACGTAGTGAATCAGGCACCAACGGTCGTCGCGGACCGCGTGGTTTCCCCGCAACCAGGTGGTCAGGACCGGTTCCCTTCTCCGGGCCTGCGGGTCCTGCAGGAGGGGCGCGAGGTCCTCCCCGGAGACCTGGATGGGAAGAGGCAGACCGGCACGGGCCACAACGGTCGGGTAGAGATCCTGGAGGGAAACGGCGGAGCGGCAGAAGCGGCCGTCGTTCGCCCCGATCTGCGGATCACGGATGAGCAGGACGTTCCGGTCCGCCTCATCCCAGAGGGCGGTCTTGCCCATCCGGCTCTTCTCGCCCAGATGGTAGCCGTGGTCGCTCCAGAGGATGACCACTGTATCCGCTGCATGGGGACCGGAGTTCAGGGCATCGATCAGGGCGCCGATGCAATGATCGGCAAAGGCCACGCAGGCGAGGTAAGCCTGGATCATCTCTCTCAGGGTCTGGAGGTCGGCGCCTGCACCGTCCATGGCGACCGCCCGGTCGAGGAAGCGCCGGTATTCGTTTCCACCGGTCGGCGATGCCGTCGTCCACTCCCGCCCGGCTTCGGGGACATCATCGAGATCGGCCAGCCAGGAATCCATCAATTCGCGGGTCACCTGAAGATCCTCGATCGGGACCCGGTCGAAGAATTCCGTCGGTGTCTTCCAGGGAAGATGGGGCTGGAAGATGCCGGCCGCGAGGAAGAAGGGTTGGTCGGTGGGAAGGGTGACCTCCCGGACGATTCCCTCATCGTCCATCAGGGTCGACCGGCCTTCACCGAGGAGGCGCGCGATGTGGCTGACGTTGACGTAATCCGCCGCCACCTCGGTCTGGGTCAGGGTCCTCCCGTAGTGGATATAGGTGTCCCAGGGCAGGCTGTAGCGGGGAGCCACATCGTCGGGATGGCGCTGAACCCCATGTTGACGGAAGACAAAGCTGTCCCAGGACAGCGTCGAGTCGGGCCAGTCGATGACCCGGTCGCCCCGGAACTCACGCCGCGGTTTGTGGAAGATCTTTCCGACGCCGGCGGTGAAGTAGCCGTTTTGCCGGAGGTATTGGGGCAGGGTGGTGACCTCCCTGAGATTCGGGTAATCGCGGAAACTCTCCGAATGCTGGTAATACCCGGACCGGTGGGTCGGCACGCCGGTCAGGAGGGCGGTGCGGGATGGTCCGCAGAGGGGGGAGGCGGTGAAGGACCGGCTGAATACGCGGCTTTCCGAAGCGAGGCGGTTGAGGTTGGGCGTCAGGGACGCGGCAAAGGCGTTCCGCCGATCCGGGTCCGGGAAGAGGGTTCCCAGAAGATTGCCGGGCTCATTGGCGAGATAGCCGACGCAGGTATTGAGATCGTCGACCGCGATGAAGAGGAAGTTGGGCTGAGCGGGCGTCTTTTCCTGCGCATCGGGGGCCGCCTGCAAGGCAGCAGACGAACCGAAGGCAAGAACGAAGGGCAGGTTGAGGATGAGTGGATGGAATCTCATGGCGGGGTCGGTGAACCTTCGTTGGTCGTTCGCGGGTAGACCTGGCTTTGCGCCGCCCAGGCCTCCCATTGGTTGGTCATGGCGGCCAGCAGGTCCGGGTGGGTGGCCGCCGCATCCTGGAGTTCGTTCCGGTCCCGGGCCAGATCGTAGAGCTCCCATCTATCGCCGGACTTCGCCCGGAGGGCTTTCCAGTCGCCGTGGCGAACGGCCCGCTCGCCATAGTGTTCCCAGAAAAACCACTCGGGGGTTGGCCGGTCCCCCGTCACCAGAATGGGAACGAGGCTGTGGCCGGCCGGTGGCGTGATGGGCTCACCGCGGAAGAATGACGGATAGGTCGCGCCGGTGACCTCGAGGACCGTGGCCATGATGTCGGCCAGGTAGCCGGGGGCCCCGGTCAGCGAGCCCGGGGCTGTCTTCAGTCCGGCCGGCCAGCTGACGATCAGCGGAGTCGCGATCCCTCCTTCATTCAGCCGGGCCTTGTAGCGTCGGAATGGCGTGTTGGAGGCGTTGGCCCAACCGGTCCCATAGGAGGATCCGTCTTCCGGGTGAGCCGGCCCGCCGGCTCCGCCGGCGTGGGGCTTGTTGATTGCCTCGAAGGTGCCACCACCCAGATCACTGTATGGTTCCGCGCATCCTCCGTTGTCCGAGAGGAAGAAAACGAGGGTGTTCTCAAAGACGCCGCGTTCTTTCAATGTCGCGATGACCCGACCGATATTCCAGTCCATGCGGTGGATCTGGGCCGCGTAGACGGCCATGCGGAAATCCAGTTGGACCTGTGCGCTGAGGGTCAGTTCATCCCAGGCGCGGGCCCCGTCGTCGCGGGGAGAAAGGCCCCATTCCCTTTTCACGACACCCATCTGCACCTGTTTTGCCCAACGCTCTTCCCGCAACCTGTCCCAGCCCATCCGATACCGGCCGACGAACTTGGCGATATCCTCGTCGCGGGCATGGAGCGGCCAATGCGGGGCGTTGAAGGCGAGGTAGAGGAAAAACGGACGATCATCCTCCTGGTCGCGGATGAACTCGACCGCGTAGTCGGCGAAGGCGTCGGTCGTGTAGTACTCGGGGTCCTCGGGTGGCGGGACCGGTTCGTTGTCGAGGGTCAATCCGCGGGGCGGTCTGGGTTGGAAATAGCTGCTGGCTCCGGAGATGATACCGTAGAAGCGGTCAAATCCGCGCTGCCGTGGCCACTTTTCGCGATCATGGTACCCGAGGTGCCATTTTCCGGCCATGTAGGTGTGGTAGCCGGCACAGCCGAGGACTTCCGCCAGGGTGACACAGTTGCGGTTCAGGTAGCGGATATAGCCGGGTCCGGCATCAGGGGGTGCGGTCTGGTTGGGATCCTCGGCCAGGATCCCCACACCGGTCTGGTGCGGGTGAAGCCCGGTCAGCAGCGCCGCCCGGGTCTGGGAGCAACGGGCGGTGTTGGTGAACTGGGTGAAGCGCAGGCCGCCGGCGGCGAGTTGATCGAGGTTGGGAGTCGGGATTTCACCTCCGTAGCATCCGATATCCGAATAGCCCATGTCGTCGGCCATGATCAGGACGATATTGGGTCGGGCCTCTGCCCGGAGCCCGGGAGCGACCGCGATCATCAGGATTCCGCCGGCAATGAGGAGGCAGTCGCGCAGGGCAGGGATTGGCGTCAGGAGATTATGGAGACACATTCGATTCAAAGGACGTCGATGACAATGCGGCGGTAGGCGCAGAGGGAAGCGATCTTGTTCAGATCGGCGACTTCGAGGACCAGGTGGATCTGGGTCCCGGCCGCATCACCGGGAATGACCAGACACGTCCTTGCGGAAGAGGGTTCCGGGACCGCGATTGCCCCCGGATAAGTGCCGGCCTCCGGATAGATCCACCAGGATACCGCGAGCGGGTCGCCGTCAGGATCGCTCGAGCCCCCGGCATCCAGGCCCAGGACGTCTCCGGCGGTGGCTCTCATCCGGACGATGGTGGGCGTGGCATCGCCGTTGAAGACGGCGACAGGATGATGATTGGCCTGCTCAAAGGGCTTCCCGCACCAGTCCATCCGGCAGAGCTGATCGTTGAACATGGCCTGGCGAAAGCGCCAGACCGGGGCGTAGGAATTCGTCATGCCGATTCCTGTTTTCGGGTCCGTCCAGGTGTCGGCGTCGTCGATGAAGGCCGCGAAGCCTCCGTAAGTCTCCTCGTCGGGCCGGATGTCGGGGTGACGCGACCAGGGATTTGCAGACTTTTCCCGGCTGTAGCGGCCGCTCCATCCACCCCAGGAGGGATGGTTGATGTCGGAGAGTCCGGGATGCAGCAGTCCGATCCACGGGATGGTGCCGCCGCCCTCCTGGAAGCCGAGGCCACCCATCCGGAACAGCCTCAGCGGGTAGAGCTTCCCCAGGGGGCCGTGGCCGGCGATGACATTTTCCAGGAGCCATTGGTGCTGCCCGACGGTGCTGTAGGCGTAGGGTTCCCAGGTATGCGGACCGAGCTGCTTTCCGTCCGGACCGCCGTCATTGCCCGGGCCGCCGTAACTGTAGGTCTGGTAATTGCTGCGCACCCAGTGGATTTCGGGAAACTCATGGCAGATCCAGGCTCCCGCATTGTCCTGGGACCCATTCTCGAACACCCGTAATCGCTCCACCACGCGGGCCATCTGGTCAGGGCTTTGTCCGGCCTGTAGATCGATAAGGGCCTGCGCGAGTGTGTTCGAACCGGCATTGACGACCACGTAGAGCGGCCGGGGATCTTCCTTGAGCAGTGCTTTGGCGATGAGAGCCGATCCCGCACTGGCCCGGCCGGGTCCGGTGTCGCCGATGCCGTATCCGGGCTGACCGGCCGCGGTGATGGCGTGGAGATGCTCCGGGGAAGGCCACCCGGCGGCGTGAAGTTCGAGATTCCCGACCACGCGGGAGTATCCGTCGATCAAATGATGAAACAGTTCCGGACGGGGATCCTCCCGCAGGTACTTGCCGGTGACGGCAATGAGCCCCTCCAGATCGAAGGCGTTGCATGACATCAACAGGTGAACCATCTGCTGCTCCTCATCGGGCTCGTTGCCCATGTCAGCCAGGATGATGACCCGGTCGCGGGCGGGCAGGAGAGTCACGACAAAGAGGAACAACCCGAAAAGAGTCGGTATCCCGACGCGGGGTTTTGGGGAAGCCATGCGATGATTCTCGGTCGACGATCAGGTTCCGGCCAGCGGATCTTCATTTTCCGGTAAAGTGGAGTCCGGGTCGGGGGCGATGCTCCGGCCTTATGGGTGAAATAGAGTGAAATAAATGAGATGAACTAGTGAAATAAAAAGATTCACCTTTGGGGCAACGTGAGTTCTTCTCTTGGGGCAATTGTTTCCACCCACACGAAGCGCATGACAGAGAATCCCCTTCCCCTGATCGGCATCAGCGTCGGCGATCCGGCCGGAATCGGCCCTGAGATCACGGCCAAGGCACTGGACGACCCGGGACTTTACCGGATCTGTCGCCCGTTTGCGGTCGGTGAAGCCGAATTGATGCGGGAGGCGGTGTTGTTTTCGGGCCTCTCCCGGCCGGTTCACGCCATCGATGAGCCCGGTCAAGGAGTCTATGACGGCACGAGGATCAATGTGCTGGACCTCAAGAATGTGGATGGACGGCGGATTGCGCACCAGACGGTTTCGGCGGAGACCGGGCGGGCGTCCTATGAATATGTGGCCAGGGTGATTGAGCTGGCCATGGCGGGAAAGATCGATGCGACCGTGACCGGCCCGATCAACAAGGAGGCGATCTTTGCCGCGGGTTGCATCCATTCGGGTCACACGGAGATCTTCGGCGAGCTCACCGGGACCAAAGACTACGCCATGATGTTGGCTCATGAGGATTTCCGGGTCATTCACGTGACGACCCACGTTTCCCTGAGAAAGGCCTGCGATCTCATCAAGAAGGACCGGGTGCTCTCAGTCATCCGGCTGGCGGATTCGACCCTGAAGAAGATGGGAATGGAGAGGCCGAGAATCGGGGTCTGTGGCCTCAATCCCCACGCCGGAGAAAACGGGCTGTTCGGGCGGGAGGAGATCGACGAAATCCTGCCGGCGATCGAACGGGCCCGTGAGGAAGGGATCGAGGCCACGGGTCCGATACCCGGGGACACCGTCTTTTCCAAGATGGCGGGAGGCCAGTACGACATCGTCGTCGTCATGTATCATGACCAGGGCCATATCCCGACCAAGCTGAGGGGATTTCATTTTGACGAGAAGACCGGGGCTTGGGGTTCGATCTCCGGAGTCAACATCACGGCGGGTCTTCCCATCATCCGCGTATCCGTCGACCACGGGACAGCCTTCGACATCGCCGGAAAGGGCATCGCCAATCCCGAAAGCATGATCGAGGCCGTGCATGTTGCCGCGCAGATGGTGGTTCACCACAAAGTATGACGGATACCGGAGACCATGCCGCCGGCGCGAAACCCTTTGCGGTCCGGATTTGGATTTTGAAAAGTAAGTCATGAAAATGAAACCCATCATAGGAATCAGCGTCGGAGACCCGGCGGGAATCGGACCGGAGATCACGGCCAAAGCACTGGCGGACCCTGAGATCTACCGGATGTGTCGCCCATTGGCGGTGGCCGAATCGGCGATGATGCGGAATGCCGTCGCCTTTTCCGGGCTGGATTTGAAAATCAACCCGGTCGATCGCCCGGACCAGGGGATCTATGAACCCGGGACGATCGATGTTCTCGACCTGAAGAACATCGATGGGGACGCCATCCGCCACAAGACGATCTCGGCCGAAACAGGCCAGGCCTGTTACGACTACATCGAAAAGGTGATCCATCTCGCCATGAAAGGGGAGATTGACGCGACGGTGACGGGACCGATCAACAAGGAAGCGATTTTTGCCGCGGGCATCAAACACGCGGGGCACACGGAGATTTACGGTGAGCTGACGGGCACGAAGGATTATGCCATGATGCTGGCTCACGAGGATTTCAGGGTCATCCATGTCTCAACCCATGTTTCCCTGCGGGAGGCCTGCGATCGGGTGAAGAAGAAGCGGGTCCATGCCGTCATCCGGCTGGCTCACGAGACCTTGCTCAAGCTGGGCTTTGAGAAACCGCGTATCGGGGTCTGCGGCCTCAATCCGCATGCCGGTGAGAATGGTCTCTTTGGACGCGAGGAGATTGACGAAATCATACCGGCCATCGCCCAGGCCCGTGAGGAGGGAATGTCGGTGGATGGCCCGATTCCGGGCGACACGGTCTTCTCGAAGATGAAGGGCGGTCAGTACGACATCGTGGTCGTCATGTACCACGACCAGGGCCATATCCCGACCAAGCTCCAGGGGTTTCAGTACGACCACAAAACGGGCCAGTGGGGGTCGATCACCGGGGTCAACATCACGACAGGCCTGCCGATCATACGGGTTTCGGTGGATCATGGAACGGCCTTTGGCAAGGCCGGTGAAGGGCGGGCCAACGCCGAGAGCATGGTCGAGGCCATCCGGATCGCCGCCAGGCTGGCGGGTCAGCGGGTCTGACCGCCGGATCCCGGCTGTTCGGGGCGCGTCATCTCCTGGGCGCCGACGGCTTTTTTCCAGAGTTCGAGCTTGTCCCGCAGGCGGCCGACTGTTCCCGGCTGTTCGCCGGCAAGGTTGTGGCGCTCGGCGGGATCGGCAGCGAGATCGTAAAGCTCGAATGCATCCGGCAGTCCGAGGAGCCGGGCCTCGGTGTTCTCGATCAATTTGAGGTTTTCTTCGCGCAGGGCGCTCTGGGGGCCGACTCCGAGGGCATGGTAATGGGGAAAGTGAAAAAACAGGGTGTCTCGAGCCGGCCCGGTTTCCGAACCTCGGAGAAGGTCGGAAATATCCATACCGTCGATCCCGGACGGCAACGTGTTCACTCCCGCCAGCCGACAGAAGGTCGGAAAGAAATCATTGCTGATGACCAGAGTGTCCCGGGTTGTGCCTGCAGGAACCGTTCCGGGCTGGCGGACGATGAGGGGCAGACGGATGCCCCCCTCGTAGAGGTCCGCCTTGCTTCCCTTCAAGGGAAAGCCGTCCTTGGGCCCGAGATGCCCGTTGTCGGAGAAGAAGACAACCAGGGTGTTCTTCGCCAGACCCAACTCCCCCAGTCGGTCGAGGATTCGTCCGACACTGGCGTCGAGGACCTCCAGCATGGCGGCTTGAACGGGATTGTTGTGGCCGTACTCGACGTCATTGTCAGCACCCGGTTTGGCCCGGTATTTGGCGATCAGGGTATCCTTTTCCTTTTCAGGACGGTGGATGCTGTTGTGGGAAACGTAGGCAAAGAACGGCCGATCCTGATTCTCCTCGATGAAGGCGATGGCGGCTTCGGTGATCTGGTGGACGTGTTGCCAGTCGTTTTCATAGGGGCTGGGGGGGCCTTCGTCGAGTTTGTGAGTGGTCAGGACAACGTCAAAACCCTGGGAGGCCGGGTCTCCCGGGCGATCGGGTGCGTAGTCCTTGTCGCGGTTGAGGTGCCATTTGCCGAAGTGACCGGTGGTGTATCCGGCGGTCTTCAAGGCTTCGGCAACGGTCACTTCATCGAGCGGAAGCGACTCGGCGAATTCCGGAGTAACCGTGGGGCGGTCCAGGTTGCGGCCGGTCGGTATATTCACCGTCAGATGGGTCCGGGCCGGGTATTTCCCGGTCATGATCGAGCCCCGGGTGGGGGAACAGACCGGGGCGGCCGCATAGGCGTTGGTGAAGCGCATCCCCTCGGCCGCCATCCGGTCGAGGACGGGTGTCTCATAGAAGTCGCTCCCGTAGCAGCCGAGCTGGTGCCAACCCAGATCATCAGCCAGGATGAGGATCAGATTGGGCTTGTCCTGCGCCCGAGTCAGAGCGGTCAGTCCGGCCAGAAGGGCGAGCAGGAAGAAAGGGATCTTGAGCGCCTGTCTCATGGAGTCCTTTCTCAGTGCTCGGTCGGGTCCCAGATGGTAGCGAAGATACCGTGGGGATTTTTCCGGGTCGAAAAGTAATAGAGAGCGACCATCTTGCCATCGGACCGCCGAAAGAGGCGGGGGTATCCCAGGTCGTTTGTTTCCATGTCTTCCGACCAGAAATCATCCCGGAGAACAAAGGGCGCGGTCCAGGTTCTGCCCTCATCGGAGCTGTAGGTGACGAGGATTCGGCCGTTTTCGCGCTCACCAAAGACCGCGCAGAGCCGGCCATCGGCCGTCGCGTTGAGGGCGGGTGGATTTCCGTTGCCGCTGCCGGCATCGCCGACCACCGCCATGAACTTCCAGCTGTGGCCCCCGTCGGTCGACCGGTAGGCGTCGACCCAGTTCTGGTTGATCCCGCGTTCGTCGTCTCGATAGCGCCGGCGCATCGCGGTCACCATCGATCCGTCCGCCAGCAGGAAGGATTGGGACATGACCGCGCGGGCCTTGGACGGGTGGGGGTTGAGGGCCGGATCGTCGGTCAGGGGGACGCGGGCATCCGGGTCACTCAGGACCGGATCATAAGGCGGCACGACCCAGCCCGAGAAGGCGAAGCTGCGGCCGCCATCGGACGTTCGCAGGCAGAAAAGCCGGTCGGTTCCGAACTCGCCCGGGATCCGGGCCGACACCATGATCAGGGCGGAATCCCGATCGAGGACCAGGTAGTCGGTTCTCGGGGTCAGTTCGGTCATGCCGTATTTCTCAAGCTCCGGATGATGGACCAGATCTCCGAATCCGTAGGGGCCTTTCCAGTCCTGGCCCCCGTCGCTGCTGATGAAGAAGTGGCCGCGCGGATCCTTCGATCCATGGTATCCGATGCCCACGACGCGCATCGCAAACTGCGGGGCCGAGAAGTCGATCGGCTCAAGCACCGGCTGGAGTTCCGGTTCGTCGCCGAAGTCGCCCACGTAGTGTTCCGGGTCATACGCTCTCCAGGTGTTGCCGCCGTCGGTGCTGCGGGCCAGCCAGCTGCGCTGATCGGCCTCGTCCCCGATATTGTGCCCGCCGGGATTGAGCCGGTAGGGCGCCTCGGTGAAGCCGACGAGCAACTCGTCGCCTTCGAACATCCAGGCGCCGTTGTTGGCAGGCCAGCCGGCGAAGCGTCCCTCCTGCTGATAGACTACGACATGTTGGAGACTCGAGGTGGCCGAAAGGTTGAGCGCCATGAGCAGAGTGATTATCGTGAACGGGGATATTTTCATTGGGATAAGAATTTGAAATAGACATCTGCGGTTGCCGGAACACGGGCAACCAATTCTGTTTGACGCTCATTCGTCATCAGGGCAAGAGATCTCAGAGCTCAGATCGTTACGATTCCCACTTGTTGTAATTCATGAAATAAGAGTTTTTGGGGCAGGTGGAGATCGAATCTCTCGGCTCGGCCGGAACCCTCGAAGCCCATATTCATCACCGTATCCATCCTCATCCCTCTTTCCCCATCATGATCAATCGACGTCGATTCCTTACCGCCGGTCTGGGCGCAATCGGGGCCGCGGCCTCCGGTCCCCTTCTGCGGGCTTCCCCGGACGATGGTCCGTCACTTCAAACCAGCCAGGAGAAAGGGGATGTCCGCAATCTGCGGATCACCGACTTGAAGACGTTTCTCGTCGATGCGGGCAACGATGAGAATTACGTCTACGTCAAGATCTTCACCAATCAGGGCATCACCGGTCTGGGTGAGGGCACCTTGTCGGGCAAGTGCGCCACGGTCGCCTCGGCCATCCAGGAGCACAAGCGCTACCTGGTCGGCAAGGATCCGGGCGAGATTGAGCGACTCTGGCAGTCGATGTTCCGGGGGCCCCGCTACCGGGGTGGCCCGGTCCTGATGTCGGCTCTGAGCGCGGTGGAAATCGCCCTTTGGGACATACTCGGCCAGGCGGTCGGTCTGCCCATCTGGCGGATGCTGGGCGGAAAGGCCCGGGACCGGGTGCGCCTGTATTGCCATGAAGGCTACCTGGAGCGGATCAGCCACCGGAAGAAACGGCGGCCCCAGGGCAAGGACGAAGCCCTTCAACTCTGGGCCCAGAAGAAGGAGGACGGCTGGACCTGCGTCAAAGGTGGATTCTTTCCGGTGGATTCCCAGGCGGTCGACTTCCGCAAGGCGATCCGGGAAGGCATCGAGCATCTGGCCGAGGTCCGGGAGGTCGTGGGTCCGGATTTCGATATCATCGTGGAGGTTCACGGGAAGGCCAACCCGCTGGCCGCGATCGAATTCTGCAACCGGGCGGAGCCCTATCGTCCGCTCTGGGTTGAGGAAGTGACCCAGCTTGAGAACGAAGTGATCGCGGAGGTCCGTCAGGTCCGGCAGCAGACCCGGGTTCCCCTGGCCACCGGTGAACGGCTGTGCAGTCGCTACGATTTCGGGCCGCTCTGCAGTGAACGTCTGGTCGATGTGATCATGCCGGATGTGGTTCATGTCGGCGGTATTCTCGAGATGAAGAAAATCGCGGCCCTGGCCGAAGTCTTCCGCGTCGATGTTTCTCCGCACAACCCCCAGAGCGAGGTCAGCACGCTCGCGTCGATGCATGTCTGCATGTCTACGCCGAACGCGACCCTTCTGGAAATCGGAAGCGGTCAGGATCCCTTCTGGCAGGATCTCTTTTACGGGGGATATTTCAGTTACGAGCGGGGCTACGCACCGCCGCCGGAGCGACCGGGCCTGGGGATCGATCTCGACGAGTCCGTCGCCGCAAGGTTTCCTTATGACGAGAAGGATTTCGGGATCCTTCACTTCCCGGATGGGTCGGTCACCGATCGGTGAGACCGCATCCGATCCTCACCGCGCTTCGATCCACTCGCTGGACGCATACTGGTCGATCAGGCCGGACTCCTCATCGGGGTCGAAGTCCGGCCATCCGGGTTCTTCCACCCGGACCCCGGCATCGGCCGCCAGGCGGTGGGCGTATGCCTCTCCGAATGCCTCCCAGTCGAGATCGGGCAGAAGGGGTTTCCAGATCGAACCCTGAAAGAGCAGGCCGCGTTTGTTGCGCTTCATGGCCGCTCCCGCCACCTTGGCTCCGGTCGACTCCAGAACCACGTCATTGATCTCGGCCCGGTTGAAGCAGACGCCGGCCGGGGCCTCCGGGGTCCGCGATTCGAGCCGGACCCGCCCACCGAGCCCTCGCAGGGCATGTGTCATGGATTCATGAATACTTCGGTAGACGCTCGGGCCGGGATCGGCCCAGAGAGGGTGGGCTCTCGGGATGACGAGGCAGAAGGTCCAGTCTTCGGTGTGATCGACGATGCCGCCGCCGGTCGCCCGCCGGGTCAGGTCGAGGCCGGGCTGCGGGAGTTGCGCCCGGACAAAGGCGATTTTCTGGCTGTAGCCGAAGGTGCAGGCCGGGCGTCGCCAGTCGTAATGCCGGAGCCGGAGGTGGTCGGCGTCCGGATACCGTTGCAGCATGAGGAAATCGAGCGCCATGTTCTCGGCCGCGTCGGCGGTCCGGTCGGGAAGGAGATGAAGCAGCATCGGGTCCGTGGGTTTGCGGTCGTTCACCCGAGGGTGTTGAACCATTCGCGGAAGGGAATGGGCACGATCATGCGATCGAGTTGATCGGCAAAGTCTTGCCGCGGGGTTTTCACGATCCCGGCGAGACCGGTGAGATCCATTGAAAGGTCGGCCGGACGATGCGTGCTTTCGGGGTCGTCGAGCCGGGAGGACCGGATGACGAGGTCCTCCGGCAGGCCGAATCGTTGCAGGATGCGTCGGCCCATTTCGAATCGGGAGAGGGGTTCGGCCCCGGCCCAGTGCTGAATTCCCTGGAGATCGTTGCGTTCGCAGAGTTCGACCGCGAGGGCGGCAAGGTTGTCCGCGCTGCAGGGTTGCCGGATTTCATCGTGGTAAAGCCGTGCGGCCTGATTCCGGGACCAGAGGCCGAAGAGGCGTTCATGAAGGCTGCGGGTTCCCCTCAGGCTGTTGCCGGTCAGGAGGGGGACGCGCAGGACGATGGCGGTCTCGGGGGCGGCGTCGAGGACCCGCTTCTCGGATTCGGCCTTCTGTCGCCCATAGAGGTTTGTCGGGTCCGGCTTGTCGGCGGCCCGGTAGGGAGGTCGGGAGCCATCGAAGACCTGTTCGCTGGAGAAATGGATGAAGCGGGCGCTCAGGTGATGGGCGAGCCGGGCCAGCCGCTCCGGAAGCTCCACGTTGAGGAGGGCGGATCCCCGGGGGTCCTGTTGGCAGTGCGCGGGTTCGGTCACCCCGGCCGCGTTGATGATGGCGTCCGGGAAAAGGTCGAGAATGGCCGATTGCACCGCGTCGAGATCGGTCAGGTCGATCCGAACGGTCCGCTCTGCCCCGGGAATTTCTCCCGGCCAGGAGCCGGACCAGGCAATGGTTTGATGTCCGCGTTTATGGGCGAGGGGAGCAAGATTGGAGCCGACCAGCCCGGATCCGCCGAGAAGCAGGATGCGCATGGGATGCAATCAGGATTCCTGGTAGGGATCCTCGCGCAGAAGCAGACCGGGGGTCAGGTACCAATGCAGGCTCCAGAGTCGGGCCTGGGATCTGGTCTCGACTCGCTTGAGGCAGCAGATGCCGCCCTTATGGAAGTGGATGATCTCGTGGTCGACCGTTCCACTGACCAGAAGAGAGACGAGGCGCCCGAGATGCGGTTCGTGACCGACGATCATCAAAGGGTAGTTGAAACCGGAGAGGCGGCGGGCCACCCCCCGGACATCATCGAAGGGTTCGAGTCCTTCGACCTCCCGGCAGAACCCCGCGAGGTTGGCGTAGCGGACGAACAACTCCGCCGTTTCGCGGGCACGTTGGAGCGGACTGTGCCAGATCTTGGTGGCGTCGATCAGGCCCCGGTTGTCAAAATGCTCGCCGACGATCCTGACCTGGGCCTGCCCGCGCGGGCTCAGAGGGCGGCTGACGTCCTCGTATTCGCTCACGGCGTGGGCATGTCGCATCAGGAAGAGGTTCATCGGAGGAAATGGTAACAGGGAAAGTGAGGGGCGGCCCGGCCCGGCCGCGATGCAGTCCGGTTCAGTGGTGCCGCGCCGTCATTCATTCCCGGTATTTTCGTGAGAATGGGTTCTGCCGTCAATCCTCGGAGGCTGGCCTGAGAGGTGAGGAAATTCCTGGAAGCTTTGCTTTCGGGGGGCGTTTCGCTTCAACTTCCCCTCATGTCACCTCAGTTGAGGATCACTCACGATTTCAATCGCGCGGTCACGGTGCATGATGGCACGGAACCGCTCTTTACCTACCGCTATGGCGAGGTGGATCTCTATCCCTATTGCCATCCGGTCTATCTGCCGGGTGCCCATCCCGTTACCATGATCCGTCCCGGCGACCACCCCTGGCATTGCGGGATGTACTTTTCCTGGAAATATATCAACGGGCTCAACGCCTGGGATCAGGAAGGATCCGGTCACCCCTGGGCGACGACCCGGAATGTATCGATTGCGGTGGAGGAGCCCGGGGTGGATCGGGTCCGCCTCACCAATGTGATCGAGTGGATCAAGCCGGAAGGGGATCCGCTCATCCGCGACGAGCGCCGGATCACCTACACACAGAAGGACGCGGGGCGGTTGCGTTTCATCGATTGGGAGCTGACCTTCACACCGCTGGTTGACGTCCACCTCGACCGGCACATCGAATGGGGCGGCTATGCCGGGATGACCGTTCGTTTCGTGCGGACGGTGGAGCCGGAACTGCGCAACACCCAGGGGGAGACCACCTGGCCGGAAGCCCACCGCTACCGGGCTCCCTGGACCGACTACACCTGGTGGCTGGATGGTATTCCGGACCCGCACAACTTCCAGCATTGGGGCGGGCTGACCTTGATGGACCACCCGACCAACCGGCGCCATCCCACGCCCTGGCTGACCTGGACGGAGAAGTACATCCAGGGAATGAATGCTGCGATCATCCGGGATGAGCCCCTCGACCTCAAGAAAGGGGAGATCCTCCGGCTCGCCTACCGTCACTTCGTCCATCCGGGGAAGGGCGATCCTGAACAGATCGCTGCGGAGTACCGGCGATTCGCCGATTGGGTGCCATTCGGGCCGGACTCTGCTTGACGGAAGGATTCCGCAATGGACGGGCATCGATTTCGCTTCCGTCCCCCAGGTCTGCGGGTATAGCATCTTCCGGCCTTCACTTCCCCACCTCATGCCGTCGTCCTCAGAAGTCCGCCTGAGTCGCGAAATGCGATTGGTGGATGTCACCATGATCGGTGTCGGCGCGATGATCGGAGCCGGCATCTTTGTGCTCACGGGCATCGCGGCGGGTGTGTCGGGTCCGGGGTTGATCGTGGTCTTCCTGCTCAATGGGCTGGTCACACTTTTTGCGGCAGCGGCTTACGCGGAGCTGGGCAGTTGTTTCCACGAGGCAGGGGGCGGCTATCTCTACGTGAAGCAGGGCCTGAAGGACCCTCAGGGATTCATGAGTGGATGGATGGCCTGGTTCGCCTACGTGGTGGCCTGCGCTCTCTATGCGCTTGGATTCGGCGCCTACCTCAAGGAGGTCCTGCCGGTGGTTGGCCTGCAGCACTTTCAGACCCCCTTCCTTCCGATGGAGAAATGGATGGCTGTGCTGGTGGTCGTGGCTTTCTGCTACATCAATTACCGGGGCGCCTCCGAAGCGGGTGGTGCCGGGAATATCGTGACCGCCGGGAAGATCCTTGTTCTGATCGTTTTCATTGGATTCGGGATCTGGGCGACCCTGAGGCAGCCCGACTGGCAGGCGCGGTTCCTGGATGATCCCCTGCCGAATGGTTTCGGCAGCATCTTCGTGGCGATGGGGCTGACCTTCATCGCGTTTGAAGGGTATGAAATCATCGCGCAGTGCAGCGAGGAGGTGCAGAACCCGGCGCGGAACATTCCGAAGGCCATCTTCCTGTCGCTTCTCATTGTGGTCCCGATTTACCTGCTGGTGGCTTTCGTGGCGATCGGCGCAGTGCAGACCCCGGAAGGGATGCCCACCTGGGAATTCCTCGGGCTCCAGAAGGAAACGGCGCTGGTCGATGTCGCCCGGAGCTTCTTCAAGGGAGGCGGGATCATGATCCTGATCGGGGGCCTGCTGTCGACCATGAGCGCGCTCAACGCCACCATCTATTCCTCGTCAAGGGTCTCATTGGCGATGGGGCGCGACCGGAATCTGCCGGCGTTCTTCGCCGGCATCCACGAACGCTGCAAGACTCCTCATTGGGCCATTCTGGTTTCCGGACTGCTGACCATCTTCATGGCGGTGGCCCTGCCGATCGAGACGGTGGCCAGCGCGGCCAACATCCTCTTCCTGCTCCTGTTCATTCAAGTCCTCGCTGCTGTCATCACCCTGCGGAAAAAGCGTCCCGACCTGCATCGCGGATTCAAAGTCCCCTGGGTCCCGGTTATCCCGATCTTGGGCATCATCGCCCAGTTGGCCCTGGCGGTTTATCTCTTTGTCTACAGCCCGATGGGCTGGTTGAGCGCCGGGATCTGGATCGGCCTCGGCCTGGGTGTCTTTTACGGGTATTCCCGGCGGCGCGATCGATCCTACGCCCAGATGGTTGAGGTGCGGCAAGCGGCGGAGCGCCGCGATTACCGGATTCTCGTCGCCATCGGCAATCCGCGGACGGCCCCGACTGTTCTGGGGGCCGCCGCTTCGGTGGCCCGGCATTATGATGGGGAATTGATCGCGTTGACCGTGGTCGAGGTCGACGAGCATGAAGGATTGGCCCAAGGCCTCAATTCGGTCGCCGAAGCCCAGGAACAACTCGCCGCGATCCTCGTCGACTTCAAGGCGGACGGACTTCCCATCAAGACGGTGGTGAAGATATCCCACCGGATCTCCTACGGGATCATCGAGACCGCACTGGAGGAGAAGTGCAACCTGATCGTCACCGGCCGCCCGCGGAAAGCCGGTTTTCTCGAGCGCTTCGCCGCGACGGCGGTGGACCGGGTTGTCCGCTCGGCACCGGCGCAGGTCATGGTGGTCAGTGCCGACCGCTGGCCGAAGAAGATTGACCGAGTGCTCTTTCCCTTCGCGACGGGCCCCAATTCGCAGTTGACCGCCGATTTTGCCGACGCGCTGGCCGGTGTCTACCAGGGACGAGTGCGTGCGGTTCACATCGTGTCGCCGAATGCGTCATCCCGCGACCACCTTGCGGCGGAGAAGCGGATGGCCCATGCCCTCGGTGAACGCCATCCGGATGCGGAGCGGATCGTCGTTCCCCATACTGACATCATCAACGGCCTGATTCACGAGGCCAGGGAGGCGGATCTGGTGGTGATTGGAGGGACGGAGGCCGGACTGCTGGAGCAGCTGCTTGGTTACGCCTTGCCGCTGGAACTGGCTGATCGTACCTCCAAACCCGTCATCACTGTTTACGAAATGTCGGCGGATCCCAAGCGTTGGCTGAAGAACTGAGAACCCCTCCAGGAATTACCTGCGCACATCATGAGCGAGAAAGACATCCCCTCCGTCAATGACGTCGTCGACCAGATCGGCGACTACATGCCGAACCTGCTGGCGGGCCTCATCGTTTTCGTGCTCGGTCTGGTTGTGGCCTGGTTGGGCGCCAAACTCGTCGTCCGCCTTTTGATTCTGTCAAGAATCGACCGGGTCATGGTGCGCCTCGGATGGGGGCAGGCGGTCGACAAGGGGGATGTGCGTCACTCTCTGTTCGCCTTCCTGGGAACGCTGACCGGGGGGGTCATCTTCCTCATCTTCCTCGACAACGCGACCGTCATCTGGCGGCTGACCGTTCTCTCGGAGATGCTCGAACGCTTTGTCGTGCTCATTCCGCGTCTGGTCGCCTCGTCCATCATCATGCTGGTCGGTTGGGGCATCGCGGCGGCCGCGTCCAAATCGGTTCGTCGATCGCTTTATCAGGAGGAATTCGAGCGGGCGCGCCTGGTTGGCCGCATCGTCTTTTCGTCGATCATCGTGGTCACCTCCGCCATCGCACTCGTCCAGTTGGATATCGCAGTGGGTATTGTGACCGGAGCCTTCTTCATCGCTTTCGGCACGATCGCGCTGACCGTCGTGCTGGCTTTCGGACTTGGAAGCAAGTCTGCCGTGGAGGTCATGTGGAAGAGGAGGCTTCGTGAGCTGGACGCGGAGCACGAAGAGGAACCCACTGACGAAGAACCGGAGAAGTAGGACTCAGGGCGAGAGCCGTTCGACCTTCCAGCTCTTGTCGGACTGGCGGGAATAGCGGAAGCGGTCGTGGAGGCGGCTCGGGCGGCCCTGCCAGAACTCGATCGATTCGGGCTCAACCCGAAACCCGCCCCAGAATGGGGGCACCGGCACCGACTGCCCCCGATACTTTTCCATCAGAGCGGTCACTTTCTCTTCCAGCGCTTTCCGTGACTCGATGACCGTGCTCTGGGCGGAGGCCCAGGCGCCGATCTGGCTGCCGATCGGCCGGGTGTAGAAATAGTCTGCGGTCTCCTCGGGAGAGACCCGGGTGACCGGTCCGCGGATCTCAACCTGGCGTTCGAGGAAGGTCCAGGAAAAGAGGAGCGAGGCGCAGGGATTCTCCTCGAGGTGATGTCCCTTGCGACTCTGATAGTTGGTGAAGAAGACGAAACCACGGGAATCGAATCCCTTGAGCAGGACGGTTCGCGCGGCCGGCCGCCCGTCCGAGCCTGCGGTGGCCAGGATCATCGCGTTGGGCTCGGTGAGTCCCGACGAGACGGCGTTGGAGAACCACGTCTCGAACTGGCTGATGGGATCGACTGCGAGATCGCCGCGTTCCAGGCCGGCCAGTTTGTAATCCCGGCGCATATCGGCCACCCGCACGCCGGTTCCCTTGAGTGCCTTCCAGATGGGCAGGGCGAAGGGAATGTAGAAGAGGAAGCTGGCAGCCTTGCTGCGGGTTTGTGGTTTCATCGCGACGGCGGGTCCGACTCAACCATGAGAATCCTGGTCAATCAAGCCGCCTGATTGTATCACGGCGATACCTGATCTTGTAGTGGCGGTGCGTCGAGGTCTATTGTGATTCTCGTCGCCGGAATCCCTTTTTACACCATGCCCGATGCGCTGCACGCCCGGATCACTGAGGACCGCGATCAGATGATTGAGTTGATCCAGTCACTGATCCGTTTTCAAACCGTCAATCCTCCCGGGAACGCTTATCCGGAAATCTGTGACTTTCTTGCCCGTCGTCTCCGCGGAATCGGGTTTCGCGCCACGGTCCATCGTGTCCCGGAGAAAGAGGCGGTCGATCGGCAGCCGGACCTGGTGGGATTTCCCCGGGCCAATGTCGTCGGACGTTGGGATGTCGGGGCGGAGAAGACGGTCCATTTCAATGCCCATTACGATGTGGTCCCGGCCTCGGCCGGCTGGACCCACGGACCTTTCGAGCCGGTGGTCGAGGGTGACTGGCTTTATGGCAGGGGATCGGCCGACATGAAGGGTGCGATCGGGAGCCTCTTCCAGGCCCTGGGTGCCTTTCATGGTTTGAAGCGCAAGCCCGCCTTCAACGTGGAGGTTTCCCTGACGGCCGATGAGGAGACCGACAGTATCCTTGGCGCTTCCTGGATCGTTGAACAGGGATTGGTCAGGGCGGATTGGGCGGTCGTCTGCGAAGGGGGCAGCGGGTTGAGCATCGGCTGTGGTCACAACGGGGTTGTCTGGCTCGAGGTCACCGTTGTCGGGAAGGCGGCCCACGGTGCCCATCCGGATCGGGGGGTCAACGCAGTCGAAAAGATGAGTCGCCTGGTGACCGCTCTCGAAAGCTACAAGAAGCGATTGGAAAAGATCGTCTTCATGGCGCCGGACGGCCGGCCTCGCAGCGCGACCATCAATGTGGGCGGGGTCACCGCGACCGCCGCCGGCGGAAAGATCAACACCGTACCGGGCAGCGTGACCTTCACCATCGATCGCCGGGTGCTCCCCAACGAGGAACTGGCCGCCGCGGAGCGGGATCTGCGCACCTTCATCGGAGCGGCCTCAAAGGACATTCCCGACCTGAAAACGGAGGTGAAGTCGATCTGCAGGCATCCCTCGAGTTTTGTTGAGCCGAGTGATCCGTTGCCGGCGCAGTTCGCCCGGTCGGTCACCGCGATCCGGCGTCGGCGACCTGCGTTTTCGATCTCTTCGGGATTCAATGATTCCCACTTCTTTGCCCAGGGGGCCGGATTGCCGACAATCGGCTATGGGCCGGGCGGCTTCAATTACCACGCGGTCGACGAGCGAATCAGTATCCACGAACTGCTTATGACGGCCCGCGTTTATGCACATTTCCTGGAGGGCTGACCGAATGGGGGGACACAGCGGGATCGAACACCCTTATCGCAAACTGCAGTTCCTTGCCGCGGCGCGACTCCGACCCGCCGCAGGAAACCGGGTTCGACAGGCTCATCGCAGGCGGGTGATGAAACCGGAATCACGGCCGGGCCTCCGCGGGGAATCCGTCGAAATCCAAAAAAGAAGTGTATCCATCCATGGTCACCCGGGGTATACAGATGGGGCGCGGTATCGGTTCAGCGCCATTCGGAATCGGGAACATAACCCATGAGTTATCTTGAAGTGAACGATCTATCCAAGGCCTTCGGGGATCTGAAGGCGGTGGACGGTGTCAATTTCCGGGTCGAAGCCGGTGAAATCTACGGCCTGCTCGGTCCCAACGGAGCCGGCAAGACGACAACCATCTCCATGGTATCCGGGCTTCTCAAACCCGACGCGGGCGGAGTCCGAGTGGACGGAAAGGATTTCTGGTCGGACCCGATCGCGGCCCAGCGCAAGATCGGGGTCGTGCCCCAGGAGATCGCGCTTTACGAGGAGCTTTCCGGTCGGGAGAACCTGGAATTCTGGGGTCAGTTGGCCGGTCTTTCGAAGCGCGAGGTGCGCGCACGGGCGGTCGTGCTTCTCGAATCGCTCAACCTGACCGAGCGGGCGCGTGATCCGATCAAAAAGTATTCCGGAGGGATGAAGCGGCGGATCAATCTGGGCTGCGCCCTCATGCATCGCCCCAAGCTGTTGCTTCTCGATGAACCGACGGTCGGCATCGATCCGCAGGCCCGTGCCAATATCCTTTCCTTCATCAAGGGTCTGGTCGCCGACGGAACGGCCGTTCTTTACACGACCCATTATCTGGAGGAGGCCGAGGAACTCTGCAACCGCATCGGGATCATCGACCATGGCCGTGTGCTCGTGGAGGGCACTCTGGAGGAATTGCGGAAACGGGTCGGCGGCGACCAGATCTTTGTGCTCGAGGGCGCCTTTGATGATTTGGATCCGGCCACCTGGCCCGGGTTTCGGGACCATTTCCGGGTGATACAGCGCAAGCCCCAGCAATTCATGCTCACTCCCCTGCAGCAACGCCATCCCTCGGATTGCCTGCGTGAGTTGCTCGAGCTGCCGGTCACGGTGGAAAACGCCACCGTGAAGAAACCGACCCTGAACGACCTCTTCCTCCAGCTGACGGGGCGCGAACTTCGCGAGTGATCCATGATCGGTCAACTGCTCCGCAAGGATCTCCGTCGGGCCTGGCGCAATCCGCTGCCCTTCCTTATTCAGCTGGCCATACCTCTCTGTATCACCGGGGTGATCGGGCTGGCCTTTGGTCCGAAGGAGGGCGGTCAGCCGGTCGCCGCGATCAAGATTGCGGTCGTCGATGAAGATGATACCCCGCTCAGCGATTTCCTGAAAGGGTCCTTCAACCAGGGCGAGAACAGACAGTTCATCGAACCACAGATTGTAGACCGGACGGAGGCGATGCGGCTGATTGAAAAGGACCAGATCAGCGCGGTCATCATCATTCCCGAAGGCTTCACGGATGCCTATCTGGATGCGGGTAGGCCGCCCCCGCTGGTGCTGATCAAGAATCCCGCTCAGTCCTATTATCCCGCGATCGTCGAGGAACTGACGGACGCGGGGGTCGAGGCGCTCAACGCGCTCAGTCGGACCTTTGGGCCGGAGCTGAAGGACATCAAGGATATCATCACTCCTGGGGATGAGAAACGGACGAGCCTGTTGACCGTTGCGGCGCTGCTCATCCGCCTGGAAGTCGTCGTCCAGCGGGTGGAGGATTACCTCTTTCCCCCGCGGATCAGCTATTCGAGCGGGGAGCGCGCGGAGGCGGGATCGGAGAATGGCCCCGGCTTCAATATCTTCGGCTTCGTTCTTTCCGGGATGACCGCCATGTTCATGATGTTCATCGCCAGCCTGAGCATCACCGACATCTACAAGGAAATCAAGGGTCAGACCATGGCCCGGATGCGCACCATGATGCCGGGAGTGTTCCCCATCGTATTCGCAAAGGTCATCTTCACCCTGATCATGGTAATGGGGTGCGCGGTCATTCTTTTTGGAGGCGGAGGCCTGCTTTTCGGGGTCTCCTGGGGCAACCCCTTCCCGGTGACGATTCTCTGCCTGTCCTATGGATTCTTCTGCGCGGGATTGATGGCCTGTGTGGCGGCCTTGGCGGGCAGCGAGACCCGCATCAATGTCGTCAGCAATATCGTCATCTTCGGGCAGGCCTTCGTTGGCGGTTCCATGGCTCCGGTCGAATCCCTGCCCGCCTTTCTCCGCGATCACCTTACCCCGTTCACCCCCCTTTACTGGTTCAGCGGCAGTATCCGGACTCTGGAAAACGGAGTGGGAGAACAGGCCTGGTTGTCTTCCAGTCTGCTTCTCGGGTTGACGGGTATCGCCATGGTCCTGCTCGCGGTATGGTTGCTGGACCGCCTGCTCCAGAAGGGAGGTCGGGCATGAGAAACGTTCTGCTGATCGCCGTTTCCGATTTCCGTCTTCTGCTGCGACAGCGGGTCGCCTTCATCTGGCTCCTCGTCATGCCACTCGCTTTCATTGTCTTTATCGGGATGGCCAATCGGGGCGGGGGAGGGCCGGTCAATCCCAACCCGCAGGTGCTGATCGAAAATCTGGATACGGGGTTTCTTGCCAATCTCCTGATGGATGAGCTGAATGCCCAGGGCATGTGGCTGGTCGGGGAGGAGGAGCGTGACCAGGCCAAGCGGGGCATCACCATCCCGGCGGGCTTCACCGAGCGGGTCCTGGCGGGAGAACAGGTCAAGGTCGACTTCTTCAAGGTTGAAGGCAGTGAAGATGCCGCCGCCATCATGATTGAGCTCCGGTTGGTCCGTGCGCTCGTCGCGGTCAATGCCGCCCTCGTGGAGTTTGCGCGGGAGCGACCGGTGGGAACCGTCCTGGTCGAGAGTGATCTCAAGGCGATCCTGGAGAGCCCCGACCCGGTTGTTCTGGAGGCCCGATTCGCCGGGAAGAATCCGACTCCGGCCGGCTTCAATCAATCTCTGCCGGGCATCCTCGTCATGTATCTCCTGATCAATCTTCTGAGTTTCGGCGCAATCAGTCTGTCAGTCGAACGGAAGGAAGGGATTCTCAAACGTCTTTCCGCCTACCCGGTCCGTCGGACGGAGCTCGTGGTGGGCAAGATCCTCGGACGCTTTTTGATCGGTGGCCTCCAGATCGTGGTCGTGCTCGTATTCGGCCAGTTGGTCTTCGGGGTGAAGGTCGGCCACAACCTGCCGCTGATCGTCCTGACCCTAAGTGTTTACGCCTGGCTCTGTGCGGCCTGCGGGGTCTTCATCGGGTCGGTGACCTCGAATCCGGACCGCGTCCTCGGGCTCTCCATCGTAATCGGAATGATGATGGCGGCGTTGGGCGGCTGCTGGTGGCCTCTGGAGATCGTGGGTGATACCATGAAGGCGGTCGGGATGAGCCTGCCGACCGGCTGGGCGATGAGCGCCCTGCACCAGTTGATCAGTTTTGGCGGCGGGTGGGCGCAGATCGACTGGCAGCTCGGGCTGCTTGCGTTGCTCGGGGTCCTGGCGACCCTGCTCGCCGGCCGGTTTCTCAAGTACGATTGAGGCATCGGTCCTGACGATGAGGATGAAAAGGGTGGCCCTGCGCTGGGTCGCGGTGCTCCGAAGATTCGTGGTGCGGTGTGGAAGACCCCCGAAGGGCCGCATTGCCGGGCCGGACCCGGGTCCCTGCCGCCTTCTCCCGCCTTTGCCCTCGCCACCGTGGATGGTAAGCCTTTCTCTGGCGTCACTTTCATGAGCAGCCCGATTCCATTTCAGGCGTGTGCTCGTTTGGCCGGGCCACGCGACAACGTCGCCATCGCGACGTGCACGATCGATGCCGGCAGCCGGGTCTTGATGCCGAATGGTGAACGGACCGTTCCCTTCACTGTGCTGCTCGGACATCGTTTTGCGGTCTCGTCCGTCGGCGCGGGTGAGGATTTGCTCTCATGGGGGCGCCCCTTCGGGAAAGCCATCCGGCCGATTGTTGCGGGTGAGTATGTCTGCAATGAAGAGATTCTCAGGGCGCTGTCGGTTCGAAAAGCGGGTGGTGTCTTCCCCGAAACCCCAAACTTTGTCAGCCGGATCGTTGCCTATCGGCTGGACGAATCGACCTTTTGTCCCGCTCCACCAGTTGAGCAGGTGGATTCTCCCGCGGCCTTTCTCGCCCACCAACGGACCGGTCGTCGTGGATCCGGGACCCGCAACTTCGTCGTCTTGCTGGGCACCAGTTCCCGGACCGGCAGCTTTGTCCGGAAGTTGGCCGCCCGGGTTGCCGGGTTGGCGCGGATTCATCCGTCGATCGACGGGATAGTTCCGGTGGCTCACACCGAAGGCGGCGATCCGGAGATGCCGAACAACCGGGAGGAAGTCCTCCGGACCCTCGCCGGGTTCATGGTCCACCCCAATGTCGGGGCGGTCCTGGCAGTGGATTACGGGGTTGAGCCGATCAACAACCGTGAGCTGCGGAATTGGATGGAGAGGCACGATTATCCGCTCGACCACACACTTCATCGTTTTCTGTCTCTCGAGGGTTCCCACGCCGCGGCCGAGACCGAAGCCGAGGCGCAGATCCGGCGTTGGCTGCCGGCGGTGGCGGCTTCCCCAAGGATACCGGTCGACCTCTCCGGTCTTTGCATCGGCCTGCAATGCGGGGGTTCCGACGCCTTTTCGGGGATTTCCGGAAATCCCCTGGTTGGCGCGGTGGGTCATGAGATCATCCGGCACGGAGGGCGGGTCTGCCTGACCGAGACCGATGAATTGATCGGAGCCGAGGATCACATCCTCGGTCGAGTCCGGGATTTGGATACGGCCCGCCGGTTTCTTGCGGCCATCGAGAGATTCAAGGAGCGGTTGTCCTGGCATGGGGCGACGGCGGAGGGCAATCCGTCCGGAGGCAACCAATTGCGGGGGCTTTACAACATCACGCTCAAATCGCTCGGGGCGTCGGCCAAGAAATCGCCGCTGACGCGACTTGACCGGGTCGGCGACTATGCCGAACGCATTCTCGAACCGGGTTTCACCTTCATGGACGGCCCCGGCAGTGATCTCGAGGGGATCGCGGGGCAGGTCGCGGCCGGGTGCAACCTGCTCCTCTTTGTCACCGGGAACGGCTCGGTCACCAATTTCCCCTTTGTGCCGACGATCAAGGTCACCACGACCACCGCGCGGCATCAATTGCTCGAGCGGGAAATGGACGTCAATGCGGGCCGGTATCTCGACGGGGAACCGATGGACCGGCTGCGCGATGAGGCGTTTGACCTGGTCCGGACGGTGGCTTCAGGGGAGCGGACGAAAGGTGAAAGAGCGGGTCACAGTCAGGTCATGATCTGGCGCAACTGGCGCCAGACCAAGCCGGCTCAGGGTCCAGATACGAGCGAACGGATCGAACCGGACGGGAGGCCGATTACCCGATCGGCAACGGATTCGAACGATGAGGGAATCGGCCTCCCCGCCTTGCGGGTCGGTAATCGCCGGGCATTGGACCGGATCGGCTTGATCCTGCCGGTCAGCATGTGTTCCGCCGAAATCGCCCGGCTGGCCGCCGAACGACTCAATGCGGGCGACCTCGCCGGCAGTGCCGGGCTCAGTCGCTTCGTGGCGCTGGTGCATACGGAGGGCTGTGGCTCGACCGGGGTCGCCCTCTATCGTCAGCTGGCGCGGACTTACCGGGGTTACCTGACCCATCCCCACGTGGCGGCGGCGCTGGTTCTCGAACATGGCTGCGAGAAGATCCCCAACGATGTCCTCAGGAAGAGCCTGCGCGACTCCGGGATTGATGAGAATCGTTTTGGCTGGGCCAGCGTCCAGTTGGACGGCGGGATGGACAAGGTGCTCGACCGGATTGAGGTCTGGTTTTCACAGAAGCTTCGGTCGATGGAGCAGCCCGAAGGGCGACTGGCCGATCCGGGAGCGCTGGCCTTGGGTGTTCTTTCGGATGGCGAACCATCACCCCGCCTGGTCGAAGCCTTCGGACGATTGTCCGATCGGCTGCTTCGTTCCGGCGGATCGGTCCTTGTCCCGGTTTCGGACCCGATCCTGAAGGATCCCTCGTTTCGCGCGCAGGTTCTCCAGGGCGAACCGATCCGGCCGACCCTGGCCTATGGACAGCCGATGGCGCATCCCGGACTTCATCTGGTGGATACGGAAACGCGCCACTGGGTGGAGAACCTGACCGGGCTCGGCGCCTGTGGGGCCGAGATCCTGCTCGGCGCGGTCGCCGTTCATCCCCGGGAGGGGCATCCACTGCTCCCGGTTCTCCAGGTGGCGGCCGGTTCATGGGACGGGCGACTGACTGCCGAGTCGGTCGACCTCGTTCTTCCCTCGGAAGAAAAGGAGGCGGATACCGCTCTGATTGACCTTCTGCGGTCGACGGCGTCCGGATCGCTCCAGCCGAGAAGTCAGCAGAGCGGAATGACCGATTTCCAGATCACCCGCGGCCGGCTCGGGGTGACCTCGTGAAATGCGGAGAAGACCGGTTGGGAGGGATAAAACCAACCGTAGCAACAGTGTTGGCCGGGCAGGTCTCTTCTACGGAATCTTCCCTGATTGATGCGATGGCGGCTGGCCGGGGACGGCCAGCCCTGCCATGGATATTCTTTGCGCGGTAGGGCGTGGGCCTCCGGAACCGCCGTCGAAGGTCTGGATCTATCTCTTTCAAACCAAACGTAGCATAAACCGTAGGGTTTCAGAACAAAAAACCAACCGTAGTATACTACGTTTTGTTTTCAAACGCGAAACAAACCCGTCTATGCTATGTCGATTCGCCCTAGAATGGCGCTGAGTCAGCGAAAGAATCGGATCAGCCAACGAGGTGTTGACTGCTCTTCGACAGCGGGTCCGGAGGCCCTCGCCCTACCAACAGAAATCAGAGCATCCGTGGCAGGGCTGGACGTCCCCGGCCAGCCGCAACGGTTGTCCGAGACAAAACAACGACAAGCACCCCTGACTATGCGCGATTCTAGCACGCTACGGTTGGTTTGCCCAGTCATCGATTGCGCCCGTTCTGTTCAGTGCGAGGCGGTTGCCCCGGTCCCACAGGGTGGTCGGGCGACCGTCTTCACGCCGCCGAATAGTCGCGTTGGTGCAGGTTCTGCGCGGCCTGGAGCTCTGCCGCGGTGTAGGGGGCGGCCGCGGAGGCGAGGGCGCCATCCTCGAGTTCGGCAACGTTCTTGGCGCCGGTCAGGGCGAGGGAGACGAATTCCTGATCCAGGGCCCAGCGGAGGGCGGCCCGGGGCAGGGTGGTGATCTCCCGGCGGACGAGGATCTGTTTGAGGGCGTCTGCATAGCGGGCCCGCTCCGTGATCTCCTCGCGGGAGTAGCGGGCATTGAGGGATCCCTTGGGGAAGACCGTGTCGGGTCCAATTGCGCCGCTGAGGAACCCGTTGGCCAGGCATTCCCGGGCCACCACGGCGACGCCGTCCTGCCCGAGATCATGAATGAGGGGGAGGGCCTCCCGGTTCATCAGGCTGAGCACGACCTGGATGACGTCGATCTTCCGCTCCGCCGCCCATTCCCGGGCCATGCCCTGGGTGTCTTGGAAAAGGGAAATGGAGTGGCCGACGGCCCGGATTTTTCCCGCCTGTTTCAGGTCGGCCAGGACGGCCCAGACATCGTCGTCGATCTCGTGCGGACCGAAGGGGGAGTGAAAGAAGAGGACATCGAGACGGTCGGTCCCGAGACGCCGGAGGCTTTCCTCGACCGACTCACGGGCCCGGCGGCCGTTGAAGTGAGTCCCTTCCATCGAGGGATTTCGTCCGAACTTGGTGGAGATGATGGCGCGATCGCGATCGGCGCCGAGGCCCTGGCCGAGGACCTTTTCGGCCACCCCATCCTCCTTGCCGACCCCGTAAAGCGGGGCTGTATCGAAGAAGGTGATACCGAGGTCGAGCGCGGTCCGGATGGTCCGGACGGACTCGGCGTTGTCGACCTGGCCGTAGATCCAGGAATTGAAGGCCCAGGTCCCGAGGCCGATCTCGCTGACTTGCAGGCCGGTGCGTCCGAGGGGGCGGGTCTTCATGAAACCTCGGCCTCCATGGACTGGATCTTCGCCACGGTGTGGTCAAGGAACGCTTTCAACTGGAGCCGTCCGCGTTCCGCAGTGGCGTTTTTCGGGTCATCGCCCCAGACGCCGTCGTCGTCGAGGGTGGGGGCGCGATCCTGCGGAACGAGACCGAGGTCGACGAGATCTCCGTCGAAAAGGAGTTGGAAGGAAGTCTCACCGATGGCGGCATGATCACCCTGGAAGTGACCCTCCATGGGCTCGCTGTCGGGAAAGGCCCAGACCTTCACTTCGGGATGGGCGGCGGCGAAGGTGGCGGCGGTCTTGACCACGGCGTCTTTGTGGATCCCGCCGTAGTGACCGGTCATGACCACGAGAACCTTGAAACCCTCGTCGGCCAGTTGCTCGAGGAACTCGCGGCAGAGGGTCTTGATCGTTTCCTCGCCGTGTTCGAGGGTGTGTTTGAAGCCCTTGAGCGGTTTGATCGTATCGGTCGCGACATAGAGGGGGGGCAGGACAACCCCGCCGGTCTGCCGGGCCATGGCGGTGCAGAGGCCGTGGGCCTTCATCCCGTCGAGACCGATCGGGTCGTGGTAGCTGTGCCATTCGAGCGCCCCCCATGGGAGGTAGGCGATCGGGTGTTCGTTGCGGATGGCGTCGATTTGAGCCGGCCGGAGCCGCTCGTAATATCCCCAGGACATCAATTCCATGGTGTTGGAGAAAAGGCGTAATGCATTCGGAGGTCAACTGCACACCCGGGGGCGTGCGCTTTCCGGGATGCGACAATTCCCTCTCAGGCCGCGTCAGCGGGTAGCTGGAGGATTTCGTGTTTTCAATCTGAGTGCTCCGCTTCCGCTGCCCTGGCTTGCGGAGGAGAGAGCCTGCGTCGACCGACAATTTGCCATCCATTGGAAATTGGAGGAACATTGAATCGCGTTTGCGATGATTCGCGACAAGCTGATCCCATGAACAACCCAGAAGTCCCTTCGCCCCAACCAACCGGAGCCGCCGTCAAACCCGAAAGAAAGAGAACCCATCCCTTTTGGCGATGGTTTTGGCTGACCTTCCTCGTGGCCTCCCTGGGGTACGCCTGGTATTCATACTACGTCCCTTCGAATGATGTGACCTGGGCGGGCGACATCGCTTCCGCTCGTCAGTTGGCCTCCGAATCGGGAAAGCCCATGCTGCTGTTTTTTACGGCCGAATGGTGCGTGCCCTGCCGGATCATGAAGAGGGAGGTCTTTGCCGATGAGAAAGTAATGACTGCAATCAATGAAAGAGTGATCCCAGTGATGATCTATGCGGGTGAACCCGGTGCGGATGAGACGTTCAGTCAGTACAAAGTCGAAGGCACACCGATCACCATCTTCACGGATCCCCGGGGAACGGTACTGGATTACGCGGTTGGCAGGATTGGGAAGGCCGAGTTCCTCGAAATGCTCGAGAATCTGAAGATCCCGAATTCCTGAGATCTCTCTTTCAGGCTACCTGTCTCGGCGGCACCACCACTGAGAACAAATCCCGATCCGCAAAACCGTGACCAAAGCATGGTCTCTACTATGAAACGACACCCTTGATGGAGTAAGCAAAGGGGCAGCGTTCAGTTTTCCCGGCGATAAGATATAACATCCTAAACACCCATCGCGCCGCAAGTCAGCTTCAGACTGCTCCGCATCGTGATCTTCTGTTTTGGGTGGCTCAAAGGCATCAGCGCTCAACTCGACAGATTGTCGAGCCACCGCATTCTTCTGCCGGGAATCCCATTCGGCATGCACCGAAAGACGAGTCAACAGCGGGTCAACCCACCTCCGGGAAAAGATCGCCTTCGAGGAGGGCACCATCCTCAAGTCCGAGCGGATCGGTGACGACGTGCCCCTGCTTGCGGTAGGTGGTGGTCCGATCGATGAAGATGACGACGTGAGCGACCCGGGGATCGTCGGTGAAATTCGGGGTGGCCATGTGGGGGCAGCGGCCGTGGTGGAAGGTGCAATCGCCCGCTTTCAGGGGGAGGATGACCCGCGGCTCCCATTCGAGGTCGGGGCAGATGGTGAAGAGGCTGCGCGAGTCGCCGAGGTTCTGGGCGGGCAGATCGGTCCGGGACTGGGCCCGGGGGATGAAGGTCATGCACCCTCGTTCCACCGGGACATCGACCAGGGCGATCCAGGCCGAAATCGGATGGGGTGAGTTGGCGTGCGGCCAGTAGGGTTGATCCTGGTGGAACTCGGTCGGCGCGTTGTTGTGCGGCTTCTTGATCAGGATCTGATCGTGCCAGAGGCGAAGGGGAACGCCGGCCAGCGTTGTGGCGACGGCCGCCACATTGGGATGAAGGGTCAGCGCCTTCATCGTCTCGTTCTCACGCCAGACATTGACCATCTGGGTGAAGACGGGCCGGTCGCTGTTCGCCGTCTGGTTTCTGATGTGATTTTCCTGCAGATCAAGAGCGGCCCTGGCGAAGCGGGCGGCCTCCTCTTTGGAGATGATCGCGGGGATGTGGACGAATCCGTTGGTCCGGAATTCCAGGATCTTGGTTTCGGGAAGGGTGGTGGGGGTGGTCATGGCGTCGAAATCTGGAGGCAAAGGTGGGACCGCTCACTAAGGCACGGCGCGTTCGTGTCATCCAGCCCTAAACCATCCGCGGCAGGAGCGTGAAGACAAACGGTCGGCAATCGAATGGTTTCGGAGCCGGGTGGTCAAGATTCGGGAAGCTGAAGCCGTTCGGCAGCCGGGTTCCGCACGGGTGAACCAATCTGGCCGGCCTCCACAGACTTCAGGAGGGGTACAGCCGGTCCGGGTATTTCCAGGCAAAGCCGGGATTGCGATGAGACCCGCGCATGGCGGAGACTTCGCGGTCTTCGGCCATCAGCAGATCCAGCTTGCCGGGATCAAGAAGAGGATCACCGGTGGCTTGCCGCCAGTTCTTCAGCTTCCGGAGCAGTTCATCCCGGATCGACCGGAAGGCATTTTCTTCGGCCAGATTCACGAGCTCTTGGGGATCATCCCGAAGGTCATAGAGCTCGAGCGCGGGCGGATGACGCCAGGTGGCGTAGGCCTTGCGGGTTTTCTCCGGGGCTGCGTCAATCTCCTCCTGGTTGGCTCCGGTTTCGACCAGAACCTGTCGGGTGTAGTATTCTTCCACCGGATTCTCGCGGTCGGGCAGCAGATTGGAAATGAGTTTGTAGCGGTCGTTCCGCACCGAGCGTTGGGGAAAGAGAAAGGAGGGTTCGGGGAATGGGTGACTCGAGGTCCATTCGCAGAACAGATGGGTTCTCCAATCCGGCTCTTCTCCGGCTAGAAGCGGGCGAAGGGAGCGCCCCGGCACGGGTTCGGGCGGCTGTAATCCGACCGCGTCGAGGATGGTGGGCAGGACATCGATGCAGGAGACCAGCTCTTCGCGGACCTGTCCCGTCCGGCCGACCCCGGGCCAGCGGATGATGCAGGGCACCTTCACCCCGAGTTCATTGATGGTCCCCTTGCCGCGGGAGAACTGCGCGCCGTGGTCGGCGATGAAGCAGACCAGGGTGTTGCCGGCCCGGCCGGCCTGCTCCAGTCGATCCAGCAGGAGTCCAATCCCTGAATCCAATCTGCTGATACAGCTGTAGTAGTCCGCAGTGTGCCGCCGAAGGCGCGGACTGGTTAGGCCCACTTCGGCCGGAACCTCGACCTCATCGGCCTCGAATGGTTTCGCCGGGAGTTCAAACGACTGGCGCAGGAAGGGCAGGTGGGCATCCGGGTAGTTGACCATGAGGAAGAACGGTTCCTCGTCCTCTTCCATGAAATCGCCGGCTTTCTCCGCGATCCGGACTTGGTCCCGATGGAGGAAGCTGATGTGCTCGGGGTCGTTCCAGACAAAGTCGAATGAAAATGCCGATTCGGGCAGCACGTGCAGTTTGCCGATCCGCCCGGTCCGGAACCCGGCTCCCTTGAGAATGGTCGAGAGATTGGCAAACGGCCGATGCATGGTGAACCCATGCGTGGCCAGGCCGAACTGACCGTTCTGGTGCGGGTAGAGCCCGGTCAGGATGGAAGCCCGGCCCGGACTGCAGACCGCCTGGGTGGTGTAGGCGTTGGCAAAGCGGGTGCCCTCGGCGGCCAACCGGTCGAGTCTCGGGGTTGCCTGGACCGGATCGCCGTAACAGCCAAAGTGGAGGCCGGTGTCCTCGGAGGTGATGAGGAGGATGTTGGGGCCGCAGTTAATCGGCATGACCCATTCTGCGGGAGCGCGGGGTAAGTGGCTTCATTTCCATGGCCGACCGGATGGGGACCTAGCGTCCCCCTACGGAAACCGCCTCACGGTTCTCGACCACGATCTCATGAGCGCTCTTTGAGCTGAACAGAGCCTTCAGGTCGTAGAGGACCAGGTAGAGGCAGGGGATGAGCATGAGGGTGATGACGGTGGCGAAGGCCACGCCGAAAGCGAGGGAGATGGCCATCGGGATGAGGATCTGGGCCTGCAGGCTCTTTTCCAGGAGGAGCGGCGAAAGGCCGGCGAAGGTGGTGAGCGAGGTCAGAAGAATCGGTCGGAAACGGGCGACCCCGGCCTCTTTCACCGCCTCGGTCAGCGACTCGCCGCGGCCGATCGCCCGGTTGATGTAGTCGACCATGACCAGGCTGTCATTCACGACGACGCCGGCCAGGGCGATCATGCCGCACATGGAGAGGATGCTGACCGGATGCCCCATCAGGATATGTCCGAGCACCGCTCCGATCAGGCCGAAGGGAATGACGGACATGATGATGAGCGGCTGAAGGTAGGATTTCAGCGGGACGGCCATGAGGGCAAAGATGAGAAAGGCGGAAAGGAGGCCGCCCATGGCGAGACTGTTGAGGGAATCGGCCTGCTCGCGGGCCTCTCCTTCCTGGCTGTAGTTGACTTGTGGATACTTGCGGAGGATCTCGGGAATGATCTTGTCCCTGATGTCGTTTCGCACGGTGTCCGGAGCGATGGCTTCCTTGTCGATGTCCGCCTGGACGGAGACGATGCGTTTGCGGTCCACCCGCTGGATGGTCGAGTAGCCGCGGCCCATGGAGGCCTCGGCCACGTTGGAGAACGGCACTTCGGCGCCGCCGGGAGTGCGGATCCGCATGCTTTCAAGGTAGCCGAGGGATTCCCTTTCCGTCTTCGGATAACGGACCATGACGCGGATATCGTCGCGGCCCCGCTGGATTCGCTGGGCCTCTTCTCCGTAAAAGCCCTGACGAACCTGGCGGCCCAGGTCCGACAGGGTCAGGCCGAGGGTTTCGGCCTCCGGCTTGATCGCCAGCATGATTTCCTGTTTGCCGAGGTTGGACGTGTCGCGGATGTCGAAGACACCCGAGTACTGGCGAAGGGCATTCTTCAGATCATTGGCGGCGGCTTGGAGTTGCTCGGTATTCTGGCTGGTCAGCTGCACGTCGATCGGTGCGCCGCTGTTGGCGATGGTGCCGGAAAAGGTAACGCTGTTGGCCCCGGGTATCGCGCCGACCTTTTCACGCCAGCGCCGGGCGATCTCCGATCCCTTGAGCGTCCGCTTTTCGGACGGTGACATCTCAACCCAGAACTGGATTTCCGTGTCGCTTTGTTGCAGGAGAAGCACATTGGCGATGACGTCCTCTCCGTCGGCCTCGGCTTCCTCCTTCACCTCGTAGATGGCGTCCTGCATCCGCAGAGCGGTCTCGAAGGTGAACGAGGCGGGAGTGCCTTGGGACATCTGAACGTTGGCATTGAGGTAATCCGACTCGATGTTGGGGAAGAAGACAAACCGGACGATCCCGCTGACGATCAGGCCGATGGAGACGATCAGGACGCCGACAAAGGCGGCGAGGGTGGCGTAGCGGTTGCGCAGGGCGAAGGCGAGGGACGGTTGGTAGACCTTCCGGATCCACCATTGGAGGGCGTCGCCGAAGAGGCGCTGGAATCGGTCAAAGCGGCCGAGTTTCGAACGATCATGCTCGCGCGGCTTCATCGAGGCGAGGTGGGCCGGCAGGATGAGCTTGGACTCGATCAGGGAGAAGACGAGGGTGGCGATGACGACGAGCCCAATGCCGCTCCAGATCTTCCCGTTGACCCCGGGGACCATGAGCATGGGAATGAAGGCGACGATGGTGGTGAGCACGCCGAAGGTCACCGGCACGGCGACCTCCTGGGCTCCCTTGATGGCGCTTTCCACCCCGAACCCCTCCTTCTGGGACACGGTGTATACGTTTTCTCCCACCACAATCGCGTCGTCGACCACGATACCGATTACGACAAGGAAGCCGAAGAGCGTGATCATGTTGATCGAGATGTCCATGAAGGGCATGGGCATGAGCCAGAGGGCACCGAGGAAGGAGAGGGGAATCCCCAGGCAGACCCAGATGGCCAGCTTGAGACGGAGAAAGAGGGTGAGGGAAAGGAAGACGAGGACGAGCCCGCTGACGCAATTGCGCAGGAGCATGCTCAGGCGGTCCTTGAGGAATTTCGATCCGTCGGACCAGACCTGCAGGGTGACGCCGTCGGGGAGGCGCTCATTGGCTTGCGCCACGTAGGCCTTGGCCGCCTTGGCCACATCGAGAGCGCTCTGTTCGCCGACCCGGAGGACGCGGACGCTGGCCGACTTCTTGCGATTGAAGCGGGACTCGAAGTTGGATTCGACAAACCCGTCGACGACCCTGGCGACGTCGCCGAGGACGATGCGGGTGCCGTCGGGACGGGTCAACAGGACGAGCGATTCGTATTCCGCTCCGGTATAGGCCTGGCCCTTGGTCCGGAGGCTGATTTCGCCGCCGGCCGTCCGGATCGACCCGGCCGGCAGATCGACGGAGGAACGGCGGACCGCCCGGGCCACATCGTCAAAGGTCAGACCGTATTCACGCAGCTTGGACTCGGAGACCTCGATGGAGATCTCGAAGCTCGGCGAGAAGGCGTCCGCCTGGCTGATCTCCGGAAGCGCGGTGAGTTCGTCCCGAACCCTGTCGGCCAGACGTTTGAGGGTGATGTCGTCCACGTCGCCGTAGAGGTTGATCCAGAGGACCTCGTTGCGGGTGGTCAGCTCCTCGATGATGGGCCGCTCGGTCTCGACGGGGAAGGTCGAGATGCCGTCGACCCGGACCTTGATGTCATTGACCAGCTTCTGCATGTCGTAGCCGTTGCGCATTTCCACGGTGACGGTGCCGAAACCCTCGCGGGCCTGGGAGCGGATCTTCTTGATGCCGTCAACCGCCTGGATGGCTTCCTCGATGCGCACGAGCACGCCCTCTTCCACTTCCTGGGGAGAGCCTCCACGGTAGGCCACGTTGATGTTGACCATTTCGATGGAAAACTCCGGAAAGACCTCCTTCTTGATACTGAAGGCGGTGAAGAGACCGGCGGCCATGATCACGGCCATGAGCAGGTTGGCCGCCACCGGGTTCCGTGCGAACCAGGCGATGATGCCTTCGTTCATCTGGCTCATGACCGGTCTCCTTTCGATTCGGGGACTTCGGCCAGGGCGGCGCCGTTGGAGGCGAGGGGACTGCCGTCCGGGGAGACTGCTTCGACGGCCATGCCTTCCACGACAAACTCAAGGGCGGTCAGGCAGACCAGCTCGCCGACCTCGAGGCCCTCGGTGATGATGACCTCGTCGGCGTCGGCCTTGATCACCTCGACGTTCCGGGTGCTCAGGCTGTTGTTCTCGTCGACAACGAGAATCCGGTCGGATCCCCGGAGGGCCTGACGGGGAAGGACGACGACATTGTCGACGGTTCGACCTTCGATAACTGCTTCAACAAAGAGCCCGATGGTCAGAGGCATGCCGGTCGACTCGTGGCGTACGGAATAGGGGTCATCAACCTGGGCCACACAGGTGATCATCCGGCTGTCGAGGTCGATGGCACCTTCAGTGCGGACAATGGTGCCATTCCAGGTGTGTTCCATCCCGCCGAAGCTGGCGGTCAGGGTGACGGGTGGGGCCAGTTGCGACTTGATCTTTCCCTGGAAGGAGGTGGGAAGATCCAGGTAGGCCAGTTGATCGAGCGAAATGGGCAGTCGGACTTCCGCCACGTCGATCGCAAAGACGGTCCCGAGCGGAGTCCCCACTGTCACATACTGTCCGATATCCGCTTTCTTCTCGCGAACCATGCCGGTGAACTGGGCACGGATGGTCGTCCGGTCCAGGTCCTGCCTTGCCTTGTCGAGTGCGGCCTGCGCCCATTCGACATTGGCCGCTTCGGCCTGGAGTTGCGGCTCACGCAGGGCGAGCGGAGAGGGTTTGCCGGTGGAGAGGGAACCCCATTCCTTGCGGGCCTGTTCGGCCCGGGCTTCTTCCTGGGCGTAGCGCAGGCGGGCCTGCTCCAGAGTGAACTCCGCCTGTGCGACCGCGGACTGGTAATTGCTGGGATCGATTTCCAACAGGACGTCGCCCGTTTCGAAGACACCGCCTGCGTAAAAGGCCGGCGAGACACTCAGGATGCGGCCGGAGACTTCGGAGGTCAGGGTCGATTCGGTCCGGGGCATAACGGTGCCCTGGGTGCGGACGCGAAAGGTCTCGGTCTTCGACTCGGCCGGAATGACCTGGACGAGGGTCGGCTTGATCTCGACCGGTTTGGTCTCGGGCTTCTTCTTGGATTTGACGAGGACAACGGTGATGCCGACGGCGACGCAGACGATGCCGATCGGGAGGAGAACCTTGTAGAGCTTTTTCATGGTGAAGGGGAAGTTCGTGGCGTCGGTCGTTCCGGGTTCAGTTGGCCGCGACGGCTGTTTGCGGGCCGAAATCGCCGCCGAGGGCGAGGTGAAGATCGATGCGGTTACGGAGACGTTGTTCGCGGATGGAAAGGTAATCGTTCTTGGCGCTGAGGGCCCGGCGCTGGGATTCGAGAACGGTGATGATTTCGGTCAGGCCGGCCGCATATTCATCCTCGGCCAGGCGTTGGGCGCCCATGGATTGGAGGGCGGCTTCGAGCAGGGCCGTTTCGCGGGCCCTCAGGTACTGCTCTCCCGACAGGGTGTTCTCGACCTCCTGGAAAGCGGTCAGGACGGTGCGGGAATAATCGAGATAGACACGCTCGGCTTCGGCCTTGGATCGGTCAAGATTGGCCCGAAGACGTCCGCCTTGAAAAAGGGGTTGGGTTATTCCGCCGATCACACTCCAGACGGAGTAGTCCAGGTCGGCGATATTCGTCAGGTCTTCGCTGGCGGTGCCGCCGCTGGCGGTCAGACGCAGACTCGGCAACAGGTTCTTGCGGGCCTCGCTCACCCTCTGGTCGGAAGCCGCCAGGCGGCGCTCCGCCGCAAAGATGTCGGGTCGGCGGTTGAGGAGTTCCGAAGGCAGACCGGCGGGCACCGGTCGGTCCAGCTCAGGAAGCTCGTCGACCGACTCGATTTCGTTGGCGGGATACTTCCCGACGAGCACCTCGAGGGCCCGGACGGCCTGCTCATACTCCTGGGCCCGCAACTGTTTGAGGGCACGGGCGCCGGCCGCATTGGCAAGAGCAAGCCGGAGTTCGAGGGATGTGCTGATGCCGCTCTCGAAGCGGCTCCGAACCAGATCAACGGTGGATTGAAAGCTGGAGACAGTCTCGTCGGCCAGATCCAGGAGTTGGCGGGCGGTGGTGGTGCGGAACCAGAACTTCGCCGTGTTTCCGACCAGGGAGAGCCGGGCTCCGTCAAGGTCCGCCATGGCGGCTTCATAGTCGGCGATGGCGGCTGATCCGCGGTTCCTGAGGCGACCCCAGACGTCGATCTCCCAGGACAGGTCGAGCGAGAGCCCGTAGCTGTCCGACGTGATCTTGGTCGGCTCGCCACCGGTTTCGTCAAAGATGATCTCGCGACGGCCGCCGGACAGACCCGCCCCCAGTTGCGGGTATTGGTCCGCTCCTGCGATCCTGGCGGAAGCGCGGGCCGCCTCGAGCCGGGCGGCAGTGGCCTGGAGATCGAGATTTCGCTCCAGGGCTTCGGCGACAAGCGCATTGAGCCTCGGATCATGAAACTGGTCGAGCCATCCGGCGGCCTTGGTATTCGGCCGGGCTGGTTCGGTGACCTCCGCGGTGGGCGCGGACCAGGCGGAGGGCGGTTCAACCGCGGGCTTGCGCTCGGTCGGCTCCGGGCTGGTCGCGCAGCCGGCACCGGCCAGGACGATGGCGGTAATCAGCAGGTAAGTCGGACGATGTCGAAACATGGTGGCGGGCAACTCGTGGAAGAACACAAAGTCTTTTGATAAAGTTGCGGAAATGGCGCTAAGGCAGGTTCAGGCGGGTCGGCGGGACGGAATCGGGTGTTCTTTGGCCGGGGCACGCATTCCGGCGCAGATGAAGGAGCGGAGTCTGGTGATTGCATCTTCGATATCATCCGGATTGCAGAGGCCGCGTGAAAATTCGCGCAGGCGGTGACCGTGTGTCAGGGTGCCGATGAGCGGGCCGATCGAAAAATGCATTCTCCAATAGATGTCTTCTGCGGAAAGTTCCGGGAGAAGCCTCTGGAAGAGCCTGACGAACCGGTCGGTCGTCTCCTGAAAGCCTTTCACCGGGATACTCTTCTGAAAGTCCGGTGGCTCCGAGTGAACGCGCGAAAAGAATCGGCGCAGGTCGGCGGACCGCTCGGGTTGGTCGGGATAGGGATTGAGGATCGGACGGAGGAGCACATCGACAACATCCTCCAGATCGGGCAACTGCGGACGGGCCCGGTCTTCCAGTTGGTCCAGCCATTCCTTGCGCAGGAAAATCAACCACTCAAAGCGGCGCCGGATGGCTTCCTGGATCAGGGCGTTCTTTGAACCGAAATGGTAGCCGACGGCGGCCAGATTGGCCCCGGCCAGCGAGGTCAGCGCCCGAACAGAGGTCCCATCGAGGCCTTTTTCGGAATAAATCGCTTCGGCGGCGTCGAGCAGACGGTCCCGGGTATCCGGCTGGACGGAGAGGTCGGCTTTGGGTGTTTGGCTCATAAAACGCGCGTTTCAAACGAACGTTTCATACAGACGTTTGAAGGCGAGCAAGCCCAAAACCGGTTTTTTTTCCCTTTCCGCCAGTCCGGGGAGGATGGGCGGATCCCTCAGGGGACGGGAACAGTGTCTTGTGGATCGGGGAAAGTCTTCCGGATCGCATCCACGACCCGGGCCCATTCGATGGGATTGAGATCATCTTTGCGGTCCGGGGCGACCTGCCGGTGGTCCGTCATCCATCCAATCGACCAGTGGTAACGCGTCCATCTTGGGGCCAGCCACTCGAGCATGGAGGCGAGTTGATCGTCAGTCAACGGATCGGCGTTGGTATCGCCGGCAAAGGCGCAGCCGAGCATGAACCAGTTGCACCCCTTGCGTTCCCTGAAGATGGACACACCGGCGTGATGGGCGATGGCATCGTCCAGGACCAGCCGGCATCGGGTGCCGTTGGTGTCGATCACACAGTGATAGCTGACCTCGTTTTCAGGTTTGGACATGAACTCGATCGTCTCGGCGAAGGAGAGAACGGTGTGGTGGAAGACGACGCCGAGACGTTCATTGCGTCCCGGAGTGGTATTCGGGCTGAGTGTTTCGAGTTCGATGTAGGAGGCTGCCATCACTTGCTCAGTCGCGCTTCGAAGGCCTCGGTGGGAAACTGGCGACCCGGGCAGAGGGTGTGCTTCGGGTGGATCTCCTTGTGGGTGGTCACGGCGCTTCGGGGAAGTCCGGTCTCCGCCAGAAGGGTGCGGATGAGGGCTTCAAGGCTGTTCAGCTGCTTGGTGGTCGGCCGGTCTTTCTCGAAATTCCCGATCAGGCAGATGCCGATACTGTTCAGGTTGAGTGCGTGGATCGCCAGATGGCCACCTTCGATCTGCTTGATCCAGCGGCCACCGATGTAGATCTCACCGTCGCGCATGCCGTTGCCGTTGCCGATGACAAAGTGATAGGCCAGCCCGTTCTCCATATGCCGTTCCTCCCGATGGTAACGATCGATGTTCTTGCCGCTGCCGATGGGTGTCCCGCTGTGATGAATGACAATGTGTTGCCACTGGCCCGGTTTGACCTTGACCGCATCCATCCTGCGCTGAACGGAGGATGGAATGACCGGATAGACGGTCTTGGGAGGTGGTGGCGGGGCGATCGCGTCGGAGGGCAGGAGAAGAACCTGGCCCGGCACGATCCGGTCGGGTCGGGCCAGTCGATTGGCAGCGAGGATATCGGATACCGAGATGCGGTGACGGGCCGCAATTGAGCCGAGGGAGTCGCCTTTCCGGACGGTGTAGGCGGTGGTCCGCTCGTGGCCGGACGGAATGGTGAGCTCCTGCCCGACCACGAGAAGGTTGGTATCCCTGAGGTCGTTGGCGCGGGCGATGGCGCCGACGGAGACGCCCTGGCGGGCCGCGATGGAGGCAAGGTTGTCCCCTTTTTTCACTGTATAGGTGGACGCCTGGATGGCCGGGGTGGAAGGAGAGGTGGATTCCGGTCTTGCGGGCTCCGGTTCGCCGCCCGGAATGATGAGGGTCTGGCCGACCTGAAGGAGGTTGGCGTTGTCCAGATTGTTGGCTTCGACGATCACGGATACCGGGACTCCCTGTTCGTCGGCGATTTCGGCCAGGACGTCGCCTTTCTGCACGGTGTAGGCGGCGGAGGGAGTCGAAGACGGGGAGGTGGCGACTCCCGAGCCGGCGTCCCCGGTGTTCTTGGCCGGATCGGAGGTTCCCCCGCCTGGTATGGCCAGAACTTGGCCGATCTGGAGGAGGTCGGCGTTGCGCAGGGCGTTGGCTGTTGCCAGGTCATTCACCGGGATGTTGAAACGGGACGCGATCGAAGCCAGGCTGTCGCCTTTGGTCACGGTATAGGTGGCGCCGGCAAAGCGTGGATTGGGGATGCGCAGGGTCTGCCCGGCCTGAACGAAATCGGCATCCCGGAGATTGTTGGCTTTGGAGATCTCCCTGGCCGAGACCCCGAAACGGGTGGCGATCGACCCCAGACTGTCGCCCTTCCGGACCCGGTACTCCTGAAAGGGGGTGGCTCCGGTGGGGATCTCGAGGCGTTGTCCCACCTTGACCAGATCGGCATCGCCGAGGCGATTCTCGCGGGCCAGGGAGGCGACATCCACCCCGTATTGACTGGCGATCGAGCTGAGGGTCTCGCCCTTCCGGACCGAATGGGTGAGAGCGGCGAGCGGAAGCCCGTTCAGAACGACGCATCCCAGGGCAATCAGCCGGATGAACCGGCAACCGGAACGGGGTCGAATATCCGGTGACATCAGGTCGAATCCTTCCGCCGTCGTTTCTCGAGTATCTTCTTCAGCTTTTTGTGCTGGTCCCGGCGGACGATATGACCGACGCAGTTGGGCTCACCGCATCGGCAGGGGTGTTCCTCCCAATGCTCGAGGTCGTATCCGTAATCGTAGGTCAATTCCTCCCCGGCCTGGATCTCCCGCAGGGCGATGATCCAGATGTGTCCCCGAATGATCCGGGTCTCGCAATTGGGGTTGCAGGAGTGATTGATCAGGCGGGCCGGATTCCAGCGCACGCTTCCGTCGATATCGTAACGGGCATTCAGTTCGAAGATGAAGACGGCGGCGGCACCGGTCCGCTGAGCCCGATCGATGCGCCGGAAGGCCCGGATCGCCGATTCCCGCTTGGTGAGGCGTTCGCCGACATATTCGATGATCCGCGTGCCCTCGGGGATGGTCCGGGCCGCCATCAGCCCGTTGTTGTGAATCCGGGACCGGATGCGTTTGACCCAGAGGTTGCGGGAACGTCGCGGGCGTGCGGGTGGCGTGGTTTGATCTTTTACGGGCATATCCTCCAAGCAGTCGTTTCAAGTCGGGTCGGTCGGGATCGCAAGCCTCTTCATCAGTTTTCTCGATCGGCGGACCGGGCGCCAACCTGGTTTGGGGAAGCCGCTCAAGTTGCTTCGAGAAGGCTTTTCCTGGCTGCGGTTTCTCCGATTCCACGCACCTCGATGATCTTGAGGCGGGAGGTTTCGCCGGAAACCAGGCGCAGATCACGACTTCGGAGGTGAAGACATTCGGCGAGGAAGGCAAGAAGTGCGCGATTGGCTTTTCCGTCGACAGCCGGGGCTTTCAGGCGAATCTTGATCGCTTCACCGAGGGGACCATCGACTGCGTTGCGGCGGGCGCCGGGAACAGCTCGGATGGTCAGTCGGCAGGTTTCCATGGACCGACCCAATCTGACTCTTGCCCCGGCCCGGCGCAATCGAAGATCCGGTCGATTTCGTCGGCGAATTCGATCCGCCTACTCCTCCCAGTCTTCAATGAGAGCACGGAAAATCGCGGGTCGGACTTGCGGATGCCGATATTTGGTGGATGTTACGTTTTCTCCGCTTAGCGGAGTTTATTGGGGTAACTCAGAAAATGATGGCGGGTCGCTTAGGGGTAGGCGGCCCGCCTGTTTTTTGGGCCCCAACGAGGATCGCCGGATGACCGTTTTGGGTCCAAACAGCCCGGAAAGGTCGTAAACGCTTGTCGGCGAGGCACCGGGTCCGGCATTCTGAGGATGCCACCGCTGCCTCACGGTCGCGCTGTTCCCATGACACTGGAGATCGCCCTGGTCCTCTTCATCCTCCTGGCCGCTCTTGTTCTGTTCATCACGGAATGGATTCCGATGGATGTGACGGCTCTGCTGGTCCTGGCGACGCTGGCGGTGACCGGCCTGGTCGACAGGCGGGACGCCTTCGCCGGTTTTGCGAATCCGGCGGTGGTCACGGTCTGGGCCATGTTCATCCTGAGCGAGGGACTGACCCGGACCGGTGTTGCCAATCGGATGGGACAGTGGGTCATGAAGATGGCGGGTGAGGGAGAGGCCCGCCTGATTATTGTCGTCATGCTGGCGGCGGGGGGATTGTCCGCCTTCATGAACAATATCGGGGTGGCGGCGTTCATGATGCCGGTGGTCATCCATATCGCCCGCCGCACCGGGTGTCCTCCTTCCCGTCTACTCATGCCGCTGGCCTTTGGGACGCTTCTCGGGGGGTTGACCACGTTGATCGGAACGCCGCCCAATCTCCTGATCAGCGATGTCCTGCGAGAGCAGGGTCTGCCGGTCTTCGGACTCTTTTCCTTCACTCCGGTCGGGTTGACCGTGATGTTGGTCGGGACCGCTTTCGTCGCGTTTCTGGGGCGCTTCCTCCTTCCCCGGACTGATCCGGTCAAGGAATCGACCCGCAGTCTCAACCTCGGTGAGGAATATGCCCTCCGGGACCGCACATTCGTGATGAAGCTGGGGCCCGGGTCGCTTCTGGCCGGAACCCGGCTGGGTGACAGTCGCCTCGGTTCGGCCCTGGGCCTGACCGTGGTTGCCGTGACCCGCCTCGGGCGATCGCTTCCGGCGCCGGCTCCTGACTTCATCCTGCGGGAGGGAGACAGCCTGATCGCCCAGGGCAGAATGGATCAACTGGAGCAATTGCAGGGCTGGCAGGCTTTTGCCATCGAAGCGCGGGAGAGCGATCTCAATGGTCTGGCCGGCGCCGGTTTTCAGGCTGCCGAGGTGCGGATTGCCCAATCTTCCTGGCTGGTGGGCAAGGCACTTCCGGAAACCGATTTTCGCAAACGATTCGGGGCGGTCGTGCTGGTCATTCGCCGTTCGGACACCGGGTCTCGGGCGGTTGGACCGGCATCCGTGCTCCGGGCGGGAGACCGATTGCTCGTTCAGGGTCCGGCCGAAAAGGTGGCGGCCCTCGAGACGGACCCGGCCTTCGATCAATTCCAGACCGCGGCCGCGGCAGATCTGGCGCGGATTGAAGAGCTCAAAGAGAAGATCTTCGAGGTTAAGGTCGAACCGGACTCCAGGTTGGTGGGCCTGACTCTGGCCGAGTGCCGGTTGGGTGATGCTTTCGGACTCCGCGTTCTCGGGATCGACCGCGACGGTATCCGGATTCTCCTGCCCGAACCGGACGAACGAATCACCGCCGGCGATCAGTTGATCATCCACGGAACCCGGCAGGATCTGCGGATCCTCCGTGGATTGCAGGAATTGATGATCGAGAGTGATGCTGCGCCGGACTTGTCGGTTCTTGAATCCGGGTCGATCGGGATGGTGGAGGCCACCCTGGCGCCACGCTCCACCCTGGCCGGAGTGGTCCTGCGTCATCTGCGTTTCCGTGAGCGGTTCGGACTGCAGGTGCTGGCCATCTGGAGAGGAGGCCGCGCCTACCGCTCCAACCTGCGCGAGATGAAACTGGAATTCGGAGACGCTTTCCTGCTCCTGGGTGAGAAAGACCGGCTCGCGCTGTTGCAGGGCGAGAGTGATTTCCTTGTGCTCACGCCGACGGTCAAGGACGTTTTCCGCACCAACAAGGCGATCCCGGCGACCTTGATCATGGCGGCCGTCCTCGTGCCGGTGCTCTTCGGATGGCTTCCCATTGCGATCGCGTCGGTTTTCGGGGTGGTCCTGATGGTGTTGAGCGGGTGCCTGAGAATGGACGAAGCCTACCGCGCGATCGAATGGCGGGCCGTCTTCCTCATTGCCGGAATGATTCCCTTCGGATCGGCCATGCAGGACAGCGGTGCTGCCGCGTGGCTGGCGGAGGGAGTCGTCGGATTCCTCGGGCCGCTCGGACCCTGGCCGGTGATCGTCGGGCTCTATCTGATCACGGCCGTGGCCACGACGATCATTCCCACGGCAGCCCTCGTCCTCCTGATGGCTCCGATCTCCATCCAGACCTGTACGGGATTGGGGGTTTCACCGCTGACTGGCATGATGGCGATCGCCATGGCCGCCTCGGCCAGTTTTACCAGTCCGATTTCCCATCCTGCGAATATCCTTGTCATGGGACCGGGCGGCTATCGATTTGTCGATTATCTCAAGCTGGGCATTCCGCTGGCCTTCGTTGTTTTTCTGGCGGTATTCGCCGTCCTGCCCATTTTCTGGCCCCTTCACCCTTGATCTTCCCGCCCCAGCGTCACGATGGACATCTGCTATTATGAAGCGTTTGAAGAGGAGGCGGCCGAGCTGCAGCACTTCCATCCCGGAGATGTCGCCGCCGGCTACACCGCGTTGACCATCCAGGAAGAGGGGTTGGGCCAGCCCCCCGCCCCGGTCATCAGTATCCGCACCCAATCGCTCATTCCGGAGTCCTGGCTGCCTTCCCTCAAGGCCGTGCTGTCGCGCAGCACAGGCTATGATCACCTCCTCTGGATCCGAAAATCCGGATATCCCGGCATCAGGCTGGGTCACCTGCCGACCTATTGCGCCCGGGCCGTCGCGGAGCAGGCCGTCGTGCTTTGGATGGCCCTGTTGCGGCGCCTGCCCGAACAGCAGCGGTCCTTCGGTCGATTCCACCGCGACGGACTGACGGGTCGGGAAACCGGTGGGCGCAAGCTGGCTGTCATCGGGGTCGGCCAGATCGGTCGCGAGGTGGTTCTTCTTGGAAGGGCCTTGGGCATGGCGGTCGTGGGCGTCGACCTGGTGGAGAAATTCGCGGACGTGGAATATGCGGCTCCGGATGCGGCGCTGGCAGATGCCGATGTGGTGGTGGCGGCGATGAATCTGACCGACGCAAACCGAGGCTACTTCACTGCGCAGCGTTTCAGCCTGTGCCGGCCGGGTGCGGTCTTCGTCAATATCTCGAGAGGCGAGCTGTCACCGGCGCCAATCCTGCTCGAATCGCTTGTGGCGGGCCACTTGGGCGGGGTCGGGCTCGATGTTTACAATCAGGAAAGCACCCTGGCGGTTGCCCTTCGATCGGGGAGTTCGCTGGAAGGAATCAGCGAGGAGGTCCGCGCCGTCATGGATATGAAGGACCGCGATGATGTCATTCTGACCCCTCACAATGCCTTCAATACGGTGGAGGCGGTTAAGCGGAAATCCAGTCAGAGCGTCGAACAACTGCTCCACCTGCGTGAACACGGGCAATTCCTCTGGCCGGTCCCCGAATGAATCAGTGAATCGCCTTCGTGGACCGACCGAGCGCCTCCAGCGCATCTCCATCCAGGCGGAAGACCGTCCAGTCTTCCATGGGTCGTGCTCCAAGGCCGCGGTAGAAGTCGATCGATGGTTGATTCCAGTCGAGAACCGACCACTCAAAGCGACCGCATCCCCGCTCGATCGCGAGGGCAGCCAGGTGGGTCAGGAGAGCCTTGCCATATCCCTTTTTGCGATATAGCGGATGGACAAACAGGTCCTCCAGGTAGATTCCGGGCTTGCCGAGGAAGGTCGAGAAGTTGTGGAAGAAGACGGCAAATCCCGCCGGGTTCTTGCCCTCGAAGAGCAGCAGGGCTTCGGCCACGGAATTTTCTCCGAAGAGATTCCGCCGCAGGTCATCTTCGGTGGCAGTGACTTCGTGGGACAGCTTTTCGTAGGCGGCCAGATCCCGGATAAACCCGAGAATGAGGGATGTGTCTTCGGCGGTGGCCGACCGGATGGTAGAGGTTGAAGGCATGGAAGAGCGGGGACCGGATGGGTGGATGAGCGGAGGAGACGGTTGTAGGATTTCCGCGGATGGCAAGAGTGGTTGCCGACCCGGAGCCACCCTCCGCCGGATCTGCGAAATTGACTTCCGTCCGGTTTGGGTTCGGCCTCGGTTGCATTGCCCCGGGAGGAGTCCGTGGTCCGGGGCCATGATCCACCGTTTCTCGTGAACCGTTCATCTCTCAATTCTCCCCTTGTCCCGGGTATCGGCAGCACGCTGATGTCGATTGCTGCGATCCTTACCTTGGGCCCCCTTGCCGTGACCGCCGAAAATAATCCCGGATCAACCGCCCGCAACCACCTGGCCGCCGAGCAGTCACCCTATCTGCTCCAGCATGCCGAAAACCCGGTCGACTGGTACCCGTGGGGGCAGGAGGCGTTTGCGCGAGCCCGGACCGAGCAGAAGCCAATCTTTCTCTCCATTGGTTATTCAACCTGCCACTGGTGCCATGTCATGGCCAGGGAGTCGTTCGAAAACGAGGAGGTTGCGGCCTTTCTCAACGACCACTTCATCAGCATCAAGGTGGACCGGGAGGAGCGGCCCGACGTGGATCGTGTCTACATGACCTATGTGCAGGCGACGACGGGCGGCGGGGGGTGGCCGATGAGTGTCTGGCTGACCCCGGATCTGCAGCCGATCTACGGCGGTACCTATTTCCCAACGGATGACCAGGGGGGGCGGCCCGGCTTTCTCAGTATCCTGCGCAAGCTGGCCGAGCTCTGGGAAGATGACCGGGAGCGGGTTGTCGCTCAGGGTGACCATGCCGCGGGCATTCTCCGGCAGTATGCCGCCCACGCGACCCGCGCTCCCGGGCCACTTGACCCGGACAAACTCCGGGCCTGTTACGAGTATCTCTGGGAGTCCTTCGATGACACCCGGGGTGGGTTCGGCGGAGCGCCGAAGTTTCCCCGTCCCGCCAACCTGCTCTTTCTGCATCGGATGGCGGTCTCTCCCTCGGTGCCGGAGAAAGTCCGCACTGAAAGCCTGCGGATGTCGCGGGAGACCCATCGGGCAATGGCGGCAGGAGGAATGATGGATCAACTCGGCGGCGGCTTTCACCGCTATTCGGTCGATGCGATCTGGCATGTGCCGCATTTTGAAAAGATGCTCTACGACCAGGCCCAGCTGGCCTGGTCTTATCTTGAGTTGTATCAATTGACTGGGGACAAGGCATGGGCGACGGTGGCCGCCGGCGTCCTCGATTACGTCGAACGCGAACTGACCCATCCCGGTGGCGGGTTCTACTCGGCCGAGGACGCCGACAGTTTGGACCCGACGACCGGGGAGCATGGTGAGGGTCGTTTCTATACCTGGTCAGCCGATGAGGTTCGTGAGGTCCTCGACAAGGATGCGGAAGTCTTCATGGTCCATCACGGTGTGCAGGATGACGGGAACGTGGCGGCCGGGGCGGATCCCCAGGGTGAATTCCGCGGGATGAATATCCTGACCGGTCGACGGACGATTGCAGAAACCGCCGCGCAAACCGGACGGCCCGAGGAAGAGGTCGCCGACCTGCTCGAGCGGTCGCGCCAGAGACTCCTCGATCGTCGGAGCCAGCGCCCGCACCCTCATCTTGACGACAAGATCATCACGGCCTGGAACGGATTGATGATTTCCGCGTTGGCGCGCAATGCCCGTGGACTCGGCCGGCCGGAGGATCTGCAGGCGGCGCAGCGGGCGGCGGGATTCCTCAGGGAGAATCTCTGGGATCCGAAGACCGAACGCCTCTACCGCACCTACCGGGAAAGCCGCGGCGAGGTTGAAGGGTTCTGCGAGGACTATGCCTACCTCATCCAGGGTCTGATCGATCTCTACGAGGCGGACGGCTCGATGGTCTGGCTGGAATGGGCCGGACAGCTGCAGGGCATTCAGGATTTGCTTTTCTGGGATGCTGAAGGCGGAGGCTATTTCAGTTCGGCGGCCGGCGACCCGGGCGTCCTGGTACGGATGAAGGAGGACTACGACGGGGCGGAGCCGGCCCCTTCCTCCGTGGCGGCGAGCAACCTGATCCGTCTCAGCCGAATGCTTGGCCGGAACGACCTTGAAGATCGGGGTCGGAAGACGATTGAGGCCTTCGCCGCCCAGTGGGGGACCAATCCGCAGGCCATGCCGCAGATGATGATGGCCCTCGATCTGGCGGTGAGGCCGTCGCGGGAAATCGTCCTTAACGGGTCAAGGGCCGATCCCCGGTATCAGGCTCTCCGCTCGGAAATCGACCGCCGGTTCCTGCCGGATGCGGTTGTGGTCCATGCCCTGGACGACGAGGTCATCCCGAAGGGACTCTTTGCCGGAATCGCGGCCGAGTCGCTGGTGGTGGCTGCCGAGTCTGCCGAACCGCTGGCCCGGGTCTGCCAGGATTTCGCCTGCCGTCTGCCGGTCGCGGAGGTTTCGGAACTCGCCGCGTTGCTCGAACCGGCAAAGCCGGTCGAGTGACCGGGCTATGATGGAGGGCTAAATGCCGGCATTTTTACGCCGATATTACGGTTGGTCCGGTAAACCGGCGCCGAGCCTGAATTCCCTTCTCAGACCTATCTGTCATGCGCGTAATCGGATTCGCCATTCTCCTCCTTGTCATCGGGATCGGTGGCTATTTTGTATGGGACGCCTGGCAGAATTTCGGCCCACGCATCCCAAAGGAAGCAAAGGTGCTGATCGCGCCGAACAAGGAAGAGTCCAAGGTCGTCCTGCCTCACCGTATTGAAGACCGCACCTATTTCGAAGAGTCGCTGGGCTATCTCTCTGAAGGTGCGCCGCAGCCCAAGGTTGTCCGGGTCATCAACGCTGAGTCACAGACTCCCGAGGACCGGATCACCGTCCTCCCGCTCCAGACCAACGGGGAACCCTATGAGGTTTTCCGGAATTGGACTGGCGCAGTGTTGGTTCCTGACATGAAGGTGGTCTCTAAGGCCTATACCGACCTGGTGACGCTTGCGAGGGTCGAGGCTCACCCGATCGAAGACGGGCGGATCCGTGTCTGGGCCCGCATCCAGAATCAGACCGATCAACCGCTTTTGCTGCAAAAAGACTGCACCTTCCGGTTCATCGGCCAGACGCAGATGGAGAAACCGTACTTTGAACGGCTGGCCATGCCGGCGGGCGGCTTTCGGGACGTGATGTTTGAATCCGACCAGAAGAGTGTCGTCGCTTACACCATCCTGATCCGCCAGTTCCAGGACGATCTCTGGTAGCCGTCCGGCTCCCGGCGTTTGGAAAACTGTCAGAAACAGACGCGGAAATAGAAATTCGACTTGGGCAGCCATTGTGCTTCTGTTTTGGGATGCCTGACGAACGGAATCAGCGGATCTACCCGGTGGGTGACCGGCTTTGCGGATTGCTTGATCTGCTGGAACTGTTTCTGCGGAAAGAGTTCATGCAGGACGGGGTGCCGCGTGTTTCGGATCTCCATCTCAAATCCGGGCAACCGGCCCGGATCCGGCTGGATGGGGAACTGGTCCTGGTGCCCGGGGCGACGCCCCTGACCGACGAAATCATGACAACCCTGCTGACCCCGGTCCTCGGAGTCGTCGCGGTGGAGAAGTTGAAGCGGCGTCCTCCGGAAGACGTCGACGCGTCGTTTGAATGGAAGGAACGGGCCACCAGTTTCCGTCTCAATGCGTTTGCCGAACGGGAGGGTCTGGCCTGTGTCTTCCGGGTGCTGCCCCGGGAGGTGCCTCCGCCGGAGGAGCTTGGTTTTTCAACGGATCAGGCCTGGCGGGAGATTGTTTCCATGCAGCAGGGCCTGGTCCTCGTGACCGGCATCACCGGTAGTGGAAAATCGACGACGATCGCGAGTCTTCTGCGCTACATCAGTCGGCAGCGGGCCGTCCGGATCATCACCCTGGAGGACCCGATCGAGTACATTCTGCCCACGGAGAAGGCTCTCGTTTCCCAGCGGCAGATCGGCGTCCACGTCAACACCTTCGCCAGTGGACTTCGGAGCGGACTGCGCGAGGATCCGGATATCATTTTCGTCGGCGAGATGCGGGATCGGGAAACGACGGCCCTCGCCCTGACCGCGGCCGAAACGGGTCACCTGGTTTTTTCAACCCTGCATACCAAGGATGCCAAGGGTGCCCTCTCGCGGATCGTCGACATGTTCCCTCCGGAGCGCTTCAAGGAACTCTGCAGCCAGCTTTCCTTCAGTCTGTCCTGGGTCATCGGACAGCGCCTCGTCGTCCGGGCGGACGGCCGTGGTCGCCGACCGGCCATGGAGATACTGAAGAACAACCCGGCGATGGGCAACCTGATCCGCAACGGGGTCTGGCAGCAGATCCAGTCGGGCATTGAGACCCAGGCCAAGGAGGGGATGATCACCTTTGAGCGTTCCCTCGTTCAGTTGTTCGAGAACGGAGAGATTACCCGGGAGGAAGCCCTCCGCCACGTCAACGACCCGACGTTCCGGTCGCGTCTGGGTTGAGAAGACCCATCAAGGGGTCAACGCTGAGATTTCAGTTCAGGGCTTGTGAGGGCGGACTCGACTCAACCGAAGGATGGGTGGCTTTGTTCTTCGACGAATGACTGACCGAAGGATAACCTGAGGTGGTCGAGCGGACGAAAACGTCCAACCTGACCACCCCATGGTATCTTCTGCTGGAGGCAAAGAAAAACCGGGAGCCAGACTTCCCTCTGTCATGGAGGTTTGCCCGGCTCCCGGCGATCCCGACTCAGTGTGTTTTGGGAAGTAGATTGTCAGTTCTTGCGGGACGGCTGGATCAGGTCGAGACCGGCCATGGTCAGGCATCCTGCGAAACTGATGACGGCGTAGATGAATAAAGTGGTCATTGTTGTGTTGGGTTGAGGTTGGTTGTATCCGAAGAACACAGGTACATCTTCAGAAGTTGCAGATTTTTTGTTTTCTGTAATCCGGAGGTTGGGGGCCGGAGTCGGGTTGCACTTTCGTCCGGATATCGGGCATTGCCGACTCGGAACCCTTGTGGCTCTTGCTTGCACCGCCACCGGGGTACCTCAGGATGATGTCCTCTTCCCATGGAAATCCACTCCGCCCGCCCGCCGGTGTCCCGGCATCCTTCTCCGCCCGCTGCCGGTGTTGGTCTGCAGCCGGTGTGTTTCGGCGGGCTTGAGCTGAAAACCAATCTTTTTCTGTCGCCACTTGCAGGGTACACGACCTTGCCTTTTCGTCTGGCGGTGAGGGCGCTCGGGGGGCTCGACCTGGCTACGACCGACCTGGTCAATGCCCATTCGCTCCTCCGGCACAACCCGATGGCCTACAAGCTGGTGGCGACCTGTCCGGAGGATTCCCCGCTGGCCGTGCAGCTCTTCGGGGCGGATCCGATCGTCATGCGCGATGCCGCCCAGATGATCGAAGCGATGGGTATTGCCTCGGTGGACATCAACATGGGTTGCCCGGTCAAGAAAGTGGTCCGGACCGGCAGTGGCGCGACGCTCATGACCAGCACGGACACGGCGGCCGAGCTTGTGCGGACTATGGTCGGGGGGCTGCGGATTCCGGTCACCGCCAAAATGCGTCTGGGGTGGGACCAGAACAGTCTGACGGCGCCCGACCTGGCCCGGGCCCTGGAGGATGCCGGCGCCGCGGCCATCTTTGTGCATGGGCGGACGCGGGCTCAGGGGTTTTCCGGTCGGGTGGACCTGAAGGGAATCGCGGCGGTTGTCCGGGCGGTGACGCGGATCCCGGTCATCGGAAACGGCGATGTCACCACCCCGCAAGGAGCGGCCCGGATGCTGGAGGAAACGGGTTGCGCCGGGGTCAGCATCGGACGCGGGGCCTTCTACAATCCCTGGATCTTCAGCCAGACCGCCGGCTTCTTGAAAACAGGTGAGATCCCGGCGGAACCCGATTTTGAGGAACGAATTGCCCTGATGTGCGGTCATCTGGATCGTATGATCACGTTTCATGGAGAAGCCCTCGGGTGCCGGCTCTTTCGGAAAATGGCGCCCTGGTATGCGCGGCAGTTCGGTCCGGCCGTCTTTTTCAAGAGGGCGGTTGCGGGTTTCCAGACCCGGGAGGAGTTTGCAGGAATCCTCGACGATTACCGGTCCTGGCGGCTGCAGTTCGTCGACGAGGCGGGCGTTCTTCTGCCGGCTTATCAGCCGCGATCGCCCTATTCGTCCTTCATGGATGCCGAGGGCGCGGACCGCTCGGAGGGAATTGCCGTTCCCCGGGGGCCGACTGCCATCTGGTGAGGGCGGTTTGCCGAAACCCGGTGTTGATCACCCACCGGCCGCATGTTTCAATGACCCCCATGGTCGCGCGTTCGATTCAACGGCTCTTGTTCGCAGGGGGTTGCTTCCTCTTTTTGGCGGTGGTCAACGGGCAGGCGGTCGCCAGGAGCGGGGACCGGGTGAATCTGGACTTTTCCAGTGATGCCGGCGGAAAATCATGGGCTCCGCTCAATGACACCATCATGGGGGGGCGATCGACGGGGCGCTTTGAGCCCATTGAGGGCGCCATGCGATTTTCAGGTACGCTGTCGCAGGAAAACCGTGGGGGATTTGCCTCGATCCGGGGAGAGGAACGGCCCGTTGACCTGGCGGAGACCGAGGGATTTGAGCTTCGAGTCCGGGGAGACGGCCGGACTTATTCCCTGATGCTCTGGACGGATGACACGCCGGACCGGGTCTACTATACGGCTTCGCTCGCGCCTCCGGCGGGGGAGTGGGCGACCCTCACTTTGCGTTGGAACGATTTCAAACCCTATTTCCGGGGATTCTGGGTGGCCCAGAAGGACCTCGACCCGAGCCGGATCACGTCGATCGGGATGATGATCTCGGATGGAAGGGCCGGGCCGTTCACCCTCGACATCCAGTGGCTCAGGTCGAGAGAAAAGACCGGATCTGCCGAAATCGGAGTGGACGGGTAGGGCGGCTCTCCGGCTCAGAGATTGAAGAGAATACTGACGATTTCCAGCAGGCGGGGACCGGGGACGACCTGACCCTGCCAGTTGGCCTCGACCAGTTCGTAGCAGGGATAGTCCATCAACTCTGACGGGTCATGGTAGACGACCTCGGTCACATTGGGTCCCATCACAACGACTTCCTCGCGGGTCAGGGTGCGCCAGGCAATGGGAACACCGTAGCCGTTGAAATTGATCTGCCAGCCATGACTCTCGCCCTGGTTGAGTTCCTCGCCGATCAGTTCCGGATAGCGGCGGATGAAATCCGGGGTCTTCAGTGACTGAACCTTGATCGAGACCGCGATGGGCTGCATCAGGAGATAATCACGGATATTGTCCTGATCGCCCATCTTGAGCTTGCCGACGAGGTCGAGGAAATCGATGGCAAGGAGGTTGCGTGGGTTCCAGACGCCGTTCCTGTTGGGTCCGGCCTCCTGGTGGCGGCTATGCCAGCCGGGAAAGGTGTCGGCCAGTCGCAGGGCCACTTCGAAATGCAGGTGGGCCTCGGATTTTGAGAGAGACCCATCGGGGGTGGATCGTCCGAGAGTGCCGATGACCTGTCCTTCCTCGACCATCTGATCCTCGGCCAATTCGTAGGGGATGTTGCGGAGGTGGCTGTAGACGCTGAGAAGCTTGGGCTCGAGGGTGTTGTGCTCAACGACCACATAAAGGCCCCATTCGCTCTTGTAGCGGTCCCGGTTGATATAACGCACGATCCCCGGCAGGATGGCACGGACAGGATCGGTCGGCTCGTCCATCCAGTCCCGCTGCAGTGGCTTCAGGTCGAGGCCGTCGTGGAAAAGCATACCCTGGTTCAGGGTGCACCCGAACTGACCGGAGTCCGCATTTCCGGCTTCCCGGGCGAGGATATAGCCTTGAGGGCCCTTGCCCATGGCGTAGGCGTCGTTGGGCGTGGGCCAGGTGAATTCCAGCGGCTCGCCGAAGGAGGCGGTCACTGAGATGATCAGAGTGGTGAGAGAGAGTATCCGTTTCACGATTTTTATGGGTTCAAACGTTGGAAACGCGGGATCCATGGGCCTGTAAACGGCAGAAATCCGGGTTTTTTCACCCGGAAACTGTTTTCGAGGCGAATTCCCGGCTGATCTCGTCGGCGGATAGGCGGACGGAGTAGCGGGATTATCCCGCCAGATCGACCCCCAGGCTGGTGGCGGTTTCCGAGCGGTTTCGCTGGGGAAAAATCCGGTTCAGCCGCGAGCAGGTCCAGAAAAAGGCGATCCCCCCGCCCAACAGGTAAAGGTGATAGGAAAAGAATCTCCACGTCATAAGGATGACGCCGACGAGGGCAAGGGGAGCAAATTGAGGAAGTATGATGCCGGCAAAAATCTCCACCGATCCTCCACCCCCGGGCAACACGACGATGAGCGACAGGCTGAAGAGGATGCCCTGAATGAGGAAGAGGGGGAATGGATTGGCCTGGGTACCGAAAGCGAAAAGCACCAGGGGCAGGAGGCTGTAGCGGCAACACCACTGAACGGAGGCGAGGCCGAAATCGATCAGGAGAGCGCCTTTCCTCCGTTTGAAGATGAAGGCGAGGGAGGTAAAAATCCGTCGGTAGCTCCGGGCCATCGCCCAGCGAATCGCGCGAATTCGCGTCGGCCAACGCTTTCTTTGGCCGAGGGCAAACCGGCCCGACCAATCCTGCAGGTGGCGTTGGACCCTGGACCGGGTCAGCAGGAAAATCAGTCCGACTGCAAGCAGGGCGAGGGCGGACATCAGGCCGATCACATGGAGGTCGTCGGCTTCCTGGAGTAGCCCTCCGAAGGCGGGGTCCTTGAGAATAACGAAGATCGCCACGGGAGTGATCAGGCTGAAGAAGGCGAGGTCGACGGTCACATCCGCGGCCAGCATGGAACCGCCCCGGGTCAGCGGGATATTGGCCTGGCGGAGCAGGGCAAGACGCAGAACGGTCCCGCCGACCCCGGCCGGGGTGGCGGCGATGCCGAACTCGGCCGAGAGGGAGACGGCGATCGCCTGGCGGAAGCTCATCTCGTAGCCTAGGGCACGCGACAGAACCAGGACACGCCCCCCATTGCAGATCCAGGCGAGGAAGGCCGTTCCGAAGAGCACGGGGAGCAGAGGCCAGTGAAACTGCCGCATCTGCTGCCAGGTATCCTCCCGCAGGGTGAAGACGAAGACCGCGACCGATGCGATACCGCCGAGGGCCATGGCCTGCAGGAGGTAGCGGATAAGCGTACTGCGATTCAGGGTCCGCGACGGTTTCATCGGGATAAGGAAACCGGAGGGGAAGTGGAAAGGGCGAGATCGCGATAGGTCATCGGCCGCCGATCGCCGATGGCGCGGGTGAGCAGGTCCAGCACCGCCTGAAGGATGCGGGGGTGGTCGAGATCGCAGGGGTGGACGGCCAGTCTGAGCACAGGAGCGCTGCGGTGGAACCGCATCCAGAACCGTGTCCAATGGACGGAGACGAACCGGCGCCACGCGCTCCGGCAGCTGAAGACCAAGGTTGGGGCGGGCACGGTCTTTTGTTTTTGGAGGAGTTCAACCTGGCTGAAGAGAGTGTTGTAGTGGAATCCCATCTGCCGCAGAGCCTCCCTTCCATCCGTGCTGAGCAACCAGGCCGGAGCGGTGAATCCGTGGACCTCGAGATTCGATCGTCTGAAACAGGCGAGGCCATCGGCGAGTTTGCCATCCGCTTCCGCCCGGGTCAGTTGATAGAATTCTCCTTCGTGGTTGGTGTAGAAACGAGCCATCAGGCGGGCCACCGGACCTCCCCGAATCACTTCGGCGGCATGAGTGTCGCCATGGAGGCAGAGGTCGTGACCGGCTGCGGCGAGTTCCTGCAGCCAACGGACAAACCCGGCATCCGTATGGAACGGCGGACTGCCGTGCCACCGGGGCACCACGAGGAGGGACTGGCGGGGGACGCCGGCTTTGGAGGCGAGCTCGAGGAAGCGTTCGCAGGCCGCCCGGCTTCCGGGATGGAGATCGTGAAAGGAAACGATGAGGGCACGCGGTGCTTCAGGCATCGAAAAACTTGCAGAGAGTGGCCACGTAGACGGGCTGGTCGTAGTGTCTTCTGAACTTGGTGATCTCCTTCTTGTCCACCAGCCTGAAACCGTAGCGCTCGTAGAATCGCGTGCGCTTGTCGTCCTGGACCTGGATCTGACCGAAAACGGCGCGGGCACCCTCCGCCTTAACCTTGTCCACGTAGGTGAAGAGCAATTGGCGACCCGCTTTCCCGGTCCGGTAGGAGGGAAGCAGATTGAAGTGAAAATGGGCTGCCGCCGGAATCCCTTTGGGGGTCTGTCCGGATGAGCGAAAGACAACCCAGTAAAGGAAGCGCCGGCTCTGTTTGTCGTAACGTCCGGTCAGGAAACGAAACACGGCTCGCGGAACGATCCGGGTGGCGATGAGGAGTCCCTGCCGGAATGCATTGTAGCGGTAGCGAAGGCACCCGAGGAGGTAGCCGATGATCTCGCCGGTCTCGTCATCGATCGCGACGAGCGAACTCTCGGGTTCAAAGTCGGTATAATAGCCGGTGAAGAAGTCCGCAAAGAGTTCTCGATCGCTGAAGATCGGCTCGATCGGATTGCCCATGAATCCGGTCTCGCAGCATACGTGGCGGACGGCTGCCCGGTCCTCAGGTCTGTAGGGCCGGATTGTGCACGCCATGGATGGTCTTGTTGGTCGGAAGCTGGAAAGTCCCGGCGGAACCGCCCGCGATCAGGTGTCGGTAAAGCGCGGTCATTCGCACAAAGGTGGTTTCGATGTTGAAATTCTCCTGCATCCGCCGGCTGCGCTCACTGCGCTCGCCATCGGTTTCTCCGAGATCGAGGGCACGGGTGATGGCCTCGGCAATGCCGGCCCCGGTTGCGTCCCGGGCGAGGATGAGGGGAGACTCTCCGGAAAGGGATTCTTCCAGGCCGCCTCCGGCGATCCCGATGACGCGGCACCCGCAGGCCTGGGCTTCCAGGGAGACAATTCCGAAGGTCTCCCACTTGCCCGGGTGGATGAAGAGGTCGGCTGCGGAATACATCTCGGCCAGGTGGATGGAGGATTCACTGTAGGGCAGCCATGTCAGGTTCGGGCGTCTGGCCGCCTGTTCCTTGACCCAATCGCCCAATTCACCGTCGCCGATAAGCAGAAGATGGGCGGACTGCAGGCGTGCCGGCAGACGGTCGAGCATGCCGACGAGCTGGCGGATGTTCTTTTCACGGGCGATCCGTCCGACAAAGAGCAGGAGAGGCGCCCCGGGCCCAAGACCCAATTCCTGCCGGATCCTCTCGCGGGAGGGCTTGGGACTGAACACCCCGACATCAGTCCCGAGGGGTATGTTCACGACCTTCTTGATGCCACAGAAGGTCAGGGCGTCACACAGTCGGCGTGTGGCCACGACGGTGGCGTCCATCCGGTTGTAGAGACCGACGACGTAACGATCGATCCAGTGGGAGACCAGGCGTTCGATCGGGCGGCCGAGAAACCGCTCGATCGTCCGGCCGAAGGCCCGTGGGAAGTCGGAATGGTAGAAAGAGATCACCGGAACACCGATTTTCCTCGCGGCTTCCAGCCCGATCCAGGCTGTCCGGTAGGGGTCGCCGATCTCGATCAGGTCCGGTCGTTCCTGTTCGATGATCTCGAGGATCCGTTTCCGATTCATGAGAATTCGGTAGCTGCGCGAGCCAATCAGCCGGGGCGAATTGATTTCGTACTGCCGGGTGATGGCCCCTGAAGTCACGGCGTTGCGGGCGGACGGAATGATCAGAACATGCTCAAGGTCGTTCACCTTGGCAAAATGACGCTGCTTGTCGCTGATATAGCGCTTCACGCCCCCGCCGAGAGGGCTGTAGAACTGCGTCAGATCACAGATTTTCATGGATTGAGTAGGACGGGACCGGGTGCCCCGCCAGATGGAGTCACGGGGCCAGGGAAGGGCCACCCTACCATCTGCAGCGTCGTTGCCAAGTGTCTTTCCACAGCTGTGTTTCCAACCTCAGGATGGATCGGGGATTGCTTCGTGCTTGCGCCCGAAGTCTTCACCCAACAATACCTTGTCCACTTTCTTATGGGACGCAATACCACCGTGAACGTCGCCGTGATCGGAGCCGGAGCGATCGGCCTCAATCATATTCAAAGCTTCCAGGACCATCCCGCTGCGCGGGTGGTGGCCTTGGCCGAGACCAGCCCGATCCGGGGCAAGGAGGCGGCCGATCGCTTTTGCATTCCCGATCTCTACACCGACTACAAGGATGTTCTCGCCCGCAAGGACGTCGACGTGGTGAGCATCGCCCTGCCGAATTTCCTTCACGCACCGGTGGGCCTGGATGCGCTGAGCGCCGGCAAGCACCTGATGATCGACAAGCCGATGGCCACCAACGCGGCAGACGCCGCCAGAGTCATTGCCTTGGCCAGGCGCAAGAAACGCCACCTCATGATCGGCCAGAACATTCGGTTCACCCCGGAGGTCCAGACGATCAAGCAATTGGTGACCAGGGGCAAACTCGGTGACGTCTATCATGCGAAGGCTCGCTGGATGCGCCGGAGCGGGATTCCCAAGATGGGCACTTGGTTCACCCAGAAAGCCCTCGCCGGTGGAGGGTGTACCTACGATATCGGCGTGCATGCCCTCGATATGATTCTCCACCTGATGGACGATTTTGATGCCGCGGCAGTCAGCGGGCAGACCTTCACCAGGTTTGGCAACCGCGGACTCGGCGAAGGCGGCTGGGGCAAGTCGGAGGTCGATCCGAGCAAGCCGTTCGACGTCGATGACATGAGCAATGCGCTGATCAAGATGAAGAGCGGCCGGACTGTGCTGCTCGAGGTCACCTGGGCCGCTCATCAGCCGACACGCGACGAGAACGGAGGGCAGCTTTTCGGGACCGAAGGAGGGGCGACCACCAATCCGGCACAGTTTTACCGCAGCACGAAAACCGGTTACGTCGTCGAACAGCTCAACACGTCAGCCTGCCTCGTGACCCCCAATCGGATGGGGCATTTTGTCGACGTCGTCCTCGGGAAGGCGGAACCCTATGTCCAGCCGGCCCAATCGCTGGCTGTTCAGAAGATTCTCGATGCCATCTATGAATCCTCCGCCACCGGGCGCGAGGTGCGGATCAGGTAACGGAAAGCCCGGCCATCTGCGGAGGGAATCGGCCTGCAGGAGAACCCCGTTCTTCGATGAAATCGAGGATTGAGGGAATCTCCTGCAGAATGGGCGCCTTTACGACCCCAGCGTCTTCAGGGCGGCGAGGACGTCGGCCGCCTGTTCGGCGGTTGAGGCGCTGAGATCGCGCCATACGACTTTGCCGTTCTGGATAAGGAAGGCCTGCCGTGCGGCGGTTCCCATCCGGGTCGGGACGCCGAACGCCCCGACGATCTTCTGATTGGTGTCAGCCATCAGGACGAACGGAAGACGGTACTTTTCCTGAAACTTCTTCTGTGCTTCCGGTGTGTCGGTGCTTACTCCGACCACGGTGACACCCTTGTCGCTGAGGGCTTCGAAATCATCGCGCAGACTGCAGGCCTGCTTGGTACAGCCGGGAGTGTCCGCCTTGGGGTAGAAATAAACCAGAACCATTCCTTCACTGTAGAGAGCGCCGAGTGAGACTGGAATTCCGTCCTGGTTGAGAGCGGTGACGTCGGGGGCGGTTGCCCCGATTTCGAGCGGGTCGCCGCTTCCGAAGATTGCGTTGGTGATGGTTCCGATCATAAGCAGGGCAAGTATGGTTTTCATCTTTTGGGAGCATAAGGGTGTCCGGCCCTGACGCAAGGTGGGGGATCGAATTCGTCTGATTCCGCGGCCGGGGCGTCAAGAGGGCAGGGAATTGGCCGATCTGGAGAGGTGCCCAAAGAGACTACCGGGGCTTCATGCATGAACATATTGATTGCCGAGGACGAGACGGTATCGCGCCGACTCCTTGAGAAATTCCTGACCGAGATTGGGCACCAGGTCGAGTCGGTGACCAATGGGACCGAAGCCTGGGCGCGTTTTCAGCTGAAGAACCCTCCGGTGGTGATCAGTGACTGGCGCATGCCTGACATGGACGGCCTAGAACTCTGCCGGAAGATCCGATCGGCCGATTCCGAAGACTACACCTATTTCGTCCTCCTGTCCGGGGTCAGCCGGAACAAGGACAATTTCCTGCAGGCCGCCCGCGCCGGGGTGGACGATTTCCTGACCAAGCCGATCAATCACGACGAGATCTGGATGCGCCTCCGCGTAGCCGAACGCATCCTCTCCTACACCCGGCAGATCCAGCAATTGGAGAGCATCCTGCCGATTTGTGCCTACTGCAAAAAGATCAGGGACGACGGTGATTACTGGGAGCAGCTGGAGACCTACATGACGGAGCACAAGGGGATGGATTTTTCCCACTCCATCTGCCCGGAATGCTACGAGACGCATGTGGTTCCGGAGATCGCCGCCCTGAAACAGGACCGGCCCTGAGCGGCCCGTCGGGTCAGCGCGCCCCTGGTTTCAGGGTCACAATAGTGGCGCCCCAACTCCCCGATGTTTCATCGCCGAGGCGGAATCCGGCCACCCCGGCCTGGCGACGAAGCAGGGCATGAACGGTCTCCCGGAGGGTTCCGGTGCCCTTGCCGTGGATGATTCGGACGGAGAGGATCCCGCGTTCCCGGCAGGCCTCCAGATAGTCCGGAATGAGAGTGGCGAGATCGGAGGGTCGAAAGGTGTGCAGATCGAGAACCCCATTGATCGGAAGCTCAATCGGCTCGTCACTCATCGGGCTCCCGGGAGATCAGAATCTCGGATTGACCTCCTTGAGCTCGGTCGGCTGCAGCTCGATGTCGCCGTCGAGTGAGGGCTCCTCATCATTGCGGTAAATCCGGCAGATGACCGGCTCGTCCACATCGAGGGCCGACCACCCCCACCTGCCGGTCGAGAGGAATTGCATCGGGACACCTTTTTCCCAGCTCAGGCCCGGCCCGGTTCCCCGGATGGTGAGTTTATTGCCAATACCGATATAGGCTGTGGCGATGATGGAGGTCGAGCGATCGTTGAAGACGTAGCGGGCCGAAGTCGATTCGGGGATCTCCATCGCGAGATCGTGATTCGGGTCGTCTCCGACCGGTTTCCTGGGTTCCGGCTTGATCCGAGGGGTGGGGCGAACCCGTGTTTTCGCTTCCCTGGTTCTGGGTTCGGTTTTCGCCGCAGCGGTGGCCGTGGGGGACGATTCCGGTTCAGCCGGGCCTGCGGTCTCAGGGGACCCGGGAATCGGATTGTCTGCCGGGGATGGGTCAGGCGGGGGTACGGGGACGGTTTCCTTCCAGGCGAGCCACCTGGCCTCGATCTCCCGGCTCAGACTGCCGAGGGCGGCCTTGAGGTCGTCCGGGGTCACGGATCCGGTCCGGCCAAGTTCCTGCAGCCGTCGATCGATGCCGTCGAGCTGCGAAGCCAGTCCGGAAACCATCTCGAGGACCGGCGTCGGGTCGTGCCCGGGCGGTGCCGCGTGCTCGGTTTTCCGGTCGAGCTCCTGCAGACGTCCGTCGACGGTCTCGAGCCGCGCAGCCAGACCGGAGACCACCTCGAGGACCGGTGTCAGGTCGTGGCCGGACGGTGCCGCCGTTTCGGTGTTCCGGCCGAGATTCTCGACGAGGTCGGCAAGTCGGTCATTGGTCTCTTCAATCGAGGTGAGGGCGCGCTCGACCTGCTCGGTGGAGGATTGGCTTCGCGATACGGAATTGCTGAGCTGCTCGGCCAGGGCGGAGAGTTTGCGAAGATGATGACCATCGGAGGCGCTTCCGCTGGTCTCGGCCAGGCGGACGCGGTTTTCATTCTCAATCAGGAAGGGGATCAGGGTGAGGGCGACTCCGCAGATCAGGCAGACCACTGCGGCCGCAGCCACGCTGCCGGAAATCGGGCGATCGGCGAGGGCGAGAAGCGCGATCATGGCGGCAAGGAAAACCGCGTCGCCCAGAAAGAACGGCCATTTGGCGATGGTCTTGGGTGAAGCGGTCGGGCTGTTCATGACGGATCCAGGCTCTTTCCCATCTTCCTGAGAGAATTCATGGGCTCAAGAAGGAAACGCCTTTTTGAGACGGGGTGGCGAGGAACGAGGGCGTTTTGCCCAACCTGACGCAGAGACTTTCGACCCGGTGCCGAAATGTCCCTTGAGATTGCCGGGTGTCTCCCTATGCTTTTACTTTGATTCTGTGATGAGTTTCAAGAAACCCCCACCGACCTCTCTTGGGTCGAGGCGACATCCTCTCGTTCTGGGTCGCTCGACCAACCTGATCTGGACCATCCTTCCGACCATTGCCGTGGTGGCGGCGCTTTTTGTCGGGTTCAGCTATATCAGCTATTTTATCCGCAATGTGATGGCGGAAAAGGAGATCACGATCCGGAGCGTCGACGGTGTGGTCAAGGCGCCCAAGCCCTTGCTGGAGCAGGTGCCTCCGCCTTCCCCGGAGGAGGCGATGGCGGCTTTTGAGCAACAGCAACGAGCGGCCCTGGCCGAGCAGGGTCTGCTCCCGGCGGTCCCCCCGGAACCCGTCCTTGAAGAGGAAACGACGGAGACGAAGATAGAACTGAAGCCGGTCGAACTGCCTCCGCTTGCTGTCCCGGGGGTGGGCGGTTCCTGAATGGAGACCGATCACTTCATCCGGATCGAGCGGGTCGAGAATGGCCGGCCCCGTCAGTTTGTGGTCAGCCGGAACGAGCCGGGTTTTTCCCTGGAGGTTGTTCCGGACAAGGCCACCGCAGGCCAACCCGCTATTCGGAAGGTCTGCGTGCCAAACTCGTGGACCGGCGATTACCATCGCTATTCCCGATTGATCGCGGCCGCCCAGACCTTTCTTGAGCAGTGTGAGAGTCTGACCCGCCGATCGATGGGATGAATCCGGACCCGAAGAGCGGCGGATGTCCCGGCTTCAGGCAAGCACCGCTTCGTTGATCCAGTCGGTGTGCTGGGGCTTGCCCATGTCGTAGGCAATTGCCGACCAGAGCGCGCGGTCGGCCTCATTCTTGAAGAACGGACGGAAGCCGGCATCCAGGTAAATGGAGATGGCGGGAATACGCCGGGTCTGAGTGTCGAGGTAGGCGCGTTGGTGATGTCCGGCCAAAACCCTGAGGGCCGCGGCGAGGGAGGCCTTGGCCAGCCCTTGTCCCTGGCTGGAAGGTCGGGTCGCCACCCAATGGATACGTCCGAAATCCTTTCCCTGAAAGGACGGGTTGTACCAGGCCCCCATCGTGCCGACACTGCATCCCTTCGGATTGGTGATGAGGAAAACCCTTCGCCAGGCGTTCTCCAGGTCGTGGCCGAATTCCTGCAGGAAAAGACCGGGTTGAACCTCGAAGTAGGGCTCGGCATCGCGTTGGATGTCCTCCCAGAGGCGTTCGTCGCCAGGCTCCATCGGGCGCATGCCGTAGCCTTCCGGGAAGGTCCAATCGGGGAGGTTGTCGAGGTTGTTCCGGACCATCACGATCGGATAGCCGGCCGGACCGAGGACGGGAGGAAGGTTTGTTGACGGGTTCTGTGGCATGGAGGGACGGGGTGCGGATCACACCAGGAGACGACGGAGGGACAGACCGCCGTCCATCACGTGAACGGCGCCGACCAGGTGGCGGTTGGCGGGGTCGCAGAGAAAGGCAATCTGCTCTCCAACTTCCGCGGCCGTGATCAGGGTCCGATTCGGCACGGATTCACGGGCCTTCTCCCGCAATCCGGGACTTTTTTCATAGAGACGCCCGGT